>CAVUZS010000007.1:0-250144 GCA_963746015.1 uncultured Chloroflexia bacterium
TTGAACTTGCTCATGTCGAACTTGTCGTAGTAGGTGTCGAACCCCTGGTTCAGTCCCCACTTGGAGTCCAGGACGTAGGCCGCGATGAAGGCGCCGGTCTCGTAGCCTTTGTCCTTGAAGAGCTCGGCCATGGTCTTGAGCTTTTCCGGGACAAAGAACCCGCCGTTGTCGCGGATGCCGTGGTAGAGCGGCAGCGTCCCGGTCATCAGGGTCGTATGGGAGGGCAGCGTCAAGGGCGTCTGGCAATAGCAGTTCTCGAACCGAACGCCCCGGGCGGCGAAGGCATCGATCGTCGGCGTCTCCAGGTCCCGGCGGCCGTAGCACGGCAGCCGATCGGCCCGGGTCGTGTCCAGGGTGATGACGATGACGTTGAAGTCCCGGCCGCCGCGCAGCCTCGCCAGGCTCGGCGGGCCGGCCAGGACGAAGACGTAGAGGGCGGCCGCCGCGGCCGCCAGGATGACGGCCCCGACGATGACGATGACGGCCGGCGCTTCTTCGAACTCATGAACCCATCAATTCTAGCATAAACGTCGCGAGACAGGGTCAAACCTACCTTTTACGGCTCTGTCCCGAGGGGGCCGAAAATGGGGACGCTTCTATTTTTCGCGGACTCGGGTCAGGAAAAATAGAAGCGTCCCCATTTTCGCTAAAAAGCGTAGGCTCGACCCTGTCCAAAAAAGAGGGGCGGCGGGAGGACCCGCCGCCCCTCGGAGCGTCTGCGGTGAGCTGGGGGCGCTAGAACATGAACCGGAGACCCAGTCGGGCCCGCCTCGGCAGGACCAGCCCGTAGAGGTCGTGGCCCTGGGTGGACGCCGAATAGGACGGATCGTCCGCGGTCCAATCGTAGCCGATCCGGGTGCCGAACGAGGTGATCGTGTTGTCGTTGAGGACGTTGAAGATGTCGACGAAGGCCCCGAGCTTGTACTGAACGCACAATGGTTGGCGCCCCAGTTGTTCATCACCGTGTACGCGTCGCGGAATGCCTGATGGCCCGTCGTGCGGGGCGCAAACCACGTCGTCGGCCAGGTCGGATTGGTCCGCTGGTCGAGCGCATCGTGCACGGCCCCGGGCAATTCGACCGTGACACCTTCGGCGATTTGCAGGGACGGGCCGAGCCCTTTGACGACGTTGATGCGCGCCGCGGTGATTGGCATGCCGCCCTTCGTCTTGAACCGGTCGAAAAACCGCCGCCGCGGAAATATTCGTACACAGCCGGACACCACTCGGCGGCCCGAAGACATTTGGCTGCTTCCTCGGGGGTCACCTGCCACCACGGTTTCATCGTCGGCCTGCCGTCGATTTCCTGTTCGCCCGTGGCATCAAGCGCCGCCGGGCCGCTGTTGATCAAATGCAACATTCCGCCTTCGGCGTCGCCGGTGAGCTTCTTGCCGGTGACGCGCTTGACCGCCTCAGGGCTCCAGTAGGTGCGCACATCGGCAAACACCTGCGCCCCACCGGTCAGCAGGTGACCAAACAACATCGTCGCCCCGTTGAGCGCGTCGTTTTCGGTGGCCACGATGAACGGTTGGCGGATGCCGTTCCAGTCGAACGACGAACACAGGATCGCCTCCAGAACGTCGCCGTTGGGGTAATGGTCGGTCCACTGCCGTTGGCCTTGGAACCCGGCCGCAATCGAGTTGTGGCCGAGCGATTCTTCTCCGAAACCCATCTCGGCGAGGCGCGGATTGCCGATCATCAAATCGCGCGCAATCATCGTCATCTTCACACAAAATTCCCATTCGCGATCCTTCTGTTCGCGGGTGCGTTGCTTCATCGGATTGTTAACGTCCAGTCCTTCCCGGCAGTTCTCACGGACCCACTTCAGCGCGCGTCCAAATTCTTTGGAGTCGAAGATGCCGCGTTCGATCCGACGGATGATCTCCACCATGTCCACCTGCATCACGCGCATGCCGAGGTAGGCCTCGAAAAACGAGCAATCCACAATCGACCCCGCGATGCCCATCGACGTGCCGCCCATCGCGCAATAGCTCTTGCCCCGCATCGTGGCGACTGCGAGGCCCGCCTTCGCGAATTGAAGGAGCTTCGCCTGCACATCCGCAGGAAGCGTCGTATCACCGCCATCCTGCACGTCGCGCCCGTAAATGTTGAAGACCGGATAACCTTTCTGATTGTGCCCTGCCGAGACCGCCGCCAGATAGACCGCGCCGGGCCGCTCGGTGCCATTGAACCCCCACACCGCCTTGGGCAGCAGCGGATCCATGTCCATCGTTTCGGAGCCGTAACACCAGCACGGCGTTACCGTGATCGAGACGCTAACTCCTTCGCGGGCAAACTTCTCGGCGCACATTGCCGCTTCGGCAATGCCGCCAATGCAGCGGTCCGCGATGATGCATTGCACCTTTGTGCCGTCGGCGTGACGCAACCGATCGGTAAGCAGTCTGGCCACGCTCCTGGCCATGTTCATCGTCTGTTTTTCGAGCGACTCCCGGACGCCGCCGAGACGACCGTCGATAGTGGGACGGATTCCAATCTTGGGCGGGCTCCCGACGAGTCGATTGGCGGGGCGATTCAGTTTAACGGCGGTCGCGGTTGTCATGTTGGTTTCTTCCTTTCAAAGGCTTTGGAAAGTTGCAGCGTGTTCCGAACTTCCGCGTTGTCAGTCTGGGCCCGTCGGACCCGTGTCTGTGCTTGCGTCGAGCAGACAAGACTACTCGAAGGGCTCGGGATGACAACAAACCGAATCCGCTTCGATCAGGAAGAATAGGGCAGCAACGAATGGAGGGCAATCGCAAACTGCAGCGATTGCCACTGCGGGGCGCATCTGGATGCGCATGTTTTTGGGGCGAATCAGGAGCTTGCATCGATGGCCCCTCTGCGGTAAGGTCCTGTTTCTGCAGCTCAAGCAGGTGAAGGATGCCTCCTGAGAAATGGTTGCGCGCGATGGGGTGGAAGGATCAGCCTGCAAGGCTGGGTGGCAGGCTTTGTGGAGAGGCTTCTTCAGCATGAACGGACCCTGCGACTTGTTGGGCCAGCGGAGCCGGGAAACGAACGAGAAGGCGGGCGTGACCTCCTCAACGAAAGGATAAGTTTTTGAGAACGATGACGATCACCGAGAAGAATTTTCAGACAATCGTTCAGTTCGGGGGAATTGCATTGGCGGTTTGCCTGATCGGCAATTTGTACTTCGTCTTGAAATACCGCGAGGCCTATCGTGACAAGGTCCAAGCGGAACTGCAGCTTCAGCAGATGGTCCAGCAGGCTCAAGGGGCAGTGCCGCAGTTGCAGGTGTTCGAGAATGTGGTGCGGGGATTCATCCCGCGCGCGACGAGTGATCCCAAGGTCGCCGAGATTCTGCAGCGTTATCAGGTCATCGGTGGAGCACCGCCCGTCGTTACGAATCAGGCGGCAGGAGGTAATCCGTGAGCGATACAATGGATACGAATACCCTTGATCAAACGTCGGAACCAGCGGAGCGTCCGTCGGCTCCGGAGCCGCCGCTGGATATGATGCAGGCCTTGTGGCAGTTGCGGATGCTTTGCTGCGGACTGGGGCTTGGTCTCATCGTGGTGAGCCTGGCATTGACCGGGTTTATCGTGAAGCAGTTTCGGGATATTCGCGCGGAAACCAACGCACGGACGCAACAGGCAGCCCAGGTTCACCAGCAAATGATTCAGATTCAAAACAATCAGCAGCGGCTTCGTCCCATCGTTGAGGAATTGGCTCGTTACAGCTTCGGAAATCCCGCGTTGATGGAGGTTTTTACGCGCGCGGGCCTGAACCTCAATGCGTCGCAACCCTCAAACGCGCCGCCTCCGTCGGTCTCGACACCAGCGGGAGGCGTGAGTCAGTAATCGGTTAGGGCGGCGGAGCCACTTTGTTTTCGAGCGGCCTCTCTTGCTCCAAGATATGGAGCGCATCCTCCGCCGCAGCCGCCTCGGCCTCCTTCTTGCTGCCTCCGTGTCCCCGGCCGATGGCGCGTCCTTCCCATTCCACCACCGCTTCGAAAACTTGTTGTGGTCTGGCCCGGATTCATCGACGACCCGGTACGCGGGATTCGAAGTTGATCGGGCCTGCAGCAACTCCTGGAGCAGGCCCTTTGGATTCTGGCGCGGGGTGGACTGCTTGATCTGCTTGAATTCTCCCGCGAACTGGGTGGCGATGAATCTCCGGGCCGCACGGATGCCACCATCCAGATACACCGCGCCCAACAGAGCCTCATAGGCATCCGCCAGATTGGAAAGGCGCGTGTGGCCGCCACTGGCTTCCTCCCCCTTGCCGAGCAACAGGTATTTCCCCAAATCGATGGCCTGCGCGCGCCGGTAAAGCGCGTGACGATTGGCAAGATGCGCACGGATTTGGGTGAGTTTCCCCTCGGGAAGTTCGGGGTAAAGACGGAAAATCTGGTCGGTGAGGATCAACTGCAACACCGCGTCTCCCAGGAACTCAAGGCGCTGGTTGTGATGATTGTGCAGCCCCCCTTTTTCGTGCGCTAGGGATGGATGCGTCAGCGCCTCGAGGAACAACTCCGGTTTTTTAAACCTGTAGCCGATGGTCGCTTGCAGTTTGTCTGCGTGCATGCTTTGCTCGTTCGATCCGTAGCGGTGGGATTTTGGCCTCGAAAACACTTCGGGACGGAAATCCAACTGCCACGGCATAATGATAAGGATAATCCGGCGGAAATCCAACACCAAATTCAGCGTCCACCGCTGATTCAATCGGGAGCGGAAATGGCTTACTGATAGTTACTTGCAACCGGAATGGCAGTTTGTAGAGTGGCGATCCACCAATGGCTGGATCGCCGCTAGAACCCGGCCTTGCCTCCGCCGTGTTCAGCGTCGTCCGGAACCGTGGGTGAAACCGGTAGTGGGCCTCCTTGAGTCGGCGCTGGTCGACATGGGTGTAGATTTGCGTCGTAGCGATGTCGGCGTGACCGAGCATTTCCTGGATAACCCGAAGATCTCCGCCGTTGTCCAGCAGGTGGGTGGCAAAACTGTGGCGCAACGTGTGCGGCGTGATGTTTTTGACGATCCCGGCGCGATGGGCGTACTTCTTGACCAGATGCCAGATCGTCTTGGGACTCAGCGGGCCGCCCCTGCTCGAAAGGAAAATCTCGGGGCGACTGCGGGCGTTCTTCCCCATCGACGGCCGCGACGCCTCAAGATATCGCTGCAACCAGGCGACGGCCTGGCGACCGACGGGGACGATCCGTTCCTTGCTGCCTTTGCCGACGGTTCTCAGGAATCCGGCTTCAAAGTTGACCTCACTGAGCGTCAGCCTGGCTACTTCGCCGACGCGCAATCCCGTTGCGTACATCAACTCCAGCATGGCCCTGTCTCGGAGGCCGAGCTTTGTCCGGATCTGTGGAGCCGCCAGAAGCTGCTCCACCTCCTGGTAATCGAGCGCGTGCGGCAATGTCCGCCAGAGCCTGGGCGAATCAATGGTTTGCGTCGCATCCACCGCCAGCAGTTTTTCGCGCGCCAGAAAGCGAAAGAACATCCGGATGGCCGCGAGGCGGCGGGCAACGCTTCGCGCCGACAGACCCTGCCGCGGATTTCCGCGTGCTGTGAAACCGGGTTTGCGCTGCTCCAGCAGAAAAGCAGTGATGTGCGGGCTTTGGACCGACTGGATTTGGCCGATCCCCTTGCGACGGAGGAAGCCACCGAATTCAGCCAGATCTTCCCGGTAGGCGAGACGGGTGTTGGCTGCCAATCCCCGTTCCACCGCGAGATGATCCAGAAACGCGTCCACCAAGTGGTTCACGCCGACAACTTCCTCCTTGAGGCGAAATCATAATGGAATTCCTCGGAAAGCGAAAGAAAAATGGGTTGATTGCATTTGTGTTTGACATATCAAACGGAGAAGCCGTATACCAAACTGGTGTGGAAACCTGGAAAGAGTTCGAGAATAATGAGCTGACGCACAGCGGGGCGCATCATCTGATCGCCATCCACGAACTCGGCCTCGAATACGGCGGCTGGGCCCGCGTGTCGGACATTGCCCGGCGGCTCGGCATCACGCGCGGCAGCGTTTCGATCAATCTGCGCACGTTGAAGAAGCGCGGTCTCGTTGTCACCGACGAACATCGGATGGTCAAGCTCTCGTTGAAAGGTCGGAAGGTGGCGCACGGGGTCATGGCCAAGAAAGCGACCTTGCTGGCCTTTCTGACCGAGGTGATCGGCGTGCCGATGGAGCAGGCGGAGATCGACAGTTGCAAGATCGAGCACTTGGTCAGCCATTCCACCAGCGAGCGACTCTTGCATTTCGTGCGTCTGCTGGTTTCAGACGACCCGGCCGCGCGGGCGTTGCGGGCTCATTTCCGGGAGTTCCACGATCAATGCCCGGAAAGCAGGACGTGCGATGTCTGCAAGGGACACTGTCTGATTGAGGAACTCCAGCACGCGCTCTAGATCCCCGGCCATGACAAGCGCAGCGCCACTCTCCAACCTCTTGATTCCGCTGGGGGAACTTCCACCCAAGGTCTGTGCGGTCGTCCGCCGGATCGAAGCGGAAGATGACAACACGGAACGGCTCAAGGCGCTCGGCATCTGCATCGGCCGCGAGGTCGAATTGGTCAGGCGCGGTGACCCGCTGATCGTCCGCGTGTACGGCTCACGCCTGGGAATTTCCGAGCGTCTCGCGAACCGCGTCCTGGTGGAACCCTGCACGGGCGGCTGCGAGGGTTCGTCTGGCGCGAAACCCTGACCATGGACACGATCCCTCCCATCGCGGCTTCCAGCGGGTACGGCACCACGTCGTCGCCCTCCCACCATTTTACGCTGGCCCTGGCGGGAAACCCGAACGCGGGCAAGACAACGCTGTTCAACACGCTGACCGGACTGCGCGCCAAGACCGCCAATTTCCCCGGCACCACCGTCGAACGCAAGGTCGGGCGAATGCGCCTCGGCGAACGACAGGTCGTCCTGGTGGATTTGCCGGGGCTTGTACAGCCTGGAAATCGACCTCGCCGGAGGAACAAGGTCGCCGCGCAGGCCTTGCAGCGGCCGGCTGACGGCCCATGGGAAGGCCAGCGCCGTGCTGCTCGTGGTCGATGCGACCAATCTCGAACGGAATCTGTTCCTCGTCAGCCAGGTCCTGGAACTTCGGATTCCCGCGATCGTGGCATTGAACATGATGGACGTAGCCGAACACCAGGGCCTGAAGATCGATCCGCTCAAGCTGCAGGTCGAACTCGGCTGCCCGGTGGTTCCGATCTCCGCCCGTCAGGGAGACGGCATCGATCTGTTGCGGCAGGAACTCGAACGTCTGACGGCGCCCAAGACCCGTCTAGCCGATTTCCTCCCGCCTTCGCCTGCGCGCGGGCTGCTCGGGCTGCCAGTTTCAGGCGCGCTATGCCTGGACCGAGGATATCTCGTCGCGCTGCGTGACGCAATCGCGCGAGACGCGCGGCAGCCGGACCGAGAAGATCGACGAGGTGTTGACGCGCCCGTTCATCGGCGTTGCGGTGTTTTTCACGGTCATGTTCGCGATCTTCTTTTTGATTTTCCAGGTGGCGCGGATCCCGATGAATCTCATCGACGGGGTTTTCGGGCATATCGCCGCGTTTGCAGCGCAGCATCTTCCCGACGGCTTGTGGAGCAGTCTGATCGTCAACGGCGTCATCCGCGGCGTCGGCGGCATGCTGGTGTTCCTTCCGCAGATTTGCATTCTGTTTTTCTTCCTCTCGCTGATGGAGGACACCGGCTACTTCGCGCGCGCCGCATTCGTCATGGACCGCCTGATGCGGCGGATCGGGCTGCCCGGGCAAGGCGTTCGTCCCGTTGCTGTCGGCGCACGCCTGCGCGATTCCCGGCGATCATGTCCGCGCGCGTCATCGAAGACCGCCGCGACCGGCTGGTCACGATTCTCGTCGCGCCGCTGATGACCTGCTCGGCGCGGATTCCGGTTTACACGATGGTCATGGCGCTGCTGTTTCCGCACTCGCCGCTCAAGGCCGCGCTGATATTCACCGGCGCCTACGCCATCGGCGTAACCGCAGCGCTGGCGATGGCCTGGATTTTCAGGCGCACGATTCTGCCGGGGCAGAGCCAGCCGCTCGTATTGGAATTGCCGTCGTACCGGTTGCCCAGCCTCCGCAACGCGTGGTTCCAGATGTTCGACCGCGCCTCGGTGTTCGTCCGCACGGCCGGCACGACCATTCTCTGCATCTCGGTCGGGCTCTGGGTCCTGGCCAGTTATCCCGCGCGTGGCGCCATCGGCGGATGCCATCGCGCTCGACGCCGAATCCGCCCGGCTGTCCCAACAGGGCCGGCGCCGGGGAAGCTGCCGCGAAGAAGAAGGAGGCTGAAACCGTCTGCCGCGCGCGGCCAGCTGGAGAAATTCCGTCGCCGGCCACATCGGCCACGCGCTGGAGCCGGTGCTGAAGCCCCTCGGTTTCGACTGGCAGATCGGCATCGGGGTTGTCAGTTCGTTCGCCGCCCGCGAAGTAATCGTTTCCACGCTCGGCGTTGTGTATGGAGTCGGCTCCAACGACGCCAGGGATCATCCCGAGTCGCTGTACCAGACGTTGCGTCGGGCCCATCGCTCGGACGGCACCGCCGTTTTCAACACGGCCAATTGTTTCAGTCTGCTGATTTTCTACGTGTTGGCCGCCCAATGCCTGCCGACGCAAGCCGTGACCCGGCGCGAAACCGGGACGTGGAAGTGGCCGCTCTTCCAGATTGCCTACATGACCGGCCTGGCGTATCTGGCCGCGTTTGTGGTGTTCCAGGTCCTCCGCCACTTCGGATTCGCGTGAGTCTGACATCCGGACCTGTGGTTTGTTCTTGACGAGGGTGGGCGGTAGCGCAGAATAGGCATCGTTTCACCCCGACAAGGCAGTGCAAGGAGCGTGGTATGAAGAGACTCGGTCTGACGGCGAGCGGAGTTTTTTTATTGTCCATCTCGGTTGTTACAGCCCAACTGATTTACTTCGACGATTTCGGCCAATTCCCGAACGGGACGGATTTGACGCAGACCAATTACTCTCCGGGATTCTGGATGCCGGCGGGGATCAACGCACAGACGGATACCAACGAGTCTGGTGCAAGTGCCATGGCGTCCAACCTTCTTGGCAGTACGAGATTGTTTATCAATGCGCCAGCTGGCAATAACTTTGATTACGAAGCCATATTGTACAGCAGGGATACGAATAATCTGACTCTGGTGGTGACGAATCAGGTGGTGGACGTGCAGTGGCTCTCATGGATTTTGAACACCACCAGTTTGCTCACTGTGACCAGTGGCTTCGCAGTAAATATCACCACGACGAATGTTTACACAGATACTTTCACCACCAATCTGGACTTCAACGTCTTGATTTTCTTTCACGACAACGGAAAGGTTTATGCCTTTACCAACGACCCGCATAGTTCTCCCTTCCCGATTGTACAGATTGGCAGTTGGAGTGCCTACAAAGGCACAACGATCATGACTAATCACCTCGTGTTGAATTACCCGGCCAGCAAGTTTTCCTTCTCACTGAACGGCACGGTCCTCACCAACAACATGGCTCTCAACACGCGGTATTACACGAATCTCTTCACGACACTGGACCTCAACGCCTTCGAAGATGGTCCCCACCCACTGGGCAACAGGTTCGCCATCGACAACGTCCAGATCGTGGTCACCAACGCGCACCGGGACATCTCCGAATTCCTCGTCGCCGCCAAGGGACAGTGGTTCGACCAGACGAGCGCGAGTACCCCCAGCTTGATAGCGACCGGCTGGGACTTCCATTCCGAGGTGCAGGCAATCAGCACCGACTCGGTGTGGCTTGCGATGGTGCATTTCCCGGACGGGAACAAGCAGTCGCTGGTGCAGGATTCCTTCGACCCAAGCTACTGGAGTTTTGACGACTTCTTTACGTCCCAAGCGGACTTGAACGCGGCGTACACCAACGGGCTGTATCGCTTGAGCATCCTCGGCGTGAACCAGGGGGTTCAGGAGTCGTCGCTGAATCTGTCCGGCGACTCGTACCCGAACACGCCGCAGATTCAGAACTTCGATGCCGCGCAGGCGATTGACGCCACCACCAACTTCACCCTTCAATGGAACGGTTCCGGCGGCGGGACCAGCGATTGGGTCATGCTCGAAGTGGATGATGCGCTGGGCAACGTTGTGCTTTCCACGCCGGACTTCAGTGAGACCAATGCCTTGCACGGAACGGTCACATCGTGGGTGATTCCCGCCGGCACGTTGCAGGCATCGAGCACATATACGGGACAGTTGGTATTTGCCAGACCGGTTGCGGTGGACACCAACAGCATCCCCGGCGCAGCAGGCGCGACACCATACTTCAAAAAGACGGATTTTCCGCTGGCAACGTTGACGGTCGGGCCGTCCTGTGTGCTGCTCCCCGCGCTGGCCACCAACGACATCAACACTCTTCACACCGTTACCGCCACCGTTACCACCAACTCCGTGCCGGTTGCGGGCGTCACGGTCAACTTCGCCGTGACCGGGGTGAATTCCATCACGACGAACCTCGCGACCGATGCTGGCGGCCAAACCAGCTTTGGCTACACCAGCATCTCGACGGGCACGGACACCATCCAGGCCAGCGGCGAAATCAACGGCCTCGCGTTCACTGGCACGGCCATCGAGGTCTGGCTCCTGCCGAACGTGCCGCCGGTCGCCGTCTGCACGAACGTCACCGTGTCTGCCGGCACGAACTGCCAGGCGAGTGTCAGCGCCGCCCAGGTGGACAACGGCTCGTACGATACCGATGGCAGCATTGTCAGCCGCGCGCTCGATCCGCCGGGGCCATATACCCTCGGCACCAATGACGTGACACTGACGGTGACCGACAATCGCGGCGGCACTGACTCGTGTTCGGCGAAGATCTATGTCGTTGACGATACGCCGCCCACTGTTGCCTGCCCATCCGACATCGTTACCAACGTTCCATTTGGGCAGACGAACGCGGTGGTGAACTTCAGCTTGCCGGCCGCGAGCGACAATTGTTCGGTTATCTCCGCGAACTATTGCACGCCGGCCTCGGGCTCGACGTTCCCGCTCGGCACCAACGCCGTGACCTGCACGGTTGTGGACGGCTCGGCAAACACCAACAACTCCTGCAGCTTCCATGTCATCGTCGCGGAAACGCCGGCGCAGGCCGACCTCGCTGTGACGGCTGTGAGCAGCGTTGCGACGGCTTCACTGAATAACGCTTTCGGCTTCACGCTGGTGGTGACCAACAAGGGGCCGGAGGATGCTACCGGAGCGCGGTTGGTGGATACGCTGCCGAGCGGCGTGGTTGTCGATTCCGCAACCAGCAGCGTGGGCAGTTGCACCAATGTCGGCGGGGTCGTCACGTGCGATTTCGGCACACTCGCCAATGGCGCCACGGCAACCGTCAGCATCGTGGTTGCGCCCACCAACTTTCCAGTCGCCGCCGTCTGCGACACGGCGACCGTGACGAACTCGCTGGTCGACCCGGTGACGGCCAACAACTCGGCAACGATCTGCACGCCGGTGGCCGTCAACGACCTCGCCGTGACGGCGTTCAAGGGACCGAAGAAGATCGTGTTGAGCGCGAAGAAGCCCAATGTGGTCAGCAAGCTATCGGTCACCATCCAGAACCGCAGCCCGCACGTCGAGGTGATCCCGAACTTTGCCGCGCTCAGCAACCTGGTCACGATCGCGCTCTCGCCTTTGGGCACCAACAGTTGTCCGTCGCCGGTGGCGGTGCTGGTGCCGCCCAAGGCGACGTTCCCGATCTCGCTGGCTTCGCAGAAGACCCTGAACCTGTCGTACACGATCAACTTCACCTGCGCGACCGACCCGCTCGCCACGACGAAGACCGCGAACCATGACGACTACCAGTATCTCGTCACGGTCCACCACGAGGCGCTCAACGGCCAGCTCGATTCGCGTCCCGCCGACGATGTATGTCCGCACAACGCGCTGGGCGTGGATCCGTATAACGCTAAGATCAAAGACAAAGGCTGCGGCGTCAAAAAGAAGGACGGCACCTTCGGTCCCGTGATCACCAACGTCATCGACACCCGCGTGCCGTAGCCACAACCCGTAGACCGCGCCAGCAGCGATTGCTGGTGCGGTCTATGCCCCCCTGTTTTCAAGATTGGAGCCTAGGCTCGAGTCCCGTTCGGGGAACCTGCTGAGCGGGTGGGGCCGTTGAAGTCCGCAGGGTCCGAATGATTGGCTGTGCATCACGAAGCGATGATACCTAGAAAGGTTGGTTCGCGATTGAGCGTGGATGCACTTTGTGGTTGAATTCCTCTCATGAAGATTGGCCGGACCACGTTGGTTGGACTGTCTCTGGTGATCTTTGCGGGCACGGTCTGGCTGCATTGGCCAAGCGTCCACGGCGAGATTCTCTTGTATGGAGATGATGCTGGCCTCCTGCGGCAGTCGGTTCGGTGGAACGGTTTGACGTGGAACGCAGTCAGATGGGCGTTTACGAGCACCGAGCCGTACTATCACCCGTTGGACCAGTTGTCTCACGTTCTGGACTACCAGTTATGGGGAAGGAATGCTGCGGGTCACCATGCCACCAGCTTGGTCGTGCACGCCCTCAATGCGGCGCTGGTGTTCGGGTTTCTCTGGACCCTTCTGGGCGCGACATCCTTGACCGCTGGCGAACGGCTGATCGTGGCCTTGTGGGTCGCCGTGGTGTTCGCCATTCACCCGCTGCAAGCGGAGCCGGTGGCGTGGATTGGAGCGCGCACGCAACTGCTGTGCACGACATTTGGAATCGGATGCCTGTGGGCGTACGTCGCCGGCGCGCGCTGGTGGTTGGTAGGAGGACTATTCGCGGCGGCACTGCTATGCAAGCCGATGGCGATCTCGTTTCCCTTCGTCATGCTGGCCATCGATTACTTTCCGCTGCGACGCCAGGAGCAATTGGGTTGGGGCCGCCTGTTGCGGGAGAAGGCGGCATGGATTGCCGTTGCGGCAGCAGCGAGCTTGGCGACGCTGATTATGACTTTACAGCTTCCTCAGATCGTTCCGTTGGCGACATTCCCGCGCTCCGACCGCGTGTTCGTTGCGTTCGAGAGTCTGATGTTTTATCCGTTGAAACTGGTCTGGCCGTCTCATTTGTCGCCCAGCTATCCGATGTCGTTCGGCCTTTCACTCGAGCAGTGGCCGGTGTTGGCGTCGGTACTCAGTGTTGTCATGATCACGGCGGTGGCGTTCATGGAAAGACGCCGCTTGCCGATGCTGGCGGCGGCTTGGGGGGCGTACGTGATGCTGATTTTCCCTGTCTCCGGGCTCACGCCGGTGGGCTTCCAAGTGTTCGGACTGCGGTTTGCGTACGTGGCGATGCTACCGTTGCTGCTGTTGGCCGGCGCGGCAGGGGTATGGGTGTGGCGGCGCTCGATGACGGCAGTACGACTTGCGCTGCTCGGCTTGGTGGCTGGCCAACTGTTCTTCTTTGCGGTGCGCACTCGCGCCGTGATACCTGATTGGCGCAATGACGAGACAGTGCGGCGAACCGTGTTGGCGGAGTTCCCGAACTCGGGGCAGGCGAACCGTGAGCTCGCGATTTTGTTGTTGGATCAGGGAAAGGCCAGTGAGGCGCTTGAATACGCGCAACGCGATGTTGAACTTGAGCCGCAACTGTCGCTGGCGCATATGACGCTGGGGTCTGTGCTGGGTCGGTTGGGCCGTGTGGATGAGGCTGTGGCGCAACACGAGCAGGCGCTGCAAGTGAATCCCTATCCCGCCATGGCTCACTGCAATCTTGGGCTGGCCATGATGATGTTGGGCAAGGTGCCGGAGGGATTAGTCACCTCGAGCAGGCAGTGCGTCTCAAGCCTGATTTCGCCGAGGCACAATACGGCTTGGGGAATGCCTTGTTCCAGGCAGGCAAGGTGCCGGAGGGGATTAGTCACCTCGAGCAGGCAGTGCGTCTCAAGCCTGATTTCGCCGAGGCACAATACGGCTTGGGGAATGCCTTGTTCCAGGCAGGCAAGGTGCCGGAGGGGATTAGTCACCTCGAGCAGGCAGTGCGTCTCAAGCCTGATTTCGCCGAGGCACAATACGGCTTGGGGAATGCCTTGCTCCAGGCAGGCAAGGTGCCGGAGGGGATTGGTCACCTCGAGCAGGCAGTGCGTCTCAAGCCTGATTTCGCCGAGGCACAATACGGCCTGGGGAATGCCTTGCTCCGGCAAGGCAAGGTGCCGGAAGGGATTGGTCACCTTGAGCAGGCGCTCCGTCTCAAGCCTGATTTCGCCGAGGCACACAACAACTTGGGGCTCGCCCTGATGGGACAAGGTAGGGCGCCGGAGGGGATTGGTCACCTCGAGCAGGCGCTGCGTCTCAAGCCTGATTTCGCCGAGGCACACAACAATCTGGGGGTGGCCCTGGTGGGACAGGGTAGGGTGCCTGAGGCGATTGGTCACTTCAAGCAGGCGCTGCGCATCAAACCCGATCTTGTCGAGGCTCAAGACAATCTGGTGCGAGCGCGGGCTGTTCAATGAGAGATAGACTTGGGGATTTCAAGCCTCATGGTTCGCAAATCGTTCCATGCGGGGACAGATTGCAGAAGCAGCACCCGAGGGCTATTATCCGCACTCGTCTAGGAACCGGAAGGTGGAATCGGGTCGCACCGAAGTATGAAGTGCAGCTTCGACTGCTTGGCGCCGCCCTTATCTTCGGATCAGCGAGAACTGCCAGAACCGGGCAAGGGCCAAAGATGATCGACAGCCAGTCAGATTGCAGGGAGTCGGAAGCGCCCAGAGGAAGGTGCGCGTGGATGCAGCGCGGAATCTTGGGTGGGGTGTGTGCGCTGGTCATCGGGGTCTACGCTTATACGGCCCACTCGGGCTTCGCTGTATATGTATCGCCGAGTCTGAATGCTGGTGACGCTTACTGCAACTTGTTGGTGAAGGGCTTTCAGGCCGGCCAGCTCAACCTGAAAATCGACGTGCCGCCCGGGCTTGCGCAGGCTGCCGACCCCTATGATCCGGCTGTCCATTCCCGGTATCCGGTGCTCGACATGAGTTATTATCACGGGAAGTTGTACCTCTATTATGGTGTCACACCGGTTCTGGTGCTGTTCTGGCCGTATGCAGCACTGACTGGGCACTACCTGCCCCAAAAAGACGCGGCGGTGATTTTCTGCCTGGTGGGTTTCCTGGCCAGCGCCGCAGTGTTTTGGTCGCTGTGGAGACGGCATTTTGGACAGGTCAGCGTTTTCGCGGTGGCGGCCGGCACGCTTGGACTGGGATTGGCCACGGGCCTGCCGTTCCTGATGGCGCGATGCGATGTGTACGAGGTGTGCATCAGTTGCGGATATGCATTCTCGATGCTGGCGCTGGCTGCGATTTGGCAAGCGCTTCACGAACCGCGGCAGGGTTGGTGGTTGGCAGCAGCGAGTCTGGCCTACGGCTTGGCGGTGGCGGCCCGGCCCTCGCTGCTGTTTGGTGGGGTCATCTTGTTTGTTCCGGTGGTCAAGGCCTGGCGCGAACACCGGCGGATTTGGCCGTTGCTGCTGGCGGCGATGACCCCGGTGGTGTTGATCGGCCTGGGGTTGATGCTCTACAACAGCCTGCGATTCGATCAGCCATTCGAATTTGGGTGGCGCTACGCGTTGTCCGGAGACCGCTCTAGCACCGTTAGACCGTTCAGTCCACGCTGGCTGTGGTTTCACCTCCGGGTGTATTTTCTGGCGGTGGCGGGCTGGAGCAGCCGATTTCCCTTTGTGCGGGACATCTCGTTGTCGGCCGTACCGGCGGGGCATGGTCGAATGGAACATCCGTTTGGCGTGTTGACCAACGTGCCGCTGGTGTGGTTGGCGCTGGTTCCGGCGCTTGTGTCGAGGATGGTCCGACCGTTGCGGCCAGAGCGTGGGGCCCGGGAGCGCTCGGCATTGGGCGGGTTTGTGGCGGCTGTTGCGGTGCTGTTCGGGACCAGCGCGATCGTGGTTAGTTGCTTCTTCTCGGCGAGTTTCCGATATGAGGTGGAGTTTCTGCCGGCCCTGGTGTTGTTGGCTGCCGTGGGCATCTTGAGCGGGGAGCGCGCGCTTGTGTCGTGTCAGCCGCATGGACGAGGGGTGGCGCGGTGCGGCTGGGGACTGTTGCTGGGATCTCGGTGGCGTTCAACCTGTTGGTGTGCGTCGAGCGATGTGCGGAGGCCTACAACAACCTGGGGGCGGCGCTGCAGTCGGGGGGGCGGATGGACAAGGCAATCATACAGTATGAGAAGGCGCTGCGGCTGAATCCGGATTATGCCGATGCGTACAACAGCCTCGGAGCCGCCCTGATGGGACTTGGCAGGCCCCAAGAAGCGATTGGCCACTTCGAGCAGGCGCTGCGGATCAACCCCGATTGCCCCAATGCCCACTACAACCTGGGTACAACACTACAAATGGCGGGCAGGATCCAGGAGGCAATTGCCCAGTATGAGCAGGCAGTGCGAGTCAAGCCCGATGACGCCGAGGCACTCAACAACCTAGGGACTGCTCTGTTCCAAGCAGGCAAGGTGCAGGAAGCCATCAGCCGCTTCGAGCGGGCTCTGCGCCTCAAGCCCGATTTGGCCGATGCTCGAATCAACCTGGCGCGAGCGCGGGCTGCTCAGTGAGAGGTGGAGTTGTATAGTCCAAACCGCAAGGCCTGCAAATCGTTCCATGCGGGGAGCCGCCCTTATGATAGAGCTCTCATCGTCCCTCGTCCGTCGCCCGCCCTTCCAGCGGCAAGGGACGGGGGACGGACTTTAGGGGAGTTCTACCGCTGCCAGTGCTTTGAGGTCCCGCTGGACCGCTCCAGTTCGATGATGCTGTCGAAGTACATCGGACCATCTGCGGTGGGCACTTCAATCAACAACGGTAGATCGTACTTCATCGGACCGGCAGGCCCGGCTGCCGGCAATCCAAGATCATTGGCGGAAATCGACACGGTGAAGCTGCGGGTGGCGTTCGACAAGGTAAACTTCGTGATGCCCGGTTCGCCGTGGTGACCCGCATACTGCCAGACGCTGTTGGTGCCGGTAGCCTTGGCAGTCAGCGACGCAAACGGCAGCGTCAACACGGCGTTGCCAACCTGAACCGTGATGTCGCCGTTCGGCACGATTGGTCCGCCGCCTTCCGCTGTCATGGCGCCGCGGATGACCGCGGTCTCGCTCTTGATCGACAGGGAACCCACCGTCCGGTTGCAGTTGAACGCGCCGCTGAGGGTCCGGTTTTTCCGGAAATTGAACTTCAACAAACTGGTCTTGTTGGTCGTCGTGCGGTACGGACATTCCAGTTGTGCCGTTGTCACCGGCACATCGAGGTTGGCACCATTGATCGTAAGGGTGACGTTAAGTACGGTGACGCCGGCTTCCGAGCGATTGGTGAGACCCAGTGCCTCGCGCAGATCGGTCCCCGTGATACGGAAGCTGTAGGCGCCGTTTTTGTTCTTCAACCGGGAACTTGCTTTGGCGGAACCGGCCACGCTCTTGCCCATCCCCCGCGCGTTGAGCGTCTGCGGCGGGGCGAGGCTGACGCCGTTGATCTCGACGGCAAGCGTCGCCCCGGTCAGGTCGTCGTTCATGCCGCGCGGGTTGATCTGGCCACGGATGGTCAGAGCGTCGCGGGAATCCTTCGCCCAATTGATTTTCGCCGCGGCGGTTTTTACGTAGAGGTCGGCATCGCTCGCACCATTGACGGCCAGCACGCTGATGTGGACGGTGGCCACGTTGGAATCGTAGAAGCCGTTGTTGGCCTTGTAGGTGAAACTGTCGGGACCAATATAGTTGCTGTCAGGCGTGTAGGTGAACGAGCCGTCGGCGTGGAACGTCAGGCTGCCATGCGCCGGTTCGGAGACGAGGACGGCCGTAAGAACGGCGGCTTCTACGTTGGTGTCGTTGGCCAGCACACCCGACCCCGGAACCTGCAGGATGTCGTTTTCAAGAACCTGGTAGGAATCGTCCTGCGCCACCGGCGCCACGGCAACATGGAGCACGGCGACGGTGACTGTCGCCGTCGCCGCTCCACCCTGACCGTCAATAATCGTGTACGTGAACGAATTGGTGCCATAGAAATTGGAGGTGGCCGTGTAGGTCACCCCGGTGGCACCGGCCGCGATGGTCACCGAACCGTTGAGGGGCTGGGTGACCTGGCTGATCGTGAGCGGATCGCCATCGGGATCAGAATCGTTTGCCAGAACATCGATCGGGTGAGGGCCACTGTTTTCGGCAATCGTCAGGCTGTCGTCGACCGCCACAGGTGGATGATTGACATGGGCGACGTGGATCGTCACCGTGGCATTACTGGATTGAAGCGTGCCGTCGCTTGCTTGGTACGTGAAGGCGTCGCTGCCAAAGAAGTTCGTGCTCGGCGTATAGGTGAAGGATCCGTCCGGATTCAAGCTTGCCACTCCGTGGGAAGGCCCGTCAATCAGAGTCGCCGTCATGGAATCGCCGTCCGGATCACTGTCGTTGCCCAATACCCCGGGCGCCGCAACAGTCAACACGGTATCTTCGGTCGCGTTGTAGCTGTCATCAACTGCGACGGGAGCTTGATTGACGTGGTTGACTGTGATGTTGACCGTGGCGGGAGCCGACTGCGCGGTGCCGTCGCTGGCCTCGTAGGTGAAACTGTCGGAACCGTAGAAGTAGGTCGATGGCGTGTAAACGAAAGAACCATCCGCGTTGAGCGTCAACGAACCGTGCGCGGGACTACTGGCCAGAACCGCGGTCAACGGATCGCCGTCCGGGTCGCTGTCGTTGCCCAGCACTCCGGGCGCCGCGACGTTCAGCGCGGTATTCTCGGCTGTGTTGTAGCTGTCGCCGGCCGCCGTTGGCGGCTGATTGACATGGGTAACTGTGATGTTGACCGTGGCGGGAGCCGACTGCGCGGTGCCGTCGCTGGCCTCGTAGGTGAAACTGTCGGAACCGTAGAAGTGGGTCGATGGCGTGTAAGCGAAGGAACCATCCGCGTTGAGCGTCAACGAACCGTGCGCGGGACCACTGGCCAGAACCGCAGTCAGCGGATCGCCGTCCGGGTCGCTGTCGTTGCCCAGCACTCCGGGCGCCGTCACGTTGAGAGTCGCGTTCTCGGCGGTGGTGTAGGCGTCGCCATTGGCGGTGGGCGGATGATTCACGTGTGCGACCGCAAGGGTCACCGTGGCAGTGCCGGAGACGCCACAGGAATTTTGGGCGAAATAGGTGAAGCTGTCCGAGCCATAGAAAAGCGCATTTGGCGTGTAGCTGAACGATCCATTGCCGTACAAGGTCACACTGCCATTGGCCGGCCCGGTGACGAGAATCGCCGTCATCGGGTCGCCGCCGGCTTCCGTGTCGTTGCCCAGCACGCCGGGGGCGGCCACATTGAGAGGCGTTCCTTCATTGGTGCTGTAACTGTCGTCGGCCGCGAGCGGTGGAGATTTTACGGTGACCGTGACTGTCGTTGAGGTCATGGCTGGACCGCACGCGCCGCTGACGACAACGTCATACGAGCCGGAGTCAGTCGCGCTCGCGGATGCGATGGTGAAAGTGCTGTTGGTGGCGCCGGAAATGCCGCTACCGCCCTTGCGCCACTGATACCACAATGCCGAGCCGTTGGCCGACACGGACAACGCCACGGGCGAGCCGGCACAGATCGTGACGTTGGATGGATTCTGGGTGATGACGGTCGTGCTGTTGATGGTGACGGTGGCAACCGCGGAGGTCAGCGGCGGATTGCAGGCTGCGACCAAAACATCGTAGTCGCCGGAATCTGCTGCGCCGGCGGCCGCGATGGCGTAGGAGTTGTTGGTGGCGCCATTGATGTCCACGGCGTCCTTGCGCCATTGATAGGTGATCGGAGAACCGGCGTTCGCGGTCACGGCGAGGTTGACCGGATCGCCTTCGCACGCCGTGACGCTTGTGGGATCACTCATGATGGTCGCCGGCACATTGACGGTCAACGTGGCCACCGACGAAGTCGTGCTCCCGCACGCGCTGGCGATCCACACGTCGTACCCACCCGCGTCCTGTGTCGAAACGGACGAAATCACCAGCAGGCTGTTGGTGGCGCCGGGGATCTCCACGCTGTCTTTGCGCCATTGGTAGGTCAGGGATTGGCCGGTCGGGTTGACCAGGAACACGGCGGAATTGCTGACGCATACCGAGGCGCCGGCGGGTTGGTTGAGAATCATCGGACCGCCGACCGTAAACTGCACCGGTCCGTAGCTGGCCACGCCGCACAGGTTACTGACGAGGACCGAATAGCCGCCCGAATCGGAGGAGGCCACCGAATCCAGTTCGAGCGTGTCGTTCGTGGCGCCGGCCACGAGGACACCGTCTTTCATCCACTGGTAATGCATCGGCGCGCTGCCGTCGACGACCACCGAAAGCGTCGCCGAACTGCCCGGGCAGGCGCTGGCATCGGAAGGCGCAGCTACGAGCGAGGGCGGCGCACAGTTCGAACTGACCGTCGTGGTCACCGACCAGAGATTGTTGAGCGGGTACGAATCGATCTCGGCGCTGGCAATGGAGGCCAGGTTTTGCAGCGAGTACCCGGTCGTCACCGTGTTGGTCACGGCGACCTGGTACGTGACCACGCCGCTGGCGCCGCGCGACAGATTGCCGAGGTCCCACGTGATGGTGTTCCCGAGGGGCGCGCCCCCGCTGTCGCAACTGACGAAACTGACGCCGTCCGGCAGCCGGTCCGAGATCTGGACGCCGGTGGCCGTATCGCCCCAGAGCGCGTTGTAATAGCTGATGCTGTAGCTGATCACGTCGCCGGGGTTCGTATTGGTCGGCCCGGTCTTGACGATCGCGAGATCGGGCTCACCCGGTTTGGGATTGGGCCGGGCGATTTGCAGCACGCCCAGTGAGGGATTGCCCGAAATGCGCAGCGAGGTGCTGAGGAGGCTGTGGGCACCCGCGAGCATTCGCGCCCGAAACTCGACAAAGCCGGGGCTGCCGTTCGTGAGATTGACGGTGAAAGTGTACGACCAGGTATTGGAGTTCAAGGTGCCCCCAGAGTGGGGACGGACGTCATCACCACGTTCGGGGATGGCGTGAACGAAGAGAGGTTTTGGATGCCGGTGTGATCGAACTGGACGGTGATGATCTGGCTGTTGGCGGGTCCACCTGTCAGCCATACCCGTACGGGAATCAGGTCCAGTTCATTCCAGCCGGACAGGATGCCCGGGACCCAATTCGTGCTTCCGGAGGATTGCCCTTGGAGGATCGCCGTGAAGGCCGCTTGCGCCGTGGCCGCCGGTAGGCACACGGCGACTGCGAACGCGACCCCGAGGCGTCGCAGCAACACGAAGCAGTTCGACGCGACGCAATACTCGCCTAATACACGCATACCCTTTCTCCCCTAATCCACACGATGTGGCTGACTGGGTGTGAGCGCTCGGCGTGCCGAAATCGGGGCGTCTTTTTGTCCACAATGCAAGCCCTGCGCCGCCAAGGGGTTGGAAGAGCCAGTGACCGAACAGGTCATGTAAAGGCTGAACACAAAGTGTTCGACACGCCGAGCATGTCGCCTCGTAATGTGTTCAGCAGACCGAACGCAAAAGAGATGAGGTTAACCAGTAGCGATCACAGTACCGGCGCCATGGTAACGCGGGCGTCCCGCCCGCGTTGTGGGAGTGTCGCCGCGGCGCGCTGTCAAAAGTGTCGGTCAGTACTCTGGTCTTGGCCTGGAAGGGTGGCTGACCGGCGGCGCAAGGGACGCTCGCGCCACCAAGGCATCAGGCATCCTCAGACCCTCGCTTCTGATCGTACCCGCCGCCGCGAAAGCCGGTCGAACTTTCACCAGACCAACGACTCGAAGGCGCCGAGATCGGGAGCGGGGCCGGCGAACGGCTCGCCCAGATCGGCTCCCTTGTCCTGCAACCGGCCTCCCGGCACCGGACGCAGGAACGGCGTCTCCGGGAGGCCGCCGTCGTCGCGGCGCGGAGCCATGGCCCACGTCCAATCGGTGTTTAGAAAGTCGTTGGTGTTGACATCGGTCACCACCTGCCACGTGTTGGATATCTGAACCGAAGGATAGGCTGAGGTGCTGCCAATGGTGATGGTACCGATGGCCACGTTGTTGCGCAAGACGTGAGAGCTTTGGAGAGTCCCGTATTGGGAGTCCAGATGGTTCAGATTGATGGCCCCGCCGCCGTTGCCCCAGACGGTGGTTTGGTCGATCATCTGCCCGGCCGCGTTGTTGTTCTGGTCGATCCCCCAAACTTTGTTCCCGAAAGATAGCGAGCCCACAACACGGTGCGCGGCCGGAGTCCCGTCGCCGCCGAGTTTAAAACCGTTCCCATTGCCGTCGAAGGAACCCGAGTTCCAAATATTGGTGGCCGCGTGGAAGGCCCAGCAGTTCTCGATCAGCACCGGCTGCGTGCCCATCCACAAGTCCCAATTGTCGTCGGAGTTTTCCCACGCCCGGCAGCCGTGGAACACATTGTTGGTTCCAAGGCTCCATTTTGCGGAAAACCCGTCGGCGTTCCCGCCAACCGGGGCATCGTAGCTACGGATGGAATCGCAGTTCAGAATCAGATTGTTGGCGGGATAAATTGCGACGCCGTTGCCGCCGCTGATGTGGATGCCGGTGTTGCGCGCTCCGTAGCTGACGCAACGCTCGATCGTGATGTTGTTGCCGATGATGCGGATGGAATTGTGGCCGGAGTTGGTAATGGTCAGACCGCAGATGTACCAGTTGGTGCCCGAGATGGAAAGGAAATCGGTGCCGCTGGATGCGCTCGTGCAATCGAAAACCGGATATCGCCGGGGTAAGCGCAGATCCGGATGGGCTGTGTCGAACTCCCACTGCGCGATAGCGAGACTTTTGCGGACGAGGCATACGTCCCGCCGCGCACGTAAATCAAGCTGCAGGGTCATCGGCCAGATGATCAGGTCCGGCTGGTAGCGCATGGCATAATCCAGCACCATCAGATCTTTGGTCAGCGAAATGGTCGGGTAGCCCAGGTTGTAAACCCGCACCGTTTTCCCGCACAGGGTTAACCCCGCCTTCTCCAATTGACCGGCCAGGGTTTGTTCGGGGCGCAGGAGGATGCCCCAGGTGGACGAATCGCCGATGACAAGCACCCGGTATTCATCCGCCGGTTTCGGCCCGGCCGCGATGATGTGCTGACGCAAACATGGCATCCAGGTTGAACAGGCTCAGGTTGTAGGACTGGGCCGGGTCTTCGCCAAAGGGAAAGCGCTGCCGGCCCGGGAAGACGGGATTATACAGGGAGATCCTGCCCAGCCCGGCCGGGTTGACCGCCGCCAACGCCAGGTCGAGCAGCAGGAACAGCGCCAGGCCTTTCAAGAGCACGTTGCGTAAAAACTTACCGCTCACCGGATCTCCTGATCCATTTTCTTCTCACCGCCAGGCAACCAGTGTCTGCAAGAATTGGCCGGAAACTGACAGGGATGGCAGGGCAAAGAAAACCCAGCCGATCGCCACGAAATGGAACGTCAGCAGCACGCCACCTACGTTCAGCGTCTTCTGCCAGCCGGACGGGAGCGTGGCAAAACGCGCCTTTCGTCAACTCCGACCAGCGGTTGTGGACGAACAGCCCCAGTCCATGCCACAGCGCCCCACGCAACGAAATTCCAGGTCACGCCGTGCCAGAGTCCGATCAACACCATCGTGCCCATCTGCGTGATGAAAATAATGCTCGGGATGGAAAGCTGCTTCTTCCCGGAGCGCAGCGCCCGTGTCACCGGGTTGAAAAAATACGCCCGGAACCACTGTGTCAGGGTCATGTGCCAGTTGTTCCAGAACTGGGTCAGGTTCGGTTTCAGGTAAGGCGCTTTGAAGTTCTCCGGCAGTTTGATGCCGAGCAGCCGCCCCAGCCCGATGGCAATATCGGTATAGCCGCTGAAATCGAAATAGATCTGGAAGGCATAGGCATACAGCAGCACCCACGCCCAGCCCGCCGTGCGGACCTGCGTCGCGTTGGTCGCGTTCAGAGCCACCAGCGCCAGCGTATCGGCCACGGCAAACTTCTTGAACAGGCCCAGCACCAGCCGTTTGCCGGCTTCGCCATAATCGTCGCCGGTCAGTGCCAGCGGGCGGCGCAAGTCCCCGACGAAACGCTCGATCCGGTCGATCGGGCCGGCGCTCAGCGCCGGGAAAAAGATCACGTAAACCACATACTCCGACAGGCTCACCGCCGGCAGGCGCCCGCTCTGGCGGTCGCGCAGGGTGTGCAGCAGGCGGAAAGCGATATACGAAAAACCCAGCCAGCGCAAATCCAGCGGAGAAGCCAGCGGGGTGGACTGTCCGTTCCAGCCGCGCAGCACCTGGCTGGCCCACTCCGACAGCGCCGGGACTTTCAGCACTAGAAAAATCAGAATGACAAAAACGAACGCCGCGCTCAGCAGCAGCTTGCCGGGCTTCGAGAAACGCCATCAACAGGAAAGCCGCCAGGGCAATGACCGCCAGGACAGCCAGGATCTGCAGCGTTTGCGGCGGGCGTGGAAGCCGTCAGCGGCAGGGAAATGCCCAGGTAACGCGTCAGGCCGAGCGCCAGGACGATCCCGCCCAGGATGGCCGCTGCCGGCCAGTTGTCCCGCCAGAGCGCGTTGCTGCGTGCGGTGTGGTCAGGACCCATCCCAGCACGGTCAGCCCCAGGGTCAGGGTGGGCAGCCAGAAGTCCAGGCCGCGCACCGGCAGCGCCGGCTGCAGGGCGTACACCGCCAGCGCGCTGATCGCCAGCAGCACCGGCAGGCGCCCACGCTTGCGTGTCGCTACGCCGAGGACAGCCGCGACGACTACGAAGACGAGGATATACGCCAGGGTCATTAAAAGCCCTGATAGATCCAGGTGGGGGCGCTACTGGCCGTCAGGATGACCAGGGCCACCAGGATCAGGCAGAATACCAACGCCCACAGGTTTTCGCGTGTGAAAAGCCGGAATTTCATTTATAACCGCACACCAGGTAATCCCCGCCCTGTTGCACTACTTGGTACGTCCGCGCCGAAATGTCCAACGCCTGGTCTTCGCCGTTATAGGTGGCCATGATGCTTCCCTGGCAATTGACCTGCGAGGTGCTCGCCGCTCGTACTGGAGGTCTTGCAGCTTACCCCATCCAGGCGGGTTTTGACCGCCTGGAGCGAATCCAGTTCGAGCAAGGCGCTCGACTCCCAGCTGGCGCAGGAGAGCGCCGAGAGCTTGGTGGAATCCTTGGCGACCAGCGCGTTCAGATAATCTTCGACCGCCTTGGAGGCCGGGTCGGCCGCCTGGCCGCCGCAGGCCGAAAGCGGCAGGACGGACATGCTCAGCAGGATAACCAATAAGGCAAGCTTGCGCATCTTCTTCTCCTCACAACAATGGTAAGACTGGCGGGATTATACTGCTACTTGCCATTGGGCGAGAAGAGAACGGAGAACAGGGAGCCGGGGGAGGCGAAATGATAAAACAACGAGGATCAATTTTGGGGCGAATACCCAAGACTTCGCACGTTGAACTTGACAGAGTACCGGCTTGCCTATATAATCCCGCCTGCCTTCCTCGCTAGCTCAACGGCAGAGCGGGCGGCTGTTAACCGCTAGGTTCGAGGTTCAAATCCTCGGCGAGGAGCTTTTGACAAAATTAATTAGCCTTCAGCTTTTAAGCTAAAGGCTAATATTTTTTTAAACTCAACCCCTTCTTTTCTGCACTTGATAAGGTATATAATCAGCTAACAAAGAATCATAGCAATGTAACTTATTCTCTTGTATGGGGCGAATTATGTTTACTTGGATATTTGATAGAATTAGGGAAATCGACCAGAACAGGGCACCAACTTTTTCATCTAAAGCTACAGTTAATTGGATTCACGCATTCAGATTTGAAATAGAAGCCGAACATGGGGATAATTATAGTCTTCAAGCTAATTCTTGCCGCGCTTTTTACAATTCAAGCCTTAAAAAGTCAGCTACAAACCCACCTATTGGTAAAATCGTTGAACCTCTTTTCTTTTCTATTCTTTATTGTATGTCTCTTCAACGAATATCAACCAGTCTCGATGATATATCATGGGTTATACCAACTGCAATTATTGATTGGTATTATGCCATCTATTTCTCAATTAGATCGATTTTTGAATCAAACGGACAACTTGTTTCAGATGATCACTCAAAATCTGCCAAATTTTTTGCATGTAATATAAGGCAGCATTTACCTTACCCATTAGATATATGTGCAAAGCGTAACGTGGGCGAGAAATACGATGTATTCATAAACGGTATTACAAACCCTCAACCATATGATCTATGGCGCACGTTTAGTCAAAATCGACAAGTATCGATAGGAATGTTGACCCAATATCTTCGTGGCACAGCAAAATGGGAGGCAGATCGTAAAAAGAAAAGAATATTGTTAGATCATCATGAATTCAATAATTTTCGGACGAAGCAAGCAAGAAAGATTCGTGACGAACAATTACAAGATAAAATTTCTTTCTTACATTGTGCATATAGGCAACGTGTTAAAGCGAACTACCACGATTCAATATACTTAGCTTATGATCAAGAGGAATATATAGACAGGTCTCAATTTCTATCTGATCTAAGTACAGTATCCCAATTTATTGCAATAAACGCCATGACCTTTATTGAAAGACGAAACGGCGATCAAATTCTAAATAATTTTATAAAAGACTTGAGGAGGAATTTGATAGGCATTAAATTATCTACACAATCAGAAAGATTTTGGGAGATTATTTAGCAATCAACTTTTTGGTATTCTTTTTCCATTCTACGAATTGCCGAAATTGCTCAATTTCATTATCTTCTAGGTTCTGTTCTCGTTTATTTAAACCGCTAATTCTGCTTTCCAATTCCCCATCATTTAAGTTTGAATAAAACTCATCGGTTATTTCCATGCTTGCATGCATGACATTCAAACTAACCACTTTATAATCGGCTATCGTTTTAGACCGAGCTAAACCGTACTGAATATGACCATGCCTGAATTTATGCGGAGAATGATAGGATAATCCTACAGCATCCAGAAATTCTTTCATACCTCGCCGGATACTCGAAGGCCAGAGCATAAGAAAAATAAGAATGTCCCACGATCCTGGTATAACTATTCCCAAATAATCTACGGTTCAAACTTTGCACTAATCGCCGCCAGAGAAAAAGACTTTCATCCCTGGATACTGCATGGTTCCGATCCATATCCGAAAAGGTAAGCGTAAGAAACGCAGACCAATCCGCAAAACCCGCAACCATATCAGCCCATGCCCCACGTAATGAACCATTGTCTACTTGAATTAATTCATCCATAATCAAATCCTTTGTACATTGCTCCCTGTATTTACAATATGGGGGCGAAGGCGGACGCAAGCAGTCCGTCCTCCTCACGTCCGGGCGGGCTGTTGCGCCGCCTCGCCACCTTGATCTTTATCTTCATTCGCCAATTGCAAAGCGCCTAAAATTAGAGCCTTTTGCAGAAATACCGCTTTACTCATGCCCGAACCTTTTACCCGCGCCATCAAGGAAACTTTTTCAGGCAGGGGCAGAATGATTTGTACTCGCCCATATACGCCGCGCTTGGTTGTGATGACTTTTTCTAGCATAGATACCTCTTTGCCGAGATTAGAGCAACATATCAGAAAATGCCTGTCAAGGTTTCCTGCCTGGCAGCGGGCTGAGTACGCTCCCATTCGGTCGTTAGTACGCTCTCACCAACCTTGACAGGCACCGTGAACACGGCTACGCCGCACTTTTTCTGATATGTCTAGGAACAACGGGAAATTTGAAAAACAATTTCCCGTTTAACTCTTCCAGTCGTGAGCCTTGCACGGACTTAGTATCCTCTTGAGCGACTCGGTTAGGAACAGATGTTGATAGTGTAACACATTTCGACATTATTGTAACAAAATGCGACGTTTTGTCAAGTGCTGAAATATGCTACAATATTGTCAGAATTAGCGACGGAGTCTCACATGTTCAGAAAACAAGAAGATGACGATAAAGTAAACCGCTATATTCGAGAACGAATCCGCCAAGTCAGAACCGTTGCCAGCGAATCTCAAGATGATTTGGCGAAAAAACTCGAAAAGTCTCGCGTGACTGTATCAGATATGGAAAGGGGGAGAATAGCAGTAAGTGCAGCAGACCTAGCTCTTATAGCTGCATACTACGAAAAACCAATCGGCTTTTTTTATCCCCCATCTATCAGTGTAAATAAGGATCAACTCTCTCAACTTGAAGAAGAGCTTATATTTCTGTTTTCACAGTTACCGATCACTCAGCAACGAATTGGACTCGAGTACATAAAACAACAAGTAGACATTACATTAAAAGCGAGTGACCAAGAATTTAATGAACAATATGCTGAATTTAAAAGCAACAAGAAAAAAACATCAAAATTTTCAGTAACAACGGTTGATATAGACTCTGAAAAACTAAAACCCCAAAAGAAATGATTAAAGCCTTGAATCAATAGGTAAAGATAATTGCGGTTATCATAAGTTAGCCTACTAAAAAATAAACAGCAAAAGAAATTCTTCGAGAATAAATATACTAGCCACCTGACAGTTTTGTAAAAAGATGTTGATCGGCAAGCAAAACCGAGTAAATTAGGTTCCTACCACGAAACCGAATACTTGGAGATGCGGAATGCCGATCAACGAACTCTATCATACTTGGATGCGACGAATTTGTGAATTGCGGCCAAACCAAAGAATTACCCAGCAACGGAACTTTGTCTGGCTGATTGTAGGGATCTACCAAAGTCACTCGGTCTATTTGAGCAGAATAGCCGGAAAGATCCCTGGGCCGGCGAAGTTGGTGAGCATTGCTCGTCGCCTGAGCCGTTTCTTGGACAACCCGGCAGTCAATGTTCGAGAATGGTATGAGCCGATTGCACACCAATGGCTGGAAGCGCAATGGCGTTGTTTGAGAGAGATCCATCTGATCGTGGATGGTACGAAAGTTGGTTTTGGGCATCAGTTGCTCATGGTCAGTCTGGCATATCGAAAACGGGCGATCCCGATTGCATGGACTTGGGTCAGCCATGTTCGTGGACACAGCAGTGCCTTCAAGCAATTGGCCTTGCTGAACTATATCAGGAAGCTCTTACCTGTCGGTGCAGCCGTTTTTCTGGTCGGTGACTGCGAATTTGGCTCGGTGGAAGTCCTGAAATGGCTCGATCAATGGCCCTGGTTCTATGTTTTACGCCAAAAATCAGATACCTGTGTCTGGTTGAACCAATACAACGAGTGGAAGCCGTTCGGCAGATTCGTTCACGAGGCCGGTGAAAGCTACTGGCTCGGTGCTGGCTACCTGACCTCCAGCGAAATCTATCCAACCAACTTGCTGATCTACTGGAAAACCGGTGAAGAAGAACCCTGGTGTTTAGCCACTAACCTGCCCGACCACAAGATGGCTTTGAAGTATTACCGGCTCAGGATGTGGTGCGAAGAAATGCACGCCGACTTCAAAAAACATGGCTTCGATTTGGAAAGTACGATGTTACGTGATTTCTTGCGTCTCTCTCGCCTGACACTCGCGGTGGCCATCTTGTATGTCTGGTTGATTTCTGTCGGCGGACGTACCATTCATCAAGGCTTGCGACACCTGGTCGATCGGAATGACCGCCGCGATTTAAGCATTTTCCAGATCGGCCTGCGCTATATCCAAAGGAGATTGACCAATGCCTTTTCTATCTCTGTTCCGCTTTGTACCTACCTATGACATCAAACTGTCGGGTGGCTAGTAAATATAGGGTTTGGTTAATTGAGAAGAATGAGGTAAATGATGGATTCTAATTCTCCTAATCCAGATGACAAGAACTTACAAACCATTTATAGCGCATTTGTAAATTATCACAATGCATTGGCTCAAGTGAGATTTACTATTGCTGGTTTGTACATTGCCGCAACAGGCTTTTTGGTAAATAGTTGGTTCAGCCTAGACCATCTAAAAAGCATTCATTTCTCTATACCAATACTAGGTTTTATCTTGACTCTCGTCTGTTGGCTATTAGAAATTCGGACATACCAACTCTTATATAACCTTGGGACAAGGGGTAATGCAATCGAGAAGGAGATGATGATAAGGTCAGACATTAGTTTTTTTGGGCTCATGACCAAGCAACCTTATGGACCAATAAATCCATTTTCGAATAAAGAAATAAAACCTCCTCCAATGGTATTCAAGAAAAAGAAATATTTATTTTCTCACTCCTTTGGATTTACCGTACTCTACTCTGTAATCTTGATATTCTGGATTTATCAATTTTCTTACATCTATCTTACACTTTTTTTTCATTTCTTAACCCGGCTATTTTATATATATTTGTAGTAATTAAACCTTTACTCGGTAAATTAGCAATCACCCACAATTAAATTAGGTAGACCCATAGCCGATCTGGAATTGAGCCTGAATACATTTGATTGTAAATCATAAACTCAAAATGTACTTCTATAGGAATTGAACCATTAACCGCTAGGTTCACAGCCGCTAACCAAATTTAGAAATATACTTTGCTTGTGGTTGAAAGGTGGCTCCATGGATGGCGGACCCGCTGCCTCACAGAACTATCTCATCTCAGCCAGCAGAGAAAAAAGGATAAAATAAATTTGGCAGAGTACAATCTAGCTTAGCGGCAGAGATGAACATGAAAAAGACAGCCTGGTTGCCCAAACATAGACTGCACTTCCTCCCAGAAGCAGAATTTCGTGGTCGTTGATTTTCCCGGCCAGCCGTTATTCGGAAAGATCAGGAGGGCATATGAATGATGAGAGCCTTGTTCGAGAGATTGCATCTTCATCCGATCCCATCGGGAAAATAAAAAAACTCAAGGGGGAGATCAGCCTGGGATTTGTTGAATATCTCAACCGGGCAACGTTCGCTTTTAGAAAGCAAAATCGTCTTCCAGACGCACTGCGTGTCAATGGATGGGCGCGCCAGGCTGCAGAAACCCTTGGCGATCCCCTGATGGAGGCTCATACCCTCTTCAACGGGGCTCAGATCGAAAGGGATTTGGGGAACCTGGATAATGCTGAAAGTTCATTCCGCAAGGCTTTTCAACTTTATGAAAAACATGGTTCCCTGGTCGATATCTTTGATGGAACGGCTGGTCTTCTGGAGAATTTAGCCTCCCGGGGAAAAAATGACGAACTCAAACAGGTGGCTCAACACACCCTTGACAAGATTCAAGCAACCAGTCAGTTTACCGGGGAAATCAAAACCTCCTTATTAAAGATCTGCCATATACTGCAACTCCAGCAGGACACCGGGGTGGTAAGGACCTATATTGAGTTATTACTGCAGTTGGGCGAGCAGTTTGGGGACCGCGAAAGTGAGGCGGAAGCATCCGGTCTATTGGCGGAAGTCATTTTTGACCAAGACCCCAAGGAAGCGCAGCGGCTTTTCCAACGCGCTCTGGAATATGACCGCCTGACCAATTGTTCACAGTTGCAAGCCATTGACCTCGGAAACTTGGGGAATGTATCCTTTTTACTGGGCGAACTCGAAAAATCTGCCGAATACTATACCGAATGCATCGCCATCCGTGATCGCGATGGGATTTATGAAGGGATGGATCAAGACCTTTTCAGGTTCTATCACGTTCTCCACTATCTGGGCAGGCGCTCGGAGGCGATGCGGGTGCACAACCGGATGATGGAGCTTACATCGGGTATGCCAATCTTTGTTACTCCGATATCGTATCATGTCAAACTGGATGCTCGGGGAAGGAAAAAAGATGGGATTGAACTTGGGTTCGCCTGATCTGCGCACCCTGCGTGTCTTTATCTCTTCAACCTTTCGTGACATGCAGGCAGAAAGGGAACAACTCGTTAAACATATTTTCCCCCGCTTGCGTGAGCGCTGCGAAGAACGGCGTGTGATCTGGGGGGATGTGGACCTTCGCTGGGGGATCTCTGATGAAGAAAAGGCGGAAGGCAATGTGCTCCCCATCTGTATGATGGAAATCGAACACTGCCGGCCTCACTTTATCTGCATCCTCGGAGAGCGCTATGGTTGGGTCCCCACCAACATTCCAGAGGACTTGATCGCCCGCCAACCCTGGATGGCAGACTGTCGCGAGCATTCAGTAACGGATCTTGAAATCATGCACGGTGTATTGAATCACCCTGAAGCCCTGCCGTATGCCCACTTCTACCTGCGGGACCCCGGTTATATCAACACCCTGCCTGTGCAGCAGCAGGATGAATTCCGGGAAAATCCCACCCTGGAAGAATTGTCACTTTTTGGTAGGGAGGAGGCTGAGCGAAGGTGTGCCAGCCGCAGGCAAAAACTGGCATCCCTCAAGCAAAAGATTCGGACCAGTGGTTGTAAAGTAAGGGAAAATTACCCCGATCCCGTTGCCTTGGGGGAATTGGTACTGAAGGATTTCTACGAACTCATCGACCAACTCTATCCCCCGGGGTCCGAAGACCAGGATGCCCGCGAGGATGCCCAGCAGGCAGCCTATGCCTCCAATCGGAAAATGGTTTATATTCCTGATTTGGAAACCTTCGCCCGCCTTGATACCCATGCCCTGGGGAATGATGAAAACATCCTGGTCGTGAGTGGTGAGGCAGGCGTTGGCAAGTCCGCCTTGCTTGCCAACTGGGCAGAACATTTCAAATCCGTCCTTCCAGATTTATACCTCTGCTCTCATTATGTGGGGGCCTCCATGCAAAGTACGGATTTAACATCCATGCTCCTGCGGTTGATGCGCTTGTTGTGGACACCCTTTGCCGCACAACGGTTGGGTGACAACAACCCTTATATTCCAACGGGTGTCATGGGAGATCTATACCACACTTCCCGCAGCCAATGGGAGGCATTGAAGACTTCTTTTGAGAGGTTATTAATTCATGGTTTGAGTAACCGCACTGTGATCATAATCGATGGGATCGAGCAATTGGAGGATCAGGATCACGCCCCTTGCCTGGATTGGTTGCCGAGTGTCCTTCCGCCGAACCTGTGTCTGATCGTCTCCTGCCGTCCTGGACCTACATTGGATCATTTATTGGAGCGTGGCAGTTCCACTCTCAGAATGAACCCATTGAAGCCTGAAGAACGTGTTCAATTGATCCAGAAATACCTGGCGGGTTACGGAAAGAGACTCAACCCCCTGCAGGTGACCCGCATTGCCTCTGCCCCACCAACTGCAAACACCCTCTACCTGTGCGCCCTCCTGGAAGAACTGCGGGTTTACGGCGACCATTCCACCCTTTATGAACATATCGGTCACTACCTGGAGGCACAAGACCTTGCCTGCCTCTTTGATAAGATCCTTGAGCGCTATGAAGCAGATTTTGAGCAGGATATCCCCGGGCTGGTGGGTAAAGCCATGTCTTTCCTTTGGGCATCCCATCGGGGGATCTCTGAATCCGAACTCCTGGACCTGCTTGGGGCTCAAGGACAACCTTTGCCTCAAGCCAATTGGTCAACCATCAGCCTTTCTGCCAAGTGGGCGATCACAAACCGTGCAGGCAGGTTGAGCATCGTAAATGATGAATTACGTCATGCTATACAAAACCGTTATCTTCCGGACGAAAAAACCCTGCGTTCCGTCCACCAATTATTGGCAGATTATTTTTCCCCAAAGTCAGGCAGATTGCCTGGCAGGACAAGAGAAGAATACCCCTGGCATTTGCAAAAAGCGGGTGCCTGGGAGCTGCTGTTCAACCTGTTGGCAGATCCCGCTTTCCTGGTCAGTGCCTGGGGACAGCGTAACCTGCTCAGAAAGAGTGATGACATCCTTCCGTATGAATTACCGCTCTGGCAGAAGGATAGGGAAAGTCCAACCGACCTCCTGACCTATTGGCAGGAGATTGAGAACCATACCAACCTGCGCATGGAAGACGCCTATCAATCCATTCTGGAAGACCCCGGGGCTAACATTCCTTGTATTCTCATCCTGGACCAGCTTTTTGAACAAACAGGTCACTACAGCGAATCCCTGCGCCTGTGCACATTCCTGGCTGAACACTGTACCCAGATTGGCGACCGGGCAAGCTTGGCTCGGGCACTCTTTATGCAGGCTGCGTGTTTTGAATTGCTGGGTGACCCAGGTCCTGCATTGGCTTCAATCAATGAGTTTTTGGGAGTGTTTGATCACCTGGGAGATGTGGTGGGAGTGCAGGAATGTACCTCGCGCCGCACCCGGATCGAAAAGATGTGTCAACTGGTCCATCAATACGAAACCAATTCTCCAGGGTTTTCCCTGAACTTATTGCATTACCACCCTTCGCCGGGAAGGGATCTCATTGAAAAAGGCTGCTCCCTTGCCAGCCAGGGTGACCATCATTCTGCGGCGGTTCAATTTGAAAAAGCGAAAGCCCTGCTCGAGGAGAAAAACGATCCTGAGGGCATGGCGATGCTCCTGGATTGCCAGGCGCTGGCAAATATCCGGCAGAATAAATTTGGCAGGGCAATGCAGGATCTCCAGGCAGCCTTGAATATCTGCCGGGAGACTGGGAATTTATTGCTCATTTCGTGGACAGCGGGTTGGATGGCTGCCATCCTGAAAGCATGCGGGGAATTCGAAAGGGCCATGGAAATGTACCAGGAGCAGGAGCGCGCCTATCGCGGCTTGACTGACAGCCAGGGACTGCAAGAGAGTTTGACCAACCAGGCAGAACTGGCAAAGCAGATGGGACGGGTGAACTTGCTGGACGGATTATATAAAGAGATCGGCAGGGTAACCTCCGGCGCTAAAATGAGAATCCTCTCATGCCGAGGCATTATTCCAGTCAGCCTTGCTTCACCTTGAGAAGGAAGAGTTTGACCAGGCAAACCCCCTGCTTGAAGAGGCGGAACAGGTCAGCCGCGATCAGGGTGAAAATTTATTTCTCGCAAAGATCCTTGACAAGCGTGGATATATCCTTGCCCGGCAGGGTCAGCCCGACCGAGCCCTGGCTCTCAATTTCGAATCTCAAACCCTCTTCAGGGAAATTGGCGACCGTGCAGGGCTTGCAGAGGCTATTATGAACCGGGCCATCCCTCTGATAAACCTGGGCAAATATGAAGAAGCCAAAGGGTTGTTTTTTCAAGCCGAACAGATCATGCGGGATGCGAACATGCCTGAAAGTTTGGTGACCTGCCTCAAATGGCATGCCGCCTTGCTGGCATTAAATATGAATCGGCCACGGGAGGCTTTGCCTTTGGCAAATGAAGCCCATGACCTTGCCCGTTCCATTGGTTATCAAAAAGAGATCGTATTCTGTGGCAATTTATTGAACCAAATTCGCAGCCGTCTCACCTTTACATTTAAAAAGATATGAATTCGAACAATGATTTGAAGAGTGGAACCAGGGTGATGGATTCAGGCATCGCGCGTATCCGCAGGCATCTCATCCCAGCCATACTCGCCAGGAGGATGCTTCCCTGGTTAGTCAGCCCATCGACTTGTTGGCGAGGAGTATTTCCTACTGCAACGTATTCATAGACAAGGTGAAATGAGTTCTGGTTCAATGAATCGCCCATTTCTGCAATTTGGCTTTTACAAAAGCGGCGCACGAACTAAACTTGACATTTTCTTGAATTTGGAGTATTTTTATCGTAAATGAAAACAGTCCTCAATGCAAGAGGAATTCGCTTATTGCAAGGGTACCGAAGGCGATTATAAGGAAATTAATCAGTCGCCACTTTTAAATAGGAGACTTTAAGAATGAAAAAAGATCAAGGAATCCAACTATTGGTCTATCCCATTAAAGACCTCGCCCAGGCGAAAAAGCTATACAGCACGCTATTGGGTGTCGAGCCTTATGCTGACGCGCCGTATTATGTTGGCTTTAGAATTGGAGACCAGGAAATAGGGTTGAATCCCAATGGTCACAAGCAAGGCATGACGGGGCCGCTTGGCTACTTCGTCGTGGGCGATATTAAGGCGAGTTTGAAATCATTGGTGGACGCCGGCGCACAAATCCAGCAAGATGTCATGGACGTCGGCGGTGGTAGACTGGTCGCATCTGTAAAAGATGCGGACGGCAATCCAACCGGGTTAATTCAGGAGCCCTAAAGGAAGTTCCTATGTCTACACGAAGGACGGAGAGAACATGAAACCGACAAGTAGTCCGAATGGCGAGGACGCTTCAGCGAATATCACCAAGCTGATCCAGGAGCAGGCGGACTGGAGAGGAGAGACCCTCGCGCATGTTCGTCAGCTCATCCACGATGCCGACCCCGACATCCAGGAGGAGTGGAAATGGGTTAAAGAAAGTTCGCCGGGAACCCCCGTCTGGTCCCATGACGGCGGCGTCTGCACGGGGGAAACGTACAAGCAGGTGGTGAAGCTCACCTTCTTCCGCGGAGCCTCCCTCGAGGACCCGGAGAAGCTCTTCACGCAACCTGGAACTGTGCGGCGTGCGATCGACCTCCACGAAGGGGAGAAGATCAACGAAGCCGCCTTCAAGCAACTCATCCGCGCCGCGGTGGCGGCCAACTCCGCCGCGCGCGCTCAACGGGCAGCCAAGAAGAAGTAAGCCCGGCTCGCGTGTGCACCTTTTCGTCCCTCGCCGGGTCGGCGAGAGCGGTTCGACCAGTGAAAAGCATGACAAACCACACTGTCCAGGAATATATCGAGATCCGCGGCGCCCGCGAGAATAACCTCAAGAACATATCGCTGCGCATCCCCAAACGTAAAATTACGATCTTTACCGGGGTGTCAGGTTCCGGAAAATCGTCAATCGTCTTTGATACCATTGCCAACGAATCGCAGCGATTGCTCAGCGAAAACTTCAGTATGTTCCTGCGGAGCTTTATGCCGCGTTATCCGCAGCCTGACGCCGATGCGCTCGAGAATTTGAGCATGGCGGTGGTCGTAGACCAGAAGCGCCTGGGTGGAGGATCGCACTCGACCGTGGGCACCGTCACCGATATTACAACCATCCTCAGGCTCCTGTTCTCCCGCCTCGGCCAGCCGCACGTCGGCCACGCGAGCATGTTTTCGTTCAATGACCCGGCTGGATGGTGTCCGGAGTGCGAGGGCCTGGGCCGCAAGGTCGGCCCGGTGATTGACAAAATGTTGGATATGTCCAAGTCGCTCAATGAAGGGGCGATACTCGTGCCGATGTTCGGAACACAAATCTACCAGGCCTCCGGCTTTTTCGACAACGATAAAAAACTCTCAGAGTACACGCCGAAAGAGATGGATCTGCTGCTGCATGGCAAGGATATCAAATTCAAAATGCATGGCACCTCCACGAATTTGAGCTATCTGGGGATTATGGAACAGTTCGCCAAGTCCTACGGCGGCCAGCGCTTGGAAAACCGCCCTGAACGCACCCGGAAAGCCATTGAGCCCTTCCTCGCCATGGGCACGTGCCCGCTCTGTCATGGTGCTCGCCTGAGCCAGGCAGCGCTCGGCTGCAAGATTGGCGGGTACAACATTGCGCAGTTGGCTTCCATGGAGGTCAGCGAGCTCGATTAATGTCATAAAAGCCATCCAGAAGGATTCGGCTGCAACCGGCATTCTCACAACGGTGACTGCCCGGTTGCAGAATATCATCGATATCGGTCTTGGGTATCTCAGTCTTGACCGCGCGACCGATACCCTCTCCGGTGGTGAATCGGCGCGTCTGAAATTGGTGAAGCATCTCAACGGCAGCCTGGTCGATGTTGCCTACATTTTCGATGAACCAAGCGTTGGTTTGCATCCACACGACATACACCTCTTAAACGAGTTGCTGCAGAAACTGCGCGACAAAGGCAACACCATCCTGGTGGTGGAACATGACCCGGATGTAATCAAAATTGGCGACCATATTGTGGATGTCGGCCCGCATGCCGGCACGCACGGTGGCGAGATCGTCTTTGAGGGAAGTTTCGCCGACCTGCTCCACGCCGATACCTTGACCGGAAAGTATCTTACGCACAGATTGCCGATGAAAGAGAGCTTCCGATCGGCGACCGGTCAACTGCCTATCAAACATGCCCACGTGAACAATCTTCAGAATGTCACAGTTAATATTCCCGTCGGGGTCTTCACGGTGGTAACCGGTGTGGCTGGATCGGGCAAGAGCTCGCTTATTAGCGAAGCGTTTCTGGCCGTACATCCCGATGCCATAGTCATCGACCAGTCCGCTGTGGGCGTTTCGACACGATCCAATCCGGCCACATATAGTGGCATCATGGACGACGTTCGGAAGGCCTTCGCAAGTGCCAACAAGGTCAGTGCAGCGTTGTTCAGTTTCAATTCCAAAGGCGCCTGCGAAAACTGCCAGGGTCTGGGAGTGGTATACGTCGATCTGACGTTTCTGGAAAGCGTCAAACTCCCCTGCGAAGTCTGCGAGGGCAGGCGCTTCAAGGATGAGGTGTTGGCCTACAAGCTGAGTGGAAAATCCATCAGCGATGTACTCGAAATGACCGTGGATCAGGCCCTCGAGTTCTTCGACTTTAAAGAGGTCCGCCCGAAGCTGCAAGCCATGAGCGATGTGGGCTTGGGCTATATAAGGCTCGGCCAGCCGCTCAGCACGCTTTCGGGCGGTGAGTGCCAGCGCATTAAGCTGGCCAGCGAGCTGCACAAAAAGGGTAGTATCTATGTGCTGGACGAGCCCACCACCAGCCTGCACATGTCGGATATCGAACATTTGCTAACAATCTTTAACCGCCTCGTCGACTCGGGTAATACCGTGATTGTCATCGAGCATAATCAAGACGTCATTCGCAACGCCGATTGGGTTATTGATATGGGCCCCGAGGGTGGCAGCAAGGGCGGAACCGTCGTCTTTGAAGGCACGCCAAAGCAACTCTTGCAGGCGAAGGACTCGCTAACGGGCAGGTATCTCCAAGCGAATACGGTGTATGTATGAACAAATTAAAAATATGCGTGGCAGGTGCAACGGGATGGGCTGGGTCGGAACTGTCCCAAGGGATATTTAATTCCGCCGATATGGAGTTGGTTGCCGCGGTTTCCCGCAGGTATGCCGGGAAAACCATGGCTGAAGCGATTGGCATCGAAGGACTTGCCACACCAATTTTCGGGACGGTGGAAGAGGCGCTAAAAACCGGCCCGGAGGTATTTGTGGAATACACAAAACCGGACGTGGCAAAATTCCATATTCTATCGGCATTGAAGAGCGGCGCACATGTTGTGGTGGGGACGTCCGGGCTGGGCAATGCAGATTATGACGAGATCGATGGGGTCGCGAAAGAAGTCAATCGTGGAGTTTTGGCAGTCGGAAATTTTGCGCTTACCGTGGTCCTTCTTCAGAAATTTGCCGAGATGGCGGCAAAATATATCCCGCATTGGGAAATCATCGATTACGCGCATTCCGGGAAGAAGGATGCGCCCAGCGGGACCGCCCGCGAGCTGGCGAATCGTCTTTCCAATGTACGCGGAGCCAGGCTGGATGTTCCTTTGGATGAAATAGAGGGCGTAAAGGAGAGTCGCGGCGCCCGGCTGCAGGGGACGCAGGTCCACTCGGTCCGGCTGCCGGGGTATGTCATTTCGATCGATGTAATTTTTGGGATGCCGGGCCAAAAGCTGATTTACGGCATGAATCGGGTTCCAGCGCGGAGCCATATGTAGACGGAGCGCTCCTGGCCATCCGGGAAGTGGGCAAACTGGTTGGTTTACATCGCGGGCTTGATAGCGTGATGAAATTCTAGGAACTTTTTACGGGCTTCTTCGCGTTCTTAGCGGCCTGCGCGTTAAAAAAGTTTTAGGATGGAGTTCTCCGGCAGAGTGCCAGTTCTCAGGCAAGGCCGGAGAAATAATCCGTCTTGATCTGTGAGCTGCGAATGTGCATCTTGTCCAGGCTTTCCTTGAAGGAATCAACCATCCCTTTCGGGCCGGAAATATAGTATATGCAGCGGCGGTAATCAGGCACCTTGCTTTTGATCAATTGTGGGGTGATCCGTCCGGTTGTCCCGGTCCAGGAGGCCGGAAGATGCTCGGCTTCGGTCACGCTATAAATAACCTGGATGCCCAATTCATGCTGGGCCCGGTCGAAAACATCCTTGTAGACGATGTCTTCGATGTTCTTGTTGGCGTAGAACAGGGTGACCGGCCGGCGCTGGCGCGTATCGAGCAAATACTTGATCATGCTGCGGAAGGGGGTCACGCCGACCCCGCCTGCGATCAGCACGATCCTTTGCCTCGGGTCCCTGGGAAGGACGAAATCTCCCGCCAACTGCGCCGCAACGATCTCATCGCCGGCATTCATCTCCAGCATGGCTTTTTTGAAGGTGCTCGTCTCCTGGGCAAACTTGACTCCCAGCCGCAGGGTCTTTTCGGTGGGCGCGGAAGCCAGGGTGAAATACCTGCGGACTTCCGCGTGAATCCGGGCGGTCGTGTCCAAGCGTCCACTCCATGTACTGTCCCGGGACGAAGGCGAAACGTCGCGAGTGGGTAAAAATGAAATCATAGATATCCGGCGCGACCCTGATCTTTTCCTTGAGCCTGAGCACCAGCCTGGATTTTGGGCTGACAATATAAGAAAAGGCATTCCCGAATAAGATCGCCAGTTCCGGTGTAATATAAAATGTTCCAAAATGGACCTGCGGGGTAAAGAAGAAGCCTGCTATCAGCCCATATCCGATCCTGGACCTGCGCGTGGGCGGGGTCGTCAGCGGCTCGGTCAGGATGATAAAGGCAAAGAAAAATAACGGGGAATAGAGCAGGGTTTTCTGCATTGCGCCGATCAAATCGCCCCCGGCAAAAAGTGTCAATACCAGACTGATTACGGATGTCGTTATCAGGAAGCTCCAGACCAGGTCGGACCTGCCGAGCTTGCGCACGACCAGGAGCCCGCCGACCAGGACGAACGGCAGCATGGGGGCATTGCCCACCCACCAACTGGCGGACTGGTTGAGCATAAAATAGGTCAAGGCGACCGCCAGGGCAACCGGGTTAAAAATGTGCTTCCGGCTGATCGCCAGGATGTACTTCGAAGACATTGCCAGGACGGCCGCCCAGCCCAGGAACCACAAGTCATGGAACGATTGGATCGGGGTGATGATCAAAGCCAGGATGAGCGCCGAGATGTACACGCTCTCCACGTTGGCCGCCACTCCAAAGGTCCTGGCAAAGATCCAGTTCACCCCCCAGCAGACGGCGACCAGGAAACTGATGGAAAATAATAGCGCGTAAACGTCGTATTTCAATATCCCCAAGCCGGAAAGGAGCGCGGCTGCGCCGAGCAAAAAGATCAAATAATACAGCACCAACCGGTACATGGTGATCCGGTTGAGCAGGTTGTCGATGGCCTTAAGCATGGAGCACATACCTTTCGAAACGGCTGGTATAGGTTGCCAGCCCATGCTGATCGATCAGATAACCTTCCAGCCCATCCAGCTCTTCGATGAAATTGATCCCGGCGGATCCCATCGCAAACGCCGCGGTGGCAAAGCGGTCCGCCTCAAAGATATCGAGCCCGATCACCGTCAGGCTGACGATATCGGTGATGGCTCGGTCGGGCTGTTTGGGATTGTAAATATGCTGTCCGCGCGCGTAGGTCCCGGAGGTGGCGATGCCGCAGTCCTGGAGGGAAAGCACTTTTACGATCTCCCTGGGGTTGAATGGGTTCTGGATGCCGACCCGCCAGTCCTGGCCCTGCGCGTTCTTCCCGGATACCTGGATGTCGCCTCCGGCATACACGCTAAAGTTTTCAAAGCCGGCCTCCCGGATGATCTCGACAGCACCCAGGATCGCCCAGCCTTTGACGATCCCGGATGGGTCGTAGAGGCCATCCCGCCTGATCTCGAAATACCCGGCGCTTTCCAGGCGGGTCTGCTCGGCCAGCCTGAAAATGGCTTTCATATCATCGCTGGCTTCTTCGAGGCTGAGTTCCTGCCGGTTGATCAAGGAAATTTCGCTGTCTTGCTTGTAGGTGCTGAACTTCCGGTCCACGTACCCCAAATAATCGAAGACGGTCTCAAAAATCTTCCCGCTCACGCCGGGGTCAACCACTTCCAGGATCACGGGCATGCCCATGAGAATGTGCGTCTGTTTCATGATCAGTTCTGGGCGGTTTGAAGGGCGGCCTGCAGGGAATTTGCAAAACCTTCGCTGGTCAGCGTGGCCCCGGAAATGAGGTTGACGTTGGCGCTCTGCGCCTGGATGGCTTCCTGGGTCAGCCACGGCATGGCCTGGTTGTTGATCATCTGGCTGGTGCGCCGGTCGTGGGGATAATCCAGGAAGGTGACATTGGCGATCTTTCCATTCTGGATGACCACCTGCACCTGCACGTTGCCATAATATACGTTCACCGAGGGCCCGGTATAGGTACCGTTCTTATAGGCCGCCGCCTGCACGGGTGCAGAAGTGGCAGCGGGAGCTGCATTGGCGTTGGGATCGGGTGCAGCGGGAACCGCTCCGGTGGTCGTGGTGGTATTGTTGGCACTGGGATTGGCCGGATTTCGCATTCCGCTCGTGGAAGTAGTAAGCCACAAACGTGATGATCACGAATGCAGACAAAAGGAATTTCTTGATCGATCCGGCGAAACCCTGCGATTGGGCGTTTTGTCTCCTTGACATGGACATCTCCTATCCGATTTAACGGATTTGGATGATTATCCGCTATAAAGATGAATTTGAGATGAAAGGCGGGCGAGGATTGGAAATACAAGCTCCCTCCTCAGGAGATCGAGGAGGGAGCAGGATTTATCATAAAGCGCTGCCCGGATGCTTTAGTCGGAATAGACGTCTGCTGCCGGGCAATCGTCTAATTTCGGATTTTTATTTCTGCGTACCCGCTGGCGTCATCACATACCAGGTGCTTCCGATACCCTCCCCATTGGTGGCGCCTGCCGCAGTATCCTGGTTATAGTAATAAAGCGGAAAGCCATTATAGGTGACCTGTGTAGTGCCATCCGCGTGCGTGATGGTACCCACCATGGAGGCGGTCACACCCGTCCCGGCAACCGGCGTTCCATTCGTCAGGAACGGCGGCCAGGTGACAGCACAACTTCCGGTACAGTTCGAAGTATTGGCAGTATCCTGAGTATACATGTATAAGGTCATTCCGTTGGAATCAGTCAGGAAGGAACCCAGAGTTGAATTCTGGCCGACTGCCAGGTTTGCCGGGCCGGTAGGCGTGCTGACCGGTGCAGACGTGGCTGGAGCAGTCGTAGCAGGCGCAGCCGTGGCAGGCGCAGATGTGGCAGGCGCAGATGTGGCCGGAGCGGCTGTAGCAGGCGCAACCGTGGCCGGTGCGGCGGTAGCGACGGGCGTGGCGGCCGATCCGCAAGCAGACAGCAGCAAGGCAAGACCAATTAGTGCGGAAAACAGGATTTTACTCTTCATTACAAACTCTCCTTTTCTAAAAAAGCTTGAGGCGTAGTCCCGCCTCAGCAGTAGAAGTATAAGGAACACTTATTATCTGACGGTTTAAAAACCATGGGTTTATTGTATCTGTCAGCTTAAAGGATCATTAGAACGTGCCCGCACGATCAAATTTGAATTCCCGGCGAAGCGTGCTCCAATTATCAATTCGGACAGACCGGCTTTCCTGGCCGCGGTATTCTGGCATCAAAAATGGCTTTTCGCCGCCAGGTTCGAGGTTCAATTCCCCGGCGAGGAACCTCTAATTTGTGGCATTGTAAAAGCCAGAAATTATAACCAACTCCTCAAAAAGACACCCGGCTTTCCAAAACCGGGTGTTTCTTTTTGTGGCATAAAACCCTTGACAAATTAGAACAATCGAACTATCCGACTACGAACCTATCAACCCCAATCGTTATTCCTCATTATTTGGGCGCGTTGAAACACCTGGCCGTGATGGGAAATCCTCTCAATATCAAAACTCCCTGACCGCCTGCAGCGGCAGCGGCGGGTAGACCTGGCCCGGCACCGGCGGCATGGGGTTGTAGACCCAGTCCACCTCCACCACGCCCGGCCCGGATGCCGCCCACGCGGCGGATGCCCTGGTAGGTGCCGCGCAGCAGCACATCTTCCATCGTCAGCGCCATGCTGAAGACCGCCAGCGGGACGCCCGCCGGGATGGCATCCAACTCGTCCGTATAGACGGAAGTGGAGAACAGCACGTGCTGGCGTCCAGGCTCTGGGTCTGGATGGCCGGGATGAGCACCGGGTAGCCATCCGCGCCGACATAGCACAGGAATTTCAGGTTGTCGAGCTTGTCCAGGAAGGCGCGCGTCCAGGCATTCAGCACGGGCTGCTTGCCCGGTTTGCGTCCCAGCGTGCGCGCCAGCATGGTCTGGACGGCCGCAAAGATGATCCGGTTCATCGGCAGCGGCGACTTGCCGGTCTGCGCGAGCAGGTCCAGGTAATAGACGGTGTGCACGCCGAAATAGGCGTTGTAGCGGAACATCGGGCACGTTGTTGTAGTAATCGTATTCCGGGCCGTCTTTGGCAGAATGGGTATAGGTGGCCTTGCCGCGCCAGAGGTTCTTATCCAGGCTCATGATCAGGAAGCCGGTTTTGGGATTGGTGAGGATGTGCTTCTTGGACATGCCTTCGGTGAACTGGCCAAAGCACATCTGCGCCGGCCCGCAGGCCATCAGCGAGGAGAGCAGCGTCACGTGCGGCAAGCCTTCCGGCGTGACGGTGGCCAGCAGGCCGATCTTCAACTCCGGGCTGGGTGCTCTGGATGTCTTCTTCCGAAAAGGTGGTCAGATGGTTGTGTGTTCATGGTGAACTCCTAGGTTGAGTTCTTCGACGCGGGTCGCGCCGGTGGCAAGGACCAGTTCCGGGTGGAAGCCGGAGGCTTTGGCGACCTGTTCGCAGTGCGCCAGTTCGAGGCGGGTCATCAGCGGCGTGTTGGCATAGGCCCACTCCAGGCCGAGGCGGGTGTACTGGTCGCGGCACAGGTTGTTGAAGGCGCACAGTTCCCAGCGTGCGACCGTCCCGTCCAGGTGCCCGGCCAGGTAGCGGCCGATGGCGGACAGGTTCTCGTCCGAGGCGGTCGCGCCGGGGATGAGCGGGGTGCGGATCCACAGGCTGGATGGGATGCGCCTGGCCTGCATGATAATCCCGGATATGATGCAGGTTTTCCAGGATCTGCGCATTGGAGACGCCGGTGAACTGCTGGTGCAGGGCCGGGTCGAGCAGCTTCAGGTCGAACAGCACCAGGTCGGTGTACGGCAGCAGCCGGTCGAGGGTGTGCGGCGGAGCACAGGCCGCAGGTATCCAGGGCGGTGGCGATGCCCTGCTCCTTCAGCCCGCGCAGGAGCGCCTCGGCAAAGTCCGGCTGGAAGGTCGGTTCGCCGCCCGAGAGGGTCACGCCGCCGCCGGATTTCTCGTAATAGGCCCGGTCCTTGCAGCAGTTCGGCCAGCAGTTCCTCCACCGTCACGGTCTTCCCAGCGCTTCGAGCGCGCCGGAGGGACAGGCCTCGGCGCACTTCCCGCAGCACTCGCTTGCTCGCAGCGCTCCCGGTCGATGACCAGGCCGTCCGCGGTCATCGTCAGGCAGCCGTTCGGGCAGGTCTTCACGCAGGTCTGGCAGCCGATGCAGCGCACGGAGAACCACTGCGTCTGCAGTGCGGCATGGAGAGGCTCTCGGGGTTGTGGCACCAGGCGCAGTGCAGCGGACAGCCCTTGAAGAAGACCGTGGTGCGGATGCCCGGCCCGTCTTCGGTGGAGAGGCGCTGGAGGTGCAGGATGCGGCCGGTGGTCAAATGGTCATGATCATTCATCGAGTGTCCCCCTGTCGATTTCTCCGACGGGACTACAGGGCTCATTTCATCTGGTGGCTTTCGCGGGCGATGATCTCGTTCTGGAGCTCGCGCCCGATGGTGGTGAAGTAGGCGTTATAGCCGGTCACGCGCACCAGCAGGTGGCGGTAATTCTCCGGGTGCTTCTGGGCATCCCGCAGCATGTCCGGCATCGATCAGGTTGATCTGCAGGGCCGAGCCGCCGTTCTCGATATAGCCTTTCAGGAAGGCCTTGAACTTCTGGCGGTGCTCGGGGTCGCGCAGGATGGACGGGTTGAAGGTCATGGTGTGGCTGCCGCCGTTGGGCAGCACGTTCAGGTAATCTGCCCAATCGCCCTTGCCATCCGCGGCCTTGCCGCCCAGCACCTTGCCGACCGAGTTGACATTGGCAGTCGGGCCGTTGATGTCCGCGCCGTTGGAGGGGCACAGGGCGTTCGACAGGAACTTGCCCTGCGGGCGCCCGTCCGGGCTGGCGGGCAGGATGAACGAATCGGCCACCCAGTAGTTCCAGGACAACATGCCGGGGCGGAACTGCCGGCCGGTGGAGCGGGTCTTGTACTTCCAGGTCTCGTCCGTCCAGAGTTCCATCACCTGGCGGGCCAGCGCGTCGGCAGCATCGTCGTCCCGGCCATATTTGGGGGCCTTGTGCTGGGCGCGCGCCTGCAGGACTTCGTGCCCTGCCCAGTTATCCTTGAGCGCCTGGACCAGTTCGGCCATCTGCAGACTTTCTCGTCATAGACCAGGTACTTGACCGCCAGGAGCGAATCGACCGTGGTGGCATAGGTGACGGCTTCGATGGTCACGTAACCCAGTTCCGCGCCGCCTTCGGTGATATCCAGTCCCTTTTGGGCGCAGCCTTTCACCAGGCAGGAGAGATAGGGCGTGGGGGCATACTTCGCCCGGATGGACTCGGATTGCTCATACAGCTCCACGATGCGCCGGATGATATGGCGGGTCTGGGCGGCATAGGCCTGCCAGAACTGTTCCCAGGTCGCGAACTGGGCCGGGTCGCCGGTATCCGCGCCCCAGCGCTGGCGCTTGTCGGTCTTGCCGGTGATGCGCGTCCGTGAAGGGGAGCAGGTCATAGCCGCCGGTCAGGGCCAGCTCGACCGCCTTGAGCAGGTTCAGGTTGGCATCCACCGTGCCGGAGCGGTCGTTGCCGACCATGGTATTTTCCAGGCAGCCGACCGAGGCGTAATCGAAAACGTTGTTCGCATTGATGAGATCGGTCACGCCGGACTTGCGGGCTTCCAGCATCATCCCGGCCATCGAGCGCTCGTCGAAGTTGAGCAGGAAGGGCGAACCCTGGCTGGAGGCGATCATCTCCACCACCCGGTCGAGCAGCTGCTCGGGCGAGCCGCGGTGCAGGCGCACGTTGGGCTTGGGCTCCAGGATGGGCGACATCTCGTCGATCACATCCAGCAGGATATAGGTGAGGTCGTTGGTCATGTCCCGGCCACCCGGCCCCAGGCCGGAAATGTTGAAGAGCTGGCCGTAGCCGGCCGTGATGCCCTGGTTGCCGCCGGTGCGGATCATGCCGTCATAGGCGGTGTTGCAGTGGATCCAGAAGCATTTCAGGATCTCCTTGCCGAACTCCGGGTCCATGCCTTCCCGGACGGACTTCTCCCAGAGCGGATACAGGTACTGGTCGAGCCGGCCGAAGGAGACGCCCGGGCCGGGATAGTTCTCGTCGGCCATCACCAGCATGTGGGTCAGCCAGAGGGACTGCACGGCCTCCCAGAAGGTCCGCGCCGGTTCCCAGGGGACACGCGTCAGGATATCAGCCATCTGCAGCAGTTCGTTTTTGCGGACCGGATCCGCTTCCGCTTGCGCCAGGCGGGTGCATTCCTTGGAGTATTCGGCAGCCAGGTCGCGCGGCATGCTGGCGGCGGTCAGCATGGCCCGCAATTGCCCGCCTTTTTTGCCGCTGCTGCTCGGCTGGCGACAGGGCTGCATAGGCTGCTTCCAGTTCGGCATGGACGGCTTTCCAGCCCTCCCGGATGATGCGGCCATAATCGGGGATGAGGTGACCGGAGGTGGCGCCGGCGTTGCCGATAGCCGTGGTTGTGGAACCAGAGCATGGCTGCCCGGGCGCCCTTCGGACCGTACACCAGCCGGTCGCGTTCCTTGGCTCTCCTTTTCCGTCAGGCAGGCGGAGGTCTGGACATTGAAGCGCGCCCCGGCCAGCAGGTCGCCCGGCAGGATCTCCTTGGGCAGGTAATGCACCATCACTTGCTTGGTTGAACCAGGCGCGCCGCTCCGGCAGGCTGCCACTTCCAGAAATCCGCCGGCAGGCCACCGGGCGGGCCACCTGCTTGAAAGAGGAGCGGAAGGTCTGCAGGAAGGCATAGGTCTCGGGGACAATGTAAAAGGTGAGCTCGTTGTATTGGAAGTCCCAGGGCGTGCCGGTGGTCCAGGCGGTGTATTCGTTATTCCAGGCGCGCCCGACGCCCTGGAAATAATAATCGCGCAGCCATTGGATGCGCGGCGAAAGGTTGGCGGGCGTTTTGATGGCATAGTGGGGTTTCTGAACGGTATCGATCATTATAAGCGCTCCTTTTTCTGCTTCAAGCCGGGACTAAATCTTCTTTCAAAAAGCGGCCCACCACATGGTGTGCCGCCCATTTTGTCTGGAAGCTTACTCCTTCTTCTCGCTGCCTTTTTCGGAGCTCTTTTCGGAACTTTTCTCGCTTTTGGCCGCCGGTTCCTGGCTTCCGCCGCTGACTTTGCTTTCCTTTTCCAGCTTCTCGTCTGCCTTCTTGGACAACTGGCCCGAAGGCGAATGATGATCCGTGGCATAAAACCCGGAGCCTTTGAACACGATTCCTACCGGTTGGTAAACCTTCCTTAATGTCTTCTTGCCGCATTCCGGGCACCGCACGAGCGGATGGTCGCTGAAAGATTGTTGCTTTTCGAACTGCACACCGCAATTCTCACATTGATAAATGTAAACTGGCATGACTAATTTTCCCTTGCTGAATTCTTTCAACTATCAAATCTGGCGGGTCATTATAGCGCACCCACAAGAGAGAGGCAAGGGCAGAAGCGTTCATCTGATAAATTTATTACACAATGGTTTTGTTTTTTTTCTCAACGCAGTCCATTAATTCTTGATAACTAGCGCGTTTAAGGATTCTCTCATCTGCACATGATATTCTGATCCCACTGAATTTATAAGAAGCGCAGAAGCTCAGAAAAAACTGAAGAGGTAAAAGGAAATGAATTTACGCCATAATCATCTCATCGTCAGCAGCATCCTGTTTATTGTTATCCTGGCCTCCTGCGGGCAAAGCCCTGCAAGCGTGCCGTCTGAAGGCACGGGTAGCACAGCCGCCGCAACATCCCAACCAGTCAGCGCATCTTCGAGCGGAGGGTGCACTAATGCCTATTTCCCAGTTTCATCTGGGACCAGTTGGTCCTACTCCAGCAGCGGCAGCCCATTGGGAGCGTACACCTATACCTGGACAATAACTGATTCGAGCAACGCCGGTTTTACCACCAGTGATCAATACAGCACGGGAGTCAACGCTCTCATCAAATGGAACTGCCAAAACGGAAACCTGGCGGCGCTGGACGCCGGATCGAACAGTCTCAACATGACCACCTCGAAGGTTACAATGAACAGCAACTCCATCACTGCAGAGGGTTACAATGTCCCGGCTAATTTTGATTCCGGGAATACCTGGTCTGAAAAAGTAACTGTCAATGGGACGGTGACAGGCAGCTCCGCCCAAACGGTAACTACCCAAATTGTCTCACAGGTTAACTGCAGCGCCGTCGGTCCCGATACGATCACGGTACCGGCCGGGAAGTTCGACACGGTCAAGGCCACCTGCAGTGATACGGTGGCTGTGTCAGCCCTCCTGCAAGGAACGGCCATGCCTGCCGGTGCCCCTGTTACCGAGAACATCACCAACTGGTACGCCAAAGGGGTTGGATTGGTCCAATCGGTTAGAACAGGCGGCACTACCACCGGCACGGAGACCATCGTGCTGACCCAATATAAAGTGCAATAATGGACTGGTAATCTTGGCTTGACTGATTACCTGGTAATCGTACCATCCCGCAGGTTTTATGGATCACATCTACCCATCCTTTGGGTAACCGAATTGATTTACTCGAACCTGCGGGATGGCTTGTATAAGATGAGGTATGGAATTTGCCATAATCGGGATGTTCACGAAACCATAAGAGCTTCATGGCATACTCCGCCAGAAAATCGGAAAGGACTTACCGGGACAAGTTACATTGAAGAATAGATCAATCAATCCGTTGAGAATTCCCAAACTTCATGAAATTCCTTAAGAAACTCATTAAGGTATTCCTGCTGCTCCTCGCAATCTTATGCGAGGCTCTTTTAATTCTTGTCGCTGACTATACCATTTACGACAACAATCACATTAACGTCGTCCGCCAGACCGTTCAGGTCGAAGGATTACCCCCTCAATTCGACGGCTTCGCCATCCTTCAGATTATCGATCTGCACGGCAAACGCTTCGGAAATTCCGAACAGGGACTGACAAGGATCATTAATTCATTGAACTACGACGCGATCGCGATCACCGGTGACAGTCAGGACACGATTGCAAAAGATAGTCAACCGTTATTCGAATTACTTCGTGGCATCAAGAAGAAAACGCCCATGTTCTATATTAGCGGAAACACCGGGCCGTTTGATATCAATTACAATACCACGAACGTTACCAACCGATACGGTCTCGACATGTCCAGCGGGGATATTCAACCAGATGGAAAGCTGCTCCAAAGCGCAGGCTGCACTCTTCTCAATTATCCACAGATGATCGAACGCGGCGGAGCCAAGTTATGGTTTGCCACAGATTTCTCCCTACCCAATTCAATATCAGTGGTCGACCAGGTGCAACAAAAATTGCTGACCACAAAGAATGTAGTGGAAAAAGATTCCCTGAACAGTCAGATCGAATATCAAGAAAATTTACAGAAGATATATGCTTCCTTCCGGCCAGGTGACACCCTGATAGGCATCTTTCACATTCCCCTGCCATATAAGCTGCTCGAAGATCCTCAGGGCCTGCCTCCTTACGATCTCGTCCTGGCCGGGCATTACCACGGCGGGCAGATCAGGGTACCTGATTGGGGAGCATTATACATACCAGACAATTCACTGCCTTGGTTCGGTTTATTTCCTCCCCAGGATCTGGTGAGTGGCCTATTTATTGGGAACGGGATTCAACAATATGTCAGCCGGGGGTTGGGTGCCAGCCGGCGTATCCCCTTCCTGGCATTCCGGTTGTTTGACACGCCGGAAATCAACTTGATCACCTTGAGAACAAGCAAACAATAATTGGCCTGGCCGGAAATTGACCGATGGGAGGTTTTTTAAATCCTGCCGCCGCGTTCAGGCCAGGTCATGAAACCACGGGCCAGCGCGACCCCTATCGTCGCAGCATCCCTTCCAGCCTCTCTTTAATCCCTGGCCATTCCCTGTCTATAATACTGTAATAGACCGAATCGCGCCTCACCCCATCCGGCAGGATATAGTGGTTTCGCAAAATCCCTTCACGTTTTGCCCCGATGCGTTCGATGGCGCGCCAGGAGCGTTCGTTACGCACATCCGCCTTGAATTGCACCCGGATAGTCCCCAAGGTTTCAAAGGCATGCCGCAGCAACAGGTATTTGCATTCAGTATTGACGGTCGTGCGCTGGAACTCCAGTCCATACCACGTCCCGCCGATCTCCAGACCCCTGTGCTCCGGGCGGATCTCCAGGTACCGGGTCGCACCGGCCACGCGCCCGGATGCCAGGTGGATGACCGCGAACGGCAGGTCCGTCCCGGCTGCTGCCCTATCCAGCAGGTAGCGTACCCAGATACGCATATCATCTTCGGTACGGATCATGCCGTACAGCATCAGCTGCCAGATGCGATCGTCACAACCCACCGCAGCCAGCGCCGGGACATGCGCCTCGGTCAATGGCTCGAGGCGTACAAAGCGGCCCTTCCAAGGTAACCGGGGTCTTCCAGAGGTCATTTGTCATCATTTTCCCTGTGTTGGCAAAAAGGGCATCTGCGGCCCCGCGACTCCCATCAACTCCGAAAGTGCCGCTCGCATGGCCGTCCGGTCATCCCAGGGATATTCGGTCGTGCCGAAACACATGGACTGTTCATGCCCCTTCCCACATGCCATGACAACATCCCCCGGCTGTGCCATGCGAACACCCAGCCGGATGGCCTCGCCCCGGTCCGGTACACGCCAGAAGGATTTCCCTTCCACCCCGCCCTCGCAGGCGCGCGCCGGCTGCCATTTCCTCCAAAATCCCTTCCAGCGACTCACTGCGCGGGTCTTCGGCAGTCAGGATGCTGGCATCCGCCCACTCGCGGCCACCTCGGCCATCATCCGGCGTTTCTCCCTGTCGCGCAGGCCCGCCGACCCAAAGATGACAATTACCCGCCTGTCGGTCATTCTCCTGATTGTCTCGATGGCTACCTGCAAAGCATTCGGGGTATGGGCAAAATCGACGATGGCGGTAAAGGGTTGGCCAAGGTCGATCCGTTCCATCCGCCCCGGGATGCCGGCCATGGCGGCAATGCCGTGCTGCAACCGCGGCGGGTTCCACGCCCAGGCCCCGGATGGCCGCCGCCAGCGCCGCCAGGCAGTTCGATACGTTGAACGCTCCCACCAGCGGGCTGGCCACCGGGAAGCGGAATCCATCCCCCACGGCTTCGAACTGAATGCCTTGTGGGGAGTATGCGATCGACTCCGCCCGGATATCGGCAGAGCCTCCCAACCCATAACTGATTTGGGGCCTAGAGGCCAGGCTGGAGAGGTATTCATAGGAACTGTCATCTTTATTCAGCACCGCCAGCCGGGGGTTCCCCTGCGGCTTGGGCCGGGTTTTATCCAAAGACTGGAAGAGGCGTGCTTTGGCAGCCCGATAGTTCTCGTAAGAACCATGCTGGTCGAGGTGTTCGTGGGTAATATTGGTGATGACACCGATGTCGAACTCGCAGGCATCCACGCGGTGTTGCGCCCAGCCATGCGAAGTGGTTTCGAGCACCGCATGGGTCAGCCCGGCCTCGACCATCCTGGCAAGGTAGTGCTGGACATCCGGGGCATCCGGCGTGGTGACATGAAAACCGGTATCAAGGACTTCATCGCCAATGATGGCATTGACCGTGGAGATCAAGCCGGCTTTAAGACCGGCCGCCAGGAGAATCTGGTAAAGCAGGTTGCAGGTGGTGGTCTTGCCATCCGTCCCGGTCACGCCAATGACGGTCAGCCTGCGGCCCGGGTTATCGTAAAAAGCCGCCGCCAGCCAGGTCAGCGCCTGGCGGGAATTCTGCACACGGATGCAAGGCACAGGCAGGCCGGTAATCTCTTTTTCGCAAACAACCGCCGCTGCGCCACGCGCGATGGCATCCGGGATGAAATCGTGCCCATCCGCCGAACCGCCCCGCATGGCGACAAAAAGATTTCCCGGTTCCACCTTGCGGTTGTCAATGGCAATGCCGGTGATGGAAGTTGCGGGGATTTGCGCCGGGGAAAAGACGAACGGGAATTCGGCAAAAATGGCCTGCAGGGAGACAGTCATCGGGAGGGTGGTTTTGTCCATGGAGCCTGGTTTGTTCATATTGCGTAGTTTTACCATAAACAAGAAAGACCTGACAGGTTTCGAAAAACCTGTCAGGTCAGTTTATATTCCATTACCGAGTTATTTCAGCGATTTGTGCAGATCTTCAAGTTGACCTGCCACGGAACCGTCCAGCACTTTATCGCCCACATGGATGACCAATCCGCCCAGGATGGATGGATCGACACGAAAGTCGACCACAGCCTGTGCACCCATCTTGGCTAAGACATCCTTCTTGACAATCGCCTGTTCATCGTCAGTAAGCGGCAGGGCGGAAACCACTTCGGCAGATGTCCCGCTGATATCTGCTCCTTCCAAAACCACCACCTTGCCGGATTTTACACCGGAGAAGAATTCGGCCAGCAGCGCATGTTGGCGCTTCTCGTCCAGCGATTCGCCGACCAGCTTCTGTGCGGCTGCGATCGCCAGCGCCGCCACCTGTCCGCGCAGATCGCCAAGGATGCGGTTGCGTTCCAGCTCGACCTCAGCCAGAACCGCCTCGCGCTGTTTGCTGGTTTCATTATCGGACTCTGCCTTTACTTCGAGCATGGCGGCGTCGGCTCGTTCGGTTGCCTCGCTAATGATATGGGCAGCTTTGGCTTGCGCTTCCGCGACAATCCCGGCTGCATCTTTTTCGGCATTGGCACGCGCTTCCGCAGCGATGCGGGCATCTTCCATGCTTTGCGCAATGGTCTTACGACGTCTTTCGAGCAGGCCCTGAAGCGGCTTGACGATCCAGGCGCGCACCACCACAAAGATGATAAAAAAACAGACGATCTGAACCAGCAGATAGCCTAAATTAAGACCCAGTTGTGCCAAGGGAGACCTCCTTCTTTATTCCAGCCATTCGCTGGATTAACCGACAACGAAGAGGATCAGCAGGGCGACAACCAGGCAATAAATGGCTACTGCTTCCGCGAAGGCAATGCCAAGGATCATATTGGTCTGGATGGTGCCGGTTGCATCCGGATTGCGGCCCATCGCCTGGACGGCACCGCTGGTCACAATGCCAATGCCGGCTCCTGCGCCAATCGCGCCGATCATCGCCAGCCCGGCGCCGATTAATTTTGCAGCAATAATGATACTACCAGTCATGAGACGTACCTCCATGTTTGTATTCGGGCGGGAGTTCCGCCGCTAGGATTTGGATTACCCGGGCTGTTCTCGCCCGAAAATGATACACTTCAATGAACTAATGCTGCTTCGCGTGCTCGCCATGACCTTGCGTGGCTTGCGCCATGAAGGTCATTGTCAACAGGCCAAACACGACCGCCTGGATCGCACCGACCAGGAATTCCAACATGTAGAACGCCGAAGGGAAGATGGCAATCGACCCGAGCAGCGAACCCATAACAAATAACAGAACCGAACCGGCAAAGATATTACCAAAAAGACGGAAGGCAAACGAGAGCACTTTCGAAATCTCGGAAACCAGTTCGAGCAGGCCAACCCCCCAGTCGATCACGCCGAAAATCGGCCGGCTGAAAAACGTTTTGACATTCCAAAATTTGGTGAAATATTTCATGCCCTGTGCCCGGATGCCGACCACCTGCACAGCGATCACGGCAATGATGGCCAGTGCCACGGTGAAGTTCAGGTCGGTGGAAACGACCCGCACAAATGGCACCAGTTGATAACCGCCTTCGTCACGGCAGGATTCACCAGCGTGGTGAAAAAGGGACCCAAATGCTGGATGCCAAATCCACCCGCTTCGGCTTTCTCGATCACACCGATGCTGTCCACGCCTGGGATGAGTTCCATCCAGTTCGCAAACAGGACAAGAATGGTGATGGATGCAAACCACGGGAAAGATGGTCCAGGCCCATTTTCCGGCAGTGGATTCGGTCATGTTGTAGAGATATTCAAGCAGAGCTTCCAGCGCGCCCGGGATGCCCTTAAGCACCAGATCGCCTTTCTTGACTGCCCGGTTAAAGGAAAAGGCCAGCAAGATGACCAGGATATCAACGATAAAAAGAGCGACCAGCGTATTTGTCAGATAGAAATCACCGATGACTGGTAAGTGAAAACAGGGGATGTTCCATCCAGTGTTCGGCCGGAAGTTGCACAAAAGGCCGGACTGGTGAAAAGAAATACTTCGCACCGATAAAACCCGCAATAAGCAGCGCCAGGACAATCCAGCGGTTGGTGCCCCAGCGCCATCCTTTCTTTTTGGGAGTCAACTCAGTTGTCTTCTCCACGATGTGGTTCCTCCTCAGAGTTCTCTTTCTTCGCTGCCGGTTGGATCCGGCTGCTGGCCGCTTTCACAACACGGAAAGTCGCAAAGATGGTCAGCGGAATGCTGGCAATGGTCAGAATGATGGTAAAAAGTGGCTTGCTGTTCAGGAGTTTATCCAGCAATATCCCTGCAAACAGCGCCACGAAGATGATTACCAGCGTCAGGCCAGCCACCCAGACAACCGTCATCGTGACGGCTGCCCTGAATTCATCCTGTTGTTTTCTGCCCGGTTGGTTCATGGCGGCGGAATTATATCAGATTCTCAGATTGTCTAAAACAAACTCATTGCCGCTTTTGTGGCAAGGCCGAACCATGGTCCGAACAGGGTACCGAGCAGCAGGATGCCGATCACAAGGACGACCAGCCCAATCACCACGGGCCGGGCCACCGGGAGCGGGTGCTGCTCCTCATCCTGGTTCTCCATCCGGTACAGGTAAACATACTTCAGCACATTCAGGTAGTAGTACAGGCCCACGATGGAATTGAGCACACCGACGATTGCCAGCCAGACCCAGCCTGCTTCAATCGCGGCACTGAAAACAAAGAATTTGGCAACGAACCCGACGAAAGGCGGCATCCCGGCCAGCGAAAGGAACGCCACCAGCGCGGCCAGCCCCAGGGTCGGGTTACGGCGGCTCAGGCCGGAATAAGCCTGGAAATCGTCCGAGCCGGTCAGGCGTCCGACAATGCCGACGATCCCAAAAGCGAGCAGGTTGGTCAGAACATAACCGATCAGGTAAAAAACCACGCTGGCAATGCCCAATTGTGAGAAGGCCACCACACCGATCATGGCATAGCCGGCATGTGCAATGGAAGAGTAAGCCAGCATGCGTTTGACGCTCTTCTGCGCCAGGGCGATCAGGTTGCCAACCGTCATGGTCAGGGTGGCAAGGACTGCCAGGATCAGGCTCCAATCTGCACTGATGGCCGGGAAGACGGCCGTGAACAAGCGGATCAGCACCGCAAATCCGGCCGCCTTGGAAGCCGTGGACAGGAACCCGGCCACCGGCGTGGGTGCGCCTTCGTATACATCCGGCGCCCAGAAGTGGAACGGGAACAGCGAAACCTTGAAGGCCAGTCCCGCCAGCACCAGGAAGGTAATGCCGACTGCCACCAGGTTGAAGTTGCTGAAATACATGCTCAGGTCATACAGGCCGGTCTTGCCGGTGAAACCGTAGATCAGGCTGAAACCGTAAAGCAGCACCGCCGAGGTCAGTGCACCGAAAAGCATATACTTGAAACCCGCTTCGGTGGACTTGTCGTCATCTTTCAGGAAACCGGCCAGCAGGTAGAGCGGGATGGAAGTTGTCTCGATGGCCAGGTACAGCATGACCAGGTCCGCACTGGAAGCCATCAGGCACATGCCCAGCGTGGCCGCCACCAGCAGGAGATAGGCCTCGGCGCGCCGGTTGAGATGGTCTGCATCCATGAAGAACAGCGCCGTCACCCCGGCGGCAAAGACAAAGAACATCTTGAACACGAAACCCAGCCAGTCGAAGCGCAGCATCCCACCGAAGACCAGTGCAGGCGCTGCCGGCCGGGCAAATAACAGGCTGACGGCCAGGATGAAGAGCAGTCCGCCGGCCGTGAACCAGCCCAGGAACGGCGCGGCGGGAGGCATCCTTTTTCAGGAACGGGTCGATGATCAGGATCAAGACGCCCAGCACCAGGAGCAGGATTTCGGGGAGAATGGGCAGGATGGTGGCCATTATGCACCTCCCAGCAGGGCCAGGATATGCTGGACCCCGGTCTGCACCCACGGGACGATCAGCGCCGGGAACAGGCCGATGCCGATCATGAGCGCCATCAGGAGCACCAGCGCAATTTTATCGAGGCTGCGGATGGGCGCGATGTGACCTTCCAGTGCTTCCGGCATCTTTCCAAAGAACACCCGCCGGACAACCAGTAAAACATAGGAGGCGGTCACGACAATCGAAATGGCGGCGATGACAGCCACCACCCAATGCGTTTTCCACATGCCCATGAAGATGGGAAACTCAGCCACGAAGCCGGAGAAACCGGGCATGCCCATGGAGACCAGGCTGCCGACGATGACGCCAATCGCCACCAGAGGCAGCGGCTTGATCATGCCGCCCAGTTCAGGGATCTGGCGGGTGTGCGCCCGGTCGTAGACCATGCCAACGGCAGCAAAGAAGAGAGCCGTCATGATCCCGTGCGAGAACATCTGCACACCCGCGCCGGTCAGCCCTTCCGGGGTCAGCGTGGCAAAACCCATCATGACCAGTCCCATGTGCGAGACGGATGAAAAGCCGATCACATATTTGAAATCGGTCTGGACGCTGGCGATGAATGCGCCATAGACGATGTTGACCAGCGCCAGCCCCATGATCAGCGGCGCCCAGAATTTTGCGCCTTGCGGCAGGAGCATGATGCCCACCCGCAGGGCGGCAAAAGCGCCCAGCTTCATCAACACACCCGCATGGAACATCGAAACTGCCGTCGGCGCAGCCACGTGGCCATCCGGCGACCAGTTATGGAACGGGAAGATGCCGCCCAGGATGGCAAACCCCAGGAAAACCGGCAGGAACCAGATCTTCTGGAAAGTCGGGGTGAACTTGGCCGTTTCCAGGACCAGCATATCAAAGGTGTGCAGTCCGCTGGTCCAGTACATGACCAGCGCGCCGATCAGCGAGACGACCGAGCCGATGAACAGGTACAGGGTCAGTTTCATGGCTGCATATTCACGTGTCTTGATCCAGCCCCAGATGGAGATCAGCAGGTACATCGGGAAGACTGCAATTTCATAAAAGAAAAACAGCATGAACAGGTCAAGCGAGGCAAACACGCCGAACACGCCCGAAGCCAGGATGAACAGGAAGGCAAAGAATTCGCGCGGCCGGTCTTCGATACCCCAGGAGATCATCACGCCGGTCACCATGACAATACCCGTCAGCAGCACCAGCGGAGCCGACATCCCATCCACGCCGAAGTGCAGGCTGATGCCCAGCATCGGCATCCAGTTGTATTTCTCGATGAATTGGTAGCCCGCCGCAGCCTTATCGTAAGTAAAATACACCCACACTGACAGTGCCAGCGCAAATACCGCCGCACTCAGCGCCGTGATGCGGATGGCTTTTTTCTGCTCCGGTTTATACAGCAGGATGATCAACGCTGCAACCAGCGGGGTGAAGACAATGACACTCAGGAACGGAAAATGCATCTCTACCTCTTAGTGGAACAGCATCATCATGGCTTTGTTGATCACATCCAGGATCCAGGCCGGGTAAACACCGATGACCAGGATGAGCGCCATCAGCGGAGCCATGACGATGATCTCGCGCGTGTTGATCTCGGTCAGCTTATGTTCGCCTTGCGCCCAGTGCTCGTTCAACGGGCCATGCAGAACATTCTTGATGCCCTTGAGAACATACGCACCGGTGAACAGCAAACCGAGCATGGCAATCGCCGTATAGAGCGTCAGGATCGGCCAGGAACCTCGCACCACCAGGAATTCGGAGATGAACCCGTTCAGGCCGGGCAATCCCAGCGAGGCCATGCTGGTGAAGATCAGGATTCCGCCATAGATCGGAACAAGCGGGAACAACCCGCCGAAATCCTCCAGGTTGCGGGTGTGGGTGCGTTCGTAGATCACACCCACCAGGAAGAACATCCCGGCCGCCGAAAGACCGTGGTTGAACATCTGCAGCACCGCGCCGTTCAGGGCGATGGTTGCATTGAGCGTGCCGGCAGCTTTGGCTGCCGCCGCAATCCCCAGCAGCACAAACCCCATGTGGTTGACCGACGAATAGGCCACCAGCCGCTTGAAATCCTTTTGGCCATAGGCTGCGAACGCTCCAAAGACGATCGCCATCACCGCCAGGAACGCCAGCCAGCCGGCATAACGTGCCGATTCCACCGGATAGAACGGCAGCACCAGCCGCAGGAAACCATACGCGCCCAATTTCAGCAGCACGCCCGCCAGGATCATCGAACCGGCGGTCGGGGCTTCGGTATGGGCATCCGGCAGCCAGGTATGGAAAGGCCAGACCGGGACTTTGATGGCAAAGGCGATCACAAACGCCCAGAAAGCCACTGTCTTGACCGTCTCGACCGGCAGGCCCAGCAAGGTGCCGGTCGTCAGGGAATTCCACTTCTGGTACAGCACCGGCAGATCATAATTCTGGAACAACACGCCCAGCATCTGGATGGCCAGCAGCAGTCCCAGCGAACCGCCCATGGTGAAGATGATGAATTTCAACGAAGCATAGTTGCGCGCCTGGACTTTGACACCCTTCCAGATTTCGCGTTCGCCCTTCTCGCTGCCCCACTGGTTGATCAGGAAATACATCGGCACCAGGCCGATTTCCCAGAAGACGAAGAAGATCAGCAGGTCCAGCGACATGAAGACGCCCAGCATGCCCGTCTCCAGCAGCAGGAACAGGAACATGTAGGCTTTGAGCCGGTCGGTGATGTTGAAAGAGGCCAGCAGCGCCACCGGCGTCAGGAGCGTGGTCAGCAGCACCATGGTCAGCGAAAGCCCATCCACCCCGACGTGGAAAGTCGAATGGATGGCCGCATACCAGGTGGCTTGTTCCTGGAACTGGAAGCCGGCTTGCCCTGCCTTGAACTGTGCCCACAGGACGATCGTCAACAGAAAAGGCACCAGGCTCAAGCCAAATGCCGTCCAGCGGATGGCTTTCAGATTGTCCTTCGGCAGGCACAACACCACCACCGCCGCCAGGACGGGAAAGAACAGGATGAGGGTCAGGAGATGTTGATTGATAAATGCCATCGAGTGCTCCACGAGTAGTGGCGACTTCAGTCGCCTCATAACGACTGAAGTCGTTACTACATTCCTCTCTTCAGGAAATAATACAAAAACGCAAAGATAACCAGCACCACCATGGATACAACCATGTAGTACTGGACACGCCCGGCCTGGATCTTGCGCAGTCCGGAGCCGGAGGCCTTGACGACCTTGCCGGTCCCATCGCCAATGAATTCGTTGATGACCGGCTTGTCGAAATAATTGCGGAAGGCATGGCCCAGGAAGAGCGAGAAACGCGCCAGGCTGTGCAGAAAGCCGTCAATCACCATCTGATCCATGTACAGCGAGGTGAACTTTTCGGCAATCCAGTAGGCCGGTCTGACGAACAGGAAAGCATAAATTTCGTCGAAATAATATTTATTCTTCAGCAACGGGATCTGCAGCCGGTCCTCCGCCGGGGCAGATCACCTTCCGGTAGACCAGCCAGCCGCAGAACAACCCGCCCAGGGCAACCACCAGCGAGGTGACCACCGGGATCCAGTTGAATGCCACTGCTTCCGGTGCCTGGGCCAGGGTCCCGCCGACGAACTCATGGAACCAGTTCGGGACCAGGCCGCCCGGTGAACCATGCCGGCATGCCCACCCAGCCGACCCCGACGGCGAAGACTGCCAGCACGACCAATGGCAGGGTCATCGTCCAGGTTGTCTCGCTGGCATGTTCGGCAGCCTTGGTGCGCGGTTCGCCGAAGAAGGTCAGGGTGATCTGGCGCATGGTGTAGAAAGCCGTCAGGAAGGCCGCCAGCGCCAGGACAATAAAGACCAGCCAGGTGTCCATTCCAAAGGCTTCGGCAAAAATCTCATCCTTGGACCAGAAACCCGCCGTCAGCACCGGGAAACCCGGAAAGGGCAAGGCCGCCGATCAGGAAAGTCCAGAAAGTGATCGGCATCTTCTTGCGCAGACCGCCCATATTGAACATATCCTGCGCGTCCACATGCTCGCCGGTGTGCAGCACACCGTGTTCCATGCCATGGATGACCGAGCCGGAGCCCAGGAAGAGCAGCGCCTTGAAGAAGGCATGCGTGACCAGGTGGAAGGCCGCCGCCACATAGGCATGCCAACCCCAGCGCGGCGATCATGAAACCGAGTTGCGAAATGGTCGAATAGGCCAGCACCTTCTTGATATCATTCTGCGCCACGGCAATCGTCGCGGCAAAGAGCGCCGTGAAGGCACCGATGAATGCCACCACCGTCATGGTGTGCGGCATCCAGGCTCAACAGCGGGAACATGCGGATGACCATGTACACACCCGCCGAGACCATCGTGGCGGCATGGATCATGGCGCTGACCGGGGTCGGGCCTTCCATGGCATCCGGCAGCCAGACGTGCAGCGGCCACTGGGCCGATTTGCCGACTGTCCCGATGAAAAGCAGCAGGCCGATCAATCCCGGCTGCCGATAATCCGAAGAAGGCCGGTGTGCTGGCAAGCGCTTGCAGCATCTGTGGCTGGAAAATATCCTTGAAGGAGAGCGAACCGGTGAAGGAATAGACGAAAGCAATCCCCAGCAGCATGAACACATCGCCGATGCGGGTGGTCATGAAGGCCTTGACCGCCGCATCGCGGGCGGATTTCTTGCCATACCAGAAACCGATCAGCAGGTACGAGCACAAGCCCATGATCTCCCAGCCGACGAACAGGGTCAGCAGGTTATTGGAAACCACCAGGGTGTACATGCCAAAGGCGAACAGGCTGATAAAGGCAAAGAAGCGGGCATACATCGGCTCGATGGACGGGACGCATATGCGTGTGCCCGTCCTCGGTGATGGTCGCGCCATGCGGCGGCAGGCCGGGCAGATCGTGATCGCCTTTCGGCTGGCCGAAGTTATGGTAGCCGACGCTGTAAACGAAAATCGCCAGCACCGTCCAGGCCACAAAGAACAACACCACCGCCGAGAGCGGATCGACCCGCACGCCAACCTGGAGCCAGGTCGCGCCGGTCGGCAGCCAGTTGATCGCCGACTCGAAAACATGCTTGCCAAATTCTTTCGTTCCCACGGCTGTATATAAAAACGACCATGCTCCCCAGCCAGGAGAGCCCCGCCGCGCCGATCGCGATGCCGTGGCTCAAAGCCTTGTTCTTATTGGTGAACAGGATGATTGCAAAAAAAGCCAGCAAGGGCGGGAGAGGAAGAAGCCAGATAATCCAATTCGTCATGAAACCTCCAAACCAGAGATAAAGACACATAGAGAGCAGAAACTGATCTCTGCTCTCTATCTCTATCTCTGTTCCTTACCATTTCATCAAATCAATTTCATCCGCCACCACCGTCTTGCGGCGGCGGTAGACCGAAATGATCAGCGCCAGGCCTACGGCCACTTCCGCAGCCGCCACTGCAAAAACGATGACAGCAAAGGCCTGTCCGGCCATTTGGGCCGGGTCAAGATAGCGCCAGAAGGCCACCAGGTTGATATTGACGGCATTCAGCATCAGTTCCACACCCAACAGGATGGCGATGGCATTCTTGCGCGAAAGCACGCCATACAGCCCGATGCAGAACAAGCGGCTGCCAGGATCAGGTACCAGGAAAGCGGGATACTCATCTCGGCCTCCTACTTCTTATCCGCAGTCGCAACGTAGACCGCGCCGACCAGCGCCGCCAGCATGAGGACGGACGCCACTTCGAAAGGCAGCACGTAGGCATCCGGGGATACCAGGGCGGTGCCGAGCGCCTGGACAGTATCCAACCCTGCGGGCAGGGCGGCGGCAGTGCGGTCCACACCCGGTACGCTGAGGATGAGCAATACCAACCCGGTCAGGATCAACAGCTCCGAGCAGGGCCGGAATCCACCAGTTGGAGCGGGTTTGCCGGCCTTTTTCCATCAACTCACGCCGGGTCAGCATGACCGCAAAGATGAACAGGATGGCGATCGCGCCGATATACACCACCACCTGGACAACCGCCAGGAAGTTGGCTTGCAGGATGGCGTACAGGATGGCCACCCCGAAGAGCGACACCACCAGCCATAACGCCGCATGGATCAGGTTGCGGGTCGTCACCACCATCAACGCAGAACCAAGGACCAGCGCGCCGGTCAAGAAGGAAAATGATTTGTTCAGCAGTCATAATTCTTGCCTCAGCCTGCTCCTCTCCCCTCGGGAGAGGGGTTGGGGTGAGGGCATGGCCTTCCGCTTTGCGCTGTTTGCGGCCATAAGCCCGCAGGATTTCAATCGTAACGAAACCGATCACAATGTTCGAGCCAAACATCCCCAGCACGTAAAGCCAGTCTGGCAGGCCGATCAGGACCTTGTTCAGGACAGCCGTATTCACCAGCACCACCAGCGAAAGCGGGACAAGGAATTTCCAGTTGAAGGCCAGCATATGGTCAATGCGGATACGCGGCACCGAGTACTTGATCCACATGATCACCCAGTAACCAAACATGGCCTTGGCAATGAAAACCAGCGCCTGCACGAACGGGATATTCAGCCAGGTAAAGACAGCCAGTTTTTCCAGCCCAAAGAAGCCGCCATACCCGCCGAAGAACAGGATCGCCATGAACCCGCCAAAGGTGAAAGCATGCAGGAGTTCGCCCGCATAGAACCAGCCAAACTTCATCCCGGTATATTCGATATGGAACCCGGCCACAATTTCGGACTCGGCTTCGTTCAGGTCAAAAGGCGAGCGCCCCAGTTCGGCGATCGCGCTGATCAGGAAAATGAGCAGCGCCAGCGGCGAAAGGATGGCAAACCACATCCCGCTCTGCGCCTGGGTAATGCCCTGCACGCTCATCGTATTTGCCAGGATGGTCGGGATGAGCAGGATGATGACCATCGGGATTTCGTAGGAGATCATGTTCGCCACCATGCGGAAAGCCCCCAGCAGGGCATACTTGTTATTCGAAGACCAGCCCGCCATGATGATGGCCAGCGTTCCCAGCGCGCCCGCCGCGACGATGTACAGCAGCCCCACATTCAGATCCACACCATAGATGGTGGAAGCCAGCGGCAGGATGGCCCACAGCATGATGACCGAAGTGGCCGCCAGCACCGGGGCAATGTTGTAGATGATCTTATCCGCTCCGTCCGGAGTGATATCTTCCTTGATAACCATCTTGATGATGTCGGCAACCGGCTGGATCAGGCCAAACGGTCCGATCCGGTTCGGGCCAAGCCGGTCCTGGAAACGGGCCACCACTTTCCGTTCCACCCATACCAGGCCGATATCCAGCGTCATGGCAAAGACGATCAGCACGGTGATGCCGATCACATAAAGAAGAATGGTCGCCAATGCAACCGGCAGGTGCCAGCCGGTCAGCAGGCCGGTCAGCCAGGTGGCAATGAAATTGATCGGGTTATTCCAAAACGTCATTGATTTCTCCTAACGCTCTACACACAAAGAAAAGGCTGAGAGGATATTTCCTGTCAGCCTTTATGGTTCACCCTTGGGGGTCTACACCCATTCCAGCATCCCTTTGCGCCAGGCATATACCAGCCCGGCGACCAGGATTCCGATAAATAAAATGCCCTCCAGCACCACAAACAGAGGCAACTGTTTGAGCGTCAGCGCCCAGGGGAACAGGAAGACCGACTCCACATCGAATACCAGGAATACCAGCGCAAAAACATAATACTGGGCTTTGAACTGCACCCACGACTCGCCCACCGTTTCGATGCCGCACTCATATGTGCTTTGTTTGATGGGATTTGGTTTCCGCGGCGCCACCAGCCGGGCAAACACCAGCGGGACAATTGGAACAATAATCCCAATCACCAGGAAGAGCCCGATGTATAGCCATTCATTCTGCATAGGCGCTCCAAAAACAATAAATTGTCTTACAACTTGCACGACGGCAAATTTTACCATAAAGGGCAATAAATGCCCCCGTAATCAATCCCCGTTTTTTCATATTATTTTCGTCTTAATTATTCGATCTTTCTTCCCTTCGCCTGTAAAATTGCCGGCAAATCCGGAAACGTTTTTTTGCGATTGTTTGATAATGGTACGCCGGGGAAATGGTGCTAAACTGTATTTGATTTCAATAAAGGAGTCCTATGCCCACCTACCCCCCCGAACCGTTCCGCATCAAAACAGTCGAACCCATCCGCCTGCCCTCGCCAGAGGAACGCCGTAAGGCCATCCAGGCGGCTGGCTACAATGTCTTCGCCCTCAAAGCCGAGGATATCTTCATTGACCTGCTTGACCGATTCCGGCACCGGCGCGATGAGCGACCGGCAATGGGCCGCCCTCATGCTGGGTGACGAATCCTATGCCGGGGCGCGCTCCATTTCAGCGCTTGGACAAGGCCGTCAACGATATTTTCGGCTTCAAATACTTCGTCCCGACCCACCAGGGGCGCGCCGCCGAAAACATCCTGTCCGCCTGCCTGGTCAAGCCCGGACAGTCCGTCCCCTCCAACATGCACTTCGACACCACGGATGCCAACATCCGGGCACGTGGCGGCCGCCCGGCCAACCTGGTCATCGATGAAGCCGGCGATCCAGCCAATCTGCATCCGTTCAAAGGCAACATGGATATCGCCAAACTAAAAGCCTTCATCGAGAAGACCGGCCCGGCCAATATCCCGTTCGGCATGATGACCGTCACCAACAACGCCGGGGGCGGCCAGCCCGTCTCGCTGGCGAACCTGCGGGCGGTCTCCGAAACCTACCACTCCTTCGGCATCCCCTTTTTCATCGATGCCGCCCGCTATGCCGAAAACGCCTATTTCATCAAACTGCGCGAACCCGGTTACGCCGACAAATCCCCGCTCGAAATCGCCCGGGAGATGTTCGCCCTGGCAGATGGCATGACCATGTCTGCCAAAAAGGATGCCATCGTCAATATCGGCGGCCTGCTGTGCGTCAACGACGAGACGCTCTATCGCAACATCTGCAATGAACTTATCCTGCGTGAAGGCTTCTACACCTACGGCGGCCTGGCAGGCCGCGACCTGGATGCGATGGCCGTCGGCCTGTACGAGGGTCTCGACGAAGCCTACCTCGCCTATCGTCTCAGCCAAACTGCTTACCTGATGCAGTGCATCAACGCAGCCGGCATCCCTACCATCCAACCAGCCGGTGGTCACGCCGTTTACATTGACGCTGGAAGCCTGCTGCCCCACATTCCGCACGGCGAATTCCCCGGCCAGGCGCTGGCAGTCGAACTCTACCTGGAAGGTGCCATCCGCGCCTGCGAAATCGGCTCGGTCATGTTTGCCCACCCCGACCCCGACAGTGGCGAGATCGTCTACCCACAACTGGAGCTTGTCCGCCTGGCCATCCCGCGCCGGGTCTATACCCAGAGCCATATGGACTACGTGGCCGAAACGCTGGGGAAGATCGCCCTCCGCAAATCGGGCATACGCGGCTATAAGTTCACTTACGCGCCGGAACTGCTGCGGCACTTCACGGCAAGGTTCCAACCCGTGTAGGGACGAGGCTTGTTCCCGTTCGCCTTTGACAAAGAGGCGCTTTTTCAGGTGCTTAACCCTGTGTCTGCAAACTGGAGGAAACATGATCCCCAACCAATGGTATGCCATTCTGGAATCCAACGAGATTAAAAAAGGGAAAATCATCGGCGTGACGCGCATGGGCGAAAAAATGGCTGTCTGGCGTAATAGCCGGGGCGAACTTGCGGTGATGAGCGATAAATGCCCTCATCGCGGCGTCGCGTTCAGCGCCGGCAAGGTGATCGGCGATGTCATCCAGTGCCCCTTCCACGGTTTCGAGTACGATACTTCCGGGGCCTGCACCCTGATCCCGCCAATGGACGCGCCAGTGAGCCGCCCAAAGCATTGCACGTGCACAGTTATCCGGTCCGGGAAGCACACGGCTTTGTCTACATCTGGTGGGGGGAGCCACAGCGCGACATACCCGCCCGTCCCATGGTTCGAGTCCATTGGCGATAACATGGTCTATGCCACATTGAAAGATCACTGGACCAGTCACTACGCGCGTGCCATCGAAAACCAGTTGGATGTGGTCCACCTGCCTTTCATTCACCACAACACCATCGGACGAGGGCAACCGTACCCTGGTTAACGGGCCGATTGCCAGAGAGGAGAGCCACTGGCCAGGCGACCACCTGATCAATTTATGGGTCTACAACGAGCTTGATAACGGCCAAAAGCCAAAAAAGCCCTCCGAACTGCCCGAACCTGACCGCCGGCCTTCCCTGCAATTCCGCTTCGGGAACCTCTGGCAAAACTGGATCGCAGACAGCCTGCGCGTCGTGATTGCCTTTGCCCCAATTGACAATGAAAACACCCTGATGTACGTGCGTTATTACCACACCGTGCGTTTTCCGGTTTTGCGCCAGCTTACCGGCTGGGTGGGCAGCCTGGCGAACCTGGTCATTGAGCGCCAGGACCGGCGCGTGGTTATCACCCAGCGCCCGCCGCGTCCAGACCTGGACATTGGCGAGATCCTTATCCAGGGCGACAACCCAATCGTGCTGTACCGAAAAACAAGAAGGGATTTGATCGAAGGGAAAGAATGGATAAAATAAGACTGTCTGATGAGGTCATTGAATGACAAATAAATCCATAGTTGCCGTAGTGCGCACCCATCCCGAGAGCGTCCTGCAGGATTATCAGCGTTTATTTGAACTGGCTGGAGGCAGCCAGGCTCTCCGCCGGGACGCCACAACCATTCTCAAGGATAATATTTCGTGGCATTTCCCCATGCCGGCGGCAAATACCACTCCCTGGCAGTTGGAAGGCTCCATCCTCGCCTTGCGGCAGGCCGGCTTTAACGACCTGGTCTGTGTGCAAAACCAGACCGTGCTCACCAATGCGTTCAAAGGGGAGGACCTGAACGGGTATTTGCCCATCTTCAAACATTACGAAGTCCCGGCCCTCTTACAACTTCCGAAAAAAAGAGATGGAATGGGTCCTTTACCGGCCCAAAGCCAAAATGCTTGCGCTTGACCACATTTACCCGGAAGGGATCCGCATCCCGGATTATTTCCAGGGTAAGAACATTGTCCACCTGCCTACGGTGAAGACCCACATGTACACCACCACCACCGGGGCGATGAAAAATGCCTTTGGCGGATTGCTGAGCAAATACCGGCATTACACGCACAGTTGGATCCACGAAACGCTGGTGGACCTGCTTGCAATTCAAAAAGAGATCCACCCGGGCATATTTGCAATGATGGATGGGACAACGGCAGGCAATGGCGCCGGCCCGCGTCTCATGATCCCGGAGGTAAAGAATATTCTGCTGGCCTCTCGAGGACCAGGTGGCCATCGATGCCGTGGCAGCCAAATTGATGGGGTTCGACCCACTCTCCATCCGATATATCCGCCTGGCGCAGGAACAAGGGCTGGGAAGCGGGGATGTGCGTCAGATCGAACTGGTCGGTGACGATATATCGGGAGAAAACTGGAATTTCAAGATCACCCGCAATTCGCATACCTTCCTGGCCTGGCTCTCCTGGTATGGACCGACCAGGTTCCTGCAAAAATTGATCTTCCGGACCCCGTTCGTAAATCTGCCGATTGCCATCTCCGAGGCAGAGCAGGATTATTTCTACTGGCCCTTGAAGTACAAACGGGTGACCAGGGAATGGCAAAACAACACGGAATGGGGAGCTCTCTTTCAACGCTATCAGCAACAGGGATATTTAAACGGCGAAGCTCTTTGATGGCAAGCCTGATTGACGTCCACCGGATCGCCCGGACGTAAGGAGTTGAGTCTGACCATGCCTGACAAGAAAATAACCCTCCCAACGCAAATTGATCTCGATCAGTTCATATCCGCGCAGGCGCACGACCTGCGAACCCCCTTCAACCATATCACCGGGTTCAGCAAGATGCTGCTGAACACGGTTGGCGATGCTCCTCTTACGGACCTTCAAAAGGAAGACCTGGGTACCGTCTATCGCAGCGGGATGCGTGCCCTCACCTTGTTGAATGGGTTGATCGACATCGCCAGGATCAACTGCCACGAAAAAGAGCTCGCCCCCAAGGATACGGATATCGAACAATTGATCGCGCAAGGCCTGGCACAATGGAAGAAATCCAACCCGGGTGCGGACGCCCGGATGGATTACCAAGTCCAAACCACGGCAAAATCGATCCGCGTGGATGAACAACTCAACCGGCACTCTCACCGCGCTCAGCACTGATCTTGTGCCGCAGCGTTAAGTGGGCCTACTATGGTTGGAAAGGAGCCTGCGCCAATGAGTATCGATCCGAAGGATATGAAGAACTCTACACCGGAACCGGGCGAACTTGCCGTGCTGTGGCCAGGCCGGCCAGAGCCGATTTCTCAGTGTGATCACCCATGCCTGACGCACTTCGCCACAATCATCGATGAATGGCCAAGGTTTGACAGCTTGGATGACATTGATACGGCAATGAACCTTGTTCCCAAGCCGGCTGACCTGGCGCCCTGGATTATGCGGCTTCCGGAGTTTGTCTGTCACGTGTGCCAGGGGCAGCCCGTTCGTGGTGCGTATTTTTACCAGATGGCCAACCTTTCCAGCATGGACGAAACCCTCTTTTGCCCCAAGGAATATGCAATCGCAGCGATGGATGAGAGAGTCATATTGACTGGGGTGTCACCACAGGAACGCCGGCAGCGCGAAGCCATGCACTTGGCCAGGACCGTTCTTGGCATCGAGGTCGCGTCAGCACAGGTGACCGTTTCGCACTCCGGTGTTTATGATGTCACGGCAGTCTGGCAATCACAGCCTCCCGTCGAATGTCCGGTGGCCAAGGTGATCTGGGACATGCGCGACAAGCACTTTGCCCACTTGCGGGAGGACCTGGCTTTCAAGATCCAAGCCGACCTGTGGCAGGTCATGGAACCGGAGATCAAAATGGCGATCCGGCGGCTCTGCCCGAAACGCGGGCGTGGCATTGCGTTGGGCGTTTTTCACGGCGTACCTGCACTTTGCCTCGACTGTGTGCCGATGGGTTTCGCCAAAGAAGAATGTGGGGAAATTTGCTTGCGGCATCCTGTAGTGGTAGCCTCAGAAAAGCGGGCCTTCACACAATTAGGTCTGGAAGTGGATGAAGGGTTATTGGCGACTTGCGCGCAAATGGTAAATCCGCTTTTAGAGCAACTGCTTCAAAAGCAATTGACAGCGAACGACTACCCGGCTTTACCCAGCCGGGAAAAGCTGCTGGAGCGTGGCCCGGGGTTCGGCGCAAGCCTTCCCTTCACCGTCTCCGGGCTGACTGGCCAGCATTACTCGATCACAGAGACTGACGTGGACCGAAACGAGACAAATGCTGCCGAAGAACTTCTTCACAAGATGCTGAGCGAATCCGCAAAAACGGGCTGGTTGCACCACTTCCATGCGACCCTGGCATTCGGCCGTTTCAACTCCGATCCGCGGCCGGCAGCAGAAATTCCAGAGGCGGCTCTCTGGGTACGGAAGCTGCACGAACGATTCCCGGCATTGTGGTTTTTCCTGGATCCCGATAGCCTTTCGTGGTTTTACCCGGCCATGTATCCCGATTCTGTCAGCAAGGCAGGGGTGCGTATCGAGCCTCGCAACTACGCCCGCTTGTGCATACGCGCAACCTCTGCGGCAGTAGAACAATTTCGGGCATGCGGCTGCCGGGTAGACCGGTTGAATAGTCTCTTGTCTCAGGCTGCGACCGTCAAAAATTTCGCCGCCAGGAATAATTTCCCGGACGTTCGCTTTGCGGCTCGTTCGCAATTCGATGCATTCCTCGCCCAGGCCGATAATATTCCAGGTAACCTGCTTCATGCTGGGAAATTTGCGAGAGAAGTAATAACCGAATGGGTTTTCGAAAAGGCAGCCACTAGTTACAACGATGGGCAGGTCCACGGAGCCGCGTTGACCGGTCCATTTAACGAAGGCCGTCCTGACTCCTATTTCGTCTTCAGCTTTTTCCCTTGCTCATCGATGGCCGCCCAAAACTCCTATCAGCAATCAGGTGGCTACCGGAAAGCATTGCTGCAAATGCGTTCTTCTGATGTGGTTACAAGGCTTTCCATTTTGCATGGCATTGAATCTCTGATCCATTTGGTGGTTTGCCACGAATTGTTCTTCAAATACTCGTTCCACCTGACCATTCTGCCTTGGGAGGCCAGTGAACCAGCCTACACAGCCCCAGCCTTCCGGGCGTGCCTCTGAAACGATACGTTTTACCTACTTCCCCTCCGCCTGCCTCATCGCCTGGAAAGCCGTAATTGCCACTTCCAGCATCTTCTCGTCCGGTTCGCGCGTGGTCAGGGATTGCAACGCCAGGTTGGGTTTGACAATAAAGCGCACAAAGGGGCTGGTGATGTGGTTGGCCGTCCAACGCAGGTATTCGTAGGCAATACCCACCAGGATCGGGATCATCAAGATCCGGCTGACCAGCCGCCACTCCAGCGAGAGCGGGCCCAGGATGGTAAAAAAGAATAGCGACAGCACCACCAGCGTCAGCAGGAAAGCCGTCCCGCAGCGCGTGTGGGCAAGCGGAAATTTAGCCACGGAAGCCGGAGTTAGCTCCGCGCCGGCTTCATAGGCATTGATCGTCTTGTGTTCCGCGCCGTGATAGGCAAAAACGCGCCCAATCTCCGGCATAAACCCGATTGCCCAGATATACCCGACCAGCATAAACAGGCGCAGCACACCTTCCACCAGGTTGCTCCACCAAGCATTCCAATGCAGGAAATGTTCGGTCAACCAGCCGATCCCGGCCGGGATGAGGAAGAAAATGGCGATGGCCACCAGGAAGGTCAGGCCAAGCGTCAGATAAAGCGCCGGGCCCTCCAGTTTTTCATCTTCTCCGGACTGCAGGTTGGCAGAATCGGTCAGGGCGCGCATGCCCAGGCCAAGCGAATCCCACAGCATCACCAGCCCTCGCAGGAAAGGGATTTTGGAGATGTTCGTCTTGTAAATGCCGCCGAGGGGTTCGACTTTGGTCACGATCTTGCCATCCGGGGCGCGCATGGCAACTGCGCAGGCTTTCCGGCCGCGCATCAACACGCCCTCCATAAGCGCCTGCCCACCATAACTGATAAGTTTGTCTTCCATGCGGTGATTCAGGAGTTCGGCCCCTTCAAGAGGCCAGGCTCCCCGTCTCCTAAAGTCATGGCTTCAAATTCAAGAAAAAATGGATATACGCATCAATGCCGCGGTACCAGGTTGGCAGGTTCAGTTTTTCATTCGGGGCATGCACATTGTCGTCCGGAAGGCCAAACCCGCAGATGACCGACTCGATCCCCAACAAACGTTGCATGTCACCCACCACCGGGATGGAACCACCCTCGCGTTTGAAATAAGGACGTTTGCCCCAGACCGTCTCCAGTGCCTTGGTCATGGCCACCACACCCGGGTTATTCCGATCAGATATAGAAGCTGGGTTACCCGCCAGCGTCTTCACTTCCCAGCGTATATCCTTGGGTGCGTTCTGTTCCAGGTACCTGAGCAACTGCTGGTGGACTTCATCAGGATCCTGGTCTGGGACAAGCCGCGTCGAGAACTTCGCCATCGCCCAGGCCGGGATCACGGTCTTGGATCCATCTCCGGTAAATCCGGAAAGCAAGCCGTTCACGTCCAGTGTGGGCCGCGCCCCGGTCTGTTCGTTGGCAGTAAACCCGGCTTCGCCATACAGGCTTGGAACGCCGGTCTGTTCGATGTAATGGCGTTCGTCAATCGGGAGACGGGCCAGTTCTTCGCGCTCCTCCGTGCTCAGACTACGCACCCGGTTGTAGAAACCGGGCAGGGTAACGCGTCCTGTCTCGTCGTGCATGCCGGCGATCAGTTCCGCCAGCACATTTGCCGGGTTATGGACCACGCCGCCAAACATACCGGAGTGAAGGTCATGTGCCGGGCCGAAAACGCGCAGCTCAAAATATGCCAAACCGCGCAGTCCATAAGTGATGGTCGGATATTCTCTGCCGATCATGCCTGAATCCGGATTGACGGCAAAATCGCAGGCCAGCATTTCAGTATGGCTGGCGATGAACGTTTCCAGGTTGGGGGAACCGACTTCTTCCTCCCCCTCGAACAACCATTTGAGGTTGATCGGCAAGCCGCCAGTCTTGACCAACGATTCCACTGCTTTCAATGTAACCAGCGCTTGCCCCTTCATATCCGATGTACCTCGGGCAAAGATATCCTCCCCAACAACAATTGGCTCGAAAGGACCACTTTTCCATAGATCAAGTGGATCCACGGGTTGAACATCATAATGACCGTATATAAGCACGATTGGAGCGCCAGGCACTTCCAGGCATTCGCCATATACAATCGGCGATTGGGTGGTTGGGAAAAGGGTCACCTTCTGCATCCCCAGGGAACGCAGTTGCGCAGCCAGCCACTCCGCCGTTCGCTGGATATCCGGCATATGTGCCTTTTCCGTCGAAATGGAAGGGACGGCCAGGATTTCTTTGAGAGCGCTCAGGAAATTCTCTCTATTGGTATGGGCATATTGCAAAGCATTTTCGCGCTGGTCGGCCATGCCGGCTCCTTATGGAAGTGAATATGAAAACTTACGGACTGGTGGTCGGCTGGCCAACCGGGGTTGCGGTCGGGGTTGGCAGGCCAATTTGGATGGTCGGTTGTGCCGTCTGGTCAAGGGCACGCTTGGTAACCAGGTACCAGTTGGAGATATCGTTAAACCGGTCGGCCGGCTCAAAGAGTGGTGCAGCTTGCACCCCCTGCACACGCTGGTCCACAGCAAACGTGTAGACGGGATAATACAACAGCAAAGCCGGCTGCTCGCTTGCAAAGACAACCTGGAAGTTGCGGTATAACCGCAGGCGAACACCCGGATCAGCAACCACGCGCGCCTGTTCGATATACTCACTGGCGGTACGGTTATCCCATTGGGAATAATTCTGGCCGCCGGTAATTTCAGCCTGGTGCCAAAAGGGATATGGATCCGGGTCATACGAACGGGTAAGGTCCAGGTCCGCCAATACAGCCTGGTATGTACGCGGCGTCAGGTAGTCATTCAAAAGTGAATCATAGGAAACCGCTTTAAGATCCACTTCCACGCCGATGGCCGCCCAGTCCTGTTGAATGGCCTGGGCCAACTGGGCATGCAGGGCATCGTCCGGGTACGCCAAAGTAAAGGAGAGGGATACATTATCCTTGGCGCGGACAGTACCATCCGTGGGCAGAACGTAACCGGCAGTTTTTAATTCCGCCGCCGCTGCATCGGGGTCGAAACCGATGTGAGTCACGCCATCGTAATAAGCCCATGTCCCGGGTAGGATTGGGCTGTCGGCCACAATCCCCTGGCCCTGGAGCAGTTTATCCACCATCCATTGCCGATTTAGCCCAAGCATCAGTGCATTTCGAACATTTTTATCCTGGAAAAAGGGCAACGTTTTATCCCCCAGGTTGAGGAAGATCATGGTCAGGCGCGGCATACGGCTGGAATACAAGGACAGGTTCGTCTCGGCCATGGCCGCAGGAAGAACGTCCTGAGTGATCTGGCTGATACCGAGTACTTCCCCGCCTTGGTAGGCTGCCAGGGCCGTTTGCGAGTCGGGGTAATATCGGAAGACGATCTGATCCATGTACGGGACCTGGCCGAAATAGGTCTTCGAAGCCGTTAGAACCACGCCAGCGATCTTTCCATTCTCGATCATCAGGTGGTCAAACTTATAGGGACCCGACCCAACCGGTGCCAGATTGAATTCGTTGGATGCCAATTGGTCTGCAGTGACCGACTGCAGCAAGTGTTTTGGCAGGATGCCAAAGGTCAGGTAATCCAGGAACGGAACGAACGGTTCCGTCAGGACAAATTTAATATTTTTATCGTTAAGACGGGTGATTTGCACGCCATCCCACAGGCTGCGTACATCAGGAGGAAAAGCGGAGTATTGGCTGCGCAACAAGTCAAGCGTAAAGAGCACGTCGTCACTGGTGACCGGTGTGCCGTCATCCCAGGTGGCATTGGCGCGCAGGGTGACATTATAGATCGTTCCATCTGCCGAAACGCCCCACGATTCGGCCAGGTCAGGCTGTGGTATGCCCTGGGAATCGAATTTAAGCAGGCTGCTGAAGAGCAGGCGGTCCACTTGGCGGTCGGCAGGATTATTAAGATCAAGCAAAGGGTTCAGACGCCCAAACGAACCCACCAGGGCCTCGGTATATATCCCCCCACTTGCTGGTTGGGGCAGGATCGGATTGGCGGGCTGCTGCTGGGTAAGCAAAAGCACCGCCACCACGATCAGCGTCAATGCGACAACCAGGAATTGCCAACGCAGTTTTTTCATGGTTATATAGATTAATTAAAGAAAGGCCGCCTCCGGGCCTACTCAACAAGCCGGCGCTGGCCTTTCTCTTTACAATATATTATTGGTGGGCAGAAATAACCACCAGAGTAATCCCCAGGACAAAAAACAAAGCGCTGAAGACAATGGTTACCCAGAAAAGTGTTTTTTCGATCCCGCGTCGGGCAGAAAACACGCCACCGGCGTCGGAACCGGTCAGTCCGCCCAGGCCAGCCCCCTTGCTTTGCAAGATAATGCTCACGACCAGCGCGATTGATGTTAAAATCAAAGCACCATCCAATATATTGATCATCAATAAGCCTCCAGAAATTTTAGCCGCCAAATTATACCTGTGATAAGGGTAAACCGTCAACCAATGAACGAATTGATTGTCAATTTGCACATGCATACCACTTACTCGGATGGCTCCGGCACACATGCCGACCTGGCACGTGCGGCCCTTAAGGCCGGTGTGGATGTGCTTCTGGTCACCGACCATAATGTCTGGGTGCAGGGTGTCGACGCCTATCATCGTGATGGAAAGAAACGTGTCCTCGTCCTTGCCTGCGAGGAAATCCATGATCAGGATCGCGATCCGCAGAAAAATCACCTGCTCGTCTTTGGCGCAAACCAGGAGCTGGCGCCTTTGGCGGATGACCCACAAACCCTTATCAGCGCAGTCCGCCGGTTGGGCGGCCTATGCTTCATCGCCCATCCGGTGGACCCTGCCATGCCGGCTTTTGGAGAGACAGATATCTCCTGGGAAGATTGGGGCGTCACTGGCTATACCGGCATCGAATTGTGGAATGGTTTTAGTGAGCTCAAGACGGTTGCCAGGGGGAAGTTGGACGCAATCGCCTGTGCCTTTTTCCCCGAGTTCATTCCCCACGGTCCACCCCCTCGGGCCTTGGATATTTGGGACGGCCTGTTGGCCAAAGGGCAGCGCGTGGTAGCCGTGGGTGGTTCGGACGCCCACGCCCGGCATATGTCGATGGGACCGCTGCACAAAACCATCTTTCCTTATAAGTACCATTTTTCTACCATTAACACGCATACGCTGACACCTGGGCCGTTGGGCGGAAACCTTGCCGGCGATCGTCAAATGGTTTTTGACGCCCTGGCTGCCGGGCATTGTTTTATTGGGTTTGACCTGCCCGCCTCAACGCACGGATTCCGCTTCTCGGTGCAAGGCAGGGAGTCGGGCGGGATCATGGGGGACGAAATCGCTTTGGACGGGACAGTGACCCTGCAGGCCAAATTTCCATCCGGCGCGGAAATCAAATTGATCAAGGACGGAAAGTGCATCAAGGCATTGCATGGCGATACGATTACGCACGTCGTTGACGTTCCGGGGGCTTATCGGGTTGAAGCCTATAAGCATTTTCTGGGAAAGTTGCGCGGCTGGATTTTCAGTAATCCGATTTATATTGGGACCGCGCACTGATTTACGGCTTTAGGGCGATTGCCCATCTTAAAAACGCCCTCCCCAAAAAAATGTTTTTCGCTTACAATACAGCCCGTTCGAGTATCCGGTCTTTCCGGGTACGAGTGCCCGGTCTTTCCGGGTACGAGTGTCCGTTTTGGGGACACAACAAGCCGCTCCATGGCTTGCCTTCCGCCCCCGGCTCACCCACGGTGAATGTCCGGGAGCATATCCCGAGGAAAGGAGGTTTTCCCTATGCGTAAGTACGAGTTGGTTTGTATTGTCCATCCTGACCTGGATGAGAATGCCTTTACCGGCATCGTCGAGAAGGTCAAGGGCTGGATTGCAGAGACCGCCGGTAGCGTGGACAAGGTTGAAGTCTGGGGCCGAAAGCGCCTGGCTTATACCATCAAGAAACAGCGCGAAGGCCAGTACGTTCTGTTCAATCTCGGCCTGGAGCCGGCTGCCACTACCACCCTTGAAAAGAATTTGCGCTTCCTGGAACCTGTAATTCGCTACATGCTCATCGCCGTGGATTAAGCAATATCACTGGCGATTTTTCGCTTTTCGAGTGAGGAGTGAAAGATGAATCGTGGATTGAACAAAGTCATGATTATCGGCAATCTAGGGCGTGATCCCGAAATGCGTTACACGCCCTCAGGCCGCCCGGTGACCACCTTCACGGTCGCCACGAGCCGCTCCTGGAACACCGCCGACGGTGAGCGCCATACAGAGACCGAATGGTTCAATGTCGTCACCTGGGGTAATCTGGCCGAAATCTGCAAACAGTACCTGACCAAGGGCCAGCAAGTTTACATCGAAGGCCGCCTCCAGACTCGACATTGGGAAGACAAAGAAGGCGTCAAGCATTCCACAGTCGAAATAGTCGCCACAGAAATGATGATGCTCAGCGATCGCCGGGAGGCCAGCCATGCCCCGGCTGGTGATGAGCCGCTTACATCCGAAGAACCCGAAGGCCCACTTGGGAACGAAGACGAATTCCCGTTCTAGGCTCGGGCTTGCATATCGCAGCGCGTACCGTTACCACTGCGCCAAGTAAGTTAGATTGGAGTTTAATTTCTTATGGATCATCCGATGGACAATGAAATGGAAGGTGGGCAGGAGCGTCGCTATTACGCCCGCCCAAAAATCTGCCAATTCTGTGCTGACCGGCATATGACGATTGATTACAAGCAGTCAGATGTCTTGCGCCGTTTCGTCACCGAAGAGGGCAAAATCCGCCCCCGTCGCCAAACCGGCACCTGCGCCAAGCACCAGCGCGAGTTGGCTGTCGCCATCAAACGCGCCCGCCATATCGCCCTGCTTCCCTTCACGGGCCGGGCCTTCAACGAAGAGCGCTGAAAACAAAAACTTTTTGCAGTGGAGTCAACTATGATCGGCGAAGCCTCATAACTTCGCAATGAGGTATTTATGGCTAAAAACAAGGCTCCAAAAATAGTAACGAAAAAACACCTGGCTCGTCAGGAACGCGAGAAAAGACAGACAAGGTTGATCACCGGCATAGCCATTGGGATCATTGCAGTCGTGATCCTGGGAATTGCTTACGGGCTGTTGAACGATACGCTATTCCTCAACTGGAGGAAAGCGGTAACCGTTAATGGCCAATCATACACGTTGCATGATTTTCAGGTTCGCGTGCGGATCGATCGCCAACAATTGATCGGCCAGTACCAGCAATATACACAACTGGCCGCGATGTTCGGCATGGATCCGACTACCGATCCACAAATGTCCCAAACATTGAACCAGATCACTACTGAATTGGACACCCCGTCTGTGCTCGGCAACCAGGTCCTCGACGACATGGTACACGATCTGCTCATCCGCCAGTATGCCAAGGCAAACGGTATCACGGTTAGCGCGGCAGATGTTGAAAAAGCCGCACAGGAAGCGTTCCAGTACTACCAAAACGGAACTCCAACCCCCACTCTCACTCCTACCACGTTGGTTTATCCGACGCTTGATGCTACCCAGTTGGCTTTAATAACACCGACAATGACGCCAACCAATATTCCGACAAATACCCCCGCTCCCACCCAAACTCTTGCTTCTACCGCCACGCCCGGCCCGACCAGTACGCCAACGCTTATCCCCAGTTTAACACCCACTTCCACGCCATTTACACTGAAGGGATATCAAACCCAATACCAGAACACGTTGAAAAGCTATGCAGCACTCGGGCTTAGTGACGCGGAATTTCGCTATATCTTCTTTGAGAGCAATCTCTATCGAGAGCGAGTCCAGGCCAAAGTTACCGCAAACATAACCCATTCACAGGAACAGGTCTGGGTACGTGATATCGAGGTCGCAGATGCGACAACCGCCAATGGTATCCGTACGCAACTTACGGCCGGCGCCGATTTTGCTGCCCTTGCCGCCAAGGATTCCATCGACACAGGCAGCAACACCCAGGGTGGAGATTTGGGCTGGTTCGGTCGCGATTCAACCACCATTCCCACTGAAATCATAAGCGCAGCTTTCTCAATGAAAATTGGCGATATCAGCCAACCGATTAAAACCACCAGCGGTTATGAAATCATTCAGTTACTTGGTCATGAGGTCCGCCCTCTTACCGACACGGAATACCAGACCGCAGTCTCGAACGCATTTACCGCCTGGCTGACGCAGCAGAGAGATAAATCTACCGTTGCCATCAATAGCAGTTGGGCGAATTACGTTCCCACTTCTCCCACACTGGCACAAGCGCAGGCTAATGATGCCGCCACTTCGACAGCCCAAATGTCAACCTATCAGGCACAGACGACGCCCTAGGTAAAGCACATTCCGGGCCAACAAAGCAGTGGTTAGCGCAACAGCTAACCACTGCTTTGTTTTCTATGAAATCATTTCAAGTAATGCTCGGAAACCTCATCCAGTTTCAGGCTGATGATCTGGCTGGCGGAATCGCGTCCCATCGTCACGCCGTATATCACGTCGGCTGCCTGGACCGTGTTTCGGTTGTGGGTGATGATGATAAACTGCGTCTCTTTGCTCAACTCCAGCAACAGGTCCCGGAAACGGCCTACATTGGCTTCGTCGAGCATAGCATCCACTTCATCCATCACGCAGACAGGTGTAGGTGAAACCTTGAGCAGGGAAAAAACCAGCGCAATCGCCGTCAAGCTGCGCTCGCCGCCCGATAGGAGCGAGAGGCCTTGTTCGCGTCGACCGGGTAAACGCGCCTCAATATCAATACCGGTTTCAGTCAGGTTTTCAGGGTCGGTCAGCACCAGGCGTGCCGCCCCGCCGCCAAACAATCGGTGAAAAATCGAATGGAATTGTTCTGCCACGGCCTCGAACGTTTTTTGGAATTCGCGCCGGGTCAATTCATCCAATTCTTCAATGACCTTATGCAGGTCAGATTCAGCTTTGCGCAAATCTTCCAATTGCGCCGTCAGGAAAGCATGCCGCTCTTTGACCGACCGGTATTCTTGTTGCGCTTCCGGGTTGACCGCGCCCATGCGCCGCAAGTGTGCCCGCAGGCGGGTCATGTTCTCTTCAAGGTCAGGCGACAATTCCTTCACCACCGGCAATTGTTCCACCATGCCATCCAGGGGCAGCGGCACCGGGCCGGAAACATCGCTCGCATACTCGAAAGCCACCAGTCCAAAATCATCCTCGATTTTCTGGCGCAGGTTTTCCATCATTTCCTGCTTCCGGCCCAGCTCGAGTTGGATCTGGTTATAGGTACGTTCGACGCGCGCCAACACAGACTGCCCTTCCGTTTCTTGCTTCTGCAAACCCGCTTCCTGTGCTTCGGAAGCCTCGAGTTCTCGCTCTGCCGGTTCGATCAGGTTGCGCAGTTCCTCCAGTTGAGTATTGATACCCGCAACCTGGCTGCGCAGGGCTTCCCGCGTGTTCTCCAACTCCACCAGCGATTTTTCAATTTCCGCCAGTCGGTTTTCCAGCGTAGCCTGTTGCTCCTGCAAGCGCCCAATGGTACTCTTACGCTCGGCGTACCGGGTCCCGGCATCCTTCACGGCGCGCTCGGCCACTGCCCGGGCCGTCGACCAGAACGACACTTGCTCCTGAAACTCGTCCGCGGTCAGGGCCGCCAGGTCTGCAGATTGTGTGCGCAGAGCTTCCAGCGCCTGGATTGCATCGTTTTCAATGCTGGACAGGACCACGGCAGCCTGCTCACGCTCCTTTTCTGCCTGTGCAATCTCGGACTCGCTGCTGGCTTTTTGGGTCACCTGCCAATCCCACTGCCGCCGCGCCGATTCTTCCCGCACTTGTGCCTGGCGCTCGGCATTCCGGGCAGACTCCAGCCTGACACTTTCCCTACCCATCGCATCCTGGTAGTCTGCGACCTCAGCGCGGGAAGATTCAATCCGGACTGCAAGTTTCTTCAATTCGGCGTCCAGCTTTTCTATCTGCTGCTCAACATTTGCCAGTGATTCTCTGCAACTCGCGCCGCTGACGGGGACGCCCCAATGCCGCCGCTTTGACTGGTTTTCCGGCTGACACCTGCCCGGTGGCATGGAATACTTCGCCGCGCAATGTCACGGCCCGGGTATTTTTTGGCTGGTCAGCCAGGGTGCGCCGCGCGGCTGCCCTGTCACGGACGATGAGCACCTGGCCAAGCAGCAGGTCCAACGCCGGGCGATATTCCGCCGCAGCTTTTACCAAGTCAGAAGCCATGCCCAGGCAATCAACACTGCTTTTCACGGTAAGTGGTTCCGGTGGAGATAGCCAGTCCAGCGGCAGGAGCGCAGCCCGTCCGGATTGGTTGGAATCGAGCAGCAGCATGGCCTGTTCGGCATCCTGGCCTGACATTAAGAGTACGGCATCAGTATATTCACCCAAAGCTGCCGCGATCGCGACTTCCAGTTCAGCCGGTACGTCCAACGCAGCCGACAATGCCCCGCGTGCGCCTCCCAGCTTGGACTGCCGGGAAGCATCCAGTAGCAATTTTGCCCCATCTGCATATCCGGCCAGGGATTGCTCGGCCTGCTCAAGCACGTCCAGTTGTGCTTCGAAGCGGGCCTGTTCGGCTTGCCTGGCAGACCGCTCAGACTGTTTTCCCTTGACCTGCGCCTCCAGGTCTGCCAGTTGGTTTCGCGCTAGCTGAAGCTCCGCCTCGGTTTTTTGCACGGCTGTGTCCGCCTTCTGCCGGGCAGATACAGCCCCCTTGAGTTCCCGGGCAGCTTTCTCTGCCTCTGCCTCGGCTAAAGCGATCGCTTGTCCTAATAAGGCCAGTTTCTGCTTCTGACCCTCGCTACGGGAAGCCAATTCATCCATCCGAGCCTGCAGGCTGGCGCGCCGCGTGTTGAACTGGTCCAATCTTTGGCGGGCAGATTGGACCTCCGCTTCGATACGGGATTTCTCCGCCTGGCGCTCATCCAGTGCAGCCTGTGCCAGCCTGGTTTGAGTCTGTGCTTCATCATATTCTGTCTGCAGCCGCACAGCTTCAGCTTCAGCCTGGGTTATCCTTTCCTGGGCAATCTTGCCTTCCTCAGACAACCGGGATTGTTCGCTCAGCCCTGATTGGCGGTTATCCAACAAGGCGCGCTGGCGCTCATCCAGCACGGCCAGATCGCCGCTGGTAGACTCACGCCTTTCGTGCAGTTGCGCCGACTGGCGGTGCCAGGAATTCAGCCGGGCACGCACGCCATTCAGATGGTCCCGAAAGGCCGCAAAATTCTGGCGTATGTTCTGATAGGATTCACGCGCCTCGGCCAGTTTGGCTTCCTGGGCATGTCCGAGCTCGAAGGATTCGCTCAGATCGTGCTGAGCGCCATGCCAATGAAAGCCATACCACTCAAGTAAGAGTACGCGCAAATCGGCCTGCACCTGAGTATGTTCCTGCGCACGGGCGGCTTGCCGTTCCAGGCTTTTCAGGCGTGGTTCCAGTTCGGCCAGGATATCGAGCACACGGTCAAGGTTGCGCCTGGTTGTCTCCAACCGCCGTAGAGCTTCCTCGCGGCGCGTCCGGTAGAGACCGATCCCGGCAGCCTCCTCGAAGAGCCGCCGGCGCTCATCGGCTTTGAGGGCCAGGGAAGCATCCACCAGGCCCTGGCCAAGGATGGTGTAGGTGCGTTCGGATAACCCGGACTGCGCCAGGAGTTCGTTGATGTCCTTCAACCGGACATGCTGGTTATTGAGTAGATACTCGTTGCGACCATCGCGATAAGAGCGGCGTGACAGGGCCACTTCGGAAAAATCCACCGGCAACCAGCCATCCGTATTGTCGAAAGTCACCCCGGCGCTGGCCATTCCCGCCCGTGGGCGCTGCTCTGACCCGGCAAAAATCATATCCTCGGTCTTCTTGGCACGTAAAAGGCTGTAGGATTGTTCCCCCAGCACCCAGCGTAGCGAATCGGCTATATTGGATTTGCCGGAGCCATTCGGCCCGACAATGGCAGTGATCCCTTCGGCAAATTCGAAATCTGTTTTTGCAGCAAAGGTCTTGTAACCGTGGAGTTCGAGGGATTTAAGTCGTAAAGGCATGGAAATTAATGGGTCAGGATTCGGATTTTTCGATCACTTCTAATGTGGCCTCGGCAGCCAGGCGCTCTGCGGTCTGTTTACTATGGCCGGAACCATGGCCATATACCTTGCCATTGATTCGCACTTCAACTTCAAACATCCGGTCGTGGTCCGGGCCGCTGGCTTGCAGTACGGCATACTGTGGGATGCCCAGTTTTTTTCCCTGGGACCATTCCTGCAGGTGACTTTTGGGATCTTGCAGGAAGGACCGCATCAGGAATTGTTCACCCACCTTTTCGATCAAGGAGTGAATAAAGTGTTGTGCAACATATAAATCGTTCTGCAAATATATGGCGCCAACCAGAGCCTCGAAAGTGGCGCACAGCAATACATCCCGCTGTCGGCCGCCCGCCTGGTCCTCGCCATGTCCAAGGCGCATGGCAGGCCCCAGGTCCAGGGCACGCGCAAATTCTGCCAGTTGCTCGGTGCAGACCAGGGCTGAACGCATGCGCGTCAATTCGCCTTCAGCCATCTCAGGGAAATGGTTGTATAGCCAGGCACCGGCTACAAAATCAAGCACGGCATCACCCAGGAATTCCAGGCGTTCATTATCTTCCACCGCCTCGGGATGTTCATTGATATAGGAGCGGTGGGTCAAGGCGCGCGTGAGAAGGAGCAGATTTTTGAAAGGAAGATCCAGCCTCTGCACTAATGCAGCCGGAGATTCTTCCCGCTCCCCAGTCGGGGTATGGTTCATCGGTACCTCCCGGAGCACAGGGAGCGCCAGCCGCCTCACGAGGTCAGGCGGCTGGCGGTCACTTTGTTCCATAATTGATATCGGGCCGATTGTAACCCGATTTAACCAGACTGACCAGCGTATGTTATGATAGAATCTGGGCTGATATTTGCCAAAGGAGCAAAATATGTCCGAACAGCCTGCGGAAGAAACCCACTTTCTCGACAATGCCGAAATGGGGCTGGGTGCATGGTCATGGGGTGACCGTATCTTCTGGCAGTACGGGCATGGTTACACCGATGATGACATCGCCGCAGCCTTTCAACACCACCCTAGCAGCCGGCGTAAACTTGGTGGATACGGCCGAGATCTACGGTTCAGGCCGTTCCGAACACCTGCTTGGGCAATTTATCAAGAATGCCGGGCAATCCGTCTTAGTGGCGACCAAGTTCTTTCCCATCCCCTATCGACTGACAAAGAACAGTGTTGTGCGCGCTTTACGTGGCAGCCTCGAGCGACTCGGGTTGGAACGCGTGGACCTGTACCAGTTGCACTGGCCCAGCCCGGTAGTCCCCATCGAAACATATGTGGAAGGCCTGGCCATGGCCGTCCACGCTGGACTCACCCGCCACGTCGGTGTATCAAATTACAGCATCGATCAAATGGAACGGGCGGCCAAAGTGTTGGCGAAGTACAAGATCCCGCTTGCCTCCAACCAGGTGGAATATCATCTCCTTGACCACAGTGCTGAGCGGAGTGGTTTACTCGACCGCTGCAAGGAAACGGGCGTACGCCTGATTGCCTACTCACCCCTGGCTAAGGGCCTGTTGACGGGTAAATACACCATTGAAACGCCTCCACCCGGAGTGCGCGGACGGAGATATGCCGCCATCTTGAAGGAATTGCCGTCGCTGATTGCCCTGATGGCCGGAATTGGCAAAGTTCATGGCGAGAAAACCCCCGCCCAGGTGGCGTTGAATTGGGTCATTTGCAAGGGCGCTCTACCCATCCCCGGCGCAAAGACAGCCGCACAAGCTGGACAAAACGTCGGTGCCATTGGCTGGCGATTAACGCCGGAAGAGGTCAAGGCCTTGGACGACGCCAGTGACAAAATAACCTGAGCAGATCGGGGGTTTATAGCCACAATGAAAATGCAATTGCCTTACCGAGTTCGCCTGACTCGGCTTTTATTTTAGAGTAAAATGTTTCTCATGTCCTCATCCAAACCAGCTTCAAAATCATCCAGAGGAAGACTCTCGAATACCGAAACGACCACACGCAACGCCAAGGCCGTGCTCTCCGGCACGAGTAGAAAAGGCTGGTTCGCCCGCCTGCTGCCCTTCCTCGGCCCGGCCTTCATCGCCAGCATCGCCTACGTGGATCCCGGTAACTTCGCCACCAACGTCCAGGGGGGTGCCCAGTTCGGTTACGAGCTGCTCTGGGTCATACTAGGCAGCAATATGATGGCCATGCTCCTGCAGGCTTTGTCCGCCAAACTTGGGATTGCAACCGGCAAGAACCTGGCCGAGCACTGTCGGGAACGCTTCCCACGCTGGGTGGTCTGGTGCATGTGGGTCTTGATGGAGTTGGTCGCGATGGCCACCGACCTAGCCGAATTCCTGGGTGCCGCGGTGGCCCTGAATCTCCTCTTCGGCCTGCCGCTCTGGATAGCCGGACTTCTAACTGCCGTCATCACGTTCGTCATCCTCAGCCTGGAACGCTATGGTTTCCGGCCCCTGGAAGCAGTCATCACCGGATTCCTGGCCATCATTGCCTTGAGCTACGTGGTCGAACTTTTCATCGGCCATCCTGACTGGGCTGCCATTGGCTACAGCACTTTCGTCCCGCATTTTTCAAACTCGGAAAGCGTATTGTTGGGAGCTGGCATCCTGGGTGCCACAGTCATGCCGCACGCTATTTTTTTGCATTCCGCCCTCACGCAGGGGCGCGTGGTTGTCCAAAAGCCCGAGCAGCTCCGCCGTTTGTTCCGCTTTGAGATCATCGACGTGGTCATCGCCATGGTCATCGCCAGCTCGGTCAATGCGGCCATGCTGATCACTGCCGCAGCAGCCTTCCACAACGGCAACGCCAACGTTGGCACCCTCGAGCAGGCTTATAGAACGCTTCAACCATTGCTGGGGCCGGCGGCCGGGATCGTGTTCGGGGTTGCATTGCTCGCTGCCGGGCTTTCATCCTCCTCGGTCGGTACGATGGCCGGCCAGGTCATCATGCAAGGTTTCCTGCATTTCCACATCCAACCTTGGATTCGCCGTGTGGTAACGATCATTCCATCTTTGATCGTCATCTTTGCGGGTTTTGACCCCACCCGTACCCTGGTCATCAGCCAGGTGGTGCTTTCGTTTGGCCTGCCATTCGCCGTTATCCCGCTGATCATGTTCACCAGTCGTAAGGACGTTATGGGCGTGCTCGTCAACCGCTGGTTTACCAATTTACTGGCCGGCTTGTGTGCCGTCTTGATCCTCACCCTGAATATTTTCCTCATCTATCAGACCTTCTCCGGGAAATAAGCCTATGTTCAAACACATCCTTGTTCCTCTTGACGGATCGACGCTGGCCGAGGCAGCCCTGCCCGCCGCGCTTTCCCTGGCGCGAGCTTTTAATGCACCCGTTACCCTGCTCCATATCATTGAACAGGATGCGCCTGCCGAAGTCCACCGTGACCGCCATTTGACCGAAGCCGGCGAAGCCGAAGCATATCTTGCCGGGATTGCCAAACGTGTCTTTCCTCCGAATACCAAAGTGCATTTGCACGTCCACACCTCCCCGGTTGCAGATGTGGCGCGCAGCATTGTTGACCATTCCTCCGATGAAATCCAACCCGACCTGATCATCCTGTGTTCTCACGGGAACAGCGGGATGCATGACCTCGTCTTTGGCAACATCGCCCAGGAAGTCGCCGCAGTCAGTGGGACCCCGGTCCTGCTCATTAAGCCAGATGAATCCCCTGCTCCATTCCAATTGCGCCACATCCTTGTTCCGCTGGATAACGAATTCGTGCATGATCAGGCTTTGCCCACTGCCGAATCGCTCGCACAGGCTTATGAGGCGGAATTGAACTTGCTGTGCGTCATCCCCACCCTGGGCACGCTTTCCGGTGAGCAGGCCGCAGCCAGCAATATGCTCCCTGCCACAGCTACTGCCTATCTTGAAATCGCCGAAGAGATTGCCCTTGAGCACTTTCAAGGGCACCTGAACGCCTATAAAAAAGCCGGTATCCCAGCCACGGCTGAAATTGCGCGTGGTGACCCGGCGCCGGTCATCGCCAAAACAGCCGAAAAGATCAATGCCGACCTGATCCTGTTTGGCACGCACGGCCGCGCCGGCCTGGATGCCTTCTGGAACCGTAGTGTCGCCGCCAGCGTGGCCCGGCGTACAGAGATTCCACTGTTGCTGATCCCGCTGCCTGAATAGGGTGTTGTGCCGAGCAATCATTCGATAGCTTCCATACCGAAAAAGAACATAGGGCCTGAATACCTATGAAAGCGATTCTCGTCTTCATTGATGGCACTATCTGCGATACACGCTCACGCCATCATCTCATCAACACTCCTGCTTTTCATCAACGTGATCGGATACTCGCAGACCGGACAGTGCCAGGTAGTGTCCAATGTCTGAACGAACTTTCGCAAAGATACGAAATTGTTTACATGGGCGCGCGGCCCGAATTCACCCGCCCCTATACCAAGGAATGGTTGGAAAAAACGGGGTATCCAAAAGGATCTATATATCTTGCTGAAGCGCAAGAAGATCGGCTTCACTTGATAAAAGAAATGAATGGAAAGTTTGACTTTATTGCGGGGATTGGTGACCGTTGGGATGACAATGAATTGCATTCTGAAATTGGATGTTTAAGCATTATTTTACAGGAATATGAAGGCGGGTGGGATACAGTTACCGACCGCATCGATAAGCACCATCATAAATGCAAGGTGGAAGAAAATCGAATCCATTTGAGAGGTAAGGTTGAAGGACTTGCCCGCGTATGTCCTCTACTTCTATCCAAGTATGGTCAGCAGTTATGGGAAACATACTTTGGTGCAGTCATGGAAATGGCTGAGAATTCGCGCGAAACGAGAAGAGAAGAAGATTTGGCATCATTTAAGTACTACAACCTTGATCCCACAGATTTAAGAGATGCAGCTAAGTGGGACGAATTGTTACGTGAAGAGGATTGGGAAAATAATTCTGTTTATGGGTTGCAGAGCTTTGAATTGGTTGAGGCGACTGAACACCGATATGTTCACAAAGTGACCCACTGCTTATATGCCGAACTATGGAAGAAGCACGGCAAATCAGATATTGGATATCAGGTTCATTGTCGCACCGATTTCGCTTGGTGGGATCGCCCCGCCTGGAATTCAGAAGTTCGATTCGAGCAACCGAAAACACTTATGCGAGGTGATGATTTTTGTTTGTTCATCCAGTCCTTGCCCAATAACGAATAAGCAGGCGAGTTTATTAATGCTCAATCGCCATCGCCCACCTGCTCGCTAAACCAGGAATGACCAGAAATATTATCATAACGATTGCCCTGCTCTGGCAGAAACGAATCAGGAAGCGCCTGAAACCTGACTCTGACAATCCATAAAACCATTAGGAGAAAAATCATGAAAATCGGATTACAAATCCCCAGTTTCACCTGGCCGGGAGGACCCGAAAAAATCGGGCAGAAGCTGGCTGAGATCGCCCGCACCGCCGACGAAGGCGGCTTTGCCAGCCTGTGGGTCATGGACCATTTCTTTCAGATCCAGGGCGTGGGACCGGTCGAAAACGAAATGCTGGAAAGTTACAGCACGCTCGCCTATCTGGCTGGGCTGACAAAGACGATCAAGCTCGGCAGCATGGTTACCGGCGTCGTCTACCGCCACCCTGGCGTCCTGGCCAAAACGGTCACCACGCTGGATGTGCTCTCCAACGGCCGGGCCTATCTGGGGATTGGCGCGGCCTGGAATGAGCAGGAGGCGCTCGGGCTCGGGATCCCCTTCCCGCCGCTCAAAGAGCGTTTCGAACGGTTGGAGGAAACCCTCCAGATCATACGACTCATGTGGTCCGGGAAACAGCAGCCGTTCGAGGGAAAGTATTATCGGCTTGCCCGGCCCCTTAACAGCCCCCAGGTTCTCTCGAAACCACACCCACCCATCCTGATCGGCGGAATGGGAGAAAAGAAGACGCTGCGGTTGGTGGCAAGCTATGCAGATGCCTGCAACTTGTTCCTGCGCGGCGGCGTGGAAACCGTCCAGGCGAAATTGGAAATCCTGAAAAAGCGTTGTGAAGAGGTCGGCCGGGACTACAACGAGATCGAAAAGACCACCCTTGGAACCGTCCAGCTTGCCGAGGGCCAGATGAGCGCACAGGATGTGATCGGGCAGTGCCAGGCCCTGGCAAAGATCGGGGTGCAGCACGCCATTTTCAACATGCCAAATGTCTCGGAGATCAAACCGCTGACGATCTTTGCCAGGGAGATCATCCCTGAGCTGGCAGGCTTATAGAACAGCAGTCAGCCAATATCCACTCCGGTGAGCCTGGTCAATACCCTGTGGAACAACAGGAATGGCAATATCAATAGCACCTGTAAAATCCCGCTCAACCCAAAGATCAACGCCAGCGCACGCAGGAACGAATTAAAAGGGCCGGCCAGGTTCTCCAGCATCCACGGCCCCGCCCCGGCCAGAACGGCAATCCCCAGCAGGGCAACCGCCAGCGATCCCAAAGGAAGCCAGGCATGTCGATCCGAAGCAGAAGGCATCATCGTGCTGCTTACGGTGAAGGTCAGGTAGAACCATAACCAGAAGTCTGGCGTCTTGGGTACTGCCGCCAGGCCGGCCCAGAATCCATCCCATTTCGCCAGCCTGATAAAATCCCATAATGGCAGCAAGTGATAACGGTAAATCGCCGCGTATGCCACGAAGAGGCTGCCTGTCACCAGCGGCGCAGCTCCGATCAGCGCATCCCGGATAAAACCGCCGGAAGCGGTCTCGACGTAGCCCAGGCGCAGTTTCCCATCCGGCTGGGCTTGAGGGATAAGTGAGAATTTCCCAGTCTGTACACCCAGCAACTTTGCCATGACAAAATGGCTGAGTTCGTGCAGGAAGACGCCGGGAAGGAAAATCAGGGCAAAAATTGCTTCCGTAAGGCCGGCGCGGCGCGTCAGGATCAAGAAAAAGGCTTGTATTTCGCGATGCAGGGAACGCTGCGACACCACCAGCAGTACCGATGCAGCCAGGAGCCAAAACAAGCCATCGAAAGACGATAGAACATTCATGGATATTGATTAAAACCAGCGACGGATGACAGGTTCAAAATGCTGTCATCCGTCGCAATTATCTGCAATTCATTTCAAAGCCGCTTGGGTGATTTTAACAAACTCTTCGACCTTCAGGCTGGCGCCACCGACCAGCGCGCCGTCAATATCAGGTTGTCCAAAAAAACCGGCTGCATTGGCAGCAGTTACCGATCCACCGTAAAGAACACGTATCGCCTGGGTCGTCGCTTCTCCGTACATCTCGGCCAACGGTTTGCGAATATGCTCGCGTATCACGGCCTCAGCGTCCCCTCCCGTGGAGGCACGTCCCGTCCCAATCGCCCAGACCGGTTCATATGCTACAACTATCTTTGGGGCAAACTCCGTCTCCAGGCCTTTGAGTCCTGCACGGATTTGACGGGAAACAACTTCCGCTGTACGTCCGGCCTCATACTCGGCCAGGGTCTCCCCTACACATACGATCGACGTCAGGCCCGCAGCCCGCGCAGCAGCAATTTTTTTGTTTACGGTCTCATCTGTTTCGCCGAAATACGTGCGGCGTTCGGAATGCCCGATGATCACATATTGGCAGAACTCGGCGATCATCCCCGCCGCGATTTCACCCGTGTATGCACCTTTGGGTTCCCAGTGTAAATTCTGAGCGCCCAGGCCGATATCCGTGCCTTGCAGGAGCGCAGCCACCGGAACCAATGACATGAACGGCGGGCAAAGAACTTTTTCCACGCCTTTGACCGCTCGTAAAGCCGGGGTCATTTCCGCCACCAGCGCCCGGGCTTCCGCAACGGTTTTGTTCATCTTCCAGTTTCCAGCAACAAATGGTGTACGCATTTATGGTTTCTTCCTTTCCCCGTTCCTGCCCGTTTTCCAACGAAAAGCGGGCAGGCAATCAGGGGATGGGTCTATTTATTCATCAACGCGGCCACGCCCGGTAATTCCTTGCCTTCCAGGAACTCCAGCGAAGCGCCGCCGCCGGTGGAGACGTGCGTCATTTGTTTGGCAACGCCGGCCTTTTTCACTGCGCTGGCGCTGTCGCCGCCGCCGATGACCGTAATTGCGCCGGATTCGGCCAGCAGTTTGGCCAGGGCAAATGTGCCTTCGGCAAACTTGGGCATCTCGAAGACACCCACCGGGCCATTCCAGACGATCAATTTCGCGCCCTTTAGGGTTTCTTTATAGAGCGCCAGCGTCTTGGGGCCAACATCCAGCATGCGCCAGCCAGCCGGGATCTTGTCCACATCCACAACTTTACTGTTGGCTTCGGCGTCGAACTTGTCGGCGATGACGGCATCCACAGGCAGGACAATTCCCTTCCCGGATTTTGCCAGGATGTCTTTGGCAGTATCGATCGAACCGGCTTCCACCAGGCTATCCTGCATATTCAGGCCCTTGGCTGCCAGGAAAGTATTCGCCATGCCGCCGCCGATGATGAGCTTGTCGCACTTTGAAAGCAGGTTGAACCACCAGGATCTTGTCGCTGATCTTGGCGCCACCCAGAATGGCAATATATGGATGCTCCGGGTTGGCAATCGCGCGGCCAAGATATTCCAGTTCCTGTTCCATCAGGAAACCGGAAACGGCCGGCAGGAAATGTGCCACGCCTTCGGTGGAGGAATGGGCGCGATGAGCCGAGCCAAAAGCATCATTGACATATACATCACCGAGCGCCGCCATCTTCTTGGCCAGACCCATATCGTTCTTTTCTTCTTCGGGATGGAAGCGGGTATTTTCCAGCATGATGACTTCGCCCGGCTTGATGGCTTTTGCCATCGCTTCGACTTCCGGCCCGACACAATCCGGCGCCATCTTGACCGGGATTCCAAGGTAGCCAGCCAGCACTTCTGCGGCCGCTTTCAGGCTGAATTCGGGATCGAATCCGCCTTTTGGGCGGCCAAGGTGGCTCATCAGGAGCAGCGAGGCGCCCTGCTCGAGCACATACTTGATGGTGGGAAGGGCGGCCTTGATCCGCTTATCATCGGTGACTTTGCCATCCGCCATCGGGACATTGAAATCCACCCGCATCAGGACGCGTTTGCCTTTCAAATCAATATCGCGTACAGTTTTCTTATTCATAGTGTTTCTCCACGCCAAATAATCAATAGTCTCATAATCTTTCGACTATGAGACTATTTGTCTATCAGACTAAAGGCTTTTCGCCATCAGCGCAGCCAGGTCGGCCGTGCGGACCGAGTAACCCCATTCGTTATCATACCAGGCCACGACCTTGACGAAGTTGCTCTCGGCCTTGCCAAGCACACTAGTGAACGGCAGGTCCACGGAGGAGCTATACGGGCTGCCCTTGAAGTCCATGCTGACCAGTGGCTCATCCACAGCCTCCAGGATACCTTTGAAGCGCGGCAGCTTGGCAGCATCGCGGAAAGCCTGGCGCAGTTCGTCGGTGGTGGTCGACTTCTCAAGCTCGGCGGTGAAATCCACCACAGAGACAGTCGGGGTCGGGACGCGCAGGGAATAGCCGTCGAACTTGCCCTTCAGGTCCGGGATGACCAGGGAGATGGCCTTGGCAGCGCCGGTGGTGGTCGGGATGATGTTCATGGCCGGCTGCGCGGGCCCGGCGCAGGTCCGAATGCGGCATATCCAGGATCTTCTGGTCGTTGGTGTAGGAGTGGATGGTGGTCATGAAAGCGCGCTTGATGACATACTTGTCATGCACGACCTTCGCAGCCGGGGCCAGGCAGTTCGTGGTGCAGGAGGCGTTCGAAACCACGTGGTGGTTCTTCGGGTCATACTTGTCTTCGTTGACGCCCAACACGATGGTCATGTCTTCGCCTTCCGCCGGAGCAGAAATGATGACTTTCTTGGCGCCGCCGGCGGTGATGTGGTTGACTGCGCCCTTGACGGTCTTGCCCTTTTTGTTGACGCCGTCTTCCTTGATGGTGAAAAGGCCGGTGGATTCGATCACGATGTCAACGCCCAGGTCCTTCCACGGGATCGCAGAAGGATCGGTCTCTTTGAAGACTTTGACTTTCTTGCCGTCGATCTAGCAGACCATCCTCATGCGATTTCGACGGTGCCATTGAAGCGGCCATAGGTCGAATCGTACTTGAGCAGGTGTGCCATGGTCTTCATGTCGCCAATATCATTAAAGGCGACCACTTCCAGCTCTTCGGGATAATAATCCCGAATGGCCTTCAAGACCTGACGGCCGATCCGGCCAAAACCATTGATACCAACACGTATTGCCATAATATTTCTCCTTATGGGTTTAAAGTGATTTCAACGCGTGCTTAGCGTTGTATTTTCCTTCGTAAGCGGCCCGGTGCGCTCATTATACAAGGCCATCAACGTTTGGGCGAGTTTGGCAGCATCATGGCGGATCGAGATTATCATGATCAACCAAATCGGTGCAGTAAACACGTGGATCCCGTACTTCGCTCGTCGTCAACGTGGACCCACTGGACCTTCCCTTCAAATTCTCCATCATAACACGAATTGCAGACAATGACATCCACAAGTTCAAAACCGATCAAATCTTCCAGGGCATGGATATGGTCACTGGAACCATATTTATCCGTCTCGCCCGGCTGCGTGGCAATATTGGTCACGAACATCTTGACCGCCCGGCTGGAGTGGATCGCTTCCAATAGATCCCGGACGAGGATATTGGGCAAAATACTGGTGTACAGGCTTCCGGGTCCGATGATGATCATATCAGCCGCCAGGACTGCCTGGATGGCAGGCGGATAGGCCGAAGCATCGTTCGGTTCCAGCCAGACCCGCCGCACGCGTCCTGCCGCCTTGGGAATCTGGCTCTCGCCTTCCACCCGCACTTCGGTCTCGGTTTGCGGCAAGCCGGACATCCGCCACCAGCCGGACATTGTGCAGCGTGGCCGGGAGCACCTGTCCATGGACGGAAAGCGCCCGGCCCGATTCGGAAACCGCATTCTCGAAACTGCCGGTCAGGTCAGCCAGAGCCGAAATGAACAGGTTGCCGAAGGTATGCCCGCCCAGGCCGGATTCCCCGCCAAAGCGGTATTGGAATAATTGGGTCAACAGGGCTTCATCGTCGGAGAGCGCTGCCAGGCAATTGCGGATATCCCCCGGCGGTAGGATGCCCAGGTCGCGGCGGATTTCACCGGAAGAGCCGCCATCGTCTGCCACGGAAACGATTGCCGTCAGGTTGTGGGTATATTCTTTCAGCCCGCGCAAGACCGTCGCGATCCCATGCCCGCCGCCGATGACCACCACGCGCGGGCCGCGTTCCCGCCGGCGGAAATCGGATACCTGGTCCACCAGCCGCTGTCCGGGCTGCAAGAAAGGCCTGAGCAGGGCACGGTTCAGGCCCCAGATTCCCAATCCGATCAGAACCCAAGCCCAGGATCCCAAAAACGATCATCCGCAAGGTCGCGCGTCAAGAACTGAAGCGAAAGGAAGGTGACGGCCGGCAGCCACCAGGTTTCAGGCGCTTCGCGGTAAATATCCAGCAGGAAGAGCGCCACGCCAACTCCGATGAGGGTGATCCCAGCCAGCAGGATAAAGAACCAGCGTTTCACTCCCAAACCGGGAACGAACCAGCGCAGTAGCGACCTTATCCTTCGCCGCACAGACAACCAACCAGATTTCGCTTCGCTTAGACATCACAAGGGATAATAGCAGTCTTTATAAGAATAGTCAACTAAACACAAGCGCATTTCGAAAGCAGTAATAAGCCGCTCCCTTTGCCATGTTATAATTTAAGCCATGAGCGCAATTATTGCCATTGACATCGGCGGTACCCAGTTAAGAGTTGCCGTCTATCCCCATGACAGCACAGTCCCAATTAAGGTCCAACGTGTCCCATCGCGCGGCATGGAAGACGGCGTATTCGACCGGCTCACTGCGCTGATCGACTCGGTCTGGCCGGATGAGCCGGTCGATATCATCTGCGCTGCCGTACCCGGCCCGCTTAATCCTTATACCGGCATCATTATCGAAACCCCCAATATCCCCGCCTGGACAAATTACCCACTGGCCGAACTACTGACGAAAAAATACAACGTCCCGGCGTATATCGGGAATGACGCCAACCTGGCCGTCCTGGGCGAATGGCTTTATGGCGCCGGGAAAGGCCATCACGATATCGTTTATCTCACCATCAGCACCGGCATCGGTGGCGGCGTGATCAGCGGCGATAAACTGATCGAAGGCTATCGTGGCATGGCGACCGAGCTTGGGCCACATCACCGTCCTCCCGGATGGGCCGGTCTGTTCCTGCGGCGTTCGGGGTCATCTGGAAGCGGTTGCCTCCGGCCCGGCAATCGCAAAATACGTCTGCGAACAGATCGCTGCCGGCCGAAAATCCAGCCTCGGTTCCGGGGCATTGACCGCCCGCCAGGTTTCCGAAGCCGCCCAGCAGGGCGACGAGTTGGCCAAGGAAGCCTTCGTCCGCGCCGGAGAATTCATCGGCCAGGCAACGGCGGATTTCCTGCATATGTTCAACCCATCCATCGTCATTTTTGGCGGCGGCGTTTCTTTTAGCGGAGCCTTGTTGCTCGACCCGGTCAAAGATTCCATGCGCCGTCATATCATGGACGAATCTTATCTGGACGGGCTGGTAGTCACAACCGCCAAACTGGGCGATGATGCCGGTCTGCTCGGTTCGCTGGCACAGGCGCATATCAAACTCGCCGAACAACTATATCCCAAATCGAAAGGAGAAATGGTATGGAACCGCTGAAGTTACCAGGGCCAAAGGCCAGGGCGCTGATCAAGCGCGATTCGGCTGTCATCTCGCCGTCTTACCCACGTGGGGTGCCGTTCGTCATGGATCACGGACGCGGCACCGAGGTCTGGGATGTGGATGGCAACCGTTTCCTGGATTTTGCCGCCGGGATTGCCGTCACATCCACCGGCCACAGCCATCCAAAAGTCGTCAAGGCCATTCAGGAACAGGCCGAAAAATTCATCCACATTTCGTCGGATTATTATCACGAACAATTGGATTGCGCTGGGGGAAAAGTTGAACGAGATTGCTCCATTTCACGAAGCCGCCGTCTCTTTCATGTGCAATTCCGGAACCGAATCCGTTGAAACCGCCATCAAACTGGCCCGCTATCATACCGGGCGGACGAACTTCATCGGCTTCACCGGCGCGTTCCACGGGCGGACAATGGGCGCGGTTACCTTTACTGCCAGCAAGCCGACCTATCACCGCGGCTTCTATCCGCTGATGAACGGCGTTGTCCACGCCCCCTTCCCCAACCCTTACCGGCCCGTCCTGGAACGCCAGCCGGGTGAAGATTATGGCGAGACGGTCGTCCGCTATATCGAATCTGAGATCCTCGGCCACATCCTCCCGCCAGATGAAGTGGCCGGCATCCTGGTGGAGACCATTCAGGGCGAAGGCGGATACATCGTCCCGCCTGCGGGCTTCTATCCTGCCTTGCGTGAACTATGCGATAAATACAAAATCCTGCTCATCGCCGACGAAGTGCAATGCGGCATGGGGCGCACCGGCAAATGGTGGGCCATCGAGCATTTCGATGTGGAACCGGATATCATCACCATCGCCAAAGGCATCGCTTCCGGGATGCCGCTGGGCGCCTGCCTTGCCCGTAAATCCGTGATGGATTGGCCGCGCGGCTCGCATGGCAACACCTTCGGCGGCAACCCGCTTTCCTGCGCCGCCGCCCTGGCAACCATTGACCTGATCGAAAATGAATATCTGGAAAATGCGGCCATTGTCGGGGCAGTACACGCTGGATGCCCTGCATGAGATCATGGCACGCCACCCGTCCATCGGCGATGTGCGCGGCATCGGCTTGATGATTGGCGTGGAATTCGTCAAGGATCGCCAGACCAAGGTTCCGGCTGAAACGCTCTGCAACCGCCTGGTCGAATTGGCCTTCGAGCGCGGCCTGATCCTGCTCTCGTGCGGCAAGAGCGTCATCCGCATCGCCCCGCCGTTGAGTATTTCAAAAGCGGAAATTGATGAAGGGCTGATGATCTTCGAGGAAGCCTTGACCTTGGCAGAAAAAGAAGTCAAGTAGGAATTAATTACCAAGAAAAGACTCCACCCCAGGCCTTTTCATAAGCTTGGGGTGAATTTTTATATAAAATTCCATTGTGCCGTAAACAGTTCTCTATATACATCCAGCCTTGCCAAGGTGATAAAATCAAATCTATCATAAATCATCAATCGAAAACTCATAAATCTTCCTCATGCTTCCCGATTTCCGCGTCCGCCAACGCGACTACCTGCTCGAAATTGCCCGTGCCCTCACCCAGGAACTTGACCTGGATAAACTGTTGACGCGCATCCTGCGCATCTCCATCGAAATGCTGGCCGGCCAGGCCGGGATCATTGCCCTCAAAGAAACCAGCGGCTGGCGGGTGGTGGCGGCCCACGGCATTCCGGCCGCCTTCCTGAGCTATCTCGAACCTCTCCTGGCCGAAGAAAAGGCCGCCGAACTCAACCTGATCGAACTCAACCGGATGCTCAAGGATCTGACCTACACCGCCAGCATGGGGTTATTGAACGGCGTCGGCATCCCCCTCGCCACCCACGGACAGGTCATCGGCGTCATCTTCATTTTCCGCAGTTATCCCGACCTGTTTTCCACCAACGACAAACTGCTCCTGCAATCCTTCGCCGACCAGGCTGCCATTGCCGTCTTCAATGCCCGTCTCTACGGGCAGGTCAGTTACGAAAAACAGCGTCTGGACGCCCTGCTCGATTCTGCTGCCGATGGCATCCTCATTCTCAACGCCGACCATACCATCGAACGCTGCAACATCGCCTTTGAACACCTGTATGGCCGCCCGCGTGCCGAGATTCAGGCCAGGGCCCACGCCGAAATCATCCGCTGGGCGCGCCGTCCCGAAGGCTTGACGCTGGAGGAAGCCGAGACGGGCGGCTGGCCGTTGACCACCAATGCCTACCTGTATGTCGAAGGCGACCTGCAACGCCCGGAACCGCCCAATTTGCCCATCGGCATTACCTACGCCCCGCTGCTCGCCGCGGACGGCACCTTGCGGAATATCGTCGTTACCGTCCGCGATATCACCAAATTCCGCACTGCCGAGGAAATCAAGAACACCTTCGTCTCCATCGTCAGCCACGAACTCAAAACTCCGGTTGCCCTTATCAAGGGATACGTCAGCACCCTGCGGCGCGAAGATGCCAAATGGGATAAAAACGTTATCCGTGACAGCCTGGCTGTCATCGAAGAAGAGGCCGACCACCTGGCATCCATGATCGAGGATTTACTGGATGCTTCGCGCCTGCAGGCTGGGGGCCTGACCCCGAACCTGTCCGATATCTCCCTCCCAGCCCTGGCCGAACGCCTGGCCGAACGCTTCCGGACCCAGACCCAGAAGCACACCATCATTGTGGATTTCCCTGAAAAATTTCCCATCATCCTGGCAGATGAAGACCGCATCACCCAGGTCATATCCAACCTCATCTCCAATGCCATCAAATATGCCCCCGGTGGCGAAATTCGCATCAGCGGCCAGGTCCGCCCGGAACAGGTCATCATCTGTGTCAGCGACCAGGGTCCGGGTATCGATCCCGGCGACATCCCCTATGTATTTGACCGCTTCTATCGCTCGGATAAAGCTGTCCGCAAAACAAAAGGCGCCGGTCTGGGGCTGTATCTTGCCAAAGCAATTGTCGAGGCGCATGGCGGGCGCATCTGGGTGGACCCCCATCCAGGCTCCGGTGCTTCCATCTGTTTTTCCCTTCCGAGGGAATAAAGATTTTTTGAATCACTCTGATATTAATCCCTTTCCCAACCTGTGCACTTACTCATTATGAAGTAAAATAGGCCGGTTTAGATCAATCATAAATCTTCAATCAGAAATCGGAAATCTAACCATGCCCCCACAAAAAACACAAATATCCTGCCCGCGCTGCCGGCAACCGGTTGTTGCCCAGATCGAACAACTCTTTGATGTCACATCCGATCCCGGCTCCAAACAACGTTTGCTTGGCGGTGTTTCCAACTATGCTGTCTGCCAGAGTTGCGGCTATAACGGTCCGCTGGCAACCCCCATCGTTTATCATGATGCCGATAAAGAACTGCTGCTCACCTATTTCCCGGCAGAACTGGGCATGCCGGTCAATGAGCAGGAAAAACTGGTCGGTCCGCTCATCACCCAGGTCACAAACCGCCTGCCGCCCGAAAAACGCAAAGGCTACCTGCTGCGCCCGCAGAGTTTCCTGACCTATCAGAGTCTCATCGAACGCATCCTTGGAGCAGATGGGATCACGCCAGAAATGATCCAGGCTCAAAAGAAACGCGTTTCACTGGTGGAGCGCCTGCTCGGCGCCTCAACGCCGGAAGCACGCTCGGAGATCATCAAGCAGGAGGCCGCTCTGCTCGATGCTGAGTTTTTCTCCATTTTCAACCGCCTGATGGAAGGCGCTGCCGCCAGCGGGCAGGAACAGTACATCGCGCAAATGGAAGCAATCCAGAAGCAACTCCTGGACCGAGACGGAATATGGGCGCAAGATCTCTGACCAGGCAAATGAGGTCCAGGAAGCCATCAAGACCTTGCAGGCTGTTGGGAAAAACCTCGACCGGGAGAAACTGCTGGATATCCTCGATCGAAGCCCCCAATGATGACCGCTTGAATGCCCTGGTCAGCTCTGACACGCCCCGGGCTGGATTACTCCGTTCTTCCAGTCCCTCACCGAGCGCATCGAGAAAAAGGCCGGTGACGAGCGCAAAAAACTGGAAAAGCTTGCGGGAAAAACTGTTGGAGATCACCCGCAAGTTTGACCAGCGCACGGAAGAAGAATACAAGCACGCCAGCTGAACTGCTTAAACACCCTCCTGGCAGCGGATGACATCCAGCAAGCCACAGCCAGTCACATCCAGGAAATAAATGATGCTTTTGTCCAGGTGCTGAACCAGGCCCTTCAGGAAGCAAACCAGAAAAATGATGCGGAACGCATGCCCAAGCTGCAACAGATCGTTGCCGTTTTGCAGCAAGCCAGCGCTCCGCCACCTGAACTGGCTCTGCTGGAAGAACTGCTGGATGCCCCGGATGAGGCTGCCCTGAATAAAATGCTCGAACAACACGCCGAGGAAATTACTCCCGAATTCAGTTCCATCATTGCCAATATCCTGGCGCGCAGTGAGGAGCAGGCCGGGGCAAAACCACAGGGCGAGGATGCCCAGACCATCGAAAAACTGCGCGCACTTTACAAAGCCGTGCTGAAATTTTCGATGAAGAAAAGTCATGGCATAAACAAATTCCCTGCCACGCTGCGATGTGGCAGGAAATTTTATTAAACTTGTGTTTTCTCTCTAAATGCTATCCCGGTGGATTTTCCAGCCGGATGCCGTGTCCGCGCACGGTGACGATATAGGGATGCGCCGGGTCAATGGCGGCGATCCGGTCACGCAAGCGGCGCAGGAGTGCATCCAGCGCCTGGTCAGAAACACCGACGGCCTGTTCTTCACCCCAGGCATCGGTAACCAGTTGCTGCCGGTCCACCACCTGGCCCTGGTTCTCATAAAGAACACGCAAAACATGAAATTGCAGGGCGGAAAGTGGAGGGTCAACCAATCGGTCATCCACCCACACCTGCCGGGAACGCATATCCAGCCGCAAACGCCCGGGATGGCTTCTTCTTCACTCAAAGGGACGGTCGCATCTGATGTCAGGTACAGGAATTGTTGTGCAAGGGCAATCTGCACCGTGTCGCCATCCTGCAATGATCACCTGTCCGTCGACCGGGTTTCCATTACAGTGCGTACCATTCTTACTGTCCAGGTCTTCCAGAACCATTCCTTCAGGAGTTGGGGTAATACGGGCATGGAAACGCGAAACCATCCGGTCTGGAACCACAATCTCACAAGTCGTTTCCCGCCCAACCAGCAGTGGCTTGTTAATCGTCCAACGCTGGCCTTTGAGTGGACCATTTTGTGCAATCAATAAAGGAGATTCTGTCAGATTCCCTTCCATACTATCCTCAATCCTCGCAATTGATATTATACAACAAGAGGACAAAAGGCGCTTATAATATAACAAATCATGAACGGATTTGCAACGCTGGACCACAACGCCGAAATTCCTGCCAGCGTTGCATTGCATTTCTCCGTTCGTAATGGTTCGGATCAATATGCCTGTCGCGCTAAAAAAAGGAGATGTGCTGCGCGGCCGTTATCGCATTCGTGAGCGCATCGGCCAGGGAGGCATGGGCAATATCTACCTTGCCGATGACCTCCGTCTGGAAGGACGCCGATGCGCTCTCAAGGAAGTCGAACACGACCGCACCGTACCCGAAAAACTACTCAAAGAAGCCCGTCAGCAATTCCTGCACGAGGCCACGGTTTTGGCGCGCCTGGATCATCCCAACCTGCCTAAAGTCTCAGATTTCTTCTCCGTCGGCCCGCGCGATTATCTGGTCATGGATTATATCCCCGGCAAGGATTTGCGTACCATGATGCTGGATGCCAAGCAGAACAACACTTTCTTGAGTGAAGAAAACGTGCTCAGTTGGGCCAACCAGTTGGCCGATGCGCTCACTTACTTGCATAGCCAGACTCCTCCGCTTGTTCACCGGGATGTGAAACCATCCAATTTAAAAATCACTCCCAACGGCCTGCTCAAACTGGTGGATTTTGGTCTGGTCAAGGCCCTCGTTCCTGATGAAATGACCATCACCGTCATTCAAGGACGCGGCACTGCCCTCTACACCCCGTTGGAGCAATATGGCGGCGACGGCTTGCACACCGATATCCGCAGTGATATTTATGCCTTCGGCTGCACCCTCTATCATTTACTGACAAATACTCCTCCGGCGGATGCCCGTCAACGTTTCCTGCATCCGGAAAGCCTGCCGCTACCGCGTAAACTCAATCCAGCCATCAGCCCCCGCACCGAGCGCGCCATTCTGTGGGCCATGGAACTCCACCCGGATGATCGCCCGGAAACGGCAGAGGACTTGCGTCAGTTCCTGATCGGGACACGCGAACTTACCTGCACGACCGCAGGCACAAATTCGTCCCAAGGAATCAATCTTTGATTTTATCGGGAAAAAACCGGAGCAGGTCTTGATCTGGGTATCAGCTGGATTACTGCTTGTCAGCCTGGTCGCTTCTTTGATCCCTTAGCCAGTCGGAACCAGGCATACGCCCCACCGAAACCGGCCGCTGCACCAAGCAAAACCACCCCCATCATACCTGACCATCCACCTTTTTGAAGGTACATTGCCGCTCCTGGCAGGCGTATGGCAAGATAGGTATATGCCAGTAAGCCGCCCAGGACGACGCAAATTGCCCAGCGTACTCCCCAACGCACCGCTGCCAATCTTATCACCCAGCCAGTAAGCCAATAATCCAAACCCGACCAAGGAAAGTACCACAGCCAACCAGCCCGCAAAGCCCGGATACCCTTGCTCCAATGGTGTTAAGGCAACAACAACGGGAGTTGGCAGTGATTACTGTTGGCGTAGGCGTGAACTCAGGGATTGGCGTAGGTGTAATAATCGTCACGCTGGATCCCTCACTGGTGACATTCAACTGTAACACCACCGAACTGATTGCCGGATTGCTGGTGGCACTGATTTCGAGCAGGCCGGGCCGGTCTATATTGAATGAAGCTCTTGCCACACCCTGGGTGGTAACCGAGTTGATTTGTTGGACATATCCGCCGGCTCCATTCATGGCAATCTTGAATTGCACATCCTGTTCCGTCTGGAACCGGATGCCCGTTATGGTCAACAATGATACCCGTCTGTGCCGAAAGAGTATCACCGACGCGGAAAAAAGGCGTGGAGGTCGGTTCCAAGGCGTTTGGATACCCGCGCCGGGTGTCGAAACGGATGGCATGTCCAGGGAAAGTTCGATAAGCTGGGTTGGGTCAGGAGTAATGGCAGAGAGTAAGTCATAACCAATCCCATCCACGGAGACAGGCAATGTCCCGGTTGGAGAAAGTTCCCGGAAAAGTAATCTCGCAGCCACTTCCACAAATGGTGCAGATTTACTGTAAAGGCAATAGTACGCGGTCACCTTGGAAATATCGGTGGCATCCAGGAAGAACGGGGCATTGAAAGCAAAAACAACCACATGTTTATCACGCAACAAATCCTGTCGTTCGGAAAGGAAACGATGCAAGAGCGTGGTCTGTGGTTGTCCAGGTTCAGCATCCAGCATATTGATAACCACCCAATTCGTTTGGCTCAAGGCAGTTTTCAAGATCCTGATTTCCCGTGCCACCTGCAAGGATCCCTGAAAGTGAATCAAGGGAATAAGAGATCAGCCGTCCAGCAATAACCTGCCCGCCAGCCTGGGAACCGTAAAGGCGCAGGATCGCATTCTGCAAGGCATCAGGGGCCAGCATTGGCTCGTCGGCGCAAGTACTGCACTGACGTCCGGTACGTGCATCGGTCAGGAAGACAATATGGTCGCCAACCACCGGCGGGGAGGGGAGAGCAGTTTCCAGATCCACCGTATCCGGGCTGACCAGAGTGGCCGATTGCCGGGCAACTTCAGAAGTGATTGCATCTGCCTGGCCAATCTGTGCCAGCCCGGTTTCCGGCGGGGTAATTGCTCCCTGGCTCAAAGTTGCCATAAAGATGATATTTTAAGGTCAGGATGCGTAAAACCGCATCATCAACACGCTTCGCAAAGGCCGTATCGCCAAGATATTTCTGAGTAAAGAAATCCATCGTTTCGACCAGTGACGAGTAATTATCTTTTGCATCACTGGAAATAATGTTCCCCATATAAAGCAAATCATTACCGGCTAAAAAGGCATCCAGCGCCACCAGGTGGGCTTGAAAAGATTGTCCGCCTGGATCATAGAATAGCCGCACAGTCTGGCTGCCGAGGTCATCACTGACCATCAAACCGCCGGCGCTGCGCCAGGTGGAGAAGGCCGGGAGAGCCAGGATCTGGCTGAAAGAGCCTGCGGGTCAAAACTGACCGGGCGCGTGGTCGAGCGGATATTGCCCTGAAATCCCTGGTATCGGATATGCGAAACAAGCAGACCATCCACGGTACTTTGTGGAGACTGGGCATTACCTGTTACCGCAAAAAAAGGCGCTAATTCGACTTGTTTCAACTGATCAAGTGGTTTGACTACTGTGGCTGGTTCTTCTCCGGCGGGACGGTCAGCACTGCCGCTGCCAGGGAAATGGTCGGCAATAACCAGCATCCGCCCGTTACTGCCCGTATGCAGGCCATTGATATATGCACTCCCCATCACCCCCACCCAATAGGGATCGCCGCCAAACACATTTGCATTCAGACCATTTGCCAGCGTGGCTTCAGGCGAGTCAAGTACATCCAGCGACGGCCCCAGGAAAAGATTAAAACCCATACTTGAGAGTTCCTGGCCAGCCACCGAACCAACTTGTTCGGCCAGGGATGGATCCCAGGTGGCACCTAATGCCATCAAATCAGGCAGAGGCGTAAGACCATTGAGTATCTGGTCATTTGGATAGCCATCCCCATCCTGGGAAATCCCGGTGAAAAGAGGAATGTAATTCGCCGGAACTGTTGTGGGCGCCGGTAAAGGAGTGGGTGTACCGGTATTTGTGCTGCGGGTTGGTTACGGGCTGATTTAGCGAAGCTTGCCATTCATCATCCTGCAATTGGGCAATCAACTGATAAGCAGTCGAAACAGTATCCGGCGCGGCAACAAAATTATCATTTTCGGCACGCAGTACCACCCCACCGACATGGTGATGGGTGATCAAATCATAAATCTGGGATTTCTCGTTCGCGGTCGAACCGGTGAATGTCACCAGGAATAACTGCCCTACTTTTTCCTCCGGCGTCATCTTGTCAAGCATTTGTTGAGCAAGCTCTGCATCCACGCTGCTCTGAAAAACGCCTGAGGCGCGCGCAGATGTCGCCGGGCTGATAGATAACATCAGCGAAATTAACAAGAAGAAGGAAAGGAAACGTCGAATCATCATTCTTTGTCGCGCCGGAGAAATCACTTGCTTCTTCCCAACAGACGAAGTGCCAGCGCCGGATCATCGGTAATAATGGCATCCACTCCAAGGCCAATCATTCTCTTTAAATCTTCTTCGGGATTGACCGTCCAGACATGGACACGTTTCCCTGCAGCTTGAACCCGGTCAACCAGTCCAGGGTTGACATCGGTCAGATAGGGATGCAAGGCAAAATAATCGCCGCGCCAGGTGAAGGTCCGTCCCCACAGACCCCAATATACCAGCGCAAGCAAAGAAGTCCACGCGGAACTTCGGGCAGGAGCAAACGCGTCTTCTGCAAATTTCGGGCAAAAAAAGATGAAAAGAGCATCCGGTTCTGCAAACCATGTTTCTTGACCAAATCAACCACCTTCGGCACAAGGCTATCGCCAGGGGTGGCATAATTGGTTAGTTCAACATTCATGTACAGGCACTTGCCAACCGTTTCGAAGACCTCATCCAGAGTGGGGATGCGTTCGCCGCGGAAACTTCTCAGAAAACCACGCACCGGCATCCAGATCTCTCACTGCTGCAAATGGAAGTTGGGATATCTTGCCCGTCCCATTCGTAGTGCGATTGACCGTCTGATCATGCAGAACAATAACCTGTCCATCCGCGGTTAATTTCACATCGAATTCAATGGCATCTGCTCCATTTTCGGCAGCCAGTTTAAATGCTGCCAAGTGTTTTCTGGAGCATGTGTTTTATCCCCACGATGTGCGATGACGATCGGGCGGGATAAATCAGTCCACATGTTTAGATATCCACAAAATAGGCCTGTGCAGCCCGATCAATCATTTCTTTATTCATGGCAGGTTCAACAGCCAGATAACGGGCAATATCAAGAATCTGATCGCACAAATCCCGCGGGTGGGAAGCGCGCAATTTCCGATTGCGTTTGATATAGAATTCCTGGAGCAGGTAGGCCAGCGCCTGGTCGCTGTAAGGGATACCTTTCTGTTGGGAAATGCGCTTGAAGATTTCTCGGTATTCCTCATAGGAAGGATCGCCGATTTCAATCTTATGGCGCAGGCGTCGCAGGAAAGCCTCATCCACCAGATCCCGCGGCGGCAGGTTGGTGGAAAAGACCACCAGCACATCGAACGGGATTTCGACCTTGCGGCCAGTGTGAAGGGTCAAATAATCGACACGGTTTTCCAGCGGGACAATCCAGCGGTTGAGCAGATCACGCGGCCGGACCTGCTGCCTTCCAAAATCATCAATCAACAGAATCCCACCATTGGCCTTGACCTGGAATGGCGCCTCGTAAAATTTATGCGTGTCGTCAAAAACAAGGTCAAGCCCTTCCAGAGTCAGCTCGCCTCCCACCATGATGAATGGCCGGCGGATCTTGACCCAGCGCGGATCGCGCCGCCCGCCGGCGCGCAAGCCACCGGTTCCATTAGCCGTGGTATCTGCCGAAGGGATGCGCTGGTGATTGACCGAATCATACAATTTGACAACCTGCCCATCCAGGTAAAGTGCATACGGAATATACATTACCTGACTTAAGACAAGATTCCCAAACGCCTTTGCCACACTGGTTTTCCCATTACCGGGAGGACCATACAGAAAGATGGAGGTGCCGGAGTTAAGGGCCGGGCCAAGTCGTTGAAAGGTGGTTTCCGACAGAACCAGGTGGGAGAGGATCTGGCGCATAGTCCGGCTGGTTATCGCAACCCGTCCACGACTTTGATGACGGATGGACTCATTGTAAATTTCGATCGGCACAGGGGCTGGCCCGGCATATTGGCTGCGATCCAGGGCCTCACGGGCACGCACCATCCCGGCACCGGTAATGGCATATTGGTATGAGCCTTCACCCAGGCCCATCTGCGATGATTTAACTTCGATAAGTTTCTCGCGCTTGAGGGACTCGAGAATCTGGTCCACGATCCCGGCAAAAGGCAGGGCAAGTTCTTCGGAAGTTTTAAAACCGGTCAGATAACCCTGGTAATAGAAGATCTTCAATGTCAAATCCTGAAGCCACAGCAAAGATAGACCGGTATCTTCCAACTTGGTTATTGGGGGAGGAAAATAGGACACAGCTTGAACGGTGGGCGATACTTGATTCTGTTGGGTAACATTTAACATATACAACTCCCTGGTCCGCTGTGGACCAAAATGATAATAATTTCCCTAATTCCGTTAATGGTTAGGATATGCTTTCTCGATCCGCTCAGGGATCGGATCCAGTTCATAGATGGTGGCATAATCAATTTGTTTTACGATACGCGCAGAGCTTAAGTCAAAAAATACTGCATCAGGGCCATTCTCCAAAAAAACATCTAACATTCCTTCATTACCACAAGAAGGATTGGCTTTAGTATATACTATTATATACATCTTGGTGAAGAACCGGTTTCTATTTCGGATCACACTCTCTGGTATTCCATCGATTTGAAAATAATACCAATACCGGGCATTGGAACAGCCCGATACAATCACAAGGTCATTCTTGGTCAATAGAGACTTTAAAAATGATGTCACTTTCTCGGCAGCAGGGTCCTCGACAGAAGGATGAAGAACTGACATATTGTAGGATTGGTACATGCCATTTGCCGCGAACCCAAATAGCATGATCCCAAGCATCAGGGAAGTAATATATCGGCTCGAGACTTTTTGGGCGGCCCATTCTATTCCACCCACGATCCCGGCTGCACACCATATTGCCAGAAGAGGGATCACCCAAAGCCAGATACGAGTAATCGGATAAGGTCGCTCAATGAGTACCATAATAATAATATAAACGATGAAAATGAGCTGCATCGGTATACGATACATAGAGTTTTTTTTGTGAAAAAGGAGTGAAAGCAATAATCCAGCCAACAAGACATCCGCTATCGGACCGGCAATACCATTGACCCATTCCATCACCAAGGTGTGAAATGTGGCGGGGAGAGACGCGATAAACTCGTTCAGACTGGCAGGTTGCAGAACACGGTTATACGCGTAAATCTGGCGCAGGTTGTTGGTTAATAGTATCGGTGAATAAAGAATGAGGGTCAGAACTAGAATTGAAAAGCCTGCAACGGCAAGGTACTTCAGCCAATTTTCAAAGTTTGGATATTCTTCATTAATTTCTTTCGTGACTCCCGCCAACAAAAGCCACACAAATACCATGCCACAAGGAAACAGCATGATGGGTATGGCATAAAAACCCATTGCACAAGAAATAACCAGGCAAAACCAGGCGAATAAATTCTTTTTCCGAATTACATAATTTGCCGCAAGAAACCCGAGTAAGGTCATAAGGGTAACAATGATGTATCCCCGTGCGCTTACAGATCGCAGGATCATGGTAGGTAAGAATGCAACAGCTACGGTTGCTGCCAATCCAACTTTACTGTTGTATAATGATCGCCCAAGGAAAAACATGCATATCAATAGAATAAGACTGGCAACCAAAGTAGGCAAGCGTATTTGCCAGAGATGATCTCCAAATAGAAGGGTCGATATGCGAATTAATACGGAATTAAGTACCTGGTTGTTTGGTACATAGTAATTAGAGATGATATAGCGAAAAGGGTGCCGCGCGAATTCAATAAACGTGTACGCTTCGTCATACTCGATCGGCCGATTGATAAGCATCACCCTGGCAATCGCAGAAAATAAAACGATGATCGCTAGAATGAGAGTCACTGGCCAACCCGGGCGGGCAAGCCAGATATCCCGGAAGAAGGCCCGGCTATCTTTGATAAACCGGCGATAAAAATTAAACAAAATACGCAGGATTACTTCAATAATATCTCTTGCCCTGCGCGACCAGAAAAAAACAAATATACCCATCAAGAAGATAAGGATGCCCAATACAAGGGACGGTTTCCGTAATGATTCGACCAGACTTGGAGTTAAAGACTTGAAATCCTTATCGGGTGAAAGAAAATCCCCCAACTTTTTTATTAATTCATAATGGAAAAAAGCTAACAATATACAAAGGCTGTCACAAGCCACGACCAATATTCGAAATAAAATCAAAATGATACTAGCTGCCTTCTTCACCTGGAATCCTTTACTAAACGGCAATTTCCACACAGCCAAAAAATAATTTCGTACTGGATTATAGCATGTCGGTTAATCATATGAATTGCGTATCGTTTATAATTTGGGTATGAAACTTTCAGTAATCATTCCAATCTACAATGAAGTCAAGACGATTCGCACCATTCTTGATCGCGTCCTAGCGACAGGCCTGGCCGCTGAGATTATCCTGGTGGATGATGATTCATCTGACGGTACTCGGGATCTGCTTGCAACCTGGAACGGTAGTCAAGGCATCCGGGTCATCCTTCACGAAAAAAATCAGGGCAAGGGAGCGGCTGTCCGGACCGGCATTGCCGCAGCAACCGGTGAGGTGATCCTCATCCAGGATGCTGACCTGGAATACGATCCGCGTGATTACCCTGTGCTGCTCCGGCCGATCGAAGAGGGCCTGGCAAACGTAGTCTACGGCTCACGCTTCCTGGGTGGTCCACGCCGGGTGGCTATGTTCTGGCACATGGTCGCCAACAAAATGCTTACCTTCGCGACCAATTTACTCTATAACACCATCCTGAGTGACATGGAGACCGGTTACAAAGTCTTCCGCCGCGAAGTGCTGCAAGGAATAAAACTGCGGGCCAATCGCTTCGATTTCGAACCCGAATTCACTGCAAAAATCCTTAAGCGCAAAGAGTACATATATGAGGTACCAATTTCGTTTAACCCACGCGATTATGCCGAAGGCAAAAAGATCAAAATGAAAGATGCATTCTCGGCCGTCTGGGCATTGCTCAAATATAGGTTGGTGGACTGATTTCTCAAAATAAAAAGACTCCCTTGCCCCAAGAGAATCCTTTTATATCTTCAGAGGGAACCCTTATGCATTCAACTTCCACCGATCGTTGCTCGGATAAGCTTATATCCTTCTTTTTCGAAAGCCGATGCGACCGTATCCTGGAGTTTTTTCCCGGGAGTTAAAGCAACCATATAGCCTCCCCTGCCCCCTCCTGTGACTTTCGCCCCCAAAGCCCCTTTTTCGAGAGCTAACTTGCACAGGTAATCCAGAGTTTCGTGGGACAATTGCCATATCGATCAGGAGTTTGTGATTATTCGACATGATCTTTCCCACGGTTTCCAAATCACCAGCTTCAAGTGCCTTTTTCATGTCATGGGCCTGGGCCGTGATGGTCTTGAGACGCGATGCAAAAAGTTCCGGATCATCTTTCTTTTGCTGGTCGATAAACTCATCCAAGAGCTGCCGTATTCGCCGTGATGCCGCTGTTGGCCAATACGATTTCAAAGGATTTTGGGGTCGAGATCTTTTCGAAATGTTGTTGACCTTTTATTAATTGGAAAAGAAGAAGCCCGCCATAGGTTGAGGCGGTATTATCAACTCCACTCGCAACCCCATGATAAGGAAATTCACCCTGCCAGGCTACCCGGTTAATCTCCTCAATCGGAATAGCCCAAATTGAATTCTGCATTCAATGCCCGCGCAAGCGAAACGCAACTGGCAGCGCTGGCGCCCACCCCACTTCCAGCCAATAATGTTCCCCCAACAGGTAATCTTGATCGGGTTCTTTTTGACGTCAATATTCATGACTTCGAGAATTCTGTCAATGGAGCGCGCCTGCTGTTCCTTTTTCTTTTCCTTATACCCCGGAACCTCGATCCGGTTGTCTTCCAGGATCCATCCATCGCCGTCGATCCTTTCCACCGTTGTCACTGTTTCAAAGGAAATTGACGAGACAATCGCCGGAACTTCATCCAGGACAAATTGATCACCAATCAAGATTGTTTTTCCAAAACCTGTTCCTTTAGCCATGCGATTCTCCTTTGATAATTTTTTCCATTTCCTCGATCAGTTTTTCTTCTTTACCAATGGCCACCGTGGTGGCAGCCGTCAGGCTATGGCAGGCATCAGAAAATCCTCCAAGTCTGGTCGTCGCTTCGGGAAGCAATATATTGAGTCCCATTGCTCTTCCTGCCCTGATTTCCCCTTCCATATAAGGAGAAACCCGCATGGAAATCTTCACCTCGTTAAACTTAATGGCATCGAAGCCCGGGATTTCATCGGGAATAATCTGAAATCCTGCGAGGTATTTCCGGGGATCAATAAGGTTCGTGTCCTTAATGGCATCACAGAATGCCCCGATCATTTTTACCCCCATCGGGAAAAAGCGTTTTTCGACATGAAACCACTGGATGTGAGGCGCTTGTTTCAAATCGCCTGCTTGAAGCCTTGTGATCTCTTCGTTAAATATCTTCGTCCTGATAGCCTTTAATTCTTCCACCATCCGGTCCGACTCTGGTGAAACCCCTTCAAGGCAAACCCTGACCCCCATATCCGGTCCTTTTTGGTAATAGCCCACTCCCCCCAATATATCAAGATAGTCACCAAATTCAATACAGGGTATTTGACCTTTTGAACTTGTCAACAGGTACTGCTCCCCGGTTTCATGTTTCCTGATCTCGAATCAGGCCCTGTTGAACGGCTTCCAGTGCAACTTCGCGGTTCTGGCTCACCAGCTGGCCATCCACAAAAAAACCGTCTCCCACCGCTCCCACGGCTGCGATATGAGCCATGTCACGATTGACTGGATCCAGAGTCCGCGCAAAAAGATAACATGTTGTCGAACCGGAAATATCCCGATCCCCTTTCAATCCAAACAAATCAGGGTCAAGATTGTGAACTCTCGGATCGGTCGAGGCTTCAGCAACATGGTGATCCAGGATCAGCGTCAGATTTCTTCCCTTGTTCAATTCGGAAAGCAGCGGTGCGATCCTGCCTGCAAAATCGGCAAAGATGAGAATTCTTCCCTCCTGTTCGTAAACCTTTTTCAGCACTGCAGGATATGGCTTTTCCAAACAGAAGCGCTGGACTTTAAATCCCTGCCTTTCAAATGCACGGGTGAGTATGGCGCCCGAAGTAAGCCCATCGGAATCATTGTGGTGAAAGACCTGAACGGTCTTTTCAGGCCATTGCTTGACTTCCCGAATGGCACTTTCCATCGCGTCAATTAAGGTATTCAGCATAATTCTCCTTTGTTAGATTTTTCACCAAAGAATCATAACACAACTCTATGCCTCCAAGGCCAGGCAAAATATCGCTTAATCAGGTACCCCGGCAGCTTTCACATCTTTAAGGTTGAGTTGGAGTGATGTCCGTCCATTGTATTCGTTGGACTCGAACGTGTAAATCAGGTCTACATTGAGAGGCAGTTCGGGTTGGAGATGGCCGAGCCGGAATCCGATTGCGTCGAATGTGACATGCCCATCCGTGACTACCAGTTTTAGATGTTTGCCTTCTGAACCTACGGCGCGGGAATGCGTGATACGCACATTCCGGGTGACGAAAACCGCTTCGGGGTTGCCATAACCGGTTGGCTGGAGGGCATCCAGATATTTGAGCAAGCTCAGGGCGCAAGTCCGATAAAGATACTTCGGCGTCTGCATTCAACGTTTGCCGCAAGTTCCTACTTCCCAATTGCTCTGCAGCAATGGACTTCAGTCTTTTCTTGAGTGCCTCCAGGTTTCCATTACTTACGGAAAATCCGGCCGCCGCGGCATGTCCCCCGTGACGAATGAGCAGGTCCTTGCATTGGTCGAGCGCCTGGGTGATATGGAATTCCGGGATGGAACGGCAAGAACAGCGCGTGCTATCTTCGAGCACCTGTCCAACTACCGCCGGGCGGTAATAATTCTCCACCAGCCGCGCCGCCGCCAATCCGACCACACCTGAATTGAAACCGGGGTGGACGGCAAATAACAGATTGGATCCCGGTTCTTCGGCCAGGGCAATTGCCTCGGCTTCCTCCTGGATTTTTCGGGTGAGTTCCTGCCGTTGGCGGTTCTGAATATTCAATTGCTGGGCCAGTTCTCCTGCGCGTTTAATGTCAGTGGTGGTGAGAAGTTCGTAGGCAGCCAGCGCAGATTCCAATCGCCCGGCCGCGTTCAAACGTGGTCCAAGCACAAATCCGATGCTGGTCGCCGTGGTACGCGGCAAAGGCAGGTCGGATACCGCCGCCAGGGAAAAAAGCCCCTGGCGTTTTGTCTCGCGGATTTTCTGCAGGCCCTTGCGCACCAGTACACGATTTTCGCCCACAAGCGGAGCCAGGTCAGCAACGGTACCAAGTGCAACCAGGTCGAGCAAATCATCCAGTTGAAAACCTGGCGTGGATCTTCCATTGCGACTGAGTAACGCCTGCGCGATCTTATAGGCCACCCCTACCCCGGCCAGGTCTTTATCGGGATACCGGTCGCCAGCTTGCTTGGGATTAATGACGGCCAGGGCATCCGGTAGGTCGCCATCGGCAGGTTGATGATGGTCAGAGATGATCATGTCAAGGCCGATCGACTGGGCATGGGAAACCTCATCCGGGGAACGGATGCCGCAATCGACGGTAATTACCAATCCGACACCCTCGGCTTTCAGTGTATCCAACGCATCAGGATTGAGGCCGTATCCTTCATCAAAGCGGTTGGGAATGTAAGGCCGGACATTCCCACCCAGCCTCTGGAGAGTCTGTACGAGTAAAGCCGTGGCCGTGACGCCATCCACGTCATAATCGCCATAGACGGCCATTGGCTCCTCCTGGTCGATGGCAGAGTGGATACGCTTGACCAGCCGCTTCCATGCCGGTCATTTGGAAAGGATCGGTGTCGAAATCCGTCTCGGCGTTAAGAAAGGCGCGTGCATCCGCATCTGTGGCATAACCACGGTTGAAGAGCACCTGTCGAAGGATGGCAGGAAATGTCGCCAGGCTTTCATTGGCTTGTTGGGTGAGTATGGGGGCAATTTGCCAGCGCTTGGTATGAGTCATATAATTTGTGGCTCTTTCTTTATGCTTTAACGGCAGATCAACAGGGAACAATTGGCTTTACGAAGAAGAAAATTTACTGTACTGCCCACCACAACTTCTTTCAAGGCAGTACCGCTATAACTGCCCATCACGACCAGGTTGATTTGGTGTTCCTGAATGGTTTTCAGGAAAATATCGAACGAGCCGCTTCTTACAAATAATCAGCTTGAATTTCATGCAATTCAAGGTAGGACCGGGCATAACTCCTGCACAGAATGGGAATCATTATCGCTAATGGTCAAAACCATTAGCTTCGTATGCCATTTCTCGGCCAGGTAGGTTGCCACGAAGAGCGCTTCCCTGGATTTGCTGCTACCATCAAATGCCAGCAGCGCTTTATCCATCGGGCTGGTTTTCCCCGGCACGGTCAGGATGGGGCGCGCTGAGCGCCGGATGATCGCACGCAGGCCGGAATACAGGCTGGGAAGGCCTGGCGACGGCGGGTGCGCAGTATTCAACACGATCAAGTCGGTCAGCAAGGCGCGTTCACAAACCTGCCGGGCTACACTTCCTTTCTCTGCCACGAGACTGCCGGGTACATTTGCTTCCTGGCAGCGCTGATGAAAGCGCGTCTGAATTGCCTGTATCTGGCTTTCATCTACTTTTTCCCTGGGAGGGATAACGTGCAGGCCTCGCAGAACAGACTCCTCCTTCTTTTGCGACCAGGATGGCCTGTTCGAGCGCCAGCCAGTTCTCTTCCATCCCGGTGATGGGCACAAGGATATCCCCAAAAAGCCGGTCGGTATAGCGGTCGATCATTTTCGCCGTGCGCCAGCTTCCGGTATCATTGATATCCTGCCGGGATTTTCCTGGCTTGCCAGTTTCTCTGCGGCAGCTTCCTCGGCCGGATCGACCAGCCAAGTTCACTTTCCAGGCTGGCGCGGTATTCCGATACCCACAGGTACATATCCGTTTCGGTCCGGCCGGGAAACCAGCGCAATAAGCCACGCTCACGGACTGGTTCGGTAATCGAGGTATAGACTGCATCATACCAATGCCCGACCGCTTCAGGGTAAGGGATATCGCGCTGGAAGTCGATCCCCATAAAATAACGATGGACCTGGATATGTTCCAGTAATTTCTCATATTGCCCGGGGACGGTCACGCTCAAATCCACACCCGGACGAAGACTGGCAAAGTCGGTTTGTGCAAGGAAATCAGCATATTCCGACTTGATGATCAGGTCATCCGGTTGGGTATCAGCCGTCAGGGGAATATCGGTTTTCACCTCGATGACGTGGGCTTCAATAAACTCAAACCCTTCGTCTCGCGCGATCGAGACACGGTGGTTGCCATCCAATACAAAATACACTTCACCGACCTTGTAGACATCAATTGGCGGCAGGCCGGTGCTGCCGGGATCATCCACTACAGCCTTTAGACGTGCCCAGCGTACCTGATCCCCATTCATCCGGGGTAAAAAGCCACGCGTGAATTCGTTATAGCGTCCCACGCTGCCGACAATGGCTTTGAGAGGGATATCGAATACGCCGCGTTCGGTCCGCACATTCAGCTTGAGTTTCTCCGCCACTTCTTCATAAGAAAGCAATTCGCTTGACTTGCCAATCAATCGTGCCAGGATTTCCTCGATGGAAGCTTTCCGGCGAGCGTTGCTGAAATCCTGTAGCGCAGAGAAATATTTTTGATTATCTGGTTCCATTTTTACTCGTACCTGGGCCTTTATAGAAGCAGTGATGTTATATCACGATTTTACTGTGGCGCGATACTGATCCTTCAGTATTACAGGGCAATCTAAAAACTGCACAAAAATGTATTTTCACCCTGAACGGCATAGTCGAGGGGCTTTCTCCTCCGAATTGATCGTTGTTTCGGGGAGACGCTCGCGCAAACCCCGTTTAAGGGGCTTTTGCTTTCGCTGGCTACATCCTGGGAGATAACCTCAAATTAGATACAACTACCCTGCTATTGCCGGTATAAAGGCCTTCGACAAATGATATACTGGATTTATCGGACCTACTATTCGAATCGAGACATCCTTGAATACCTCTCTCTCTCCATCCACTGACGGGCCGCACAATCCGCTGGCCGACGTCACCCTGGATCAATTGCCTGCCAATTTACAGGAAGCCGCTGCGCGCGCCGGCTGGACTTCGCTTGTAGCCGTGCAGGCGCGCGCCATCCCCTACCTGCTCGCCGGGCGCAACATGATGATCCAGGCCCGCACCGGCAGCGGCAAGACCGGGGTCTTTCTCCTGCCCATGCTGGCACACCTGGACCCGGCCAGGCCGGCTTGCCAGGCCTTGATCCTCGTTCCCACGCGCGAGCTGGCCCGCCAGGTCTGGCAGGAAGCCGAAAAGATCTGCGGCGAAACCGGCCTGCGCACGGTGGCCGTTTACGGCGGGGTGGGCTACGGCGCGCAGACTTCCGCCCTGAAAGCCGGCGCACACATCGTCGTTGGTACACCCGGGCGTGTGCTCGATCACCTGCTCAAACGCACCTTCTCGCTCGAACACCTCAAAATGCTGGTCTACGATGAGGCCGACCGGATGCTCTCGATGGGTTTTTACCCCGACATGCGCGAGGCCCAGCGCTACCTGCCCAAGCGTCCCGTCCATACCTGCATGTTTTCGGCCACATTTCCCGGATTCGGTTATGCGAACTGCGCAGGAATTCATCCGTGATGGAGAATTCCTCAGCCTGAGCACGGACCACATCCACGTCACCGATACGGAACATATCTTTTATCTCGTCCAGGGGATGGATAAGGACCGCAGCCTGGTACGCTTGATCGAAATCGAGAACCCGGCTTCGGCGATCATTTTTTGCAACACCAAAGCCCGGGTCCATTATGTTTCCGTGGTCTTGCAGCGGTTCGGCTATGATGCCGACGAACTCAGCGCAGACCTGTCCCAGGCGGATCGTGACCGGGTGCTGGACCGTGTCCGGGCTGGCACCCTGCGCTTCCTGGTTGCCACCGATGTGGCCGCACGCGGGCTGGACATTCCCAGCCTGTGCCACGTCATCCAGTATGAACCGCCCGAAGAGACCGAAGCCTACATCCACCGCGCCGGTCGGACCGGGCGGGCCGGGGCCAGCGGCGTGGCAATCTCACTGGTAAACCGGGTCGAAAAGATCGTCCTGGATAAGATAGCCCGGGAATTCAGCATCCAGTTCGAAGAACGTACCATCCCCTCCGACGCGGATGTGGAAGCAGTGGTGGCAGAACGGACGACCGCCCTGCTCGAAGCCCGCTTGCGCCTGCGCGACAAACTCCAGACCGAACGCTCGCTCCGTTTTGCACCGCTCGCCCGCAGCCTGGCCGGGAACGAGGAAGAACTACCAATCATCACCATGCTGCTGGATGATTATTACCAGCAGACACTGCACGCCCCCATCGTCCAACCTTCCGGTACACCTGTTCACGAGAAGAAATTCCAGCCGGGTGCGGGTCACAACCGCAACCGCCGCGGCCGGCGCAGATAAGAAGGATTGGCTGCTACTTGGCCTTTGCAGCCTCTTCCAACATGGCAGTCGAGAGGGATTTGGGCCTTTCGATCGGCTGGCCCAAGGCACGTGCCCAGACCAGGTTGGCGGTCACGCCCAGGGCGCGCCCGACCCCGAACAGCACGGTGTAAAAATCAAATTCACGCACGCCGTAATAATATTGCAGTGTGCCGGAAATGGCATCCACGTTGGGGGCCGGGTTCTTGGCCTTGCCCTGTTCCTTGAGCACCGCCGGCACCACATCGTAGACCAGTTCAGCCAGGCGGATGAGCGTATCGTCCGGGAAGCGCGCTTTGGCAAATTCCAACTGGGCAATGTAGCGCGGGTCGGTTACGCGCAAGCACGGCATGTCCATAGCCAGGAATGACCTTGCCGCTGTTCAACGTATCCCAGGCGAACTTATACAGCTCGTCCCGGCTCGGCACACCGCCGAACTTATCGCGCACATCGATCAACCAGCCCAGGCATTCCTGGTTGGCGAGGCCATGCAGGGGTCCGGCCAGGCCATTCAAACCGGCCGAAAAGGCGTAATAGGCGTCCGAAAGCGACGAACCCACCAGGTGCGTGGCATGCGCCGAAACATTCCCGGATTCATGGTCGGAGTGCAGGATAAAGTACAGGCGGGCCAGTTCGGCATAGCCCTTGCGATCAGCAACGCCCATCATGCGGGCAGAAATTTGTCCCATAATCCTGGCGGGCATTATATTTAGGCTTTTTGGTCTCGTTGAAATATTTGAGGCGGTAGATAAAGGCCGCGATGACCGGCAGTTTGGCCGTCAGATCGAGCGAGTCTTCCAGGGTTGATTCCCAGTAGGCATCCTTCTTGACGCCGGCATGGTAAGCCTTTGGCAAACTTCGAACCACTCTCCAGCGCCAGGACTGCCTGCGAGAACAGCACCATCGGATGGGTTTCCTTGGGCATCGAGCGGATCATCTTGAAAACGTAATCCGGCACAGCCGCCCGGGCAGCCCATTCCTTTTCCACTTCTTCGGCCTGGGCACGCGTTGGGACCTCACCCGTTATCAACAGGTAATACAGGCCGCCCACGTAGGGCATCTTGGCCCCGCGCGGCTTGGGAAGCTTGGCAAGCACTTCGGGGATGGCCATGCCGCGGAACTTAATCCCGGTAGCCGGGTCCACGAAGGAGACATCCGTCACCATGGACTTGATGTCACGCATCCCGCCGTAGACCTGGCTGATGGTCACCTGGTCAACGACCGTCTCGCCATGCTCCTTCACAAGAGTCTTGACACGTTCGCGCCATGTGGGGAGTTGTGCAGCCATCTTTTCATGCAGAATCATACAAGACCTCCAAAGGGATTTATTCAGGGGCCGCAAGGCTATGCGACCCTTCCAGATCAGATCTTTACCAGGCCCAGCATCACGTTGATGCTTTCCTTGACTGCTGCGGCAGACTTCTCCAGCGCAGCCTTTTCATCGGCATCCAGCCTGTATTCGATAATCTTTTCCACGCCGCTGCGTCCCAATTGCACCGGCACGCCAAAGAACATATCCTTCAGGCCATATTCACCTTGCATGGCTGCCGAAGCCGGGACGATCAGGTGCTTATCCTTCAAGATCGCTTCCGCCATCTGCGCCACGGCCACTGCCGGGGCATAATAGGCCGAGCCGGTCTTAAGCAAATTAACGATTTCCCCGCCGCCTTTGCGGGTACGCGTAACGATTGCTTCCAGTTTAGCCGCGGGCAGATATTCGCGCAAGGGGACACCGGCCACATTTGAATGACGGGTCAGGGGCACCATTTCGTCACCGTGCCCGCCCATCACATAACAGTCGATATTCTCCACGCTGACGCCCGTCTCCAACGCCACGAACGCCCGCATACGCGCCGAATCCAGGATACCTGCCTGCCCCACAATGCGCTCGCGCGGCAACTTGCCGATCTTCATCGCCAGGTACGCCATAGTATCCAGCGGATTGGTCAAAACGATGAAGAGGGCATCCGGTGAATACTTGAGCGCGCTCAACGTAGCATCGCTGACGATTTTGGCATTAATGGTAAGCAGGTCCTCGCGGCTCATGCCCGGTTTGCGCGGAACGCCGGCCGTAATAACAACGATATCGGAGCCTTTCGTGACGGCAAAATCATTGCTGCCGACCACGGATACATCTTTTCCAACCACCGGAAGGGCCTCCTGCAGGTCAAGGGCTTTGCCCTGCGGCATACCATCGACGATATCCACCAGCACCAGATCGGCGATTTCGCGTTCGGCCAGCCAATGAGCGGTCGTGGAACCAGTCATTCCAGCGCCAACAATAGAAATCTTTGATGTCATATAATCTCCTTTTAATTTTTTATACGGCTTTATACTACATTCCTGGTCTATAAGGTAGATTTGACAGGAGTGATTTTATATAAATACAACAAGCTGGGGCACGCAACTGCGTGTCCCAGCCATCTTGTGGAGCGCTAATCGGTTTCCCGCTCGAGGAAGTGCGTTGCTTCGATTGCGGCCGCCGCGCCCATCCCTGCGGATGTGACGACCTGGCGGAAGTGCGAGTCGGCTGCCTCGCCGGCCGCAAAGACACCCGCTACACTGGTTCTCATATGGTCATCCACCTTAATATATCCATTCTCCATCTCAAGCTGTCCCGCAAATATCTGGGTATTGGGCGTGTGGCCGACAAAAATGAACACGCCGTCGGTCGGGAAAAGGCTCTCTTCCCCGGTCCGGACGTTTTTCGTCCTGACCGCTTCGACTTTCTCTGCGCCGGCCACTTCGGTCAAGACAGTGTTCCAGACAAACTTCAATTTTGGGTGTTCAAGGACGCGTTTCTGCAAAACGGCACCGGCCCGCAGGCTGTCCCGCCGGTGGAAGACCGTCACCGCACTAGCGTAGCGCGTCAGGAAAAGCCCTTCCTCCAGCGCCGAGTCACCACCGCCCACCACGACGACCTTTTTATCTTTAAAGAACCAGCCATCGCAAGTGGCACAGTACGAAGTGCCCCGGCCCGTCAATTCAACTTCACCCGGAATATCCAGGTGAATGGGACTTGCGCCGGTCGCAATGACCAACGTATCAGCCAGGATATCACCGTTATCGGTGCTCACTTTGAAGGGGCGCCTGGAAAGATCCACGGCGTAGGCCGAAGCAAATTCAACCTGCGCTCCGAAGCGTTCGGCCTGCTTCTGGAACAGGTCGCCCAGTTCCGCGCCGCCCACGCCTTCCGGGAAACCCGGATAGTTTTCGATGCTGAACGTCAGGGCGGCCTGGCCACCCAGGTCGGTACCGGTAAGAACCAGCGGGGCGAGTTCGGCGCGTGCCGCGTAGAGCGCAGCGGCCAATCCTGCCGGCCCGGAACCAAGAATGAGCATTTTGACATGCCTGGATTTAGTATTGGGAGAAACAGAAATTTCGTTCATAACAGAGATATACCACCTTATCTTTGAATTACAACGTCCATTGTATCAGATGCTCCCAAGGGCTAAAAGTGGCAAATATTAATCCATTGGTTATCTTTTGTATTATGAAGAAGATAAGTGAGGTGCAGGCTGTGTACAGGATAAACAGGAATTAAGTGCACTATTCTTTAAAAACGAAAAAAACGAATGCCATTCTTGCAGAAGATGCAGAAGAGGCAAAGGTCCAAGAAAGCACTGTGGATAGTGCAATACTAACGGGAAGGAAAGACGGAAAGTATTCACCCAATAATGTTAGAACTATTGTTCTTTTTTTGTCAAGGAAAAATGCAATTTGCATTAACCTACTCGAAATCAGTCCTTGTCAAAGGGTCAAGCCTCGGCTATAATCCCGACACTTCGGGCGCGTAGCTCAGCCGGTTAGAGCGCATCACTCACATTGATGAGGTCGGGAGTTCGAGCCTCTTCGCGCCCACCACAGAGACCTTTAAGAGGTCTCTTTTTTCTCATTGATGTCCCCAAAAGGGGATAACAAGGTCGGGAGCCCCCTACGGGGATGCTATTCGAGCCTCTTCGCGCCCACCACAGAGGCCTTTACGGGTCTCTTTTCGCGCCCCAGTGTTGTTCCAAGATAAATTTCCTGCGATCTTATGAGGTCCTATCTTTGATGCGCAATCTCCCTGATAAAAACGTCAACCACCCTAGGATCAAAGTGTTTGCCGGCCTGTTCCTGGATATACTCCAGCGCTTTTTCCTTTGGCCAGGCTTCGCGATAAGGCCTGTTCGAAGTGAGTGCATCCCAAACATCCACCACGGCGAAAATGCGCGCCGATAAGGGTATTTGGTTCTCCTTGAGGCCGCGCGGATAACCAGTGCCGTCCCATTTCTCATGATGACAATAGGGGATGTCAAGCGCTGGATGAAGGTAAGTAATTGGGGCAAGCAAGTCATATGCAAATTGCGGGTGTTTGTGCATGCTCACCCATTCTTCTTCCGTGAGCGGCCCGGGTTTCCGCAGGATCTCATCAGGAACACCCAGCTTGCCGATATCATGCAGTAATGCTCCCTGGCGGATATGGATCAGTTCCTCCGGAGTAGCCCCAAAACTTGCCGCTAACTTCACTGTCAGCTCAGTCACCCGCCGGGAATGACCTTCGGTCTCCCTGTCACGCAGATCCAAGGCTTGCGCCCAACCTTCAATGGTGGCATTATAGGCCATCATCAACTCAATATTGGAACTTTGCAAGTTTTCAAAGAGCTGGGCGCTGTCGATGGCAATGGCTGCCTGTCCGACCAGCATATCCAGGAAACTGCGCTGCTCCCGATCCAGGGTGATCGGCTTACGTTGGTAGATCTCCAGCACACCTTTGACCAGCCCCTTGGCGATCAAAGGCATCCCCATGTAAGCAACCAATCCTTCCCGGACCAATTCTGCAATTCTTGGCTCTTTCTCAATGTTTTTGGTCAGATCATCGACTGTGACTGCCTGCTTTTCACGAACGACCTGTCCGGCATAGCTCTCGCCGAGCGAGAGGTTGGATTGCCACAGCCTGCTTGCCTGATAACCTTGCACAGCAGACGATCGAAAGGTCTGGGTGGCGGGGTTGAAGATCAAGACATCCGCGGCCGGAATTTCCAGTTGTTTCGTTACCTGTTTCAGCAAGATTCCCATTGTGAAGTTGATTTCGAAACTGCTGGCAATTGCCGTGTCAACTGTTCTCAGGGCAGCCAGATTCTCCAACCGGCGTTCCGTTTGTGAATACAGGCGGGCATGCTCGAGAGCCAGGGCAGCCCGTTCAGAGAAGATCGTCATCAGGCGTTCATCGTCGGGAGAAAAAGCGGCTGGCTCAGCGCTCTGTACATCAATCGCCCCGATCACACGATCGCTGATCTTGAGCGGGATGGTCAACTCTGACCTGGCCATCTCCCAGCCAGGAATGTAGGCAGGGTTTGCCCGGATGTCCGGAGTATTGACGCAATGGCCAGTGCGGATGGCCAGGGGAATCAGCCCGGGGCCATCCAGAGTAAGTTCCAGCCTGCTCACCTGGCTGGCATATGCACCACCAGCAGCCATCCGGATGATTTTCTTCGAACCCTCGTCGGCTAGAAGAATGCTGCAGTTGGCCTGCCCAAACTCTTTCAAAACGGTGTTAAGAATAGTTTGCGCAAGGGCGTGCAGGTCAAAGGGCGATTCGCTGAGCAAGGACCCGGAGGCGCGATACAGGCGGGCCAACTCTTCTGCCTGGCGGGTCCGCTCGAGCTCAGTCTGCCTGCGTGCGGTAATATCTTCCACAAACCCTTCCAGATAGGCGAGCGTGCCATCCGGGTTCAAAACCCGGCACGCTGAAAGATTGGCCATGAGGATGTTGCCATCCTTGCGCCGGAAAGAACTTTCGACGTAAATCCAACTCTCTTCTTGTACGACTTTGGTAATTTCGCGGCGTTTTTTCCAGTCCACATAGATTTGGGCACCGATGTCCGTTATCTGGGTAACCAATTCTTCCGGACTTGCATAGCCCAGCATAGTTGCCAGGGCGGGATTCACCCGCAGGAATCTGCCTTCCGGCAAGGAATGAAAAATGCCCATTGAGGCATTCTCAAAAAGACTGCGGTAACTCTTTTCACTATCTGCAAGCGCTTCTTGTGCGCGTTTGCGCTCGGTAATATCCTCAAAAGTGACAAAAACCTGATAGGGTTTGCTCTCTCCTAACTTGAACTGGGGAACGGCACTAATATTCATCCAGTGATAGTTTTTCTCATTTGGAATATAGACGCCCATCACCTGGTTTTGCAACGGCTTGCCGGTTTTCAATGAAAGCATGCCGGGATGTTCTTCTGCCGGAAAATCCGAGCCGTCCGCATGGATGGTCTTCAAATTGGCATGGATGGCAACAAGGTCAGGGATTTGCGCCTTTCCCATACCCAGAATTCGCTCTGCTGCTGGATTTATATCGATTACTTTTCCGTCGGAACTTTGATAGATCACCCCCACCGACATATTTTGGAAAAGGGTCTCGTATTCATTTTCAACTTGCTGCAGCAATAATTCTGCGCGCCTTCGCTCTGCCTCCCGTAAACTTTGTTCCAGCCGGTTCCGGTCAGTCACATCACGAAGGAAGATTATCCTTCCACCCAGCGAACCACGTCTTTCGTAAAAAGGTGAATCAGTGAGTTCATAATCACGTTTTTCCTGGCCGCCTGGAAGCTTTATTTCAATCGTTTTTCCTGACGCCTGATCAGATCGGTCGCCAAGCGGCAGCCAGTCGACGATAACCTGTTCCTTTTGCTTTCCGACCATATCCCGCAGGTCGAGACCAAGAATGGCCTGCGCAGCCGGGTTCACATCCACGACGCGATCCCGGTTATCAAGGATCACCAACCCATCCGCCATACCTGCGATCATGGCCGCCTGAGCGATCGGCTTGATATCGAACAACTGCCAGCGGAACATGCCTATTGCAAGCAGGATGCCGGTCATGCTGAATGCAAGCGGGGTAAGGTCCAAATCTTTAAATGGACTGATATGCAGCACATAAAGGAGATTCCCGGCCCAGGGCATCAGTATCCCCATCACAACCAGAATGCTCTGCCAGCGAAACACCCTGGTCGATACCAGCATGATGCGGATGGTCAGTATCGTGACAGCCAGCAGAACCAGATAGCTATATATCCAGTAAACCCAAAACCCGGGGCCGTAGGTCTTTTCAGAAAGCACCAACCCATTTTCAATGTAAGGGGTATACGCAGCCCATATCAGACCATGATTTCCATTCGTCCAGGCAAGTACCAGGGTTACCAGCGGTATTATTGCCAGCCATGCCAGCCGTTTAGCATCCAATCGTTGGCCGAAATAGGAAAGCACATATACCAACAATGCCACAGGCACGCTGACAACGCCAATATATTCGAACTTTGCCCAAAGGATTTTATGAGAAAGATTCTGGTCCAGCAGGCCTATGAGAGTCTGCCACCACCCATTCGGTGATTCCCAATAATAGCAGGATGAGCGGGGTTGTCTCGGAGTTATTCCCGCGGTGAGGCCAAACAGTCACGGCAATGAACGTGCAGAGCATTGCAGCAGCTATCATAATGAGCACGTATGGGGATAATACAGTGTTCATTTGCCTACCTCAATTCTTGTGTGCCAATCGGAATGTTTTGCAACCAATGGGCGATCATCGGTGGATTTCCTCTTCTGCCCGTTTTTCATTGGTCGCCTCAAGCAACTGCCTTTCGGATGCCGGACAGAATTAAAAGTTCCACAAAGGTGTTTATCCATTCCGAATTCATTGTAGCACTTTTGATACTGTCACGGGGCCCGTTTCGCGCCCAATGGATGTCTCCAAGTGGGAAAAAATTCCCACAACAATGCCCGCATTTGCAGATATAATCCTGGATAGTCGCATTTTCACTTCAAGCAGGCAGTTTCAAGATGTCTGATGCGAGCCCAATAATTTGTAGTTTGGCATCAAGTTTATGGCCCGGTCGTAAAAAGCAGTATCCACGCGGAGCCATTCTTTCCTGGCAGGGCGACCCGGTGGAGCAGATTTATATTGTTTTGAAGGGAGCAGTAAAAATCTCTTCCATTTCCCCGGAAGGAAAGATTTACTCGTTTGGCTTTCTTGGTCCGGGACGATTGATCGGTGCAAGATCTTACTTACTTGGTGGGACATATGAATCAGTGGCTGAAGTGTCGGAAGTCACAGAACTGCTGCTCGTTCCCCTGGCTGAGTTCGATCATACACTACTTACCAATCAAGACTTCTCATCAGCAGTAATGAAAGAAATGGCACGTGAAGCCAGCGATGTTGCCGGCAATGCCCGTGACCTTAGTTTCTTGGACGTGCAGCAGCGTTTAAAACACAGCCTGATCAACCTTGCCCGGGAATACGGTATCCGGACAGAGAAGGGGGTAATCATCGACTTGAATATTACACAAGATGAAATCGGGGCGATGGTATCTGCAAACCGCACTACCATCGCGGCTTGTTTGAGCGAATTAAGAGCCAAAGGTTTTTTATGGAAAGATGGACGTCACCTGGTGATCATTCCTCCTGAACATTTGGAAATATTGGATGAGTTGACTCATGCTGTTATAGAGGGGAATGATCAGAATGCAGAAAGATTGGCAAACCAGGCCATCACCCAGGGTATCGATGCTATTAAAGCCCTGGAAGCCTTAACCGCAGGAATGAAAGAAGTGGACCGTTCCTATTCACGTGGCGAGATTGACCTCCCCGATGTTGTGTTGGCTGCCACGGCTATGAAACAGGCTTTGCCCATCATTGAAGCGAATATCGAGCTTGGGTGCAAACAGGAGATAATCGTTGGCACGGTGGTCATCGGTACCGTCTTCGGGGATATTCACGATATTGGCAAGACGATCGTGGCCATGCTTTTGCGAGCCAGAAACTTCCGGGTGATCGACCTAGGGGTGAACATTACCCCCAACCAATTTGTGGAAGCCGCCACCCGGTTCAACCCGGATATCCTGGCCCTCTCAGCCTCAACAACCGTAACTTCACTCGAGATCGACCCGGTGATCAAGTTGCTCACCGAAAAGGGGATCAGGACCAAGATAAAGCTCATGGTAGGCGGGACCGCAGTGAGCGAGCAATATGCTGCGCGCATAGGTGCAGATGGTTACCATGCCACGGCCCAGGGGGCGGTGGAGATGGCCTGGCGGCTGTGCACAAGGGGGAAAACAGCGACCTCTGCTGGCGGCCGCGTCAAATTAGACACGAAAAATGTCGTCCAGACGACACACTCCCGGCCAATTTTCTGCAATGATCTTAAGAGAGCAAATCTTTCAAAAAGGAGCAATCTATGTCAGAAAAATATGCGGAAATTTTGAAAGCCATCGTGGAGGGGAAGATGCGCAGGCCACCAAGCTGGTGGAAGGCAGCCCTGGCGGAGGGCCTGCCGCCGCTGGATATCCTGAACCAGGGCGTGGTGGCCGGGCATCAACAAGACCGGCGAACTGTGGGAAGCCAACAAGTACTTCCTGCCGGACGTGATCCTCTCGGCAGATGCCTTCAAGGCTGCCATGGTACCCCTGGAACCCAGGCTCAAGGCCAGCCGCGGCGGCAAGCCGCAGTCACAAGTTCGTGATCGGCGTGGTCCAGGGCGACATGCACGACCTGGGCAAGAGCCTGGTGATCGCCATGCTGCACCTCGGCCGGCTTCGAGGTCATCGACCTGGGCATCGACGTGCCCAAGGAGAAATTCATCGAAGCGGTGAAGCAATACAAGCCCGCCATCCTGGGCCTGGGGGCCTACATGAGCACCACCATGCTGGAGATGAAGGATGTCATCGCCGAGCTGAAGAAGCAGGGCTTGCGGGATGGATTGAAGGTGATGGTCGGCGGGGTGCCCACCAGCCAGGAGTTCGCCGATGAAGTGGGCGCGGATGCCTGGGGGAAGGATGCCATGGTGGCGATGCAAAAAGCGCTTGAACTGGTAGGAGGCTAAAATGGCTAACCCAACTCTTGAAATGATGCACGGCATGTTATACGGCAAGGGCTTGCGCTTTGGCCACCCGAGCGGACTGGCGCGGATCATCGCCGCGATGACGGGTGATCACGCCGACGTGATCCCATTCTTTGGGCCGCAGATCCATGACCACGCCATGACGGTCGCCAAGGTCCCGGCTCGCCTGTATTACTGGAACGCAGAACTGCTGGTCGACACCCACCTGGCGGTCGACCGCTGGTACAGCTTCGATTCAGACACGATTGTGGCGGACGCCTACAACTTCGAAGTCGAAGCGCTGGGTGCAAAGATGATCTACAGCGACAATGCCATGCCGACGGTGGATGTGAGCCACCCGCTGATCAAGGAGCCGTCCGACCTGGACAAGATCGGGCCGTTCGATCCCTCCAAGGGCCGCATCCCGATGGCGGTCGAGGTTGGCCAGCTCTTCCTGGAAAAAGCGCCCGGACCGTTTGCAGGCGGGTTCTTCTGCTCGCACTGGAGCCTGATCTGCCAGGCGATGGGCTATCCCAAGGCGGTGCGGGCCTTGAAGCGCGACAAAGGCTTTGCCACGGCGCTGTTCGATTGGGCGAACGACCGGGTGCTCTACCCCTATATGCAGGCCTTTGCCAAGGCCGGGGTCAAGAACGCCAACGGCGCCGATGCCTGGGCGTGCTTCCCGGACCTGACGCCCGAACTGATAGAAGAGTGGGTGGTACCTTATGCCCTAAAACTTCGCCAGCAGTGCAAGAAGGAATTGAGGCATGACCGTTGCAGCGGGTACGGCTGCCGGGGATTACTGCGAGGAGGATCCCGCCAAGTTCGACAAGGACATGATGTTCAAGTGCTGGGAGGCTGCGACCAAGACCATGCCGCTGAATGTTGCCTTCTCGGGCATGGGCCGCACCCAGGATTGGAACATGGCCTGGCTGCGGGAATTTGCCCTCCAAAAGGGCAAAGGCGGGCATCAAATTCCCATCATGGCCTCGCTGAATGGGCGCTTCATGCGCGACAGCACGCCTGACCAGATCGTCGCCAAGATCGCCGAATGGATCGACATCCTGGGCCGCGACGGGCGGATGCTGGTCTTCATCGGCAATGTGCCGGCCGACACGCCGCCCGTGAACATCCACACAGCGGTGAAAGCCGTCCACACGCTCGGCAAATATCCCATTGCGGCGGACCTGTCCATCTATCAAGATCGAGCCACCGGCCTTCCAGCCCTTCGACGAATGGCTGAAAGGCCAGCCGGAAGCGGATATCATCTTCAAAGCACGCGAATGGAAGCCTGAGAACAAGAAGGTATTTGCATGAGTACGGTCTTCCAGGGGCGCGGCAGCCCGATCTCCATCAGTCCGGGCGACCCGGCGCGCATCATCGGGGAACGCATCAACCCCAGCGGGCGTAAGAAGCTCCGCCAGGCATTGCTGGATGGCGACTGGGAATACGTCACGCGCGAGGCCGTCAAGCAGGTGGAAGCCGGGGCGGATATCCTGGATGTCAACGTGGGCGCCAAGGGCATTGACGAGGCGTCGTGCTGCCGGAGGCGGTCAAGCGGATTGCAGAGGCAGTGGAGCGTGCCGCTTTCGATCGACACGCGCAATCCCGCCGCCCTCGAGGCGGCGCTGGAAGGTCTGCCCGGGCCGCCCGCTGGTGAATTCCATCGGCGGCGAAGAGAAGATCCTGGCAGAGAACCTGCCCATCGTGGCAGATTTCGGTGTGCCGGTCATCGTGCTCTGCATGGGACAGGAAGGCATCCCCAACAATGCAGACGAGCGCCTGAAGATCGCCCACCAGGTGTTGGAGGCGGCGGTCAGGGCCGGAGTGGCGGAAGAGGACGTGATCCTGGACCCGCTGGTGATGACCGTGGGAGCCGATGACCAGGCCGCCCGGGTGGCACTGGAGACGACCCGCCGCCTGCGGGAGGAATTCCCCAACAACAATATCACCGGCGGAGCCAGCAATGTCAGCTTTGGCATGCCGGCCCGGCCAGTCCTCAATGCCCATTTCCTGAGTGCGGCGTTCACGCTGGGCATGAATCTGCCCATCACCGATCCCACCGATCCCCAACTGCGATTTGCCCTGCACTGTGGTAACATATTCCTGGGGGGCGATCCGAAGACCCGAGACTTATATGCGCTACTACCGGACGATAACGCCTGAATAAAACCTGCAAGGAAAAGGGATCCTATTGCGTTAATGACAGAACTTCGCACAAAAATCATTGCCTGCCAAACCGTTGGGGAGGAGTTGAAACCACTCCTCCCCAATGGTTTTGAGATGGAAATGCTTGAATATGGGCTGCATAATGATCCCTGAAAAACTCCATGTTCAATTGCAGGCGGCAATAGATAATACCGGGCCGGAATACGGGACGATCCTGATTGGATACGGGATGTGCGCCAACGCAATCCTGGGCATAAAATCGCGTGGATTTACACTGGTCATCCCAAAGGCGGACGACTGTATTACACTGTTTCTGGGGTCGCGGCAGGAATACCTGCGACAGCTCAGCCTGGCTCCCGGAACTTTCTTTCTGACCAAGGGATGGATCGAGTGCGGTGAAGACCCCTACACTGAATATTGTGCAATGCGCGAGAAATATCGGCCATGAAAAGGCTTATAAGATCACCAAGCGCTATATTTGCAACTATACCCGCCTGGCCTTGATCAACTACCGGCAATTACAGACTCTGAAGCTTATCGAAAGTATGCAAAGATGGTGGCAGATTATTTTGATCTAACCTATGAAGAAATACCAGGCTCACGTGAATTTTTGGAAAAATTTATTCAGGGAGCATGGGAAAGGGATTTCGTTGTTGTGCCTCCGGGCGGCAGTGGTCGGATATGAAATGTTTTACGGTCCGGGCGATGTAAATTGACAACCTTCATTGATTTTGAACCGGTGGGACGGCGTGGGGAGTGCCAGGAAGGGCATTCTCTGCTGGAATGCGCCCGTTCTCTGGGTGTTGACCTGGTCAATATTTGTGGTGGGGAAGGGATCTGTGGCGGCTGTCTTGTACAGGTTTTTGGGGAGAAATTATCCCCCATCACAGATTTCGGAACGAGAGTTTATCACTGATGAAAAACTAGCCAAAGGCTACCGCCTGGCCTGTCACACGATCCCCGAATCCGACTGCAAGGTGCGGATCCCTGCCGAATCGATGGCCACCCGGCAGCGCACCCAGGTGGAAGGGCAAGAGATACCCGTTGCGCCCGACCCTGTCGCCAGATCATTTTTCCTGGAATTGTCGCCCCCTTCTCTTTCTGATCAGAGATCGGATGCCAGCCGGCTTTCCGGAAAATTGGTCGAAGAATACGGGTTGGCTGATATAACTTTCGATCTTGCTGTGCTGGGTACACTCTCGACTGTTCTGCGGGACAACCGTTGGCGGGTAAATGCCATCATTTACAACCGTGAAGTAATTGCCGTGGTGCCCGAGAAAACCAAATCCCTGGGGGTGGCGGTTGATCTGGGTACTACCAAGATAGCCTTGTATTTGATGGATTTAGAATCGGGGCAAACCCTGGCTTCCAAAGGAATGATGAATCCCCAAATTGCTTATGGGGAGGATATCATCACTCGAATGGCTGCCACTCAGAAAGCCCCCGAAATGACAGGGCGTTTTCAAGCCGTCATCGTCGAGGCGCTCAATAAAGCGATGGCTGAAATGTGCAAAGACTGCAACCAGCACACATCCCAGATTATGAATATCGTGGTTGTTGGGAACACCGCCATGCACCACCTCTTCTTGGGGCTGCCTGTTAAGCAATTGGGACGCGCTCCCTATGTGCCTGAAGTAGCCTCTGCACTGGATGTCAAGGCACGCGATTTGGGACTGATCGCTGCCCCAGGCGCTTTCGTGCACCTGCTCCCGAATATTGCCGGGTATGTTGGCGCTGACCATGTTGCCATGTTGTTGGCCACCGGTATGCCAACAAAAAACAGCGTCGTTCTGGCAATCGACATCGGTACAAATACCGAGATTTGCCTGGCAAACCATGGAGCTTTTTCCAGCCTGTCAACCGCTTCAGGGCCGGCATTTGAGGGCGCATATATCAAATTTGGAATGCGCGCCGCAGATGGGGCAATTGAACGCTTTAAAATCATAGAGGGAAAAAATAAATATCAGACGGTTGGGAATGCCCCTGCGGTTGGTTTATGTGGTTCCGGAATATTGGATGTACTGGCACAACTTTTCATGGAAGGGATAGTCAACCAGCAAGGGAAAATGGCCGATCATCCCCTTACCAGGGGAGATGGAAAAGAGCGGGAATATATCATTGTCTCAAAAGATGAAAATGAAACCGAGGTGACCTTTACACAAAAGGACATCGAACAGCTTCAACTTGCCAAAGGGGCAATCAGGACAGGGATCGAAGTCCTGTTGTCCAGGCATAAGTTATCCAAGGATGATATTGATGAAATCATCATTGCGGGAGCTTTTGGGACCTATCTGGATGTTAACAGCGCAATTGCGATTGGTATGCTTCCAAATATTTCAAAGGATAAAATTCGCCAGGTTGGAAATGCTGCCGGCATGGGAGCCAAGCTGGCATTGATTTCCGGCGTAATGCGGGAAGAAGCAAAAGAACTGGCAAAGAAAATAAATTATGTGGAATTAGCCGGCGATCCTGGCTTTATGAGGACGTTTGCGAAGGCGATGCGCATTGGGTGATCTGCAACCATACGATATTATGAAACGTTCAAGAACAGGACAGACACCCTACAAACATGGGTGTCTGTCTTTGCAACGCTTGAGATTTATTTATCCACCTCGCCTGGTTGATGCAATTCACCACCTTACCCGGCCAGGATATATTTTATGCCGCCTTCACGGCTTCCTGCTCGCGTAACTTCTCGGCGGCACGGAAGTACTTGATGTAGCGGAGCGAGTTCTCATCGCGTCCCAGGAGCAGGTCAGCGGCCTTGACCGTGGCGCCGAGCTTCATCGGGTCGGTGATCGAGCAGGTGGCGCCCAGCTGGATCGCCAGGGCCAGGAAAGCCTGGTTGATCGACAGCCGGTCCGGCAGGCCAAACGAGACATTGCTGGCGCCCAGGTTGATGTTCACGCCGAACTCCTTGCGCACCAGTTCGATGGTCTGAAGCGTAACCATGGCAGCCTGGCTATCCGATCCCACCGTCAGCACCAGCGGGTCGATAATGATGTCCTCGACCGGGATGCCCATCTTGGCGGCCCGCTCAATGATCTTCTCCGCCACAGCAACGCGTTCCTCGGCTGTTTTGGGAATGCCGTTATCGTCCATGGTCAGGCCAATGACGGATGCGCCGCGTTCCTTAACCAGCGGCAGGACGCTTGTCAAGCGCTTCTCTTCCCCGCTGACCGAGTTGACCAGCGGTTTGCCCGGGGCGGCGGCCAGACCGGCAGCCAGCACTTCCGGGTTGCCCGAGTCAAGACACAGCGGGACGGAGACGACCGAAGCGACCAGCTCGACCACCTTTCTTACTGCCGCCACCTCATCCAGGCCCGGCACCCCGACATTCACGTCCAGCACATCCGCCCCCCAGGCCACCTGGCGTTCCGCCAACTGGCGGACAAAGTCGAAATTGCCTTCGCTCAGGGCTGCGCCCAATTTCTTGTTGCCGGTCGGGTTGATCTTCTCGCCGATGATGGTGAACGGCCGGTCGATCCCCACCGTTACTTCCCTGGTCGCACCTTTCAATATAGTATGCATAGGATCTCCTTATAAAATAAATTGCTTGCGCTTCAGGTTGCGCAAGATAATTCTTGTTATTTTCCAGCCTCCCCCAGAAGGGCCAAGGTTTACAAAGCAAAGCGCAGGTACTAACAGACTGTATTCTACCTGCAATTGCAAGCATCCGGCAAGAGCAGCCGGATTCGATCGGAATCTCAGGCAACTCTTAGAGGCTACTTCACCAGGTACGCCGATCCGGGCGGGCGGCGATCCTGTGTATGCCGGAGGCGCGGCCCTGATTTATTGCCATGGGACGCCTCCGTCCAGGATCGTAACCAGTTTATCGATATCGAGGTTGCCTCCGGAGACGAGACAGACGATCTTTCCGCCACCGGCTTTGCCGCTCAGGGCCACCGCCAGGGCCACCGCTCCGGCTCCTTCGGCAATGACATGGTTCCATTCGGCCTGCAGACGGATGGCTTCGGCAACCTGGGAAAGCTCTGCTGCAAAGGCGCCGTCCAGCAGTCGGCTGGCCAGCGGCCACATCTCCGGGAAGACAAATGGCGCACCGATCCCGGAAACGAAACTGGCTGCGTACGATACTTCGACCGGGCTTCCTGCGGTCAGGGAGGCGGTCAAGGGCGCCCCAGTGGCCACTTCGGCGGCAAAGACTTTGACCCGGGGATCGACTGCATGCACCGCCGAGGCGATCCCGCAGCTCAGGCCGCCCCCTCCATACGGCACCAGGATGGCATCCACCTCCGGGAGGTCTTCGAGGATCTCCAATCCGAGCGTGCCATCCCCTGCCATGACCTGCGGGTCTGCAAAGGGATGGATCAGCAGTCCCGGCATGTCCGGACAGGTATGGGTGCGCTGGATGGACTGGTAATCGGCAAAAGGCAGCGGGACGATCTTTGCCTGCAGGCGGCGCAAGCCAGCCAGTTTGGCTGCCGGGGCATCCTGCGGGACGATTGCGGTGCAGGCCACGCCCATTCGGCGGGCATACCAGGCCACTGCCTGCGCCATGTTCCCGGCGCTGGCAGTCCATACCCCCTCCGCCAGATTTGTACGCTCAACGCTGAGGAGGGCATTCCCTGCGGCGCGTATCTTGAACGAACCAACCGGCTGCAAGTTCTCGCACTTCAAATATATTTCCGCCGGCACGTCCGGGGCGTTGAAGCGCACCAGCGGGGTGCGCAGAACCGTCCCGGCGAGGCGCGCCCGGGCAGCCTGGATGTCTGCTAGTGAAATTGGACTGAGAGAATTCATGGGCGGTGCAGGTTCTTTGCGGCCACAAAGGCCAGACCACGTTCTGTCAACGCCCGGGCAGTCCGGTTGAGGGACTCAAATTTGTCCTGGAAATTCAAGGTCAGATGATCCCAGTCGCCTGAGGCAAGGATTTCATCCTTCTGCCGGTAGTAATCCTGTATTTCTGAGGGGTGCTCCCGGGTCTGTTCGATCTCCGGCTCGCCGCCTTCGTGCTTAGCGGACAGGTTGGGGACCCTCCCGGCCAGGGCCAGGACATCCGCGCGGCGATTGTAAGGCTGGATGACCAGCCCTTTCCAGGTCTCGGTGACGTGGTGCTCGAAACGCACCAGGTCCTCCAGGCCCAGTGTCCGGCGGAATTGGGCGCTGATCTCGATGGTCTCGTTATCGGTCGAGTTGCTCCAGTTGAAGCCCACCAGCGGCGAGGAGCCATCTTCGCGGGCGAATAAGCGCGCAGTCGTCAACGTCCACAGGGCCGAGTAGGGGTTGTCATTTCCCAGGGTAACCGAGATTTTGAATTCGATATCCACACCCAGGCGGTGCAACAGATATCCCAGCAGGACTGTGCCGGAATTGACATTCAGGACCTGGCGAACTCCATAGCGGGTATAGTAATACAGGTACTCGTCCAACCATTGCAGGGCGTGCCGGTTGGGCTGCCCCACCCCGCCGTAATAGCCAATAAGCGTGTCCGGCCCGCCTAAATGCAGGTTCGAGCCGTCCGAGCCACGTGTGTCGAGCTGCTCCACCCAACTGGCGCCGATGATCTGCATGGCGGCCGCAAAGGCCGGCAGGTCGCCGTCGGCTTCCTGCTCTTTCATGGCGCGCACCCGGACAAAACGTCCGGGCATGATTTCGCCTTGTGCAATGGCCCGGGAGGCGATGTCGATCAACCACGGAAAGTACTGGCAGGCGCTGATCTCGAGGGTCACGGCGCAAGCAGGGTCGAAGGGCAGCTCGCCAGCCTGCGAACCGAGCACTCTGCGCCGGTAATCCGAGACTCGGATGAATGCGCCGGCATCCCGCTGCTGCCGCCAGCCACTCCAGGTCAGCCAGGTAGGCTGGCCGGGTGGCTTGCACGTGCTCCAGCAGGACCGGAAGCTGCCGGGCAGCCTCGGCCTGGCGGTTGATCTCCTCAGGCGTACCGTACTTCTCGATCACGTCCAGGAAATCGTTCATAACCCGCATATCCGGGGCGAATAACGCCGTGTTGATCTCCTCCAAGCGTCCCGCCGGTAGGCGCAACCGACCAAGCAGCTTCTCTCTGTCCAAGGTTATTTCCCTATATAGGCGACAGCGTCAATCTCGACCAGGATGCCAATCAATTGGCTGCCCACCGTGGTGCGGACAGGCTTGGGGTCGGGGAAGTAACGGGTATAGACCTGGTTGAAGGCCGCAAACTGCCCCAGGTCACTGAGGTGGACGGTGGTCTTGACCACATCTGCCAGGCTGGCCCCGCCAGCCTCCAGGATCGCCTTCAGGTTCTCAAGCGTGCGAACGGTCTGCTCCTGGATGGTTCCACCGACCACCTGGCGGGTCTGTGGATCCCAGGGCCCCATGCCGGCGGTAAAAAGGAAATCACCGGCGCGTAACGCCTGCGAATAGGCTCCGCCGGGAGGAGGTGCCTTTTCAGTTTGGATGGGTTGTTTTGGCATTTTTCGCCTGATATGCTTTGATCGTCTTATCCAAATCCAGGATGTGCTCATGATCGTGTTCGAGCATCAATTCCAAGACACGCTGTACGGTCAAGGTGCCAAAAGCAGCATGCGTACCGGTAAATGAAAATTGCTCTTCGGACAGATTGTTCACAAATTCAATGATTTCCTTGCGCGTGTCCACCCAGGCTCGCAAAGAATCTTGTATATCGAACATGGAAAAATCCCGACCGGTATTGAAATACGATTCGAAGTACGGGGTTTCGCCGGCCGCGATCCGAAGAACCCGATCCTGATAACATTCCTTGTCAACGATTGCCAGGTGCGCAGCGATAAAGCGGAACGACCATTCTCCTGGAGCGGATTGCCAGTCCTGGTTAATTGCCACAGATTTCAACAAGGCAGTTAATTGTGCCTGTGTTAATTGGATCTCATCAATCAATCGGTTCGTAGCCTTGTCCATTGTGATATTTCCTTTGTTGAATACCGCTTCGAGCCAATGTTATAGCCTTTCCAAAGCTTGCTCCAGGTCTGCGATGATATCGTCCGGCGCTTCCAGGCCAACCGAGAGCCGGATCAAGCCGTCATCAATGCCGGTCTTATCGCGCTCGGCCTGGGTCATGTGCTCGTGGGTGATGGTGCGCGGGTGCATGCAGATGGTTCGGCTGGTGCCGAAGGTGACGGCATGGATGACCAGCTTGAAGTTGTCGATCACCGTGCGGACGGCCGGGATGCCTCCCGACACGACGAAAGAGAGCATGCCGCCCCCGGAGCGCATCTGATGGCAGGCCAGGTCGTACTGCGGATGGGTTTTCAGGCCGGGGTAATTGACCAGCTTCACCTTAGGGTGATCGGTCAGGTATTCGGCAACCTTTTGTGCGTTGGCGCTGTGGCGATCCATGCGCAACGGCAGGGTCTCAAGGTATTGCAGGGTCAGCCAGGAATCGAACGGCTGCATAATGGAACCCACGAACTCGGTCGTGTTCCAACGGATGTCCTCCGTCAGGTCTTCAGGCCCAACGATGGCGCCGCCCAACACGCTGGCATTGCCGGCCAGGAATTTGGTCACGCTCAATAAAATAATATCCGCTCCCAGCGCCATCGGCTGCTGCAGGGCGGCCGTGGCAGTGGTATTGTCAACCATCAGGGGCACATTATGAGAATGAGCAACCTGCGCGACAGCCCGGATGTCGGTTACAAACAGGACCGGGTTGCTGGGCGTCTCGACCCACACCAGGCGGGTGCGGCTGTCGATTTCCTTATCCCAGGATTTCGGGTCGGTCGGGTCATGGACGAAGCGGAACTGAACACCACAACGCTCGGGGAAAATCGATGCCGCCTGTTTATAGCCTTCGCCGAAGATATTCAGGCTGGTGACAATGTTGTCCCCCGGCCTGGCAATGGTAAAGATCAGATTAAAGAGCGCCTGTGATCCCGACCCGGCACTGACGGCCGCCTGCCCGCCCTCCAAGGCCGCCAGGCGCTGTTCAAGGATATCCGCCGTGGGGGTCTTGGTGCGACCATATACCGGATAGGGGATTTTATCGAAGCACTCGTATGGGAAAGTCATTGACGGGACAATTGGAGGCACAAAGGCGCGGAAATGCTCCAGGTTCTCGGTCGGTCGAAAACCGGCGTGCAGGGCCTTGGTGTTGAAACCCAGTTCGTCGTTGGGTTGCTCCGGCGGTTTGAAATCCGGGTCGAACTTCCAGGCGTCGCGTATAAAAAATCGTTTTTCGTCTTCCATGGCTATAAAGTCCTCCAAAATAAGGTTCGCTAAGCTTCAAGCTTTCAATTTGCCCAAATCCGCGTGGCTGTAATGACAAAAGATCACATGACCGTTGCCCATATCGCGGCGGGGTGGTTCTTCCTGCTCGCAGATCGCGCCGATCTTGAAGGGACAGCGGGTGTTGAACCGGCAGCCGGAAGGCGGGTTGACCGCGCTGGGTACCCGCCCACCCAAACGAATGTGGGACGGTTTCAAATCCGGGTCCGGCCGCGGGACGGCAGCCAGAAGGGCGGTGGTATAGGGGTGGTTGGGTGGCTGGTAGATGCTCTCACAGGGGCCGATCTCCACCACCCGCCCAAGATACATCACGGCCACGTCGTCGGCAAAGAAGCGCACCGAACTCAGGTCATGCGAGATCAGGATCATGGTCGTGTTCTGGGAATTCTGGATCTCGAGCAGCAGGTTCAACACGGCTGCCTGGACGGATACGTCCAACGCCGAGACGGGTTCGTCACATACCACCATGGCCGGGTTGGTCGAGATGGCCCGGGCAATCCCAATCCGCTGCTTTTCGCCACCGCTCAACTGTCGCGGCAGGCGGTTGTAATAGCTGGCGTCCAGCTTGACCGCCTGGAGCAGGCGCTCCACCTCGGCATGCACCTGGTCCGCCGGCACGGTCTTGAAGCGTCGCAGCGAAAAAGCGATCTGATCGCCGACACTGTATGACGGGTTGAGCACCCCATTGGGGTCCTGGAACACCATCTGCAGCTCCTTGATGGTGGCCTTGGTACGTTTGTTGACCGGCTTGGAAATATCCAGGCCGAGGAAATCGACTTTCCCGGCGAAGAGCGGCTCCAGCCCAACGATGGCCTTGGCCAGGGTGCTCTTGCCGCAACCGGATTCGCCCACGATTCCCAGGGTGCGCCCACGCCGGATATAGAAGCTGACATCGTCGGAAGCGCGTACATAGCTGCGCTTCTCCAACCCGAACATCCCGCCGACCGTCTTGAAGGGCACCGGGTAATAGACCTTGGCCTGGTCGACATTCAACACGGTGGCAGGGTTGGGATCCGCCCGGTCCGGGCAGGGTTCTTTGGCCAGCTCCTCCATTTCCCAAATGCGTTTGGCATCCATCCAGTCCAGCGAGCGCAGGCAGCGCACCTGGTGGCCGGGAGCCAATTCAACCAGTTCCGGGTGTTGGAGCGAGCACTCCGGATGAGCCAACTCGCAGCGCGGCGAGAAAATGCAGCCGGCCGGCAGGGCATTCGGCGACGGAACACGCCCTTCGATCGGGTGCAGGGTACGTGTTCCCTTGGGGGCATCCACATCCGGCAGGCAGCGCATCAACCCCATCGTATAGGGGTGCATCGGGTTGCGGTAGATGGCGTGGGTGTCAGCCAGTTCGACGATCTCACCGGCATACATGACCGCCACTTTGTGCGAGACGCGCGCCACCACGCCCAGGTTGTGACTGATGTAAAGGGTGGCAGTCTGGTAGCGCTCCTGCAGCTCGGCGATCAAGTCCAGCACGGCTGCCTCGACGGTCACATCCAGGGCAGTGGTGGGCTCGTCCATGATCAGCAGGGATGGGTTGTTAAGCATCGCCATCGCGATCAAGACACGCTGCTGCTGGCCGCCCGAGAGTTGGTGCGGGAAGCGCGTCATGACTGCTTCCGGATCGGGCATATAAACTTTCTTGAGCGCCTCGATGGATTCGGCAAAGGCGGCAGCTTTTTTGAAACCGCGATGGGTGACCAAGCTCTCGGCCAGTTGGTCCCGGATGCGCATGGAAGGGTTGAGCGCCGACATGGGCTCCTGGTAGACCATGGAGATGTCTGCTCCGCGCAGCTTGCGCAATTGTTCTTCCGAGCGGTTGCGGAGTTGCTCGCCCTTGAACAGGATGTCCCCACGCGTCACCCGGCCATTGCGGCCCAGAAAGTTCACGATCGAGAAAGCCACCGTGCTCTTCCCACAGCCGGACTCACCGACTAGGCCCAGGTTTTCCCCGCGGTGAATCTCAAAGGATACATCCCGCACGGCGTCGATATCCCGTTTGCGCGTTTTATACGTCACAGCCACATTTCTAAGGGTAAGGATGGGAGACTGATCCATAGATCGTCTTTCCTGCATATTACTGGTAACGCATGCTTTCTTCGCGCAGCCCGTCAGCGAACATATTGAGTCCGATCACCAACGTGACAATCGCAAGGGTAGCGCAAAGAACCGGCCAGATATTGGCAGTCATGTGACTGTGACCTTCCTGAACCATGCCGCCCCAGTCCGGAGTCGGTGGAGGCAGGCCCAAACCGAGGAAGCCGAGCGTACCGATATAAAAGGCGGCATAGCCGATGCGCAACAAGAAGTCCACGATCAACGGCCCGCGGCAGTTGGGCAGGATCTCGCGCAGCATGATGATGAAATCCGGCTCGCCGCGTAACTTGGCGGCTGCAACGTACTCGCGCGTGCGGATGTCCATGGTCAGCGCCCGCACCAGGCGGGCAATTCCCGGCGCACCGCCGATGGCGATGGCAATGACGACATTGAAGGACGAAGCGCCGACTGCCGAGATGATGATCATGTAGAGCAGGATGGTCGGGAAATGCCATGAAAGCATCCAGGACGCGCATGACGACTTCATCGATCGCGCCCTGGTAATAGCCAGCCGGCAGGCCGAAGAGCCACGCCAAGGAGGAAGGCCACCAGCACAGATAGCGGGCCGAGAGTCAGGATGGTGCGTGCTCCAAATGCCACACGCGACCAGACATCCCGCCCCAAGTCATCGGTCCCCAGTGGATGCGCTGCGGAGGGCCCTTATCCACCTGCATGTAATCCTGCGAGAGCGGGTCGTGGGTGGTGATTATCGGTGCAAGAGCGGCAATCAGCACCCAGACAATGACGATAACAAGGCCGATCATTGCTGTCGGGGAAGAAAAGATCAATTCCGCCAGGCCTTTTACACCCTTCCAGAAACCCCTGAATGCCATCCCGGGGCCTGAGGGAGGGCTCGATTTGACCTGCTCAATCGTGACGAGGGTATCGATTGCCATAAGAATTTCCTAGGTATAGCGGATGCGTGGATTGATCAACGAGTAAACCAGGTCGGCGATCAACTGAGTCCCGACCGCCAGCAGGATCAAGACCATCGAAGCGGCTTCGATGGCATACACATCTTTATAGAGAGCCGCGTTGAGGATGAAGTTTCCCAGCCCCGGATAACCGAAAACCGATTCGACCACCACCAGGCCGCCGATGAACCAGTTGACGTGCAGCATGATCACAGTGATGGGCGCCATCATGGCGTTCTGCAGCACATGCCGCCTCACTACCTGGCGAGTAAGAAAGACCTTTGAGGATGGCGGTCCGAATGTACGGGCTGTTCATCACTTCCACGACGCTGGAGCGCGTGATGCGCAGCACGTAGCCGATCTCGACCAGGCTGGCGGTCAGGACCGGCAGGACGATCAGGCGCGGATTCTGCAGGATGGCATTATTGGAGGTAAACACGGCTGCCCCGGGCAAGACCTTGAGCCAGAGTGCAAAAACCATGATCAACAATATACCCGTGGCGAAATCCGGGGAAGCCGCCGTGACCAGGCCACCTATGGAAATTACCCGGTCGATCCATTTGCCCTCGTTCAGGCCGGCGATCAGGCCGAGGACCACGGCGGTTGGAATGGAAACAAGGAAAGCCAGCCCAGCCAGGATCAACGAGTTGGTAATGCGCCGGGAAATGACCTGTGAGACGGGTTGGTTGTAGCGAAGCGACATGCCCATGTCGCCGCGCAACAGGCCTTTGCTGAGCGGGATGTATTGGACCGGCGCATCGACCTTTTCCTGCCAGCCGGAGTAATCATAGGTATATTGGACTGACTTGGCGCCCTTGATCCATTCAGCCACCCGGTTGCCGGTATCAACCCCCCAGAAATAGACCTGTCCTTTGGCGTCCACTTTCCAATCCTGGTCAGAGGGCTGCTTTTTCGTGCTGCCGTCCGGTTGTCGCACCAACCGGACGAGCTGGCCATTCTCGACATCCCATTGCACTAGGTCGCCGTTCGGCTCGACCGCCCACCACTCCTGTGAGTTGGCGACCAGACCCTGCTGGCTGAACGTCTCGCGCAGCGGGAGCCCAACTTTCGGTTGGGCCTGCCAATCGGAACCAAACAACCAGGAGATATAGCGGATGACCGCCGGGCGTTCCAGGCCGAGCTGGATGCTTCATGGATTCTTCCTGGGCAGGGGTGGCAAAGGTGCCCAACATATTGCGCGCCACGTTGCCGGGAGCAATTTCGACGATGGCAAAAACCAGGATCGAAACAATAAACATGGTAAGCAGCATGGTCATCAAGCGCCGGACGATATATCGTGCCATTACCTGTTCTCCTGTGGCCGTCAGAAACCTGTTCCTGCCCGCTGGTTTCCCTTACAGATGCCAGACGTGCGGCGACCCAGCCGAAATCCAAAAAGCGATTGCATCTATTTCTGTTTTTCGATCTACTTTTTGATGCGGGCCTGCTCCCGTACCACGATGGCGTGGATGGCCTTTTGGACCTCTTCGGGCAGCGCCTGGGGCTGGTGCCTGGCCAGGATCTCGTCGACCATCTTTGCAGCGCGCTGTTCCATCGTTGTGGCGCCGCGTTTCTGCCAGACCGAGAAGGGGTTCTTATCGATCAACTTGGAATAATAGGCGTCCTTGAAGTGCCGGACAGTGTGGTCGTGGCCCATGTAGTTGCCGGTCGGACCGAGCTCATCAATCACGTCCAGGGCCAGGGTCTCATCGTTCACCACCACACCGGCAGTGGCCGCCCGCAGGAAACCCAGGATCTCGTTGCAGATCGTGATCAACTGCAAGCTGCCCTGCAGTCCGGCGTCCATGAATCCAACATCGTGGACGATATTGGCGCCGTGCAGCAGGGCGGTCATCAAGCTGAGGGTGGCTTCGAAAGCGCACTGCTGGTCCATGACCTTCGAGTCGGTCGATCCGCCCAGCCCGAATACCGGCAAATCATAATACTTGCCCATCGAGGTGGGCACGCCCTGCTCATCAGCCAGCACATAGTTGCCTACCATGGTCTGCAGGTTATAGGGGCCGCCGTTCCAGCCCGGGACGGCGATGGGCGCGCCCGAACGCACCAATTGGGACAGGACAATGCCCAGCAGGATGCCGGCGTTCATGGACGCCATGCAGCCAGCCGTGGTGGTGGGAGAATTAACCCCGCCTGCGTTCAGGGGGATATAAAGCTGAGGCAGGCCCTTCTCCGCCAGGAACATGCACTTCTGCAGCGCTTCGGCGTTGGCGATCAGTCCGGAAGTAACGTTAATATAGCAGGTGGCAAAGGGACGCGCCTGGAAGGCTTGCGCGGACCCGGCAACTACCTCGCACATTTCAACGGCCGTCACGCAGCCCTCGAAATCAGGGGTTACGAAAACGATCGGTTTGGTCGTGTTGTTGAGCATGACCTCCATCTGGTAGCGGTCATAGATCTGTTGGTCCACGTCCTCAGGCAGGAAAGCCGACATGACAAAATCGATCTCCGGGAGGGCGTCCATCAGGATCGAGGCAGCCTTCACATCGGCCAGCACGGGGCGGCGGCGCTGTCCCGTGTGGTGATCGAGGATGTTGAGGCAATCCGATCCGCCGCCGTAATAGGTATTATACTTGCCGGCCCGCATGGCGGCTTTACCATTGCGGTCGTATAGAGTAAACGATTTGGGGGCAGTCGCCAGGGCCCGGGCAACCATGTATTCGGGAAGGCGCACACGCAGCCCATCGGCCCGGGCACCGCCCTCGACCAGGATCTGGCGCGCTTTTTCATCGTGGACATCCACGCCGGTCTGCCGCAGGATCTCCAGGCTGGCCAGGTGGATTTTTTCACACTCCTGCAAACCCATCCGGGAATAATGGGCGCTGGTCATGCTGGTACCATGAGTTTGTATCATCTCGTATTGCCTCGTCAAACCATTATATATTAGGATCTCCCACGCTGCCTTTCCAACAGAGAACTGGCAGCGTGGGAGGGTAAATCCAGGGCCCGGAAAGGTTAAGCTGACTTCCAGGCCGAAGTTAAGATGGCGTACTCATCCGGTGAAGGTTCAATATCGTGAACCTTGGTGCTGTAGATCTTCCAGACATCCATGAAGAACGGCGTGCAGATCGAGCCGCGTGACTGCTGGATTTGTTCGAGCTGCAAGGTGAGAGCCTTGCGGGCCGTCAGGTCAAGGGTGCCCTCTGCCTGAGTAAGGATCTTGCTGAATTCAGGATCCACCCAATGGCTCTCGTTCCAGGCGCCCGGTTGGCCGGTCTTGGGATCGGCAGTATAGGCCAATCCGAGGGTGATCAGGGCCTGGGTACGATGTGACCACCAGGTGATACCCATGTTGAAGTCGGTCCAACCGTTCCAATACTGGCTGGCGGGCATCGTGTCCAGGTTGATGGTGAAACCGGCGGCGGCGGCGTCTTCCTTGAGCGCCTGGGCATAGGCCATGGACTCCGGCCAGTCACTGGCGACCGTCAGGGTGACCGTCAGGCCGTTCGGATAGCCGGCTCCTGCCAGTAATGTTTTCGCCTTGGCGGTGTCGAAGGGTAGCGGATCCAGGGGGCTGTACTCGGGGTTGGCCTGGGTAACATGGCTGTCGTTGCCGATGATGCCCTGTCCCTGTAAAGCCAGTTGCAGGATCTTGGTACGGTTGTGGCACAACTTGAGGGCCGTGACCACATCGTTGTTCTTCCAAGGATCCTGGTCGACGCGCACGCGCAGGACGCGTGTGGCAGCCGTCGGGGTCGAAACGATGGTAAAGCGAGTGTCGTCCTTGACCGCTTCCCAGCTCGCCACGGTTGGCTCGAGCACCGTGTCCACCTGGCCGCTCTGCAGCGCGGCGACGTAAGCGGATTGGTCTTCACCCAGCATGACCATGACGATCTCATCCAGGTAAGGCAGGGGTTTGCCATCGGGAGCCATCTGCCAATAGTCCGTGCGGGCCTTCAGGTGGGCGCGCTCGGTAGCCACGTACTCGACCATGGTGAAGGGGCCTGTTCCGATCGGCTCCTTGGTAATGTCGCCGCCGAAAGTGGCAGGGACGATGCAGGCCTGGTACTGTCCCAGGTTGTCCGGCAGGAAGATGGTCGGGCTATTGAGGTGCAGTGTGACTGTGTATTTGTCGGTCTTCTCAACGCCCGTTCCGTCCATATAGCTCATGGCGCTCAGCATCGAGGACTTGGTGTTGGGATCCAGCCAGCGTTTGATATTGAAGACCACGTCATCGGAAGTCAATTCCTGACCGTTATTGAACTTGATGCCCTGCTTGAGGACCAGTGTCCAGGTCAACAGGTCATCGCTGGCTTTCCAGCTATCCAACAGGTAGGGGTGCGTAATGCCCTGCGGGTCGGTATGAGTGAGATACTCGAAGACCTGCCGCCACGGATGCGAGGCGCTGACCAGTGAGAACTGGGCCGGGTCGGAGACCCGCTCGATACGGCAGGCGACGTTCAGGGTGCCGCCACGCGTGATCGGGACGGCGGTCGGAGTGGCGGTATTGGCCGCGGTGGGCAGCACGACAGGCGCGGCTGTCGCGAGAGTGGCGGGAGCGGATGTTGCAGGTGCGGAGGTTGGGGTTGAGACCCCGCAGGCAGCCAGGATATTGGCGGTTGTCAAAGACACGCCCAGCAGGGTGGAAACTCTCAGGAAATCACGCCGGGTAATCTTACCCTTGGCGAGCGCGTCCTGAGCTTCAGCGACCAGCGGATGGAGCTTATTCTCTTCCATGGATTTCTCTCCTTTTTTTTCTTTTCGAAGAATAGGGAACAGGGACAAAGAGAACGGACCAAATCTGGGAATCGCAACACTGGGGGGTCACCTCCGTTCAACATATAATATGCTTGGAGTATAATCTTGTCATTCTTGAAGTAAAGTGGGACGCTCTGGCGTATATATCCTATAAGAATCTTAGCATCTAATATATCAGAAGTCAATTATGATATTTGTCACTTGCACATTGATATATCAAATGTTAGTATCTTAAGTAGGAGAGATTATGTTTCCTGCCTGTCAAGATCAAACATCCAAGAATGCCATCTACATTGCACTGCGGCGATTGATCATAATGGGACATCACAAGCCCGGTGAACGCTTTGACGTGGAAACAATCGCCAACCAGTACAATACCAGCGTTACCCCCGTGCGCGAAGCTCTCCAAATGTTGAGCCAGGAGGGATTGGTCAATATCAAGCCGCGTTCTGGTTATTTTGTATCCCACACCACCCTGAAGCAGTTGCGTGACCTGCTGGACCTGCGCCGGATACTGGAGATCGCAGCCATCGAGGCGGCAACCGGGCGCATCCAGGCGGACCAAATCGCCGAATTATCCAAGGTGCATGCCGGTTACACTGGCGATGACGAAGAAGCTTACGATCGGTATACGGACGAGAACCGTCAGTTCCATTACCTGCTGGCCAGGGCCTCCGGGAACTACGAACTGGCCGAGACCGTCGGCCGGCTGCACGACCGGCTGGCGCGTTTCATGGTGATGCGGCATGCCGGGAAGACCATGGAGCTCACCCACCGGAAGATCGTCGATGCCCTGAGGGCGCACGACGTGGAGGCTGCCAGGCTGGCCCTGCTCAACGACATCGACAATACCTACGACCTGATCATGGACAAGGTTATCCAGGAAGAATCGGAAGCCTGGCCTGTGCATTGAAAATGCAAGAAAAATAACCTCGGTCGGGAATACAATTACCCTTCCGTCATGCTAGAGAATTCCAAATCCAATAGAAGGAATAATTATGGACCTCAAAGATATCTATCAAAACGTGATCGATGGACAGGCTCCTGAAGTAGAAGCTGGAGTCAAGGCCGCCCTCGCCGCCGGTGTCGGGGCGGAAGAGATCCTGAACAATGCCCTCATCGCTGCCATGAACGAGATTGGCCAACGCTTCGAGGCCGGCGACCTGTTCGTGCCCGAGATGTTGATCGCGGCGCGCGCCATGCAGGCCGGCCTGAAGATCCTGAAACCCTATCTGGCCAAGGCGGATGTCAAGGCCGCCGGGAAGGTGGCCATCGGGACCGTCAAGGGCGACCTGCACGACATCGGCAAGAACCTGGTCGCCATGATGCTGGAAGGTTCCGGTTTCGAGATCATGGACCTGGGTGTGGATGTAACGCCCGAGGCATTCGTCAATGCGGTCAAGAACGGCGCCCAGATCGTCGGCATGTCTGCCCTGCTCACCACAACCATGTCCAGCATGGAAGGCACCATCCAGGCGCTCAAGGCAGCCGGGCTGCGCGACAAGGTCAAGGTGATGATTGGCGGCGCGCCGGTGACCCAGGATTATGCCAACAAGATCGGCGCGGATGCATTTGCCCCAGACGCTTCCAGCGCCACGCGCACTGCCCGCCAGTTGCTCGCATAATTCCTCCTTTTGCGAACATGGCGAAGGTTACCTGCGCCGGTCTTATTCCAACTCGGTTAATTTTTTATCCGGCCGCTGTTATTTGAGTGAGTGAAACGACAGAAAGGCTGTTATCCTCCGGAGACATTAGCCGTGGAGCCGCGAATGGTGAGCCGCGGCTGAAGGATAACCTGTCTGATCGGTACGGGATCGCTCTTCAACAGGTCGATCAGCAGGCGTACTGCCTGTTCGAGCATGTCCTCGAGCGGCTGGTGGACGGTGGTCAAAGCGGGCCATACATGCGAGGTGATGACCAGATCGTCATGCCCGCAGACCGAAAGCTGTCCGGGCAGGGTTAAGCCCAGCTCTTGTGCGGCAAACAAAGCACCCAAGGCGGCTTCGTCATTTGCGGCATAGATGGCAGAAGGAGGCTGCTCCGATGAAAAAAGCAATTGGGTGGCTGTATAACCACCATCAAAGGTAAATTCCGTATCCTGCACCAGTGCAGGATCAAAAGGCAGGCCGGCTGCGGCCAGGGCAGCCTGGTAACCGGCCAGGCGGTCAAAGGAAGAACGTAGGTTGCGAGGGCCCATGAAGCATGCGATCCGTCGGTGACCAAGACCCAGCAGATGATCCATGGCCAGACGGCCGCCCAATTCGTCATCACCGGCAATATAAGGGGCATCGCCTGTCCGATCGAACGGGTTGATCGTCACCAACGGGACCTTGTAGGTGGTCAAGAGATCAGGCACAAATCCATCGGCATCGCAAGGCGGCGTGGAAACAAAACCATCAAAGCGCCGCCCGGATACCAGGTCCGCCAGGATGCGGTGCGACTTGGGGAATGCAGGATAATAGTTTTGGAAGAGCAGATCATAATTTTCTTCATAAGCCAATTCCAACAGGCGACCCAGCGGCGCTGAAGCCGGTTGGGAATATCCGGGATAGATCAGGATACAGACAGCGTAGGACCGTTTTTGCACCAGGCGGCGGGCAGCCTGGTTGGGTATATAACCGGTAGCAAGGATGGCCGACTGGACACGGGCACGGGTCTTCTCTGTGACATGTGGCTCATTGTTTATGACCCTTGAGACGGTTTTAATGGAGTACCCCGACAAGCGTGCTACTTCTTTAATATTAGAAGACATAATTCTTATAATATGACTTTCCTGAGAAGCGATTTGCCACAAGACTGGAAATTCGTGCTCATTATAGCATCAATCTTGACAACGTTGTCAATTTGAATATAATTCTCCCGGTTGTGTAACTCCATTTTTCTTCCCACCATGGTAGCGGAGTTTTGATGGAATCAGCTCTTCAGCCTCTCTATGATGCAATTCTCAACGGTGATGCCAAAGCAGCCGATATCGCCGTGCAAAATGCCATTACGGCCGAAATTACACCTGATCGCATCCTTACCGAGGGGATGGTAACTGCCATGAGAGAAGTTGGACGTTTATTTGAAGAAGGGGAATACTTTGTCCCTGAGATGCTCATGGCCGCCCGGGCCATGAAGGGCGGACTGGCGAAGCTGAAACCCCGCCTGATCCAGAGCACTTACAAACCCACCGGCAAAGTGGTCATTGGCACCGTGAAGGGCGACCTGCACGACATCGGAAAAAACCTGGTGGGGATGCTGCTGGAAGGTGCAGGGTTTGAGGTCAATGACGTGGGCACCGATGTACCGCCATCTAAGTTTGTTGCCGCTGTACAAGCAAGTGATGTGGATATCATTGCCCTCTCCGCACTGCTGACCACCACCATGCCCAGCATGGAAGGCACCATCCAGGCGCTCAAGGCAGCCGGGCTGCGCGACAAGGTCAAGGTGATGATTGGCGGCGCGCCGGTGACCCAGGATTATGCCGATAAGATCGGCGCGGATGCATTCGCGCCCGATGCTTCCAGCGCTATACGCGCTGCCCGCCAGTTGCTCATATAGCAAATTTCCCTACTCATAATGAAAAAGGAGATAACCCATGACCGAAGTGCGCAAGAAGATTACCTTACCATACCTCTTTAAGAAGGTGGCCGATAACAGCCCGATCACCTGGCTGACCTGCTACGATTACCCCACCGCCTACCTCCAGGAGCAGGCTGGCATCGAGATGATCCTGGTTGGCGACAGCCTGGGTATGACCATGCTCGGCTATGACTCGACCCTCCCGGTCACCATGGATGACATGATCCGCCACTCTCAAGCAGTCCGCCGTGGCGCCCCAACCGCTTTCCTGGTCGGCGATATGCCCTACATGTCCTACCAGCCTTCTGTCGAGACTGCCATCCGCAACGCCGGGCGCTTCATGGCCGAATCCGGCTGCGACGCCATCAAGCTCGAAGGCGGAATCGAACAGGCCGACAAGATCCGCGGCATCGTCAACGCCGGCATCCCCGCCATCGGCCATCTCGGTTTGACCCCCCAATCCGTCAGCGCGCTGGGCGGCTTCCGCGTCCAGGGGAAAAACGCTGCCCTGGCCAAGAAGATCGTCGATAATGCCAAGGCGCTCGAAGAAGCCGGGGCCTTTGCCATCCTGCTCGAGATGGTTCCCGACCGGGTCTGCCAGGTGATCACTGAGCGCGCCAAGGGCTGCATTATTATGTCGCTCGGTTCCGGCCCTCACGCCCACGGCCAACTGCTCATCTACCACGACATGTTCGGCCTCTATCCCAAGTTCAAGCCTAAGATGGCCAAGGTCTTTGGCAACGCCGGTGAAGTCATCCTGAACGGTCTCAAACAGTACGCTGCCGAAGTCACGAATAAGACCTTCCCCGCCGAAGAGAACTGGTTCGGCATGCCGGATGACGAGTTTAATGAATTGCAAAAATCATTGAAAGAATAACCTTAAGAATATATCCTCGCGTTCATTTAGAAAAGGACTTTCTATGACAATGAAATTTACACCCACCCGCTTGAAATTACGCCGCCCGGTCCCGTCAGATATCGAGATTGCCCAGGAATCGGACATCAAGCCCATTACCCAGGTCGCCGAAGAAATGGGGATCCTGCCGGAAGAGCTTGAGCTCTACGGCCCGTACAAGGCCAAAGTCAAGCTCGAGATACTGGAACGCCTGAAGGACCGCTCCAACGGCAAGTATGTCGATGTGACCGCCATCACACCGACGCCTCTTGGTGAGGGCAAGACCACCACGACCGTCGGCCTGAGCCAGGCACTGGGTGCGCACCTGGGCAAGAAGGTCATCACCGTCATCCGGCAGCCTTCACAGGGCCCGACCTTTGGGATCAAGGGCGGTGCAGCCGGCGGTGGGTATTCGCAGATCATCCCGATGGAGGATTTCAACCTGCACCTGACCGGCGATATCCATGCCATCACTGCCGCCCACAACCTGTGCGCGGCAGCCCTGGACGCCCGCATGATGCACGAGTCCATGCAGGACGATACCAAGCTGTTCGACGCCCTCTGCCCGCCCGACAAAAAGGGCCAGCGCAAGTTCTCGCCGACCATGCTGCGCCGCCTGAAGAAGCTTGGGATCAACAAGACTGACCCGAACACCTGACCCCTGAGGAACGCAGCCGCTTTGCCCGCCTGGACATCGACCCGAACGGCGTGACCTGGCGGCGGGTGATCGATGTGAACGACCGCTTCCTGCGCGAGATCATGGTCGGTCTTGGCAAGGAAGAGCAGGGCTTCGAGCACCGCTCCGGTTACGACATCACCGTGGCGAGCGAGATCATGGCCATCCTGGCTTTGACCACCGACCTGCGCGACATGCGCGAGCGCCTGGGAGCCATGGTGGTGGCGACGGACAAGAAAGGCAATGCCGTGACCGCCGAGGACCTGGGCGTAGCCGGCGCCCTGACGGTACTGATGAAGGATGCCATCAAGCCCAACCTGATGCAGACACTGGAAGGGACGCCCGCTTTCGTACATGCCGGTCCGTTCGCCAACATCGCCCACGGCCAGTCGTCGATCATCGCCGATAAGATCGCTCTCAAGCTGGGTGAATATGTCGTCACCGAATCCGGCTTTGGCGCCGATATCGGCATGGAGAAGTTCTTCGACATCAAATGCCGCTACTCGGGCCTGATCCCGCAGGTGGTTGTGCTGGTGGCGACCGTGCGGGCCCTTAAAATGCACGGCGGTGGTCCCAAGGTGGTGGCCGGTAAGCCGCTGGCCTCTGAGTACACCGATGAGAACCTGGAGCTGCTCAAGAAGGGCATCCCCAACATGGCCAGGCACATCCAGAACGCCCTCAAGTTTGGGGTGAACGTGGTCGTGGCCGTCAACTCGTTTGCCAGCGACACGCCTGCCGAGGTCGAGTTGGTCCGCAAGGCAGCTTTGGAAAGCGGCGCCATGGATGCAATCGTTTGTACGCATTGGATGGAGGGCGGCACAGGTGCGTTGGCGCTGGCCGAAGCAGTAGTCAAGGCTGCCGAAAAACCCAGTCATTTCAAATTCCTCTATCCACTGGAACTCTCGATCAAGGAAAAGATCGAGACGGTCTGCAGGGAGATCTACGGTGCCGACGGCGTGGATTATTCGCCCGAGGCCGAGGAAAAGATCAAACTTTACACCAAGCTGGGATTCGACAAGCTGCCGCTGTGCATGGCCAAGACCCATCTCAGCCTGAGCGCCGACGCCAGTCTCAAGGGCGTGCCGAAAGGATTCCGCATCCCGGTCCGCGACATCCGTGCTTCGGTCGGGGCAGGTTTCCTGTATCCGCTGCTGGGCGAAATGCGCACCATGCCCGGACTGCCGACCCGCCCCGTCTTCTATGACGTTGACCTGGACCTCGAGACCGGTAAGGTATTGGGATTGTTTTAACATTACCCTGCGAGGGGCGAGGCAGATCTCGCCCCTCGTTTTTTTGTCATCATCAGGAGTATTTCATGTCGATCTTCACACCCGGGCGACGCTGGCAACCCGCCTACTCGCCCTTCAAGAAAGAAACGTTCGGCATGCGGGTTTTGGAGAACGTCGAGTACGTCATCAAAAGCCCCCTGTTCGGCTGCCGCATGTGCGGCAACTGTCTGTTGCAAGAGACGGCCTTTATTTGCCCAATGGAATGTCCCAAGGGTCTGCGCAATGGCCCGTGTGGCGGTTCCACTCCCGAATATTGTTACGTAGATAAGACGCGTCCCTGCATCTGGTACAAGATCTATGATCGATCCTTCAAGATGGGACGCCAGGAAAAGCTGATGGAGGTCCTGCCGCCGCTGGACTGGGAAAAAGTCGGCGGGGAAACCTGGGGGGACGTGGTCGTTCAGGTGAAGAAAGTTGGCGCAGGCAAGATGCTCGGAGGTCTGCTCTCCGGTGAAAAGGCCAGGCAAAACACAGCCTGGCAGAGCATTTTCCGACCGGTACGCCAGCCGAAGTGGTGGCAGGGGGACGACCAATACCACGCCCCGAAGTCGAGCGAACCCGCCTCCGAGTTGGAGCGCACCCTGCGCGCCGGGAAATTCGTGGTAGCCTGCGAGATCGCCCCACCTCTGTCCGTCTCGACCAACAAACTGCTCTCGAACATCGCCACGGTGAAACCGTACGTCACCGCGATCAACTTCACCGACAACGCCTCCGCCACCCCGCGCATGACCAGTTGGGCATGCAGCAAGATTGCCATCGAACAGGGCGCCGAGCCGGTCATGCAGATTGCCGCCCGTGACCGGACGCGCGCCAGCCTGCAAGGCGAGATCCTGGGTGCCACGGCCCTGGGCGTGCGCAACGTGCTGTGTGTCACCGGCGACAGCCCCGTGCTGGCCCCCGCACCACGCGGTCGCATGGATATCAACGACCTGGACTCGGTCCAGATGCTCTGGATCCTGCGCCGTATGCGCGACGAAGGCCATTACCTGGACGGGCGCGAGATCAAGTTCCCGCCCAAATTCTTCCTGGGGGCTGCAGCTTCCCCCTATGCGTCCGAACCCAGGTTCCAGGCCCTCCGCGAGCAGAAGAAGGTCAACGCCGGGGCACAGTTCTTCCAGACCAACCTGGTCTACGATATCGAAAGGATGGAACGCTGGCTCAACGAGCTGGCCCGGCGGGATATCCTGAATAAAGTATTTATCCTGGTGGGCATCACCCCGCTCAAGAGCTTCAAGATGGCGGTTCATATGAATGAAGTCCCCGGCGTGTACGTGCCTGAGGCAATCCTGAAGCGCATGGAAGCAGCCGAGGCAGCCGGGAATGGGCAAGAAGAGGGCGTTCAGGTTGCCGTGGAACTGGCTACCAGGATCAAGGGCTACGAAAACCAGGGCATCCATGGCCTGCACATCATGCCTGTGCTCTGGGAAGAGATTGTTCCACGGATCGTCACCGAGGCCGGCCTGCTGCCGGAAGGTTTTGTGCCCCCGCAACCGGTCCGGAAACCGGCCTGATCCAAAACGCTTCGAGCGTATATTCAAGTAGGAGAGAATTTATGACTGCTCAACTGATCGACGGAAAAGCCATTGCCCAGAAAGTGCGCGACGAAGTTGCCGCAAAAGTAGCCAAACGGGCTGCGGCCGGCAAGAGCCAACCAACCCTGGCGACAGTGCTGGTGGGTGACCGGCCGGATTCGGCCGCCTACGTGGCCTCCAAGGGCAAAGCCTGCCAGGAACTGGGGATGGGCTCGGTCAGCCACCACCTGCCCGCAGACGCCACCCAGGAACAGGTCGAGACATTGGTCAAACAGCTCAATGCCGACAAGCAGATCAGCGGCATCCTGGTCCAACTGCCCATGCCCGCCCACCTCAACGAAGAGGCGGTCCTTTCCCTGATCAGCATCGAAAAGGACGTGGACGGCTTCTCACCGCTCAACATCGGCCGGCTGGCCCAGAAAGGCCGCAAGCCGCTCTTCGTGCCCTGCACACCTTACGGCTGCATCTACCTGCTGGAGCAGGCCGGGGTAAAGATCGAGGGCGCCAACGCCGTGGTGCTGGGCCGCTCGAACATCGTCGGAATGCCGGCTGCCCTGCTGCTGATCAGCAAGAATGCCACCGTGACCGTCTGCCACTCACGCACGCGTGACCTGGCCGGTGTCGTCCGCCAGGCCGATATCCTGATCGCTGCCATCGGCAAGACCGAGATGGTGCGCGGCGACTGGATCAAGCCGGGTGCGGCGATCATCGATGTGGGCATCAACTCGGTCCCGGATGCCACCAAGAAAAGCGGCCATCGCCTGGTGGGCGATGTCAAGTTCGACGAAGCCAAGGAAGTGGCCGGATTCATCACCCCGGTGCCCGGGCGGGGTTGGCCCGATGACCATCGCCATGCTGATGAGGGCCACCCTGCACGCCGCCGAAATCCAGAATCCGTAAGTGCTGCCGGCCTTTCTTATGACCGACAACTCACCCAAGCTCCCGATCGTGGTGCTCGCCTGCAAAGTCTTCCAGGAATCTTTTTGAACGGTATACCAGGCCGGGGACGATCCAGGAATTTATCTTCCTGGACTACGGGCTGCACAGTTACCCCCGCAAACTGAACCAGGCCGTCCAGGAGGCGCTAGACGCCTTGCCTGAACCCAGCCTGGTCGTTCTCGGCTATGGTTTGTGCGGCAACGGCCTGAATGGCATCCGGGCCGGTAAACACACCCTGCTGATCGCCCGTGCCGATGATTGCATTGCCATCTTTTTGGGTTCCTACGAGCGCTACCAGCGTGAATTCAAATTCGAATCGGGCACTTATTACCTTTCCAAAGGCTGGTTGGAATCGGGCAGCAATCCTTTGTCGGAGTACGAAAAGTATGTCCAGCAATACGGCAGCCGCAAGGCCGAATGGTTGATCGACACCTATTACCATAATTACAAACGGTTGGCGTTGGTAGCCCACAGCCAGGCAGACCTAGAAACCTACCGGGCCAGAGCACAGGAAGTGGCCAAATTCTGTGAACGCTGGGGCATGTACTACCAGGAGCTGCTAGGATCGAGCGAATACTTCGAGCACCTGATCCAGGCGGCTTCCTCCCCCGAACAAGCCGGTACAGATTTCGTCCTGGTTCCTCCTGGCGGGGAACTTCGCCAGGACCAATTCATGCGTCTTGCACCTTAACGTTTAAATAATAAAAGAAGCAGCCCGGACGTTCGAGGTCCGGGCTATGATTTCTTATACTGCCAGCAACTGGAAGAACTCCCTCATTTTCTCAAGGGCGCGCTCGATGGTCTTGACCGAAGTGGCATAGCAGAGACGCAGGTAGCCTTCCCCTTCCCGGCCAAAGTCGGTGCCCGAGAGAGCAGCTACCCCGGCTTCATCCAACAGGCGCCGGGCAATTTCGCTGGAGGGCCGCCCGAACGATTTGACGTTCGGAAAGACGTAGAAGGCGCCCTGGGGAACCAGGCAATGGACCCCAGGGATGGCGTTCAGCCCGGCAACGATGATATCGCGGCGGCGCTGGTATTCGGCCACCATCACATCCACTTGCTCCTGCGGACCGGTCAGTGCTTCCATGCCGGCAAATTGGGTGAAGGTGGCGGTGCAGCCGACCGAATGCGTCAGCAACAGCTCAACCCGTCCGGCCAGGCTTTCCGGCATGACCGTGTACCCCAGCCGCCAGCCCGTCATGGCATACGTCTTGGAGAAACCGTCCACGAGGATGGTGCGCTCCAGCATGCCCGGCAGGGAAGCGATGCTGGGGACCTGGTTGCCGTCGTAGGCCAGGCGGCCGTAGATCTCGTCGCTCATCACCCAGGCATCGAACTCCTGCGCCTTGGCGGCGATGTGCTTCAGGTCTTCGAGTGGGATGACCCCGCCGGTCGGGTTGGCCGGAGAGTTCAGCACGACCAGCTTGGTCCGCTTGTTGATGGCCGCGTCGAAAGCATGCAAGTCAAAGGAGAAGTTGTTCTCTTCGCGCAACGGCACCGGTACCGGCACGCCGCCGGCGATGTCGATCATGGCCTTGTAGGTTGGAAAGCCCGGGTCGGGATAAATGACCTCGTCGCCCGCCTGAACCAGGGCCAGGGTCGGGAAGAACAACCCCGGCTTGGCGCCCGGGCCGATGACCACCTGGGAGGGTGTAAATTCCAACCCATGCTGCCGCCCGGCCTCCCGGGCAATGAGCTGGCGCAAGGCCGGCACCCCAGCCGGAGGATTATAACGGGTCTGGCCGCCCTGGATGGCTTTGACTGCCGCCGCACTGACATGGGCGGGCGTGTCGAAGTCAGGTTGGCCTATTTCGAGATGCAGGACCTCCCGTCCCTGCGCTTCGAGCGCCTGGGAGCGGGCGAGGACGGCATAAGCCCCCTCGGATTCTAATGTGGAAACACGGTCAGTGAATGCTGTCATAAGATACTCGGTTCATAAATGAATATAATGCTACGGAAAACCTGGCATATTATACTTTACCCCGCCAGTATAATCACGGACGGTCCAGGCCAAACCTTCACCTTGCCTGGTCGGCCAATTTTCACTTTCTGATGGAGCCTACCCCATGATCTTAAAGAACCCCCAATCCCCCGAATTTCGTGTCCTGTCGGAAGAACAATGTGAGCAGCTTTTCCAGGCCGCGCTGGAATGCCTGCAAAAAGTGGGAATGAAAGTTTCCAACCCGGAAGCCCGGGATCTGCTGACAGCCGCCGGTGCAACAGCCGACGGAGAGTTGGTCCGCCTGCCCGCTGCATTGGTTCACAAAGCCCTCGAGACGGTTCCGCCCGCCTTCCGCGTCGGTCGACGGGATGGGGAACCCGACATGCAGGTGGCCCTGGATCGTATCCATTTCGGCCCCGGCCCGACCTGCACCTACTTCATCGATCCCGTGGCCGGTGAACGTCGTAAAGCCCGCCGCGGCGACGCCGGCCTGACCGCCCGGGTCTGCGACGCCCTGGAAAACATTGATTACATCATGGGGCTGAGCCTGTTCGACGACGTAACCCCTGTACTCTCGCCGGTGTACGAGTTTGCCGAGAGCCTGGCCAACACGACCAAGCCGGTCATCGCCTGGGCCAACACACCCGCCACTTTGCAAGACATCTATGCCATGGCCGTGGCTGTCGCCGGGGACGAAGCCGCCTTCCGGGCAAAGCCAAATTTCATCTTCTTCACCACCTACGAATCGCCTCTCAAGCTGGCCCATGATCCGGTTGCCAACCTGCTGTGGGCGGCCGAGCACGGCATCCCGGTCGTTTGCCTGGGCGGGCCGACCGTCGGGTTGGAAAGCCCCTTTACCGGAGCCAGCGCCCTGGTGATCCATCTGGCTACGGTGTTGTGCGCCCTGGCGATCGTGCAGCTCAAGCGCCCCGGTGCGCCAACCGTGCTGGGCGGCGTACCTTCGATGATGGACCTGCGCTCCGGCCGCCCGGCGTACGGTTCCCCCGAGATGAGCCTGCACAGTGCCGCGGCAGTCGACCTGGCCCGCCACCTGCACGTCCCTTTCATGGGCACCGCCGGCGCCTCCGAAAGCAAGCTGGTCGACACACAGGCCGGGATCGAAGCCAGCCTGCAGGTGTTGCTCTCGGCCTTGAGCGGCGCCTCCCTGGTTCACGACGTGGGCTTCCTGGACTGCGCCGACATCGGATCGCTGGCCTACCTGGTCCTGTCGGACGAGATCATCGCCATGACCAAACGTGTGATGCGAGGCGTCCCGGTCAACAAGGAAACGGTCATGCTGGACCTGATCGGGAAGGTTGGCCCGGGCGGCTTGTTCCTGGCCGAGGCGCGTTCGGCGGCGCTCTGCCGGAGCGAGGCCTGGGTGCCAACCGTCCTGGACCGCTCCGCCTACGCCCTGTGGGACAAGGCCGGACGCAAGCAGACCGAGGGGCTGGTGCTGGAAAAACTGGACAAGATCCTTAAGACCCATACCCCCGTCCCTCTGCCGCCTGCGGTTTCTGAAGAGATCGAGGCAATCCTGTCGCAGGCGGAGGCAAGGGAGAAGTCGACCAGGTAAGCTATGCGCTGCAATTTGCACCCACAGGTAAATAAATCTTCGCAGCTTCTTGTAAAGAAATCGCCCGGGACCCGGGCGATTTCTAATCGACGATTACGGCATCAGGATCTGCAGCCGGCCTGGGTAAATGCGATATTCCAGGTCCTGGATGGCTTCCGAAAAAATCTCCCCATCGATATGCGCAGGCGTGGGGCTGTCAACATGGATCTTTATCCAGGAAGAATCCTGCTCGTGAATATCGACCGTCTCCACGTAACTCCCCTCGGCCCGTTTCATCGTTTTCGGCAGCACCGCGAACATCCCACGGCGCGTCCTCCGCAGGCCATACACAAAGGTTAATCTTCCATCGAAAAGGTCGGCGTGCGGGGCCATGTAGAACACGCCCCCGGTGCGGGGACCGTTCCCGACCGTGACCAACAGGATCGGCCCCTTATATTGCCCGCCCTCCCAGGCGATCTCGGCCGACCAGAGCGGTTTGTCCATGATCCCCAGTATCGCCGCCACCAGGTAACGCAACATGCCCTTGATCCAGGTGATACGCTGTTGGACCAGGGTAATGTAGGGCTCCAGGCCAATGGCGGAATTATTGGCAAAATAAAGGCCATTCACGCTGCCCACATCCATGCAGCGGGTCTTCCCGGCCGCAATGACCCGGGCAGCGCCCGCCAGATCCTTTGGTAACCCCAGGTTGTCGACCAGGTCGTTGGCCGAGCCGAGCGGCAGGATGCCGAACGGGCCGAGCAGCACCTGGTCGTTCTCTGCGGCACGCGCCAGGCCATTCACAACTTCACCGATCGTCCCATCCCCGCCGGCCGCAATGATCGGGGAAAAGCCCTGGCGGGCCGCCTGTTCGGCCAGCTCGATAATATGGTGCGGGTGCTCCGAGACAACCATCTCGAAGTCCACTCCGGCCGCTTTAAGGGCTGCCTCGGCTTCCGGCCAGCGCTTCTTGGCATTCCAGCGATTCGAATACGGGTTGAGGATTATTTTTGATGTCATGGTGCCGGTATTTTACCATTTTTGACCTGCGCCAGCACTACCGCGGTAAGGATCAGGATGCAACCGGCAATTTGAACCGGCAACAGGGTCTCACGCAGGAGCAACCAACCAAACAGGACCGAAAAAACGGATTCCAGAGCTCATGATCAGCGCAGCGTCATTAGCCGGGGTATGTTTCTGTGCAACCACCTGGAGGGTAAAACCAATCGCGACCGAAAACACTCCGGTGTAAAGGATGGCAGGGAGGATGGCCAGCATATCCGCCTGCGCAGGGTGCTCGACAAATATGCCCGTAATGAGGTTAAGCGCACCGCAAACGACGAACTGTCCCAGCGCGAACGGGAGCGCCTCCATCCTCCCCTGCACCCTGCTTACCACGATGACCTGCAAAGCCCAGAAGAAAGCTCCCAAGAATATCAATGCATCCCCTTGCCTGACCTGGAAACTGCCCACGGTACTGAGCAGGAATCCGCCCGCGGCCGCAACCAAGACAGCCACCCCCGTCAGGGGAGACGGACGTTCCCTCCAGATTATCCACAGCAATAATGGGACGATCACTACATACAGGCTGGTGATGAAACCCCCATTCCCGGCGGTGGTGGTCACCAACCCGGCCTGCTGGAAGCCCGCCGCAGCATACAATGCCACACCCCCCAGGCCCATAAAGAGCAGGTTGGCAGGCCGGAAAATGCCTCTCAACCTCGCAAACGGCAAGATCAACAACGCCCCAAGCAGGAAACGGAAGCCATTGAGAAAAAATATGCTGTTATGCTGGGCAGCTACACGCATGACAGCAAATGCGCTTCCCCATAGAATAGTCACAAATAGCAGGGTGAGATCGGCTTTGAGGCGCATAAAAAGTACGATATTCCATATACTTCTCTTATCACAGGGCTGGCAGCATCACTTCCACTAGCGCATGGCCTGGCCCAGCAGGACCTGGATGGTTTTGCGCATCCGCTCTTTATCGGACTCGCTTACATAAGGCTGCTTGATCAGGGCCTCGTAAATCGGCACGGCTTCCCTGCTTCGTCCAAATTGCGACAGGTACTGCGCCTTGAGCTCGGCAACTGCGAAGCGGCTGTAATTCTGCTCGAGGCTGATGCCCTTGTCATACCAGGAGATTGCATCATCCGTTTTCCCCATACGATCATAGACGGTGGCCAGGTTAGTGCAGGTGACAATCTTATCAATGTCCGATATATCGCTCAAGAACAGCAAATAGAGGCAATCCACCGCCTCTTGCAAGCGAGCGGATTGCATCAATTGGGAGGCCTGCTGTGTTCGATCCAGATACTCTTGATATTCCATGGTAGCTCCGGCTTTTCCTTTTCCAAAACCGAATTCCGTTGCTGCAATTCTTACAATATATTAATTTTACTCTAATTCCCGGGATATTGCTCGGCGACCAAGTTCGCGCTATAATGAATTCTGCTGAGTAAGGAGAAACTCTATGGCCGAAAAAACTGAACACACCCATAAACCCTTTGAAGGTAAGATTCCGGAAGAGACCCGGCAGCATTTTCGCGCGGCCCGGGAAGAGTTCCGCAAGAGCATGGAAGGCATGGTGCCGCCCGAATTCATGGAGCACCGCCGCAACGCTCGCAAAGAGATGTTGATGGCTTGGCGCAGCATGATCGACGCCTCGCTGGAACGCATGGAAGAACGCCAGAAGAAAGCCTAGCAAAAAAAGCCGCCCCCTTCAAGACGGGGCGGCTTTTTTATTAGCGGTAATTAAGGGGGGAATCGCCGCGGCCTGCCGCGGCTAAAAAAGATGATCCACATAAGCGTCAGCCCGGCAGCACCCGATCAGGATATCGGCATATAACTCTTTCCCGGCATCGTAGAGCATTACACTGCCGATCAAGAAACTAGCAAAAACAAGGCTGCCCGTCAGCCGGTTGACGGCTTTTTCCAGATAAGCCAACTGGCGACTCACCGTTGGCACCTGGACCGTCAGGTCGCCGCGCTCGATCTGACTCAGCACCCGCCCCATTTTCGATGGGATCGCAACCAGTTCCTTGAGGATATTCCCGGCTTCGTCCAGCCAGACGCGCCAGTTGGAACCGACTTCCTGGGAGACCAGTTTGGTTGCGTACGGCGCAAGCTGGTTCCACAGGTTGAATTCGTTGTCGAGACCGGTGCACATGCCCGACAGGATGGCCACCGTCCGTCCCAGCAACAGCAGGTTTTGCGGCAGTTGGAAGGGCATGTTAACATCAAATCCCGGAAGCGGTCCGCAAACCGGAACATTTCTTCCGGGCTGAGCTGGCGCAACTCTTCCATCGATTTTCCCCAGAACATATCGAACATCGAGGCGCTCATCTGCTCAAGCTGCTTCAAATCTGCGCTGGGAAGCAGCACATGCAAGGTCTGGAAGGAACGGATCAGCCTGGCGGCGTCCTGCAAGTCCTGTGGCAATCAAGCACCTCGCGCAGGCCGGTCCGCAGGGTGTCGGGGACATGCCCCACCATCCCGAAATCCACAAAGGTAAGCTGCCAGGCCGGTTTGCCGGTCCTCCGTTTGACCGGCCAGCGGCGTCACGAACAGGTTGCCGGGATGCGGGTCGGCATGGAAGAAACCATCCTCGAAGATTTGCTTGAGGTAGGTATCCAGCAATTGGCGCGCCACCTCGGCCCGGTCAATTCCGGCCGCGCTGATGGCATCATAATCGGTAATCTTGATGGCAAACACATCTTCCAGCGTCAGCACCCGGCGCGTGGTATGGGTCCAGACCACCCTGTGGCACATGCACGCGCGGGACGTCTTTGAAGTTTTCGCTGAATATCTCTGCATTGCGGCCTTCTGCCAGGTAATCCACTTCTTCCCGGATGGAAGTGGAAAATTCTTCCACCAGGGACGGAACGTCCACCCGCTTGGCGATGGGAGGATATTTCTGCAGCCAGCCTCCCACCTGCCGCAGGGCAGACAGGTCGACTTCGATCAATTGGTCGATGAATGGGCGTTGGATCTTGACGACCACATTGCAGAAATCTCCGCCGGCATCCGCCACGCACAACCGGGCGCGGTGTACCTGGCCCAATGAAGCGGCCGCCAGCGGGGTTTCCTCGAAAGATTCATATTTTTCATACAGGGGCGCGCCGAGGTCTGTTTCGGCCAGTTTGCGGATCTCTTCGAATTTCTCCGGCGGCACTTCATCCTGCAATCCGGCCAACTCATCGGTAATTTCGGACGGCAGTACATCCAACCGGGAAGACAGGAACTGTCCCACTTTGATCATCACTCCACCCATCCGGATTGCCAGGGTGCGGAACTGAGCGGCGACACGCCGGTAGCGGTTGGAACGCGTCCGGCGGGCCAAAGCGCGCAGGCCCAGGCGCGGCAGAATTACTTCCCAGAAGATAAAATTGATCGCAACGCCCGTGAAAAAAAACATGATGCGCCGGTAACGGGCGCGTAAGATTGAACTTTTCATCGAGCCTCCACGAAGCTATTACATCTGATTGTATCACCAAGACCAAAAACTTCTATGAAGGAAAAACTCGCTTGCGCATCAGGGAATTATCCAGTATCCTTGTCCCATGGAACCTAGAATCAGCATTATCACCCTCGGCGTATCCGACTTGAAACAGTCGGATACTTTCTGGGGCGGCTACCCCGGTTACTTCGCCGGCCCGGACGGCCACCCATGGGAAGTAACTTGGAACCCATTTTTTCCACTGGAGTAAAGCGTGACTAAATTCATTTCCTTCCCCGAAGACTTCGTCTGGGGCTGCGCCGCATCTGCATATCAAGTGGAAGGCGCCTGGAACGAAGATGGCAAAAGCCCATCCATCTGGGATACCTTCTCGCACACGCCCGGAAAGATCGCCAATGGCGAGACGGGTGATACAGCCGCAGATCATTACCACCGCTACAAGGGAGACGTAGCCCTGATGAAGGAAATCGGCCTTAAAGCGTATCGTTTTTCCACTTCCTGGACTCGCATCCTGCCGAATGGCACCGGGGCCACCAACCAGGCCGGGCTGGACTTCTATGACCATTTGGTGGACGAGTTGCTCAAACAACAGATCGAGCCCTACATCTGCCTGTTCCACTGGGACCTCCCGCAAGCGCTCCAGGATAAAGGCGGCTGGCCCAACCGGGATACTGCCCACGCTTTTGCCGAATATGCCCACATCATGGCCAGTCATCTGAGTGACCGCGTCGGGGTCTGGTTCACGCACAATGAACCCTGGGTGGCGGCCATGGCCGGGCATTTCACAGGCGAACACGCCCCGGGACTAAAGGACCCGATCATCGGCTTTCAGGCCATGCATCATCTTTTCCTTTCCCATGGGCTGGCCGCCGAGGCCATCCGCGCTTCCGCCAAACAACCCGTCAAAGTGGGGATCACGTTGAACCTGAATCCCGTTCATCCTGCCAGCGACTCCAAAAGGGATCGCGCTGCTGCCGGCAGAATGGATACGGCCCTCAACCGGCTGCAACTTGACCCGTTCCTCAAGGGCAGCTCTCCCATGCAGGAATTTGCCGTGGGAAAGGTTCTCGGCCGGAGCATTGTCAAACCGGGTGACCTGGAAAAGATACACACGCTCGACCTGCTCGGCGTGAACTATTACACGCGCACGGTCGCGCAATATGACCGCAAGTTCCCGGTGGTGGCGGCCGTACAGGTACAACCGGAAGGGAACGAATATTCCGGCATGTGGGAGATCTACCCGGAAGGTCTCTACGAAATGTTGATGCGCATCTGGAAAGACTATTTCCCACCTCTCCCTGCCAGCGCGGGAGCGGAGGCGAAGATGCCTGAAATCATGATCACCGAGAATGGTGTCCCGGTGCCGGATGGAATTGACTTCGACGGCCGCGTCCGGGACGAGCGCCGCATCCGTTACCTGCGCAACCACCTTTTTCAAGTCCAGCGCGCCATGCAGGCGGGTGTACCGGTGAAAGGCTACTTCCATTGGTCGTTAATGGACAACTTCGAATGGGCCCTGGGCTTTGGCCCACGTTTCGGCCTGGTCTACATAGACTACAAAACGCTCAAACGAACCATCAAAGACAGCGGGCGTTGGTTTGCCGGAGTGATCCGGGAGGATGGTTTCGAATTCTAAATGGACCTCACTACCTGACCGGTGTCGCCTGCGGGATTCTGGGAGGCCTCCTGAATCAAGGCGGCCAGCTCCTACAGAAGAAGGTTGTCAACGATATCCGCCACGACGATCCCGGCCGGGGTTTCATGCGCCGGTTGCTGCGCAACCCGCTCTGGGTGTTCGGTTTCGTGGTTGGTCTGGGCGGCGGGACCGCCGGATACATGCTGGCCCAGAGCCTGATCGGCCCGGCCTTGAGTCCAGGCCTGATGGCTTCCGGCCTGATCCTCTTATCGGTCGGCTCGGTCAGGCTCAACCACGAAGAACTGAACAAGGCCGAGATTACCGGGATCATCCTGATGATCATCGGTATCCTTTGCATCGGCTTGAGCGAGTTGAGCATCAATTCCACCCAGGTCAGGACCACGCTAGACGACCACGCCACGCAGGTCAGGATCATCCTTTTCACTGGCCTTTTATTTTTCTGCTGCCTGTTCAGTCGCAGCCTGGCGTTTCGAATGGATCGTCGCAAAGGCTTATTGATTGCCCTGGGTAATGGCTTCCTGGCCTGTCTTTCTGATTTCTGGATCAACCCGTTCCTGGCCCTGATCGTGCTTGTCATTCCAGGTAGCGCTTCCGGTTTCCAGATATTCTTCTTCATCATTGCGGCCACGATACTATCCTTCACCGCCAGCGTGATCACCTGGCAGAACCAAGTCGCCTTCAAATATGCCCAGGCTAGCAACATCATTCCGGTGGCGCAGGTGCCCATCCAGATCTCCCCTATGCTGGTGTACTTTTTTATTTTTGCCCTGACGCCTCCCCGAACCGTTTCGGTGTTCTTCATCCTGGCCGGTTCCGTCCTGACGATCATTGCCGGTTTCCTGCTTGGTCGGCGTCCGGAAACCCCCATACTCAATTTCCGAGAACAGCCATGATTGACACGCTCCAACTCAATGACGGTCGCAGCCTGGGCTACGCCGAATTCGGTGATCCGGGCGGCAAGCCGGTATTCTTTTTTCACGGCACGCCCGGCTCGCGCCTCTTCCGTCCCCCGGATGAGATCACCCGGAAAATAGGCGTCCGGCTCATTACCGCTGACCGTCCTGGGTATGGGCTCTCCACCTTCCAGCCCGGACGACGCATCCTGGACTGGCCCGCCGACATTGCCCAACTCGCCAGCCACCTTGGCATCCATAAATTTGCTGTGTCGGGTCACTCCGGCGGTGGACCCTATGTGGCCGCCTGCGCCTATGCAATCCCGGAACGTCTGACTGTTGCAGCGGTTCTTTCCGGAGCCGGGCCGGCGGACTCGCCCGGTGCCAGACGCGGCATGACCTCCATGAACAAATTTGGGGTTACAGTTGGGCCTTTCCTCCCGTGGCCGCTCTGGCATCTGCTCGTTTGGGTGCTTTACCATCGCCGCGCTGGAAGACCCGGCTGCGGATATGGACCGCGCTAATGGCATTCGCCCGTATGCAGACGATGAACAGATCCATAGGCCCGAGGTCCGGGAAGCGTGCCTGCGTGTCTGAGGTCGAGGCATTCCGCCCCGGGCTGCGCGGATTGGCTTGGGAGGCGCGCCTGCTCACCCGTCCATGGGGTTTCCGGTTGGAAGACATCTGTATCCCGTATCATTTATGGCACGGAACGGAAGATGACCAGGCAACTCTTTCGATGGCACACTTTGTGGCTGGCAAGATCCCTGGTTGTAAGCTTACCATCTATGAAAACGAAGCCCACCTGTTGCTTGTTTCCTCATTGGGAAGAAATTCTCAAAACACTCATTCCGGAGTAACTATGCGAACATTGCACATCGTTTCCCACACCCACTGGGACCGCGAGTGGTATCGCTCATTCCAGTCATTCCGGCTCAAACTCGTCCATCTGGTGGATGGGCTGCTGGACTTGCTCGAAAAAGACCCTCAATTCAAATACTTCATGCTCGACGGCCAGACCATCGTGCTGGACGACTACCTGGCCATGCGTCCGGAGAAGGAAGCCATGCTGCGCAAGCACATCCAGAAAGGCCGCATCGTCATCGGTCCCTGGCACATCCTGCCGGATATGTTCCTGGTCGGTCCCGAATCGCACATCCGCAACCTGCTGCAGGGTGACCGTACCGCCCGCCAGTTCGGCCCGAAAATGATGGTCGGCTACATCCCCGATTCGTTCGGCCATCCCGGCCAGGTTCCGCAAATCCTGCGCGGCTTCGGCATCGAAACCGCCTGCCTGTGGCGTGGGCTGGACGATGAGCCGGCCGAATTCTGGTGGCAGTCCCCGGATGGCTCGCGTGTGTTGATGGCCTACCTGCGCGATAGTTATTCCAACGGAGCCTCGCTCCCCGCCGATAACCCACCCGCTTTTGCCGAAGCCCTGGCTGCCGCAGCCGGTTCCCTGGCTGCCCACTCGGCCGTCTCGGACTTACCTGATCATGTATGGCACCGACCACATGGAGCCGCCGGCCAACACTTCCACCGCCATCGCTTACGCCGATAAAATGCTGCCGGACACGCATGTTATCCATTCGACCCTGCCTGCGTTTCGTCGCGGCGCTCCAGGCGGACATCAAGAAGCAGAAACTGGCTCTCCCAACCGTCACCGGCGAATTGCGCGCAATGCCAAACGCATGCATCTCCTGCCGGGGGTGCTTTCCACCCGCATCTGGATCAAGCAGCGCAACCATGCCAGCGAGAACCTGCTGCCTCAAATGGGTCGAACCTTTCACCACCTGGCAGGAACTCGCCACCGGCGTCCAACCTGCAGTCCTCAATCAAAAATCTGAAATCCTCCATCAGGCCTGGCGCTTACTGATGGAAAACCACCCGCACGATTCCATCTGCGGCTGTTCCATTGACCAGGTTCACGATGAAATGAAAGTCCGCTTCGACCAGGTCGACCAGATCGGCGAGGAGCTTGCCCGGCAAAGCCTGGAAGCCATCGCTGGCGGCCAATATCCGGACCCAGGCCTGAAATCGGGCAGGCCGCTATCGTGGTCTTCAATCCCACCTGCGCATCTCGCACAGATATCGTCAACGCCACCATCGAACTGCCTGCCGGCATGGACGAATTCGACCTGGTGGACGAGAACGGTACCAGCCTGCCTTACCAGACGCGCGGGCTTGGCAGCCGGGAAATCATCAACATGACCATGGATGCGAAAGGCCTGCAGTCCGCCTTGGCTCGATCAGTCGATGGGCGCGCCGCTGGCATGTCCATCCAGGATATCAAGGTCAAGCGGGAAGGTTCCCAGGTCTATATCGACAGCCGTCATGTCTGACGAGGGCGAACCCAACCTGGCCGCCTGGAATGCCGGACGCAAACAGATCGACGAATTATTCTCCGACCCGGCCATTACAGACTACCACGTGCGCGCCCGTTCTGCCTCCGCCACGCAAATTGTGTTCACCGCCCCACGAGTTCCTGGCCTCGGCTACCGCACCTTCTGGGTACAGCGCCCGTCCCGCTGAAGAAAAAGCACCTATCCGATTAAATCCGCTGGTCAAAGCCCTGCTTCCCCTGGCGCGCCTGCCGCTTCTTCAGAAACTGGCCACCCGCAAACGCTATGCCAGGCCGCCCTACCGGATCGAGAACGAATTCTTTATCGTCGAGGCAAACAGGACGCCACGCTTGACTGTGCTGGATAAACGCACTGGCCGAAGATACAAAGGCCTGAATCGCATCCTGGATGGCGGCGATTGCGGCGACGAATACAACTATGCCCCGCCCGCCATCCGATCGTTTCACTTCCCCGCGTCTGAAACATGTGACCCTGGTACGTGGCCCCGTCCAGCAATCCCTTGAACTCGAACTGGAGCTAAAAACACCCATTGCACTCGCTCCCGGCCGCAAGTCGCGCTCGCGTGAACAGGCCCTTCTTCCCATCACTACCACCATTACCCTGACAAATGGTGTGCCGCGTGTGGATATACGCACAACGCTCGTTAATACCGCCAGGGATCACCGCCTGCGCGTCCACTTTCCCGCCCCATTTGCCGCCGCAACCGGCAGCCAGGATGGGCATTTCGAAGTGGTCGAACGCAGAATTGGCCTTCCCGCCTTCGATGATACCTGGGTGGAGCAACCCAGGCCCGAAGTCCCGCAGCGTGCCTTCACGGATATCTCGGATGGCAAATCCGGGTTGATGGTTGCCAACCGCGGCCTGCCGGAAGTCGAAGTGCTTAAAAATCCGGAGGGAAATGCCGAGATCGCCCTCACACTCCTGCGCTGTGTCGGCTGGCTTTCCCGGGACGATTTCTCCACCCGCAAGGGACATGCCGGGCCGTTCATGGAGACACCCGGCGCACAGATGCCTGGGCAAATGGGCCTTCGATTATTCCATCATCCCCCATCCTGGAGACTGGGAATCCGCCTTCTGGCAGGCGTATGCCTTCGATGCCCCGCTCCGCGCGGTATCCACCGGTCTGCATGCCGGGGAACTGCCCCCAGCTGGTTCCTTCGTGGAAAGTACGTCCGGAGACCTTTGTGGTTTCGGCGGTGAAGCAGTCCGAGGACGGGCAGGGTTGGCTGGTGCGCGGCTACAATATCACCGGCCAGGCGATCAACGTAACGCTCAAGCCCTGGAAGCCGTTCAAAAAGGTGGCGCTGGTCAACCTGGCGGAAGAAATCCAGGCTGCGCTGAAACCCGACCCGGCCGGCTACGTGACCATCCCGGTGCGCGGCCACGCCATTGTCACCGTGCTGTTCCATGGTTAAAACGTAGTGACGACTTCAGTCGTTCGACTTCAGTCGTCCGGCCTCTGCCCTGATTGAGAACGTAGTGACGACTTCAGTCGTTCGACTTCAGTCGTTCGACTTCAGTCGTCCGGCCTCTGCCGTTCGCCTGCACCGGATGCTTCAACTCCTCTTCGTGATACGCAATCAGGGCAGCCACTGGTCGCCCTGATAACTGTTTATCCAGCCAAAACCGTTTATCTCAGTTCATCTCTCTCTTCTCTCTGCTCTCTTCCCTTGCCGGCATCGTTCCTGGTCGTTTCATAAATTTCGCCTCCCCCACTGCTCTCTGTTCTCCACTCTCTGCTCTCTTCCCTTCCCGCCATCGTTCCTAGTCGTTTCATAATTTTCGCGTCCGTTTCCCTGCGCCTCCAATACATACCCAATAATTGATCCTCATTGTTTCATAAATTTCGCCTCCCCCCACTGCCCTCTGTTCTCCGCTCTCCGTTCTCTCCTCCCCCAATCTACAATCTCCAATCTACAATCTCCAATCTAAAATCCTCATTCACCAGGGCGGTCCCCCGGGAACCATAAAATACGCGGGTCGACTATAATAGGTAACACCGGAGGAGTCATGCCAAACGTTTTTGCGTCCAAGCACCCGCTCGTTGCCCATAAATTATCCCGCTTGCGTGACAGGACCACCGAACCCAAGAAGTTCCGCGAACTGGTCCGCGAGATCGCTGCATTGCTGGCGTACGAAGCCACCGCGGACCTTTTAACGGTTCCTCGACAGATCGAGACACCTCTCACAACCATGACTGGCGTGGAACTGCAGGAAAAAATCGGCCTCGTCCCGATCCTGCGCGCTGGCCTTGGCATGGTGGAGGGCTTCTGGGAGTTGATGCCTACCGCCGAAGTCTGGCATATCGGCCTGTACCGTGACGAGAAAACGCTCCAACCCGTCCAGTATTATAACAAGCTCCCCATCGAGCCGACCGTCTCGGCCTGTCTCATCCTTGACCCGATGCTGGCCACGGGCGGTTCGGCAGTTGCCACCACGGATATTGTCAAGCGTTGGGGCGTCAGGAAGATCAAGTTTGTCGGCTTGATCGGCGCGCCGGAAGGCATCGCTGCCATGCAGGCCGCCCATCCGGATGTGCCTATCTACCTGGCCGCCATAGATGACCATTTGAATGCGCGCGGCTATATCCTGCCAGGGTTGGGCGATGCCGGCGACCGCCAGTTTGGGACGGGATGAATGGATAATCAAACCTTGCATGACTTCATCATCCGCGCCAAAGCTGCCACCTACGTGGGCGATGGGCAGCATGCGCCCGCCTGCCGGCCCGGGAGTCATGACCTGAAATTCGATGAGGCAGACTGGGCCTACCTCGACAGTTATTTTGGTGGGCGGGATTTCATCGGTGAAGAGACCGTCTATTTCCAGGACAGGCCTGTCTGGGCCATGAATTACTATGGCCGCATCCTGCGCCTCGACCTGATCTCGCCTGCCCAAGCCGGGCAGGTCATCAAGGCCAGCCTGTCAAAGATGTACTCCGAAGGCCGCTTCCTGGGCGGGTTCGAATACCGCCATGCAGGGTTTATCTACTTCGATACCAGCGCAGGGGATGTTACTTCTTTCCGCGGCCGCGAATATATTTCCCGCCGCGGCGAGACGGCCTATGAATTGCTTTATCACGGCGGCCTGATTCTGGATGATTAATTTGGTGAGTTTTCATTAAAGTCAAGTAGGGGTAAAATATCGGTAAATTATTCGTATGAATGGTTATCCATATGCCTAAATAAATCGACTTGCCAGATAATTGGGTAAGTATAATTAGAATAACTCGGAGGTTATTTGATGAATAAGATTGTTAAACGAATAGCTTCACTTATTCCACTTGTTCTTTTACTCACTGGCTGTATGAATGATATTGAAAATTCAGATATATTGTTATTCCTGAAGGTATTAACTGGCATAGCCTTCGGAATGGCTGTTTTAGGTGGTATTGTTGTTATGGCTAGCGATGACAGCGATAGGCGATCATCCTCTGGCGCAGTCGGGTTAATAGCTGCAACTGTAGGTGTATTGTTAATTATTATCTTGGTTGCATAGTATTACGGCACAATGTTGGCATGCCAAAGATCAGAAACCACTAATCTTCGCCAATCGGCACGAAAAAAAACCGACCAGGAAGATTTGTGCAGATTAGCGGATCAAAAACTCTTACATATATTATCATATTGGCATTACCTTTGTGCCGGAAACCGCCCCGGCAAAGATCCCAGAGTGATCGAACAGATCGAAAAAGTCAACATGTGGAAGCCAAAAACTCAATCGCGAAACGTATGATGAGACATTTCCCGAAGCCAGCCAGATCGGGGAAGAAATGATCCAAAGGCTCGGCACCTAATAAAAATAAAATAGGAAGACCCTGAAGAGCTGCAAACCTCCCGGGTCTTCCTTTTCCGTTCACTGATAACTGCTCACCAATAACTTCTTCCTTCTTCTTCTAGCCACCCGACAGTTTGATGTCATAGGTAGGTACAAAGCGGAACAGAGATAGAAAAGGCATTGGTCAATCTCCTTTGGATATAGCGCAGGCCGATCTGGAAAATGCTTAAATCGCGGCGGTCATTCCGATCGACCAGGTGTCGCAAGCCTTGATGAATGGTACGTCCGCCGACAGAAATCAACCAGACATACAAGATGGCCACCGCGAGTGTCAGGCGAGAGAGACGCAAGAAATCACGTAACATCGTACTTTCCAAATCGAAGCCATGTTTTTTGAAGTCGGCGTGCATTTCTTCGCACCACATCCTGAGCCGGTAATACTTCAAAGCCATCTTGTGGTCGGGCAGGTTAGTGGCTAAACACCAGGGTTCTTCTTCACCGGTTTTCCAGTAGATCAGCAAGTTGGTTGGATAGATTTCGCTGGAGGTCAGGTAGCCAGCACCGAGCCAGTAGCTTTCACCGGCCTCGTGAACAAATCTGCCGAACGGCTTCCACTCGTTGTATTGGTTCAACCAGACACAGGTATCTGATTTTTGGCGTAAAACATAGAACCAGGGCCATTGATCGAGCCATTTCAGGACTTCCACCGAGCCAAATTCGCAGTCACCGACCAGAAAAACGGCTGCACCGACAGGTAAGAGCTTCCTGATATAGTTCAGCAAGGCCAATTGCTTGAAGGCACTGCTGTGTCCACGAACATGGCTGACCCAAGTCCATGCAATCGGGATCGCCCGTTTTCGATATGCCAGACTGACCATGAGCAACTGATGCCCAAAACCAACTTTCGTACCATCCACGATCAGATGGATCTCTCTCAAACAACGCCATTGCGCTTCCAGCCATTGGTGTGCAATCGGCTCATACCATTCTCGAACATTGACTGCCGGGTTGTCCAAGAAACGGCTCAGGCGACGAGCAATGCTCACCAACTTCGCCGGCCCAGGGATCTTTCCGGCTATTCTGCTCAAATAGACCGAGTGACTTTGGTAAATCCCTACAATCAGCCAGACAAAGTTCCGTTGCTGGGTAATTCTTTGGTTTGGCCGCAATTCACAAATTCGTCGCATCCAAGTATGATAGAGTTCGTTGATCGGCATTCCGCATCTCCAAGTATTCGGTTTCGTGGTAGGAACCTAATTTACTCGGTTTTGCTTGCCGATCAACATCTTTTTACAAAACTGTCAGGTGGCTAGTTCTTCTTTACTTCTTACGTTTTACGCATTACGTTTTACGAATCCCGAATTCCGTTCTCCCCTCACTCCTCCCCCGCCATCAGCTTGATCCGTTCCCACGGCTTGAGGTTTTCATCATCCGCCAGGACCGTCTTTAATTCGTACATCTCGTCCCGCAGCGCGGCAGCCCGCTCGAACTCCAGGTTCTTGGCAGCTTCCTTCATCTGGTTTTCCAGTTCGGCGATCACCTTTTGCAGTTCGTTGCGCGATGCCGCCTCGGCCCGTTTATTGGCCGTCTTGTACTCGCCGCGCATTTCAGCCACCACTTTGGGCGCCAGTTGGTCGGTGAGGTCGCGGACGGCTTTGTGGATGCTGACCGGTGTGATGCCATGTTCCTGGTTGAACTTGACCTGCTTGGCGCGCCGGCGGCTGGTCTCGTCGATGGCGCGCTTCATCGAGTTCGGTCATGCGGTCGGCGTACATGATCACCCGTCCATTGATGTGACGGGCCGCCCGGCCGATGGTCTGGATCAGGGCCGTATCCGAGCGCAGGAAGCCTTCCTTGTCCGCATCCAGGATCGCCACCAGGGAGACTTCCGGCAGGTCCAGGCCCTCGCGCAGCAGGTTGATCCCCACCACCACGTCGAACACCCCCAAGCGCAGGTCACGCAGGATGCCGATGCGCTCCAGCGTTTCCACCTCCGAGTGCAGGTAGTGCACCTTGATGCCTAGTTCTTCAATATATTCGGCCAGGTCCTCAGCCATGCGCTTGGTCAGCGTGGTCACCAGCACCCGCTCCCCGTTCTCGACCCGGGCGCGAATTTCCTTCACCAGGTCGTCCACCTGTCCCTTGGTCGGGCGTACTTCCACCTCCGGGTCCACCAACCCGGTCGGGCGGATGATCTGTTCCACCACCTGCCCGGCATGCTGCATTTCGTAGGGACCGGGCGTGGCCGAGGTGTAGATGGTCGAGCCCATCACCTGCTCGAACTCATCGAACTTGAGCGGCCGGTTATCCAAGGCAGATGGCAGGCGGAAGCCGTACTCCACCAGCGTTTCCTTGCGGGAGCGGTCGCCGTTGTACATCCCGCGTATCTGCGGGATGGTCATGTGGCTTTCATCGATCACCAGCAGGTAATCGCTGGGCAGGAAATCCATCAATGTCCAGGGATGCGTGCCGGGGGTGCGCTGGTCGAGCTGGCGCGAGTAGTTCTCGATGCCGGCACAGGTTCCGATCTCTCGCAGCATCTCCAGGTCGTAGCGCGTGCGTTGCTCAATGCGTTGCGCTTCGAGTAGTTTATCGCTGGCTTTATAGTAGGCCACCCGCTCGTCCAGTTCTTTTTCGATGTTCGCAATGGATTGCTTGAGCCGTTCATCCCCGGCCAGGTAATGCTTGGCGGGGTAAATATCCACATGCTCCGGCTCGGAATAAATCTCGCCAGTCAGAGGGTTGAGTTCCAAAATGCGCTCCACCTCATCCCCGAAGAAGGTGATCCGGTAGCCGCGCTTGTTTTCGTAAGCCGGGATGATTTCCAGGGTATCCCCGCGTACGCGGAAGGTCCCGGGGCGCAATTCCATGTCATTGCGCTGGTACTGGCTGTCCACCAGTTGGCGGATCAATGCATTGCGCCGGGAGATTTCGCCCACGCGCAGGCTCACCACGCCTTTGCCGTACTCCTCCGGGTTGCCCAGTCCGTAAATGCAGGAAACCGACGCCACGATGATGACGTCCCGGCGGCTCATCAGCGCCGTCGTGGCTGCCAGCCGCAGGCGTTCGATCTCCTCGTTAATCTCGGTCTCCTTCTCGATGTACAGGTCATGCCGCGGCACGTAGGCCTCCGGCTGGTAGTAGTCGTAGTAGGAGACGAAATAGGAGACGGCATTGTCCGGGAAGAACTCGCGGAACTCGGCGTAAAGCTGCGCGGCCAGCGTCTTGTTGTGCGCCATGATCAGGGCCGGCTTTTGCAACTGCTGGATGATCGAGGCAACCGTGAACGTTTTGCCGGTGGCGGTTGCGCCCAGCAGGACCTGGTGTTTGAGTCCGCGCTGGACGCCTTCCACCAACTGGCGGACGGCTTCCGGCTGGTCGCCGGTGGGCTGGAAGGGAGCGTTAAGTTTGAAGTCCATATAAATTCCGGGATACAATTCAGAACAGGGGTTCTATTTTATCACACCTTTCCCCAAAATTACCTTAAAAATCAAGCGTCCGACGTTATTCCTCGCCGTACGCCTGAATAATAGTGGACCCATTGCATAAGTTTTGAGTGTATCCGCCAACCGTGTACAAATCCGCACGAATTTACAATTAGCGAAAATTCGTGAAGAGTAGCGGAAAAATCTCCCTTTCTCACTCACTTTTACAAGAGATCTATCGATAAGATATTATGCCTTCTGGATGTAATCCGCATACACGTACGTCCCATCCGACAACTGCGCCCAACTGTTGGCAATATTAACGACTTGCAGCACTTCACCCTTCACCGCAAAACGCACCCAGGCCGAGTCAGAGGACGGTTGCGCCCGCACATTGATGCGCGCGTAGATCACCACATAGTTAACCGTTGCCGGTGACGTAGGTGTGGGTGTAGGGGTTGGCGTAGTCGTCGTTTTCAGGCTGATGTAGTCCGCAAACACATACGTCCCATCCGATAGCTGCGCCCAACCGTTTGCAATGCTGACAACGTGCAACACTTCACCCTGTACGGCATACCGCACCCAGGTGGCGGTGCCGGACGGTTGCGCCCGCACATTGATGCGCGCATAAATCACCACATAGTCGACCGTCGGTGACGGAGTGGGCGTAGGTGTAGGTGTGGGGGTAGGCGTGGTCGTCGTTTTCAGGCTGATGTAGTCCGCAAATACATACGTGCCATCCGATAACTGCGCCCAGCCGTTGGCAATGTTGACAACGTGCAGCACCTCACCCTGTACGGCATACCGCACCCAGGTGGCATTGCCGGACGGCTGCGCCCGCACATTGATGCGCGCATAAACCACCACATAGTCGACCGATGTGGACGGAGGCGGGTTGCCCGTTCCCGGGAGGGGATTCACGGTATTCACCCGTATCGCGTCTATGAACGCCTTCGAGAATACGCTGACATCCAGTGGCAACATCACTTGTTCCTTGCTGTATGACCCCGGCAATATGAAGTCGTCGCCCGTAAACTGGTGTCCCATCACCAGTCCGGGTAACTGGCCTGCCGCAAGGATAATATCATAATCGGGTAACCAGCTCTCTTTGAGTTGCGCCCAGGTTATCTGGGTCACCTCTTTGGGTTGCTTACCATACTGCGGCACCCAGGAGCGATACAGTGGCAACCAGGCGTTCATCCCCGGCGCCCAGGAGCTGACAAATCCATTATTCGTATACACACCGCTTTGAGGAATCTTGCTGTACAACTCACGCATGAAATTTTCGTTATGGGCGCTGATAACTGCAGGCGTGGCGACTGGCACGTTGCTCATGGGTATTTGCCCGCTATGGCCTAGCTGCCAGTCAGCCCAATTCGTCCACCATTGCTCCATGTCTGCCCAGACCCATTTTATTGGCAGGCCTTCTATCTGGAGGGTTTGAGCCACCCAATCGGCCTGTTGGACAGGGTCCTGGGTAATATCATTCCAATAGTAGGCTTGCAATACCATGGAACTGTTGGTCGCGACGTCGATGCACTGCTGGCGTGAAACAGGCGATAGAACTTTCACGCCATTACTATCATAGGACGGATAAAGGCCAACCACCACCGAGACGCATCCACCATCTTCAAATTCCTTCGAATTGATATGGTCGCACCATATGGAAACATCCGGGGCCAGCACAGGGTCAAGAATTTTCATTCAGGCTCTCCTCATCCACCGGTTTAGTGGGAACAATGGTTATGCAAAAAGAGAAATCTCACCACTTGCATGCATCATAACGCCAACCTCGCCAGAATCACCATCCATGAAAGTGCCCTTTAATACCAGTTCATATGGATATAAATATACCCAATTCTAGCCACCCGACAGTTTGATGTCATAGGTAGGTACAAAGCGGAACAGAGATAGAAAAGGCATTGGTCAATCTCCTTTGGATATAGCGCAGGCCGATCTGGAAAATGCTTAAATCGCGGCGGTCATTCCGATCGACCAGGTGTCGCAAGCCTTGATGAATGGTACGTCCGCCGACAGAAATCAACCAGACATACAAGATGGCCACCGCGAGTGTCAGGCGAGAGAGACGCAAGAAATCACGTAACATCGTACTTTCCAAATCGAAGCCATGTTTTTTGAAGTCGGCGTGCATTTCTTCGCACCACATCCTGAGCCGGTAATACTTCAAAGCCATCTTGTGGTCGGGCAGGTTAGTGGCTAAACACCAGGGTTCTTCTTCACCGGTTTTCCAGTAGATCAGCAAGTTGGTTGGATAGATTTCGCTGGAGGTCAGGTAGCCAGCACCGAGCCAGTAGCTTTCACCGGCCTCGTGAACGAATCTGCCGAACGGCTTCCACTCGTTGTATTGGTTCAACCAGACACAGGTATCTGATTTTTGGCGTAAAACATAGAACCAGGGCCATTGATCGAGCCATTTCAGGACTTCCACCGAGCCAAATTCGCAGTCACCGACCAGAAAAACGGCTGCACCGACAGGTAAGAGCTTCCTGATATAGTTCAGCAAGGCCAATTGCTTGAAGGCACTGCTGTGTCCACGAACATGGCTGACCCAAGTCCATGCAATCGGGATCGCCCGTTTTCGATATGCCAGACTGACCATGAGCAACTGATGCCCAAAACCAACTTTCGTACCATCCACGATCAGATGGATTCTCTCAAACAACGCCATTGCGCTTCCAGCCATTGGTGTGCAATCGGCTCATACCATTCTCGAACATTGACTGCCGGGTTGTCCAAGAAACGGCTCAGGCGACGAGCAATGCTCACCAACTTCGCCGGCCCAGGGATATTTCCGGCTATTCTGCTCAAATAGACCGAGTGACTTTGGTAGATCCCTACAATCAGCCAGACAAAGTTCCGTTGCTGGGTAATTCTTTGGTTTGGCCGCAATTCACAAATTCGTCGCATCCAAGTATGATAGAGTTCGTTGATCGGCATTCCGCATCTCCAAGTATTCGGTTTCGTGGTAGGAACCTAATTTACTCGGTTTTGCTTGCCGATCAACATCTTTTTACAAAACTGTCAGGTGGCTAGTACCCAATTTATTCGTTTCTGAAGTTCACCAATCCTCATTCAATATTCAGCAATCATCAATCCCGCCTTATTCCCAATTTTCTCCCGCTGCCATGGTAAAATCATCTTCCGTGCCGGTTTTGGCACACCGGGAAACTTTCCAAATCCTCAGAAACCATGTCCATCGCCGAATTCACCCTCACCCGCCGCCATGCCTTTGACCGGCGCAGCCACGTCCGCTGGATAATCTCGTACGCCCTGCGCTACTGGTGGTTGGTGCTGATCATGTTCGTCGGCGCGGTCGGCAACGCCGCCCTGGCCGCTTATATCCCGGTATTGACTGGCGATGCCTTCAATGACATGCTTAAGGTCCCGCCAGACACGAAAGTACTGCTCCCGCTGGCGCTTCTTATGGGCGGGTCGCAGATAGTCCGGGGGGTGCTCCAGTTGGGTCGCAATTTTGGGGCAGAGTTCATGGCCCAGCGCGTCGAGCGCGATGTGCGCGATGAATTGTATGTCTCCCTGCTCGGCAAAAGCATGACCTTCCACAGCCTCCAACCGGTTGGCGATACCATGGCACGCGCCACCAATGACGTACGTGAAGTCAATTATATGTTCAGCCCGGGCGTCAACCTGGTGGTCGGCTCGCTCGTCTTCCTGGTCATGCCGCTTTTCTTCGCCCCGTACTACCATTGGTCGCTCCTGCTCGCCCCGACTCCTGTTCACGATTTCATACTTCATTGCCCTGCGCCGCTACCTGCGTACTCTCGACCCCATCACGGAGGATGTGCGCGCCTCCTTCGGCGTGATGAACACCCATCTTTCGGAAGCCCTGGATGGCGTCGAGACCGTGAAAGGCGCCGCCCAGGAGGATCCCGAAGTCGGACGTTTTGAAACCAATGCCCGCCGCCTGCGTGACAATACCATCCGGCAGGGAGATGTCGAAGCTCGTTTCGTGCCGCTGTTGTTATTCTACATCACCCTCGCGATCGGGCTGGTACATGCCATCTTATTATTCCGGATGGGCATCCTGAACACCGGGGACGTGGTTGCTTACTTCGGCCTGCTGCTCTTGCTGGATTTCCCCACCTGGACCTCCATCTGGGCCTACTCGCAAATCTCATCCGGCCTGGCTGGCGCCCGCCGCATCCTGGAACTGATCAACCGCGAAAATGACCTCGACCAGAATACCCTCGGATGCACGCAGACCATGCGCGGGGAGATCGAATTCCGCGGCGTGACATTCGCTTACCCTGCCTCCCCCGACGCCTTTGCAATGCCTCTCCCACCGGTAGAGGGCAGGCTAGGGCATTGGCGAACCGGTGCTCCAGGATATTTCCTTCACGGTAAAACCGGGCCAGACGGTTGCCATCGTCGGGCAGACCGGCACCGGCAAGACCTCCTTGATGAAGCTGGTCAACCGCACCTACGATACCAGCCCTGGGAAAATCCTGGTGGATGGCGTGGATGTGCGCGATTGGAATCTGGCCTCGCTGCGTTCCCAGATCTCCATAATCGAGCAGGATATTTTCCTGTTCTCCCGTTCGATCGCGGATAATATCGCTTTTGGGAAACCCGCCGCAACCCGCCCGCAGGTCGAGGCGGCTGCACAATCCGCCCAGGTGGATGATTTTATCCACGAATTCGAAAAAGGCTATGATACCGTCATCGGCGAGCGCGGCGTCACCCTTTCCGGCGGGCAGCGCCAGCGCCTGGCGATTGCACGCGCCTTCCTGACCGACCCGCGCATCCTCATCCTGGACAACTCGACCAGCGCGATCGACTCCGCCACCGAGGACAAGATCCAGCGCGCCATTGCCGCGGCTGCCAAAGGCCGGACCACCTTCATCATCACCCACCGCCTGTCACAGATCCGCTGGGCAGACCTGATCGTCGTCCTGCGCAAAGGCCGCATCGCCGCCATCGGCAATCATGATGAACTCATGAAAACTTCAGATGCATATGCCCGGATATTTCAGAGAATAGGAATCAGGTAATTGGGTAATCAGGCCTCCTGATTCCTAATCCCTTGTTACCTGATCACTTTTATCCATGGGTTTCTACGAAGGACTCAACGAAGAACAATACGACCGCCAGTATCCTGACCGCGAGCTGGCACGCCGCATCGTTGGGTATTTCACTGCCCGGCATGGCTGGGTTGCTGTCGTTGTCATCCTGACCGTCCTGATGGCGGTCATTTCTGCCGCGGAGCCGGTCGTGGTCAGCAAGGGTCTGGATGCGCTCAGAGGACATCCCACCCTGTCTGCCAGCCTGCTCATCGGGTTGATCGTACTGTTCATCGGCGTTTCCAACTGGGGCCTCAATTGGATCAGGCGCCGCCTAACGGTCCGCATCGTGGGCGATGTCATCCTCAACCTGCGCACCCTCTCCTTCCGTGCCGCCGTCGAACACGACCTGTCCTTTTACGACCAGTTCTCCTCCGGGCGCATTGCCTCCCGCATCAATTCCGATACCAACGACCTCGGCAACCTGGTCGTCATCATCACCGATGTATCCGCCCAGGTTTTCCAGGCCATCCTGCTTGGTATCATCATCGTCCAGACCGAATGGCACCTGGCCCTGTTGCTCTTTGCCTTCCTCCCCTTCATTTTTGGCCTGGCGCTCGGCTTCCGCGGCCTGGCCCGGCAAGGTCACGAAAAGCGGCATGCAAGCCATGGCAGATGTCAACTCTGCCATCAAGGAGACGGTCAGCGGTATCGCCATCGCCAAGAATTTCCGCCAGGAAAACAGCATCTTCGAGACCTTCAACACTGCCAACCAGACTTCCTACCGGGTCAACGTCTGGCGCGGCTTTATCCTTTCCCTGGTCTGGCCATCCTTGAATACCCTGGGAGGGATTGGCACCGCCGTCCTGGTCTTCGCGGGCGGGTTGAGCGCTGCGCAGGGAGCCGTCACCATCGGTGCCTGGTACCTGTTCATCCTGAGCCTGGGGCGCTTCTTCGATCCGGTCATGAACCTTTCGGCCTTCTGGTCCAACATCCAGTCCGGGTTGAGCGCGGCCGAGCGCATCTTTGCCCTGATGGATGCCGAACCGAACGTTGTTCAGACTGCGCAACCAGGATGTTCCGACCCTGAAAGGCGAAATCCGTTTCGAAAACGTTTCCTTCCGCTATGCCGAAAATGAACCGGTCTTGAGCGATTTCAGCCTGACCATCCAGCCCGGCGAAAACCTGGCCATCGTCGGGCACACCGGCGCAGGCAAATCCTCGCTGGCAAAGTTGATTGCACGCTTCTACGAATTCCAATCCGGACGAATATTGATTGACGGGGCGGATATCCGCACCTTCAACCTGCAACAATATCGCCGGCAGTTGGGCATCGTCTCGCAAGTCCCATTCCTTTTTTCCGGGACGGTGGCCGAAAACATCCGCTATGCTTGTCCGGATGTAAGCGATGCAGAAATCCTTTCCATGGCCCGCCGCATCGGCGATGGCGAATGGCTGGAAACCTTGCCGGATGGGTTGGACACGCTCGTCGGGGAACGCGGCACCATGCTCTCGATGGGACAGCGGCAATTGGTGGCCTTGCTGCGCGTGCTGATGCAAAAACCCGCCATCTTCATCCTGGATGAGGCCACCGCCAGCATTGACCCGTTCACGGAATGGCAAATCCAGCAGGCTTTGAACATGATTCTGGTAAAATCAACCAGTATCCTGATTGCCCACCGCCTGTCCACGGTCAAGGCTGCCGACCGGATTATCGTGATTGAAAAAGGCAGGATAATCGAGACAGGCAACCACACCGGGCTGCTGGCGCAGGCCGGGCATTATGCCATGCTTTATAATACCTATTTCCGGCACCAATCCCTGGCCTACGTGGAGCAGGCAAAAGATATGTTGGTAAAATAAGGGTCGAGGGCTCTGTTAATGAATTCATTTTTCCAATTGCTGCAAAGTTTCGTCCTTGCCATGAAAAGCGGGCATCTGCCCCAATTGGGCTATTGGACCTATCTGGTATTGGCCTTTCTGGTTGCCATCGAAGGACCCGTGGCGACCCTGCTGGGGGCTGCGGCTGCCTCGGCGGGTTTGATGCGGCCGTGGCTGGTGTTCATTTGCGCAGCCGGCGGCAATCTCACCGCAGATTCGCTCTGGTATACCCTGGGTTATGCCGGAAAACTCGAATGGGCATTACGTTTCGGGCGCAGGCTGGGCTTGCGGCCCGAGTTCCTCGAACGGTTGGAACAGGGCATGCACGAGCACGCCGCCAAGATCTTGTTCATCGCCAAACTCACCGTCAGTTTCATGATCCCATCCTTGATTGCCGCCGGGTTGGTAAAAGTTCCCTGGCGGCGCTGGTTTCCGGCCTTGTTCGCCGGCGAAATGATCTGGACCGGGTCGCTGATTCTGGTCGGTTACTTTGCCACCGAAGCCATCAAACGCGTGCAACAGGGGGTGGAATATTTGATATTGGGCTTATCTGTGGTTTTTATTATCTTCATTATTTCCATCGGACGCCGCATATTGCGAAAGCGCCTTAACATCAAGGATGAAGAATCCGGGGAAGAGCTAGGCAAGTAAGGGAACCGGCAGCACCTCAATGCGGATCTTGATAGCATCAACGATCGAATACATTGCCTTCCACGGGCAGGCAATTTTCACAATTAACCTGGCCGAGGGTCTGGCAAAAAACGGCCACACGGTGATGGCTCTGGTCGGTTCTGATCGTGGCCATGCCTATCAATCGGAACGGAATGGCGTCTGCATCCAGGCCGTGGATGCCTTGGACTTGGGCCACTTCCACCCCGACTCCAGTTTGCCGCTCTTTTCGGCCAGGGCAGTCAGGAATGTCTTCGAGACTTTCCAACCGGATATTGTCCATATCCAGGATCATTATTTCTTATGTCGAAATGCAGCCATCACTGCCCATCGGCTGGGCGTAAAATGCGTCGGCACCAACCATTTCATGCCCGAAAACCTGGCGCCTTATGTGCCGGTGTTCTCCAGGATCAAACCGGTCTTCAACTGGGTCTTGTGGCATTGGATGCGGGAGACCTATGACCGGCTGGATGCAGTCGCAGGCCCATCCCGGACGCTGCCAATATCCTCGTTCGGTTGGGGTGCGACCGCCGGTCTTCCCCATCTCGTGCGGAGCGGAATACCAGCAATCTCTTCCGTCCCGATCCGGCGGTGGACCGTTCAGCCTGGCGGGCCCGTTACGGGATCGACCCGGACCAAAAAATCATCTTCTTTTTTGTTGGCCGGGTGGATCGGGAAAAGCATCTGGATGTGTTGCTGCGACGCTCTCCGCCAATTGGACCGGCCTGATATCCAAGTGGTATTGCCGGAAAAGGCGCAGTCCAAAACCATTTGCAGGCCTTGGCCAAACAACTGGAATTGGGCCCAAAGGTACATTTCACCGGGTTTATCCCCAAGGAAGACCTGCCATGCGATCCTGAACAGTATCGACATTTTTGCCATGCCCGAGTGAAGCCGAGTTGCTCAGCATTGCCACCTTGCAGGCCATGGGATGTTCCCGCCCGGTGCTGGCGGCCAATGCCGTCGCCCTGCCGGAGTTGGTAACAGAAGGCGTCAATGGCCTGCTTTTCAAGCCAGGCGACGTGGCAGATGCAGCCCGCTGCATGGAATGGTTCGCGGACCATCCCGAGCGCTGGTCAGCGATGGGCGCTGCCAGCCTGGAGAAAGTCCGGGCACACAGCCTTGAAAACATCGTCCACCAGTATGAAACGCTTTATGAAAAGGTCCTGGCCGGCGCTCCTTTCGATTTGACAATCCTCTCCTGCCCTGCTATACTGACACCATAATATTGACTTTACCTGCCATCTTTGGCAGTTTGTAAGTACACAATTTACCTGTTCTTCCCATCCCCTGCACAAGCATGGGGCGTTTTGTGTTTTTATTTAATGCATGACACTGGGTGGGACAGTACTATTTCATATCAAAAGGAATAACCATGAGTAACAAACAAGAAAAACTGCGCATCATTCCCATCGGCGGCCTGGGTGAGGTCGGCAAGAACATGATGGTGTACGAGTACAACGGGCAAATCCTGATCGTGGATGCCGGGCTGATGTTCCCCGATAACGACATGCTGGGGGTGGACTATATCATCCCCGATTTTAAATATCTCGTGGATCAACGCCGCCCAGGTCCTGGGGATCGTCATCACCCACGGACACGAGGACCATATCGGATGCATCCAGCACCTGCTGGCGGTGGTCACGGCTCCCGGTCTACGCCACGCCCCTCACGCGCGGCCTGATCGAGGTCAAGCTGGCCCGCAACGGCCTGGCGGGCAAAGCCGACCTGCATACCATCCAGGCCGGTGAGACCTTCCGGATTGGCCCATTCCAGATCGAGACATTCCACGTTTGCCATTCCATCCCGGATGCCATCGGGCTGGGCATCACCACTCCCGCCGGGCTGATCATCCATACCGGCGATTACAAGTTCGACCAGACCCCGGTGGATAACTGGCCGACCGACTTCGCCAAGCTGGCCGAGTTCTCGTCACGCGGCGTGGATGTTTTGCTGGCCGATTCGACCAACGCCGAACGTCCCGGCTGGACCCCCTCCGAACGCGTCATCGGCCCGGCCCTGGACGAGGTTTTCCGCAACGCTCCCGGGCGTATCATCATCGCCACTTTCGCTTCGCTCATCGCCCGCATGCAGCAGGTGGCCGATGCCGCCGTGCAGCCACAACCGCAAGCTGGCCTTCGTCGGCATGAGCATGGTGGATAACGTGAAAATCGCCCAGAAGATGGGCTATCTGAATATCCCCGAAACAACCCTGGTCAGCCTGGAGGAAGGCCTGCACCTGCCGAAGAACGAGGTGGTGCTGATGTGCACCGGTTCCCAGGGCGAACCGACCTCCATTATCGGACGGCTTTCCGCCGGCACCAACCGCCAGTTCGACATTGAAATGGGCGATACCATCGTCATTTCCTCCCACCCCATCCCTGGAAACGAAGAAGCCATTAACAAGACCATCAACCGTCTCCTGCGCCGGGGTGCGGAAGTGATCTACGAAGCTCTCTCGGCGGTGCATGTTTCGGGCCATGCCAGTTCCGAGGAAATGAAACTCCTGCTTAACCTGGTGCGGCCAAAATTCTTCATGCCCATCCATGGCGAACTGCACCAGTTGAAGCGCCATGCCGCCCTGGGGAAACAGGTCGGCATTCCCCCGGAAAATATCGTCGTCGTTGAAAATGGGCAGGTGGTGGAACTGGCGGATGGCAAACTCACCCTGGCGGAACGTAATCCCGGCAACTATGTCTTTGTCGAAGGGGAAAGTGTTGGCGATATTGACCAGGATGTGATGCGCGAGCGCGAACAATTGGCCCGTTCCGGCGTCGTGCTCATCACCATACCGTTGGATAAGTATTCCGGGCGTCTGCTCAAGGAACCCGAGGTTATCACGCGCGGCTTCATCTCCCCCGAAGACGCCGAGGCAATCATTCCGGCTGTCCGGAAGAAGGTAAGTGACCTGGTCAATAGCGCCGGTCTGGATGATGAAAAGCTCATCACCGATGCAGTCCGGTCGCTGCTCCGCAACCAGACCGGTCGCCGGCCGATGGTTTTTGTGGCAGTGAATAAAGTCTAACCAAACAGGCTAAAAAGCACGGTCAATAAAGCCACCCCCACCAGGAAAGCGATTGCTCCCTGCCACTTGGCAAGCTTCGGCTTGGGGAATGTATCCGGTTTGAAAAAAGCCAGGTAAAGAATATATGGCCCGCCGAAAAAACCGGCCGCCCCTACCCCATATAATAGCATTCGAACTATCGATGCCATGCAGTCACTCCTTTTACAACCAACCATACTTGCCGCGCAGTGGGACAAAACACACTTCCAGGTTGACCTGGCGGTTGAACTCCTGGCCCGTTCGCTTCCAGACTTCCAATTGCTGGACGCTCCGGCTGCCCACCGGGATGACCAGTTGCCCGCCTTCGTTCAACTGGTCAAGCAGCGGTTGCGGCACATCCGGTGCAGCCGCCGCCACCAGGATCTTGTTGTATGGTGCCGCCTCTGGCCAGCCCGGGCTGCCGTCACCGGAGTGTACATGGATATGAGTATAACCCAGATCGGCCAGGGTCTTTTCTGCCTGTTGCGCCAGTTCCGGGATGACCTCCACGGTATGAACTTCCGCCGCCAAGTTCCCCCAACACGGCTGCCTGGTAACCGCACCCGCTGCCGACTTCCAGCACGCGGTCGGTCGGATTCCAATCCCAGCAATTCTGTCATCAAGGCAACGATGTATGGCTGCGAAATCGTCTGGCCGTAGCCGATCGGCAGCGGGCCGTCGTGCATAAGCCCAGGCCAGGTCGTCCGGTGGGATAAAACAATGCCGCAGCACGGAACCCAGCGCGGCTAACACACGGGATGCACGGATGTCGCGCGCGGCGATCTGTTCCTCGACCATACGCTTGCGCGCCAGGGCATATTCATCTTCGGCGATCATAATTCATCTTCCAGCGAGACCAATTTCCGCGCAATCTGGCGATCCACCTTGCCCATCGGGTAGTGCGGCAGGTCAACCGGACTAACCCAGGCAAGTCCGGCCGCCTGGATGGGTTTCGGCTCGCCATCCGTCAATTCACACAGGAAGGCATGCAGGGTGATCCGGAAATGGGTATAGGCGTGCTGATATACCCCAAATGGCTCACCCACCCGGATCTTCGCATCCAGTTCTTCCCGGATTTCGCGGGCCAGGCAAGCCTCGAGGGTTTCATCCTTCTCGATTTTTCCGCCTGGGAATTCCCACATCCCGCCCAGCAAACCCTTCGAGGGGCGTTTCGCCAGTAGGACTTTCCCATCCCGCCGGATCACTGCCGCAGTGACGGTGTAATGCGGCACAACCGCTTTGGGTTTTAGCACCGGGCGCTGCTCCTGGATGCCAAGTTGGTACGCCTGGCACAACCCATTGAGCGGGCAAAGCAGGCAGCGTGGTTTTTTCGATAGGCAGATCGTCGCGCCCAGGTCCATCAGCGCCTGGTTGTAATCCCCCGCACGGCCTTTTGGTAGGTGTTCTTCGGCCAGTCTCCACAGGATCGTCTTCGCCCGCAGTCGCATCGGCCGCCTGGGCCACATCGAAGACACGCGCAAAAACCCGTCTCAGGTTGGCATCCAGCGTGGGGACATCCTGGCCGAAAGCCATCGAAGCGATGGCGCCGGCAGTATACCGTCCAATCCCGGGCAGGCTGCGCAGCGCTGCCAGGTCACGCGGGATTCCACCATGGTATTTTTCCATGACAACTTTGGCGGCCTTGTGCAAATTGCGCGCCCGGCTGTAATAACCCAACCCCTCCCAGAGCGAAAGCACTTCCTGCTCAGAAGCGGCCGCCAGATCGGAAACGCCCGGGAAGCGCACCATCCAGCGCTTGAAATACGGGATGACCGTCTCGACGCGTGTCTGCTGGAGCATGATCTCGGAAACCCAGACAACGTATGGGGTCGGGGAATCGCGCCAGGGCAGTTTGCGTCCCTGGTGCGTATACCACGCTAAAACCTTATCGGCGAACCTGCCCATTGGTTTGACAAATCAAACATATTAAGGAACCGTAACTTTTAAGTTCATTTGATTCCGGATAAAGCACTCGTCCCACACTTAATCCATAGGAATCAAATGGCATAACAGTAATGAAATAGGTCATGCCTCTTTTTATCGGGATATCCACCTGATTCTTATCGGCAGCCAGCTTCGTTAACCCTAAGTTGGAAGGCGGGAGTTTAAAGAGGCTCTCATACATATCTGGCTTCCAGCCGCCTGGATTAGCCCAATAAACCCTGGCAGAATTGTCGCCATAGAACTGGTTATAGTCCCAGCCACGCGAATGATCGGAGATGAATATCTGATACCCGGCCAGGTCGCCATCCGGGTCGGTGGCTTCGAAAGAGACTGTCAGGGTTGTCTGGCCAGGACCAAAACTGACGTTAGTGATAATTGGCTTCGTGGGGGTTTGCTGCACAGGAAAATCATAGAGCGTAACTTTGTCATTGGGCGCAATTTTTTCAACTGCCTTCCACCCGTGCTCAAAATCGTAAGCGCCGTCCAACCCTACATAATAATTTTGGGGAACATCCGTCAGGTAGGCCTGGCTGGAAAAATAGAAGTAGGAAGGATATTCGTCACCAGTGGAATTCTTGCTGGTGCAGTCCATCACATTGAATTCCTGGAAAGCAGGAAGTGCATCCAGCTTTTGATAGTCCCCCTTGCTCATTTCAGCGACAGAAGGAATATTTCCATTACTATCCATCAAAGTTTCTCCGTTGCCAAAAAGATCGGTATCGAGGTAATGCCAATCTCCATCATAATAAATTTCAGCAATCTGATGATGGGCAAGCTGGACCAAACGACCCGGGTACCCTGCTGCACCGAACAGGTCGATCGCCAGGATGGCTCCTTGCGTGCAGTACATATTTCCAAGTTCCAAGAGCACTAAAGGATCATAAACCCAATCCCCAGGAGAGTAAGAAGCTATGGTAGTTGTATGGTATGAGGATTTCTGGATAAAATCCAGGACCATGAGTTGCTTTTCGGTGTTTGTCTTTGCCCCTTTCGTTATCTTATTGAATATTGCCAACAGGGCTTTGGGGCGGTCTATATCGGCAAGCTGCCATCTGATATCTACAGCCTTCCTATCTTGGCTATCAATACTACTGGAATAATCCGACGCACAGTAATCCGCCCCATGGCGCTCGTACCGAAGCGGATCAAATGTCTGGATATACCACCACGTGTGCAACTCACCTCCACCCGCCGGAGATAACGCCCAAAATACGAGTACGGATATGCTCACCCATCCTGCAATCCCAAAAATGGATTGGCGCCAGAACAACCTTAGATCACGCCCGAAACGGAGGACGAGAAACCAGGCCACCGATTCTGCGCAAATCAACAATAAATAGCCAAGGACTGGCTCAGAGCGAATATATAAAGGGGTTAAGTGAGCAGGGTCGTAGTCGCGCAAGAAAAGCAATGTCACTTCAAGGCCGAATGCGATGACGAGAGTAATGATTGTCAACCATCGGAACAATCCTGGTTTCTGGTCGGGATTCAACCACTTTGCTCTCCAATCCTGCCGGCGCCATGCAAACCATCCGATTAAGACTGATGCCGCGATTATCACGATGATGAAGGCCATCATCAGTAAGCGTTTGAATGAGAACCCCAACAAGATACCACTTTTAGCGTCAGGTGGAATCAGCCCAAGCCATACCAATGTAATTATTCCCTCTACAAATATCAGCAGGAATAAAATTGGCCAATACTTCAGCCTTTTGTTATTCATCATTTTCAGAATTGGAACCCGTTGCGTGCCGGGACAACCTTGTACGAAAAATTCTTTACCAAGGCAAATAACTTATCCTGCAACTGGCGCCAGCCATCCGAGCGCAGTACTTGCTGCACCCCCGGCAAATCTTCGGCCAGGATGCCAACCTGGATTTGCGGGTAATCGCCGTAAATGGTTGCCCACGCTTCCACCGGCTGGAATCCCAACCGCTGTACACCGGGGATGAATTCCCCAATGACAAACTCAAAATAATCCTGTTCGTGTTCGGGAGCAATATCCCAGGTCATCATCAATTTTACAGACATGACCATGCCTTACTCGCGCTGATAATCCAGCACGACCACCTTGGTCTCGTCCGGCAGGCTGGTTTTGGTCACTTTCAGACTCGGCACGGTCTCGGCTTCATGCAGACCCATTTCCTTGAGGAATTTATCCAGCCGGTCAAGTGGCACTTTGGTTGCCGGGGTGGAATAGTGCATCGGGATGACGATGTTTGGCTCCAGCAGGCTGACGATCTCCGCTGCCTTGGCCGCATTCAATCCGCTGCCTCCGCCCACCGGGACAAGCACAATATGCACCGTCCCAAGGCTCTCGATCTCATTCTGGGGCGGCACGGAACGCATGTCACCCAGGTGCGCCACCGTGATACCCATGTAATCGAACACATACAACGTATTGCGCGGCTTCTCCGCCGCCTTCTTGCCCTGTCCATCCATCTGAACGCCGGTAATAAAAACACTGCCAATCTCAAACTCACCCGGTCCGGTGATGGCGTGGGAATATCCCTTGACCGCGCTCAGGTAATTATGTCCGGGTGCATCGTGGCTGGATGTGACGATGTCCGCTTTCAGCTTAAGTGGCTCGTATCCCACCGTCTCTGCATCGAATGGATCACAAACGACCGTGGCCATGCCACGTTCGGCCAAACGAAAACAGGAATGTCCGTACCAGGTAATTTCCATGCAATCCTCCGTGCGTGCCAATTATACACGTATAATTATGGGATGGAACTCGAACTGTCCCCGCGCCAGGCTGGCGGGGCAACTTTGCACCCCATGTCCGCCGGCTGGCGGCTGGAAATGCCCGCCGGACCGTCCCGGATCTACCGCCTGGCCCAGCTCGACGACTATGCCCGCACGCCGCGTAACCGTTTGAAGCACGCCCCGCCCTGGACTCTCAGTCTGCGTGCCCGCCTCTCGAGCGCCGATCTGCCCGGTACCTGGGGTTTCGGCCTCTGGAATGACCCGTTCGGCCTTTCGCTCGGCTTCGGCGGCGGAACCGGGACGCCTGCCGGCCCTGCCGCAGACCGCCTGGTTCATGCACGCTTCCCCGCCGAACTGGCTTTCCCTGCGGGATGGCCCAACCCCGGGTTCGCCTCGCCCAATTCCAGCCAATGGTTTCTTCGCCGGGACATTCCGCTCACCCCACATCCAATCTTTCCTGTTCGCGCCCGGCCTGCTGGCTTTACCATTTTTCGCAATCAGGCCGTTCTCCCGCCTGCTGCGCCGTCTGGCCAGCCGGATCATCCGGCAGGACGCCGCCCGGGTCGATCTGGATGCCACGCAATGGCATGCGTATTCCATCCACTGGCTGAGCGAAAGCTGCACGTTCAGCGTGGACGAGAGCGAGATCCTGCACACGCCCTGCACGCCTCGCCCTCCGTTGGGACTGGTGATATGGATCGACAACCAGTTCGCCGCCTGGACCCCGGAAGGAAGACTGGGATATGGCACGCTGGAAAATAATGACGCTTGGATGGAAATTGAAAAGCTGACCATTCAATAGGAATTTCTCTGCATAGATCGCAGGAGGCAGGCAGGTATTCGTTCCGCGTATCGAAAAAAAAACGAATAGGATCCGATGCCAAGCGAGGAAGGGAGCTTATACTGAACCGCGACGAAACCCGGCTTGAATTAAAGTCGCCTTTTTCTATTTTTCCGCGGAACGAATGGTGGGCACTAAAGAACATCGAAAGCGCTTTATCCTTTCTTGTGTAACCGGGATAATTGCGGGGATCTACTGAGACCTTTTCCATAATGCCTCCTGCGGTAACCATAGATAAAGCGATAAACGGCTTACCATTGCGAGGCACACATATTCCTACGATTTGAGGAAAGCCATTCCCAATGGCCTCAATGTACTTGTTTAGCGTTCAAAACGAGTTAAGGTGGAGCAGCAACCAAAGAAGGCGGCGTTTCACCGAAGCGTTGTAAGCTGACCATGTAATCCAGGATAGGAACATTGTGTTGACGACAAGTCAGCAATACGCTGGCCAAAATCTCGTGAGTCTCCGCTCCCTCATTCGCCCGATTACAGCCATTCGTTTTTCGGATAATCACCGCTGGCCGTATCTGGCGTTCCGCATGGTTATTGGTGGCATCCAAACCTTCCACATACAGAAAACGCAGCAAATGTGGGCGATGTTTACGCAAACGGCGGGCAAAACGGAGATTGTCCCGGTCTTTCAGATTGCGTTGCCTGGAGATCAAGGTATCCAGTTGGGTTTCCAGGGTCTGGGCACGTTGGGCGAAGCTGGCTGGATCCAGGCTGGCTTTTTCTGCTTTCAAAGCCAGGGCTGCCCGCAATACAACGGTCAATTGCTGGGCAAAACGCACCGCCCGACCAGTTTTACTCTCTTCCATCTCGTTCAGATCCTTCAGCAAATGGGACAGGCATTTCTGTTTGAGCCAGTCTGCCAGCCTTTTATCATCATAGGCCACAAAGCAGTCCGAAGCCAGGATGCCTTTGAATTTCTCCCCCAGGATCTCGATCACCACATCACTGCTGCGATTATCCCGGATAGCATAGACTGTGATCTCTTTGTTAGTGAAGACCCACAACCAGGCCGACAAGATGCCGATCCGCCAACCCGTTTCATCCGCATGCACCACACTGCTGCGCCGTATCGCTTCAATCAATGCTTGATAGACCGGCCGGGCGGTTTTGGCCAAACGCTGGTCGGCCTGACACCAGCCACTCCGGCTCACTTGCATCCCAAAGGCATCGTTGAGCAATTCGCTCACTTTGCCGTACGAACATCCCAAACGATGTTTCGCATCTGCGGCCAGAGCCTTGGCCCTCGGCCCCACCAGCACCCCCGCTGCTCCCGTGGCCTGCGATGTCTGCTCTGGGTGCAGCGAGCGCACCCGCTTGCAACACTTGACGCAGTAGCCACTGTAGGTCACATAGCGAGTGGTGACCAGACGAATGGTTTTCGGAATATCCGTCACATACTGCTCATGCTTATGCGTGTCCCGCAACTTGCTCCCACACTGCGGACAGCCATGCAGTTTGGCCACTTTCGTCGCATTGCCCTGCTTCAGCGCAGGCTTTTCTCGCCGGGAAAACTTCCCCTGCCCGGCTTTGCGCCCAGGCTTCTTCGGATGCTCCACCCGTTTCCGGCGCGCAAACGGCGCTGCCTGACGTTTCCCTGCCCGCTGCAATTCCTCCTTCTCCGCTTGCAAGCGCTCCACCAGTTTCTGCAATCTCAGCGTGTTGATCTGCAGCCTCTGGAGGTTGGCGCGCTCCCGCACCAGTTCCAGTTCCAATTCGGCGATCCGCTGATCTTTCGTACTCGGTTGAGGGTTCTGATTCCGTTTGCAACTCATCCTGCCAAGTTTACTGCTTTCCATTTCCTTCGCTCAGAGTCATTTGACCTCCATTTTTCTGAGGTTTGACCCTACTCAAATTTCGTCTTTGACGCTAAACATGTACGCCTCAATTATAGAACTAATGTTCGTTTATTACAAGGGTTGGGCAGGTTAATTGCAGGATTTTATAGATATAAAAAAACTCCCTTGCGGAAGAATTTCATAATTCCAAGTTGAAGCTGTTTTGTAATGTAAACAACCTCTCCTAAATGCAGACTGGGAGAGGTGCTTTGGATCGACTACCAATTCGCCGCCTGGACATCGGAAAGCAAACTGGGCTACGGCACGCTGGAAAACCCGGCCGCCTGGCTGGAAATCGGGAAGCTGAATCTCACCATTGCGGATTTTGGTAATTTATAATGAATGGCAGTGAAAGCTTCTGGCCCAGTCATGGCTGCCAGACCTCCAAAGCAATCTTTCCAATCAACTTAGAGAAGATCAAATTACCGGGTGACCAACCCTAAATGGATTGAGTACATTTTGTGATCGCACTATTTCGAGTTTATTTCGATGCTCTGGGCACACTTCATGGTCAATAGTTCCATCAAAAGCAGCATGTTCGACACAATACGCTCTTTGGCAAGTTGGGCATATGCCAATAAAACGCTCGCTGATAATATGAATTTTGGTATTTCTGCGTTCAAGAATTCTTGGAGATATTGTGAATTCGAACGTTTACATACTGAACACTTCACCTCGAAATCGGCCGATACGGTGATTTTTGGTTTATAGGTAAGTGAGACAACCGCATCCTGTTGCAGCGCCTCCATTTCGTATTTGTTGGGTATTGCTTTGCTCCCCAAAAAACTTTTCCGGCCTTTAGCAATAAGCTTGGAGCTTGTTATGGATACTGCATTTTTCACTTGTCCATGAAATTTAGCAACCGCCTCTTCTTCATTATATGCCTCAACAGTGACAGCAATTTTATCGCCGGGAAGAGAAAGTCGTTTTTTTGATAAAATCTTGGCATCCGTTGGCACCTTTCTCTCCGCAATTCCAAAAGCATTTTCTATGGTATCGGCACTGGCCTCAATGGTGGCTGGATTCTCCGTTGAACAAGATCTCTTTCGAAATCAAATAATGGTCCGCTGGCACCTTGAGTTTAAGTTGTTCTAAAGCTTCCACCAATGTATCACCTGTACATATGATAGTTTTGTCCACTACCATGCCCTTGGCGTATAATTTCTCAAGAGTTCTCGTTGACTATATCTATATTTAATTGATCTTTTATACGATTTTTGTATTCGATAAGTGGCTTGATGGCTTGGGGATATCCTAGATTTCCTAAAGCCTGCACGGCGAGGTAGTCCTCCTCATCGTTATCAAGAGCAGTAATTAATGGCTCCAAGGCACGAACATCCCTTGTCTCTCCTAACCCATAGGCGGCAAAACTCCGAGATTCAGGTATATCGCCATCATCATGTAAAGCCGAGATTAGCGACTCTACTGCCGGGGCACCCATCCTTCCCAGTGTTATTGCAACCATACTAAAAAAAGTTCCCGTACCACCTTTATGCTTATCAGTGCGCAGAGATTTATCTTTATAGAGAGCGAAAAGAGGCTCCACAGCTCGTACATCGTGGAAAGGCCTTAGTGCCCTTGCGGCAAAAATGCGTGTATCCCAACTATCATCTTTTAATGCTGAAATGAGCACCTCGAAAGCAGGTTCTCCGAACTGCCACAACACTTGAGAGGCGGCTTGTACGCTTTTATTGCTCTCTGGGGGATATTCTAAGAGTGGCGCTATTATAGATGGCCCAATCTGGACCAGCGCAAAAACAGCGGCATTACGCACATCATCTGCCTCATTCCTCAAGCAATAAATGATATCAGATATTTTCCCTTGCCTCTTTTAACTCATCAATGTCTTTTATTTGTGTCATTCCTTTATCTCCTTTGCGGAATACGAATATATTACGATACGGAGATTTATTAAGACCTCCCATCATATATACTATTCATTTGATACGGTGAAGCCAAACTCATTCCTTCCAGACCGTCCGATCCTCGTACGACGGACGCTCCGCCACCGGAACTTCCAGGTCCGGATAGCCAATGTAGATGAAGCTGATGATTTGCTGGTCAGGCTCGAATCCCAGGAACTTCTTTACTTCCGGGTCGCGCGCCGCCGGCCCGGTGCGCCACATGGCGCCCAGCCCTATCGCATGGGCAGCCAGCAGCAGGTTCTCCGCCGCCGCGGCCGCTGCGCAGATGTTTTCGATCTCCAGGACTCTCGGATCAACCGGCTTATCGACTCCCACGGCGATCAGCACCGGGGCGCGCAAAGGCTTGGCCCGTTCGAGTTCCAACCCGGCCTCCGGCATATCCGGATTCCGTCTCTTGAGCGACAGAGCCATGACCTCCCCAAGCGCTTCCCGGCTCTTGCCTGTCAACACCACGAACCTCCACGGGCGCACCCGGTAATGGTTGGGCGCCTGTACGGCGGCCTGCAGCAATTTCTCGATGGCCGCACGCGCCACCGGGTCGGGTTTGACTTTTGCAATCGAATGGCGGGTCAGGATGGCTTCCAATGTGTCCATATCATCTCACCTAGTATTACAGCGCAATGTTGGCAGTACAAAGATCAGAATCCGCTAATCTTCGCTAATGCCACTTCGTGGTACGCGTGCCACTTCGTGGTACACGTCAGCACGAATAAAAGACGGATTAGTAAAGATTAGTGTGGATTAGCGGATAATTATGGTTCTTTTTCGGACATTCCAAACGACCTTGCGCTGTCTTCAAAAAACTTTCTTATTCTACTCCCTGCGTATGAAAGACCCAATCCCAGACCGGCGAGCTGACTCCGAAGCGCGTGTCCGGATCCTTGTAATGATGCTGCATATGGTAGCGCTTGATGTATTTGGCATATCCGGAGCGCATGGGGAAATGATGCGTGGCGTAATGGGTCAGGTCGTAGGCCAGGTAGCCCACCAGGAAACCCGCCATCAGCGGCGCCACCCATTCAGGGGATTGGAGCAGGACTGCCAATACCAGGTAAAAAAGCCCAAAGAATACTGCCGCCAGCGGGAGGCTGACCGGGAAAGGCATTACCAGGCGCGTCTTCACCTGCGGCTGGGCATGGTGTATGCCGTGGAATAGAAAGAATATGCGCTCCTGGCGCGGCGTAGTGGGATGGTGGTGGAACAAAAAACGGTGCAGGCTGTACTCGGCAAAAGTCCAAAGGAATAGTCCGATTATTAAACCGAATGGAATATAAAGAGGGAGTGCTGGCCCGGACACTGTCAATCCGGCATACACGAGCAGGAGCACCACGATCGGCAGCCAAAAACCCGTCACCGCTGCCGGGCTGATATGGGTGAAAAACTCCAGGAAATCAGATTCGAACAGGCGGATGGGTACCGCCTCACGGCTGGTATCAATCGGTAAATGACTCATGCTTTGCTCCTTCGATTGATTGTACACCCTCAAGTTGAAATCTCCAAAAATATTAAAATAAAAAAAGCCGCACCCTTCCAGGCGCGGCTCCTTCTCACTTCTCACTTCTCACTTTTTACTTCTTACTTTTTACTTTTTACTCTACTTATCTTCTGCAATCTTCTTGCCGGCGTACTTCAGCGCAACGTGCGCGGCCGCCAGGCGGGCGATCGGCACACGGAAGGGCGAGCAGGAAACGTAGTTGTTGCCGATGATATGGCACCACTCGATCGAATCCGGGTCGCCGCCATGCTCGCCGCAGATGCCCACTTCCAGGTCGGGGCGGGTCTTGCGGCCATCATTGATGGCCATCTGCATCAACTTGCCCACGCCTTCGCGGTCCAGGGTCTGGAACGGGTTCTTTGGCAGGATGCCCTGGCTGACGTACGTGACCAGGAAGTTGCGCTCGGCATCGTCACGGCTGTAGCCAAAGGTCATCTGGGTCAGGTCGTTGGTACCGAAGGAGAAGAACTGGGCCAGTTTCGCCAATCTCGCCGGCAGTCACGGCCGCCCGCGGGATCTCGATCATGGTCCCGAACTTGTAGGTGAAGTTCACCTTCTTCTCTTCCATGACGGCCTTGGCAATGCGCTCCAGGCGCGGCTGGATCCATTCCAGTTCCTTGACGGTGCCGGTCAGCGGGATCATGACTTCAGGATGGACCACGATGCCGCGCAGGGTGCAGTCGGCCGCCGCTTCGAAGATGGCGCGCACCTGCATCTCGACGATCTCGGGCATGACAATGCTCAAGCGCACGCCGCGCAGGCCCATCATCGGGTTGGATTCGTGCAGGCCCTTGATGGCAGCCAGCAGGTCTTCTTTTTCCTTCAGGCCCTTGTGTCTCGCCCTTGACCCGCATGGTGACGACTTCTTCGAAAAGTTTTTCTTCGTCGGGCATGAACTCATGCAGCGGCGGGTCGATCAGGCGGATGATGACCGGGTAACCGTCCATCGCTTCGAACAGGCCGTCGAAATCCTTGCGCTGGGTCGGGAGCAGCAGGTTCGAGTTGCTTGGTGCGCTCTTCGCTGGTTTCGGCCAGGATCATCTTCTGGACGATCGGCAGGCGCTCGGTCTCGAAGAACATGTGCTCGGTGCGGCACAGGCCGATACCCTTGGCGCCATAGGAGCGGGCGCGCCGGGCATCCTTGGGATAATCCGCATTCGCCCAAACCTGCACACCCGGGGCCTTGCGGCCATCCGGCAGGATACGGATATCCTTGCGGGCGGCAATATCATCCGCCCAGTTGAGCAGGGTCAGCAGGTCGGTCTGCTCTTCCAGTGACGGGAGCGCTGGTCGGGAGTTTGCCGACATAGACCTGGCCGGTCGTGCCGTCAACGGAAATCCAATCGCCTTCCTTGACGATCTTGCCATCCACTTCCATGACACGCTTCTCAAGGTCGATCTTGATCATCGAAGCGCCCACGACACAGGGGATGCCGAACTGGCGGGCAACCACGGCGGCATGCGAGGTGGCGCCGCCTTCACTGGTCAGCACGCCCTGGGAGGCGATCATGCCGTGCACATCATCCGGCTTGGTGAACGGGCGCACCATGATGGTGGCCTGTTTTTCTTCCTTGGCCATCTTTTCGGCTTTGTCGGCATCGAAATAAGCCTGGCCGACCGCCGCACCCGGCGAAGCATTCACGCCCTTGGCATATACGACGGCCGTCTTCTTGGCATTTTCATCGAATTGCGGGTGCAGCAGCGCGTCCACCACTTCCGGGGTGACACGCAGGACGGCATCTTCCTTCGTGATCAGGCCTTCGTTGGCCATGTCCACGGCGATCTTGACGGTGGACTTGGCAGTGCGCTTGCCATTGCGGGTCTGGAGCATCCACAGTTTGCCGCGTTCGATGGTGAACTCGACATCCTGCATATCCTTGTAATGCTTTTCCAGTTTGCCGGTGATGTCCATGAATTGATTGATAGACTTCCGGCATGTTGTTGACCAGTTCCTCGATCTGCTGGGTGTTGCGGATACCCGCCACAACATCTTCACCCTGGGCATTCATCAGGTATTCACCCATCATTTTCTTATCGCCGGTGGACGGGTTGCGGGTGAAGGCCACGCCGGTGCCGGAGTCATCGCCCATGTTCCCGAAGACCATCGTCACGATATTGACGGCAGTGCCGAGATCATCGGAGATGTTGGTGGCTTTGCGGTAATCCACGGCGCGCTTGCCCATCCACGATTCGAACACGGCCTTGGTGGCCAGTTCCATCTGCTTGTAGACATCCTGGGGGAAATCCGACTTGATATGCTTCTTGTAGACTTCCTTGAAGGTGCCGACCACCGCTTTCCAATCCTCGGCGGTCATCTCGGTATCGAGCTTGTAGCCCTTCTTGGCCTTATATTCAGCCATCGGGTGCTCGAAGACCTCGTCATCCAGGTTGAAGACGGTGGTGCCGAACATTTCAATCAGGCGGCGATAAGAATCCCATACGAAGCGGGGATTCCCGGTCAACTTGATCATGCCTTCCACACTTTGTCGGTCAGGCCAATGTTGAGGATGGTGTTCATCATGCCAGGCATGGAGAACTTGGCGCCCGAGCGGCAGGAAACCAGCAGCGGATTGGTCGGATCGCCGAATTTCTTGCCGGCTTGCTTCTCGGTCACCTTGAGGGCTGCCAGCATCTGATCCCACAGGCCTTCCGGGAAATTGCCGGTTTTGCGGAATTCATTGCATGCTTCGGTTGTGACGGTGAAACCGGGCGGAACAGGTACTCCCGCACGCGTCATGTCGGCCAGGCCGGAGCCTTTACCGCCGAGCAGACCGCGTACGCCATCCCATGACCCGGCATACTTTTCTGCCTCGGCGACTTCGTCGAACAGATAAACCCATTTCTTTGCCATCTTATAATCTCCTTGCGCTTGGAATATGATATCAGGGATTTTCCTGGTATAGACGTGCCAATCGGCAAGTTTACCACAAACTTCCGACAATGCCTCGGGAGTTGCTACATCTTTGTAAACAATTTGCAAAGGCAGGCCAGTCCTTCTTGATGATAAGATACCGCAACTTACATGGAGATTAAAGAATGTTCAAAGTCCTCATGATTGATGATGATCCTGCCATGACCGAACTCGTGACCCTGCTTCTGAAAACACACGGGCTGGATGCATACATGGCAAACTCCGGTGAAGAAGGCCTCCGGCTAATCCGCAAGATTTCTCCGGATGTGGTCATCCTGGATTTAATGATGCCCGGCATGGATGGCTGGCAGGTCTGCAAGCAGGTCCGTTCATTCAGTAATGTGCCCATCCTGATCTTTCAGCCCTCGATAGTCCCGGGCTGGTTGCCAGGGCCCTGGAGGCGGGGCAGATGATTACCTGGTCAAGCCGGTGCCCAGCGGTGTATTGATTGCCCATTTGAACACGCTCGCCCGCCGGGCTGTCACAGAAAGAGACAGGCAAAGTGCCGGTCAGCCTGCCCTGCCATTTGACATTCTCCACTCTTCTTAAGAAAACGCGGGTAAAATGCCCGCGTTTTCTCTTTCAAGCACCGGTAAAACTAAGCGCGGTAAAATAATCAAACCAGGAGATATATCATGCAAACCTGTTCCAAATGTAATGCTTCCTCCCCCGATGATGCCCTGACCTGTGTCAACTGTCATGCCGACCTGGGCGAGTTTTCCACCACTGCGGTGGCGCTCAAGCGCATGCAGGCCAACCCGCGCGTCAGGTCCATCCGTGTCATCGGTGGCAAATGATGCCTGTCCCTATTGTTATGAACTGATGAAAACCTACCCAAAGGACAAAGTACCCCACCTGCCCCACGAGGCTGTTCCCATGAAACGGCTGCCGGTGTTTCTACGAACCGGTGCTGGAAGATACGGCCATTGTCGGTGAAGTGGTAAAGTAAACCAAACGAAAAGCACAAGGAACGGGTTCCTTATCGAGGAACCTCGTTCCTTTAATATTTTTAGCGCTTCCGCAGTGCCCTGCGGTGCTTCCATCATCGGCATATGACCGGCATCCGGAATTTCAGTCAGATGAGCGCCGCGGCACTGGCCGCTTTCACATCCCGGGCGCGCTCGATCGGGATCAACTTATCGGCAAGTCCATGGACCAGGACAAGCGGAAGATCAAACCCGGCGAGCAGTTGAGTTGAGTCCGGGCGTTCGGCCATCGCCCGCAAAGCCCCCGCCAATCCCGCCGGGCTCTGGCGCAGGATCAATTCCTTCAAGCGGGTTTGCAGTTCAGGGGCGGCTGTCAGTTTAACAGACATGTCTTCGGCCACTTCCCGCACCCCGCTGGCCAGGATGCCTTCCGCTTCCTGGTAACGCCCGGTTTTCCTCTCAGGCGTATCTGCCAGGACCTGGGAGGAAACCAGTCCGAGCCCGAGCAAACGCTCGGGATAGGCACGCGCAAATGCCAGCGCCACGTACCCGCCCATCGAATGACCGGCCACGGCCGCTTTCTGATATGCCAGCCTGGTCCAGGACGCCAGCCAGATCGGCCGCCAAGTCGGTCATCGAATAATTCGCTTTCGGGGCATCCGACTCGCCAAAGCCGCGCAAATCCGGCAATGATCAGATCGAAATCATTTTCCAGCCAGGCTACCACCGGTTCCCAGATGGTGTGGTCGAGCGGGTAGCCGTGCAACAACACCAGCGGCATCCCCTTGCCGCGCCGTTCGTACGCAATGGAAAGCCCGTTCACTTTGACTTTTAACATTTCCAATCCACTTTCACTTTCTGCTTGCTGCCCAGGCGGGTAAAATATTGGACAAAGCCATTCTCGCAGCCAAAATCATAGATGCGGCGGGTCACGTCCACATCCACTTTGCAGTACTCGGCCAGCTTGTCCAGTTCGCCGGCGCGCCACCATGCCACTGCCTGGATGCCACTCGCAGACTTGCTGTCGCCGAGCGTGGCGCGTGCGACCGAATCCAGGCTGACGCGAAAGCTGAGCGTCCGGAACAGGTCATCCATGATGTCCAGCGTGGGCAGGAACTGGAGCCGTTCATTGGGGGCGTATGGTCGCAGCACTTCATAATCAAAGCCCTTGATATTGAACCCGATCACCCGCCCGGCGGATTTCAACTCGGCGACCAATGCCGGAACATCCTTCTCCCAGTAGACCGCAAAATCATTGCGCACCGAGGACCAGGTCACGCCGCAGGAGACTTTCAGCGCAGCGATATTGCTCCTCCCGCCGACATCTTCGAACAGGTTCTGGGTTTCGAGATCAAAGACGACGATGTTCATCGGATGCTCCACAATGGCTGCCGGATAAGGCCTGATCGTGCCGCCTTACTTTCTTAACTTTTACTTCCACTTGTTCCTTCTTCCTTCTTTCTCTCGATCTCTTCCATTTCTTACGCGCCAATGCCAGCGCCTGCTCGCGGTCGGACACTTCACCAGCTGCCTGGGCCTCCCGCACGGCCTCCAGCAGGCTGCCGACCAATCGTCCGGGCTGGAGCGATAACGCCTGCATCAGGTCGTTCCCATCCACCAGCGGCGGCGGGGCAACCTGTTCTTCCTTCTTTTCGTACCAGGCTTCGAGCAGCGTGCGGACCACCTCCAGCGCGGCCGCCCAGGTTTCCTGCGGCAGGGTCTGCTCATAGGTGGCCCGCAGGTCAGCCAGCGTCAACAGGCAGACCTCCACACCTGCCGGGCCAGTGTCGCGGAAGAAGCGGTAGACCGCCCGCCGGCTGGGCGGCTTGCCTTCCCGCACCAGCCGGTTGGTGTGGAAATGGATGCGCATATGGTTGCGGACAACGGTCTCCAGCCATTGGATTTCGTCATTGCCAAGCGCCAGGGCGCGCGCCCGCCCGACCAGCATTTCGGCTCCCTGCTGGTCGTGATCCCAGAAGTGCAACTGTCCATCTTCGTCCATTTTCTTTGACTGGGGTTTGGCAACATCATGGTACAGCGCTGCCAGGAAAAGCAGGCTGCGCATGGAACGGTCGGCGGTCACCGGCGCAGCCAGTTCCGCGCCAATCGGCTGGCGGTAACGCCCAATCCGCCGTACCAGCAAGCCATTCAGCAGGTCCGAGGCGCTCTCGGGATCGTACTCCGGCGCCAGCGCAGCAAGGAGCCTTTCCAGATGGCTAACCACCGCAAGAGTATGCTCCCAGACATCGTGAACATGCGGCGGAATCTGCTCCGCCCCTTTCAATACAGGAAAGCTCAGGCAGGATCTTATCCAGCACACCCAGCATTTCCAGCGCGCGCAGGCAGGCAGCCGGTTGCCTGCCATCAAGAATGCGAAAGAGTTCATCGCGGATACGTTCCGGGGAAACTTTCCCCAGCAGCCCGACCGCCTCTTTCATGGCCTTGCGCGTCTCCGGCAGGATATGGAAACCGAAATTCGCCGCCAAGCGGACCCCCCGCAGGATGCGCACCGGGTCATCCTTGAACGCGGACGGCGAACAGGCGCGCAGGCGCTTCTCCTTCAAGTCCATCGCTCCGCCCAGCGGGTCATAGAGGGTGTTGTCACTGAGGTTCAGGGCAATTGCATTGAGGGTGAAATCGCGTCCCTTCAGGTCAGATTCCAGGTCGGCACCCCGGAAGGAGGCAAAATCCAGCACCATGCGCCTCCCGTCTTCATCGTTCACGATCACGCGACCGGTATCGCGCTCGGCGTCCAGAGCATAGAAGTCGGCCTTCAAGCCGTCTGCAATCCGCCGGGCGGTCTTGATGGCGTTCCGCTCCAGGGCAAAGTCCAGGTCGTGGATGGTGCGGCCAAGCAGGGCATCCCGCACCGCCCCTCCCACCAGGTAAACGGCCAGGCCGTCCGGCAAAACCGCGCGGACGGAGCCCAAAAGCGGGGGGAATACCAACGGATAAGGAGTGGGCATAAAAGCAACTTCCGGCGTTTCCTTGAAGCGGGACTGCGCGGCACGCCGGGCCTGTTCGGGCGTGCCACCCTGGGCGACCACCCGGCCGCGTAAACGCGCGATCCAGCGGCCAGCATAGGATTTCTCGCCTTCTCCCGCCATGTATCGATTCTCCAGCTCAGGCAGGCGGCTTGTATTTTTCCAGGTCCACCACCGCAACGAAGGGCAGGTTGCGATAATACTCGTCCAGGTCAAGACCATAGCCAAAAACGAACTTGTTTGGGATGCTGAAACCGCGATAATGGATCGGAACGGATATTTCACGGCGCTCTGCCTTGTCCAACAGGGCGCACACTTTCAGGCTCTTCGGGTGGCGAGTTTGGAGTATCTCGATCACATGGCAGAGGGTATGACCGCTGTCCACGATGTCTTCCACCAGCAGGACATTCTTGTTCTCGATGTTGGTCTGCAGGTCCAGACTCATGCGGATATTGCCGGTGGATGTACGTGCCCCCACTCCATAAGAAGTGAGCGCCATGCAATCCAGGGCGTGAGGGACGGTAATCTGCCGCATTAGGTCCACCATGAAGACGATCCCGCCGCGCAAAACGCAGGCGAGCAGCAAATCCTGGCCAGCGTAATCGCGGCTGATCTGGGCGCCCAACTCTTTGACCCGTTTTTTGAGAGTCTTCTCGTCGATCAGGATCTCGGCGATGATATCATGGTAGTCCTGCATAGTTGGCTCCTAATGGGGTAATTCGCTTCTGCTTCTAACCGCGACCCCGCTGAAGGGCGCCCCGCAACGTACGCGGGACAGGCGGGGCAGGCGAAAGGATCCCCTAACGCCGGGGGCAGGCGAACGCGAAGTTTTTTATGGTTTTTCTTCCCGCTACGCGGGACTTTTGCGTTCTTAGCTTCTTCGCGGTGAAAAAACAGTCAACCATTGGGTTCTCCGACAGCCTGCTAACGCGGGACTTCGCCCCGCTAGCGCGGGACTTCGTGATGGGCGCGGCAGCGGGCTTCATACATCTCCGCCGCGCCGACGATCACCACCGGGTCATGGTAATGGGCCGGTTTCCCATTGACCAGCCGCTGGGTACGCGAGGCCGGTTCTCCACAGACCATGCAGATGGCCTGGAGCTTGTCCACGTGTTCGGCGCGGGCCATCAACGCCGGCATCGGGCCGAAGGGTTCGCCGCGAAAATCCGTATCCAGCCCCGCCACAATGACGCGCATCTTCTTTTCGGCCAATTCTTCGACAACCTGGATGATCTCATCGTCAAAGAACTGGGCCTCGTCAATGGCAACCACGGTGGCTGCCTTGTCCAGCCGGTCCCGGATCTCAGCCGCTTTCTCTATGGGGATGGCATCGAACTCGCTTCCGGCATGGGAAGTGACCTTTTCGACGGCATAGCGCATGTCAATGGCCGGTTTGAAAACCTGAATATGCTGGCGGGCAATAGTCGCCCGCCGCAGGCGGCGGATGAGCTCGTCCGTCTTTCCGCTGAACATCGAACCACAAATTACTTCGACCGAACCGGGGATATGGGGGGTCATGTTCTCCTCGCAAAAAGAAAGAAACAGGCAGATGGTTGATGCATCTGCCTGTTAAGTTTACCTGATTATCGCCTTTCGGCAAGCCCTATGCGGCAGGAGTTTCGACCGCTTCGGGGAGCTCATAGCCGAGGGAGCGCAGTTTCTTTTTCGTATCGATCAGCGACTTGCGGCCAAACCCTTCGATGGATAGAACAGCGGCCTCACCCTCGCCCAGCTTCGCCAGGAACTGGCCGACTTCCGTGATGCCAGCCCTGTCCAACGCCGCAGTGGCACGCACTCCCAACTCCAGCTCCGCGATGGGCCGTTTGGGGGAAACCTTCGCTTCCGCACGAGATTTCTTCTCTTCCACGTAGGACTGGCGAACCTGCAGCTTCTTGTAGAAGCGGTCCACCTGGCCTTCGATGTCGATCATGCGGGCGCTCTCACCGGAGAAGAACGGATGGCAATTCGAGCAGATTTCGACGCGGATCTCTTTGCGGGTCGAACCGGTTGTCCAAGTGGTGCCGCAGGAGGCGCAGGTCACCTTGGCATCCGGGTAGTATGTCGGATGGATACCCTGTTTCATTGTCTCAAAATCCTTTCGCCGATTATTTCTCGGCCGGCATGACGTTGACGCGTTTGCGTCCCTTGACGACATCGTAGACAACGACGCCTTCAATGGTTGCAAAAATGGTATCGTCTTTGCCAACGTCCACATTCAGGCCAGGCTTGATACGCGTACCACGCTGGCGGATGATGATATTCCCGGAAAGAACATGCTCACCGGCGTATTTCTTCACGCCCAGGCGTTGGGCATTCGAGTCTCTTCCATTGCGGCTGGAGCCGCCACCTTTTTTATGTGCCATGACAACCTCACTCTCCTACTTCTGCGCGGCGGAAGGCTTCTTCGCCGGGGTCTTCTTTGCAGCCGGTTTCGGGGCGGATTTGGCGGGTTTCTTCTCCGCCGGTTTGGCCGGGGCCTTCGCGGCCGGCTTCTTCGCCTTCGGGGTGGCCGGTTCGGCTTTTGGCGCAGCCTTGGCCGGTTTTTCAGCTTTCACCTTGGGGGTTTCGGCCTCAGCCGCAGCTTCAACGACTTTCTCCACCTTCTCAGCAGGTTCGCGCTTCACCAGTTCGGAACCGCCGATCTGCTCGACCAGCAAGCGGGTATAGTTCTGGCGATGGCCGGTCTTAACGCGAATACGCTTCTTCGGGCTATAGTTGAAGATGGTGACTTTCTCGCCCTTGAAATGTTCGAGGACTTTCGTCCAGACCGGGCTGTCCTTGACAAGCGGTGTGCCGACGGTGACGCTTTCCCCATCCGCAAGGAGCAGGATCTGCTCAAGCTTGACATTCTCGCCGGCTTCGACCGGCAGGCGATCCACCTCGAGGGTGCCGCCTTCGACGGCGCGATACTGCTTGCCGCCGCTTTCCACAATGGCATACTTCATAATGTATAACTCCTGGTCTTCGCTTCACCGCCATCCCTGCGATACGGGCCGGAACCCCGGGCCAGTTACTGCCCTGGAGGCCGACCCCTACGCTGAGAAGCGGGGAAGCCGGGATAAAAACAAACGGATGCCCCAGCAAACTGCCGGGGCAGAGGCGGTCAATATTATACATGCGAGGCGCAGGTGTGTCAACTGCTGGACTAGTCTTTCTCAATGAGAAGTTCTTAAGCCCAAGTCGTTCCTCGGAACGCTAGGTGGGAGGTAATGTTGAATCACAAATACGGAATCTATTGTATGGTAGATATTTATGCGCGATAATGATTCGAGCAATAATAGGGAAGAATAAGCATCAATCAGGATTGTCCTAGAGGCAGCGAATGGTTGCTAATGGATCTGGTTCAAAAAGCCCATCACTTACATCACAATTATCACACTTTTTCATCCTGCGAGCTTCTAGGCTTAAATTGGAGCGGCCGGGACTGCCGCAATTGCCCAAAACAAGGGCGTACAGACCAGCCTCTCCAACGGAGGGATGGCTAACCTGACATCAGCGAGCGACCTTTTCTATACACAAGGCGACTCCCCTCGAGATATCCACTTGTAGCAATCTGTAAAGAGGTCCCCCATGAAACCAATTGTCAGAATCATGTCCAGACTTATGCTGGTCATTATGTTCGCGTCCCTGCTGCCCGGCTGCAGCAAGACCCCAGCAACCAGCACCCCGGGAACCAGCCCCTCGGGGTCAGGCAGCCCGGTTTCCACCGTCCAGGTCACGCCCGGGTCGGGGACGAAAGTGACCCCCACCCTGGACAACCAGAACCTGGTGGATGCTCTCATCCCGGCAAAGGGCGGCCAGATCCACCTGACCCTGCCAAGCGGACTAGCCTACAGCCTGGATATCCCGGACGGGGCCTTGATGAATGACCAGGAGATCACCATGGTGCCGATCACCCGCATCGATGGAATGCGACTCTCAGGCGGGCTGATCGGGGGCGTCCAGTTGGAGCCGGAAGGGTTGGAGCTGCTCACGCCGGCCACGCTGACGATCACGGTACCGAAAGGTTACGATCCCAAGCAAATGGTCGGGTTCGGATATCACGGCGAGGGGGACGGCTTTCACCTCGACCTGGCCACCGGCGATGGCAAGACCATCACCCTGCCGATCTTCTCGTTCAGCGGGCATGGAGCGGCCAGCGGCACACCCGGCAGTACCGCCAACCAGGCTGCCCAGCCGACCAATTCGGCTGCGGATGCTTATGCCCAACAATTGACGAATGCCGCAACACAATGTGCCAGTGCTGGAGAGGATGACTCACAATGCCTGCCGTTGATCCAGATGCTCATAGATCAGTATAATAATAAAATCCAGCCTGATTTAACAGCCGCGCAAAACGATGACAGTAAGATCGACAGCGCGGCCGGAGCATTTTTACAATGGTTGCGTGGTGTGGAATTGCTCGGCCTGGATCGTCTTATTAAGATTAATGGCAAATATTATAATATCCCTAATTTGATTGATAAAGGCTTGCATCTCGTATTCAAAGGAGTGAGGAACGCCTTCGACCAGAGAGTCGAAACGCTGCATCAGCCAGGAGGATATTTCCCAGGCATCCAAGATGATTACCAGGCTGCGCCAGCTTGCATTGCTGTCGGATGACTATCAACCACCGTACGATCTGCAGACCAAATGGACGGATTTTGAAAAATGTGCGCGCTACCGGCTGACTTTTGAATCCAACCTGACCTGGAAAATGGGAGACTCCATGACCATTACAGCAGACGTAAAGGGGACAGCCATCCTACGCCTTGATGGACAGGATGAATATTTTCTCTACTCGACCAGGAATGGTGCTGGAGTGCTCACCTATGACAAGCTTTAACGCCAAGTTCAGCGGGGCCTCGGCAGCATTGAATAATTTTTGCAAGATTACTAAGATCGACAACCGCGGGAAAATGCAAGTGGCAATGCGACCGGTGGGCCAGAGCACTGTCACAGATGAATGGATTGTAAGTCCGATCGTCTTACTAGCGCCTTATGCCATGAGCCAGAATCTGCCAGAATGGGACTGCCAGACCGGTGCGGGAGGCAGCACGATCAACCTGAACGAATTGAAGCTGGCGCCGGAATTGCCACTCTGGCAAAGCGGGTTCTATGACCTTCACAAGAATTCCCAGATGGGAGACTATGAGAACAGAGGCTATTCTATTACAAATCCTTACTGGTTTGGAAACTTCACGCCCGGTGACGGCGTTTACCATATCGGCACGCTCAAGTTGCATTCCACCACCACGACTGCCGGCTCTACCGCCGATGAAGACCTGACCATAGATGTTGTCGCGGCCCCGGGGGCGACTCAATGAGCCCAAATGGATGCCAGAGGTGAAATATGAACAAACCCAATCGCAATTTCCTCCTAGTCCTGACCCTCATCCTGATCGCCTCTTGGCTGCTCTCAAGCTGCAAGACGACCGGAACCGCACCATCTGCATCAATCCCGTCTGCATCTACACCGACCAATTCCGCCACCGGTGACCTGGGTGGCGCAGCGCAGGTCAGCGTTTCAACCGGGGTGATCCTGCTCACTCCCGGCCAGCCGTTGCCCATGCTGGATATTAACCAGGTTATAACGCCACTCCCGGCCACCGAAACTCCCAACCCGAATGCCACCGCGACCCCGGGACCTTCCCCGACGCCAGGGCCAACGGTGGATGTCGCCTCCCTGCACCTGCCCCAGGGCCTAACCATCTACCCCGGTGCAACCAACCTGGACACTTCCGGCCTGCAAGGTGCCAACGGCATGAACACCCTGACATTCAAAACAAACGACTTGCCTGACCAAGTCATCACCTATTACAACAAACAGTTGAATCAAGCTGGCTGGACGACCAACTCAGGAGCGGCGAATACCCCTGCCCCGGGTGGCAGGCAGGTCTGGAGCTGGACCAACAGCGCCTTTACAGTAGTCAGCCTCATGGTGACGGACGATCCGCAGGGCGGCACCGATGTGACGGTGATGTGGTTGAAAATGTAAAGGAGAAAACAATATGACCCGAAAAAACCTGATCTTTTTCTTTGTAGCCGTCTTTTTCATGGTCGGGGCTTGCAGCCTGGCCTCGCACACCACCCAAAACGTTCCCTCAACTTCCAATCCATCAGCTAATCCATCCCAGCCAGAGACAGCCACCCCACCCCCGCTTTCCGGGGGGAACGGACAGAGCGGCTCCCAGGCTGCCACCCAACCCCCGATTTCGGGGAGCAACGGGCAGAGCAGGCTCCAAGCCTGACATCCAAGGATCGTTTCCATTGCCGCCCGATTCCCAGATAACTCAGCCTGACGATTCCGAACCAAACGACCCAAGCGGCTCTTTCACTATTCAATCCCAATCCACCCCGGATGCAGTGAACAAGTTTTATGCGGATACCTTGCCCACACAAGGCTGGACCTTACGCTACACGGACGCAAACTTTACCGGTGGGGTGAACCAGTACTGGAAAAAAGACAACATTTACCTTTCTCTAGATATTGGCTTTGAAGAAGGCCAACTGACAATCAAATGCCATTACAACCTGGTGGAAGCCCAGGCTGCCCAGAAGCTGCCCAAGGATTTCCCCCTGCCGGCGCAAGCCGAAATGGTTAACGCCGAGGATGCTTCCTGGGAGTTTTACATCCCTCAAGATTATGCAGATGTAACCAGTTTCTACAATCAGCAAATGTCTTCGTTGAATTGGAAACCGGCTTCAGTGCTTGGAGCTGGGGGCCAGGGTAGTTGCGGGGGCACTGATTGCAGCGGAAGCACAACAACCTTCCCTGCTGGGGCCATGCCTACTGCGACCATTGATTCCAGAAACGAAAACAATCTGTCTTTCACCATGCCGGACGGGAATGTAATCGACCTGACCATCACACCTCACCAGAATGGCACCATTTTGAATGTTGACCTGACCCTGAATAACATCGCATCTGCCGGGTTGCCGCAAGATGTGCCGATCTATCCGGGCGCTACGGTACAAATAATCACTACAGGATCGGCAGAGTTCCAGGTAAGCGCGGATATGAACACAATCGAGAAATATTATAACGAAAAACTAACAGCCTCAGGCTGGACTCCGAGTGGCAGCCCGATGGAAGTATCGGGCAGCTATATGCAAAATTGGACAAAAGGCGACCAAAAAATTACGATCACCCTGGTGGCTTCAGACGCAAATACCATGCTGATGATCGAATGTCCCACCTGTAATCCTTAATTTTACAATATCAAGTTCCAAATACAATCACACCGCCCAGAAATCCCAATACCGCCACCAGCACAAAGCTGACGCAATAGGCGGCTACATAGATCCATTTAGCCCAGCTATGAAATAGGTCAGGCTTCTTCCAGCGGATAATTGCCGTAGCAGAAGTAACCACGAACAAAATGATCGCCAGGATTATTTTTAAGCCGTGGTTGGCGGCCCCGCCGTGGTAGAAAACGATATTATCCCGTATCCCGACCATCCCTGTCACAATGGTGCTTGCCGCCGCCAGGGCAAGGTCGGCAAAAGCGATCCGCTCCAGGATGTCTTTTTTCAAGATGAGTGCCAGCAGGATGAAGAACAGGCTCGCGCTGACCAGGGCGATCGGGAAGTGTACCAACAGGGTATGCGGGGGATGGACATATACAATGGCGTGGATTATTTGAGCAAGCGACATATATTCCTCCTTTTGGAATTCCTGCTTGAATTATTTTGGGGTTTATCATGAGTTTGGGAAAAATCGGCGGTGTTGGGTGGGAGAAGCCCGCCTAACATCCCTATTTCCTTCCCGCTGTCATGAGAATTCCCATTAACTCCTGCTTGACAAACCGGTTCTTGCGGGGGTAGTATCCATAATAATAATACCATAAGAATCCAATTTAGAATTGAGGCCGTATGGGAAAATCCGATCAACTTGGCTCGATTTCCGGTTACCTGGCAAAGCCTTCCGGGGACGGTCCCTGGCCGGGCCTGATCGTCATCCAGGAATGGTGGGGACTCGACCGGCAAACCCAATCCATCGCCGACCGCTTCGCCGGGACCGGCTACCTGGCCTTCGCCCCGGACCTGTACCACGGGGAACTGGCAAAACTCGGCGACGGCCAAAAAGCGGCGGCGCTCGTGCAGAAATACGCCCCGGGCGCCACCGCCGACCTGGAGAAAGTTTTCGACGCCATCAAGGTACAACCCGAGTGCACCGGCAAGGTCGGCAGCGTGGGATTCTGCTTCGGCGGGCGGATGTCGCTGGCGCTCGGCATCAGCCGTCCCCTGGATGCCATCTGCACCTTCTACGGCGGCGGGATGCAGCAACTCTTCGACCAGCTTGGCAGCCTGAAGAGTCCCGTGCTGGGGCTGTTCGGCGATAAGGATGTATCCATCCCGGCCGGTACGGTGGAACAATTCGACCGGCTGCTTGGCAAGATCGGCGTGCATCACGAGGTGATCGTCTACCCGGACTCCGGACACGCCTTCTTCCGCGACAGCGATCCCGCCGTCTATAAGCCCGATGCCTCCAGGGATGCCTGGCGGCGTGTAACCGAATTCTTCGCCAAACATCTCGGTCAACCAGCCGCGACCCCCTGAGCCTACACTCCTACCTTGTCACATCTTCAGAAGTATTTTCCCATTATGCACCTCCCTTTTTATGTGTCCGCTCGTCATTCCCATTTGAAATAGCGCACCGCCAGATAGCCAAAAACCAGCGTGTAGGCAGTTAGTACCAGGATTGATTGCAGCGAAGGGAACAACCCTTGCATTGCACTTTGGATTGCATCTACCGATGCGCCAAGCGGCGTCCAATTGCTGATATTGAGCAACACGGCTGGCATCAGCGGGCGCGGTATCCATAGGCCGCCGAAAAACAGCAGTGCAAAGAACAGAAGTCCCCCAATCCCTTGAGCCACCGCGTCACTTCTTGACAAACGCCGCGATGCAAAGTCCTACGGCGAACAAAGAAGTAATGGTAAGCAGATCGGCCAACAGAAACCCCGGGAAATTCTTTGGGAGCTCAAGGCCGAAAGCGGCTACTCCGGCTGCGGTCAAGATAATGAATCCAACCACGGCGATTGCCAGGTTGATCACGATTTGGGCGGCAAGCAGCCATGACGGCGGCACGGGCGTGACGGAAAGACGCCGCAGGATGCCCGTTTCCCGGTATTTGATCAGGTTGCGGGGCAGCATCATGATGCTCAGCGTCAGGATCGTCACCGCGAGGAGTATCGGAAAAGAAAGGGCAAAATACGATAAGCCGCCGAGGTCGCTGCTCGCTTGCCTCGTTCCAGGGATGATGCCGAAAACGACGAGCAGCAACAAAGGCAATCCAAGGCCCAGTCCCCAGACCTATTGGGATACGCCAAGCCAGCCGGCTTTCGTTAAGCAGCAGTTTGCCAAAGGCGAGCGCGGGGTGTTTTTATTCTGGTGTTGTTCATATTGATTGATCCTTTGTATCTTCGTGGATGTGCCGGCCGGTCAGCTTGACGAAAGCGTCTTCCAGCGTTGCTCCTTCCGACTGTATGTCCAGCGCTTCGATGCCGTTTTTGGCCAAGGTCAAAATAATGGCATTGACGAGCTGCCCGGAACCCACGACTTTGATACGCTTTCCCTGGTGCTCAACGGTTTTCACTTCCGGCAATGCCGTAAGCAAGCTGATCATCGAACGGCTTTGGATGGCAAGAACCGTACCTGCTTGCCGCCGGTAACTTTTTCAGCCAATCCGTAAGGCGTGTCGAGGGCGATGATGCGGCCGTGGTCGATCAAGGCCACCCGATCGCAAAGCCGTTCAGCCTCTTCCATGTAATGAGTAACCAATATGATCGTGGTTCCCCGGTCACGGGTTTTTTCTATAAGTTCCCAGGTGTCAAGCCGGGCCTGCGGATCAAGTCCGGTCGTCATCTCGTCCAGCACGGCCATCTTCGGCTGGCCGATGAGTGCCAAAGCGACCGCCAGCCGTTGCTTCTGGCCGCCGGACAGTGTTTTGTAGTAGCTGCCCAGTTTCTCGCTGAGCCCAAGCGCATGAGCCAGCTCTTCCGGGTTTGCCGGATTCCGGTAGAAGGACTGATACATGTCCAAAATCTCGCCGACTTTCAACTTGTCGGGGAAAGTGCTGGATTGCAATTGGACGCCGACAACCGGATGGAGCGCGTCCCGATCGACCTGCGGGTCAAGGCCAAGCACGGAAATAGTGCCCCCATCGGGGTGGCGCAAGCCGGTGATGCATTCGACGGTGGTCGTTTTGCCGGCCCCATTCGGACCGAGCATTCCGAATATTTCGCCTTCGTTCACCTCGAACGAGACGTCTTCAACTGCCTTGACATTGCCATAGGTTTTTTTGAGATGCGACACCCGTTATCGCTGTTGTGCTTGCATTTTTTATCATGTCCTTTATCCAATCATCATGGCATCCCGAGTGCGGTATACAAAAAAATATTGCTTTCTGTGGAACCAAATCCGCCTCCGGCCCGGCCGATCGCATATGGTGGGACGATGGCGTTGACTGCCGCTGGCGCTCCCAGTGTACGAGCTCCACTTCGAATGCTTCTTTGATTTCTTCGGCTGGATATCCAAGACTAAGCGCATTGTTTACCACATTGTCCATCATCGCCTTCAATTGGTCTTTGCGGACCCGAGTCAAATGCGCGTCGTCTGGATGTTCGCGGACATAGGTACCGCGCCCACGCTGCGTGGTGATCACACCTTCGGTATCCAATGCATCATATGCCCTGGCTACGGTATTAGGGTTAATTCGTAAATCGATTGCGAGCATGCGCACGGTCGGCAACTGCTCCCCCGGCTGCAATCGCCCAGTAGCCACCTGATGCTTGACAGAGTAAATGATCTGCAAGTAAATCGGCTCTACGCTATTGGGATCGATGCGAATTTCCATAGTCCGTCTTTAGAATGTACTAATTGAATTAGTACAATTATATTTAATTTCCTTTGGGTTGTCAAGGCATTCTGCTGAGCGTCCGACAATAAGCGGCCAATGTCTGAAGGGGAGCTTTCATGTTGACAAATCCCCCGCTTTCCGCTAATCTTGACTTGTGAAACTGAATAAAGAACAAAGCCAGATCGCAAGCGCCTCCAGCAGTGCCAAGACGTTCCTCGCCGGGCCGGCCGGCTGCGGCAAGACCACCGTCGGTGTGGAACGCCTGCGCCTGCTCCTGGGGGCCGGCCTGGCGGCCAATTCCATGCTCGTGCTGACCCCCCAGCGGATCCTCCAGGCGCCATACGAGGCGGCCCTGTCCGCTCCCGAAATCGGCCCGGGCGGGCAGGTCACGCTCGCGACGGCCGGCGGACTGGCCCGCCGCATGGTGGACCTATTTTGGCCGCTGGCTGCCGAGGCGGCCGGCTTTGCGCGCCCTGACCTGCCGCCGGCCTTTCTCACGCTCGAAACAGCCCAGTATTACATGGCACGCCTGCTCCGCCCGCTCCTGGATGAGGGCTTTTTCGCATCCGTCACGATCGACCGCAACCGGCTGTACAGCCAGGTGCTCGACAACCTGAACAAGTCTGCTGCAGTTGGGTTTCCGTATACCGAGATCGGAGAGAGGCTCTCGGGTGCATGGTACGGCGACCCGGGCCAGCGGCGCATCTACGCGGACACGCAGGAATCCGCCAAGCGCTTCCGCCGGTATTGCCTGGAGCACAACCTGCTGGATTTCTCCCTGCAACTCGACATCTTCTGGAACATCCTTTGGCGCACGCCGGAATGTCACGCTTACCTGACCCGCCAATACCGCCACCTGATCTACGACAATGCCGAAGAAGACATACCGGTGGCGCACGATCTACTCAGCGAATGGCTGCCCGACTTCAACTCGGCCCTGATCATTTATGATGAGGGTGGAGGCTACCGGCGCTTCCTGGGCGCCGACCCGGATTCGGCCCTGCGGCTCGATGGGTTATGCGAAAGCCACGCCGAATTGGACCGGTCTTTCGTCAGCCCGCCGGAAGTCCAGGCGCTGGAAACCGCCTTCACTTCCAAGCTCCTGCCTGACCATCCGTTCCCAATTACGCCGGAGAGCCTGGCCGCGCTGGCCTTCCCACCCGCCGGGATGCCGACGCGCTTTTTCCCGCAAATGCTGGACTGGGTGGCCGGAGAGGTACAGCGCCTGGTCAGCGAGGAGGCCATCCCGCCCTCCGAGATCGTCATCCTGGCTCCCTATCTCTCCGACGCGCTGCGCTTCTCGCTCAGCCAGCGCCTGGAGGAACGCGGCGTGCCCTGGCGTTCGCACCGGCCCAGCCGCTCGCTGCGCGACGAACCGGCCAGCCATTGCCTATTAACCCTGGCAGAGTTGGCCCATCCGGCCTGGGGCATCCATCCGACCAAATTCGACGTGGCCTACGCCTTCCTGTATGCCATCGAAGGGATGGACCTGGTGCGGGCCCAACTGCTGGCCGAGATCGTCTACCGCCAGAGGGATTTCAGGCTCTCCTCTTTCGAACAGATTAAGGCGGAGGTTCAGGAACGCATTACCTTCGTCTTCGGCGGGCAATACGAGCTCCTGCGGGGCTGGCTGGCAGCCTATCGCGCGGGGCCGGTCGAGCCGCTGGATGCCTGCCTGCGGCGCCTTTTCGGGGAGATCCTCTCCCAGAAAGGCTTCGGCTTCCATCGTAATTTCGACGCCGCCCGCACGGCCGCCAGCCTGATCGAGTCCGTCCAGAAGTTCCGCCAGGCGATGGAAGCTTCCGGGGACGCCTCCATCGACGCAGGCCGCGAATACCTGGCCATGCTGCGGGACGGCGTCATCTCCGCCCAATATCTCGAAGCCTGGCAGGCCGAGTCGCTCGAGGCGGTTCTGATCGCACCGGCGCATACTTTCCTGATGATGAACCGGCCGGCGGCCGTCCAATTCTGGCTGGACGTGGGTTCCGGCGGCTGGTGGGAGCGGCTGTTCCAGCCGCTCACGCAGCCCTACGTGTTGAGCCGCGCCTGGGATGCTTCGACAGGCTCAGCAGGCCGGTTCTGGACGGATGCGGACGACCTGGCCGCCAACCAGCAGGCCCTGGCAGGCCTGGTAAGCGGGCTCCTGCGCCGCTGCAGCGGGCGGGTCTATCTCGGCCTGAGCGACCTGGGCGAATCGGGGTTCGAGCAACGCGGGCCGTTGTTGAAAGCGATCTGGAAAATGCAATTGGATAACCAGGCAAACAATGAAAAAAGGAATTAAACACAAAGTACACCAAGGGTACACAAAGGAAGACAAAAAATGAACTCAAACAATAACCCATTTGGGGAAGAGATCGTGTTCAAACCAAAATATCCGTTGCGCGTGCGTATAACGGTGTGGCTCTATCCAATCGGCGTGATCGCATGTATTTTCTTCGTCATTATGGCCGCGATTTCCCGGTCGGTCTTTCCTTATCTCATTTACGCTTTCATCTTTGCCTTTACGGTTCTGAGCATGCCGATGATCCTTTTCAGGGAAGTCCGGTTCGGGGAGGCGATCACGGTGAAACGGTATTTCCTGCCCAGGCGGATCATCCAATACGAGGAGGTGGTCGATTTTACCCTGCGCGGCCTGGTGGCGAAGCGTGGTGGAATTCCCCTGGCGAACGTGCAGAACCGGGCAGAGTTCGAGAAGATCATCAAGCGGCTGGTCGCACAGCATAAAATCAAAATGAAGAAATAGTCCGCCGGATGAATCCCCCGGCTATGTTTACAAAGCCCTGCGGGCTATAATAATGTTAGGCGCTTGATTTCGAAGTCAAGTATGCTTTCTTAAGAGAAAGGAAAATAAAAATATGTTACGTTGTACTCCGTTTCTTCTGTTTGATGGTAATTGTGCAGAGGCAATGACTTTCTATCACGAATGCCTTGGTGGAGAACTTACTCTTACAAAGCTTGGTGATACTCCAATGAAAGCTCAGTTTCCACCAGAAAAACATAATAGAATTATCAATGCCCAACTAAAAAGTGGGGCCCTTGAAATTTCAGCAACAGATTGGATGGCTTCTCCTGCATTTGACCCAAAACAAGGCAATACGTATGCGATATTTGTTATTGGTGGAGCATACAACGAGCTAAAAACAGTTTTTGACAAACTCAAGGACGGAGCTGAAAAAGAAAGACTTCAAGATTTGCATGATATGCCTTTTGGGACATATGGACAATTCTATGATAGGTTTGGTGTTCAGTGGATCTTCAAAGGGGATTTGAAAGAAATAGGGGGGCATAAATAAGGAGAAATAGTTTCATGACCTTTACCCCTCGCCCTGCCCAATCCCAGATCCTCGCCTATACCGGCGGCAAACTCGGCATCTCGGCCGTGCCCGGCTCCGGCAAGACCTTCACGCTCAGCGCCCTGGCGGCCCAGCTCATCCGCTCCGGCCGGCTGGCGGACGAGCAGGAAGTGCTCATCGTCACCCTGGTGAACTCGGCGGTGGATAACTTCGCCGCACGCATCAAGGAGGCCCTGGGTCTTTCCTTGCCCTTCGGCTACCGCGTCCGCACCCTGCACGGGTTGGCCCACGACATCGTGCGCGAAAAACCGGCCGCAGTTGGGCTGGAGGAGCGCTTCGCCATCCTCGACGAACGCGAAGCCGATTTCATCCGCAAGGAAGCCGCCTCGGCCTGGCTCCAGGCGCATCCCTACGACTTGAACGATCTTCTCGACCCGGACCTCGATGAAAGCAAGCGTGACTGGGTCCATCGCCAGCAGTTGCCCGACCTGGTGACCGGCATCGCCCTGGCGTTCATCCGCTCCGCCAAGGATGCCCGCCTGAGCCCGGAGAAACTCCAGGGCCTGCTCGGTTCCGCACCGGCTCCCCTGGTCCTGGCCGAAATGGGGCTGGCGATCTACTCCGATTACCAGCGCGCCCTGACCTACCGGGGCGCGGTCGACTTCGACGACCTGATCCGCCTGGCGATCGACCTGCTCGAGAACGACGCCGAGTTCCTCGAACGGCTGCGCTACCGCTGGCCATATATCCTCGAAGACGAGGCCCAGGATTCCAGCAAGCTGCAGGAGCAGATCCTGCGATTGCTGGCCGGGCCGCAGGGCAACTGGGTGCGCGTCGGCGACCCAAACCAGGCCATCTTCGAGACCTTTACCACCGCCTCCCCCGAGCACCTGATCGACTTCATCCACGCCGAAGCCGACCAATACCGCGAGCTGCCCGATTCGGGCCGCTGCCAGCCCTCCATCATTGCCCTGGCAAACCAGTTGATCAAATGGGTGAACGACGACCACCCAACCGCGCAGGCCAGGGATGCACTGACCGTCCCCTATATCCACCCGGCGCCACCGGGCGACCCGCAGCCCAACCCGCCGGACGACCCGGAAGGCATCCGGCTGATCGGCCGGAAATACAGCCCCGAGGACGAAATCGAAGCGGTGGTCAAGTCCATCGCCCGATGGCTGCCGGAGCATCCCGATTCCACCCTGGCGGTGCTGGTGCCGCGCAACCAGCGCGGCGTGGAAGTCATCGACGCGCTCAAACGCCGCAACATCGACTTCGTGGAACTGCTCGGCAGCACCTCCTCCACGCGCCTGGCGGCCGGGCGGCTGGGCGACATCGTCAGCGCCCTGGCCGACCCGCAATCCTCCGCACGGCTGGCAAACGCCTACCTGGCCTGGCGGCTCGACGAAGAAGCGACCACCAACGACGATTTCCAGCGCCAGGTTGCCGGACTGCTGCAGCAAATGCAGCCAGGTGGAAACCTTTGTCAGCCCGAGGATCGACCGGGATTGGCTGGCTACTCATTCCCTCCCCCACCGGGGGAGGGGCAGGGGTGAGGGAAGAGTTGGAAGCATTCCGGGCCATCATCCGGCGCTGGCAGGCCACCACCCTCCTGCCGATCGACCAGATGATCCTGACGCTGAGCCAGGACCTGTTCACCGCCCCCAACGACCTGGCCCTGGCACATAAACTGGCGCTGGTGCTGCACCAGGCCAGCCGCGACCACACCGAGTGGCGCCTGCCCGAACTGAACGGGGAACTCAGCCTGATCGCCCGCAACGAGCGGCGTTTCCTGGGTTTCAGCGAGGAGGATGCCGGCTTCGACCCATCCCATCACGCCGGCAAGGTGGTGGTCACCACCATGCACAAGGCCAAGGGCCTGGAATGGGAGCGGGTCTACCTGATGTCGGTCAATGATTATGATTTCCCATCGCTCCTTTCCAGCGACCGCTATATCTCGGAGAAGTGGTTCGTGCGGGACGGCCTGAACCTGGAGGCCGAGACACTGGCGCAGTTGGAAACGTTGAATACGAGCGATGAGTACGCCTGGTACCGGCCCGGCCCGGCCAGCCAGCAGGCCCGCCTGGATTACGTGCGCGAGCGCCTGCGCCTGCTCTACGTCGGTATTACGCGTGCGAAGCGAGAATTGGTGCTTACCTGGAATACCGGGCGCACGGGCAAGCAGACCCAGGCCGTACCGTTTGCGGCCCTGCAAGGCTGGTGGGAGGGTTATAATTCAGAAGATTAGTATTAACCAATCAAGATTGTCCGAATCATTCAAGGAGAGGAGATTTATTATGAAGCGGGATATAGAGTTACTGAGAAAGATATTATTTGCCATTGAAGAACAATATGAAGCCGGTAGTGGCATGCTTATTGGCATAGAACTTGCCGGATATGATATGGTAACTATCGCTGAACATTGTGATTTACTTTACCAGCAAGGACTGATTGGCGCGTATAAACCCGTACGCGGTGGCGACACAATCCAAATCTTTCAAGTTGGAAACTTAACGAACAGCGGTTATGATTATCTGGAATTAATCAGAAACGAAGATGTGTGGAGTAAGACTAAGAAAGAGATTGAGGAGAGGAAATTGCCAAAATCTATTGAATGGATCGCAAAAATTGCGGGAATTTTTACTGGCAATGTTGTAAAAGAACTAAACGGTTAATGTGTTAATGTTGATCTCCTGACCCTGCTCAAAGTTTTACCGAAGACTTTAAAATAAGTTTCATTTAGTTACGAACCCACAATGAAGGGTGGAGAAATACCCAACTTGATATTCATGCTGTGGGGACAAGAGCGTTGAAAAGGAGAAAATACTATGAGTGGGAAAATAGTAGAGAGGGCACATAAGCTTGTTCACAATAAAGTCTATTTCGATACGTATGAGAGATACTTGCAAGAAAAAAGGACGATGGGTACTGCTAAAGCATATCGATCTGAAATTATCAGATTTTTAGAGTTTTTCGAAAATAAGGAATACTCAATTGAAAATGTAATTCTTGATGGTATCAAGAGTTATGCAGAAGCATACCCAATAGATCAAGGTGCACACTCAGCAATAAAAGACTTTTTTACTGTAATTTCAGGAACAAAGAAAGTAAATTTTACTGTTGAAGAGCTTACAAGGCTACTTGATGAGAAAAAAAAAGGTCATAGTTCAACCTGACAGACCTGCTAAGTCTTTATCTATTCTGGATGTTATCAAAGTCAGAAACGAGTTGAAAAAGAAGAAAAAATATAAACTCTTGTTCGCATTTGAAATGTTTTATACACATGGTGTCAAGCTCAATGAAATCGAACAATTTGGGGACAATAGTTATTCTTCCTCCCAAAATATTTTTACCTTTTACACTGATGAAAGAAAGAAGGATATACGATTAAGTAGATTTATCGCAGAACTAATAGAGAATCACCCAGATTTACTTATCCCGAAAAGGCGAGGTACTTATGCAATATCCATGCAAAAACTCAGTACAGTTATTAAATTTGTAGATAGAGATAAGGTAGTATTGGACGATATTGAAAAGACAAGGGAAAATTATTTCCCCACTTGTCCTATGTGCAAAGAAAAATATCCGAACAGCGATGAATTTTGGGCGCTTGTTCAATTTGAGGAAGATACTTGCGAAAGAGGATGGCTTTATTGTAGGAATTGTACTGAAAAAATGAGGGGGGACAAAAAAGGATGATCAAGGATGTATATGATTTGCGCAAGAAAATGCCCCAATATTTCTATAAAAGAGATGGGCAATTTTTCCAAATCTCGGGTTTTCCTGACACGAAAAATATAAATCCGTCAACTTTCCAAGACGACCCTATTTCGGAATGGGTGAAGCAAAGGCATGAAGATGGAAAATTAGGAGAACAAATCGCTAAAATCTATTTGCAAAGGAACTTTAAAAAGGTTATTCGAGCATCAAAAGACGGTTATGGTTACGATTTTCAAGCAGATAATCAATTCTTCGAAATAAAAACATCAACTTCAAAGCAAGACGTTTTTATAATAACAGTAAATGAATCTTGAAAATAGCCGATCAATATAAAGAAAGGTATCACATTATATTTATAATGCTTAATAAAATCCATTTGACAGCAATTGGCTATATGATCGACAATCCTCTGAACAAATTTGGGTTTACGCTTCCCGAATTGTTAACCTCAAATAAAAAAGCCGAAATTAGCTTCGATGCAATCGCTTATAAAGTTCTTTTAGGAAACTTTTTAGAGAAAATAAACAAAATTGAACTGTCAAAAATTTATGCTCAGGTAGAAAAACTTAAGAAAATCCGAGAGCAATCTATCTGAACCAATTGCGCTTGGCAAAACAATCAAGACCAATAACTTTACGTAAGCTTTCATCATAGCAAATTTGTTAGATATCACGAACGAAATCGAGCTACTGTTCCATTTGGGGGAATCTTAATATACTTTCAATGCCATCTTTACATATCCTGAACTACTCTTTGATACCATCTCCTTGGATTGGCGAGGGCCAATCAAATCTATTCACGCAATCCGTGGATAAAAACAGGAGTTTGGAGAAATGAAAAAAATAGGTTTGACCATTCTGATCGTCCTCATACTTGCCCTGAGCGCCTGTGGAAGTTCGCCTTCCGCAAACGCGACCCAGATTCCGGCTGCCACCCAGGCCAGCACGGAAGTTCAATCAACTGCATCTACCAGCCCGACCACAAGCAACGATAATGAGCTTTCGATGGAATACCAGCTTCTATTTGGAACCTTCAAGCTGGAGGGCACGAATCAAGCCGTGACCGCTGACCAGGCCGCGACTTTGCTGCCGCTCTGGCAGCAAATCCAGTCTCTAGGCCCAAGCATGGGTCCGGGACAAGGGAACCCTCCCCAGGGACAATCTGCCGCCACTCCCACCCCCCAGACGGCCAACTCTGATTCACAAACCCAGATCGACGCATTGGTAAAGCAGATCCAGGCCGCCATGACCGCTGACCAGATCCAGGCCATCGCTGCACTGAAGCTGACTCGGGCTTCTGCCATGACCATTATGCAGGATCAGGGAATAAGCATGAGTGGATCCAGCGGACAGGCGGGCAATGGGCAAACTCCCAATGGCACTCCTCCGGCCGGCAACGGACAACAGCCCCCACAGGGCGCTTCATCGACAGGCAACGGGCAGGCCCCCAATGGCACTCCTCCGGCTGGCAATGGACAACCCAACTCGCCTGCAGGTTCGGGCAAACAGGGTGGATTCTTCCCACCCGAAGTAATCAATGCCCTGATCCAATTGCTCCAAAAGAAGGCTGGCGTTGCCACCAGCACGCCCGCCAACCCTGGCAGCGCCCCCGCGAATGCGCCCTCCGAGAACAGCCCCTCTTCCGCCAGTTCAAGCATGGTTACCGGAGCATACACTTTGAATGGCGGCAGTGCCAGCCAAACCGGCCAGACCTATGCCGCAACCAATAAGGATGAATCGGCTGTCTACGTCTCCAACGGTGGCAGCCTGACCCTGACCGATGCCACTATAACGACCTCCGGAAACACCTCCTCAAACGATAACAGCAGCTTCTATGGTCTCAACGCAGGTGTATTGGCTGCAGGCGGCAGCACGATCAACATGTCCAACAGCCAGGTGACCACCAGCGGCACCGGCGCAAACGGCGTCTTCTCCACCGGCTCCGGCTCAAAGGTCACATTGTCGAATGTCAAGATCACCGCCACAGGGGATGGCAGGCATGCCGTCATGGCAACCCAAGGCGGTGTAATGACTCTCACCAACGTGGCTATGACCACTTCCGGCGGCAGTTCCAGCGCCGTCGCCACCGATCGCGGCGGGGGCACCATCACCGTCACCGGCGGGACCGTCCAGACCTCCGGGAATAACTCGGCCGGCATCTACTCGACCGGGAACATCACGGTCACGAACACCACATTCACCTCCAGCGGGGCGGAAGTCGCTGTTATCGAAGGTGGCAATTCAATCACCCTGACTGACGCCAACCTGATCTCCAGCAAGGCCGGCAAATGGGGTGTCATGATCTACCAGAGCATGTCCGGCGATGCCCAGGGTACCAAAGGCACTTTCACGATGGCCGGCGGCGCATTGACATACACTGCCACAGGCGATCCCCTCTTCTATGTCACCAACTCGACCGGAGTCATCCTGTTGAAGGGTGTGAAGCTCACGGCAGCTTCCGGGACACTCGTCAAAGCTGCCAGTGGGAGTTGGGGCACCACCGGCTCGAATGGCGGGACGGTCCTCCTGACCGCCGACGGGCAGACCATGGAAGGGAACTTGGTCGCGGACAATCTCAGCTCGATCAGCCTCACCCTGCAAAACGGCTCCAATCTGTCCGGGGCCATCAATCCGGATAACACCGCCAAAGCTGCCAATTTGACTCTGGACGCCACCAGTAAATGGACCATCACGGCGGATTCGTACCTGGCGTGCCTGGCTGATACTGGCGGGACCTCAGGCACATCCATTACCAACATCACCGGCAACGGCCACACCGTCTACTACAACCAGAGCGCATGCTCTGCCCTCGGCGGCAAAACCTATACACTGGTGAATGGAGGCGAATTGACCCCAATGAAATAAACTTTCGAAACTACAACTTCCTCGAGAAAATAGCGCGCTTGAAGATTTGCAATTATTTGAGGTAAAATTCTTCCAACTCAATTCTGGAGTAAGATGAGTAAATGAATAAACGAATGATCCCCCTCGTCAGCGGCCTGCTCCTGGTTGTACTGGCAGGAGCCCTGCTGGCCTCCTGCGGATCAAGCAGCAGCTCCGCCCCTACCCCTTCCAGCGGCGGCTCAACCGCCAATCCGCAGACCCTCGTGCAAGAACGCTGCACCGTTTGCCATTCAATTGCCCGGATCACGACCGCCCACCACACAGCCGCCGAATGGAAAGTGACGGTGGATCGCATGATCAGTAACGGCGCACAACTCTCTCCGGCGGAAGAGCAGGTCCTGGTTCCCTACCTGGCACAGACTTACCCTTAAAAAACAGGTGCTAAAAAGTGCGACGCACCTGGCAGGTGCGCCACACTTTTTTATCCACTTTTCTTGACATTTATACAAATCCCAATCCGCGTTCCTTCAACGACACCCACCTGCCCTGCCCGATGACCATGTGATCCAGCACATCCACATCCAGCAGCTTCCCGGCCTGGACAATCGCACGCGTAACGGCCACATCATCGGGGCTGGGAGTTGGATCCCCGCTGGGATGGTTGTGGACCACGATCAACGCCGGGGCGTTGCGCCGGATGGCAGGCTTGAAGATTTCCCCGACATGGATCTGTGAGGAGTTGACCGAACCTTTATAGATCTCGACGATGTCCAGCACCCGGTTGCGCGTGTCCAGCAGGATGACACGCAGGTGCTCCTGCTCCAGCGCGGACATCTCATAGGCCACCAGCGCGGCCGCATCCGCCGGGCTGTTGACCGCCGGGCGTTCATCCGGGGATTCGAGCGCCAGGCGGCGGCCCAACTCGATGGCGGCTTTGATCTGGGCGGCCTTGGCCTCTCCGATCCCGTGTTGGTTGCATAACTCCTCAAACGGGGCACGCTGCAGGCCGGAAATCCCCTCGAAATCCTTCAGGAGACGCTGGCCCACCTGGACGGCATTCTCGCCGGGCACGCCGACCCGCAACAGGATCGCGAGCAGTTCCGAGGTCGCCAGCGCCTGCGCCCCGAGGTGCGCCAGCCGCTCGCGTGGACGCTCCTCGGTCGCCAGGTCGGTGATTCTATAGACGGGCTTGGTTGAATCATTCATATTCTTCCCTCTCGCCAGCGCCATCCACAAGTTGGAGCAAATCACCCCGTTTGCCGATACAACCTGCGGGACAATCTTGATAAGATGAATAGAGGTGAGGCTTCTCACCCCGAAATTGTACCGCGAAGCCCGCCAGGGGCTGCAACATTCCTCAAAATCCTTCGCGTTCTCCTACCTTCGCGTTGAAAAATGGAAAGTTCCACCAAGTTAGCATTCTCCTGTTGACAGGAATTTCCAATTCTGATAAACTATGTCGAATTTACAAAACGAGGTAACCATGACAACACTGATCCAAACGACTTCTGTTTCTCTCTCCCCTGCCGCCGCCGAGGTGGTACGCGACCTGCTCCGGCAGCGCAACCTGGACGAAAGTTATGGCCTGCGCGTCTTCATCTCCGGGCAGGGCTGCTGCGGCTACCAATACGGTATGGGGCTCGAAAACAAGCCCGGCGAGACCGACACCACCTTTGAAAGCGAGGGTTGAAAGTTATTGTAGATGAGGTTTCCATGCAGTCGATGAGCCGGCGCGACCATCAACTATATCGATGACGAACGCGGCCAGGGCTTCCTGGTGGAAAACCCCAATGTCGCCCCCGCCTGTTCGTGTGGGGAAGGCGGTTGCGGAGCGAGCGAAAACTGATAGCCATACCGGGCGACTTTCCAAAAAGTACCCAACAATCTGCGGCAACCGCCCAACAGGGTGGTCGCCGCAGATTATTTCCAGAATACGCTAGCGGTTCCCGCGCAAGAAAGAGATGACTGCCCCCAGGATCCCGATCAACGCCAGCATCAGGATGATCAACCCATACGGCACCTTGGACGTGCTGCCCGCATTCGGTGCAAACGTCGGAAGCTTCAAGGAGGCTGGCGGAGTGAATGTCGGCAGGCGGGTGGGCACCACCTGCAGCCCATAGGCCGCCACAAAGGTGGGGTTAAGCGTCGGCGTGGTGAGAGGCGCCGGCGTTGGCGGAGCGGGTATCTTTGGCAGGCTGCCGGGGGTGATCGAGACGAACGGTGCATAGACCCAGCCCACCCCGCTCTGTACCCCCAGGTAAACGATCTCGATCCAATTCCCGTCCTGGCTGAAACCAAGCGCAGGTGCGGATGTTCCGGCGGCCATGACGCCAATTGCGCTATAATCATAGGAACTCGGACCGGCATATACATCAATAAAGAGTTGGTCGGAATATACGGTCACATAAGGGCCGGTCGGGGTGCCGGTGACAGTTGGAATGGTACCGGTCGGCTGCTGGGCATGCACATTTCCTGTCGGAAGGCCGGACAACAGCATGATCATTATCAACCCGGCCATCCCCCCGGCAAAAAGGAGCTTTATCCAACCTTTCAGATCTTAAGCGGCGATTTCATGGTTTTTCAGCGCGGCTTTCCAGGCCTAGCGACGCCGGAAAGAAGTAAAGGCGATTCCAACGATGCCGATCACGCCCAGTCCGACCATCAACCAGGCGGTTATGGCCCGGCCGGAGGAAGCTGGGCAGGATTTGCATAAGTGGGGATCGCCAAGGGCGGCGGAGGGGTAAATGTTGGCAGGCGCGTGGAGGTGGGAACGATCTGGAAATGCCGCCACAAAGGTCGGGTTGAGCGTGGCTGTCTCCAAGGGTGCCGGCGTGGGCGGAGGTTCCACGACCGGGAGCAGGGCATTGGGCGGAGAGAGAGTTACATTTGCGGCATATACCCAGGCAGTTCCGCGTGGGGCATCCGGAAATTCGATCTCGATCCATTCTCCGGCCGGGGAACGCCCAACTGCGGCTGCCGTCCCGCCGACCGGCAGGGTACCAACGACGGGATAATCAAAAGAACTCGGCCCGGTGCGCACATTGATCGGCTCGATATATGTTACGGTAATATAAGGCCGTCCCGGCCACGGTGCGTCGCCGTCGGTGAGGAGTGGCAGTATCCAACTGTTGAGCCGCCACCGGGTTCCGAGCAGACCCAGGAACACATGGTTATAAAACCGAAGATCAGGAAAATCCAGGTTCCAACTTTAAACAAGACGCAATGTGTCGCAACTTGATTGGGAGTATCCTTCGTAAATAGATTAATGACATTTCCCAACCGGGCAAAACGATTATAATCTAAAACATTATGGACAGACGCATATTTCACGGAAACATATCCCCCACCGACGTTGCCCGGGCGCTGGAGGCAGAATTCAACCAGGGCAACACACAGACCCAATTGCTTGGCGAGGGCAATAACCTGACCGTTCAGATTGCCTCGTCGCAATGGTCCCATTCGGGCGGAAAAACCGCCCTGACCGTCAACATCCAGAAAGTCGAGGATGGGATCATGGTGGAATTGGGCCAGCAGCAATGGCTGGGTGTGGCTGCCAGCCTGGGTGAAACAGCCATCGCCACCTTGATCAATCCGTTGAACCTGTTGGGCCGGCTGGATGATATCGCCCAGGATGTCACCAACTTGCAATTGAATGAAAAAGTCTGGCAGATAGTCGCCAGGGTTGCCAGCGAGGCCGGGGCCAGCCAGCAGTTGTCCGAACGGTTGTCCCGCATAACCTGTGATTATTGCGGAGCGGCAAATCCGGTCGGGGAAGCCACTTGCCTGGCCTGCGGCGCGCCGCTTGGCAAGGAGCAGCCGAAAACATGCAGCAAATGCGGATATGTGCTGGTGCACGACGAAAAATTCTGCCCGAACTGCGGACAACCCGTCTGAGCACCGCAAGCGCAGCGCTGCTGCGCTTTTTTTATCCCCGGCAGGCTTGCATAATCCTTTCCTCGCTCCTATAATAATACTGATATGGCAACCCTTGACGAGTTCGAATCCCGCTTGCAGTCATTGCTCGAAGTCCATCTTCTGAAGCACCTGCCCGGTTACAAGGTCGAGGATGGAATTGCCCAGCAACTGGCAACCGCCATGCATGCTCATTTGAAGGAAGAGGCCGGTGGAACGCAGGCTCCCAATATCTATGTGATCGTCGCGGCATCCTTCCACGCTTGCGCGCTGGCATGCCAGGCCGCGCCTGCTCAAGGAATTGGCAAACACCCTGTATGCCGCCGGGAAGGAAGCCGGGTTCCAGTTCTCGACCAGGCCAACGGTCACCACCACTGCCGATGACGACCTTGCCCGCCGGTGAATTGCAGCGTCGTCGCATCCTTCAGCCAGGAAAGCGTCGGTGAGACCCGGGATGGATTCTGGAACGAAACCCGAGCTCGGCTGCCGGGAAAATTCCCAGCAATGCCTTCCTGATCGTAGGCGGGACCCAGATCGTCCCGCTTGACCGTTCCGTCATCAATATCGGGCGCAGGCTGGACAATCATATTGTCATAGATGATCCGCGTGTATCACGCGCACATGCCCAATTGCGTATCGTCAGAGATCGCTTCGTGCTCTTTGATCTGAATTCCAGCGGGGGAACCTTTGTGAATGGCGAACGCGCCGACCAGTCTGTTCTCTATCCTGGCGATGTCATCAGCCTGGCAGGCGTTACCCTCATTTTCGGCCAGGACTTGCCAACCGGGCGCATTCCCCAGTAAAGGGACAGACCGAACCAGGCTCACCCATCTCCGGCGACCGGACTACAGCCCTCCTCGAAAAAGTAAAAGATAACAACAAATGAGCGGGCCGGTCGTCTTAGCCCTGCGCCTGCTGCTGACCATCAGCCTGTATGCATTTTTGGCTTGGGCTTTCACGAACCTGTGGCGCGACATCAAACTGCAGAGTGCGCTCCTGGCAGCCCGTAAAATCCCACCCATCAGTCTGACTCTCACCCTTGCCGGTCAGGTTGCACAAATCCGGCGTTTTATCCAGGCAGAAGTGACCATCGGCCGCGATCCTGCCTGTGAATGCCCGGTGGACGATGAGGCCATTTCCGCCCGGCATGCCCGGTTGAGCTACCATCACAACCAATGGTGGCTGGAAGACCTGGATTCCACCAATGGCACACTGCATCAACCAGGAAAAACTTGCCATGCCGACCGTGGTCATCTCTGGTGATGAATTTCGCTGCGGCGAATACACTTTTCACCGTATCCCTGGCCGGTGATCTCCTTATGTCGCCGGCAAAAAAAAGTTCTTAATTATTAACTCAAAACTTCGTAATAATAACTTCATTCGTTCACCTGATCTCCTTTTGTTAAAGGATTTCCCCATGTCCGAAAAACTTGCTCTTGCAATCATTGGTGGTTCCGGCCTGTATGCCATGTCGGGCCTGACCGACACCCAGGAAAATGACATGACGACACCGTTCGGCAAACCCTCCGCGCCCATCGTGGTCGGTACGCTGGAAGGGCAACGCGTGGCTTTCCTGGCCAGGCATGGCCTTGGCCACCACATCATGCCCACCGAGGTGCCTTACCGGGCCAATATCTATGCCCTGAAAGCACTGGGTGCGGAACGCATCGTCAGCATCAATGCCTGCGGCTCGCTGCGCCAGGATTACGCCCCCGGCCACATTGTCATCCCCGACCAGATCTTTGATAACACCAAGGAGCGCACCCGTACATTCTTCGGCGAGGGGCTGGTCGCCCATATCGGCGTCGCCGATCCGTTCTGCCCGGACCTGTCCGCTTCGCTGGAAGCCGCGGTGCAGGAGACCGGCGCAACCGTCCATCACGGCGGCGCTTTTATCATCATCGAAGGGCCGCGTTTCTCCACCAAGGCCGAGTCCAACGCGTATCGCGCCTGGGGCATGTCCATCGTGGGCATGACCGCCGCGCCGGAAGCTTTCCTGGCACGCGAGGCCGAGATGTGTTACGCCGTCATGGCCCATGTCACCGACTACGATGTCTGGCACGTCAGCGAAGCGCCGGTGACGGTGGAAATGATCATCAGGACACTCAACCAGAATACCCTGACTGCCCAGCAGGCCGTCCACAACCTGGTAAAGGCCCTCTCCGAAAAGCGCCGTGTACCTGCGAAAACGCACTGGCCAACCGCCCTCATCACCAACCCGGCCGTCATCCCGCCCGAGACCCGCAAAAAGTTGGATTTGCTGGTAAAGAAATACCTGAAATAACTCCTGTTCCCTTGCGCCCTCGCCCAACCACCCTCTCCCGTTCTCAAATCCAGGCTCGCCTGCTGACACTGGCGGCGGTCTTTCTATTTCTCTATTCGCTCATCCTAACCCTCGCCCCGGCTGCGCGGGCCCGCTCCTGGGATGTGCAATATCACTGGTCGCAATGGCTGGGGTTTGGCGTCTGGGTGGTCGTCTTCCTCCTGGCGCATATCCTGACGAAGCGCCGCATTCCGGAAGCTGACCCCTACTTGCTGCCCCTGGCCGCCCTGCTGACCGGCTGGGGCATTCTCACCATCTATCGCCTGGTACCCAGCTTTCGGCCTCCGCCAGACCATCTGGCTGGCTGGTCTGCGGGCTGGTCTTCCTGCTCGGCCTGCGCCTCTCTCCCGAATTACGCTTCCTGCGCCGCTACAAATATATCTGGCTGACCGGCGGTCTGCTGCTGACCGCCCTCACGCTCATCTTTGGCACGGACCCGGGCGGCGGCTATGAGCATGCCTGGCTGGGCTGTTGCGGCGTTTACTTCCAGCCATCCGAACCGCTCAAACTCCTGCTGATCGTCTACCTGGCCGCCTACCTGGCCGACCGCCTGCCGCTCAGCCTGCGCACCCTGCCGCTGCTCGCTCCTACCGCGGTCATCATGGGGATTGCCTTGCTGCTTCTGGCCGTCCAACGCGACCTGGGCACCGCCTTCCATTTTCATTTTCCTCTATACCATCATCCTGTTTGTTGCATCCGGGAAAAAACGCATCCTGCTCATCAGTCTGGTCGGGCTGGCAGTTGCCGGCATCGCCGGATATTTCCTTTTCGATGTGGTCCGTCTGCGCATCGACGCCTGGCTCAACCCCTGGCTCGATCCGTCCGGCCGCTCCTTCCAGATCGTGCAGTCGCTCATGGCGGTCGCCAACGGCGGCACCTCCGGGCGCGGACCCGGCCTGGGCAGCCCCGGCCTGGTCCCCGTGGCCATTTCCGATTTTATTTTTGTCGCGATTGCCGAGGAAACCGGGCTGGTCGGGACCCTCGGCCTGCTGGCGTTGATCGGCTTTTTCGTCGCCCGGGGCCTGCGTACCGCCATGCGCGCTCCCGATAGCTTCCGCCGCATCCTGGCTGCCGGCCTGACCGCTTACATCGGTGCGCAGTCCATCCTCATCATCGGCGGCAACATCCGCCTGTTTCCGCTGACCGGCGTGACCTTGCCTTTCGTCTCCTATGGGGGCTCATCTTTGCTGACTTCGTTCCTGGCGCTGCTCATCCTCCTGTTCATCTCCAGCCAGCCCGAGGACGAGCCTGCCCCGCTCCCCAATCCCCAGCCCTATCTGATCCTGGCCGGGCTGGTTGGCCTGGGGCTTTTGCGCTTGGCCGTCACGAATGCCTGGTGGGCCGTCTGGCGCGGCCCCGATCTTTTACAGCGCACCGATAACGCCCGTCGTTCGATTGACGACCGCTATGTAAAACGCGGCAGCCTGCTTGACCGCAATGGCACGCCGATCGACCTCACCCTGGGCAAAACCGGGAGATTACACCCGCAATTATGTGCTACCCTGACCTGGCTTCCATCACTGGCTATACCGATCCGGTCTATGGACAGGCCGGGCTGGAAGCCACCCTCGACCCTTACCTGCGCGGCCTGCAGGGCAATCCGGCCAGCAGCATCTGGTGGAACCACCTGGTCTACGGCCAGCCGCCGCCGGGCCTGGATGTCCGGCTGAGTATTGACCTGGATTTGCAGCAGCGTGCGGATGCCCTGCTTGGCAAACCACACCGGGGCGGTTGTCCTGCTGAATGCGCAAAGCGGCGAGATTCTGGCAATCGCATCCCATCCCACCTTCGACCCGAACCTGTTGGACCAGCAGGCCCCGCCCTGCTCAAGGATCCGCAATCGCCGTTGCTGGACCGCGCCGCCCAGGAGGCATATCCTCCCGGCACAGGCATGCAAGCCTGGCTCCAGGCCATTGGCAATTCTGCCACTCCACCCACCAGCACTCGGGCAGTTATACACGCCCTGGGCTTCTACACCACCCCCGACTTGCGCCTGCCCGTCGCGGCTGCCAGTTCACCCGGCCAATCCCTGCGCATCAGTCCTTTGCAGGTGGCGCTGGCCGCCGCCGCGCTGAGCGATACAGGCCTCCGGCCGGCTCCCCGCCTGGCGATGGCGGTTAAAACCCCTTCCCAAGGCTGGGTTGTCCTGCCGCCGCTCAGCCAACCGGTCCAGGCACTGTCCGCCAGCACTGCGGCGGCTGCCACCCAGGCCCTGATGGTCAAAGGCCAGCCTCTCTGGCAATGGAGCGGACTGGCCGGACAGGGCAATAAAACCTACACCTGGGCCCTGGCCGGGACGTTACCGGATTGGCAGGGCACCCCATTGGCAGTAGTGGTTCTTCTGGAAGAGCGCCAACCAGCCATTGGCGGCCTCCATCGGCCAGCAAATGCTGCAAGCCGCCATGCAGCCGTGATCCTTATGTAAAAAGTTCTTTAAGCACAAAGTATTCATGAACGGAGTTCACCCCGCCTGCACCCCAAGGGGGCGAAGAATAAAATTCATGTCACCGGACTCCAACGTCTCCTGATGTGCCTTCCCTCACCCTCTCCCGAAGGGAGAGGAAACTCCCTTCCCCCGAAGGGGGAAGGGTCGGGGATGAGGGAGAAAGTGGCAGAAAAGCAATTGATAGAGCGGTAAGTTGGTCAACCTTGCGCTGTAATATTAGGCTGTCCCAATTTGCCGAGGGGATATACCACCAAGTCACAAAGTCACAAAAATCCATGTGTTTTCTCCAAAAGATTCGTGTCTTCGTGCCTTGGTGGTAAAAATATCTAGGCTTTTGCAGCAAAAACCAGCGATTAATCTCAGACAAAATAGGGAAGTTATTTTTACACAAATCCTTGGTGAAACTTCGTGTCCTTTGTGTTTAATTCTTCTCCCTTACCCCTTTCACGCGAATAAAGCGCCGTTTACCCACCTGCAACACGCCCGGGTGCGGGAACGCGGCCTCGAATTTCTCCAGCACCTCCCCATCCAGCCTGACGCCCTTCTGCTCGACCATCCGCCGCCCGTCCGATTTGCTGGTCACCAAGCCGGCCGCCGCCAGAACTTCCAGCACGGTCTGGCCAGGCTGCAGCGCATACTCCGGCATATCGTCCGGGACTTCCTTCTGTTGGAAGACCTTCCTGAAGGCTGCTTCAGCCGCCTGCGCCTCCGCCTCGCTGTGGTAAATGGACACGATCTCGTGCGCCAGCGCTCATCTTGGCATCGCGTGGATGCAGCTTCCCGGACTTGAGGTCCGCTTCGATCTCGGCGATCTGATCCGGCGTCCAGCGCGTCACCAGGCGCATGTACGCTCCCATCGCCTTGTCCGGCACAGACATCACCTTCCCGTACATATCTTCCGGCGTCGAAAGCAGCGGGATATGGTTGCCCAGGCATTTGCTCATCTTGACCTCGCCATCCGTGCCGGGCAAAATACCCAGGATGATGGCAATATTAGGCTTGTCGCCCAGGGTGGTCATGATCTTGCGGGCCGCCGTGACAATATTGAAGAGCTGGTCGGTGCCGCCCACCTGCACATCCGTTTGCAGGGCGTGCGCATCGTAGCCCTGCATGATGGAATAGAACGTCTCGTGCAGGTAGATCGGGTCACCGTTGTCCCAGCGCTTGCGGAAATTGTCGCGCGTGACGAATTGCTGGAGGGTGAAGTTGGAGGCCAGCTTGATCAACTCGGCAAAAGTCAGTCCGGCCAGCCATTCGGAGTTGAAGCGGATCTTGGTCTTGTTCCGGTCCAGGATCTTGTAGGCCTGTTCGGCGTATGTCCGGGCATTGAATTCCACTTCCTCCTGGGTCAGGATCGGGCGCAGTTTATCCTTGTCAGATGGGTCGCCGATCAGCGAAGTGAAGGAACCGACCACGAACGTGACCTCATGACCCAGCTCCTGGAACTGGCGCAGTTTCCGCATCGGCACGGTATGACCGAGATGCAGGTCGGAGGTGCGCGGATCGAACCCGCAGTAGATACGCAGCGGCCGGCCTTCCTTCTCCGCTTCCAGCAAGCGCTCGCGCAGTTCCGCCGCCATGTTCTTCTTCAGTTCGTCATCGCCATATTCGGTGCCCTGCATCAGCAGTGCCACTTGTTCATCCAGATTCATAATGACCTCTATATAATTAATGTCCTTATCTTTCCTTTGTGTTCCTTCGTGTTCCTTCGTGTTCCTTCGTGGTGAAAAGAATAAATAAAAAAAACGCGCCCGCTGCGGCAGGCGCGTTCTCCCCACCCGCAACGGCGTATTATAGGTGAGGATAGTAGTACAGGGGGAAAATTCCGGCGTGCATAGTGGCGCTATTATACAACAATTCCATAACAGGACAACCTTAAAAAATTCCAACCTTCACGGCTCTCACAAAGTCGGGTCGCCTTCCCTTCCTGAACAATTTTCACCGCGAAGTGCGCGAAGAACGCCAAGTCTTTTTAAAATCTTCGCGCCCTTGGCGGTCGCCTGCCCCACGTGCTACAGCGGGGTCGCGGTTAAATTTCCCAAGATAATTTCTCTCATCTACTCTGCGAAGACTCTATGCCAACCTCACAAAAAATGATCAGTCTTTTCCTGCGCGCGCCGCCCGGCGGGTGTTGTCTTCGATATCCAGGAAGATCAGCAGTAGCTGCGAGATTCCCAGCAGCGCAAAGGCATACACCACGCCTTGCAGAGGCTGCTCGAAGACAGCCAGGAAGTTTTGGGCCCCATCGGTGAAGCTCATCCCGGCCCAAAAACCGCGCAGGATTTGCAGGATATTTACCCCGATGGATAAGACCAACTGGGCTGCATAAATAGCCAGGATGACCCACGCCAGGATCTTCAAGGCTTGCGCCAGCCGCAGGACAGTCTCTTTATTGAAATATGTTCCGAGAAAGTTGCTGTGCCTGTCTGCCATTTTCCACCTCGCAAATAAGAACCCGGTCAGGGCAGCTTATTCCCGGCTGCCAAATATATCTCGTACCATTCCTGGTGAGTGAGCGTAATGTCGGAAGCCTTGCAGATATCTTTCAAACGGCCCGGGTTGGTGGTCCCGACGATCGGTTGCATGTGCGCCGGGTGACGCAGGATCCATGCAATTGCAATCGCCGTGTTGGTCACCCCCTTGGCCGCCGCAATCGCGTTGATTTTTTGGTTGAGTTCGGGGAACTTTTCGTTATCCAGGAAGACGCCCTCGAAGAAGCCGTACTGGAATGGAGACCAGGGCTGAATGGTAATATCCTTCAGGCGGCAATAATCCAAAATGCTGCCGTCCCGGTTGATGGAGGGGTCGATTTCCATGTTAACGTTGATCCCCGCATCGATCATGCCGGTGTTGGTGATACTGAACTGAAGCTGGTTGAAGAGGAGGCTTTGCTTCACGAATTTGCGCAGCAGCTCGATCTGCATGGGGTTTTGGTTGCTGACCCCAAAATACCGTACCTTGCCGCTGTTTTCCAGGATGGTAAACGCTTCGGCCACCTCTTCCGGTTCCACCAGGGCATCCGGGCGATGCAGCAGGAGCACATCCATATACTCGGTTCTCAGCCGCTTCAAGCTGCCATCCACTGCTTCCAGGATGTGCTCTTTGGAAAAGTCATAACTGTCCCTGCGAATGCCGACTTTGGTCTGCAGGAACATCTTTTCCCGCAGGCCGGGAGTTCATAGTCGATGCGCCTCGGAAAATTTCTCTTCAGATTTTCCTCCCCCGTAAACATCGGCATGGTCGAAATAGTTTATGCCCTCATCCAGGGCCGTATGAACCAGGTTCGATATCTCCTGGTTGGTCAGGTCTGAAATCCGCATGCAACCCAACGCAATTTCCGGCACGTTCAAGTCGCCGTTCGCGATTTTAATGGTTTTCATATACACCTTTCTTTTATTGTCTTGCAATAAGAATTATTTAGGAACTTAGCAATTAAATCCTTGCACAAAAAGCAAGAATATTTAAACACACAGGGCACAAAGTACACAAAGTAAACCAGGCTTTTCGCATTTTGCTCTTCTTTGTGCCCCTTCGGCCCTTTGTGGTTAAAGCCTTTCCCTGTTCTTTTCCGGCTTGTCCGGGTTAGGAATTGGCATGGGAAAAAGCTTTCATAAATTATACATCTTTTGATTATTCGGTTTTTCTCCCAGTCCTCTTCTGGTTTCAATAAGTTCCCAATAATACCAATATTGTTTCGATGGCCTCCTGGTGGTAATGGCTGGTTTGAAACCGTTTCGGAAGTGGCCTCGGCGCAGGCCTCCGCACATCAATCGGTATGTCCGGGCATGCTGCAATGCCGTGGGGCTGGTCTTTGCCTGGCCCGGGAAGCCGTGCCGGGATGTTAAGGCGGAGAATCCTTGGTACTGCCGGGCGCATGCTTTCCTGACCTTCCCGGCCGCCTTCCCACCGGTCACGGCGCTGAACCCCTGAACGTGCAGTTTTTGACTATGGCAATTTGGAGATCACTAAGAAGTGGGGGAAAGGGCATTGATAAGAGTCGTACCTAACGGTGTAAATACCGTCCACGTCCCCAAAAAAGCCTAAGGAGTGCCGTTTCTACGGATAAATCGGTATCTTTGGCTAGGGGCTTTGTCTTCGCATTGGTAGGCGATACTCAGTCGCCTCTTCGAGCTGTCGTGGACTCATCAAGTCAAAGAGGAGTAGAAGAAAGCCGAGCAGAAAAGGTATGAGGATTATGCTTATGGGCTCAACATGAACCTGAGTGAAGGAACGCCATCGGAGGCCGCTTTCATCGATGTCGCCAACGGGCTCCCAACCATTATCCATTCACTTCTGGATTTCGACCAAGATACGAGGCTTTACGTCCATCCATATGTCGCGCCTCGTTTGCACAATAGAAATCGCGATGCGATTTGGTCGAGCACCTGGCTGAAATTCATGGACAAAATCTTGATATTCCCACGACATATTGTTACATCCTTCAACAATTCGCAACGAGCCTTATTATAGAAACGCTCGTACCATTTGTGCCGCGTTGCTTAAGAATTAGCTTTCACCCAACTGAGGAGGCAGTCGAATCCCAAGTTCGCTTCTAGCCACTTTGCAGCGCTGATTGCCTCAGCAAAATTGCCATGGTACCGTGCTTGGGGCCGGATCTTTAGGGATCGCTCATAGAAGGTCTGGACAGCGCTCCCGGCAAGTGAAAGGGCATCCATCATATCCCTTGATTTCTGCACCCTCTCGGTTTGTCTGGCTTCTGCCACATGCTGAAGCGCCAAGACAAAATCATTTAGGTGTGTTCCCTCTGGGTTATTTTTTTCACAATAGGCGTAGAATGGCCAGACCATGGTTATGGCACTACCGATGAATTCAGGGTTGGTATACAGCGCAGCACGGAATCCGTTTCCTGCATCCACATAGCACATTAGCCAATCTTCTTCGCTCAAGTCTCTCAGCATCGCAGAGAAACACAAGCCGGTAGCCAACGATGGGCTTCCATTCTCCATGGCGTTTTTAATGGCCTCGCTAAGTTCCCATAATCTCATCTCGCTGGTGTCGGGCAACTGCATGGCTTTCTGAAATTCGCCCGCCGTCCGACACACCATCAGTTGGGCAAAAGTCTTTCTCAGTCTGGTCTTATCGTAGGGGTACATTCTTTCTCCTCCGAGCATACATTCGCTTAATCTGAAATCATTTTACAATTAAAGTTGCTAGAATTCAATCCCTAAACCCTGGAAACACTCTTGAGAGGAAGAACAGTACGTCTGAACGTGCAGTATTTGACTATGGAAGAATGGAGATTACTAGAAAGTGGGGAAAAGTGAACAAAATAGATTTGGAAGTAAACCGGTGGGTAGGGCTAGGGCCTGCCAGTGACATACGGAGAGTGGGAACGTAAGAGTAGGGCTTAGGTGTAAAGTATTTTATTCTGAGTAACTGGCGTTGCATTCTTGAATATTGTATTGACTCATCTTACCAACAATGAAATTAGCGAATTCAATAAATGGTTTGCCTATAGAAGGAGTATTTCTCTTCTTGTCAATGTCGTAACCATCAACAAATAAAACCACGGTTTTCCCTTCTTGTTCTTCCGCTATTACAAGTGCTTTCCAGCCAAATTTATAAAGTTGACTGGTATCAAATTGTGTAACACTTATGACAGACACTTCATCAGTCCAGCCTGCTAACAAGGATAAAGTTACATGTTCGGATGAATACCAAACTGGAAGCATATTACCAAACTTCGGTGCTTCGGTCAGCAAGTTGACTACAACTTCAAAAAAATCAAGTTGAGTTCCAACAAACCAGTATTTCTTAATAATTTTTCCGTGTTGTTGTTTATCGTTTATATTGACGGTTTCTACAAACTGTTGAGTACCCCTCTATTAGCTGTGATGCGTATTCTTCAGCTTTCTCCTTCCATTTGCACAGCAATAAAGAAGTATATTTATGCTTATCGTTATCGATCAATTTAGCGCAATTCTGACAAAGCCATATACCATTATCAATGGACTTACGTTGGCTTGATGATAAATTAGGATCGTAACGGGGGCCTTCCTTTGATGCTCCTGTAATATGTGCTGCGACCCCAATGTTTACAGCCTTTTGGGGATCTGACTGTGGCCCGCTAGTTATTTGTCTACATCGGGGATTCGAGCAATTAAAACCTACGCGCTTGGCAAGTATATCTTTTGTCTTAGGGCTGAAATCATCCCTCATTGAAAGCACCTTTCCAAAGATGAAAACCCTAAATCATCCCAGGCCATGAAAGAAGAGAAACCAGCTAACGAATTAAGGTTTGATGCGGCAGGAAGAACGAAAGTTGAAACAGTGGAAGATTGCGCCGCCGCATCAAGCCGAGTTGAACTAAGCCGCACGCAAGGGACCAGTGCCCAGCGACTTGGGGTTTGAATCCCATTTACACTCACCCGATTATTCACCGGACCGATCATATACATGATTGTACACTTGGAGAGTGGTCTCTTGCAAGCTCGAAAATAACAATTAAATCGCAAAAAACGATCCATATTTCCCACAATTTTGTACCCATTTTACGGGTTTATAGGGGTCGTGTCTTGATTCCATTAAAATGGAAGAACGACCCAAAAATAGGCCGTTCGCCCCGCTCCCCCCTCCAAAAATTCCATTGTTTCTCGTTGATTTGGCATTTTAGCGCGCGCCTCTTTTCATGAAAATGACTCGGCTGGGCCGGGGCAAGCTCCCTGCCTCTGCCGCTTGTAGCCCCGAGGACATGCTCATGGCCTGCTTATTTGAAAGCGTTTTGAAACTTACATTCACCGGGGATAAACGCAGATAAACAGGATTTCCAACCCCGGAAAGTCCATTTTGTACTGTTCATCAGACCAAAAAACGTTCATCTCGTTTATCTCCGGTTAAATGGGTGCTTTCGCCCGCCCTCTTTGTTATAATAACAGCCTTGGAATACTGCCGAAAAGGAAAATCATATGGATACCACCGAAACACCCAAACCCACCAATTTCATCATCGACGCCGTCGCCGAGGACCTGAAGACCGGGCGCTTCAACTACGTCCGCACCCGCCTGCCCCCGGAACCGAACGGCTACCTGCACATCGGCCATGTCAAGGCCTTCCTGATCGACTACAACACCGCCAAAGCCTTCGGCGGCGAATTGGTCCTGCGCTTCGACGACACCAACCCCGCCAAGGAAGAGACCGAATTCGTCGAAGCCATCGAAGAGGATGCCCGCTGGCTGGGCATCCAGTGGGTCAAGGTCACCTTCGCCTCGGATTATTTCGACCGGCTGTACGAATGGGCCATCCGGCTGGTCAAAAAAGGCCTGGCCTATGTGGACGACCAGACCCCCGAGGAAATGAGCGCCAGCCGCGGCACCCTGCCGCGCGGCACCAAGTGGAGTCAGACCGAATCGGCTTTGAAACCCGGCATCGAGTCCCCCTACCGCAACCGTTCGGTCGAAGAGAACCTCGACCTGCTGGAGCGCATGAAGAACGGCGAGTTCCCGGAAGGCAGCCGGGTCCTGCGCGCCAAGATCGACATGGCCCACCCCAACATCGTCATGCGCGACCCGGTCATGTACCGCATCATGCACGCCACCCACCACCGCACCGGCGACAAGTGGTGCATCTACCCGATGTACGACTGGTCGCACGGCCAGAACGATTCGATGGAAGGCATCACCCATTCGCTCTGCTCGAAGGAATACATCATCCACCGCCCGCTCTATGAGTGGTTCCTGGAGCAGCTGGGCGAGTTCAAGACCCGCCAGATCGAGTTCTCCCGCCTCAACCTGACCTATGCCATGATGAGCAAGCGCAAACTGCGCAAACTGGTCGAGAATGGCGTGGTGAGCGGCTGGGACGACCCGCGTCTCACCACCCTGCGCGGCCTGCGCCGGCGCGGCGTCACCCCGGAGGCCATCCAGAATTTCATCGCGTCGGTCGGTGAAACCAACAACGACAGCTGGGTGGATATGGCCCTGCTCGAAGCCTTCATCCGCGACGACCTGAACAAGCGCTCCCCGCGCCGCATGGCCATCCTGCATCCGCTCAAGCTGGTCATCGACAATTATCCCGGATGGCCAGTCGGAAGAGATGAACGCGATCAACAACCCCGAAGACGAAACCGCCGGGACGCGCAAAGTGCCGTTCTCGAAAGTGCTTTACATCGAACAGGACGATTTTCGCGAGACTCCGCCGCCCAAGTATTTCCGGCTGTATCCCGGCAACGAGATCCGCCTGCGCTATGCCTACCTGGTCAAATGCACCGGCGTCACCCGCGACCCGCTAACCGGGGAGGTGACCGAGGTGCATTGCACCTACGACCCGGCCACGCGCGGCGGCGATGCCCCGGATGGGCGCAAGGTCAAATCCACCATCCACTGGGTCTCGGCGCAGCACGCCATCAAGGCCGAAGTGCGCCTTTACGAGCAGTTGTTCACCGTCGAGAACCCGGATGAAGGCGAGGATGTCAATCCAGGTCATCAACCCCCACTCGCTTGAAATGCTGACGGACTGTTTCCTGGAGCCCTCCCTGGCCGAAGCCCGGCCCGGCGACAAATTCCAGTTCGAGCGCACCGGCTATTTCTGCGTCGACCTGGACTCCACCCCCGAAAAACTGGTCTTCAACCGCACCGTCACCCTCAAAGATACCTGGGCGAAAATAGAAAAGTCGAATAAGTCGTAGAAGTCTGACAAGTCTAAAAAGTCTGACAAGTCGACCTGTAAGACCTCTAGACTTGTTAGACCTATCAGACCTGTTAGACCTGTAAGACTTATCAGACCTGTCCGACCTGTCATACCTATAGGACATAATGAATGACTACCATAACCCGCTTCGAAGACTTGCACGTCTGGCAATCTGCCCGGGAATTGGTGCGGATGGTCTACGAAGATTCCGGACAGTCGGAATTCAGCCGGGATTATGGGCTCAAAGACCAGATCCGGCGCGCCGCGGTATCGGTGATGAGCAATATCGCCGAAGGGTTTAACGCCGGTTCGGATGCGGAGTTTGTCAGGTTCCTCGGTTTTTCACGCCGGTCGAATTCGGAAGTGCAATCACAAGCCTATATCGCCCTGGATTTGCATTACATTTCTCAGGAGCGTTTCGATAGCCTTTATGCCAAATCCAACCTGCTCGAACGGCAGGTCAACACCCTGATCGGTTACCTGGCAAAATCCCGCCGCGCCGCCATAAAAGAAGTCGCCTGCCCCCTATACCCTCGACCAACCCGACCCGTCCGACCCGTCCGACTTGTCCGACTTGTAAGACTTCTCCGACCTGTCCGACTTGTCAGACTTGTCCGACTTGTAAGACTTCTCCGACTTCTCCGACCTGTCAGACTTATAAAACATGTTAATCCACTACCTCTTCGCCCTCCTCGCCGCCCTCGCTGCCGGCATGATCAACGCCCTGGCCGGCGGTGGAACGCTCATTACCTTCCCAGTTCTGGTGGCGATTGGGCTTCCGTCCGTAACTGCAAACGTCACGAACACCCTGGCGCTCTGGCCCGGCTCGCTGGGCGGCACGCTCGCCCAGGCGGACGATTTGAAACATCAGAAAAAACGTCTCTGGATCGCCATACCAGCCGCCATCCTGGGTGGACTGGCGGGCGGGGTGTTGCTGCTGCGGACCACCGACCAACTTTTTTCCCACCTGGTGCCATTCCTGATCCTGATGGCGGCCGGCCTGCTGGCCATCCAAACTCCACTGCGCAATTGGTTGGCCCGCCGCCAGGCCCACGGGGCAGTCCAGGCCCATCCCGGAAGCCTGGATTTTCCTGCCCGTATTCCTGGGCGCCATCTACGGTGGCTATTTTGGCGCCGGGTTGGGCATCATCCTGCTGGCGGTATTCGGATTGATTCTGAACGATTTCCTGACGCACCTAAATGCCCTCAAACAAGCCATCGCCTTTTCTGCCAACTTCGCCGCCGCGCTGCTTTTCGTCTTCTCCGGAAAGGTGGTCTGGAGCGTTGCCCTGGTGATGATGGTGGGAGCGCTGCTGGGTGGCTCGATGGGCGGAAGGCTGGCGAGCAAGGTCAAGCCCAACGCACTGCGCTGGATCGTGGTCACGATCGGGTTCATCGTCGGGATGATCTACCTGGTCAAAACGTACTTTATGGCATAGATTTTTATTGAATGATTTTTACTACCATGGCAGGCCGCACAGATCGATTTCCCCATCCGGCCAATCCTGCCGGCACACCGGCAGAACCATGACACTAATATCCATTTTCGTTTTCCCGTCCGGCTGATCTATCGTCAAGGAATGAGCCACCACTTTCCAGCCGATTTTCTGATAGCGGGTGACCATCTCCCTGGTGGCAATCATCAGGCCAAAATCCACCTGCAGCGGATCGCGCAGGAAATCCTGCGCCACCTTCAGCCCAGCAGTGGCATAGCCGCGCTTGCGCCACTCCACTTTTGTGGCGATATTTCCGATCCCGCCCAGTTTGACCGGGTTCGCGCCCACTTGTGCCGTCCGCACCACGATGTGGACATTGCTGACCATATCGTCGTCTTCCCAGACCATTACCGCCCAGTCCGGAGAGGCCCACCTGGTGCCTGTCAGGAAGGCGTACAGGGAACTGGTCACTACACAGTCCTGGCGGGCCTTTTCGAACGTGCTCCATTGTTCAGCCGATTTGATCTCAATTCGCATGCGGCATGTTCTCCAGGATGTGGATGGCTTCTCTGATCCTCCCCAACACCTTTTCCTTCCCCACGATTTCCATGCTCTCGAACAACGGCGGGCTGACGGTCTGCCCCGTCACGGCCACGCGCAGGATGCCGAACACCTGGCTCGGGCTGAGGCCAAGCTGCTCCACCAGGTTCCGCATGGGCGGCTCGGCCAGGGCATGGCTGAGTTCGGGTAACGCAGCCAGGACGTTGTACGCCTGGCGAGCAACCGCGGCAGACTGCGCCGCGCTCAGGTCCTTTGCAACCAACTCATCGGGTTTCGGTGTGACCGTTTCTCTTAAAGAACCAGGCCGCGAAAGGCAGGCAATCGTCCAGCGTGACCAGGCGCTCGCGGATGAGCGGGATGATCCTCAGCAGCCTGGCATCCTCCACAACCAGGCCCTCCCGGAGCAAAATAAGGCTTGATCCGGGCAGCCAGATCTTCCGGCCCGCAGCAAGCGGATGTGGGTGGCATTGAAATGGTCGAGCTTGGCAAAATTAACCGCCGCCGGGGATGGTGTCAGGTTATTGACGTCGAAGCGAGCGATCATGTCATCCAGGCTCATCACGTCGTCTTCCGAAACACCCCAGCCCATCAGGACGATCCAGTTCAGCACCCCCTCGGGGATGTAACCCAGTTCTTTCATGTCGCCGACGAAAATCGAGTGGCCGTCCTTGATGGCTTCAGCGGTTTCCCGTTTGCTCATCTTGCCCTTCCCGCTCGGCTTGAGGAAGACCGAGAGATGCACGAATTCCGGTTCCTCCCAGCCAAAGGCGCGCAGGACGTGCAAGTGCAGTGGCATGGAGGGCAGCCATTCCGAGCCGCGGATGACGTGGGTGATCTCCATCAGGTGGTCGTCGACCATGGCCGCCAGGTGATAGGTCGGCAGCCCGTCCGATTTGAGCAGGACCGAATCATCCAGTGCAGCAGTTCTCGGTGGTAATGGGGCCGCGCACCAAGTCGGTGGTGGTGATGGAACCTTCCTTCGGCATCCTGAAGCGGATGACGTGCCGCTCCCCGGCCCGCGCCCGCCGCCGGGCTTCGTCCGGGTCCAAGACCCGGCAGGTGCCGTCGTAACGCGGGTTCTGCTTGTTCTTCATCTGCTCCTGGCGGACCTTTTCCAGCCGTTCCGGGGTGCAAAAACAGGGGAAGGCGTGGCCCATTTCGACCAGCTTCCAGGCATATTCGTTGTATATTTCACGCCGTTCGGTCTGGCGATAGGGACCATGCGGGCCGCCGATATCCGGGCCTTCGTCATAATCCATTCCCAGCCAATGCAGGCCATCCACCAGTTCTTGTTCCGAACCGGCTACGAAACGCTTCTGGTCGGTATCTTCGATGCGGAGAATGAAGGCGCCGCCGGTATGGCGCGCCAACAAGAATGGATAGAGCGCCGAACGGGCAGAGCCCAGGTGCATCCGCCCGGTTGGAGAAGGCGCAAAGCGTGTGCGAACAGGTTTCGGGACCAAAGAAGTACTCCACACTCCCATCCAGGCTTGTTGAGACGATACTTGCCGGGAATAAAGGGAGAAATTAAAAAGGTCAATAGTTTATCGTTTTATGCCTTAGGACCACGCTTTCGACCAGTCCAATCCCCAGCATCAGGGAGATCAACCCGCTGCCGCCATAACTGATGAATGGGAGCGGGATGCCTGTGACCGGGATCAGGTTAAGATTGACGGCGATGTTCACCACGGCCTGGAAGAAAATAAGGATGGCCACCCCATACGCGATCATGGATCCAAAAGGATCGCGTGCCTTGCGCGCGGCGCGCAGGCAGCGATAGATAATGAAACCGAGCAGGATGAGCACAAAAAGTGCCCCGACAAAGCCCAATTCCTCCCCAATCACTGAAAAGATGAAGTCGTTGTGACGCACCTTCATAAAACGTAATTGGGTCTGCGTCCCGTGACCATACCCCTCGCCCACCCAGCCACCCGAGCCGAGCGCTGCCAGGGCCTGGAGCACATTATACGTTGCGCCATAACTGGAATTTGTGGGCGGAAAGATGAAAGTGGTTATCCGGTCCCGTTGGTAAGGCTGCAGGAAGAAAGAGAAGGCCACCCCACCCAATACCAGCACCACCAGGAGCAGGATCCCAACCTGCTTCAGTTGCAGCCCGGCCACCCAGGCCATGGCTGCCCACAGGACCATGATAACGATGACATTGCTCAAGTTCGGCTGGATGAAGATCAGCCCGGCGACACCGATCGTGATGGCCAGGCTCTTTAACAACCAGGCCCAGCTTTTATTCGATTCGATGTTCTTGTCAAAGAAATTCGCCAGCGCCAGGATGACAACCATCTTCGCCAGCTCGGTGGGTTGAATGGATACCAGCCCCGTCTCGATCCAGCGCGTCGCGCCGAAGTGGGTCGCGCCGACAATAAACAATAGCAGCAGGGAAACCACGATGACAATATACATCGGCACAATCGCCCCGGACCAGAAGCGATAGTCGATGGCCGCTGCCAGGATGATGACCACAAAACCGATGCCGCCGAAGATGATCTGGCGCTCGACCAGGTCCGCCAGGCTCACATTCCCGGCTACCGCAGAACGGATCATGGTCACTCCAAATACCAGGGCTATGATGACTGCCCCCAGCAGCCAGAAATCGAAATGCCGCCAGAAGGTGCTACGGAACATAGATGGGGGTGATTTTACTACGTATTCGGGGCTTTAACGGGCCCGTCTGCGGGTGGGGCTTTTTAGAGGAATGTCGGCCACCAGGCGTTGTTCGCGCCCATCCTGTGCAATGTTGATGCGAACCGCGGTTGGATCGATCTCGATATGCCTGGATATGGTTGTAATCAGGTCATCCTTGAGGGATTCCAGTTCGGTTGGGGTCATGTCGGTCCGGTCGTGGATCAGGACCAGTTGCATACGCTCTTTTGCACTGCTGGCGCTTTTCTTACGTCTAAAAAGGAAAGCCATAATTACTTCCTCCCCAGGAGACGTGCAAAGACATTCGGCGTGTCGAAGTCAAGGAAGGGCACCTGTTCCCCCATCAACCGCCGGGCAATATTCTGGAACGCCAGGCCGGCCTTATTCTTACCATCCAGGGCCAGCGGTTGGCCCTTATTCGATGCCACAATGACATTTTCATCTTCGGGCACGATCCCGATCAAGTCAATCGCCAGCAGGTCGATCACATCCTCCACCGAAAGCATGTCCCCACGCCTGACCATGGCCGGGTTCAACCGGTTGATGATCAGGGCCGCCGGGACCTTTCCCCTCGGCCTCCAGAAGGCCAATCACCCGGTCTGCATCCCGCACTGCTGAAACTTCCGGGTTTGTCATCACCAGCACCCGGTCGGCGGGAGCAACGGCATTTTTGAAACCGCGCTCGATGCCGGCCGGCGGAAGGCGATCGATCAATATCCAATCCACATCTAGTGCGTAGTTCATCACAGAGGCCAAAGCCTCTTGATGACTTGCACGCAGATGTGGATTGGATCTTGATCGATTCACCCGCCGGCATCGAGCGCGGCTTCAAGAATGCCATTGCCCCGGCCGACCGGGTGCTGGTGTTGACCAACCCGGAGGTTTCCGCAGTGCGGGATGCCGACCGGGTGATTGGCCTGCTGGAGGCGGAGGGCAAGGGTCCGGCTGCCCTGGTCATCAACCGGCTGAACCTGGCCATGGTCCGCCGCGGCGACATGCTTTCCGTGGAGGATGTGCTTGACCTGTTGGCGATTGACTTGATCGGGATCGTGCCCGAAGATGAAAATGTCATCGTCGCCTCCAACCGGGGCCAGCCGCTGGCATTGGATGGAAAAAACAAGGCCGGCCTGGCATTCCAGAATATTGCCCGGCGCTTGATGGGGGAAAAGGTGCCATTCATCGACTTCGATCCGCAGAATGTATTCCAGCGTCTCCTGGGGAGGAAGTGATTATGGCTTTCCTTTTTCGACGCAAGAAAAGTGCCAACAGCGCCAAAGAACGTCTGCAACTGGTCCTGATCCATGACCGGACCGACCTGACTCCCGCCCAGTTGGAATTGCTCAAGGATGACCTGATCGCTACCATTTCGCGTCACATCGAGATCGATCCGACCGCGGTGCCGCATCAACGTGGCCCAGGACGGGCGCGAACAGCGCCTGGTGGCTGATATTCCCTTAAAGAGTGCCATTCGCAGGCGGGCGCGTTAAAGCCCGTGAATGCGTAGTAAAATCTCCCCCATCTATGTTCCGTAGCAACTTCTGGCGGCATTTCGATTTTTGGCTGCTGGGGGCGGTCATCATTGCCCTGGTGTTTGGAGTGACCATGATCCGTTCCGCGATGGCCGGGAATGTGAGCCTGGCGGGTCTGGTGCCGCGCCAGATCATCTTCGGCGGGGTTGGCTTTGTGGTCATCATCCTGGCGGCCGCCATCGACTATCGCTTCTGGTCCGGGGCGATTGTGCCGATGTATGTCGTGATTGTTTTGTCCCTGCTGCTGTTGTTCGTCGTCGGTGGCACCCGCTTCGGCGCCACCCGCTGGCTCGAGACCGGGCTGGTATCCATTCAACCGACCGAGCTGGCCAAGATGGTTGTCATCCTGGCGCTGGCGAATTTCTTTGACCGGAACATCGAATCGCACCGCAACTGGGGCTGGCTGTTAAAAAGCCTGGTCATCGCCATCGGCATTGCCGGGCTGATCTTCATCCAGCCGAACCTGAGCAACGTGATCGTTGTCATGGTCCTGTGGGCGGCCATGGCCTGGGTGGCCGGGCTGGACCTGAAGCAGGTTGGGATCCTGCTCCTGGTGGTGGTCGTCCTGGGAGCGGTGGCCTATTCCTTCTTCCTGCAGCCTTACCAGCGTGACCGGATCACCACCTTCATTTTCCCGCCCACCAATACCAGTTATGGCGCCACCTACAATGTGCTCCAGGCCCTGGCGGCGCTCGGTTCGGGGGGCTGGGTGGGCGAGGGCTACGGCCATGGCACGCAGACCCAGTTGCGTTTTATGAAGGTGCGCCACAACGATTTCATTTTTTCGGTGATCGGCGAGGAACTGGGCTTTATCGGGGCGCTCTTTGTGCTCATCCTGCTGGCTTTCATCATCTATCGCTGCCTGCGCGCCGCGCGCCTGGCGCGCGATCCCTTCGGATCCATGATCGCCTATGGGGTGGCCATCCTGATTTTCTTCCAGGCGGTGGTGAACATTGCCGTCAACCTGAACCTGATCCCGGTGACAGGTATTCCGCTCCCGTTCATCAGTTATGGCGGCAGCGGGTTGATTTCCCTGATGCTGGGGATCGGATTGGTTGAAAGCGTGGTGATCAGGCATAAACGATAAACCATGATTTGAGTTACCTTTATGCCCGGCAAGTACGAACCTGGATGGAATTATGGAGAACTTTTTGAACCCGAAACCTGTTCGTACCCGTTTTGCGCCTTCTCCCACCGGGCGGATGCACCTTGGCACCGCCCGCTCGGCCTTGTATTCCTTTCTGCTGGCGCGCCACACCGGCGGCACCTTCCTCCTGCGCATCGAAGACACCGACCAGAAACGCTTCGTCCCCGGCGCGGAACAGGAGTTGATCGACGGTCTGCACTGGCTGGGGTTGGAGTATGACGAAGGCCCGGATATCGGCGGCCCGCATGGTCCCTACCGCCAGACCGAACGGCGCGAGATCTACACGGAATATGCCTGGAAACTGGTCGAACTGGGCCATGCCTTCCCCTGCTTCTGCACCCCGGAGCGGCTGGAAAAGGTCCGCCAGGAGCAGATGAAGAACAAGCAGAACCCGCGCTATGACGGCACCTGCCGCAGCCTGGACCCGGACGAGGCCCGCCGGCGGGTGCTGGCCGGGGAGCGGCATGTCATCCGCTTCAAGATGCCCAAGGAAGGCTCCATCACCACCACCGACCTGGTGCGCGGCTCCATCACCACCGAGAACTCCGCCCTGGACGATTCGGTCCTGCTCAAATCGGACGGGCTGCCCACCTATCACCTGGCTGCAATGGTGGACGACCACCTGATGGAGATCACCCACGTCATCCGCGGCTCCGAGTGGCTGCCATCCATGCCGTTGCATGTGCATGTCATCCGCGCCTTTGGCTGGGAGGAGCCGGAGTTTGTGCACCTCTCGGTCTTCCTCAAACCCAGCGGCAAAGGCAAGATGAGCAAGCGCGAAGCCGCCGAAGCCATGAAAGACGGCCATTCGATTTTCGTCGGCGATATGAAAGAGCTGGGTTACATCCCCGAAGGGGTGCTGAACTGGATCGCCCTGATGGGCTGGGGCGTCTCCGAAGAGGATGTGATGACGCTGGATGAAATGATCGCCCGCTTCGATATCAACAACCTGACGCCTTCCCCGCCAGCCATCAATTTTGCCAAACTGGACCATTTCAATGCCACCCACATCCGCCGGCTGCAGGCCGGAAGATCTGGCTGCCCGGATCAAGCCTTACTTTCTCCGGGAGGGACTGGTTGTGGAAGATGCCAAACTGCTGAAGATCATCCCGCTCATCCGCGAGCGCCTGGTCACGCTGGATGACTGCCTGCCTTTCGCGGCCTGGTTCTTCAAGGAAACCGTCACGCCGAATCCCGCCGAACTGGTTGCGAAAGGCCTGAGTGCGGCGCAATCGGCCGGGTTGATGCGCCAATCCTACCAGGTCCTGGCTGCGTTACCCGAAATCAGGCATGATCTGGCCGAGCCGCCCATGCGGCACCTGGTGGAGCAGCTTGGTCTCAGCCCCAACCAGGTGTTTGGCAGCCTGCGCGTGGCCGTAACGGGGCAGACCGTCAGCCCGCCGCTGTTCGAAAGCATGGAGATCGTGGGGAAGGAAAAGGTGTTGGAGGGCTGAGAGGCATCGAAATTTGGAAGATCATAACCACTTTACTCTTGTGGCACATACCGGATGAGAATCGAGATCAAATCGGCTGAACAGTGGAGCACTTTCGAGAAAGCCCGCCAGGACTGCGTGGTAACCAGTTCCTTATATGCATACCTGACGGGTACCAAATGGGCCCCTCCAGACTGGGCTGTAATGGTCTGGGAGGACGAAGAGATGGTCAGTAATGTCCACATCGTTGTCCGGACGGTAAAAGTGGGCTCGAATGGTAAAGCTGGGCGGGATTGGAAACATTGCCACCAAGGTGGAATGGCGCCAGCGCGGTTATGCCAGTGCCGCGTTGAAGGTGGCGCAGGATTTCCTGCACGATCCCCTGAAGGTGGATTTCGGCCTGATGATTTCCACCGAGGAGATGGTCCCCTCACTATCAAAAGATCGGCTGGAACTGGTGGCCATTCTTTGACGATCGACCAGCCGGATGGAAAAGCGAAACTGAACATTCCGGTCATGGTGCTGCCCGTGCGCCGGCAGGATTGGCCGGCTGGGGAGATTGATCTATGCGGCCGGCCCTGGTAGATTATGGTCAGGCCATGAAGTATGTCTTGACCAGGTAGATCATCCCGACAATGAACCCGATCGTGACCACGATCCAGCGCAAGGTATTCGGCTTGACCTTGCCGGCCAACCGCCCGCCAAATGAGCCGCCCAGCAGCGCGCCGGCCATCATCACCAATGCAACGCTCCAGACTACTTTCCCGGAAAATACAAAAAGCGAGGCGGGAGGTTGGCGGAAAAAGAGATGATTTGTTTAAGCACATTCAGATGGTGAGGGAATCGTTCAGAAGCAAGCCCAAGACTGCCAGCAGAATGATACCCAACCCGGCGCCGAAGTAGCCGCCATAGATGGCTCCCCACGGGCGGGGAAAATCCCAGCGGCCGATAC
>CAVUZS010000008.1:0-736428 GCA_963746015.1 uncultured Chloroflexia bacterium
GATAAAAAATTTATTGCAACTATAAATGAACATCTCACGTACAATCGAGGAATTATATTAAGTGCATTACTCTTTATCTGCGGGGTTTTGATTAATATTTAACCTTGTTATTATCTGGATTCATGGTGGCTTGCGCCTTTTAAATCTATATTACCCCGGAATTTTTGGACTACTGTTAATGATACTTGGCTTCCAGACATTTATATTTGTATTGATTATCCAAATGGTCCTAAGAAAAAATATTTTGAGGAAATAGTGGTACCCTTATAAAAAGAATATTATTCGTGCCGGTGTGGAAGACGCAAGTCATTTGGAAAACCGTTTTCCGGGTCTACGTTTTCTCTAATTGGATTAGATTTATTTGTAGTTTCCCGAAAATCAGATTGAAATATCTGAAGAAAGATTAATTCAATTTGATAATAACTCGTAGTCCACTTCGCATATCATTGGGGGGAGGCGGCACGGATTTGCCATCCTATTACCGTGAATACGGCGGGTTCTTAATTGCAGCGGCGATTGATAAATATGTTTTTGTAAATGTCATGCGGCCATTTCAGGCAGGAATATTTCTTAAATATTCACACCTTGAGAACGTTAATAGTCTCGATGAAGTCCAACATCCGATTATTCGTGAAGCACTGAAAAGGTTAGAATTCAGAACTCCCCAAATCGAAATAACGACATCTGCTGATATCCCCGCAGGAACTGGCTTAGGTTCTTCAGGCAGTTTTACCACGGCCCTTTTAAAGGCTTTATATACCCATCGCAGACGATTACTATTGCCGAGTGAATTGGCTGAATTAGCTTGTGATATTGAAATCAATAAACTCAACGAACCCATCGGCAAGCAGGATCAATACATTGCGGCTTATGGAGGCATCACCTGCTTTGAATTTAACCAGGACAATTCGGTCAATGCCTATCCCTTGCCAATCAGCATGGATACGCATTTCGACCTCGAAGACAATCTATTGCTATTTTTCACCGGCTTTTCTCGCAGCGCCTCGGCCATTTTGAAGGACCAGGATCAACGCAGTCAAGAAATGGACGAGAAGATGCTCAACCACATGCACTATGTAAAAGAACTGGGCTTGCGCAGCAAAGATGCGCTGGTGGCTGGGCACATGTCCGAATTTGGCGCATTACTGCACGAACATTGGGAACACAAACGCAAACGTTCCGAAGGCATGAGCAACCCACAAATTGACGAGTGGTATGAACTTGGCATGAAAAACGGTGCATTGGGTGGCAAATTAGTCGGTGCCGGTGGTGGTGGATTTTTAATGTTCTATGCTGGGGACCGCAATCGCTTACGGCACGCCATGTCCAAAGCTAAGCTGGAGGAAGTGCGCTTCCACTTTGACTTTGAAGGGACTAAAATATTAATCGGATGAGGCTTTACCCCGTCATCATTCTTGCGGGTGGGTTGGCCACCCGATTGCGCCCAATTACTGAGAATATCCCTAAAGCCTTGGTGGAATTGGCTGGCAAACCCTTTATTGCCCACCAGTTGTGCTTGCTAAGATACCATGGCATTAAGCACATTGTTATTTCTGCCTGGTACCGTGGCGAGATGATCCGCGATTATCTTGGGGACGGCCGCCGTTTTGGGATGCAAGTGGATTATGCTTTTGATGGTGAGAAACCGCTGGGGACTGGCGGAGCGATCCGTCAGGCGTTGGGCCTTTTGAATGGGCCGTTCTTCGTCCTGTATGGCGATTCATACTTGCCATGCAATTACGTTGAAATCCAGGCTTATTTTGACCATTATTCAAAACCAGGTTTGATGACGGTCTACCATAACCATGGAAAATGGGATGCCAGTAATGTGGAGATGGCGGGTGGGCAGATTCTTGCGTATGATAAGAAAAATCGAACACCACGCATGGAATTTATTGACTATGGTCTGGGTTTGTTTCGCCCGGAAGCCTTCGCAAATGTGGTCGAAGGCCAGCCTGTCGACCTGGCTGTAATTTATCAAAGGTTGTTGTCTGAAAATGATTTGTTGGCATACGAAGTAAAACAGCGCTTTTATGAAATTGGCACATTCGAGGGATTGCGGGAGTTGGACAAATTACTCTCCAGCGCCCCGGATAGATTCCTCCGAAAGGAATGTTCATGAGTTTCACCGATACGTTTATTGCTGAAGCGATTCAAATCTTGAATAAGTTGGATGTTGTTGCCATCGAAAAGATAGTGGATGTGCTGGTCCAAACCCGGCAGCAGGGAGGACGGTTGTTTGTGTTGGGTGTGGGCGGGAGCGCGGCTAATGCCTCCCATGCCGTTAACGATTTCCGCAAAATTGTGGGGATTGAGACATACACCCCTGGCGACAATGTCTCTGAGTTGACTGCGCGCACCAACGACGAAGGTTGGGCGTCTGTTTTCACAGGCTGGTTGGAGGGAAGCCGCTTGAATTCAAAGGATGCCGTAATGGTCTTCTCGGTGGGTGGGGGGAACCTGGAAAAAAATATCAGCCCAAACCTGGTTCTGGCGCTCCAACTGGCGAAGAAAGTTGGAGCTAAAATCGTAGGCGTGGTGGGGCGTGATGGTGGCTATACTGCTCAGGTGGCAGATGCCTGCGTTGTTATCCCCACTGTCAATCCGGAACATACTACTCCGCATACAGAAGCCTTTGAATCGGTCGTCCATCACCTATTGGTCTCCCATCCACGCCTGAAGGCTGCGCAGACGAAGTGGGAAGCGGTAAAATAAGTGACGGGGCATCCAGCAGTTTTTCTTGACCGGGACGGGGTTATCAACCGCGCGATAGTTCGCGATGGGAAACCATATCCGCCCTCCCGTCTTGAGGATGTGGAAATCCTATCAGGGGTCCGGGTAGCCTTGAAACGGTTGGCAGATGCCGGGTATGTTTTAATCGGAGTCACTAACCAGCCGGATGTGGCTCGGGGCACCCAATCTCGCAAGACGGTGGAATTTATCAACTCATTGATTTAGTCCAGTCTGTCAATGCGTGAGATATTTGTCTGTTATCATGATAATGCTGATAATTGTGATTGCCGGAAACCCAAACCCGGGTTAATTTTCCAGGCAGCGGAAAAATACGGCCTTGATCTTGCACGCTGTTGGATGGTGGGTGATCGCTGGAAGGATATCGCCGCTGGCCAGGCAGCCGGGCTAAAAACGATTTTTGTGGATTATCACTACGCCGAAACGTCCAAGGGCGCTTCCGCTGATTTTGTCGTGGAGGATATAGCATTGATCGCTGATATTATTTTGAAAGGGTAAAATGAAAACGATCGACCAATTGAAAGTGAAAATCTTCGCCGACGGTGCTGATCTGGATGACATCCTGAAACTTCATAGAAATCCTTATATTAAGGGGTTCACCACCAACCCGACACTGATGTGTAAGAGCGGCATTTCTGATTACGAGAAGTTTGCCCGCCAGATGCTCGATAATATCGACGATCGCCCGGTTTCATTGGAAGTACTTTCAGATGAATTCGAGGAAATGGAGCGTCAAGCGCATAAAATCGCCGCGTGGGGGAAGAACGTATACGTCAAAGATTCCGGTGACAAACACCCGCAGGAAATTTTCAACGGAACTGGTCCATCGTCTTGCTGCTGATGGCATACAACTTAATGTGACTGCCTTAATGACACCCGCTCAGGTCCGAGTGATTTCGCCGGCGTTGGGTGATTATGCTCTGGCATATATCTCAATTTTCGCGGGTCGAATTGCGGATACAGGTCGCGAACCTGCACCATTGATCCAGGAAGCGATGCAGATCATGGCTCCATATCCCAATCAGGAATTAATCTGGGCCAGCCCACGGGAATTACTTAACATCTTCCAAGCAGATGAAATTGGTTGTCATGTTATCACCTTGACCCATGATATTCTCAAGAAACTCCCCCTCGTGGGCAAGGACCTGGACGAGTATTCGCTGGACACCGTTAAAATGTTCTATTCCGACGCTCAAAAGGCTGGATTCAGATTATAGCCTGGGATCGTTTTTTGTTCGGAGAGACCAGCTCGGCCGCCAATTGGTCGCCGCCACGATACCTTATCGGTACACTTCGCGCCGATGTCCGACAGCATAAATGGTGACATCGCGGCGTTCTTCAATTAGGGCCAAATCCATCAGGTCCCGGCGGACTGACAAACATAACTGCATCCTTATATCCCCGAACGTTGATAGCCCTTGATAGCGGTATCGAGTAAAATCCAGGCAGTAAATTCTTCGTGGAAAGAAAGGTACTTATGCGACCAGTCGCAATACTCGGCATCGGACAGACCGTCGTTGATGAACAGTGGGAAAAATCGATTCGCGACATTGCCGCCGAGGCGGTTGTCAACGCCATGCACGACGCCGGGCGCGAGATCGGCAAGGGGCGTTTTCGTCGGCAACATGATGTCGGGCATTATCAACAGCCAGTCAGCCCTCGGCCCGCTGGTGGCGGACTGGGCCGGCCTGCGCGGCGGCGATGCCGTCAAAGTGGAGGCGGCCTGCGCATCGGGCGCGGCCGCGTTCCGCTCCGGGTTGATGGCAGTCGCCTCCGGGGAACTGGATTCGGCCATCGTGGTCGGCGTCGAAAAGATGACCGACCGCCATCCGCACGAAGTAACGGCCGCCCTCGCCACCGCCGCGGATGCCGATTACGAAGTGGACATGGGTGTTTCGTTCGTTGGCCTGAACGCGCTGGTCATGCGGCGCTACATGTACGAATATGGCTGGAAGCACGCCGATTTCGCTTCGTTCGCCATCAACGCCCACGCCAATGCCGTGCATAACCCGTATGCCCGCCTGCAGCAGGAGATCACGCTGGAGGATTTCGAGAAGTCGGCCATGATCGCCACACCGATCAACCTGCTGGATGCGTCCCCGATCGGGGATGGCGCAGCGGCTGTCTACCTCGTCCCGGCCGACAGCCTGGTCCGCCGGCACGCGCATCCTGGTGGCGGCTTCGGCTTCCGCCACCGACACGATCGCCATCCACGACCGGTCCGAAGCGCTGTTCCTGGCGGCAGCCTACCAGTCTGCCAAGGAGGCCTACCGGCAGGCCGGGGTCGGGCCAGCCGATATCGACGTGTTCGAACTGCACGATGCCTTCACCATCATGTCGGCGCTCTCGCTGGAAGCCTGCGGCTTTGCCGAGCGTGGTAAGGGCGTGCAGCTCGGCCTGGACGGCGAGATCGGCCCGACCGGGCGCATCCCGGTCTGCACACGCGGCGGCCTCAAGGCGCGCGGGCATCCCGTCGGCGCGACCGGCGTCTACCAGATCGTCGAGGTGGCCCAGCAACTGCGCGGCGAATGCGGCGAGACCCAGGTGCCGGGCGCGCGCATCGGCATGGCGCAGAACATCGGCGGTTCGGGTGCCACCATCCTGACGCACATCCTGAAGCGGGAATAACGGCAAAAACGCCCGGTGATTATCAAAGCCGGGCTTTTTCTTTTGGGTACTTTCGCATACAATAGCACCCATGCGACTTCAATTCACCCGTTTCATCATCCGCATCCTGCTGCGCCTGTTGACGAAGGTCGAAGTACACGGCAGGGAAAATATCCCCAATGACATCAGCGGAGGTAATTTCATTATCGCCGTCAATCACTTGGGGTTGGTGGATGCCTTCCTGCCATTTTATATCCTCAACCATAACAACCTGGTGCTGCTGGTGGGTGAGAAATGGGAAAAAATGGCGATCATGCGCTGGCTGGGTCACCGTTTGAACTTTATCTTCGTGGATCGTTTCAATCCGGATATCAAGGCCATCCGGGCAGTCATCACACGCATGAAGCATGGCGAGGTGCTGGTCATTACCCCGGAGGGGACGCGTTCGAAGGTCGGCCAGCTGCTCGAGGGCAAACCGGGGGTCAGCTACCTGGCCGTAAAAATGGAATACCCGCTGGTGCCCGCCGGGATCTCGGGAACATTCGATCCGATCTTCTTCGGCCAGTTGAAACGGCTGCGCCGGCCGCATATTACCGTCCGGATCGGCCCGATGTTCCGGCTGCCGCCCCTCCCGTCCGAGAGCCAGGGCCGTGACGAGGCCTTGAAAACCGATACCGACGAAATCATGTGCCGGATCGCCGCGCTCCTGCCGGAGGAACAGCGCGGATTCTATGCGGAGCATCCCAGGTTGAAAGAGTTGTTGGGGAAGGCATAAGAGGCACCAGAAGCACCAGTAAAGGCAGATGTATCTAAGGTATCTGAGGGGCCTGAGGTACCTTAGAAACCTCAAGAACCTCAGATACCTTAGAAGCTTGAATGGGATGTTCATCGATCGCTACCATACGGATTTCGGTGCCATCCGCGAGGCACTGCGCCGGCTGCAGCAGGGCCAGTTCCTGACCGTGACCCCGGAGGGGACACGCTCGCAATCCGGGAACCTGCAGCAGGCCAAGCCAGGCGGGATCTACCTGGCCTGGAGAGCGGGTGTGCCGATCCTGCCGGCTGCCAACACGGGCTGCGAGGATGCGGTGGTCAAGCAATGCTAGAAGCATTTCAAACGGCTGGATATCCAGGCAGTGGCGGGGTCAGCCTTTATCTTGCCGCCCATCGCAGGGAAAGATCGGGACACGGCCATGCAGCTTTATACCGTCAAAGTGATGTGCCGCATCGCTGCCCTGCTCCCACCAGAACGGCGCGGCTTTTACGCCGATCATCCGCGGTTGAAGGAATTATTGGCGGAATAAAAAAAGCGACCAAAAAGTCGCCGGAATCAATCTGTTATATTCAATTTGAAGATGTAGCGCGCTATTTTTATGAGCCGGATTCTGCCTTGTGGAGCATCTCTTCCAACAGAAGGATCAAAGGCGGTAAATCTTCCTGGCAGGTTTTCCAGATGAGTTCCTCATAATCCGAAAATATTCATGAACGATCACATTGCGGATGACCTGCATCTTATCCCATAGTATTCCGGGATAACGTGCCTGGATTGCCGCCGGAATGGATCGCGCGGCCTCCCCCATGGTTACGAATTCGAAGGCCACGGCGCGCACTGCCATCGGATTCTCCTCGAATGTCTATAATGTCATTCCCTGCGTGAAGGCCAGGATATTCCGGATACAGACAAGAATATCCTTAATTCTCTGCGGCCAATCCCTAGACGACACGGATCATCTCCTGCAGAACACTTTCCTTCAAATGCAGTTTCAGGCTGGCAGTTGTACCAAGGTCGACGGGACTACCCAGCACAAACTCGAGGTATTGTTTGAGGCCGATAAACTGGAACAGCCCTACCGGACGGGAAAGCTCCACCAATAAATCCACATCACTATCGGCCCGGGCCTCATTCCGGGCGACCGATCCAAACAAAGCCAACGACTTGACGGCATATTGCTCATGCAATTCCCTCTGCGCCTGAGTGAGGATACGGATAACGTCATCACGTTTCATGGTTCCTGTCCTTCGGAAGCATTTTAGCACAAATTCGGCGCTATCGATGTGGCCGCAGATAGTTTTTGCACTCCTAACAGTCTATCGGAGAACTCTATTCGAAAACATTTTTACCGCGAAGCCCGCTAAGAACGCCAAGAAAACCTTTAATTTAAACTGGCATTTACCATCACGAAATGCTGCTCTCCGACAAGCCCCTAAATAACGGATTCGTGCCTCGTTTTGCAATCATAGAAGGGCGGATTTGCCCAATTGAGATCAGGACAAGCCAACTTCTGGCTCGATGGCAAAGGTTGTCGCACCAGAACAGACTTTTACAAAACGGGTGCACCCGGCACGCGCGGCTGGAACCGGCCCATGCCACGCCGGCCCAACCACTTCCCATCATCGACGATCAACTCTCCCCGCAGGAAGACCTTCTCCGGGTAGCCGGTCAGCTCCCAGCCTTCGTACAGGTTGTAGTCGGTGCGCTGCTGTGACAGGGCCAAGCCGTATTTCACTTTCTTCGTTGGGTCCCAGATGACCAGGTCCGCGTCCGAACCCGGCAGCAGCGCACCCTTGCGCGGGTACAGCCCGAAGATCCTGGCCGGGTTGGTGGATGTGAGCGCCACGAACTGCTGCGCCGTGATCTTCCCGGACCCGACGCCGGTCGTCCAGAGCACCGGCAGGCGATCCTGCACGCCCGGCAGGCCGTTGGGGATCTTGGTGAAATCGTCCTTGCCGAGTTCCTTGCCTGGGATGGCAACCGGCCGGCCTTCGTACAGGATCGGTTGGGTGCCATCGAAGAAGAACGGGCAGTGATCCGTGCCGACCGTCTGGAGCGTGTTGTCTGCCAGGCCTTCCCAAAGGCGGTCATTGTCGGCCTTCGACCGCATGGGCGGAGAACAGACCCACTTGGCCCCATCCGGGCGGCGCAGGTCATCCTGGGTAAAGAACAGGTACTGCGGGCAGGTCTCGCCCATCACTTTTACACCGTGTGCGCGGGCGTATTGCAGCATGTCCACTTCCCCAGCCACGTTCATATGGACGATATACAGCGCCGTTCCCGCCTGGGCGGCCAGCGAACAGGCCCGCAGGGTAGCTTCGACCGCGCCCCAGGCCGGGCGCGTCCGGGCGTGCCATTCGGGCGTCAGGTGATGCCCACGCAGGGCATCGGCGACCAGGGTTTCGATCACATCCCCGTTTTCGGCGTGCAGCATCACCAGCATGCCGTGTTTCCTGGCGATGCGTAACGCCCGGAAGATATCCCCATCCGACAGGCGCAGCCGGTTGTTGTAGGCGGTGAACGTTTTCAGCGTGGTGATTCCCATAAAGGGCAGGGACGGGATCTCGGCAGCGATAGCATCATCCATTTTCGTCAGGTTCATATGGAACGAGTAATCGATGGCGGCCTTTTCGGCCTTCCGGTGCCAGGCCTCCACCGATTCATGGATGGTCGGGAAATCGAAGGAAACGAAATCGATCGCGGTGGTCGTACCGCCGAAAGCGGCGGCCTTGTGGCCGGTGTAATGGTCGTCGGAGGAGACGGTACCGGCCATCGGCAGGTCGAAGTGGGTATGCGGGTCCACGCCGCCGGGCAGGATGAATTTGCCGGAGGCGTCAAGGACAGTATGCCCCGGCACGCTGATATCAGGCCCGATCTGGGCGATTATCTCGCCTTCTATCAGGATATCGGCCGGGAAGGTTTTGGAATCGGTGATGAGGGTGGCATTCTTTATAATCATAGAGACTCCTGATGTTTTTGCGGTTTCTAAAGTTTCTGAGGTTCCTGATGCGTATTGCGCTCAATGGAGGCTTTAAGTCGGGAGAGCAGGTAACCGACTTCATTGACCAGGTCGCATAATCATCAGTAGCAAGGTAGCAAAGATCGTGGGCAAGCTCGAGGTGATATTCGGTTTCAGCCAGGGAACCAACGGCTATACTTAAATGGCGCAGATAGTTGGCGGAACTCCCAAGAGCATAGCCCTCCGCAATGTTTGCGCCAACCGAAGCAGCCGAACGGCGAATTTGGCTTGTCAATCCAAATAGTTCATGGTAGGGAAACTTCTCACTGGCTTTGTATATTACCAGGGTCATTGCGTGGGCCCGCTTCCACACAATCAACTTCCGAAACGCTTTCTCCTCCATTCCTCACCCTCCCATCAATTTATTTTTATCCTCAGGGACCTCACCCCCCTCATACCCCTCAGAAACCTCTCTGGTCCCCAGCAATGCCCCCAGCACTTCCGGCGGAATATCCACATCCGGCAGCCCGGCTTGATATTCCTGGTCGTTTACCGCCCGCTCACGCAGGGACTGCCACAGGACCTGGCGGTCTTCGCTCTGGACGACCAGGTCATTCAGCTTTTCTGCTTTTAGAAGGTATTCCCCGGTGGTGTAGAGGAAGGTCAGCCGTTTCCACTTGTCCGCCGAGACCGGGCGCGGCAGCTTTTCCAGCGGGCCAAGCTGGATCTTATAGTATTCCTCGCCAGCATGGGGATGGTCCGGCTCGTCCCGCAGCAGTTCGGCGCGTGTGGTCAGTTCGTGGCCGCGCACCGGGGCGATGAACTCGATCCGGCCCCCCGATTCGCCAAACGTGCCGGGCTGGTAGAAAGCCAGGAAATCCACCGCAACCACCTTGGGCGCAGTGCGGAAGGGGATGCGGTACCAGCCCAGCAGGCGTGCAATTTCCAGGTCACGCGGGCCAGGCAGAACACATACCAGGATCAAATCAGTTTGTCTGAGCATGCTGCCATCCTTGTGTTTACTTTACAGCAAAACCCTCCCGGTGTCGAGAGGCTTTACCCATTTTTCTTTTCCCCGTCCAGCCAGAGCTGGCGGTAATGGCGGTTCCAGTCGGTCAGGAAGCGGCCGGCAACCACCAGGCCGACCGCCGCTGCGATCCACAGGACCGGGCCGCGCAGCCCGACCAGCCATGACAGCGGCGCGAAAAGGATGCCGGTGATCACGCTGGCACGCGCGCTGTGGCGCAGGATCAGGGTCAACAGTCCGAGCAAGGCATAGGTGATAAGGATGGCAAATAGAAAGGCCGCCATCATGCTGCCGTTAGCGGTAGCCAAGCCCATGCCGCCGCGGAAACCGGCAAAGACCGGCCAGCAATGCCCGCAAACCGCCAGGGCAGCCGCCAACGGGGCGATCCAGGTCGCCGGGGCAAAGTGCTGTGCATAATGCAGCGCCAGCCAAGTGGGAGCCAAGCCCTTGGCCACGTCCAAGATGAAGACCAGCGCGCCCGACAGGAAGCCCGCCTGGCGGATAGTGTTGGTGGTGGTGGCGTGGCCGGAGCCGGCTGCGCGCACGTCCACGCCTTTGACCAGCCGGGTGATCCAGACGGCAAACGGCAGCGAACCGGAAAGATACCCCAGCAACCCAAACCCGATGGCGTACAAGGGCACCTGCATATCATTCTCTGCAAATTGCCTTGAAATGATGATCAGCCGGTATCAGTAAAAAGACGATCCACGAATGACACGAAAAAACACCAATTTCTAATGGGCGTCTCCTATGGAATGGGATTGCAGCAATATTTTCCGTGCTTTTCGTGGAACTTCGTGGATAAATCTCTTGCGTGCCCCTTATTGAGCTTTGTATTTTACCAATAATTAAAACTGGTCGCCTCAAGGCTGATTACCCCAAGACGACCAGTAGATAGCAGGCTTGTTCGGGCAATGCCCGGTCGGACCGATTAGATTATTGGGCTATCAGACTATCCCGACTTCGGCGTTGAACTCTTCGATCAGCGCGTCGATCTCCGGCACCTGCTTCTGTACGTTCGTCCAGTAATCCGGCTCCTGCCACATCGACTGGATCTCGGCATAGGTTTTGCCCTGCTGCTCGACCCAGGTGAAGTATTTCAGGTTGTGCACGCGCCGCCGGTCGGGGTAGCGCAGCTCGAGCAGGGCTTCGGTCGACTGCCCCTGCAGGTAGCGGGCGAAGTCCGCCGCGGCATCCCTGCTAGTGTATGCGCCGTACTCGGCATGCATTTCCTTCAGCCGGGACTGGTAAAGCTGCATCGAGTTGGTCAGGACGGTCAGGACGATGTCATGCTCGCCCAGCTCGTAGTACTTGGCGAACTTGATGGCGCTCAAGACATTCGAAATGCCGGAAAAACCCAGTAAGTCGAGAGCAGAGATCAGAGATTCGGGAACGCCCATCGATGCGAGGTATTTTTGACCGGCAGGCTCATTGAAAAGCCTGGCGAGGTTGACCACGGCGTTGTCGTCGATGGCAACCACCATGTCGGTGTTCTTGGTGTTATGGATCCAGGGCACGTGCTTGTCGCCGATGCCCTCGATGCGGTGCGCCCCGAAGCCGTTCTCCAGCAGGGTCGGGCACTGCAGCGCTTCGCTGGCGACGATCTTGCTGTCCGGGAAGAGCTGCTTCATGTAATCGCCGCTGGCGATCGTCCCGGCCGAGCCGGTGGCGGAAGCCATACCGCGGTAATGATCCTTGCGCCCCATCAGTTTCTTAAGCGCTTCCTCCATGGCGTGGCCGGTGATTTCATAATGCCACAGGTAGTTGCCGAACTCCTCGAACTGGTTGAAGATCATCAGGTCCTGGCCGGACTTGCGCAGCTCCCAGCACTTGTCGAAGATCTCCTTTACGTTCGACTCCGTCCCGGGCGTCTTGATGGTCTCGCCGGCGATGGAGGCCAGCCAATCGAAGCGTTCCTTGCTCATACCCTCCGGCAGGATGGCGATGGAGGTGCAGCCCAGCAGGGCCGAGTCGTAGGCCCCGCCGCGGCAGAAGTTGCCGGTCGAAGGCCAGACAGCTTTCTGTGTGGACGGGTCGAACTGGCCCGTGACCAGGCGCGGCACCAGGCAGCCGAAGGCCGCTCCAACCTTATGCGCGCCGGTGGGAAACCACCTGCCCACCAACACCACGATGCGGGCCGGGACACCCGTCAGGCTGGGCGGCAGTTCGAGCGTGTTGACCCCACCGAAGCCGCCACCGCTTTCCTGCGGCTCGTTGTGCCAGGTGATGCGGAACAGGTTGCGCGGGTGCACGTCCCACAGCCCGATCTTCGCCAGTTCCCGCTTTACTTTGGCGGGCACCTTGGAGGGGTCCTGCATCTGGGCGTAGGTGGGAATGATGATATTCTTCTCGCGCGCCCGCTGAATGGCGCGCTTGCGGCGGTCTTTGATAACGGACAAGTCAATTGTGGTCATTTTTGGGAAGCTCCTGAAACAGATAAGAGAAGTTGTCAGACAACTTGTATTATAACGCAAAAAAATATGAGCGGCGCAGGTTGGATGTGCGCCACTTGAGGATCTTTGATAGGAATTGAGCCGGAAACCGCTTGGTTCGAGGTTCTAATCCTACTGCGATATTTTTCTAAATCAAAGATGAAATCCTCTTCTTATGATATTGAAATGAATAATTGACAACGCAATCAATAAAATTATTTTCTGGCCAAATAGGTTTTCTCAACATCGCTAACAACTATCGATGTAGCTTCTATCAGTTGAGATAGGCAAGGTATAACTGGTTTATTCTCAACAAATTCACAGCTTTTATCAAATAATAAGGTATAAACAGGTTGTCCACTTACATATGAGGTTGTTGCAGCAACTCGTGGCATACTCGCTATGTTCACCACTCCACCGGGATCAACAACAAAGTTACAATCAAAAAGCGTCAATCCACCGATTGTTGCATTTACATGTCTAAGTGCACCGATAGTGATTGTAGGAATTAATAGACGGTGTTTATCGATAATATCGAGATTGTTTATGGTGTATAGGACAGAGTTGCCTCCTATTTTGTAAGGTTTTATACCATCCAATAAAAGGGATATGATATCAGTGCCAATATTCTTGAGGTCTCCTTGTGCGATTGAGTTTTCAAGTTCCTGTCTTGTATCTCTAAATAAGAATTGTGTCTTACGCGAAATTGTCTCGCCAGCTATCGAAACCATTTCACATGCCAAATGATCCAAAGCGGATCTTAAGTTATGCACAGCATCTCCGATGATTAACGGAATCTCTAATGGGATAGATTTCGTCATTTCGAACTTGACAAGGATTTGCCCTGTGCTTTGCTCATCTTCAAATGAAACTCTACAAAAATCGGTATTCACGTAAGACGATATTGTGTCAATTAATTCATTCAAATGGTGTTCAGCTCTTTTAATTTTTTGAAGTGAATTTAAGAACATCGATCCCATTCTTATTCTCCAACGATTCTTACTTTTTCCCTGTGAAGATTTACCACAAAGCTCCAAGACACGAATTTTATTGAGCTTTTAGTCAAAAAATTCCGGGTTCTCGAGCCCAGGTGATCTTTAACACAAACTTTTCATATAAGAAACGGAAGGGCCATAAGTATACATACTTTTTTGCCAACTCAGTTCCCATCCTCTCCTCTTGGTAAAATAGTTTATAACCAAGATTCAGCATCAAAGCCCTCAGCGAAAGGATCGGCGAAGCGAACGCCTCCGGCTAATACATTCTTGGGCGGATGCGTACATTGTGCGCGGAGACAACCGTAAACGCATGCGCCAACTCGCCAGCATGTTGCCTGGCTAACCCCGCAGCGACGAATTTCATGCCGCTTTGGAGACAGGATAAATCGTATCGGACCGCAGATTTTCGGCGCAAATGCGACCGCGGCAAGAATGGCTTTACGCGTCAGCCTGGGAAGCTCTTCGATGATCTGCTCAAAAGTTTTCCCCCCGCGGCAACTTTTTCGAGCACGAGTTCAACCGGAATGCGCGTACCCTTTATGACAGGGTTGCCCGTCATGATATTAAAGTCAGACTCAATATATTTACGCCAATCCACATTGCCTCGCAATCTTCCGCTATCTGCGATATTGCATCCAAATTGTATCACTTACTGGAATCCCCTGAAATTTATCTTCGCATACTCTTATGCTATCCCCATCCGGCCCTGGAAGAATGGCTATATCCACGCCTCCACTTCAAAGCTCTCGGCAAAGGGATTGGCGAAGCGCACGCCTTCCAGGATCTGTCCGTCCTGGAAATCCTCACTAAAAATGACCGGGATCTGGTTGAGGCGCGCGGCTGCCCACATCTGGGCATCGTAATAAGACAGCCTGTGGTCACGCACGCCGCGCGCCGCTTCCAGCACGATTTGCGGGGTCAGATCGAATACCGGCCAGGAGCTGGCGAACAGGGATACCTGCTTCAAGGATTCGGCAGCCGTCAAGGGTGGGTCCAGTTGACGCATGACCGCATTGACGAATTCCGCCAGGGTCTGCGTGCTCAACCTGCCCAGTCCAGTCTGCTGCAGTTTATCCAGGACCAGGCTGGCACGGGCTTGCTTTTCAAGGGAATTTTGGTCATAGTAATAAACCAGCACATTGGTATCTACGAGTATGTGCGGCATGCCTACTTCTCCGCCCGGGGTTTCGATATGCCGCGGTCATCATAAAGTTCTTCGCGGTCCCATTCTACGGGTTTTCCGTTCCCGGCATAGGCTGCCTGACGTTCTTTTACAAACTGCTGTATCCTTTTCCAACCGTCCGCATCCGCGGGGGTAGGGTAGGTGATCATTTGGGCCTCGCGTTCCAGCGCCTGCCGCATCACCTCCGCCTCACTGACGCCGCGTTGTTTAGCCAACCGCTTAAGCACCTGATTCTGCCTGCGGGGCAGGTAAATTTGCTTGCGAACCATCATTTCGCTCATTTCGACCTCCGGTATACATCACTATTATACATCATTTTTCAAACTGTACACCAAGGATCACCTCATTTTGCGCCGTTCTCCCCCGACATTGAACTGATCCGGCATCATCTCTTCTGGTTAAAACTGACAAACCTCGCTCTTGGCGACGGGGACGCCGCCTGGAGCACAATTTTATAGTCGTATGGCATTGAGATCGACAAAAGATTGTCGTTCATGTTGAATGATTGAACGGCAACGCCGAGTACCTTAAAAAAGGCATTGCATATCGTTCTGAAGGGTTAGATACAAATCATCCAATAGTGATGATCGGCTGGGTAAGGATGGCGAGCGATCATATCTGGCGCCAGCCAAGCGTGGTCTGAGGACTTTTTCTCGCAGCGTCAGCAGGGCAGAGATAGTACGTATGCCATCGAAGGTAAGCTGGTAGCGGCGAGATTTTCCGATAGGCACAACCCATTGCTTGCCGCGTAATTTTCTCAGGTCATACGCAGCATGGCGAGACTTGTAATCCTGTGGGCTGAGGTCCAGAAGTTCGCGGACTTTGGCTGCCAGGTCGGATACTGCCATACCATTTGGCGAAGCTGCCAAAGCGATGACAGCATTCAATACGGCTTGCAAGCGTTGCTTGCTCAAGTTTTGAAATGTTACACCTGCCTTGCGCAGTCCCGGACGATGCGTAGAGCCTTACAAGTGAAAATCTTGTTTTTTTTTGCGCAAGATTTCTTACCACGAAAGGCACAAAGGATACCAAGGTATAAGGGTTTTCCTTAGTGTTCCGCTTGTCCAGGGTAGGGTTCTTAGCGCAGCCTGGCCACCAGGGGTAAAGCGATGTTGAGCCCCAAGTACAGGAAAGCAATCATCCAAAGGAGACCTTGTCGAACAATCGCGAAAAATCCTTGTCGGTCGCGGCGATGCGGGAGGAAATGACCGTCTGGATCATGCACAGGAAGATGGTCACCAGCCCGAGCAGGTTGACGAAGTCCATCAGGATCATCACGCCGGTATCGGGCAGGTAGGTGGAGGTGATATAGGAATTGGCTACCGCCGCGAATAGTCCGCCCACCAGCAGCTCGATGCGGATCTCCTCGTGCGCCTTGAAGAACCCCGCTAGCAGCGCCACTCCCACGGCCGCGAAGAGCGCCTGGAATAACTTGAGATAAAACCCGTAGCCCTGCCGCACGATGAAAATACCGTAGCCGAACTGCGCCACCTCCAGCGGCGCGGACGGGTTGCCCAGGTTCGACTGGGTGGAGATCGTCTCCGTCCCCATTACGCTGCTGGAGATCTGGTAGCCCGGGATGCGTACGGTCGGGTCGATGCGCGAGTTCTTCCGGTCGGCAATGTAGTGGATCGACGGGTGCACCGGGTCCTGGATAAAGACCTTTAACAGGTGATCGTCCACCGGGTAGCGCGTCACGTCGAAGGGGTAGTTGACGCTGGCCGAGACCCGGTACAGTTCATAATGCCCGCTGGCATCCGTCTGGTCGATCAGTTTTTGCTTGTCCGTGATCGATCCGGCCACCATTTGAAAGGAATTACCGGGATTGAACGCCGGGTCATCCGCCGGCGGCTGCCAGCGGAACCACACGTAGAAGTCCGTGTTCCAAGCCACATTCTTGATGGAAAAATCCGAGAATCTTTTCGATAGAGATACCCACCTGGACCGGTAACTTGCCGCCCGTACCCTGGCCCGGCAGCCCGAGGGTCTGCTGGTAGTTCGTGAATGCCGCCGCCTTGTTCCTGAGCGCCGGACCGAAAGTGAACCAGGCCGCCAGCCCGCCCAGTATGAATAAAATGACGATCCATACGATCAGAAAAACCCGTTTTGACATATGGCCTCCTATAAATCCCATGGGGTATGACTGCTATCATATTAAAAGGTGGGAGTCTTTCATAATTGCCGGGCCAACTCCTCAGGCTGCGTGACCGGGAGGTTGCAGATGAAGCCTGTGCAGACATACGCAGTTGGCTTGCCGGCCAGCATGGGGCGCTGCTCCAACAGTGCCGGCGAACCGGGGGCAGGCGGCAGGCCGGATGCGGCCAGGACCAGGTTTGGGCGATACCCCGCTCGAACCCGGGCCAGCAGTTCCTGGGTGCGCCGGTCGGATGGTTCCCCGACGATTGCCACCTGCTTGAGCGTGCCCAGGGCAAAATCTGCCGCGGCCAGCCAGGCTCCGAAGGCACCAGGATAGCGGGTCGCCAGGCGGCTCACCCTCCCCAGCGAGCTTTCGGCGCCCGTCCGGTAAGCCTCCTCCCCCGTAAAAGCCGCCAGCTTCAGGAATGCCTGGGCGGCCAGGGCATTCCCGGAAGGCGTGGCGTTATCCTGCAGGTCCATGGAACGGGTCAGGACGGTTTCTGCCTCCGCAGGAGTATCGAAGAACCCGCCCTGCGGGTTGCTGAAACGCTCCAGCATTTGTCCGGCCAGCCTCTCCGCCTGCTGGAACCAGCGCGGGTTGAAATCGGCCTGGTAGAGTGCCAGCAGCCCCAGGCTGAGGGCCGCGTAATCGTCCAGGAATACTTCCTGCCCGACCTGTCCATCCCGCCAGGCATGCCGCAGGGAGTCTCCCGGGCATAAGGCGGTCAGGAGAAAGTCTGCATTCCGGGTTGCTGCTTTGAGCAGGTCCGCGTCGCCAAACGCGGCCCCGGCTTCGGCGAAACTGGCCAGCATGAGCCCATTCCAGTTGGCAAGCACCTTATCGTCCGTGGCGGGGCGTGACCGTTTGATGCGGGCTGCCAGCAGCCGGGCATGGCACTCCGCCAATTTCTCCAGCACCTGTTCCTGCGTCAGGCCGAAATGGGCCGCCAATCCTGCATCATCCAACTGGCGCTGCAGGACGATCCGGCCTTCCCAGTTGCCCGAGGCGGTCATGCCATACGCGCTTGCGAAGAATTCGGTCTGCTCTCCGAGCAAGGAACGCAGCTCATCCGCTTCCCAGGTGTAGAATTTGCCCTCTTCCCCCTCAGAATCGGCGTCCAGGCTGGAATAAAAACCGCCTTCCGGCGAGGTCAATTCCCGCCTGATGAATCCCAGGCTTTGCTCTACCACCTGGCGGAAGGATGGGATTCCGCTGACCCGCCAGGCATGCAGGTAGACGCCGGCCAGTTGGGCGTTGTCATACAGCATCTTTTCGAAGTGGGGGATACCCCAGGTCGTATCCGTGGAATAGCGGGCAAAGCCTCCGCCGACCACATCGTACATCCCGCCGCGGCGCATGGCCTGCAGCGCGTGCAGGGCCGGCTCCAGAGCCTGTGCATCCCCGGCAATGTGGCGGCGCAGCCCCTGCTTGTCTTATTGGGGAGGAATTAATCGGGAGGGGCTGGTTGGTCATAGGAGTGGTCGGTTGATAATATTGCACATCGGGAGATGTACTGATCGACCAGGCGGTTCATGGTAGTCAGAGGATCGTGGTGCAAGCGTTGGATGAACTGGCGCGGGTGCTCAGATTGGCGGAGGCGGGTTCGCCAGACCCGATACTGCTCCAATGGCACCTGACGGATCTGTTCCAACAGAGCGGCTTCGCTTTCCGCCTGAAAGAGGACCTGCGCTTGTCCAAAGTCTCTGAGTTCCCGGGTGGATTTCCGTCCGCTGATGCGCCTCTGTCGGCGGCGTAGTCGCTCAAACAGGCTTTCCATCTGGAGGTTGTCCTGCGGCAGACCGGGGATATCATAACAAGGCAGCAATTCTTGCTGGTGCAGTCGCCAGCGTTTTCGCAAGGCAGACAGTAACCGGCTTTGGGGGCGTTGTGTTCTTGGATTGGGGTGAAGTGATTGGATCAGCATTTCCATGTTTTTGGAGATCTGAGCGCTGCTGAGAGAAGATGTGCCTGTGGAGTTATCCGGAGGGTAGTGCAGGCAAGCAGCGATCTGGCGCAACCACTGATGAGCTTCGGCCAGGTTTTGAGCATCGTGTCGGTTTTTCTCCAGGGCACGTTTGACCTGGATTTGCAGACGCTGGAAATAACCGCTTTCACCCAGAGATTCTGGCAGAACAGACAAGGCTTGCTGAATCGCTTCCAGTTGTTGAAACCCCACCAGCCCACCCCAGTAAAAGGGCTTGCGGCTGTTGCGATTGACCGCATCTCGAATGGCCTGGCGGATAAGCTGTTTGAGCTGCTGGAGTTCTACATCCTTGGCAATGGCTAAAAAAGGGAGGTCTGGTCTTTCCCAGTTGGCTGTTTGTGAACGCCGGGTAAACCGCCCAGGTCGTTGCGCAGGTTTTGACGCAATTGCTCATCCTCTTCCAACACTTCTTCGGCCAAATTGCCCAGAAAATGCATCTGGCAAAGCTGGTGCGGTGCTCCCGGCCAGCAACTCTGGAAGGCCGCCGCAATCGTGTCTTCCCCATCCGAAAGTGTCGCCAACACCGGATAAGATAGATCCTGGTATGGTTTCAGCCAGGTCGCCAACTCAACCGAGTTCACATGTTCCACCTGGATTGCCGCTACAGGCGTACTGCTCAATACTTCGTACAGCACATACAGCAAGCTCCCACAACCTTCCGGTTGCAGAGCATCCATGGCCCAGATTACTCCCCCGTGCTGCTTGACCGTCTCCTCCAGTTTGCGCTTCGTTGGCTCTTGCAGCGCCCCCAATAACGCCAGAAACTGCCGATATAACTTCCCCACATTCCGATTATTCACCAGCACCCCACGCCCGTTCAGTTCGCTTTGGATCTCCCCCATTTGCTTATGCTCATGCTCATGCCGCCAGCCAATATATGCCAGCACATCCAGCCCGTACGTGCTGAACGGCACACTGATCAGGCAGACCCCACTCGCATAATAGTACTCGCCCGTGTGTGAACATCCCGGATTTACACACTTCTTGCTTTTCCCCGTCACCCACACGGGACCTTTCAACGTCTGTACATTCTTACGCATGTGCCGCGAATGGCGTGGCTTCAATTCTGCCCCGCAATGCGGACATACATTCAGTTCGCAATCGATCAGCAGCCGCTGCTGTTTTTCAAAATGTCGAGTGGGTCGATGCCGAGGTAGTTTCTCCATGCGCTTGACTCCTGCTACTTAGTTCTCGGCTCTAGTATACACCCCCCTCACTAATAAGACAAGCAGGGGGCGCAGCAGGAACTCGATCAGCATGGGTTGAGGGAACTTGGGAGCGCTGCCCCAGCCGCCGTTCTGCCAGTCGTAAGACTGGAGCAGGTTGCGGGCAGCCGTGTCCAGGCCTGTCCCATCGAAACCGGAATCGGATTGTGGCTGGCTGGATTGCTTGAGCAGGTCGCTGACCAGGCGGTCGCTTTCCCGCAGGATCTGCTCCCGTTGTCCCTGCCAAGCTGTCATGAGTGCGTTCAGGAGTTCCAGGAATCCAGGCAATCCCTCCCGCCGTTCGGGAGGGAAATAGGTGCCGGCATAAAAAGGCTTCAGGTCAGGGGTCAGGAAGACCGACATGGGCCAGCCGCCCTGGCCGGTCAGGGCAACCACGGCAGACATGTAGAGGCTGTCCAGGTCGGGGCGTTCCTCCCGGTCGACCTTGATGCTGACAAAATGGGCATTCAGGAACGCCGCGGTATCAGGATTTTCGAAGGATTCGTGTGCCATCACGTGGCACCAGTGGCAGGCGGAATAGCCGATGCTGAGGAAGATGGGCTTTCCCTCCCGGCGGGCTTTCTCGATGGCCTGCGTGCCCCAGGGATACCAGTCAACCGGGTTATCGGCATGTTGGCGCAGGTAAGGAGAAAGGGCAGAGGCAAGGTGGTTGGACATGTTGGACATGGAGAAATCTAATTGGACTATTATTGTCTCTATTAAATCAAATTTTGCTTAAATGCATGTGAGATTTTCGCCCCATCTACCGATCGCTTCGGGAAATGTAAAGCGCAGCCGGGAATGAGCAGGCTGCGCCGGTTAAATGTCTCCCTGGAATTTCGTCTTCAATTTCTGCAGACGAACCAGCGTAGGAACGGGTTAAATTCAAAAGTAACACTATCAGTCCCAGGATCAAGCCCGGTTGCCAGCAAGCTGTGGTAGGATATGGCCCTCTTACAGGATTTGTCATTCGTTTTCACGATCCACCCCGGGAAATAGTTCTGATTAACGACAAGGGTGTCGTCAGCTATCTTTTCCACATTGGTGATCTTAAAAACAAGCTCATTTGGGCTCCAATATGTGTTTTCTACGCTGGCACCCTCAACCGGGTTTGATAAATAAAACTCACCCTGGTATTTTTTATCTTCGATTCCTATGGCATTTTCCGCGCCTGTCATTGAATCATAGCAGTTGATAACTCCCTTGTTTTGTTCGATCGCAATATATTCATTTGACCATGGCATAAATATATGTGAGTAAACGAATTCTCCTGGCAACTGGATCGTTCTTTGCATCGCAAAACCGGGGTCCCTGCTGCCCGTCTGAAAAAAAGTGCTTGCGCGGGTAAGTTGTAATTCGGGGTTCTTTATGATCAACGTTTTTGTAAAGAAATTTGTTGAAGAAAATACGGTCAGGTCAATATAAATAACCAGGATGCATATTACCGCCAAAGGTATGGCCAGTTTATATTTTTGAAGCAGCCGGAGCCCATTGTCCAATCCGAGACCGATCAAAAGGGCAAACGGGATGATGAAATCGAACCTGAACCGTTCCGCCACCCGAAACGAGGTGAATACTGGTAATTGTTTAATCACTGCATACAGGGATGGGTAATGGAGGTTGCCAAGCATTAGCCAGAAAAAAACGAGCAGGGTCAGCAGGAGAGAAAGGTAATTCTTGATACCTTTTATGTTCTTAATGAAAAATAGTAGGAACAAAACAAAAGAGAGTATCCCGACATAAAGCGAAATTTCATCAACGGCGTAATAGAATCCTTGTATGTCCATTTCACGGAAAAGATTCTGTTTTTGGGAAAGAAGGAAATAGAAAAATTCGTGGATCCTGTAACCCGATACATCATTCTTGAGCCGGGGAAACACCTTGAGTAATTGCAATGACAGGATCAGCTTGGGAAGCATGATGAATGCCGCAGTGCTGGACAGAATAATAAACGCTTTGAACGGAGTAAAAGTCCGTCGCACAATGCTGGTAATAATGGTGTATACCAGGATATACACACCCAGGAGCAACGAGATTTGATATCCAAAATAGAAGCTTAAAGCAAAAATGGCTCCACCAAGCATTCCCCATTTCCATTTCCCTTTATCCAGGCTCTTGTTGAAACATAACAAAATATAAGGCGTGTACGCAAAACTGGTAAAAGCTACCATCCCCGTCGAAAGGAACGAACCCGTTATCCCACTGAAGGAAAAAATGACGGACGCCAGCAGGCTGCCCAACCGTGACAACTTGTATTGTCGCGCAAGGAAATAAAAGCCGATAAAACCGATCAGGCCATGAAAAAATATGCTGAACTTGATCCCCCTGACCGTCCCGAGTAGCAGTGCGAATACCGTTTGGATCGATATTACGGGTATCTGTGGGTTGGCAAACTGGGCGGTACCGCCGCATTTGTACGGATTCCAAAGCGGGAATTGATGAAAATCAAGCAGGGATACTCTGGTGGCTTCTGTCCATGCAAAATTTGAATCCCAGTCCTGGATGCCTAGATTATTGCCTGAATCAAGAATGGGGTAATAATACACGAGTGAGACCAGGATACCCAGTGCGACTACGACCCCAATTTCCCATTTCCTCATGATCGGATCTCTTGGCAAAGTGGAAATGCGTTGATGAGATACTTACGAGAAATCGACTTCATAATTAAATATTAATTTCCGAAGTTGCAATTATAGCAATAATCTGGTTGATTTACACAGGTTCTTTCATCTTCAATTTCTGCAGAGAAACCAGCGTAGGAACGGGTTAAATTCAAAAGTAACATTATCAGCCCCGGCACCAAGCTCGCTTGCCAGCAAACCGTTGTGGTATGTTGCCCTTTTGCATGGTTCGTTATTTATCCTTACTATCCACCCCGGGAAATAGTTCTGGTTAACGATCAGGGTATTGTTAGCCGCTTTTTCACCATCGGTGATCTTATAAACAAGCTTATTTGGGCTCCAAAACGTGTTCTCTACGCTGGCACCCTCAACCGGGTTCAATAGATAATATTCGCCTTGGTATTTTGCATCTTCAATCCCATTGGCATTTACTTTACTGGTTATTGAATCATAGCATTTGAGAACCCCATTATTTTGTTGAATTTCAAGGTATTCATACGACCAGGGCGTAAAAGTTTTTGAGTCAAGGAATTGACCCGGTAATTGGATCGTCCTCTGAATCTCGAAATCAGGGCCATTTACATCCGTCTGGATAAAAGTACTTGCGCGGGTAAGTTGTGATTCGGGGTTCTTTATGATCAACGTTTTTGTAAAGAAATTTGTTGAAGAAAATACGGTCAGGTCAATATAAATAACCAGGATGCATATTACCGCCAAAGGTATGGCCAGTTTATATTTTTGAAGCAGCCGGAGCCCATTGTCCAATCCGAGACCGATCAAAAGGGCAAATGGGATGATGAAATCGAACCTGAACCGCTGTGCCACCCGAAATGAGGAAAAAACCGGCAAATGTCTCATTAATGAATAGGGCGAAGGATAAATAGCGCTACCAAGCATGATCCACAAAATGATAAGCATGCTGAAAAGGAGAACAAGATTATTCTTAATGCCTTTTTTATTTTTAATAAAAAAGATAAGGAACAGGACAAAAGAGAGTAATCCGACATAAAGTGAGTTCTCATCGATGTCGTAGTAATAGCCTTGCACATTCATTTCATTGAACAAATTCTGTTTTTGGGATAAGAGAAAATAAAAGAAATTCTGGAGGCTGTAGCCGGAAGTATCGCTCATCAACCGCGGGAATGCCAGGAGCAATTGAACTGACAGGATCAGCTTGGGAAGCATGATGAATGCCGCAGTGCTGGACAGAATAATAAACGCTTTGAACGGAGTAAAAGTCCGTCTCATAATGCTGGTAATAATGGTGTATACCAGGATATACACACCCAGGAGTAACGGGATATGATATCCAAAATAGAAGCTTAAAGCAAAAATGGCTCCACCAAGCATTCCCCATTTCCATTTCCCTTTATCCAGGCTCTTGTTGAAACATAACAAAATATAAGGCGTGTACGCAAAACTGGTAAAAGCTACCATCCCCGTCGAAAGGAACGAACCCGTTATCCCACTGAAGGAAAAAATGACGGACGCCAGCAGGCTGCCCAACCGTGACAACTTGTATTGTCGCGCAAGGAAATAAAAGCCGATAAAACCGATCAGGCCATGAAAAAATATGCTGAACTTGATCCCCCTGACCGTCCCGAGTAGCAGTGCGAATACCGTTTGGATCGATATTACGGGTATCTGTGGGTTGGCAAACTGGGCGGTACCGCCGCATTTGTACGGATTCCAAAGCGGGAATTGATGAAAATCAAGCAGGGATACTCTGGTGGCTTCTGTCCATGCAAAATTCTGGTCCCAGTCCTGGATGCCTAGATTATTGCCTGAATTAAGAATGGGGTAATAATACACGAGTGAGACCAGGATACCCAGTGCGACTACGGCCCCAATTTCCCATTTCCTCATGATCGGATCTCTTGGCAAAGTGGAAATGCGTTGATGAGATACTTACGAGAAATCAACTCTTTCTTCAATCGCGATTTCCCTGATTCAATTCCCCGGCGCGTCAGAAGCCATCTGGATGCGCTCACCCAGCGGCGGGTGGTCGTAGAACATGAACACCACCCACTTCTCCGGGTCCACTTCGCCCAGGTTCTGGTTCGCCAGGCGGACGAAAGCGGAGGCAAAAGCCCAGGGTTTTCCGGTGCTCTGGATGGCATATTCATCTGCCATGTGCTCGCGCCAGCGCGAGATGGCGTTGTCAACCGGTTGCGTGACCAACCCGAACGCACCCAGCACCAGGCCCAGCGCCGGCAGGCCGGCGATATCGGCCGGGCCGGCAAAGCCGAAATAGCTGGCCGCCCAGTTCAACGCCAGGGAGGCCAGGAATAGCCCGCCCAGGGTCATGACCGTTCCAAAAGCCATCAGGATGGGGATGTCTTTGTGGACCTGATGCCCCAGTTCGTGGGCCAGCACGGTTTCGATTTCATCCGGCGAGAACTCGTTGATCAGGGTATCGCCCAGCACGATGCGGCGGGTGTTGCCGATCCCCGTCAGGGCCGCATTGGCGGACTTCGTCCGCCTGGACATGTCGAACTTGTATACGCCACGCACCTTCGTGTGGGCGCGCTCGGCCAGTTTCATCAGGCGTTCGGCCAGTTCGGCGTGCTCATCGCCCAGCGGGACAAATTTATTGAAAAGCGGCATGATCAGGATGGGCGTCAGGTTGGACAGGATCACATTAAAGACCAACATGCCGGCGCCCGTCCACAACCACCACCACCCGCCGGTGAGCCGCAGGGCCAGGTAGACCAGTTCGATGACGACCAGTCCCAGCGGTGCACTGACGAGCAGGCCCTTCAACTGGTCCACCACCCAGCCTTTGAAATCCTGGGTGGACTGGTCGAAACGCTTGGGCAGGACGAAACCGGAGCAATAGCCCAGCGGCAGTTCGAGCAGGGCTGCGATGCCGCCGAAGATGATGATGAAACCGAGCACGAGCAGCCAGTCGTTGGTTGTGAAGGTCTTCAGCCAACCGGCCAGTGATTTTGCCCAGCCGAAGAAGCACCAGGCCAACAAGTAGATTGCGCTGGCAAGAGTCTCCAGCAGCCACAAGCGCCGCCGGATGCCGGCGTATTGTTTGGCTTCTTTTTGCTTTTCAGGGTCAAGGGTGGTGGTGGTCATGGCCCTATTGTGCCACAGATGCCCCGGAATGGTCAGGGCAATCTGGAGATATAATACAAGGAAATGATCCAAATTCCATCTCGAGGTATTTTGCATGGACGAACTCGCCCCCGGATTGACCGCCGAACTCGAACACATTGTCACAGACGCCGATACCGCCTCCCAATGGGGCAGTGGCCTGGTGCCCGTCTTCTCAACCCCGGCACTGGTCGGCCTGATGGAAAGCGCCGCGGTAACAGCCTTGACAGGGCACCTGTCGCCCGGCCAGACGACGGTCGGTGGGCGCATCGACGTGCGCCACCTGGCCGCCACGCCGGTGGGGATGCAGGTGCGCGCCCGGGCGGAGCTGACCGGCGTGGAAGGCCGCAAGCTGGTTTTCAGGATACAGGCCTGGGACGCGCTCGAACTGATCGGGGAAGCCGGCCACGAACGCGTCGTCGTCGATCAGGCCCGGTTTCTCGCCAGAGTCCAGGCGAAGACCAAATGAAGCCTGCTGCATCAAGCAGGGATTATCCTTTGAGCTGTTCCAATATTTCTGCCGTTTTCAGCACCTGCCCATAGGATTTGAGCGCAGCCAGGAAGGCTGCGTGGACTATACTGCGGGGACTTCCGTCTCGCCGTAGACCAGGCCGCGCGTGGCGCAGGCATCCGCCGCCAGCAGCACGGGGTATCCGAAGTCGGCTGCGGCACGCGTGGTGGCATCCACGCACATGTGCTGTCATCATGCCGCAAATGACCAGGCGCTCGATGTTCAATCCCTGCAAATGCTCCAGCAGGCCCGTCTCGCGGAAGGAGTTGGGGAAATGCTTGACGATGACGGTCTCGCCGGCCAGCGGTGTAATGGATTCGTGTATTCTCACGCCGTCCGTGTCCGGCAGGAAGGTGGTCGCGCCTGGACGGGTTGCCACGTGCTGGATGTGGACGGTCGGCCACTTCTGCAGGCGGAAGAAGTCCAGCAGTTTGCGGGCCTGCCGCGCCGCTTCGAGCGGGTTTTCCAGTTCCCCTTTGCCGCCGGGAAAATAGTCGTTCTGGATGTCGATCAGGATCAGGGCTGTTTTCATGGTTGTCTCCTACGTCAATGAATAGTCAGCACTACCGAACCCAGCGCCAGGGTGGTGCCATCCGCCGCGCTCAGGTCCAGGAACTGCAGGATGACCGGGCCGCTGATGCCCGCATTGCTCAGGTCCACAGTTTGGGAAAATGTTCCCGGCCCTCCCGCGATCCCGCCTGAATCCACCATCACCGGAGACTCGTTGACCTTTGTCCCATCCGGCAGGGACACCCGGTAGGCCAGCGTATTCTCGAAGGGGGCGATGGTCACGCTGCCGCTGACCGTGAAGGGATTGGTTACCGTGGCGTTATCGGCGGGTGAATTGATACTGATGGAGCGTTCGTGGGCATCCGGGGTGCGCGAGGTCAGACGGGTCAACCAGAGCGCATTCCCCACCATCCGGTAGGATTGCGTTTCCGGTAGGGACGGGCAGCACATGGGATCGTTGGGCCCCTGTACCAGCATATCCAGCGCGAGCGTGCCGGAGTTGATCGTCATCGAGCTGACCTGTACCCGGTCGCCGAGTTGGGCCTGGCCGGCCTGGGAGGCTGCGCCGCCCGCATCGAGCACGGCGACGAGCGACTCGAACTGGCCACTCCCGCCGCCGTTTTCGACCAGGAGGATGGCAGCATCACCCACACCATCGCCGTTCAGATCGCCGAAAGCGACCATATCCAGCATCTGGACGGAATAAGTGTCTGTACTGGAGCCTCCGGAGTAAGCTCCGTTCACCAGCGTGATGGTGCGGTCGTACACCGGGGCGCGGTAGGTGCCGTTTCTTAGCATGTCCAGCGTCAGGCCTCCCGGCACGGAGGTGGCCGGTATGCTTGCGGCGGTGGGCCCGGTCGGCATGGACGTAGCCATGACTGGTACTGCGCTCGGGCTGGCCGGTGCGGGCGCGGCGGATTGGAAATTAGCAGGCCATGACGGCTAGCGCCAGGGCAAGGAAGGGCAGGATGATCTTATGTTTCACGATGGTTTCCTTCTGGTTCAGGGGAGTAACGACGTCCAGTTAAGGCCGTCGGTGGTGCGGTAAAGCTGGCTGTGCCCGGCGTCATCCAGGCGCGTGAGCGCCCAGCCGGTAAAATGGCCGGCCCGGCCAGGGACGAATTCCAGCTGGGACAGGTTTCCGCTCAAGTTCAGGCTGGTGGTGGCGCTGCTCCAGGTTTGGGCGCCGTCGCTGGTGCTGTATAGGTTCGTGCCGCCATCCCAGCACCAAGCGTGCAGAGCGTCGGCAAAAGCGGGCAGGCCCGGCTGGATGACTTTATTGGTATCGGTCGGATCGCCGCTCCAGGTGCTGCCGCCGTCATGGGTGGTATAGAACGTGAGCACGGTCGTGTCCGGCAGGTAAATCGTCAGCGGCAGGAAGCCGTCCTTTCCGAAGAAGACCGGTGCTTGCGGCATGTACTGGTAAGTCTGGTACCCTGCCGGCAGAGGCAGGCTCTGCTGTGACCAGGAAGCGCCCCCGTCGTGGGTGACATACAGGTAGACATCTCCATTTTCCGAAATGGAACCCGTCACCCAGCCGGTCTGGGCGTCCAGAAAGGTCATGCCGTTCTTGATGCCGCTCAAGGGCAGGCTGTCGGAGGAACCGGGCAGGCTTGGGTCGTCATGGAAGACGCTGACCCAGCTGGCGCCGCCATCGGAGGTCTGGAACAGTTCGACGGCTTCTGACCCTGCACTGGCTCCCCGCTCTGCCAGGGCACGCCCGTGGCTGGCATCCAGGAATTGCAGAAAGGCGCCTCCGAACGGGCACCGTGTTTGAACTCCAGGTGATCCCGCCATCGCTGGTGCGGTAGAGCATGCCGGAGAAGAAATCCGAGCCGGGCACCAGCACCCAGGCGGTGTTGCTATCCAGGACGGTCAGGGTGGCGGAGAGGCCGATGGCGCCGATCCCCGGCTGGGGTGGCATTCAACCAGGTGCTGCCGCCGTCGACCGTGCGCAGCACGGCGCCATTGTCATTGACGGCGATGCCCCAACCATTATTTTCATCCTGGAAATCGATCCGGGCCAGCGCCGGGGAGGCGGCCGCCGGCAGGTTCGGTGGGGCGGGAGTATCGGTGGCGGTTGGAACGAGCGTGCCGGGGATGGCCGGTACAGGGCTGGCGCTGGCCGGAGCGGCGGTTAGTGCAGGCAGGGACGGCATGGCCGGGCCGGCCTGGGCGGAACAGGCTGCCAGGGTCAGCATAAGCACCACGAGTACCTGCGGTACACCGTCCTGCGTACGGTGCAGGGCTTGCGCAGGCAGTACAGGCCGGGCTGGTTCTATGGTTCACAGGGTTTCCGCGGCCGGTATGCTTCAGGGGATCAGGACCGTCCAGGTGGCGCCGCCATCCACGGTTTTATAGAGCATGCGATGGCTGTTGACGTCGCTCGTGAGCGCCCAGCCGGTGGTGGCGTTTACGAACTGCATGGAAACCATGTTGTCCTTGATGTTCACGTTCGGCGTGACCGTCGACCAGCTGGCGCCGGCGTCATGGCTGACGTTCAGCGGCGCGCTGCCATCCCAAACGAAGAAATCGCTGGCGGATGCGGCGGCCAGGAATCCGCCCTGGGCGACCGGCGTGGTGGCTGACCAGGTCTGGCCGCCATCATGGCTGACGTAGAAGTCCGTGCCGTTGTTGTTGGCGAACAGCAGCACCGGCAGGACGGCCTCGTTGCTGCCGAAGAAGACTGGCAGGCTGGCGCCCGTCATGGCCCCGCTGTAAGCGGCCGGTATGGCGAGGTTCTGGTGCGCCCAGGTGGCCCCGCCATCCTGGGAGGCATAAATGTAAATAAAATCGCTGGAGGGCTGCGACCCGGTCACCCAGGCATGGGTGGCATCCAGGGCGGTGATGCCGTTCTTGTCGCCCACCAGCGGCAGGCTGTCGGTGGAGCCGGCCACGCTCGGGTCGTCGACGAGGATGCGCGACCAGGTGGCTCCGCCGTCGCTGGTGCGGAAGATCGCCACGGCTTCGTGGCTCATGCCGGCATTCAATCCGACCATGTCCCAGCCGTTCATGGCATCGATGAAATGCAGCGAACCGCCCCCAAACGGAACTGTCGTGGTGCTCCAGGTGGCCCCGCCGTCGCTGGTATGGTAGAGCGTGCCGGTGGTCGGGTCGCCCTGCGCCCGCGGCCAGCCAGCCGGTGCTGGCGTTCAGGAAGAACGGGCTGGCCGGGGTGCCGTTCAGGCCGGCCGGCGTGGCGTTGTACCAGGTGGTGCCGCCGTCCGTGGTGCGCACCACCCCCGTATCGGTCAATGCCCAGCCATTATTGGCGTCCAGCATGTCCAGGGTCAGGATGGCTGGAGAGGCGATGACCGGCAGAGGCGGAACGGTCGGGGCGGCGGTTGCCGGGATCGCCGTGGCGGTATCCGTGGCAGCCGGGACGGACGGTGCTGCGGTCGCCGGGTTTGCGGAGGCAGTGTCGGCGGCGACCGGCGCGAACGGGGTGTTTGTAGGAACCGGGATGGCCGTGGAAATAGGGGCAGCCGGAGTGGCCGGAGCGACCGTGCTGCAGGCCAGTACGGAAAGCAGGATTGCCAGTCCGCCCAGCCGGATCTTGAAGTTGCGAGGAATGCATAAAGGACTCCTTTGTGGAATACGGATAATGTTAACTTGCAGCATTGTAAGCCTGCATCCCAATGCCAGACAGGGGGAAGGAGCAGGCACCCTACTTGAACGAAAATAGCACCAGGAAAGTTCCCGGCGCAAGCGTTTTGGTACCACAACGCTTAAACGTGGTGAACGTCTTTGTTTTTTAGTGAAGATTAGCGTGAATTCGCGGATGAACTTCTTTGTTCCAAGGGTCGCCACACTTAGCCGCGCTGCTGCCAGCGTTTTATTTCCATATATCCTTTAGGAATTTGAGCTTCTCGACCGTCTGGAAGCTCCCGCCGCCTTCGTGCTGGTTGTAGGGATACATGCGGATTTCCTTCGGGCCGCCATAATGGTTGTAGGCCGCGAAGACGGTCGAGGGCGGGCAGATCGGGTCCATCAGGCCGACCGAGAAGAGCGCCTGGCCGTGCGCCCGTGCGCGCCAGGTTGACCCCATCGAAATAGGACAGGGTTCGGAAGACCGTCTCGATCTGGTCGCGGTGGGTGTGGCAGTACTGGACGATCTCCTGGTAGGGCTGCGAATCGGTGATCTCGCTGGCCCGGCGGTAATGGCACAGGAACGGCACGTCCGGCATGACGGCTTCGACGCTCGGGTCGAGCCCGGCTGCTGCCAGGGTGATCCCGCCGCCCTGGCTGCCGCCGGTCACCGCGATGTGGGCTGCGTCCACTTCCGGGTGGCTGCGGGCGGCTTCGATGGCCCGGACTGCATCGGTAAATACGCGCCGGTAGTAGTGTCTGGCCGGGTCGAGGATGCCCATGGTCAGGAAACCCGGGGCGTGCGGACCGGTACCTTCGGGAGCCAGGTCGGGCGTGTCGCCGTGGCTCCAGGTGGAGCCCTGGCCGCGCGTATCCATGATGAAATGGGCGTATCCGGCGCTGGCCCACAGCAGCCAGTCGGTCGGGAAGCTGCGCCCGCCGTTGTAGCCGATGAACTCGACCACGCAGGGCAGTTTCCCAGAGCGCTGGTGCGGCAGCACCAGCCAGCCCTTGATGGGCTGTCCGCCGAAGCCGGGGTAGGTCACGTCGAAGAAATCCTGCGCTGTCAGGCCGGTCTGCACCGGCTCGAAGCGGGCTTCCATCGGGGTCTGGCGGGCTTCGGCCAGGCTGGCCTGCCAGAAGCGGTCGAAGTCGGCCTCTTCCGTCCGTGTCGGAAGATAGGTCTTGAGTTGTTCGAGCGGAAGGTCATAGTATGCCATGCTTCATCTCCGGTTCAATTATAGCGGATATAGCCACATGTCTGGCTGCCAGTCCACATGCGCCTATTTTGCAATGAATGTGCCCAGCACAGCCGCAAACTTTTGCAGCAGCGCATTTCTGTCGAATTCGACCACCGTTCCTGGCGGATAGTTACCGATATTCGTGGAATGGATCAGGTAGATTACCTCGAAGCACTTGTCCTGCCAGACAGTGCGGTAGGAAATTTGGTCGTAGATATTGCCAGCCGCTGCGCCGGTCGACTCGCTCCGGGTGAAAGTGTAGCCGCCGACGGTCTCCTGGCCAGTCACGCTCTCGTTGACCGGGGCGGAGGGCCGTGTACAGGTGGAAACGATGGTCGGATCTGCGGATGCGGTCAGCAGCAGGTAGGCTTCGTTCAAGTTGGTGGTGGGCTGGTAAAAGGATGGATCAATGAAAGCGAGCGTCAATAGGGGAGCGCCTTTGGTGCTGGCCGCCGGGACCTGAACATTGGTCGGTGCGAACTCGTCGGTGTAACCGAGGGCGACGTAATATTGGGGATCATAAAAAGTGAAATTCTGGGTCGCCTGTCCCGGCGGGTTGATGGCGATACGCAAAGAGAACGGGCCGCTCACCTGCAAGTCCACGGTAACGAAATAGTCCTGGGTGGTGGGCAGGACGCCGCGCCAGAAGGGGCGGGGATGCTGCGAGTCGCTCAAGGTCTTTTTATCAGCCCCGGCCACCTGGACCGGGAAAGCCGGGCCCTGGGGGACCGAGACACTCATGACCTGTCCTTGCATGGCCGCCAGGACGAAACGTTTCGGTATGCCCGCCGAAATGCCGCCGGTTATCTCCACCCAGGTGGCATAGGGAGCGAAGCGCACCCGGTCGGCATTCGCCTGCGGGTCGAAAGCGACCTCCGGCGTGGGGCTTGACTCGGGCGTAGGGGTGGGGACCAGCGTTGGCGTCGGGATGCTCGTATCGACGCTGACCGTGACCGGGGCTGATGCAACCAGCCTGGGAGTCAACCGGTTCCAGGTGACGCCTCCGTCGGTGGTCTGGTAGAGCTGAAATATCTCGCCCTCCTGGACAATTGCCCAGCCGGTGCTGGCGTCGATGAAGTCGAGGGCCGCAACCGAACGGGTGTCCGTCTGGGCGAAGTCGAGATTGGAAGCCAGCGTCTGCCAAGTGTGCGCGCCGTCGTGGCTGGCGCACAGGCCATTGTTGCATGCTATCAGGATATCCCGGGTGGAGATGACCTGGATCGGTGTATACATCCGGACAGAATCCAGGATGCCGGGGAGCAGGGTCCAGGTGGCGCCGCCATCTTGCGTGGCATAGAAGGCCATGCGCTGGTAGACGGTGGAGCCGTCTTTATTCATCTTGGCGAGATGGACTGGCAGGAGACCAGCCTGCCCGCCGAAAAAGGTTGGCGGGTCGGGAGCAACCAGCGCGTCGCTTTCCCCTTGCGGGAGCAGCAGGTTTTGTTTCTGCCAGGTTTTGCCGAGGTCGAAGGAGATATTCAATCGCACGGCGCCACCGGGCTGCATGGTGGCCATATCCCCGTAGCCGATGACCATGCGCGTGGGGTCATAATAAAAGGTGTCGCTGCAAATATTGCACAGATGCACCGTGCCAGGCGGCAGCCCGGGCTCCTGGTTGGGCGACTTGACAGGGATGGGCGTCCAGGTTTTTCCGCCGTCGCCGGTTTGGGACAGGGAAAAGTAGATATTGCCTGCGCCCACACCGGCGGATACTGCCCAGCCGTGCAAAGCATCTGTGAAGTGCAGGCCGGAGGCGGGCCCCTGCGGATATTCCGCCCAGGTTTGTCCGCCATCGCTGGTATGCAGCAGGCCGGAGCGGTTGCCGTCCTGCAGGAAGACCGGCAGCCAGGCGGTCTGCGAGTCCAGGAAGCTGCCACCGAATGGGGAAATTTGGTACCCTGCGGGGGTGCGGTCGATCCAGGTTTGGCCGCCGTCTGCGGTACGCAGCAGTTGGTCGGCTGTCGACCAGCCCCAGCCGTTGCTCGCATCGAGCATTCGCAGGCCGGCGAGCAGTGGAGCGGGGGCTTCCGTCGCCGGTAAAGGGGTCTCCGTAGCGGTGCTGGATGGAGTGATGGGGAGGGGCGTGGTTGGCGGGAGCGGGCTGCAGGCTGAGAAAAGGAAAAGGAAGAGCACGATAGTTAAAAGGGATTTGGATCCGGGCTGCATACAATTCTCCTCATAAACAGGAATGGCCGCGCAGTTTGAGGCGGCCTCCTGTAGACGGACCTGGCAGGGGAAATGTTCCTGCGCGGCCGGCTCACCCCAGCCATTCAACGATGGTGGCCTCGCCCTGGCCGACGCCCACGCACAGGGTCGCCAGGCCATATCGAACGTTGCCCGCGCCTGCCGCATCTCGTGCAGCAGCGTGGTCAGGATGCGCGCCCCCGAGCAGCCCAGCGGGTGCCCCAGGGCGATCGCCCCGCCGTTGACGTTGACGATCTCCGGGTCCAGTCCCAACTCTTCGATCACGGCCAGGGATTGGACGGCGAAGGCTTCGTTCAGTTCGACCAGGCCGATGTCTTTCACCTGCAGTCCGGCGCGCTGCAGGGCTTTCTGCGTAGCCGGCACCGGCCCCATGCCCATGATGCGCGGCGCCACCCCGGCCGCCGCGCAGGCGAGACGATGCGGGCCAGCGGCTTCAATCCCAATGCTTTGGCCTTTTCCTCGCTCATCACCAGCAGGGCGGCCGCCCCGTCGTTCAGCCCGGAAGAGTTGCCAGCCGTGACGCGTCCCGCCGTCCTTGCGGAAGGCCGGTTTCAGCTTCGCCAGGCTTTCCAGCGAAGTATCCCGGCGTGGGCGTTCATCCGTATCCACCACTTTCGGGTCACCCTTGCGCTGCGGGATAAGCACCGGCAGGATCTCCTCGGCGAATTTGCCGGAATCGATCGCCGCGATGGCGCGCTGGTGCGAGCGCAGGGCGAATGCATCCTGCATCTGGCGGGTGATGTGCGGGCGTTCCGCCGCGATGTTCTCGGCCGTCTCGCCCATGGATTCGGTGCCGTAGCGTTCCTGCATCTTCGGGTTGGGATAGCGCCAGCCCAGGGCGGTGTCGTAGGCGGTCAGGTTGCCGAAGGGGAAGCCGCTCTCGGCCTTGGGCAGCGAGTAGGGCGCCCGGCTCATCGACTCCACGCCCCCGGCGATGAACACCTCCCCTTCGCCGGCCCGGATGGCGCGCGCCGCCTGGTTGACGGCGTTCAGCCCGGAGGCGCACAGCCGGTTGACCGTCACCCCGGCCACGCTGACGGGCAGTCCCGCCAGCAGCAGCGCCATGCGCGCCACGTTGCGGTTATCCTCCCCGGCCTGGTTGGCGCAGCCCAGGTAGACTTCCTCCACCAGCGCCGGGTCCAGGTGGTTGCGCTCCAGGATGGCTTTCAGCACGTGCGCGGCCAGGTCGTCCGGGCGGACGGCCGCCAGCGCGCCGCCAAGCGCGCCGATGGGGGTACGGATGGCATCGATGATGACAGGGGTGTCGTCAAACTTCTTCATACAAAATCACCCTGTCTTTTTCGACATTCGACTTGAGGCGCGGGCTGAGTCCATCCTCAGTAACCAAATCCACCGCGCAGCCCAGTTTTTTTTCAAGTTCCTTTTCCAGCCGGATTACTTCAAACAGGCCAAGCGGCGGCCGTTTTTCGGATGGCTTGAGCGCCACCAGCAGATCCACATCGCTTTGCGAAGTCGACTCGCCGCGTGCGTACGAACCGAAGACGGAAATCCGCCGGGCGTATGGTCTCAACGGTGGTTCGACCTTGGTGCGTAAACTAACAAAGCGAGTATCCATACGGCTAGTTTAGCATAAAATGTAAATCGTTACCTTCCCTTATTGCTTTTCCTCTGGCAGCGTCGGCGGCATAAACTCGCTCAGGAAGCGGATGTGCTGAGAGTTGACCAGCACTGCCTCGCGCTTGAGGGCCGGTCATTCCTCGATGGTGTTCCAGACATGCTTCCAAAAGATGGCGGTATTCCAGATGGCGTCATGCAGCACAACCTGGTCTACTTTCTGTAGGAGCGCGGCGTTGCCATTGCCCAATAGCGCATTATATTTGGCTTGGGGTCCGGAATTATCATAAGGATAGTCCTTATATGGGGCGATGATGCTTGCCATGGCGAACGAAGCCCGGCACACGAACATCGCTTCCAGCCATTCGTCGTGGTTGGGCAGGAGGTCCGGGAGCGGGTTGGGATCGTCGAAATGGAGGCCGAACCGGGCATCGACACCCCTGGCTTGCTGCAAAAGCTGGTCGTCAGTTATGGCGGTTTTCGAGAGGGTATTCTTTTCAAACCCATTCCCCACGCTGTCCGACCAGTGACCCTCCAACAGATGATGCAGCTCGCCGCCGGAGTAACTGGATAGCTTCCTGGCGTCGCAGTGACACGGCATGCAGGAATCGGCGGCGAAATGGCTCAACATGAAGAAGTACAATGCGGCGGCCTCCGAATGGGTGCGGGCCTCGGCATCGATGAATCCCATATAGTCATTCTTTCGCGAGATCAAAGCATCGATTTCATCGTCTCCCATGAGGAGTAGATCCTTCAGCATGGTGCTCAGGGCCATGACGCGGTTTGGAAGATGCTGCCCGGGTGTGGCGTCGCCCTTGAAAGGCATTGCCCACCAACCGGCCTCCAGGGAAGCATCCTCTTGCAGGAAGCCGGCCATCTTGCGGCTTTGGCCGACCTGTTTTATCAGGGCGTTTTTTGGGACTATGAAGCGGCCTTTCTGGTCGCCCGTGTAGACGGCCATTTTGAGAACGTGGCAGTCTGTTCTGCACCCGCCATCTTTAACGTACTTGTCGTCGGGGATCCACGCCCCCACGGAAGCCTGGCGGGCATGCGGCTTCAGGAGACGGACCAGGTTCGGGGTTTCATTTTTCTCTTCCAGCAAGGCGATCGCTCGAATGGCGATCCAGGAATGCGTCTGTTGATCCATAAGAGGCTCCTTTTCTTTGGAACGAAAAAACGGATGGATAATTGATTTGCTGTCCCTGTGATCCAACCTTTCGCCTTATCACTGCTATCAATATACGCTATATGAAAATTAAATTCAATCCCCGGTTGGCCTTTCAGAACAGGATCACGCCCACCGCACCCCGGATTTCGATTTCAGTTGCTGCGGAGTCACCTCGCCTACTGATTTTTGAATAAACAGAGTCACTTGTTGCGATAAATATGCCATAATAGGCATATGGGAACAAAAAGGAAGAACAAGCGACATTTTGATGAAAGACGAAAGCGGGCACTTGACCTGCTGAACAAAGGGAAACCTACGAAAGAAGTAGCTGAAATCATTGGCGTCACTATTCGCAGCGTCTATCGGTACCAGCAACGAAAGAAAAGCCCGCAGAAGAAGAGCGAACGCCCGCCAGGACGGCCCAATCGCCTGACGGGAGAGCAGGTTCAGAAATTGGAGCAGGAGTTGCTCCATGGAGCATATGCTCATGGGTATGCAGAAGATTATTGGACTCTGGAGCGGATTGGTCACCTGATTTGGGAACTGTTTGGAATTCGCTATTTTCCCAGTGGTGTTTGGCACCAGATGGACCGAATGGACTGGAGCAGCCAGAAACCGCAGCGCTTGGCGATCCAAAGCGACGAGGAGACGATTGTTTCCTGGAAGCGGCGGGTCTGGCCAAGGATAAAAAAAGTGGCGTGAGCTGCTGGTTACGCTGGTGCTTGAAGATGAAAGCGGCTTCTCTTTGGTTTCTCCGCTCAAGCGGAGTTGGGCGCCGCGTGGACATACGCCGATCATCCGCACCAGCCTGGCGCACCATCAACGGCTGAACTTGTTGGGTGCCCTTCCGGTCAGCCCAGATGGCTGCAAGATTAAACTGGCTATCCGCTCTTATCGGCATAGCCTGTGTGGTGAACAGGTGATCGCTTTTTTGGAGCAACTGTTGCGAACGATCCCGGGCAAAATCGTGTTGGTTTAGGACAACCATCCCACCCACAAACGACGTCTTGTTCAAGAATTCATTGCGCAGAATCCGCGCTTGCATGTTTATCACTTTCCGATCTGTGCCCCAGAACTTAACCCGGTCGAGTTCATTTGGACCCAGATCAACGAATACACTGCCAATTTTGCGCCTCATAATATGACCGAGCTTTGCACGAGAATATGGAATGGCGTAGCGCGTACAAGAAACTCCACCAAACGATTGGCAGCTTGCCTGGCAGGCTGTGAGCTTTCTTGAAAATAGCTCTTTATATGACATCAATTATTCAAACCTCAGTAGTTAGTCGGGCGGAGGAATTATTTCAATATAATCTGCCCAATAAGTAATAGTGCCAGGCCACACATTCATAAATAAAACGGCCTGCCATCCGGCTGGAATATCTTGTGTAGTTTTCCATTCTAATAGATATTCGCCAGCGTTCCCACCAACTTGGTGTAGCTCATCCCGACTGATGTTAGATTGATTCCAATCCCGTGGGTTTTGGAAGAATTCCAAGCCCACTCCGCCGCGCCCGGCTGTCCGCTTAATATGCAACCTGATTAATGAGCCTTTCAATATTGTTTCTTGTAAGGTTTGTGATAAGGAAGCGTACCCTTCCCCTCCAGATACGGTGACTTTCATGCTTCCTCCAAATTCATTGCTCCACATTGGCATGGATGTAGTTGCCCCGGCTGGCTCGCAACAAATTGTGTTGATTGCCCAACTGGATAAATCATGGTCGAATGTAAGATTAACTAAGGGAGGAAGAAGGAAACAAAAGCCCGCTCGCTATAATTGGTCCAAGATGGGCCATTCTGAATTCCAAACTCACCGCGCTGGGGATGGCATCCGCTCAAGTTTTCTGTACCGTTCCTCACATCTACAGAGATCGTAAAAGGCGCGGAGATTAGCAAGGGATGATTAGCGATGGCTGCCCAACACCCGCCAACGATGCCATACAAGTGAAAGGATCGACTTCCTTCAGACGATACAGTTCCATCAATATAATTATCCGTGAAATCAGTGGCATCACCATCGGGTATCCATGGTGATGGCCATGAGCCCAGCGCGTATGATTTAAAATTGTCTTGCCAGCCTGCTGATGGGACAGGAGATTGCATCTTGCCTAATGTAGGGGTAGCGCTTATGCTCACAACAATTGATGTAGGTATGACGTTGATAGTAGGCGCTAATGTAGTAGCAACTGCTAACAAAGGAGCCGATGGGTTGTTCACATCAAACGTATCACTGGTAGCGACTTTTATTCCATCCCGAAATAGCAGAAAGTCACATCGACCTGAAATTGTCGGAGCACGCACGACTAGTGAGCCAGAATTTGCTGTAGTTGGAATTGGTATCTTGGAAATATATGTACTATCGTCTGTACCAGCAGGATGTAGGCGTATCCAATATTTCCCAGTCACATATAGATTTTTCCATGATACTGTGATGGTTCCATCCTGTCCAATTGAACTAGGATGAACATTCACAGTTATAGCCAAACTGGTTGGCGTTTCTAAACTTAGATTAACTATATTGTCTTGATCCCCATGGGTTACAAAAGTAACCGATATATATCCCTTGAATATTATTATTAGACTAGTTATTATTAAAATTTAAAGCAATAACGAATGTCAATTTCTTGTACACGCGTACCTCCGGATTCGATATTGCCAATTACGCGATGTCCTCTTCGTTAGTGAAAAGCATATCACTTTCCTGTTTATGTTTCTTAACCAGTCGATTTCTATTTTATTTCTATTCACTTGCTAATCTCTGAAAGAGCATATAATCTCTCAAAACAAGAGATGGGCTATTTGGGGAATACGCTATTATTCTTGACCGGCGGGGTTGTAAACTGGCAAATCGATGGTTACTGTTGTTCCCTCTCCAAGTACACTATCAATTCGTACTTGACCCTCATGCTGATTTACGATGTGTTTTACGATTGCCAATCCAAGGCCACTTCCGGGACGGGAAATACTTTCCTTGTTTTTTGAACGATAAGCAGTTTCAAAAACGAAAGGCAAATCTTCTTGCGGAATCCCAATCCCATCATCAGATATTGTTATTTGCAAAAAATTGTCTCTCTCGGCAAGTTTAATAATGATTTTTCCACCAGAATCCTTGGAATACTTTACACTGTTGTCAATCAGGTTGATGATCAACCGGTATAAATAATCCTGGTTGCCGAACACCTTGGCAGGGCGACTTGGCCCCTGGTACTTTAATCTAACATTCTTTTTTGAGGCCCTTTCGGCTTGGAACATAATGACATCTTCAACTACACTTTTCAGGTTTACTGGTTCGCGTTCGATTGCTTCCCCTTTATGTTCCAAGTGGGATAATAGGCGCAGGTTCTCCGTAAGCATAGATAGTCGCTTTATCTCTTGATTGATGATTTCATAATATTGTTTCCATCGGCCAATTTCTTCCGGAGAGCAATCTACCATGTTTTCCAAATTGATTTGAATACTCTGGAGAGGATTGGAAACATCATGAGAAATGTTATACATAAATTCTAGATATGCCTGCCGCGAAGTTTCAGAGAACTTTTGCGTTTTTAGTGCATCAATCTCGGCATTTTGCTCTTCCATCCGGCGCATTAGCGTTTTGGTTTTGCGGAAATTCCGCTGGAGCGCAAAGGCTGCCAAACCGCCAACAACAGCTAATGCCAAGATAGCAAAAGGTGTGTAGATTGTTATCACCATCGATGAATTTAGCAATGGCATCACGTCCTCCTCTTATCCATCAAATCGGTAACCGATGCCTTGTACAGATTTGATATAGCGAGGATGTGCCGGATCCGCTTCAATCTTTGCCCTTAGTTTAGTTATCGCGAACATTGACAGCTGCTTCTGAGACTCCTTCATCATACCCCCAGACTTTATCCATCAATTCGGAACGACCAACCGGTCGGCCTTGCCGTTCTGCAAGATACTGAAGCAAATCAAATTCCAATTTGGTAATATGAATTTCTATACTACCCACCTCAACCATACGCCGTTCAAAATTGATGCGAAAGCGATCGTCTATAGTGAGCCAGCGGTCCTGCGCGAGCTGTTTTTGTGATTGTATCCGCCGCAACAGCGCCTTAACCTGAGCGCCTAACTCACTTCGTTCAAATGGCTTGGTGATATACACGTCCGCGCCCAGCTCCAATCCGACGACCTTGTCCACCGTCTCCTTTCGGATGCCGGAAATCATAATGATCCCAATGGAATGACCTGTTTCCTGGCGGATTTTTTTGCATATCTCCCAGCCATCCATGGAGGGAAGTTGTACATCCAATACTATGATATCCGGTTTTTTCGTCCTGATTTCTTCCAATGCTTTACCCCCATCTTCAGCCATCAACGCGGTGAAACCCTGGCGAGTTAAGTATTCGCCCAAGGAATTCCTGATCCCCTCTTCGTCATCCACTACAAGAATTTTGCCTTCCATTGGAGGACCATCCCATCGAGTGAGCAGACCCTGAAGCAGACAATAGTTTTGTGTAATTGTACTGCTGAAATATCTGGCATGGTATATGTTCTTGACTGGCAATCGCATTTGGAAAAATCTCCCCACTTGAAGGCATAAAAACCTGGCCTCCCTTCTGTTGAATATAGATCCGCATATTCTTATTCGTTCAGCTTTACGAATAATCTATCACTTATCAGACGATAAGTGTTCTTCTCTTCCAGAAACATTTTCCCTACCCGCCCTATTTCTTCCGTCATCAGCCACGGTGGTTGTATCTTAAGACACATATCTGCATCCTCCCCTTTATCTTACTCCTTCTTCCAGGTTCGCCAAAAGTATCTTTAACGTGAGTTATAACTTGCGTTATCTTTAAGAACCCCTGGACTTCTCTAACAAACTCGTTAATAAAATAGTAATGAAACCGCAACTAGGCGGTTAAGAAAAACAAGATGGAAAGTTGTATAAATAGTGCAGACGTAAATATTCGCCAAAACGACAAAAAATTTTTATAGAAAAGGAGTAAAACGTTATGAATAAAAAATTCCATGTCAAAGTTCTGTTTTACATCTTGGCAGTTGGCATCATAATGGCCAGCTTCGCTATCCCCTTCGCAAATGCTCAAGCAAGCAGCAATCAGGAGGTTTGCATTGCCTGGCCGACGAACTCTAACGTTGTTTCCCTTCAACCTCTGAGTGCTGGCCGAACTTACACCTATCGCCTACAGCATACGAGCCTATGGTGGATTGAAAGAGCTCCGGTTTCTGTTACGTTATCCCAAAACTTTCCAACCCATGATCCGAGGCAGGGCATTGTAGTGTGGAGTGGTCAAATGACCGCCGGGCAGATTGTGCAGGGATCGTTCAGGGCGAATAGCGCTGTTCCTTTAGTCCTAGTTGTCCAGGGTCTGGGAAAGAATAAATTCAGAGTGTGTATCAGCGCCCTTGTTCAGCCGTAGCGATCTCGACCAGAAAACATGTTGCAGGATGAATGTCTCTACTAGCGTCCAGGTAGAAGTACCACGGACACTGGGAGAGACATTGCGAAAAAGCCATAATTTGGACTCAAGAGAGTCGTGTTGTCACATCGATTCCGGCAAAAGGCGGTCTTGAAAGATATGGAATGGCGTAGCGCGTACAAGAAACTCCACCAAACGATTGGCAGCTTGCCTGGCAGGCTGTGAGTTTTCTTGAAAATAGCTCTTTATATGACCTCAATTATTCAAACCTCAGTAAGAAGCAGATGGGATGAGCGGCGATCAGCGCTGCCTCCTGCTTGAGGATGAGCGCTGAGTTGACATTGAGCGTGGCGGCGGCCTCCGTGATTGGGCTGAAGGACTCGGCCATGTTGGTGATGCCCTGCCGCAAGTTCAGGGGGCCTTGCACGTTCAATTTGCCGTGAACTTGCATGCTGTCCATTGCCAGGAAAACAGCATATTTCTGCTCGGGATACTTAGAATTTCTCGAGCAATTTCGCAATTTGTTTTTCAATGGGCGGAATATCCTCAATGGCTGTATCCCAAACAATTCGCCAGTTCACAGAAAAGTATTCGTGCACGGCGAAGTTGCGAAAGTTAATCATGTCCACCCACGGAATTTTCGGATTTTGCAAACAGAACTTATCTGGTAGATGGGCTGCTGCTTCACCAATCACAATCAGCTTCTGCAAAACGGCGCTGCGCAGCATATCGTTCCCTTCAAACTGATCGAAGCGGGCATCCTTGCAAAACACTGCGATGGCACGAGCGGCCTCAAGGATATCGGTGATGTAGAGTTGTTCAGGCCGCATAGACATCCTGTGCGCTTGACAGCACTGACTCACGGATGATTGGTTTGAGCCCGTCCATGGGCACCAAGTCGACAGGCCGTTGGAATAACTCAGACAATTCACGTTGCATGCGCGAAAGAGTTACAAAGCCGACATGAGCTTCCGGTTCAAATGCAACCAGCACATCTACATCACTATCGGGACGAAAATCGTCGCGTAGAACTGAGCCAAATAGCGCCAACCTGCGGACATGATACCGGCGACAAAGTCCGGATATCTGGCGACCATGGATGGGGATACGTGCACTGGTTATAGAGACCATCTTTTGCTCCTGCCTAATTATAGCATCGGCAACCCAATCAAATTCAATATTTCTGAGACAATCTTGGTATGGAAGGGTGGTATCGACCATGCACCCTCTTCATGGAACGAACATCCCACTTTCACTCTACTGCTTCTTGCATAAATTGTCTAATCCGCGGGGGAATTTGGTTTCATATTATTAAAATTGTAGGCAAGGTCCCTTAAAATCCACTCCGGAGTCCAAAATCTCCAAATTTTGGACTCTTCGCACGGATTCACTCCAACTTTGTGTTTAATAATACGGATAGGATTTTTGTATTCCCGAATGATGACGCATGGCACTACCCGCCTTTGTCAGACAACAGCATAATCTAATTAGATAGTACCATCTAGGCGAGAATTGTCCAATTTCTCAACAAGGAGACCCAATCGATGCCTGCAAAAGGTTGGATTGAAGTCAACGATCTCTACTGTAAAGGTTGTGAGTTATGCATCGCAGCCTGCCCCCCGCAAGTCATGGCGCTCGACAAAGAGCGCCTGACGTCCAAAGGCTACCACCCGGCGCAAGTCTTCAAAGATGGCTGCACCGGGTGTGCCATCTGTGCCATCGTCTGCCCGGATGCGGCCATCACGGTCTACCGCGAGGTGACCAAATCTGCCGCCCAGGCTGCCGCGGCGGGAGGTTGATATGGCGCGTGAACTCTGGGAAGGCAACCAGGCCATTGCCGAGGCCGCCGTCCGGATCGGACTGGAGGCCTATTTCGGCTATCCGATCACTCCGCAGAATGAAATCCTGGAATGGCTGTCACGCCGCATGCCGGAACTTGGCCGGGCCTTTGTCCAGGCTGAAGCGGAACTGGGCGCGATCAACATGGTCTACGGCGCGGCCTGCACCGGCGCGCGCGTAATGACCTCCTCCTCCAGCCCCGGCATCAGCCTGATGCAGGAGGGCCTGTCCTACATCGCCGGCACGGAAATCCCGATGGTGCTGGTCAACGTGATGCGCGGCGGACCGGGCCTGGGCAACATTGCCCCCTCGCAGGGCGACTACAACCAGATCTGCAAGGGCGGCGGGCATGGCGATTACCATCCCATCGTGCTGGCGCCCGCCTCGGTCCAGGAAGCGGTGGACCTGCTGCCGCTGGCCTTCGACCTGGCGGAGAAATACCTCACCATCGCCTGCCTCCTGCTGGATGGCTCGATCGGCCAGATGATGGAACCGGTCGAACTGCCGGCCATGCGCGAGGTCAAGCGCAGGGAATTCCCCTGGGCCACCACCGGTGCCAATGGACCGCCAGCGGCATGTCCTTACCTCGATCTACCTGGAACCGAACGATGAGGAGAAGACCAATATCCGCCTGCTCAAGCGCTGGCAGGAGGTCCAGGAAAACGAAATCCGCTACAAGGAATACTTCCTGGAGGATGCCGAAATGGTCGTGGTTGGTTTCGGGACGGCCGGCCGGGTGGCGCTTTCGGCAGTCCGGGCCGCCCGCGAGCAGGGCATCAAGGTGGGCCTGTTCCGGCCGGTGACGGTTGCTCCCTATCCCGTATGCACGTGTGGCCGAACTGGCCTCGCAGGCCAAAGACATTATTGGTGGTCGAGATGAACTCCGGCCAGATGCTCGAGGATGTCCGCCTGGCCGTCAACGGGCGCACGCCGATCGAATTCTACGGACGCCTGGGCGGCGTGGTGCCGTTCCCGGATGAAATCCTGGCCGAGATCCAGCGCGTTGCCCGGGAGACTCCCAAAATGGTGGATGACCCGGCCAAAGTCTGGTTGCAGCGCATGGATGCTGTGGTGAAGAAATAGAGGTAGATATGGCTACAATGACTCCTGAAAACCTGGTTTACGAACGTCCCCAAGTCTTTTACCGATACCCCCACCCATTACTGTCCCGGGTTGTACCCATGGCACGGCCCATCGTTTGATCGCCGAAGTGCTGGATGAGATGGATTTGACCGGCCGCACCATCGGCGTGGCGCCGGTGGGCTGCGCGGTCTTCGCCTATAACTATTTTGCGACCGACTTCGTGGAAGCCCCGCATGGCCGCGCCCCCGCCATGGCCACCGGCATCAAACGCGTCCTGCCGGACCGGATCGTCTTTACCTACCAGGGCGATGGCGACCTGGCCTCCATCGGCACGGGCGAGATCATCCATGCCGCCGCCCGTGGCGAGAACATCACGGTCATCTTCATCAACAACGCCAACTTCGGCATGACCGGCGGCCAGATGGCTCCCACCACCCTGCCCGGGCAGAAGACCACCTCCTCGCCCAATGGCCGGGATGTGGAGCTGCAGGGCTACCCCATCCGCATGGCCGAGATGCTGGCCACGCTGGATGGCGCCGGCTACATCGTCCGGCGCAGCCTGCATGACCCGACCAATATCCGCAAGGCCAAGAAGGCCATCCGCACCGCCTTTGAAACGCAGGTGCGCGGCCTGGGCTTCTCGCTGGTCGAACTGCTCTCCACCTGCCCGTCCAACTGGAACCTGACCCCGGTCGAATCGCTGACCTGGCTGGAAGAGCATATGCTCCCGTACTATCCACTGGGCGATTACAAGGTTGCCCCGGCCATTACGGCAGCGAAGATATAGGGAGACACCCATGCAAACTGAGATCATTCTTTCCGGTTTTGGCGGACAGGGCATCATGTTTGCCGGTCAGATCATGTCCTATGCGGCCATGGACTCTGGCAAGGAAGTCACCTGGATCCCCTCCTACGGTCCGGAAATGCGCGGCGGCACGGCCAACTGCACGGTCGTCATTGCCGACGAGGAAATCGGTTCGCCGGTGGTAAAAAATCCGGATGCCGCCCTGGTCATGAACCTGCCCTCCCTGGACAAGTACGAACCGATGGTCAAGCCCGGCGGCGCGCTGGTCATCAATGCCTCGATGGTGGACCGCCCCGCCATGCGCACGGATATCACCACGGTGGCCATCCCCTGCAATGAAATTGCCGAAGAGATTGGCAATCCGCGCCTGGCGAACATGGTTGCGATCGGCGCGCTGCTGGCCTGCATGAACGTGCTCACCCTGGCGGACCTGGAAACCGCCTTGAACAACCACATGCCGGGCCGCCACAAAAATTTGCTGCCCAAGAACGTGGAGGCGCTCAGCCGGGGGGCCGAGTTTGCCCAAAAGAGCCTGAAAAAGTAATGCCACAGCCCGCTTCTTGTCAGAGGCGGGTTTTTATGTGCCATACCAGGGAATTCTTTTGCGGAGAAGGGTTATTTCCCCCCGGTACTATTTCCTGGTGAGGGTATAATTCCATTATGAATTTTCTCATCACCGGCGCGGCCGGATTCCTCGGTTCGCATCTCGCCAACCAGCTTGCCCGTGAAGGCCACCAGGTGCGTGGCCTGGATGATCTCTCCACCGGCGATCCGCAGGTGCTGGACCCGGATGTCCATTTCACCCGCGGGGATGTGAACGACCGCCCCAAATTGTGGACTCTGCTCCAGGAAGTGGATTGTGTCTACCACCTGGCCGCGCGCATCTCCGTGCCCGAGTCGATCCTGTACCCGCGCGAATACAACACCGCCAACGTGGGCGGGACCGTCAGCCTGATGGAGGCCCTGCGGGATGTGGGCATCCGCCGCGTGGTGCTGGCCTCCTCCGGGGCCATCTATGGCGAGCAGGATATCCAGCCGCTGACCGAGGGGCAGACGCCGCGCCCGCGTTCGCCCTACGCCGTCAGCAAGCTGGCCGCGGAATACTACGTCTCCACCATCGGCAAGTTGTGGGGCATCGAGACGGTTTCCCTGCGTATTTTCAATGCCTACGGCCCCGGGCAGCATATCCCCGCCTCGCATCCGCCGGTGGTGCCTTACTTCCTGCGCCAGGCCACCCGCGGCGGCACGCTGGTCGTCCATGGGGATGGCAACCAGACGCGCGATTATGTCTATGTGGATGACGTGGTCTGTGCCATGGTGGCTGCGGCCACTGCGCCGAATGTCAATGGGCTGGTCATCAATGTCGGTTCCGGGGTGGAAACCAGCCTGCGCGGCCTGACAAAACTGATGCTGGACGTGACCGGCAGCCAGGCCAATGTGGTCTACAATGCCCAGACCTCCGCCGGCGTTTCACGCCTGTGCGCCGACCTGAGCCTGGCCGAGCAAAAGCTCAATTACAAACCCGCCATCCGGCTGGAAGAAGGCCTGCGCCTGACCTTGCAAAGGGATGCCCGTTACAAGGTCACCAAAGAACTGGCCCCCGGACTACTGATTAACGGGCGTTTGGCAATCAAAATTGACCGGAGATGAACAAAGTCGTTTGCCTGATAAACCGCAAAACCGGCTTTCAATTGAAATCCTGCCCTGATCCGGACAGATATTCCATGAGCACGAGAGCCCACATGTGCCTGCGCACTGTGCAAGCAAGACCTTTTATCCCCGTTCATCTCCGAATCTTACCGTTTGTCTTCGTGTCCTTCGTGTTAATCTTTTCTCCATGCAATCCTCCTCCTGCCGCCTGAATTCTACGCCCGCCCCACCCTGACCGTTGCGCGTGCACTGCTCGGGATGCGCCTGGTGCGCCTCCTGGAGGGCGTCCGGCTCAGCGGCATCATCATCGAAACCGAGGCCTACATCGGCGAAGACGACCTGGGCTGCCATGCCAAAGCCGGCCGGACCCGCCGCAATGCCGTCATGTACGGCCCGCCCGGATATGCCTACGTCTACTTTACCTATGGCATGCACTGGATGTTGAATGCGGTCACGGAGCCGGACGGCTTCCCGGCCGCCGTGCTGATCCGGGCCATCCAGCCGGTGGAGGGGCTGGAGGTCATCTCCGCCCGCCGCCAGGGTCGCGATACCCTCGGCCCGGCCAAATTGACCCAGGCCCTCGGCATCGATGGCCTGCTGAACGGCGCCGATCTGTGCGACCCGCTTCCGGCCTGTGGATCGAAGCCGGAGCGCCGGTTGCGGAGAGTGATATCATCACCGGCCCACGTGTCGGGCTGTACACCGTCCCGGAACCCTGGAAGTCCATCCCCTGGCGCTTCCGAATATCACCCCTTGGAAATGGAGGAGATGCCCGATAGGGCGGAAAGAGCATCCTCCCATCTCCCCTGTACTTATATCCCTAATTCCTCCTGCTTCCCATCTTCCTTCCTCACCTTCCCGGCCTGCTTGAACGTACCATACGCCGACGGCGGCATTTCGATGCCTTTCCCCGCCAGCAAATCTTCGATTGTCAATATCTGGATGCGCGGGTAATCTTTTTGCCAGGCCCGTGAAGTAAAGTAACCCGCCGATACCGCTTCCGTCAGCATGTCACTGCTCGGCGCTTCAAGACTTATAAACACGCCCATGGCGGCTTTCTCGCGCTCCACCACTCCCCGCAGGTCGCGCACGTCCCCGCTCTTCACGTGCCCGCTCTTCACCTGTACCAGCACGCGCTGCAATTTGTCTTTCTCGTCCATGAAGCTGAGCACACCGTCCACCCCCTTGTCGCTGCCTTTCTTGCCTTCCTTCCCGCCGTCCCCGCCCAGTGGCTTGGCCTGCACCAGTGAAAGCGCCCACCACTGGAACTGGTAGCGGTCCGAGTGCGCCAGCGCATGCGCCGATTCCAGGTCTTCCGGCTCCCCGATCACGGCGTAATCCGTCTTCTCGACCAGGCCGAACATATCCTTCAGGCGGTACTTCATCAAAGAGATCGACAGGTGGGTGATGTCGATCCCGATCCATTTGCGTCCCAGTTTCTGCGCGGCTGCCACCGCCGTGCCGCAACCGCAGAACGGGTCCAGCACCCAATCGCCCGGGTTGGAGGAGGCTTCGATGATGCGCTCCAGCAGCGCCAGCGGTTTCTGGGTGGGATAGCCTAGACGTTCTCAGTTGATTGAGCCGATAAAGGAAGAATATCTGTAACGATAGACTGTAAAGCCAATCCTGGCATTTCATCCAAATATCTTTTGTACCGTGGCACACCACCTTCTTTGTTAGGCCAAATTATTTTTCCTTGTTTATCTAGTTCTTCAAGTTTTTCAATCTGGTACTTCCAATGTAATCCTTTAGCGCGAACATCAATTCCTCGCCAGATTGCACCTGAACTTCCATTCCTTGTACCATCTGCAGTTAAGTTATCAGAAGCATATCGACGTTTGCTTTCAGGGTCCACAAAATGATAGAACTTGTCTGTATATTGTTCATCATAGGGAATAAATTGACGATTCCAAGTAAAGGTATCTGATTTACTGTAGAATAAGATCACATCGTGAATATGGTTCCATTTGTGAGAATCGCTTCTTGCAGAGGTTCTCTTCCAGATTATTTCATTCCGATAATTTTCCACCCCAAAAATTGTATCCAACAATATCTTTAGGTAATGGCTGGCAGTCGGATCGCAGTGCAGGTACAGGCTGCCGGTCGGCTTCAGCACCCGCTGCAGTTCCACCAGCCGCGCCGCCATCATCACCAGGTAAGCCATCATCTGGTTGGTTCCCACGAACTCGCGCAGCGCCCCCAGCATGGTCGCCACGCTGGCCGGCGCATTCTGGATCAACTCGTGGAAGGTGCGCTCGGCCGAAGCGTTCCAGTGCCAGGTATCGTCGAAGGCCGCGATCTGCGCCTCCGCTTCCGCCCCGCCCTCTTCCTTGAACAGCACGTTATATGAGCGGTTCGAGTTGAACGGTGGGTCCAGGTACACCAGGTCGATGCTTTCGTCCGGGATGTGCTCGCGCAGGATTGGCAAGTTATCACCGTAAAAGAGCGTATTGGCTGTAATCGCTTTCATATTTCTCCGCCTGGTTTCGTCAAAGGTTTTATTTATTATACAGGATATGCATGTGCGCGGTCTCGCCTCGCTGCATAATAAATTCGGGGCGATTTCCCCAAATAGGCCAAAATGGAGTCCAAAATCTCCAGATTTTGGACTCATGCCCGGTGCATTCTAATTTAATCCGCGCGCAATCTAAGTCCAGCCGTCTTCAGGCGGCTTTGTAACCTCAGCCGGGTGGATTCATCCCCCGGCGACCGGGCGCAAAGCGCCCGGTCCGATCAACAGTTTATTTACTTAATCTCACGTTCTTCTGAAGTATCTACTAACTCTATAAGTAACTCAACTAATGAAATTAACGCCTGTGCTTTTTGTTCATCATCATCAATGATTTTATGATCGCGTGGGTTTCGGAAAATTGAATACGCCCCTGACATTAATCCATAAAGGTGTTGTGTGTGGTCCTTTCCATCATAACTATACGTAAGCCTGCTCTTATCCCCATCATATGCCGCATTTATTAATCCAATTCCATATAGCATTGTTCCTGCAGGGAATGTCTTAAGAAGATGATCTTCAAAATGCGCAAACGCATTTTGAATAGCGGCTTGAGGATTATGAATTCGAGTTTCTCTTGAAATTATTTTAGCTAACTTTGAGTATTCCTTTCCTAAATCATCGCGACCAAGAGAGATTATTGCGGCAGGAAGAATAAAGATAAGATATAAACTTATCAATATTCTTAATGACAGTTCAATCCCTGGATATTTTAGTACAAGAATACCAGCAAGAAGAGAAAAAAGCACACCAGGGAAAGTAGTCCAAAACCTTAAAGTTGGGTACTTTCTAATAAGCTTTATAAGTCGGTCAATAAACTCACCCCAAACCTTAATCCCGAAATCAGTAGCGAACATGGTAAAAACTACGATTGCTGCACCTGCAATTCCAAAGCTGACCCAGGCGATTGATCCTGATATCGAACCGCTCGCTATGCCTTTATAAACCCCTATTGCAATGGCATAGAGAGCAATTACTGTCGCGGCAATAATATAGAACCTTGAAATGAAAACAGAATATTTATTGGTTTTGCCAGTAATCATTTTTGTAACCCAATCTTTCAGACACCTAATATTTACTTGTTATAGCATGACAACTGCTAAATCACGGATCGATTATTTAGTGTGTAAGAGATATTGATCAGGGATGCATATCATTGAGGAGTTTAAAGTGTAAGGAAGCAATTGAACTATTTTTAACTTTGGAGTCTTATTCTACCTTCTACGCTCTTCTGCTTTCCAACTACGACACGAGTAAAAATCGCGATATTTCGTATTGCCTGTACTTTATCAGATAAGAGACCTAAAAATATTACTTTCGATGCATCGAGCGGGAACATTTCATTAAGACTTTCAATAAATTTTCGTTTTTCTTTCTCGCGATGATATTCAAAGGAATTAAGCCAATCGTTTAGAACCTTTTCAGAATTTAAAATCACATCGTCAATTTGTATCTTAAAAAACGTTGGCGTTCTTTTGCCATTGTATATTTCCCTCTGTTCATCAATCATATTCCGAAAATAAGGATGTGCCAATTCTTTTGCCAAGATATTACAAATCTTATTGAAGTTCGTATCTTCCGATTGAAGCCCAATTGGTCGAAACTTATGAAGAAAAACCGTCACCTCATCCCAATCAGGCAAGGTAGATGAAAATATCCAATCAGATCCTTGCTTCCATTTGATATTTAGCGAAGCCGGCATGCCCATTCTTACGAACTTGGTATTCAGTAAATCATCCGAATAATCAAGAAACCGATTTAATAAGTTCCAAGCATCTTCTCGAAAACTTCCTGAGAGCGAGACTGTCTCTCCAGTGTCTTTAATCGTCGCAGTCAATTGATATTCGTATGGCATAGAAACACCAATTTACGTTCTTACATTGTGGCAACCAATTTGTTACTCACCCGTCAATCCCGGGATTTTCCATTCTCTGCTGTTGCGAAAAAGCTTGTGTGTATTGTTCAATGATTTGGCTTATCTTCTTCCTCACGACGAACGGCTCGCCAATTGCCCGAAAACTTTCTTTTGTACCCCCCGTGCCGGTCACAGTCACAACCCCGAAATTTAATACCCTGCCTAGAATATTCTGATTAACTGCCACGCTTTCTATTTTGGACAGTAGCATTTCAAGGGTATGCCTGCGTATAAACCCGGTCTTTGCAATCACGCGCCGGTTGGTTACCGCGAATTCGGTTGTGAACATCACGATGATTCCTTGAAGCCCAAGTACAATCGAAAAGATAAAGAGCAGACCGGAAAGGCATAAAAACATACCGGATATTGCCGAGAGGGATGAAGTAGATGAACCAGCTTGTCCCGCTGTACTGAAAGCATAAATACCAACTATGATGGTAAACAAAAATGTTATTACAGCAGGCAAAAATATAGCCGGATGGATTCGGGCGGAAAAGAGCACTTTCTCGTTTGGCATTAAATTATCATTGACGTAACTCATAGGTTTCTCCCTTGTGTTTATATACCTTGGTTGCTCCCAAACTGTTGGGTTTACTCACTGATTGTAGTATAGCATTTTGCAGGGAAATGCACAAACGAAAAGGGTCATCGCCTCCGCCCACCTCCCGAACTAGCGCAAGGAGCCTTTCTAGCTCTCCAAGCCTTCATAGTCTTCCCAAACGTGGTCCCCTCCCTCACGAAACCACAAAAAATGACCAAGAACTGCACGAAACTGTCTTTTCCCCCTGAGCGGAGCGTACTTTGCGAAGTCGAAGGGTCTCTCCTCTCGCCTGTCCCCGCGCTTTGGGGAACTCTCTGTTCTTTTCACAGAATTGTTCGTTGTTTTGGCTTTTTCGCCTCCCCCGTCGCCCTCATTCCCTCCTCAACTATCCCGATCCCCAACATGCAAATTTTACCCCTGCTCTCTGTTCTCTACTCTCTACTCTCTTCTCCCCTCTCCATAAGATGATAGAATAGGGCGCATATTTGCATTGGTAAATAAAACATGTTCAAACGCAACGATCAAACAACTTCCTCCCCGGCCTTGCAGACCATCGAACGTATCACCTCGGTGCTCGGCGCGGGTGTTATCTGGCAGGGCAGCCTCAGCGGCTCCGGCGGCGTGCGCGTGGAAGGCATCTTCGAGGGCCAGATTGCCTTGAAAGGCCTGCTCGTCATCGGCGAGACCGGCAAAGTCACCTGCGAAAACGTCCGCGCCGCCAGTGTCATCGTGGCCGGGGCCGTCAAGGGTAATATCGCCGCCCAAAAGGTCGAGATCCGTTCCACCGGGCGCGTCTGGGGCGATATTGTCACGACCGCCTTCGCCACGGAAGAAGGCGCCTTCCTGCGCGGCCAGATCCGCATGGAGGATGCGGTCGATCTTGGCCTGGACACTCCCACTGCAAGCTCCCCCACAATTGATCCGGTTAAACCTGAATTGGCAAAGGGCTAAATTGAGTACATCCGATCCCCCCAAAATTTCCATGTCCTCCCCTGACTTGGCGGATTCCGACCGGGAAGGCGTCCGGGCCGCGCTTCGCCAGGCCGGCCTGCCCGAAGATGACCTGCAGTCCGTTTTGAAGGTGCTGGAAGGCCCTAATTTAAGCATGGGCCCGCAGATTGCCGCCTTCGAAAAATATTTCTGTGAATATACCGGCGCCAGGTATGCCATCGGCGTTAACTCGGGCACCGCCGGGCTGCATCTGTGCGTGCGGGCTGCGGGCATCCAAGCCAACGATCTGGTGCTGACAACGCCTTTCTCCTTTATATCCTCCAGCAACGTGATCCTGTTCGAGAACGCTGTTCCGGTCTTTGTGGATGCGGAAGTGCGTACCGGCAATATGGATATATCCCGTCTCGCCGAAGCGGCCCGCGACCTGTCCGCCGGTGGCGAAAAAGCCCAGAAATGGCTGCCCAGGCGTCTCCCATCCTCCACCTCCGGGCGCTTGAAGGCTATCCTTGCGGTGGATGTGTTTGGCCAACCCGCCGATATGGATGCCCTCCGCCGGATTGCCGACGAGTTCGGGCTGGTGGTAATCGAGGATTCGTGCGAGGCGCTTGGCTCGGAATACAAAGGCCGCAAGGCCGGCCGCCTCGGTGATTACGGCGTCTACGCCTTTTACCCGAACAAGCAAATCACCACCGGCGAGGGCGGCGTCATCGTGACCGATGATGAAAAAGCTGCCAATTTTATGCGCGCCCTGCGTAACCAGGGGCGCGCCCCCGGCGATACCTGGCTCCAGCACACCTACCTGGGCTATAACTACCGCATGGACGAGATGTCGGCTGCGCTGGGCGTGACCCAGATGCAGCGCATCGAGGAGTTGCTGGTCAAGCGGGAACAGGTGGCGAAGTGGTATGACGAGCGCCTGGCCGGGATTCCCGGCGTGGAACTGTATGTCATCGAACCGTCTACCACGCGCATGTCGTGGTTCGTATACGTGGTGAAGTTCGCCAGGGGGATTGACCGCGGCGCCGTGGCGCATGCACTGGATGCGCGCGGCATCCCGGTGCGCCCGTATTTCGCCCCCATCCACCTCCAGCCTTTCATGGTGGAACGCTTTGGCTATCGCCTCGGCGACTTCCCTGTGACGGAAGACCTGGGCCAGCGCGGGCTGGCCATCCCCTTCTCCAGCGTGATGACCGAGGGAATGGTAGAGCAGGTTTGCCGGGCCATCCAGGCTGTGCTGCAGGCCTTGCCTAGCCCATGAAACCCGGCGATTTTGCCCCTCCCCGCCGGCGCGGGCGGACTCTTCATATTCTATTGATTCTGATACTTACCATCATCGTCGTGGTTCTTGCGGTGCTGGCGTCCCGGCAACCGATCAGCCTGATCTTCACGGTGTTTGTAGTGTTGGCCGTACTGGCCTTTATCCCCATCCCCATCCTGGCCTATCGTCTATACTCCCTGGCACGCGCCAATTACAGCCTCGACCGTGACCAGTTGACCCTTAGCTGGGGCTGGCGCGTGGAACAGATCCCTGTTTCGGACATCGAATGGGTGCGCCCGCTTTCGGCCATGGCAAAACCTTTCCCCTTGCCATTCATCCGCCTGCCTGGAGCGGTGCTCGGCTTGCGCCGTCACCCGGACCTCGGCCCGATAGAATTCCTGGCCTCGGAGGCGCGATCTTTGCTGTTGGTGGCGACCTCCCGGCAGATTTTTGCCATTTCACCGGAGACCCCGGTCGAATTTCTCCAGGAAATCCAGCAGGCCATCGAGATGGGCAGCCTTTCCCCCGCGGAACCAAGATCGGTCTTCCCGTCATTCGTCGTGGCACAAGCCTGGGATAGCCTGCTGGCGCGTTATCTCTGGCTGGCCGGTTTTTTCGTAAACATCGGCTTGCTGGCCTGGGTCAGCCTGATGGCTCCTTCATTGGGACATATCTCGCTGGGGTTCCTGCCAACTGGTGCGGCGCGCCCGCCCTCTCCGGGTCTTACACTCATCCTGCTTCCCATTGTCAGTGTTATCTCCTACCTGTTCGGATGGGGGACCGGACTGATAATCTATCGTCTTGAAGACCGGCGTCCGATGGCGTATATCGTCTGGGCCAGCGGCGTGATTTCTTCCCTGTTGTTCCTGGCGGCGGTGTTGTTTATCGTCATTACCCCTTCTTAAAGGATAGACCTCTTGCATAAGGGTTTCACAATCCGCTAATCCACGCTAATTTTCGCTAATTATTAGAAATATTCGTGAGGATCAGCGAAGATTAGCGGACAAAGAATGGTTTCGCCAAATGCACTTAACTTTTGCAAGAGGCCTGATATAGAATTCATCCACTCTGTCTGTGGTGTAAAGAAATGCTTCAACTTATTCTCGGTTTCCTCTTCGCTGCCATCATCGCCTTTGCTGCCTGGCGCGCCCGCAGCCTCAGCCGGTCGGGGGCGTGGGCGGCTTTGTTGGAAGGAACGATCATTTTTGGCCTGGGCGGTTGGCGTTGGGCGGTACTCCTGCTGGCTTTCTTCATCACCTCGAGCGCCCTCACACGCACTTTTGCCAGGCGGAAAGCCGCCCTGAACGAAAAATTTGACAAAGGCGGAACGCGCGACATTGGCCAGGTGCTGGCCAACGGAGGCATTGCCTCCCTCTTCGCCGGACTGCATTTCTTCTTCCCGCAAGCCTCCTGGACCTGGATGGCGTTTGCAGCTTCGCTGGCGGCCGTCAACGCGGACACCTGGGCCACCGAACTGGGTGTGCTGAACCCATCCATGCCGAGGCTGATCAAGAACTGGAAACCGGTCGAACGCGGCACCTCGGGCGGCATCTCGGTCACTGGAACCCTGGCAGCCACCGGCGGGGCGGCATTGATCGCCGTCCTGGCCGGTCTGCTTGGTCCATCGGGGAATTTCTGGGGGGTAACGGGCGTCGCCATTCTGGGCGGCTTGCTCGGCTCGTTGTTTGATTCATTTCTCGGCGCGACCGTCCAGGCCATTTACCGCTGCCCGCATTGCGACAAGGAGACCGAGAAGCACCCTCTGCATACTTGCGGCACGGTAACGGTCCAACTGCGCGGCTGGAGGTGGCTGAATAATGATATGGTCAACGTGGGTTGCGCGCTGGTGGGCGCGCTCATTGGATTCGTCTTGTAGGGGTGGACGGCGTCCGCCCAATTAAATCCGCCTTATCATTATCCTTTCCACCCTATTGCGTTCGTTCAAAAGATTATGCCCTGCAGGTCTTTCCGCAGGGCGTTGTTTCATTAAATAAATAAAACTTAGCGTTCTCCGCGTGCTCCGCGGTGAGTTTTTGTATTGGCCTCTGCATAATCACCCTGCCAACACCTGCAGCACTTCCTCGAAATGGTGTTCGAGCAGCGAGAGGTGCCCCTCATCGGGATAGAATTTTGCCCGGCAATCCGGGATGGAGCGGGCCACAAAACGCGCCATGGCAGGTGGCACATTCCGGTCGACCTCTCCCTGCCACAAATGAACCGGCATGGCAATTTCTTCCAATTGAAAGTCCCAGGGTCGGGCAGCCAGAGAGGCATCCCAGGCTGTCCCGTGCGTACCCAAGTGCGTTGATTCGAAAGCAGTCGCCTGGAAGGCTTCGGAGAAACTGGGTTTGGCCAGTACTGCCAGGTCAGCCGCTGGCATGCCTGGCAATTCGGACATTTTGGCGTTTTTCATGCCGGCCTTCATCATTCCCAGGAAGGCCTCGGCCAGCCGGGGATGCAGTCGGGCGGCCCCCAGGTAATATTTTCCCTGGCCCATGCCCTGGGTGGCGCCAGGTGCATCGAACGGGCCGACCCCGCTGACGACCGCCACCTCTGTAATGCGCTGGGGAATTTTCCATGCGCATACCTCGGCATACGGTCCGCCGCCGGAAACACCCAGCACGGCAAAGCGCTCCAGGCCGAGGGCATCTGCCAGGGCCACCACGTCGGATGGCCAGTCGCTGATCTTGCGTCCCGCTTGGAAATCCGATAATCCCATCCCGGGCCGGTCCGGCGAAATAAGGCGGATATGGTACTTGCGCAGAAGCTGCGGGTCGAGCATGCCCGGGTCCAGGCGCGAGCCCGGATTGCCGTGGCAGTAGATAACCGGTATCCCGTCAGGGAGACCGTATTCGGCGTACGCCAGCTTGCGGCCACCGGATAAAGGAATGAATAGTTCGGTTTTCATTGTCATTGCTTTGCCTCTCTACTTTTTGATTATGTTCCAGAAGAAATCGATATGGTCCGAGAACTGTCTCTGGAATGCTTTAATGTTCGGAGTTCTCATAATCCAGCATCAGGTAGGTGGATACCATGAAGGCGACCGGATACTGGTATTCGATGGCCAGGATCTTCGGATCCATCGGGCGGATTAATTTCATCTCGATCATTTTTGTAAAAACGGTTTCGGCGTAGTCCAGGGGCAGCTTGAGCATGTCCTGCAGGATGATGGCATGGGCGCGCGGGTCTCGGAATTGTTCGCTGAAGAGAATGCGCCAGATATTCTGGATAAGCGGCGTTGCCATATTCTGCATGAAGCGGGCATTTCCCTGGCGGAGGAATTCGTCCGGCGCCGTGGTCAGCAGGATGGTTTCGATCCGCTCGGCCGGCGGCATGGTTTGCGAAAACGTGGTTCGATAAAAACTGAAGATTGCCTCGATCAAATCGTCCTTGCTCTTGAAATGGTTGTAAAACGAGCTCTCCTTGATACCGATTGCGCCGGTAATATCCCGAATAGAAACCCCGCTGAAATCCGCGGCCGGAGAATAAGTCCACGGCCGTTTCGAATAGCTTTTGTTTGGTTGGCTTCTCCTTGGTTAAGGCGGGGGGATTCTCTCCATTTGATGGCTGTTCCAATGTATCCATTGATACTCCTTAAAAATACTAACGAGCGTTAGTATGTTATGTCTATAATAACTAACGTTCGTTAGTTTGTCAAGGGTTGAATTTTGGTTTTTACTTTACAACAAGAAAAACCTGATACATCAGCGATTAAGGCAATGGAGCATCCCGGATCCATGATGCCCTTTAATCCGTGAGCAGACTAAAGGTCATTTATCCAGCCGGTCGAGCATCTCGAAGCAGGCCCGGCTGTGGTGGTAGGGACATTCCCACGGCCCCATTTTGTAGCTGCCGGCATCCGGTGTGCCATCCCGGTGGAGTTTCTTGATCCAATCCCCGTGAACCCGGTCCACCATTTTATCTTGGATATAGTTCCAACTCTGCTTCGCCGCAAGCGCAAAACGCGCCTGTCCGGAGAGTTGGTAGGCATTATAGAATCCCACCATGGCCTCGGCCTGTACCCACCAGCTCTTATCGCTGTCCACCAGACCTTGCGGGCCGGCTTCGTAGGGTAGGCTGCCATCCTGTTCCAGCCCGTCCTGGTATACGGCTGCGGCAATCCGGATGGCGGTCTCACGGACCTGCTCCAACAGTGCTTGGTCGCCCTGCACTTCAGCAGCCTCAACGAGCAGCCAACTCCCCTCGATATCATGTCCGTAGGACATATTCCCCAGCAGCGAATTCCACGTATCGTCGAAAAAAAGCTTGAAGTGACCGGTTGTATGGTCGACGATTTGCTCCTGGAATATTTCGATCAACTTCCTATGCTGGGCCTTCAGGGTGGCATCCGGCCATACCCGCAGTAGATTGGTATATGCTTCCAATACGTGTAGCATGGTATTCATGGATTTGCGGCAATTCAGATCCCGGTCGCTTAAACGCATATCGGTCAAGACTTCCCATTTCCGGCCGCTGCCCTCGCTGTAGCCGCCGTGGAGCGGGTCATAGGCGTGCTTTTCCAACAATTGGAACAATGTTTGGGCCAATGCCAGACTCTCAGGCGTCCCGGTGGCCCGGTAATACTCCGATAGGCCATAAATGGCGAACGCCTGGGCGTAATGGTGCTTCCGGTCGAAGACAGGCTGGCCTTTGGCGTCGACGGTCCAATACACGCCGCCATATTCGGGGTCCAAAAAGGTGCGCGTAAGATAATCATATGCCCGGCCGGCCATTTCCAGATACTCTTTATTTCCCAGCTTCCGGTAGGCGGTGGCATACGTCCAGAGGATGCGCGCGCACAAAATCGCGGAACGTGGCACTTCATTGTGGATCTCCAGGTCATTGGTCAGTGCTCCATAAAAGCCGCCATTGACCCTGTCCACGCTGGCTTTCATCCAGAATGGCAGGATGTTCCCGGTCAATTCTTTTTCCAATTGTCTGCGAAAATCGGTTGTGTTAAAGGCTTGCGCAGTGGCTGCCATGGATCCTCTCAAGGTTGTAGTATTCGTGATATCAGATAAAAAATCCCAGCCGGATGATATCAGGCTGGGAGTAGTGTAGCATAAAATTACTGCTTGCGGCCAAATGCTAATAGTGTAATATCGTCGTAATTCGGTGCCTCTTTAACCCAATTCACCAAGGTATTTCGTAGGTGCTTCAATAGATCTTCTGCGTGGGCTGGCGCTGAGCCAATGACTTTTTTTAGTTGTGTCATATCGTACAATTCATTGGAGGGGCTGTTGGCATCCGTAACTCCATCCGTGAAAGCGACCAGGCTGTCGCCGGGTGCCATGGCCAGGCTTATCTCTTCGTATATTGCTTCTGGGTTCACCCCCAGAGCCATGCCCCCTTTGATAAGTTTCTCAACCTGGCCGGAAGCTTTGCGTAGAAAGGGCGGGGGATGGCCGGCAATGGCATATTTCAAAACGGAACTTTCCGGATCCAGGACCCCATAAAATGAAGTAACGAATTGCATGTCCATATCCTGTTCGCACAGGGCCCGATTGACCTGTCCCAGTAAACGCGGATGGCGAAAGTTCCTGCTCCACACGTTCGCGGATCAGGCTGTAAGTCATAGCCATGCGCAGCGCGGCCGGAGCGCCTTTGCCGCATACGTCAGCGACGATGAAACCCCAGCGCCCTTCCGGCAGTTTAAAGACATTGTAATAATCCCCCGAAGTCTCACGCGCCGGTTGCCAGAAGGCCGCCAGGCTGTAACCGGCAATCTCCGGCAATTCATCCGGGAACAGGCTGACCTGCATCTTGCGCGCCATATCCAGCTCCTGCTCCAGGCGGCTATGCTCGATCCGAATGACGTCATACAGGTGTGCCCGCTCCAGGGCCGAGCCAAGCTGCTTGGCTCCGGCAGTCAGGAACTGTAGATCGGACGCCGATAGCAATCGCCATTCGTCAGCCGCGAAATTCATCACTCCGACGGGCTGTTTATTTAGAGTGATCGGCACGCTGGCATGGAACAGCAAGCCGCCATTGCTTTCCTTTCCTTCCAGTGCATCTCGCAGACGGCTGCACTCGACTATATTGACGCCCCGCTTCAGTTGACCCGTGCGCAGTAATAGCTGGCAATGACATTCCGGAGGCCGTTTCAGGTAATAGCGGTCGGACTTCTCCAGGCTGGGTGGCAGGTTGCGGGCAGCCGCCAGGACAAAACCATGTGCAGGGGGTGGGTCCACGGACCGGCCGAGCAAGCCATTGTCGTACTTGAAAGAGACCCAGGCAGTATTCAGAGACATCGCCCCCAGCATCGTCTCCAGGGTGGCATCCAGCAGGGATTGTACATCCGGCGCCAGGTTGGTGGACTCCGCCAGGCGGTTGAGCGCACGCAGGCTGCGCGATCTCGCGTTCATCCGGCAGGCCCGGGAAGGCATCGTGTTTCGGCCATATATGTTTGAAGTTAATGAAAGGTCGCTTCAGGTTGAACTTTTTGAAAGGACTTTCTTCGATCCACCCCTCGGCTTTGAGCCAGGCGTAAAAATGCTCCAATGCGGCAGCAATCCTGCTCAGTGTTACCCGATTGCTTCCCCTGATGCGACAGTCCAGCAAGTAGGTGCGAATGGCTACATCATCCGAGGCCTGGGGATGGAATGGAAACTCTCCAAGATCGGTCTCCCATTTGATGAAATCCTTTATATACTGAAGATTTGTCTTATCTTTGAACCTGGCTGACGCAGCATATTGTTCTAAAAAATCCATTGCTCCTCACTTGGCGTTACATCTACTCCAATTCTCTTCCCTGTATGATTATTTTGCCTTTCTAAGTTCTGGGTACTTCGACATGCACAAGATGGCAATCTTCCACAGCCATGAAAGTCAGTACCGGTTCTTCCCAAACTTTGATCGCATCACCGGCTCTCAGGAAAACATTATTGACGCCCAGCATACCTTCCAAACACGCCAGATAGATCTGTCGATCGGAGGACTGCCTTATGATAAGTTGCCGGCCCGTCTCGATCTCAGCGACAAATATATCCGCATCCTGGTTGATCCGGGTCCCATCCCCAAACGGTTTTCCAGATGCGATCCGCAGGAATTTGTTGAGCCGATCTGACCGTTCATAATGAGTGGACCGATAATAAGGGGACAGCCCTGCGGCATTGGGCCGTATCCAGATTTGTATAAATCGGAGAGTGTTGTCCTGTGAGCCATTCCTCTCGCTATGGGTGATTCCAGAGCCGGCACAGGTATATTGCATGTCTCCCCGCCTCATTATTTCAATATTCCCCAAGCTGTCCTCATGGACAAGTTCTCCATCCACACAATATGAGATAATTTCTATCTCCTGGTGGGAATGGGTATCGAACCCAGAACACGGCTGCAGGGTGAAATCATTGAACGTTATCAGGTCACCGAAGCAGATATTTTCAGGATCAACATAATCAGCAAAAGAGAAATGGAAGCGTCCAACATGCCAGCCATAATCTCCGAGGTATATTTGCTTCGCAAGAATCTTTGACAACATTTTTTCCTGAAGACAGAACGAGAGGGGTCAATAGAGGTAAAGCATAGCAGACTAAATAGGATAAGTCAAGCCTTATTAGTAAAAATAACCCATGACTTTAGTACCGCTCATATGTAGGCAGGGTACACGTTTTGAATGGCAAAATATGGTGTAAGAAAGCAAAATTGGGTAGGCGCGTGGAAATATTCTTATCTCGTATTAATTTCTACGCGCAAGTTTGATAATATAATAGATATATGTCATAAATATACCTGTAAAGGAGCGTCAAAATGAAATTGACTAAAAGACTTGGCTTCCTTTTGCTTGGTATTTGGCTTATTGTAATGGGCTTGATCCCATTGATTCATTTGAATATTTCGGGGTTGGACACAATCATGGCAATCCTGGCCATCGCGGCGGGGGTGCTGATACTCTTGGAACGCTAAAAGATCTCAGAATCGAGGAAAATCCCATGCCCTTGGTAAATATCGTTGGTGGCGCCCTTTTGCTTACGCTTGGACGCAAAATCTTTTGGTTCTTCGTTGCCGCATCGGGTTTCTATGCCGGCCTTGAATTGGCAAACCGCTACCTGGATATAAAACCGGATTGGGTGGCTTTATTGATTGCCCTGGCAGTCGGTTTGGTGGGTGCCCTGCTGGCATATTTCTTCGAGAAGCTTGTCATCGGTGCGGCAGGTTTCCTGGCAGGGGCCTTTATCATATCGCGCCTGGTTTCCTACCTGGGGACCCAGGTGAAAAGCTGGGATTGGCTCTTGATCATCGTCGGGGGAATTATAGGGGTTGTATTGATGTATGCCATCTTCGAATGGGCATTGATCATCCTGTCATCGCTGGCAGGGGCGATCCTGATCGTCGAAGGATTAAAGCTTGCCAGCCTGTTGGGTTTTGTCGTCGGTGTGCTCTTGTTCGTGGCAGGATTGGCCTTCCAGGCCGGCCTGAACCAGCGGCAGGGCTCCCGGAAGAGGGTGAATGCGAACGGGTAAATAACAACGGCTCAGTCCACCGTCAACGTCTTGGAAAGATTCCTGGGGAAATCCGGATCAAAACCGCGCGCCAACGACATTTGATACGAGAGCATCTGCAGTGGCAGAACGGCCAGCAATGGTGCAAACTGCGGAGTGAATTTTGGCAGCACAATCAGCTCGCTTGCATTCGCTCGCAAGTGGGAATCCTCCTCGCCTGTGACAATTGCCCTGCCACATCGATCAGGGTCGGGCCGAGGGATTGTTCTTTCTCTGTGACGATGCCAAAGATGCCACACATAAAAAACCTTTCCAAGGGTGGGTTCAACGCAGGCGATAAGTTTACCATGCCTCGAAGGCTGGCTGAGAGACAATAAAAAAAGGATGCCCGTACCTTCTTCCGGCACGAGTACGAAATGGAATACGAGGATGAGGGAGGTTACTGCCCCAGGTACACGCTGAAAGGCGATGTCAGGCCGGCGTCGCTGGCCGGCAGCGCCACCTGCAGCCGGCTTCAGGCTTTACTCCGCCCAATACATAATTCACCACCTTATATATCCTTCGAGAGACGGAATGATTGTGGCGTTGTTACGTCTACTTTAAAGTTCTCGCAAGACCCGTTCGCCGTCACGTGATTCGATCACGCTGCTGGAAATGCCAACTTCAATATTCATTCTGCTGAGATTTCTGATCTTGTTCACATGGAATTCCAAATAATGGTTCTGCTCATTCATGATGTAATCGCGGTAACCGGATTTATCGAAGAGCTGTTTTACTGCGGGGATATCTTCGCCGAAAACCTTGGCAGTTTTGATGAAATAGTCCTTCGGCGAAAAATAAGTGCGCTTGGGCAATTTGAATCCGCTATTTTGTTGATAAATTTGTCCCGTATGTTTGTTTTCGAGCGAGCAGTAATGCACCCCTAATTTTAGACCTTTTTGAAGGGCAAACTCTACCAGGTCCAGGCAAATGGTCTCACTACCCGCTACGGGCAATCCGCCCGCGTACCAGTAATTGTAAAGGATGCGAAAGGGTCTGGCCTTGATGCGGTAGCCGCGCTTGTTATACACATCCGAGTTATGATAGGGATAACAAAATTCAAGCAGATTGATCCCGAACACACCCAGGCGATCAAGTTCTACCAGCACAGACTTCATCTTATCCAGCGTTCCTGGCAAGGCGGGCATTTCTACCATCACGTTGGGAATGTATTCGCGCGCCAGCGCGATCTGGTCGTAGGTGTGGCGCTGGGCATTCTCCGTGTCTTCAATTCGAATGCTAAAACGGACCTCATTCAGGCCGGCCTCTTTGAAATGCTGCAAGGTATCCCGCTCGAGATGATCGCCGCAAGTGTACAGGCGCAGGTAAACATTCGGAAAGATTCGGCGCGCATGCTGGAAGAATTGGATCGCCTCTTCTTTATGAAGCAGTGGCTCGCCGCCTGTCAGGGCCAAATGTTGGATACGCCCGCCACTGGCTCGTAGCGCATCCAGTTCAGCAATGGTATCCCGGATAATTTCCCGATAATGCTCATACTCTTCTTGATTGGGATTGAAGCAGAAAAAACAATTGCGATGACATTTCAACGATATGAAGAATGTTTGACTCCCCGCGGCCGTTTGGCAAGCCTGGCAAGCTGACGAGATTCGATTGACATAGAGGCTCTTGCCGTCATTGCGTACGATTGCGCCTTTTTTTCCCAAAGCGACAATCCGCTCGCGAACTTGCTCTATATCAACCTGCTGCTCGAATTCTATCCCCGTCTTACGAACTTGTCCCATGAAATCCTGATAGATGCGAACATACTGCCCGGCGTAGGAATGCAAAGCAGGATTTCGGATGGAGGATAGCGTAGTCTCGTCAATATCAATAATCATTGGTCCTTCGCCTCGCCCACTGGTGAACTTCTCTCAAATCCGGCCTGCGGCATGGCTCCGGACGGGTGCGTTCGGTGATATTCGCACACATCAAACCGGCTCAAAGTTTTACCTCCCTGGGCTTTTCAATCTTTAGAAGGTCGGCGGCGGCCAACAACGCGCCGTGCGTAAAGTACGCCAAGCCTCGATAAAAATCCGTTTCAGCGTGCTCCTTTACGAGCTTGGCCCAAGCCGGCGCCCAGCACAATAAATGCTCGGTCAAAAAATCGCGCTGGGCCTGCAATAACTTTTCAAGGTCTTGCTCATCCTTTTGATCAATGGCATCCAACGCCCTCTTGGCTAAATGAGCCACAAAACTTAACTCAAGTCCAATATGGTCATCCGGTTCCCGATTGATTCGCTCTGCTTGTAATCCAAAACGGGAATACCACTGCCGCACCTGCAAAGTTTGCTCTTGAAACACCAGGTGTTCCTCGCTGAAATAAACCGATTCCCAGACTGGCGCCAATACAACGTCCGTACCGATGAACAAATGCAATTGGTCTCGTTTCATTCTTGCGAGTTCCTTCTCAGGAACGCCGTTCCGAATTCTCTGCCGTCCAGCGCCGAAGTAGTTCAAGACCATGCACGACTTCGGTTTGTTCAGCGCCAAAAGGAGGCTCGGCAAACACGTCCTCGCGGATCAATGTATCCAACCAGGATTTATCAAGCTCCCCATATAAAGCTTTTCCTAGTAAACTGAAAACCAATGTCTCCCCCATCAAAGCCGTCTGCCATTCGCCCAAATTTAATTGTTCCACTCGTTCTTCTCCTCAGAGAAAGATTGATAATGTGGTTCTCATGATAAAGGATAATACAAAACCGGGAATGCAAAGAGGGTCACAAGAAAACATCGAGAGTGGGCTTCAAACCCACCCTCGATGTTTTAGAAAGCCTGTCGCTATACACCAATCCGAACGTTGGTTGCGTAAAAGAGAAATCGCCCGAGGACCTCGCTCGCCAGCACTAAAACAAAAGCAATGTAGGTTACGTTAGCCAGTACCTTTTCCTTGGAAGACATGCCAGCATTGCGATATAGATATCCGGCAAGCAAGCCTACCCCGACAAAGACCAAGATCAGGCGCATCACCAATACAACACCATAGGTATCGATCTGCATATGGAGCGTCTGAATCGTTGTGGGGCCTTGTGTTGAAAGATAGGCCATGTAGATAGGGAGAACGAGGAATTCCACACCCATCAGGATAAATGCTGCAATGGCAAGTCCCTGCAGGGTGTTTCGCAACAGCTCTTGAGGCAATGATCCTGCCTTCTGAATTCTGGCATAGTTGGCCAGGAGTGTGCAGGCCGCGCCTAACACACCCAGCAGAAGGGCAGTTGTGTAGAAGTTCACCGGTGTCGCAAAGGTTTCCCAGGCCAGTTGGCTGGGTAGCATATAGGTAACGCTCATGAAGTAGAGCAGCACCAGGCCGATCACAGCAGTAACCCAGGCTAAGATCGTCCGCAGGCCTTCAGAAGCGATCTTGCGCCACTGAAGCAATGCATATATGCCGGTCAGGATCAAAAAGATGACCGCAGTCACTACCTCCCAGCTCATCATCGAGGTGGCCAGATTCGGTGTAGCGCCAAACACATGCGCCAATTTACCCAGGTGAAATAAGGCAGCCAACAGGCCCAGCCCCATGATTGGAAAGGCCAGATAGAGGGGAACATCTGTCCACTGTTGAGCTTGCTCCAGGCCGGCCTTTCGAATGGCAAAGGTGCGGACGATCAACAGCACCAGGAACAAGCCTGTGGCCAACTGACCTAGGATCGTGAAAACCAGTAATGCCCATTCACGTGTGTTCATATTAGAGCTCCTCCAGGTTCATTATGTGGCCACTGGTATCGCCTGTGGGTTTGGTTACACTGTTTGGGGTGTAGACTATCGAAGGATGGGTGATGTTCGGGTCCGGTAACGGTGCCGGCGCGTTGAAGTTCCCATGTGCCTGCTGCAGTTCATCCAGAGGACCAAAGTCCATGGCCCGGTATGGGCAAGCCTGCACACACGCCGGCTTTTGGCCTGCATCCACCAGGTCATAGCACATATTGCACTTCGTCATTTCGCCGAGTTCCGAATTGAACTGTGGGGCACCGTAGGGACAGGCCCACGAGCAGTACCGACAGCCAATGCACTTGTTCTGATCGATCAGCACGATGCCGTCGTCGCGCTTCGAGATGGCCGCAACCGGACAAACTTGCAGACAAACCGGGTTGGCACAGTGGTTGCAGGCTGACGAGACGGCATAGGCATACACATTGCTGGGGATCATCTCGCCTTCCTGAGGAACCCAGTCGCCGCCTTCATATTGGAACACCCGGCGCCAGCGGATCCCGGTCGGCAGTTTGTTTTTGTCCTTACAGGCCACCTGGCATGCCTTGCAGCCCGTGCATTTGTTAATATCTACGTAGAAAGCTAGTTGTTTAGCCATGGTTCATCTCCTATACCTTCTCGACCTGAACCAGGTTAGTGTGCATTGAACAGCCTTTTGCGAACGGCGTTGGACGATAGTTGGTCAGCATGTTCCCGCAACCACGGATATCCACACCGTTTGCATCGAGCGTATACCATGCACCCTGCGGCATATTGGTTTGACCTGGGCGAATCCGGTTCGTCACATAAGCAGGCAAATGGACTTCACCGCGGTCGTTGAACACCTTGACGATGTCGCCGTTCTTTATCCCACGAGGCTGTGCATCCGTCGTATTAATCCATATTGCCTGAGGGTGAGCCTCGCGCAGGTAGTCCACGTTCTCAAATGTGGAATGCGAACGTGCCACGTAGTGTGTGGTGGACATCTGTAGCGGGTACTTAGAACGCAGCGGGTCGCTGACTCCTTCCCATTCTGGGATATACATGGGGATTGCAGGGATCTCTTTTGGATCATTCTGTTTTGCCAGGAAAGGTGAGTAGACCTCGATCTTTCCAGTTTCCGTTTGAAGAGGATGCGCCACAGGATCAGCACGGAAATCTGCAAAGGCAATGATCGGATTGGGATCGCTGATTTTGTAGATGCCTGTTTTCTTGAAATCATCGAGGGATGGGAACGCCGGGATGGCTTTCTGGGCGACTGCCACCATATCACGCATCCAATCATCCGAGGTCAAATGACCGTTGCGGAACTTGTCCCCCAGACCAAGTCGATCTGCCAATTGACCAGCGATCCACATGATCCCCTTGCTTTCATACATGGGTTGGATAACCTGGTGATTGAATAGAGCCCAGGCATGGTTGCCTTTCATTCCATGACCTTCCCCAGTGATGATCTCATCAGCCTCAAATCCGGTCGTCTCGGGCAACAAGATGTCAGAGAACTTGCAACTGGGCGTCATGGCAACGTCACAGGTGACGATAAACTCCAACTTCGTCTCATCCTCAAGGATCTTGGAGGTGAGGTTGATATTGGCATGCTGGTTGATAATCATGTTCCCAGCATAGTTCCACATGAACTTCATGTTTGCGGAGAGTTTATCCGCACCCTGGATACGATCCTGGGGGCCACTGGTCATTTCTGTTCCACGTGTGATAAAGTCGGGCCACATGAAACATGGGATCGAAGCTTTGATTGGGTTTTCAATTGCGGGAATCCCACCCATGGGGAAATATGCCCCGTTCATGACATTGCCCGAGTTTCCTCCGCTGATACCAAAGTTACCTGTCATCGCAGCGATGATTGGTATCGTTCGGACGATCTGCTCTCCATAGGCTCGGCGTTGAGCACCCCAGTTCTGGTAAATCGCACAGGGTTTGGTAGTGGCAATCTCGCGCGCCAATTTTACGATGGTTAGAGCAGGGATGCCCGTAATCGGGGCTGCCCATTCGGGTGTCTTCTCAATTCCATCAGGACCGCGGCCCATAATATAGGCCATCCATGAACTATTTGGCTGGACTCCTGCCGGCAGGGTGTCTTCGTCAAATCCGACTGCATGAGTGGCCATGAATTCCTTATCGTACAGGTTTTCTTTGACCATCACATTTGCCATGGCAGAGAGCAAGGCCACATCAGTACCACCATGGATCGGAACCCACTCGGCTTGAGTTGCAACAACAGTGTCCGTCATGATTGGATCAATGATAATGAACTTCGTACCATTGTTTGCAGCCTTCATCATCCAATACCCGGCGTTATCCCCGCCTGCATGGGTCACAACCGAGTTATCTCCAATCAAGACTACCAGCTTGGCATTGGGAATATCATCCGCTGAGTTACCGCTATAACCACCTGTGATGTATCCGATCGACTGGCCGTAAGCAGCTTCGCTGTAGCTACCGTACATATTGACATAGCCGCCGAAAAGGGCCAATAAATTGGTGACTGCGGTGGCAGCGTCTGGGCCATTCCAGTTGGATCCTGAAGCATATTGATAATAGAACGCTTCATTGCCGTATTGGCTCTTGATGCGTTTCATTTGGTCGGCAACCGTGTTGAGGGCTTCCTCCCAACTGATACGTTCAAAATTTCCTTCTCCGCGCTTCCCCACCCTCTTCATCGGGTATTTGAGGCGTTCCGGGGCATATACACGACGGATCTGGGAACGCCCTCTCAGGCAGGGGATGGCACGCGGGTTATGATTCAAGTCTTCTTCTGTGCTCGGGTCCGGCACCAAACGAACGATGGTACCGTCTTGCACGACTGCCCCGAGAATGCACCGGCCGCCGCAGTTATGGTAGCAGCCAACCGTCTGGATTTGCTGTGGGCCTGGGACCGTTGCCGCCTGCTCAACCGTCTTGAGGCCGTAATGCCAGCCTCCAGATACTGCAACCGTACCGCCCAACACCGCGCTCCATTTAAGAAAGCTGCGGCGAGTCAAGGCATTTTCAGTCAGGACTTTCATGAGGAAATTCTTTTCAGCCATTCTTTTCCTCCATTAGATTAGAGTGAAATTTCAATACGCTCGAAAGGAGCAGAGACTTAATAAACTTGTTTGAACGGACCCGGTTTATAAATGTATGCAATGTTTACTCTCCTTATAGTAAATGAACAGTAATTGGAACAGTGATTATGCCGATGTTCATCATAAGGATATATGCAAACATCCCCCCCTGCATCATTACAAAGAACAATAACACCTCACCCAAAAGAGTGATTATCGTCCTTTATCATTCACGCGGCAAAACCAGTCCATGCTTCAAGGCGTAGGTGGCCGCCTGCGTCCGGTTCTGAAGCTGCAATTTTTCCAAAATATTCTTTAGATGGCTTTTCACGGTGTTGGTCGAGATCGAGAGTTTTTCCGCAATCTCCAAGTTGGTTGCTCCACTGGCCACCAGGCGCAGGACGTACAGTTCGCGTTCGGTAAGCGCCTGCTCCCCTTTTTCCTCGTCAACCAGGCGATTTGCGACGGCCTTCAGCAACTTCCCGGCCACTGCACGGGTCATGGCGGGCTCGCCATTCCCAACGCCTGTCAATAGATCAAAAAGTTCAGTTGCATCCAGGCTCTTGAGCAAATACCCCGCCACACCGATCTGGACTGCTTCGTAAAGGTGGCCATCTCTTTCAGAAGAAGTCAATATGATGATGGCAATGTTGGGAAAGCGCCCCCGTATCTCCCGAGCGGCCTCCAAGCCATCCACTTCAGGCATATAGATATCCATCAATATGATGTCGGGCTGAAGTTTTTCTGCAAGCTGAATGGCTTCCACTCCTGTCGACGCTTCACCGACCACTTCAACCAGATCCTCGCGCGTTCGCATCAAGCTGATCAGCCCCTGGCGAAAAAGTTTGTGGTCATCGGCGATCAGAACTCTTATGGGCATGAATACTCCATTCGGTGAATTGCCTATACCCCTATCCGGACATGGGTCGCGTAGAATAAGAACCTCTCCGTAACCTCCCCGATAAGCACGAACATGCAAGATAGATAGACCAGGATCGTTAATTTGTCGATGGCTCTCGTGTTCCGGATTACCTGGACCGAGGCGACGACCAAAATGATCATTCCGATGAACGGAAGACCCAAGCGAATGACGTACAAGGGGAGGTAAAGTTCGAGTGCCAGAGCGTAACTGATCTGAGCCCCTTGGTCTCCATTATGCAGCGATATAAGTTGGATAACGTTAAGAACAGCGATGACGATAAAGGTTACACAAGAAATTGCTACCAGCCAAGGCAATGCCTCCCGAATGATCTTGGGACGGCTGCCCAGATCCTCCGGTTTCCAGACCTCCGCATAATTCATATCCAATAAAAGAATGGAAAGCATGGCAGAAACACCCAGAAAAATCATTCCCAAGAAATAATCCACGACCGTCAAAGGTGAATTCCAGGCGGCCTGACTGGGCAGGATGTATATCCGTGCCATACAATATATCGTGGCCGATCCAATGAGAACCCCGAACCAGCCAACCGTCGTTTTTACCCTTTCCCGAGCGGTCACGAACCATTCCAAAAATGTCAGAGACCCGGCGGACAGGAAAAAGAGCAACGTACCGATAATCTCACGACTCAACCACGAGGTGTGAAAGTTGGTCACCGCCAACACGGACATCCACGGTTTACTCAAATGAAATTGGGCACCTATCATCGCCAGGATAGTAGTTAAAAAGATAATAAGCACCGGGATCTTGGTGACTTGATCCGTCACTTTCAGGCCGAACCGTGAACCGCTATAGGAACAGACCACCATTAAAACGAATAACATTCCCGAAGCCATTTGCATTAAGATCGTATATACAGGTAGCGCCCATTCGCGAATATTCACCATGTTTGCTCTCCGGCTTCAGGGAATTGAAAGCCTATCCTCGCGAAAGAATATTGCCTGGCTTTTCTTCAATTTCCCGGGCTCTATGATAGGGAAGAGACATTCAATCGTCGTACCCGATCCCAGGGTGGAATGCACCTCGAAGGTTCCCTGGGCACTCGTCGCCCGCTCTTTCATGGTTTTTAAACCAAAACTGCGACTTGAATCCCGCGGCACAAAGCCATCGCCATCATCAACTATCCGCAAATAAACATACTTGCCTTCGTCTTGTGACTTTTTCATAAGCGATACCTTCACCAGGCTCGCGTGCGCGTGCTTCCGAACATTTGCCAAAGCTTCCCGGAGAATACAAACCAATTGGACTTCTGCCATGGAGGAGATGTTGAGATCATCTACGACCTCATTATCAAAATCCGCTTCAATCCCGGTCTGAATAGAGAATTCTTCCAAATACTCACCGATTGCCGAGACTGGGTCTTTTTCATCTGCCAAAGTCGTACGCAATATCAGGATATCCTCCCGCACATCGGCATTGGCAATCCGTACTGCTTCACGCATTTGATCCAATTCAGTTTTAAGGGCTTTTTGTTTACCTTGTTTGAGTAGAGCATCCAAAGTCTGTACTTGGAGATTCAAATATCCCAGGACTTGTGCCAAGCCATCATGCATATCGCGCGCGATCCGCCCACGTTCCTCTGTAATGGACAGGGATTGTAAGCGGGAAGTCATCAAACCATGTTGAATGGCAATGACAACTTGATCAGCCATACAGTCCAGCCAGACCAATTCTGTTTCTGAATAAGGCTCTTCCTCTGCGCGCGCAATCCATAGGGCTCCAATTGGATGATTATTTAAAGCCAGGCGGACAATGGCAACCGAACGCACAGTTTGGTCATGTCCTGACCATAGATTTTTAAGATTAGCCAACGATTTATCGCTGGAAGAACGATACGTTCCGGTTGATTTCATTGTCTCCAAAATCAAGGGGTTTTCAATGATGATGGGAGAGCCAATAACCTCGACCTTCTGCTGGCTGGCAAAGCACTTTAGTTCCAATCGAGTGGAATCCTGGCTTAAAAGGGCAAGTCCGACAAAATCAGAGCGCAGTAATCTTCTCGTGCTTTCAATGGTATAGAGAAGGATGCTATCGACATCCTCGAACTCGATAATTCGGCGGTTGATGTTGACTAGAACCTCTGTCCAGCTTTCAGCCGTTTTCCTGGCAGAGATTTGTGCCTCCATCACTTTCTCTTGAGCAAGATCGCGTTCTTTTTGTAAGGCAATAAACTGCCTTTTTCGATTTGATTCGAAAACCCCCAACCCTCTAACCACGAAGAATGTTACCGTTAAGGCGGACACCATTCGCCAGAAAGAGATTGGCAGCCCTGTTACTGCTAAAATTTTCGCATAATCTAACCAGCCAGTCAGGCCATAGGACGTGGAAAGAACTGACTGTTCTCCCGTGAACGCATTAATGATATTGCGGTTATAGTTGTAATAGGAAGCTGGGCCATATGGAGCGGCCGGAACGACCAAGCCGACTACAAATGCCTCGAACAGGAACGCAGCCCCTGCGCCCAACATCAGACTTGCAACGTCATTTAGCCCCTCTTTCCTTTGCATGTCCCACTGCCGCATAAAGCCAATCCCGGTCATGATACTACCCGGCAGGTAGAGTAAGTAGCGCGACCATATCTCGATCGGTATCTCGATGGGGGATGGCGTTATAAAGGATGTAGCTGCATAGGTAATCGCATATGAAATCGGGACGATCAGAATCCCCGGAATAAAAACGGCCCACGCAGGTAAAGGAATATCCCTCAGGAGTCCCCACCCAAACCTGAGTAAGAACAAGCCTGAGAGAGGCTGGGTTATTATCCTCAAGATGTTTAATATTCGAATATATTCTTCTGGACCCCCGCTGGACAGGAACATATCAATCCAACTGGTTACCCCGCAAACAAAACCAAACGCGGCCAGCCACATCAGATGCTTGCGCAGAGGCAGGTCGCTACCCTGATGGAACTGCAAATAGGCGGCCAAACCCAACCCCCAAAAAGCCAACCCGGTGAAGAAATAAATGATCATAACAATAAAAATGAGTTGAATTGGATTTGGATAAGACTTTACAGCACAAGCATTCTAACAGTAAAAACCGATCTCATTTTAGCACTTTTACGCCATTTGTCGTATTTAGATTTATTAATCGGGCTTTATGCCGGTTCCGAATAATTGACGTAACATTCCTCGCAAAGCCGCTTCAACCTGCGACGGTGAAACCTGAAGGATGTTTGACTTCATTCAACTCATACAGCAATACCATCTGTCTTAATCGCCTTCAGGATGGGCTGCTCCGCCAACTGCTTAGTAGAAATCAAAGTAGAGATGACAATGCCCGACTCCAGGCTGATCTCCCAGGTTAGCTCACTGATTTTTCGGCGCATGTCCGGTGTAACAGATGGGATTTCAACGTAAAGGTCAAGATCGGAATCAGCAGATCGGAATCAGCCGATGCATCTCCGCATGCGCGCGAACCATACACCACCAGCCGGTTGCCCGGAGTTACTCTGAGCAAGCGGCGTTTTACTTGACGGGCGATTTTGGCATCTATCCGCGCGAGCATGACCGTATTATACAGCAAACATGCCGCGCACTTTAAAGTACGCGGCACGTTTTTACTTTTTACTTCTTACTTTTCACTTCTTCTCGTAATCCTCCGGCAGCCAGCAGCACAATACCAACTCGCGTGCCGCCTTGACCTCGTCCATGCGCCCGAAAGGCGTCTTATGCGGGGCTTCCTTGAGCAGTTCCGGCTGGGTCTGCGCTTCCTCGGCAATCTTGAGCAGCGCATCCGCAAAGGCGTCCAGCGTATCCTTGTTCTCGGTCTCGGTTGGCTCGATCATCAATGCCTCGTGGACGATCAGCGGGAAATAGTTGGTCGGCGGATGGAAATCGTAATCCATCAGCCGCTTGGCCACATCCAGGGCGCGGACACCCGGGGCATCCGTCCACTGGCCTTCCGCCACGAACTCATGCATGCAGATTCGATCGAATGGGACGGTGTATGCCTTATGCAGGCGCGCCCTGACATAGTTGGCGTTCAAGACGGCATACTCGGCGATCTGACGCAGCCCGTCCGGTCCATGCATGGCGATATAGGTGTATGCCCGCACAAACATACCGAATTGGCCGTGAAAGGCTTTGACGCGCCCGATGCTCTTTTCAGGCGTGATAAAGCCAAACATCGGCGGCTCGTCATCCTGGCCTTCTTCGACAATCCCAACGATCGGGCTGGGCAGGAAGTCCGCCAATTTCTCCGAGACGCCCACCGGACCCGAGCCTGGTCCACCGCCGCCGTGCGGGGTGGAAAAGGTTTTGTGCAGGTTGATATGCATCAGGTCGAAACCCAGGTCGCCTGGACGGACAATCCCCAGCAGGGCGTTCAGGTTGGCTCCGTCTCCATAGACCAGCCCGCCGCAGTCGTGGACGGCCTGGATGACTTCTTCGATGTGTTCGTCAAAAAGCCCAAGCGTGTTCGGGTTGGTCAGCATCAGCCCGACGGCGGTCTCGTCACAGGCGGCCTTTAGCGCAGCCAGGTCCACATTGCCGCGTTCATCGGATGGGATCTGCACCACTTCCAGGTTGCTCATCGAGGAGGAGGCCGGGTTGGTGCCATGCGCCGAATCGGGGATGAGCATTTTGGTACGCTTGGTGTCGCCGCGCGCTTTGTGATAGGCGCGCATGATCAGCACGCCGGTCAGTTCGCCATGGGCGCCGGCGGCGGGTTGGAGCGACACGGCGGCAAAACCGGAGATTTCCTTCAGCCATTCCTGTAACTGGTACATCAATACCAGGTTACCCTGCACGGTTTCCACAGGCTGGAGCGGATGCGTGAAGGCGAATCCGGGCAGGCGGGCGGTATCCTCGTTGATCTTCGGGTTGTACTTCATCGTGCAGGAACCCAGCGGATAGAATCCGCCATCCACGCTGTAGTTGTATTTCGACAAGGTTCATGTAATGGCGAACAACATCCGCTTCGGCAAGTTCAGGCAGAGGCAGTTCCTTGCGGAGCAGGTCTGCAGGCGGTTTCGAAGCGCGGCACATCCGGGGCCGGGAAGGTGACGCCGGTGCGTCCGGGCGAGGAAAGTTCGTAGATGGTCGGTTCGACTGTTTGCACCGCAGGTGTTTCAGGCATGGGCCACCTCCGCCAACACATCCACCAGGGCGTCGATCTCGTCCTTGGTATTCATCTCGGTGACGGCGAGCAGCATGTTATCCTTGAGCGCCGGGTAATCCTGGCCGAGGTCATACCCGCCCAGGAAACCGTGTTCGAGCAAATGGGCGTTGATCTCTGCCACCGGCTTCGGGCAGCAGACCGGGAACTCGTGGAAGAAAGGCGCATCGAAGCACAACGAATAGCCCGGGATTTTGGAGATCTTTTCAGCGGCGTAATGTGCTTTGGAATAACAAAGTTCGGCCACCTGGCGCAGGCCGGTCTGCCCGAGCAGGCTCAGGTACACGGCGGCAGCCAGCGCCAGCAAGCCCTGGTTGGTGCAAATGTTGGAAGTGGCGCGTTCGCGCTTGATATGCTGTTCACGGGCGGTCAGCGTCAGCACGTAGGCACGCTGGCCGCGGCTGTCAACGGTCTCGCCGACCAGGCGTCCGGCCATCTTGTGGATGAACTGCTTGCGGGTGGTAAAGAAGCCCAGGTACGGCCCGCCGTACGAGAGCGGGATTCCCAGCGGCTGGCCTTCGCCGACGACGATATCCGCACCCATTTCGCCGGGAGTTTTGAGCAGGCCCAGTGCGATCGGGTTGGCGGCCACGCAGACCAGGGCGCCCTGGGCATGGGCCGCCTCGATCAATGCGCCTAGATCGAAGATGCGCCCAAAGAAATCCGGGTATTGAACGATCACCAGCGCCGTCTCGTCATCGATCAGCGGGATCAAACCTTCGGACTGTCCGAGACTGTTCACTGGCGATCGGATCATCGCCAACAAGTTCCAGTTGCATATTCTGAACGTAGGTGCGCAGGGTCTGGCGGTATTGCGGATGTACTGCCGGCGAGATGACAACTTTCGTGCGCTTGCCGCGGAACTGGGCATTGGCCATGTTGACGGCTTCAGCCACGGCGGTGGCCCCGTCATAATGCGAGGCGTTCGAGACCTCCATGCCGGTCAACGCAACGATGAGCGACTGGTATTCGAAGATGCTTTGCAGCGTGCCCTGCGAGATTTCCGGCTGGTAGGGAGTATAGGCGGTGTAGAACTCGCCGCGCCGCAGGATATGATCCACGGCGGCCGGGATGTAATGGTTGTAGGCTCCCGCACCGAGGAAGCAGACCAGGTCGGTGCGGACATTTTCGTTGCCGAGGGACAGTTCGCCGAGTTCTGCGGCGGCTTCCATTTCGGTCAGCGCCGGGGGCAGGTGCAGGGTTGGGAAACGGTGCTTCTTGGGGACATCCTTGAACAAATCTTCAAGGCTTTTCACCCCGATGGTGTCCAGCATGGCGTCCCGTTCCTGGGGACTGTGGGGAATATAGGTCATATGATCCTCTTTGCAACCAGCTTTCAGCCGTTGACATTTCTGTCCTGCTGAAAGCTGGAACTGTTGACTGTTAATGCGCCCGTTCTTCGCAATATTTGGTATAGGCGGCCGCGTCCATCAGACCGGAGGCATCCCCGCCTTCAACCTGGACCATCCAACCCTTGCCATATGGGTCGCTGTTCAATATCTCGGGATTGTCCGGCAAAACCTCGTTGATGGCCACCACCTTCGCGCTGACCGGGGCGTACGTCTCCGCCGCGGCCTTGACCGACTCAACCGAGGCCATCTGGCTTGCCAGCCTGGAGCGTATCGCCAACCGCCACGATGATTTCCACAAAGACAATATCCGAAAGCTGGCTCTGGGCATAATCGGTCAGTCCCGGCTTTACGGGTGGCCGGGTCGAACCATTCGTCGGTTTTGGTATATTTCAGATTGGCAGGAATATTCATCTTCCATCTCCATATTAGGTTGATTTGGCAAAACAAAAAGGGCGCACGTGAATAGCATGTGCGCCCTCTGTTATGGACCTGAGAGATTCTCCCGGGCAGAAGCCTGGACACCACGTGGTATCGAAGTGAGCCAGGCCACAGCCGAAGGATTGCCCCGTCGGTGTCCCGTACGGAATGTCATTCCCGCAGGGAACTTTCCAGAGATAGTTGCAGCAGGGTCCTTTTTGCCTGAGAGTTTCATCCGGACTTGCCAGTACCGGGTTTGCACCTTCGGCGCCCCTCGCTTTATATACATTCTGCGCGGGGTCTCTTCCCTGTTGCCATTAGTTTTCAATTGTTATGGGTTGCATTGTAAGAGCAAGCCGGGCAGAAGTCAAGGAAAAGGTATTTGACAAAGGCTTTGATGGAAACATGATTTACTGCCGTCAGTGTGCTGCGCACCCAGTCACCCACCAGCCAGTATTTGAAATCCTGGCCCTGGTTGACCTGGATCGCTCCGATGATGCCGTAGATGACCGCACCCATCGGCAGGAGCAGCCAGGACGAGGGTCATCACCACTGCGATCGGGATCAGGATAATACCGATCAGGATTGCCGAGAGAACGCCCACGGTCGCCCACATTGCGCCAATCAACAAGCCGCCACCGTACCACCAGATCAACTGGAAGATCAGCGCTTGCAGGGCATGGTAGGCCACTTTGCGGCTGAACGGTCCTTATAGACCAGATAAATGACCAGAGCCGCAATCGGACCGGCGAAGCCGGTAACCAGGTTGAGCAGGACACTCAGGTGGGCCAGCAGGCTCCAGGTGCGTTCTTCGGCCGGCGAGAGCGGTTGGGCCGGGACGGAGCTGCGCCTGCGGAGCAGCCAGGGCAGGGATTTGGATTATCAGTATTCATTGTTTTCTCCTTCAAAAATGGAATTCATTAATTGAGACTATCCATATAACGAAATCCCAATAAAAACGTTGCAATGAACAAAAGACCTCGCTGGTAGGCGAGGTCTCCTGGTAATAAGGTTTCTATTATGCCTGGCTATTAAGCCTGGCGAAATATGCCTTTACGTTGGCGTCGGCATAGAAGACCAACGCCAGGACGCCCACAACTGCAGAGATTACATTCCCCGTCACTATCGTGGCGATCTCAAGAATGGCAATCGTCTGGGACGGCTTGACAGGCTGAGGCGGGTTGGCAAGCAGCTTGGTTGCGTAGATGATTTCGAAGATTCCCAGCACTACTGGCAGGATGGTAACCGGTGCGCAAATGATGCCCACAAAAACTGTGCCGAGGACAATTCCGGCCGTCACGCTCAAACCATACAGGATGTTCAAAATCCCATTGACCAGGGTCATAATCGCAATGGCTTGTACCATCCCGGGTTTTTGTAGGCCGGTCATCAGGGAGGAACCAGGATTATTCATAAAATATCTCCTTATAAAAGCTGATTGCGTGCTGGAAGTATATACGCATATTCTCGAAGGAGGTTTCCGGATCAGGCCGTTGCCGGTGGTTTGTCCACTACCTCAATTGCTCCATACTGCCCGAACAGGTGTGCGAAGACAAGCAGGGCATAAACGCTTGCAGCGAAGCTGATAACCACCGCGATCAATTGTCCCAGGCAGGGGATCCAACCAAGCAGACCCCCAACGATCCCGGCGGCCAGGGAAGCGCCGATCGAGACGCCCAGGTATACTCCCCAGGCGGTGAAGAAAACCCCCGCATTTTTTCTGATCTGGCCGAAGATCTCATTGAAGTTGAAGCAGGCTGTGAATGTTCCCTTATTGGCATATTCGATGGAGATGGCTGGGAATACTATCGACAATGCCAGCCCGTACAGGATGAACACGCAGGTCAGGCACATGAAAACCGTACCGCCGGCAGTGGCAATGGCGTTTGCCAGGTCCTGCGTACTGCTGTTCCCTGCCAGGATGGCAGGCACGATCATGATAGTCAGCGGTATTCCGACCAGGAGGAGGATAGGCAGGGCATATACCAGGCCCGCGAGGGCGAGTATTAAGCCATCCATGAATTTCTTTCCCAGGTTGTCCCAGCCTGGCATCGGCAGGGGCTCACTCTTCATCACCTGGCGCATTATTTCAAGGATGTAGCCAAGCCAGGCGAAATTTAAGATCGGAATGATGGAAACCAGCAATCCAATCCCCAATTTACTCGCCCATTGCTTGTCTTCAAATGGATAAGTTAATGCTTTTCCGAGATTCATAGCCCTCTCCTTGGGAAAATTTGTGATCGAGAACTCAGTATACTATAGTTGAGGGCTGGCTGCTATCTTTTCTGAACCATTAAACCAAAAAAGCCTGCCTTACGGCGGGCTTCTGGTAATCCAGATCAAATGGTGTGTATCAGGCCCAGTTCTGTTTCTTAACGAAATCAGTGAGAACCGGGAGTTTAATATAATTTCCCTGGTAGGCCTTAATTCCCAGGAAAATATTAAAGGGAAACCAAGCGCGCCGATGCATGCCCCGATAACGACGAAGCTTAGGATGATGGCCACAACCCAGAGAATGATGCCCCACGCCAGCGCCTGGGCATTGTGGGCCTTGATAAACGGCCTATCCTTCTTGCCTTCTATAAGCAGGATAATAACGGGGATGATCGGGGTGAAAATATAGGTCAGCAGCACCCAAAGCTTGTCATCACTGGTTACTTCGGTATCCGTCGTTTTTTGAAACATTTGTGCCTCCTGAGATTTTGATAAATTTTCTGGATTTTGGAACGGGTTATGAAACCCAATGCTGGTCGCGCAAGAATTTGGTGACGACCGGAATTTCGAAATAGTTACCTTGGTAGGCCAGGATTGCCGGCCAGAAGAGCCCCAGCCATAGGATCGGAATGATACAACTTACCACCCCGCCAATTCCGAAAGTAATAGCATGGAGGATAGCTGAAAGAACGCTGAGGACGATCGCCACAACCCAATAGACGACATTCAAGGCAAGCGCCTGGACCGCGTGGTTTTTTATGAACGGCCGGTCTTTCTTCTCCTCAACAAAAAGCATGATGAGGGCAATGATGAATATTGGATAGCCAAGTGCGGCCCACAATTTGTCATCACTGGTTATGTCAGTACTCATCGGTTGTTGTGCCATTGTGCCTCTTGGCGTTTGATAAATTACCTGAATTTTGTCTGATTTTACAACAAATTCGGACAAAAAGCAACCGATTTCATGCTCCCTTTTTCCTATTTCACGAGACTGCTCACCTTTGCGAAGGTTTGGGTGCATCCAGACACTGCTTCCAGGCGAAAATCCTGGCTCCATCCTTTTGCCAGAAGAATAACCTTCGCAAAGTTGCCTGAGCAGTCGCCGTTCTTCCAATTTCAAGATAGATTTGGAAATATGCTAGAATAGCAGCATGGTTTCCAGCCATCGCATCGTTTTTATGGGTTCCCCGGACTTTGCCGTCCCGGCGCTGGAGGCGTTGGCTGCCCATTACCTGCTGGCCGGGGTGGTGACACAGCCCGATCGCCCAGCCGGGCGTGGCGGGAACCTGAAACCGCCCGCTGTCAAGAGTAGCCGCTCTCCGCCTCGGCATCCCCGTCATCCAGCCCGAGAAGTTCCGCCAACCCGAAGCCATGGCCCAATTGCGGGCCTGGGCTCCGGACCTGATCGTGGTGGCCGCTTTCGGGCAGATCCTGCGCCCGGATGTGCTCGACCTGCCGAAATGGGGCTGTATCAACATCCATGGGTCGCTCCTGCCGCGTGGACGCGGCGCTGCGCCCATCCAGGCCGCCATACTGGCAGGAGACAAAGAGACCGGCATCACCATCATGAAAATGGATCCCGGTGTGGATACCGGTCCGCTGCTCAGCCAGCGTGCCATCCCAATCTCGCCGGATGATACCGCCGGGACGCTTTTCGAAAAACTTGCCCCCCTCGGCGCAGAATTGCTGCTCGAGACTTTGCCGCGTTATCTTTCCGGGGAGCTGCAGCCGCAGTCCCCAGCCGGCTGAAGGCGTCACCTATGCCCCCATGCTTAAAAAAGAAGATGGTCTGCTGGATTTCACCCAGCCGGCCGCCGCGCTGGAACGGCGCGTGCGGGCCTTTAATCCCTGGCCGGGCACCTGGTTCGAGTGGAACGGCGCCTCGCTCAAGGTGCTGCGCGCCCGGATCAGTGCAGAAAAAAGCCCGGGCATGGGTCACAGGCTCACCGTTGAAGGATATCCCGCCCTCGGCACGGGCGATGGGATTCTCATTCTGGAAGAAGTCCAACCGGCCGGCAAAAAACCCATGCCCGGTAAGGCATTTCTCGCCGGGGCAAGGGACTGGGAAAATCACGAATGACAACGAATAATCCGAATAGCACGAATAGAGCCAGAAAACTTACCGGCCCTGATGTGCTTTATCCTGAATTATCCTACCGTATCATGGAAGCGGTTTTCGAAGTGCATAACCGACTCGGCCCTGGTTTCAGTGAAGATATTTATCAACGTGGATTAATTACTGAATTTGAAATTCGAGAAATCCCATTTGAAACCGAAAAATGTGTTTCCATCTTCTATAGAGAAAAGACAGTAGGTACCTATCGTTTAGATTTGGTAGTTGACGGGAAAATAATAATTGAATTAAAGGCTGTTGCCAGTCTGAATGATTTATTCAAACAGCAACTTATTTCTTATCTTAAAGCAACTGGTCTGCGGCTTGGTATTTTAATCAACTTCGGGTCGCGACGAGTTGAATATGTCAGGATAGCCAATTAATGTTCTTATTCGCCTTATTCGTTCATTCGTGTAATTCGTGATAAAGGATTTCTTCATGCCAAAATACATTGCCGCCATAGACCAGGGCACCACCAGTACCCGCTGTATCCTGTTCGACCATGCCGGGAACATCGTCGCCGCGGACCAGAAGGAACACCAGCAAATCTATCCCAGACCCGGCTGGGTGGAACACGATGCCCTGGAGATCTGGGAACATACCCAGCGTGTGGTGCGCGGCGCGCTGGACAAATCCGGCGCGGATGTGGCCGACATCGCTGCCATCGGGATCACCAACCAGCGCGAGACGACCCTGGTCTGGGAGCGCGCCACCGGGCGCCCGGTCTATAACGCCATCGTCTGGCAGGACACGCGCACGGATGCCATCTGCAACGAACTGGCAAAAGAAGGCGGCCAGGATCGTTTCCAGGCACGAAAACCGGCCTGCCGCTGGCAACCTATTTCTCCGGGCCAAAGATCAAGTGGATCCTGGATAACGTCCCTGGGGCGCGCCAGCGCGCCGAAAAAGGGGAATTGATCTTCGGCAATATGGACACCTGGGTGCTCTGGAATATGACCGGCGCGCATGTCACCGATGTGACCAATGCCTCCCGCACCCTGCTCATGGATCTAAAAACGCTCGACTGGGATGATGAGATCCTGCGCATCCTTGATATCCCCCGCAGCATGCTGCCGGAAATCCGCTTCATCGTCGGAAGTGTACGGCAACGCCAGAGGCGGATTGGGCGGCGTTCCCGTGGCAGGCGACCTGGGCGACCAGCAGGCGGCCCTCTTCGGCCAGACCTGCTACAACGCCGGCGAAGCCAAGAATACCTATGGCACGGGTTGTTTCATGCTCTTGAACACCGGTGAGAAACCCGTCCTTTCCAAAAATGGGTTATTGACCACGCTCGGTTACAAGATCGGCGATGCAACCCGCCGTCTATGCCCTGGAAGGCTCGATCGCCATCACCGGTGCGCTGGTACAATGGCTGCGCGACAACCTGGGCCTGATCGAAAAATCCGCCGACGTGGAAACGCTGGCCGGGTCGGTGGAGGATAACGGCGGCATCTACTTTGTCCCGGCCTTCTCCGGGCTGTTTGCGCCCTACTGGCGCTCGGACGCGCGCGGCGCCATCGTTGGCATGACGCGCTATGTCAACAAGGGCCATATTGCGCGCGCTGTGCTGGAGGCGACCGCCTTCCAGACGCGCGAAGTGCTGGATGCGATGGAGAAGGATTCCGGCGTCAGGCTGACCGCCCTGAAAGTGGACGGCGGCATGGTCTTCAACGAACTGCTGATGCAGTTCCAGGCTGATATTCTCAATGTGCCTGTCATCCGCCCGAAAGTGGCCGAGACGACCGCCCTGGGCGCAGCCTATGCGGCCGGGCTGGCGGTCGGGTTCTGGAAGGATTATGATGAACTGCGTGCCAACTGGGGCAGGGACAAGGAATGGAAGCCCTCCATGCCCGATGGAGAAACGCCATCTCGCTCTATACCGGCTGGAAGAAAGCCGTCACGCGAACTTTCGATTGGATATGAGTGAAAATATGAACCGACAAGATACCCTCACTTCCCTCAAGTCCCATTCTCCCACCGTTCTTATCGTCGGCGGCGGGATTAATGGCGTCGGCACCTTCCGCGACCTGACCCTGCAAGGCGTGGACACTCTGCTCATCGACCGGGCTGACTTTTGCTCGGGCGCTTCGTCCGCCTCCTCGCGCATGGCCCACGGCGGCATCCGCTACCTGGAGAACGGCGAGTTCCGCCTGGTGCGTGAAGCTGTGCAGGAACGCAACCGCATGATCCAGAACGCCCCCAGCCTGGTCAAGCCGCTGCCCACCACCATCCCCATCTTTAAAACCTTTTCCGGCCTGTTCAACGCCCCGCTCAAGTTCCTGGGCTGGCTGGAGAAACCCTCCGAACGCGGCGGGCTGATCATCAAGGTTGGGCTTATCTTCTACGATGCCTTTACTGGAAAAAACCGCACCGTGCCGCGCCACGTCTTCGATGGGCGTGCCGCAGCGCTGAAAAAATATCCGCGCCTGAATCCGAAAATTCGTTACGCGGCCACCTACTATGATGGCATCATTCTTTCCCCCGAACGTCTGGCTCCTCGAACTCCTGCTCGATGCCGAAAAAGAAGGCGGCCATGCCCGCTCTCTGAACTATGTCTTCTCTGGTCGGCGGTAACGGCGATACGGTCACATTGAGGACGAATTGACGCGGTCAGACTTTCGACATTCGACCACGCCTGATTATCAACGCTGCCGGTCCCTGGATTGACGGAACGAACCGGACCCTGGGCCTGCCAACACATTACGTCGGCCCGACCAAAGGCTCGCACCTGGTGCTCGATAACCCTGAACTGCGCGCAGCCATTGGCGACCACGAATTTTTCTTCGAGAACAAGGATGGGCGCATTGTGCTCATCTTCCCGCTCTTCGATAAGGTCATGATCGGCACCTCCGACCTGCCCATCGAAGACCCCGACTCCGCCCGCTGTACCGAAGATGAAGTGGATTACTTCATCGAGATGGTCGGGCGCGTTTTCCCCGGCATCAAAGTCTCCCGCGAACAGATCGTCTTCCGCTTTTCCGGCGTCCGCCCGTTGGCATATACCCAGGGCCAAAAACGCCGGTCAGATCACGCGCGACCACCACATCCAGGAAGACAAACTGGGCGACATCCCCGTTTATTCGTTGGTCGGCGGCAAATGGACCAGTTTCCGGGCCTTCTCCGAGCAGGCGACCGACCGCGCCCTGGCCTTCCTCGGCCTGCCGCGTAAAGTCGACACCAAGTCCCTTCCCATCGGCGCAGGGAAAGATGCACTTGCGTTGAAAACCGATCCACACTACACACGCTCTGAGATTGACGAGCATGGCGAAGCGCGAGAAGATCGTCCATCTCGACGACCTGGTCCTGCGCCGCACCCTGCTGGCATACCTGGGCCAGTTAACCCGCCCGTTGCTGGAGGAACTGGCAGATCGCCTTGGTGAAAGCCTCGGCTGGGACGGGGCGCAGAAAAAAGCCGAAGTGAGCCGCACCCTCGAAATCCTGGCAGACAGGCACGGGGTCCGGTTGTGATCCATTTATTGGGAGAAGCGCTGGTCTGGTTGGATCAGGAAACGGGATGATCGGGAAAACTATTCGAAAGGTTCGGGATATTTCCTGGCTGGCCCACGCCCTGGCATTTTTGGGGATTGTGCTCTATTTTGTCCAGTCCTGGACCTATGCTCACATCCAGACTTCTTTGGCGGATGAAGGAGGCTATTTATACATTGGGGATTTGTACCTGCGCGGGGTCTTGCGCCCATTCCAGGATTATGGTCCGCCGCGCTGGTATGCGCCGCTATCGTACCTGGTCCCCGGTCAAATCGAAAAATGGTTTGGCGCAAGCCTGCTGACCGGGCGGTATTTTTCGGTCTTCTGTGGAATATGTATTGCTCATCCCATTGTGGCTGATTGCGCGGCGTTTCGGTGGAAAATGGTGGGGTGCGGCAATTATTTGGTGCATTGCGCTCACCCCAATTTCCATTCAGATTTACAGTCTGGCTATCTCGCAGGCATTCGTCGCATGTTTACTGGCATGGTCGCTGTTTTTTGTGCTGGCTGAGAAGCGCCCACTCTGGCAGATCGTGGCAGGATCAGCCCTGGCCGGGCTGACCGTCATGACGCGGCAGAATCTCTTCCTGCTCATCCCGTTATTGATCGCCTACGTTTTCTGGCAGCATGGCAAAACGGCCGGCTGGTGGTCGCTGGTGGGCTGCCTTTTTCCTGTCTTGCTGGTCCATGCGATCTATTGGCCGAACATCCTGCAGCTCTGGGCGGTTTGGCTGCCGGCGGCATGGACGCCTTTCCTGAACGCCTATCGGTTTCCTGCGGCACCGTTGGTTTCGCCCAACCTTCTTTCTTTCCCTGCCAGCTCCCTGGCTCTTCTGCAAGGTTTCCGCTTCCACTACTTTACCTTGGTCGGTTTTTTCGTATGTGCCTTCCTGTGGCCTCGCCGCGGCGGGTGGAAGGACCGCGCTGATCAACGCGCTGCATATTTCCTGGGGGCGCTTTTTTTGGTGTTGGCCTTGTTGCATGCCTGGGCAACCATCAGCACTTCAGACCAGGCGGCCACCTGCACCTTCTGCTTTACACCTTATCTCTCTTTTTTCGATCTGGCGGCCCTGCTCTTGATCGTAGTGACTTTCCCATCCTGGAGAAGGACGCTTTCGAAAGTTGTTCAGGGAATCATCGTCTTCTTTATCCTGCTCCTGTCAGTTAGCCTGGGATATGCCGGGTTTGACCGCTTTGGGCCATGGTTACTCGGCATCGAATTTCCGGCGCTCACGCGTGGCTTGGATCCCCATAAGTGGGTGCCATTTATCACCCTAAGCGATATCCTGTCGAATAAATTCCATCTTGATTACTGGACCAACCGGGTACCTGTTTCTATCATTGCAGCAGTCATTTTGGGAATAGTATTCTTAACACTGGGGAGGCTGGCATATAAACGCTGGCTGAATCAGGAAAGAATGGCCGCTTATTCCTTTGGCACATTCATCCTGGCCGCCCTGCTTGGATCGGGAGTCCTGCTCTCTCCTCTTATGGGAGGAACCTATCGCCAGGACGGGATTTGCCAGGCAGATATTCCTCAAGCTTATGCACAGGTAGGCAAAAGTCTGGCGCGCATAATTCCTGCTGGCAGCCAGGTTTACTGGGAATCCTTTACCGTTCTTCCATTATTATATACTCCAGGGATTAGCATCTATACTCCCCAGATTTATCAAATGTTTAGTTTCCGCATAGGCGGTGAAGCCGGGCAATTGGCCAAGTATGGTCTATGGAATGACGAGTTGGCCAGGCAATGGAAGGCGGAAGCCAGGTTTATTGTTACCGATGCGAATTCGGGTCTAAGCTACCACCCCGGCGGGGATTTAGACACCACACAATTTGATTCATACAGAACCGCACAGGCCAATCCATGCGATCCCAATTCGTATTTAATAGTTTATGAAAGAAAGCCCTGAGAAATGGAAACTTCACTTAATTGTTCCGTCATTATTCCGGTTTATAACGGGGCAGAATCCGTCCCTCTCCTGGTCGAGCGTCTTCAAGGAGTCCTGTCAGGCGTTGCCAGGAAGTATGAACTGATCCTGGTCAATGATGGCAGCCGCGACCAGAGCTGGGATAGAATTGTTGAACTCTCCAAACAGTATCAATGGATTACCGGAATGAATCTGGCGCGTAACTATGGGCAGCACAATGCGCTGCTGTGTGGCATACGTCAGGCGCAGTATGAATTCATTGTTACCATGGACGATGATCTTCAGAATCCCCCCGAGGAGATACCGATATTGCTGGCAAAATTGGCCGAAGGATTTGATGTCGTTTATGGAACACCTGAGCGCGAACAACACGGACTTTGGCGTGACCTGGCTTCCCAGATGACAAAACTGGCTTTGCAAGGCGCAATGGGTGTTGAGACTGCCCGTAAGGTCAGCGCCTTTCGAGCCTTCCGTACCTATGTCAGGGATGCCTTTGCCGGCTACCATGGCTTTTCCGTCAATATAGACGTCCTGCTCACCTGGGGTACCAATCGTTTTACGACCACCCCCGTTCGACATGAGCCGCGTCGTTTTGGCATCTCGAATTACACGCTCGGTAAGCTGGTTATCCATGGATTGAATATGCTGACTGGATTCTCCACTCTGCCTCTGCAATTGGCCAGCATTACTGGGTTTGCCTTTATGTTTTTTGGGGTGGGGGTACTGGCATATGTGCTCGGTCGCTATATGATCCTGGGTTATAGCGTACCAGGTTTTCCCTTCCTGGCATCCATCATTGCCATCTTCTCCGGGGCACAGTTATTTGCCCTTGGGATTATCGGCGAATATCTGGCGCGCATCTATTTCCAGATTATGGCTCGCCCGCCGTACTCCCTCCGCTCGAAAGTCGCTCATGGCCTCGAATCCTGAACTTTGTTCCATCTTGGAATGGGACAGTGCCTTTTTTGGCATGACGATTGCCCGCGTTAACGCGCACCGGCTCGATCGCGAAACCACCGCCGAGATCATGGACTGGTGCCGGGAAAAGAAGGTTAGCTGTCTATATTTCTTGGCAGACAGCAACCATGTTGATTCCATGCGCCTGGCTGAGAAAAATGGATTTTATCTCACCGATATTCGGGTGACTTTTGAACATTCTATCCAGGAACAGGGAAACCAGTTTGAGCCGGCCCCGAATATTCGCCTGGCAGTGCCGGAAGATTTGCCTGCCTTGCGTGCGATGACTGATTCGTCCTATCGCGACTCACGCTTTTATTATGATGGACACTTTCCACAAGAGGCCTGTGACCGCTTGTACGAAATATGGGTTGAAAAAAGCCTTTCCGGATACGCCCGGGCGGTATTGGTGACGGGAGAACCCGGACATCCGGAAGGTTTTGTCACCTGTAACACCAGCATGCCGGAAGCCATCGGAAAGATAGGATTGGTCGGCGTAAGCAGGACCGATCGTGGGCGCGGCGTGGGCAAGGCATTGATACTGGAATCCTTGCATTGGTTTGCCAGACAGGGGATGGAATCTGTGGAGGTCGTCACCCAGGGGCGTAATATACCGGGCCAGCGCCTCTACCAAAAATGTGGGTTCATCACCAAGGAAGTCAGGTTTTGGTATCACCGCTGGTTCGAGAAAAAATGAATCAGATAGTTAGTATAATAATAAAGAAAGGGATAATAAAGATATGACGAATATACCATTCAACAAAGCTTCGCTTACCGGTGCCGAGTTCAACTACATGCAGCAAGCCGTAAACAACATGCATATTTCCGGTGATGGGCAATTTTCCAGGAAATGTCAGGTGCTGCTTGAGAGCACCGTTGGAGTGGACAAAGCGCTTCTGACCACCTCTTGCACTCATGCCCTTGATATGGCGGCAATGCTGCTGGATATCCAGCCTGGAGACGAAGTCATCGTCCCCGACTTTACCTTCGTTTCCACTATCAATGCTTTCGTCCTGCGCGGGGCCCGGCCGGTCTTTGCCGATATTCGTCCCGATACCCTCAACCTGGATGAGAGCCAATTGGAGCGCCTGATCACGCCCCGCACCCGGGCCATACTGCCGGTCCACTACGCCGGCGTGGGCTGCGAGATGGATGCCATTCTGGAGCTGTCCGGACGCCACGGTATTGCCGTCATCGAGGATAACGCCCATGGGTTATTTGGCAGGTATAAGAACCGGTACCTGGGTACCTTTGGCTGCTTTGCCACGCAGAGCTTCCACGAGACCAAGAACTTCACCTGTGGGGAGGGCGGCGCACTGCTGATCAACGACCCGCGGTACACCGAACGGGCTGAAATCATCCGCGAGAAAGGCACCAACCGCAGCCGCTTTTTCCGCGGGCAGGTGGATAAGTATACCTGGGTGGACATTGGCTCCAGCTATCTGCCTTCCGACATCCTGGCCGCCTTCCTCTATGCCCAACTGGAGGCCAGGGAGCAGATTCAGTCGAAAAGACAACGCATCTGGAACTACTACAATGACCACCTGCGGGATTGGTCGGCTGCCCATGAGGTTCGGCTGCCCATAATACCGGCTCACTGCGAACAGCCCTATCACATGTTTTACCTGCTCATGCCATCCTTGGAACAACGGCAGGCTTTGATCGCCCACTTGAAGGGCCGGGGCATCCTGAGTGTATTTCACTATCTGCCGTTGCATCTATCCGAAATGGGGCGCAAGTACGGTGGGCAGCCTGGTGATTGCCCCGTGACGGAGGCTATCAGTGATCGGCTCTTGCGCCTCCCGTTTTACAATGATTTGACCGAGGCTGACCAAGCTTGTGTGGTCGATGCCATCCGTGACTTTGACGGGCAGCCGCTTCTTTCGTGAATTAAATTCCATCCGGGAGCATCATTCTTATGCACAAGGTCCTTGTCACTGGCGGAGCAGGTTTCATCGGCTCGAACTTCGTCCGATATCTATTCCAGGCCGAGCCCGATGTTCGGATTGTGACGCTCGATGCACTTACATACGCTGGCAGCCTGGAAAATTTGCGGGGTTTGCCGGAGCATCATACCTTCCTTCAGGGGGATATCTGTGACCATCACCTGGTCGAAGATGTACTGCGTCAGCAAGAGATTGACACGATTGTTCACTTTGCCGCCGAATCGCACGTGGACCGTTCCATTCTTGGCCCTGGACCATTCATCCAGACGAATATCGTTGGCACTTTCACATTGGTCGAGGCGGCCCGTCAGGTTTGGCCCGAAACGGGTGGATTCTCAGGCCGGCGCTTCCATCATGTTTCCACCGATGAGGTTTTCGGAGCGCTGGAACCATCCGACCCTGCTTTCCGCGAGGACACGCCATATTCGCCGCGCTCACCCTATTCGGCCTCCAAGGCCGGCAGCGACCACTTGGTGCGTGCATATTTCCATACCTATGGACTGCCGGTCACTCTGACCAACTGCTCCAACAACTACGGCCCATATCAATTCCCCGAAAAACTCATCCCTTTGACCATCCTGAACGCCTTGCAGGAGAAACCCTTGCCAGTGTACGGAGATGGAAAGCAGATCCGCGATTGGCTGTATGTGGAAGACCACTGTGAGGCAATTTACCTCGTTCTGAAAAAAGGAAATCTGGGCGAGACGTATAATATTGGCGGTGGAAACCAGCCTTTCAACATTGACATGGTCAGGCAGATCTGCACCATCCTTGATGAATTGCGGCCCAGATCCACGCCGCGCACCTCTCTTATCACCCATGTCCCTGACCGGCCCGGCCATGACAGGCGTTATGCAATCGACATAAGCAAGATCAAGTCCGAACTGGGCTGGAGGCCACGTCACGATCTGGCCTCGGGGCTGCGTTCCACGGTAGAATGGTACCTTTCACATCCGGATTGGATAGCCGCCATTGCCCAACAAGCCGGTTACCATGAGTGGATGAATAAGAACTATACCCGCAGGGAAATCCCCCCCCATGCCTGACACATCCCTCTACCGCGCCACCTTCCTGCGTCATGGCGAATCGGTTGGAAATGCTGAGGATCGCTTCCAGGGCCATGCCGATTTCCCACTGACCAAAAAAGGTCGCGCCCAGGCCCAGGCGCTGGCCGGCCGGTGGCAGGCCGAAGGCGTGGCCTTCGACAGGTGCATTGCCAGCCCACTGTTGCGTGCCTGTCAGACAGCGGAAATCATCAGCGAGGTGCTTGCCATTCCGCTGGAACTGGATGCCGATTGGATGGTCAATTTCGACGACTGCCGCCACTGGAAAGAAGATCAAGCTGGAAGAGATTATGAACGATAAAATCCGATCCGTGACCCCTTGTGATACTGTGGAAGCCCACCTGCCGGAAGGACGTGTTCTCTCCGGGCCGCGTGGAACGAGTGCAGGCGATTTTTTGGAAGCCGTTGTTTGGCCCGATGGCGCGCCGTTGGTGGCTGCCATTGTCAACGGCGAACTGCGTGAGCTTACGTATCCTGTCCAGATGGAGGCCCGTCTTGCCCCTGTGACGATGGCCGACGAGGATGGTGCACTCATCTACCGCCGCTCCCTGACGTTCCTGCTCAGTGCTGCTTTCGCCAATCTATTCCCCGGAAACCATATGACGATTGACCACTCGGTCTCTTCGGGCGGGTATTTCTGCCAGGTCATAGACCGGCCTCCGCTCAGCAGTGCTGAACTGGCATCGCTCGATAAACACATGCGCGACTGGGTTGATAAGAACGAGCCGTTCTGCCGCCAGGAGGTGCCTTTGGCGGAAGCCATTGCATACTTTGAAAGAAAAGGGTATCACGACAAAGTCCAGTTGCTGTCCTATCGCCAGAAGGATTATGTCACACTGTATCAGTTGGACGATTATCGTGATTATCATCAGGGGTATATGCTGCCTTCCACTGGTTACCTGAAGTGGTTCGAAATCGTTTCTGCCGGAGATGGTTTCATTTTGCATTACCCCCGGCGCAGCACTCCCACCAGCATCCTGCCCTTGCCCGAATATCCGAAGCTGCTGGCCGCCTTTCGCCAATATGGTGGCTGGCTGGCACGCCTGGGGATCGGGTCGGTCGGGGAATTGAACGATGCCATTCAGGGCAGTCGCAGCCGCGAGGTCATCCTCGTCTCAGAAGCCTTGCACGAGCAAAATATCACCGATATCGCCCGCCAGATTGCCGGGCGTGGCCAGCATGCGCGTGTGGTGTTGATTGCCGGGCCATCCTCTTCCGGAAAAACCACTTTCTCCCGGCGGCTGGCTGTTCAATTGCTCGCCCTGGGTCTTTCCCCCTTTGCCCTGGAACTGGACAATTTCTTTGTGGACCGGGAGAAAACGCCGCTCGGCCCGGATGGCCAGTTCGACTTCGAAGCCTTGGGAGCGCTTGACCTGGACCTGCTGGGAAAGGATTTGTCATGCCTCATCGCCGGGGAAGCCGTGCAACTGCCCAAGTACAATTTCAAAACCGGGAAAAGCGAACCCGGCGAGACGGTCCAGCTTGGACCGGAGCATATCATTATCATGGAAGGCATCCATGGTCTCGATCCCCGTCTCGTCTCCGGGCCGGTGGCCGAACGCGCTTTCCGGATCTATGTCTCCGCCCTGACCCAGCTCAACCTCGATCGTCATAACCGTGTCTCGACCACCGATACCCGCCTGATCCGGCGCATCGTCCGTGATACCTTCGAGCGCGGTTACACGGCGGCACAGACCATCAAAGGCTGGGAATCGGTACGCCGCGGTGAGAAAGAATACATCTTTCCCTACCAGGAAAATGCCGATGCGATGTTCAACTCGGCCCTGGTATATGAGCTTTCCGCCCTCAAGCCGTTCGCCGAACCCATCCTGCGCCAGGTACCACACGGTACCCCGGAATACATCGAAGCCAAACGCCTGCTGGCCTTCCTGGAATGGTTCCTGCCGGTGGAGTCGGATCTGATCCCGGATAATTCCATTTTGCGCGAGTTCGTCGGGGGTTCCATTTTAAAGGATTTTACCGTTTGGAAAGCATGATAAGGGAGGGACTGTTCGATAACCTGCCCCGTTCGCGGAGCAGGTCTTTCCTGCGTAAAGTAAAATGAATTTCTTCGAGATCCTTCTCATCGCTCTCAGTATGGCCATGGATGCCTTTGCAGTCTGCCTGGGTGTTGGGGCACAGAAGAGCACCTCCGGGCCGCGCCCGATCTTCCGACTGGCTTTCCACTTCGGGTTGTTCCAGTTCCTGATGCCGGTCATTGGCTGGTTCGCTGGAACGACCGCCCTGCGCTACATCACTGCCTACGACCATTGGGTGGCTTTTGGCCTGCTGGCTTTCGTAGGCATCCGGATGGTTCGGTCCGGCCTTGACCCACATGGCGACCAGCCCAAGAATGACCCCTCGCGTGGCTGGAACCTGGTTCTGTTGTCCCTTGCCACCAGTATGGATGCCCTGGCAGTCGGCTTCAGCCTGGGGCTGGTCGGTGTGACCATTTGGTACCCGGCTGTCATCATCGGAGTGGTGACCGGGTTGATTTCCTGGCTGGGCCTCCTGCTGGGGAACCGCCTGGGTGTGCGGTTCGGGAAGCGCATGGAAATAATCGGAGGGATCATCCTGGTATTGATCGGTGTATGGATTGCGCTGTCTGGCCTTCTGCTCTAGGTTTGATTTGTTTACTTCGTGTCCCTTGTGTCCGTCGTGTTTAGAATCTTACTCATGCGTACAACTGCCGCCGGATCTGCCCCACCTGTGTCCGCAACCGGTCATCCCGTTCCAGCAGGTCCGCCACCTTCTCGCAGGCATACATGACCGTGGTGTGATCCCGCCCGCCCAGCGCCTGCCCGATCTGCGGCAGGGAAACGTTCGTCTCGCGCATCAGGTACATGGCGATCTGGCGTGGCAGGGCTACATCATGCGAACGGTCGGGGGAGAGCAGGCGCTCAACGGAAAGGTTGAAGGTTTTGGCCACCATGTCGACCACGGCGCCCGGCTTCACGTCGCCGCGCTGGGGCAGCAGGTCGGTCAGGGCTACCTCTGCCAGTTGCGGCGTCAGGGCCATGCCGCTCAAGTCGGCAAAAGCCACGATCCGGTTCAGCGCCCCTTCCAGCTCACGGATGTTGGATTGGACGCGCCGGGCGATCAGTTCCATGATCTCGGCGGGTACCGTCCGGCCCAGGCGTTCGGCCTTGGAGCCCAGGATTGCCAGGCGGGTTTCTAGGTCAGGCAACTGAATATCCGCCGTCAGGCCCCATTCGAAGCGCGAGCGCAGGCGTTCTTCCAGCGTCACCAGACTCTTGGGCGGACGGTCCGAAGATACAATGATCTGTTTGTTTTGGCCATGCAGGGTGTTGAAGGTATGAAAGAATTCTTCCTGCGTGGATTCCTTCCCGGCGATGAATTGGATATCGTCCACCAGCAGCACATCTGCCGAGCGATACTTTTCCCTGAAAGCCTGGGTGGCATGCGACCGGATCGCGCCGATCATGTCGTTGGTGAATTCCTCGGAAGAAACGTAGAGCACATTCTTGCCGTGCTCCTGGCAATAATTACCGATGGCGTGCAATAAATGAGTTTTGCCCAGCCCGACCCCGCCGTACAGGAACAGCGGGTTGTAGGCCGTGGCCGGGTTTTCTGCCACGGCTTGTGAGGCAGCATGCGCCAGGCGGTTGTTTGGGCCGACGACAAAATTTTCGAAGGTGTAGCGCGGGTTGAGAGAAGCGCTTTTGGGTCGCGCGGCCGGGATCTCGTCCGAAACCGTGCCGGTCTCCCCTGACGAGATGGTCGGAAGAACCTCCCCACCGTTCTCGCTGGAACGAACGATGAAAGACACTTCCACCGAGCGGTTCATGATGCCCAACAGGAGGCGTGTCACCGTGCTGGAAAGGCGGCTTTCCAACCAATCGCGTGCATAAGCATTATTTACGGTGACGGTGAACAGCCCGTCCTCATAAGAGGCCACCCGGGTATCGCGTACCCAGGTATCAAAGGATGCTTTTGGCATCTCCATCTGGAGTTGCCCCAGTGCTGACTGCCAGGCTTGCTCGGCGTCCATCTTTTCTACCTCCAGAGCACAATAATTCGGCGTTGAAATACAGGGATAGAAGCCCACTGCGCAGGCAGTGGGGGGATCCCTTCATTCCATGAAATTGTTGTTATTACGATCTTGCTTGGTTGGGTGGATAGTACCCGCTATCCATTCATGTAGGAACATTCTAGCAGAAAACACGCGTTTGTTCCATACGTCTAGCCTACGCAAGCTTAAAAACATGCGAATCTTTAAGACAGGCCAAACCTTAAAAAACCTTTGCCAGACATCCTGCCAGATAATCGCCGGTCCTTCCCACGCAACCCCCCACTACCACGGGTTTGGCGGAGCATGCCGCCACAGCTTGGGGATAGCCAGGCACACTTCCACGGATACTGGAAAGACCCTGGACGAACCTTAAAATAATCTTTTTGGAACAAGGCTGTGGCATGGGTCATGTGAAACGCAGGAAATGGGGCTTCGTGCGGAGCTACATTGCCACCTGGGCCGCTTCCTGGGTTTGCGCACGCGGCACCCAGGCGAGAATGGTCGTTCCCTCTTTGAGGGCAGTGATGATGTCCAGGTCGCCGCCCACGTTGGCGACGCGCGTTTGCATATTCGCCAGGCCATGCCCGACCGTCGTCTTGCTGGCCTTTTCCAGGTCGAAACCGTCCCCATCGTCATGGATTTCCAGCAGGGCGCGCTCAGGCGTACTCCATAGGTCGATCGTCACTTTCCTGGCGTTGGCGTGCTTGGCGATGTTTGCCAGGGCTTCTTGGCAGATGTGGAACAGGGCCATCGCATGGCCTTGCGGCAGGTCCGAGAGGGGCTCTTTGGGCCCGGCCAGGATCACCTCGAGCTTGGTATTCTGCCGGAACTCCGCGACCAGCCTGCCAAGGCCTTCAATCAGACTTTCTCCTTGCAACTGGCGCGGACGCAAATCCAGGATGTAAGTGCGAATGTCACGGATGGTGCGGTTCAGGTCATCCATGGCTTTTTGCAGGCGAGCGTCGGCCAACTCGGGGTCTTCCCGCAGCATAGCGCGCACATTCTCGAGCGCCAGTCCAACCCCGTAAATGGACTGGATGATGCCATCGTGCAGGTCCATGCCGATGCGTTCACGCTCCTCCAGGATGGTCACCCGGCGGACGTTGGAATGCAGGCGGGCATTTTCAATGGCCGTCCCTGCCCCGGCCGACACCGAGAGGAGCAGGGAAAGCTCATTCTTTGAAATCGCCTTCCGGCTGCGGGTGGCGATGGTCAGCACACCGACAACATCGCCATGGGCCATCAATGGGATGCTGGCGAACTGCCGGAAGCCGGCTTGGACCACCGCCTGGCGGGTGACACGCGCATCATCTTCGAGATGGTGGCTGACCACCGGCTGCCTGGTCTGCGCAGCTTGGCCGACCATGCCATCGCCGATCTTGTAGCGGTTGCGGGTCCAGAATGCTTCGGCCGCTTCCCCCCGGTGCAGCACCAGGCGCAGCGTTTCGCCGTCCTCTTCGAGCAGGAAAATTTCCCCGGCTTCCACCTTGAAGTGCGCCATCAGTTGGGCCAGGGTCCTGTTCATGATCTCATCAAGCTCAAGCGAGGAGCTCAGAGCCGTGCTAATATGATTCAGCAGGGCCAGTTCCTCGTTGCGGCGGGTGAGAGCCTGGTCGCGCTCCCGCAGGTTTTCGTACAGACGGGCGTTATCGATCGCCACCCCGGCGTAGGCTGCCAGCATTTCGATGATCATTTCGTCGTCGGGGGTAAACTCAGAGGCGCTAATCTTTTCGGTCAGGTAGATCTGGCCCAACTGCCGGTTGCCTTGCCGGATGGGCACGCCCAGCAGCGAGTGCATTACGGGGTGGCCAGGCGGAAAGCCGACCGAACGCGGGTCAGCGCTGATCTCCGGGATGCGGATGGTACCGCTGTCCCCGCGCATCAGGGAGCCGATCAGCCCTAGCCCGCGCGGCGGGTGCGCAACATGTTTGATCTCTTCGGCGCTCATGCCGGTGGTGATGAACTGCCTGAGTTTTCCGTCCTCGTCCAGCACCCCCAACGCCCCGTACTTTGCCCCGGCCTGTTCGCAGGCCAATGCGACGATGCGCTCCAACAGCGTTTCCAGCGAGACATCTGTTACCAGTTCCAGACTCGCTTTGTGCAGCGCAATTAATCTCTCTTGAAGCTCTTCACGCGTCAGGAGCATGGGGGACACCTCGGCAATCCCGACAATTTTACTCCAGATGTACATATAATTACAAGTTCGCTCCCGAGGGATGTGACAGCCATCTTCAAGATGACTGTCACATAAGCGATTACTCCGGACTATAATGTGGCCTACGGAGAGGAACCTTGGATAGGTCAGGTTGCCACCCGGCGAAGGAAGATCCATGGCTTTTCAGCGAATGCAAACGGAGCTCACAAACTGGAGCAAGACGGCTTGTTCTGCCTGCACGCTCTACCGGGTAAGCGATATGGCTGGGATCGCCAGCGCCCTCGAAGAGGCACGGGCGCAGCATTTTTCCGTGATACTCCGTGGCGCAGGCCACAGTTATACAGATGCAGCTTTGAATACCGGCGGGGTCGTGATCGATATCACTCCCATGCGCCGGATCCTCGCCTGGGATGCCGGACAAGGGATCATGCGCGTCGAACCGGGAGTTACCCTGCGGGATATGATCGACATGGCCTGGAAGGACGGTTGGTGGCCGGCCATCTCCCCATCCACACCGGAAGTCACCATCAGTGGGTGTGCGGCCATGAATGTGAATGGCAGGAATTCCTGGAAATATGGCCCGTTTGGCGAATGGATCCTTGCGCTGGAGGTGCTGCTCGTCACGGGAGAAGTCCGCACGCTGGAACGGGAGCGGGATGCGCAGCTGTTCCATGCTTTCATTGGCAGTATGGGGTTATTGGGTCTCATCGTGTCGCTCACCGTCCAACTGCAACGGATCTCCTCCGGCCTGGTCATCGCCCGGAGGCGTTCCGCCGCCTCATTGGATGAGACCTTTTCCATTATCGAGGCGGAAGAACAGGGCAGCGATTTCATCGAGGCCTGGCTGGATGGGTTTGCCGGTGGAGATCAGCTTGGGCGCGGCCAGGTCACCAGCGCAAAGCTGGGTGATTCTGAAGAGTGGGCGCCTTCCGCATACCGAACGCCTGGCCTGCTGGAGCGGATGGAGGTACCCCTCGCCAGGATGACCGCCAGCCTGGCCCGGCCTGTGCTGCAGCCGGGTGTGCGAATGGCAAACCGCGCCAATTATTGGTGGAAACGCTGGCGTCATCAAACAGCGGGGCGATTGCGTGCACTGTATCCCTTTTCGTTTTGGCCGCCGGCAGCTTTTGCCGGGTACCAAGCCATGTTCCCGGAAGGTGTTGAAACGTTCCAGGCCTTTGTTCCGGGGCAACAGGCCAGGGAAATATTCAGGCGGGTGCTGCGCTACTCACAGCAGCAAGGCTTCCCGCCGATCTGGTGCATTATTAAAAAGCATCGCTGCGATGACTTCCTGCTGAGTTATCAGGTGGATGGGTTTTCCCTGGAATTAAGTTATTCCCGCACCCATCGAACTGCGCAGCCCCTGCAGCAAGTGCTTCAAGCCATGATCCCGACCGCGATCGAGGCGGGTGGAAGGTTCTACCTCGCCAAGGATCATTTCCTGACGCCTGCCCAGTATCGCCAGAGTGTCGGGGATGAGACCTTTGAGGCCTTCCTTGGCTTTAAAGAACGCTTCGATCCGGAAATGCTGCTACAATCGGACCTCTTCCGACGTGTCTTCCGGCCATCGCAGCAGTAAGGAGAACAGCCTTGCTTCCACTCATTGATACCAACCCGGCCGCCCTCGGTGTCTTCATTATCGCTTGCCTGATCTGGCTGGTGCCCGAAATGACCGGCATGCACCGGCAAATGGCAAAGGCCGTCGGGAAAGCAGGATGGAGGCAGGATCGCGGCTCCCTGGTCGTTCTGCTCGCGCTGCAATGGGCCGGCCTGGCCTTGAATTTCCTGTTCGCCTGGGTTTTCCCTGGCGCGGCGATCACCTGGCAGCGGCTGGCGCTCTTTTTGCTTGGCGTGATCCTGATTGTCCTTGGGGTGGCCTTGCGTTGGGTTGCCATCCGGGCGCTGGGAGGCTACTTCACCCGCGATGTGGTGGTGTCGGCGGACCAGCCGGTGGTGCAGCACGGGCCGTACCGCCTTATCCGCCATCCCGCTTACAGCGGCACCTTCCTGACCATGCTTGGAGTGGGCCTGGCGATGACCAACTGGGCCAGCCTGGCCAGTCTGCTGCTATGTGTGTTCTTCGGCCATTTATACCGGGTCAAAATAGAGGAGAAGGCGCTTATCCGCACACTTGGCCAGCCGTATATTGAATATATGCGCCGGACCAAACGATTCATTCCCCTGGTGTTCTAGCCGCTCGGCAGGAAATCAAGGCAGGAAAGGTGATCGAGTGGCAGAGTTTAGATGGAAGCAGGCAGTCCAACCCCTGGCGGATACGTGGCAGCGCATCCCCATTGCCTCGCCAGGCTCTACCTTGTTGGGGATTAGCTTTCGACCGCTCCAGGCGGCGGCGTTTGGGCTGGATGTGCACACCACGCTGCGGACGCTGCTTGGTTATCCTTTTCAGCTCATCCGCCTGGGGGCCTATTGGAACCAGATCGAGCCGGAACCGGGCGAATTTCAAACCGGCCGAGCTGGATTGGCAGATCGATGCAGCGGAGCAGGCCGGCAAGCAAATCATCCTGTGCCTCGGGCCCTTGAAGACTTTTGGCTACCCGGAGTTCTTTGCACCTGCCCACCACCTGGGACAGCCCTTCCCGGAACGCACCCTGATCAAACCATCCGCATACCCGGCCCTGCTGGATGCGGCAGCCGCATTCATCACCCGCTTGGTGGAACGCTATGGAGGGCGCAAAAGTATTGTCGCCTGGCAGCTCGAGCACGAAGCGGTGGATCCGCTCGGGGTGGAACATTCCTGGCGGCTGGCTGTTGACTTTGTGGAACAGGAAGCGGCCGCTCTCAAGAAAGCCGATCCGGCCCGGCCGTTGATGATGAACGGGTATCTGCCCACCTCGCTGCCGGTGCGTTTCAACCAATGGTGGCAGACACGTAATCAAGGCGATTCATTGGCGCTCGCGCAGCGCCTGGCGGATATGGTCGGGATCGACTATTATGCGCGGCATGCACTGGTGACCATTGGGAAAAGAACCCTCTACCTGGATGGCAGCCAGAGTGCTTGGCTGCAAAAGAGACGAGATCAGCTCTTCACCTGGGCTTCCGTGCACCGGCAGAAGCTGCTGGTCTCAGAGGGCCAGGCCGAGCCGTGGGAAACGATCACGACTCCGCCCAACCCGGCGGACCAAGGGATGTACAGTTGCCTGCCGGAGCAGGTCATCCTCAACTATAACGCCTGGTTGGACCAGGCCAAGCAGGCAGTTCCGCTGTATGCATACCTTTTTTGGGGAGCAGAGTACTGGCTGCTGCGGAAGCAGAGCCGCGACTCAAGCTATCTGGGGGCCTTCCTGCGCATCCTTGAAAATGCTGAAAAGGGCCGCGTACTGGCGGCTGGGTGAAGAGAATAGCCCCGATCAGAAGGGTATCTCGCGCCGGAGTATCTCCCTCATCGTCTCGCAACTATTCCTTGGCTCGCTTGAAGTAAAGACAATGGACACTCGGGTTCGTATTACCTGCGCCCGTCATTTCCCAGCCGTCCTCTCCAAGTTGGGCAATAAACTGCCCAACGGCCGCTTCTTCAGATATATTGTTTGGCCTGTCCTTGAAGTCGCTTACCAGTTCGAATCCTTTGCTGGTAATACGATACGCTTTGGGAAAATTTGTCTTTGCGCGTTGATAATTATATAAACCTAAAACAAGAAGGTAGTCCCACTTTTGCATATCTTCCTCCTTTTTCCTGTTCCAGTATATACCAATCTGCCGCCTTCCTGCAACCATCCTCGGCATTTTTTAGGTAATTGAGCAATTCAGGCTGTACTTTTCGAAGGCCATATTGTTTTTACGATGGCTGAAATAGGATGTTGCCATCGTGCTTATCTCACGAGTGCCGGCGCAGCAGAAAGACTAATCTATCATTAATTGACCTCAAATCAGGAATCGGGTAAGATAAATGGTTCGAAGAGGAGAAGGTCCCTTCATCGGCGGATCATCCGGGAAGGGTGAAGATGTTCCCGCTTCCCGGATAAGACGCTCCTCTCTTATAAGGACCTGGTAGATATGCCGGAACCAATCATTCGGACGGAACACCTTTCCCGCTCATTCGGCGCGGTCAAAGCAATCGATGATCTTACGCTGGAAGTGCCTGCGGGCATTGTCTTTGGCTTCCTGGGGCCCAATGGCGCAGGCAAAACCACCACAATTCACCTTTTGCTCGGGCTGATAGGGCCTACACAAGGGCAGGCCTGGGTGTTGGGCTACGATGCGCGCACGCAGGCGGGAGAAATTCGCACCCATAGCGGGGCATTGCTCGAGTTTGCAGGACTTTATGAGCGTATGAGCGCAGAAGATAACCTCGATCTGTATGGCCGCATTTACAGAATGCCGGCAGCCGAGCGGCGGGAACGCACCAGGGAACTACTCGTACACCTGGATCTATGGGAACGCCGGAAAGACCGTGTGAACACATGGAGCCGGGGCATGAAACAAAAACTCGCCGTTGCCCGCGCCCTCTTCCATCACCCACCCTTGATCTTCCTGGATGAGCCGACAGCGGGGTTCGATCCGGTGGCGGCCGCAGCGCTGCGCATGGACCTGGCCGGCCTGGTCGCACACGAAGGGGTGACGGTCTTCCTCAACACCCATAACCTGACGGAAGCCGAAAAACTCTGCGCACAGGTGGGCGTGATCCGGGAGGGGAAGCTTCTCACGGTGGGCAACCCGGATGAATTGCGCATGCAGAAAAGTTCTCCCAGGGTGGAAATCGTCGGGCGCGGCCTCACTGAGCAAATCGCGGCGCTGCTACGGCAAAGGCCGGAGGTCGCACGGGTGGAACTGCAAAATAACCGGTTGAACATCGAACTCTGCCAGGAGAGTGGGAACGCGCCGTTGGTTAGCACGATCGTGCAATCCGGCGGCGAGGTGGAGGAAATACATAGAGGAGAGGCCAGTCTTGAAGAGGTGTTCCTGACGCTAATGAAGGAAGAAAATAAATGAACGATTTCTTGACCATGCTCTGGAAGGAAGCCAAGGACTCGTTTATTTCAGGAGGCCGGGGTGAATTCATTCGCCCTCTCATCTTTATTTTCCTTCTGGGGATTTTGATCCCCGGGGAGTTGGGGCAACGCTGGCTGGCGCTTTCATCCACCCCCATTACGGTCCTGATCGCATGCTATCTGCCTTTCTTTTTCATATCAAGTTACATCGGCGATGTCATCGCCGGGGAGCGCGAGCGGCACACTCTGGAAACCTTGCTGGCCAGCCGTATTTCTGATCAGGCGATCTTGTGGGGAAAGCTGGTCGTAACGGTTTGCTACGCCTGGGGGATGACCCTCATTGGGCTGCTGCTTGGGTTGGTGGTGGCCAACCTGTCGCAGGGTCAGGGAAATTGGGCCTTCTATCACCCCATGGATATATTGTTGGAGACGCTTGGATTAAGTCTGCTGGTCGGCCTGGCGGCAGCCGGCGGAGGCGCATTGATCTCTTTACGGGCGGCAACCGTCCGCCAGGCTCAGCAAACGATGACGGTCGGTACTCTGATACTGTTCGTGATCATTTATTTTGGCCTCAGATTCCATCCCGGCGGATGTGCTCGCGTCGCTGAATTTTCCCCAGTTCCTTTGGATCCTTATGGGCGGATTTATCGTGCTGGATCTGATTTTGCTGTCCATCTTGGCAGCCAGCTTCCAACGCTCCCGCTTGATCTTGAGCTAAACTTTCCGTACCTGTAAAACAACGAACGAAAAAGGCGGTCGCGAAGGCCGCCTTTTTGCACAGAGGATGGATCATGCTTTCACCGACAAAACTGAAAACGGGATTCTGGGTTGCTTGTTAATTTCATTGTACATCCTTCTCGACTAAGATTCAATGCCCCTTAATCTCTGCTTAAATCCGCCTGTAGAAAATGTTATAAAACGTCGTAGTTTCAAACCAAAACTGCCTTGGAGAAATTCCAAAGGATAAATCTTCACAGGTCGGAGGTCGTATGCAAGTACTGCTTTCCTCGATTGGCTCGCGTGGGGATGTGCAACCCATCCTGGCGCTCGCGCTTGAGCTGCGAGCGCTGGGGCACCACGCCAGGTTGTGCGTAGCTCCCAATTTCAAAGAGTGGATCGAGTCATGCGGGCTGGAATGTACTCCGATCGGACCGGACCTCAAGAAGCTGACCGGCGGGACCGTGCCGGGCAAGCCGGTCCTGCCACCCAAAGAGCAATTGCAGCGGATGGCCGACGAATCGGTGCGGACACAGTTCCAGGTCATCGCCGAAGCGGCGCGCGGCTGCGATCTCCTCGTCGCCGCCGGCGCGCTGCAGTTCGCCCTGCGGTCCGTCGCGGAGGCGCAGGGAATCCCGTACGTCTTTGCGGCTTACTGCCCGGCCGTCTTGCCGTCGCCCAAATATCCCCCGCCGAAAACGGGTGGCCATTACTCATATGCGCTGCCGGAGAACGAGAACCTGCAGCTTTGGAAACAAAACGAGGACGAGTTCAATGCCAGATTCGGCGCGGCGCTGAACGAGGAGCGGGCGAAAATCGGTCTGGGTCCCGTTACGAGCGTGCAGCGTTACATGTTTACGGATCGTCCGTGGCTCGCCGCCGATCCGGCGATCGCGCCAGCCTTCCCGCCCGCTGGCATGCAGGTCGTGCAGACCGGCGCTTGGCTGCTCTCCGATCAGACGACGCCGCTGCCGGATGACCTTGAGAATTTTCTCGCCGACGGTGCGCCTCCAATCTACTTGGGTTTTGGCAGCATGCGGGCATCCGGGCAGACTGCTCGTGTACTGATTGAGGCGGCCCGGGCCTTGGGGCTCCGCCCGATCCTTTCACAGGGTTGGGCGAATCTCACGTCGGGCGATACTTGGAACGACTGCCTCTCGATTGGCGACGTCAATCACGAAAAACTGTTCCCACGGGTGGCCGCGATCGTCCATCACGGCGGCGCAGGGACCACGACCGCGGCGGTACGGGCAGGCAGAGCCCAGGTCATTATCCCGCACAATTACGATCAGTTCTACTGGGCGCACCGAGTACATCAGTTGGGGGTGGGAGTGTCAGGACCCTTGCGTGATGACCTCACCGTGGACGCCCTGGTCCAGGCGCTGCGCGAATGTTTGCGACCCGAGCTGACGACGCGTGCACAGGCACTGGCAGGCCGCATGGAACTGCATGGGGCGCGCATCGCCGCAGAACGACTCACTAACGAATTCGGTTAGTGGATCGACAAACGGGATGATTGGAGATAAGTCGGATAGTGGTTGGGCAATAGCATGCACGCCCGCCGGCGCGGCATTCTCCCCTTTGCTCCTCATTTTTTTGGCATATCCGTCTGTTTCCCGGAGATCCCTTCTTTCCCTCCATGCTTTCCAGCCTGCGTGAAGGAAAACCGGCCAGTCGATCGGCGACTGCCAGGCTAATAGCCGCCGTCTACCCAACTCTTCCGAATTTGATAGCTTTTGCCAGAACGCTACGATAAAATACAGCCTGCAAACATGACCACTTCCCGCATTCCCGGATTCTATAACCTGCCCCTGGCCGAACGCCTGGACAAGCTGGCCGAAGCCGCCGGCCTGGCTCCCGGGGAACTCGCCGCGCTCGCAAGCGCACACAGTCTGACCGACCAGCAGGCCGACCACATGGTCGAAAACGCCGTCGGGACCTTCGGCCTGCCGCTCGGCATTGCGCTGAACTTCATCGTCAACGGCCGGGAGGTGCTGGTGCCGATGGCGATCGAGGAGCCTTCGGTGGTGGCGGGGGCCTCGTTCATGGCGAAACTGGCACGCGCAGGCGGCGGGTTCACTGCGAGTACGTTCGCCCCGGAAATGATCGGGCAGATGCAGGTGTTGGACGTCACGGATCTGATGGCTGCCAGCCTGAAGCTGCACGAACACAAGGCCGAACTGCTGGCCGAAGCGGACGCGCTCGACCCGCTGCTGCAGAAATTCGGCGGCGGGGCGCGTGACCTGGAAGTGCGCATCATCGAGGAATCGCCCATCGGCGCATTCCTGGTCGTCCACCTGATCTACGACGTGCGGGACGCCATGGGCGCCAACGCCGTCAATACGGCCTGCGAGAAGCTGGCCTCGCACGTGGAAGCGCTCACCGGCGGGCGCGTGCACCTGCAGATCCTCTCCAACCTGGCGGACCGGCGGCTGGCGAAGGTCACTTGCACCATCCCGCTGCAGGAACTGGCCTTCACGGGTGCGGATGGACACACCTTCAGCGGGGAACGGGTGCGGGACGGGATCATCGAGGCCTGGGCCTTCGCCGCGGCGGACCCCTACCGGGCCGCCACCCACAACAAGGGCATCATGAACGGCGTGGATGCGGTGGTGATCGCCACCGGCAACGACTGGCGCGCCATCGAAGCCGGGGCGCACGCCTACGCCGCCCGGGACGGCCGCTACACCAGCCTGAGCACCTGGGGCAGGGATGCAGACGGCAATCTCACCGGCGAGCTGGAAATGCCGATGGCGGTCGGCATCATCGGCGGCGCCACCAAGGTCCATCCGGCGGCCAAAGCGGCGTTGAAATTGATGGGCGTCGAAACGCGCCGCCGAACTGGCCGGGATCATCGTCTCGGTCGGGCTGGCGCAGAACCTGGCGGCCCTGCGCGCCCTGGCCACCGAAGGCATCCAGCGCGGCCACATGTCGCTGCACGCCCGCCAGGTGGCGATCGCCGCCGGGGCAGTCGGCGACCAGATCGAGAAGGTGGCCGCGCAGATGGTGGCGGAAAAGACAGTCCGGATCGATCGCGCCGAGGAAATGTTAAGTCGACAAGTCTGATAAGCTAAAGTCAATAAGTCTGACAGGTCGACAAGTCGACGCGACGACATGTAAGACTTCTTGGACCCGTGAATCATCTCAGGAGAACCTGCATGACTGAATCCAATACCTTGCTCAAACCCTCCCGCCCGGTCGGCATCATCGGCTACGGGGCGTACGTGCCGCGCTACCGCCTGCCTGCCAGGGAAGTGGCCCGCATCTGGACCGGCGGCAAGACCTCCGGCCTGCCCATCAAGGAGAAAGCCGTGCCCGGGCTGGACGAGGACGTGATCACCATGTCGCTCGAGGCGGTGCGCAATGCCATGAAACGCGCCGGGATCGACCCGGCCGATATCCGGGCGGTCTGGATCGGCTCGGAATCGCACCCGTACGCCGTCAAGCCCACCTCCACCATCGTGGCCGAAGCCATCGGCGCCGCGCCGCACGTCCAGGCCGCCGACATGGAGTTCGCCTGCAAGGCCGGCACCGAGGCGATGGTCATGGCCATGGGCCTGGTCGGCTCCGGGATGGCGCGCTACGCCATCGCGGCCGGCCTGGATACCGCCCAGGGCAAACCCGGCGACGCGCTGGAGTACACCGCCGCGGCCGGCGGGGCGGCCTTCGTCATCGGCCCGGCCGAGGAGAGCCTGGCGATCATCAACTCCTCGTACTCCTACGTCACCGACACGCCCGATTTCTGGCGGCGCGAGTACCAGCGCTACCCGGAACACGGCCAGCGCTTCACCGGCGAACCGGCCTACTTCAAGCACATCCATCGAGGCCGGCAAGGCCATGCTGGAAGCCAGCGGGACCACCGCCAAGGATTACCAGTGGGCCGTCTTCCACCAGCCCAACGCCAAGTTCCCGCAGCGGGCGGCCGCGCTGCTGGGGTTCACCCCGGAGCAGATCGCGCCCGGCCTGCTCTCGCCGGTCATCGGCAACACCTACGCCGGGGCCGCCATCATCGGCCTGACCGCCATCCTGGACGTGGCCAAACCCGGCGACCGCATCCTGATGGTCTCGTTCGGCTCCGGCGCCGGGTCGGATGCCTTCGACATCCTGGTGACCGATAAGCTGCTCGAGCGGCGTGACAAAGCCCCCAAGACCCAGGATTACATCGCCCGCCGCACCGAGATCGACTACGCCACCTATGCCCGCCTGCGCGGGAAGATCGCGATGAAATAGCTGATGGCTGTTAGCATCGCTGCATCGTAAATAATCCTCGAATTCACGCTAATCTGCGCTAATTAAAAAAATTCGCCTGAATATTGTCAAAACATTAGCAAAATCCGTGCGGATTAGCGGACAAAACCAGGTTATGCCTAAGCGCGTTCTTATCTGGTGTTTAACTGTTACTCACTAAGGAAGAATTATGACTGATGTTGTCATTGCTGGAATCGGACAAACCCCCGTCGGGGAACACTGGGAGGTATCCCTGCGCTCGCTGGCTGTGAAAGTCATGCTGGCAGCCATCAAAGATGCCGGCGGCTTGCGCCCGCAGGCGCTCTACGTTGGCAACATGCTGGGCGCCAGCCCTGTCCCGCCAGGCCCACCTGGGCGCCCTGCTGGCCGATTTTGGCGGGCTGCACTTGGGAGATGAGAAAGATGCCAGAGCGCCGGGCCGGGATCGAGGCCGAGACCGTCGAGGCCGGCGGGGCCTCCGGCGGGGCGGCCCTGCGCCAGGGTTATCTGGCCGTAGCGAGCGGCCTGGTGGATGTGGCGCTGGTGGTTGGCGTGGAAAAGTTTACCGATGTGGTCGGCCCGGAAGTGGAGGCGGCCCTGGCCACGGCGACGGATGGCGATTTCGAGGCCATCCAGGGCCTGACCCCGACCGCCCAGGCGGCCCTGCTGGCGCGCCGTTACATGCACGAGTTCAATGTCCCGGCGGACGGGCTGGCAGGTTTCCCGCTGACCGCCCATGCCAACGCGGCCGGCAACAAGAACGCCATGTTCCGCAAGGCCATCACGCCTGGAAGCCTACCAGAAAGCCGAACCGGTCAGCGACCCGCTCAATATGTTCGACGTGGCTCCCAACGCGGACGGCGCGGCTGCCATTCATCCTGACGCGGCGCGGAGCTGCTGCCAAAGGACTTCTCCCATCCGCTGGTGCGGATCGCGGCCTCGGCCAGCGCCTCCGATACGCTCGGCCTGCACAACCGCCCCGACCCGCTCTGGTTCGCCGCCGCACAGGTCTCGGTCGAGCAGGCGCTCCGCAAGGCCGGGATGAGGCGGGAGCAGGTGGACCTGTTCGAATACCACGACGCCTATTCGATCTATGCAGCCCTCAGCCTGGAAGCGGCCGGTTTTGCCCCGGCCGGGCAGGGCTGGAAACTGGCCGCGGATGGGTCGATCGGCCTGACCGGCCAGATCCCGTGCGCCACGCTGGGCGGCTCGAAGGCGCGCGGCAACCCGGGCGGCGCCACGGGCGTGTACCAGGCGGTCGAAGCGGTCCTGCAGTTACAGGGCCGGGCTGGCCCGAACCAGATCGCCGGGGCCAAAATTGCCCTGATCCAATGCCTGGGCGGGCCGGCCGCCACGGCGGTCACGCATATTCTGGAGAAGATAGGCGATTAGGTATCAGGTAATCAAGGATTTCGGCCTGCCCCACTTTTCCCTTTTCCCTTATCTCTAATTACCCTGTTCCCTAACCTGATAGTTCCTGATAGTTCCCCAGAATAGAATTACGGGCGAAGCTTACAAGGAGATACACACTATGGAAATTCCCCGTCATTGGCGACTGAAACAACAACGATATGGATTGGTGGGAGAAGTCTGCCCGCATTGCGCGGCCAAGATCTTCCCGCCCCGGGATGTCTGCCCGAACTGCGGAGGCGAGGCCAAAACGACCTTTGCTTTCAGCGGCAAAGGCGAAGTATTTTCGTACACCACCATTTACGAAGCCCCGGCCGGTTTCGACGATACCGCCCCCTACACGGTGGCGCTGGTCAAGCTGGAAGAAGGCCCGCTGGTGACCGCCCAACTGACCGACCTGGGCAGCCAGCCGGTCGAGATCGGCATGCCGGTGGAGATGGTCACCCGCCGCCTGCGCCAGGATGGGGATGAGCGGGGGATGTTGATTTATGGGTATAAGTTCAGGCCGGTAATAGGAAATTGAGAGCAAGATGAAGCGCTCTCCAAATAGGAGAGCGCTTTTTATTGCAGTGGATAATTATCAGTAGATCACGAAAGGGCAAAAACTGGATGACGTTGGACGACAATTGAAGAGGATAAAAGCCAACCCGACCAATAGCAGGCGAACGGCCGGATTACGAGTAGTGGTGCGGGCGCGCACCTGGTTCATCTGACGATAGCTGGTTTCAATGCCGAAGCGTTGCCGATAAAGTTCAAAGATTTGAGCAGGTGATGTTCCGGTCGGCAGTTCGGAAACTGCATAGGCGAACCATTTGCTGCCGTGGCGTCCATATCGTCCTTTGGAGTAGCGCTGCACGACCACGGCCTGAACAGTGTACTCACCGACCGTAGGGCTGTGGAAGGTGTAGGTGGTCTTACCAGACTTGCCCTGAAACAGGCGGCGCCCCCCACTCGATCTGCCTCGCACCGGGATGGGCAGCACGTAACTCAATTTACGGCAGTCCAGAACCTTGAAAAACGGCTTGGAACAGAAACCTTTGTCCACCTGTGCCTGCGGCACTGGCGCAGGCAAAAACACCCGGCGAACGCAGATTTTGAGTGCTTTTAGCCGTTTCAACAGCCAACGGACGATTTCTGCCATCGTCTCACCATAGCTGATGAAGTGCAAAGCCACTACATAGCGCCGGTTGTTATGCACGATTGAAACCGTTGTGCACCCATGAAAATGAGTCGTCCCGGATTTCGGTTCACCACGCACAATCTCCTTCTCGTCCTGGTACGCCCGACCATGATATGGGATCAGGGTGACATCAATGGCAATGTTGTAACTCTGTTTGCCCTTCAACAAGCATTTGGGCAGTTGCCTGCGAAAGATCGTGTTGATGGAACGCTGTAATCGCACTCGCTCTGGCAAGGCTCCCGCCAACACTTCACGCAGACAATTGCTTGAAGGTGCGCCTGCCAACTCCTGGTAAGCTGCTTCCATACTCATACGATGCGCACTTGCATATGTCAGCGCATAAATAACATCGTCTGCGCTTATGCGCGTGTTCTTCATTTCAAGTGGCAGATCCCGGCGAACAATCTGTATAAAGGTATCTAACACTTGCTCAGATTGAATTCTTCGGCTAATCTTATCGGTGGGAATGAAATGGGTAGGTAGGCAGTTTGAACATGCCTGCGCCTGGCCCAAACTGGTCATTGATTGGCTAGAGCTCTCTCGTATATCGAATTTCCCCTGGGATCGCGGCTCGCGACACTTAAGATATTTCTGCATACTTCTGCAATATTATTGCAGAAGTATTACAATTAAATACATAGATATTGTTATTGACTCGCAAATGTGCTTCGTGCTATTATGAGGAACAAGACATAATGAATCTTACCAACTCGCATGTCGAACCATAAAGAAACCCCTCTTGTTCCCTCTTTCGAAATCGACCCCGAGGAATTGCAGGTCCTCGACCAAGTCCGGGAATCCCGCCAGGTTTCCCGGGCAGATCTTACCGCTTTGACGGGCTATTCCCGGGCCAAGGTTTCGGCCATTCTTGGACAGCTTCTCGAACAGGGCTATATCGCCGAGGTCGGGGACGGGTCTTCGAGCGGCGGGCGCCGGCCTCGCCTGGTTGCGCTGAAGAGCGGCTTGGCCTACGTGATCGGCGTCGATCTGGGAGCAACCAGCATGGACATTGCCCTGGCGGACATGGGCGGGAAGATATTGACCCACCGGACGACGATCATCGACGTAAGGGACGGCCCGGAAACCGTCCTCAGCACGGTTAGCAGCGTTTCCACCGAGCTTTTGATGGAATTGAATGCCCACCCCTCTTCGGTGATCAGCGTGGGTATCGGCGTACCCGGCCCGGTCGATTTCTCCAGGGGCGTCCTGGTGGCCCCTCCCATTATGCCCGGATGGGAAGCTTACCCTATCCGGGAATTCATTAATAAGACCTTCGTAGCGGCGCGTGTGATTGTCGATAACGACGTCAACATGATGGCAATGGGTGAATTAAGGGCCGGGGCGGGCCAGGCTAAGGAAAACTTCATGTTCGTAAAGATCGGTACCGGCATCGGGGCGGGCATTGTTGTCGGTAAGCAGATATACCGAGGGAGCAGCGGGTGCGCCGGCGATATCGGCCATATTTGTGCCGACCGACAGGGGCCGGTTTGCCGGTGCGGGAATACGGGCTGCCTGGAGGCGGTGGCGGCTGGGCCGGCAATTGCCGCAAACGCCATGAAATTCGCGGCTTCAGGGAAGAGCCAACTGCTGGCAAAGCTCATGGAAGCGAAGAACGGCGTGCTGACCGCTGAGGACGTTGGCCGGGCGGCTGCGGAAGGCGATCCAAGCTCCTTTGAAATTATTCGCGCCAGCGGGTTGCTGATCGGGGAGGTCCTTGCCAGCCTGGTGAACTTTTTTAACCCACAAATGATCGTGATCGGCGGTGGCGTCAGCAACATCGGCAATTTATTGCTTTCTTCCATTCGCCAGGCGGTCCTCCACCGCTCCTTGCCACTGGCGACGCGCGACTTGCATATAGTCTATTCGGACCTTGGCGCTTTGGCGGGAGTGATCGGGGCGATCAACCTGGCGCTCGAAACCATCTTTGAAGTCAGTTCATGACGCAGGCAGTTTACATCACCGGAAGGAGAGAAATTAATGAAGCTTGGTTTCTACACGAATTACGATCCCGACACGGTTGCATTCGCCCATAAAGTGGGCTTCCGCTCGATGGAGCTTTCGGCCTGGCCGGAGTCATCCCTTAATGCAGACCATGTGACCGATCGACGGATCGCGGAGGTCAAAAAAGACCTCGAAGAAAATGATATTGAAATATCGGCCCTGGGGTACTATCCTAATTACCTCGACCCGGATCCCGTCAAAGCGGATGAAGCCCGCCGCTATTTTTTCAAGGTCATGGAGCTGGCTAACCGCATGGGAGTAAATGTCGTCTGTACCTTTGCCGGTCGCAGCCCTGAGAAGTCCGTTAAAGAAAATATACCACTGTTCAAGGAAGTCTTCGCGCGTTTCTGCGACGAGGCGGAGAAACGCAACCTGCGCATCGCCATAGAAAATTGCCCCATGCTGGACCGCTTCTACCTGCGCGGAGAGAACATCGCCTTTAGCCCGGAAGTATGGGACGAAATGTACAGAGTCGTGCCATCCAAAACGCTTGGGATAGAACTTGACCCCTCTCATATGGTCTGGCTGGGGATCGATTACATCCGGGCGATCTATGATTACGGCGAGCGTATTTTCCACATCCACGCCAAGGACATGGAGATCAACCATACCGCCCTGGCCCGGGTCGGCATCCTGGGGCAGTGTTTCGGAGAGACCGTCGGGCTCGGGCATGGCTGGTGGCGCGCCCGCACCCCCGGCTGGGGTGAGATCGATTGGCCCAAATTCATTACCGCCTTGCTGGAGGTGAATTACGCCGGCAACGTCGATATAGAGCACGAAGATGATGTCTTTGCCATGGCCAGCGCGTTGGGAAGCGTTGAAAGCGAATCGGGTATTGTGGATTCCTATGGTCGGGAAGAAAAAGGATTGGTCCTTGGTTTCAATACCCTCTCGAAATTGATCCTGATGGAAGATTGACAGGTTTTTTCACAGATCATCCAGAACGTAAAATCGAATCCTTGTGATTTAAGGAGAAAGGAGCATTTTTCATGGCGGATGAACTTTCCCTATGAGCAATCGAACCGCGCTAACGACCGATTTCTTGTTTGTGTGTAGATGATAAGGACAGGAGAAATGCAATGGCTAAACTTTCACGAATCATCACTTGTATTTTGGCGGTCGCCTTCCTGCTGAGTGCTTGTGCAGCTCCGGCGCCCTCCACTACGGCCCCTACAGCGACCGGCGCGCCGGCAGCCACGCAGGCCGGCGCAGGCTTGACCAGCGTCCCACGGGATCAGACCGTGATCTTCGAGACCATCGATGGCACCGTCGGGGATCCGGGGAACTTCAACCCCTTCATCAACGGCCAGTATCAAGATTGGGGTTTCTGGCAGGCCAACCAGGAAAGCCTCTTTTTCTTGAACCTGGAAACGGGTAAATTGGAGGGCTGGCAGGCGGAAAGCTACTCTTACAACAGCGACAACACCGTCGTGACCATCAAGCTCCGCAACGGGGTTAAATGGAGCGATGGCGTGCCGTTTACATCCGCAGATGTCGTGTTTACGATCAACCTGCTCAAGTCCAACCCTCAGCTCATGTACTCCTCCGACATGACCACCTGGGTGAAGGACGTCCAGGCCCCCGACCCCCAGACAGTGGTTATCACCCTCACCGGCCCCAACCCGCGTTTTGTCGTCGACGAGTTTGGCGTGGAGGTCTGGAGCACCGTCCTGATCGTCCCCCAGCACATCTGGCAGGGCCAGGATCCGCTTACCTTCAAGAACTACGACCCCTCCAAGGGCTTGCCCGTGGGCACTGGCCCCTATAAGTTGGTCCGCTCCACCGCAACGGAACAGGATTTCGACCTCCTGCCTGATTGGTGGGCTGCCGATACGGAGCTGCATGCTATGCCAATTCCCAAGCGGGCGATCTGGATAGGCGTGGATACGGAAGATATCCGCGCCAGCCTTGCGGTCAACAACCAACTGGATGCCATGTGGACGATGGGTCGCAGTACATTTGAAACTGCGGTCGGTAAGAATCCCAATATAATCGCCTGGACGAAGACCCCGCCCTATGCCTACCTGGATGCCTGCCCGCGCCTGCTGGATATCAACAATGCCGTGGCCCCCTTCGATGACCCACAGGTGCGCTGGGCGCTGAATTATGCCATCGACCGCAGCCAGCTCGTAACGATCGCTTATGAAGGCCTGACCGACCCGGCCCAGACCTTCTTCCCGGATTATCCTCCCCTTAAAGCCTTCCAGGACCGCAACAAGGCCCTGTTCGATCAATACCCGGTCTTGACCACTGACCCTTCGAAGACCGCCGCGATCATGACGGCGAAAGGCTACACCAAGGATTCCCAGGGACTCTGGGTTGGCCCGGATGGCAAGCATATTACTTTTTCGATCATCACACGTTCAGGGGAAGCTGATAAGGTCAAGATGGGCCCGGTACTCGTCGACCAGTTGCGGGCGGCCGGCTTTGACGTTGACTTTCAGCCGGTCCAGGATGCCACTTTTTACGATGCGACCCAGAAGGGCACCGCCGTTGCCTGGATCAGCGATGTTTGCGGCAGCGTGACCGATCCTTACCAGACGATTGCGCGGCTCCACAGCCGGAACTATGCCGACATCGGCCAGACCGAATCCACCGACCCGCCGATCCGTTACAAGAATCCGGCCCTTGACGCGTTGATCGATCAGATGGCCGCAATGAGCCCGGACGACCCTCAATATAATGCTATTGCGGATCAGGCCTTGGCCATCGTAGTTAAAGACATGCCTGTGATCCCACTGGTCCAGGCCCGCCTGCTTACGCCGTTCAACAACACCTATTGGACAAACTGGCCCACATCTGATAATAATTACATCCAGCCTGGTCACTGGTGGGTTTCGGGCGACCAGATCTTGATCAATCTGAAACCTGCGCCTGGCAAGTAAATAAGACTTCATTCATCTCCGCTGGCTGGCACCATGACCGCCATCCGATCATGGTGCCAGTCGAGGCATGTCCGAATAAAACTTATGAGCTTAAGATACATCATCCAAAGAATTGGCACTTTTATCCTTACTGTGGTCGTTGCGGCGACATTAAATTTCGTAATCCCCCGCCTCAGCCCACAAGACCCGATCGCAGCCCTGACTGGTAGAATGGCTTCCAGGGGGCAGTTGGTCCAGGGCGGCAGCCAATTAATTGCTCAATATAAGCAGGAATTCGGGCTCGATAAACCATTGATCGTCCAATATGCAGACTACATGGAGAAACTCCTCCTGCATGGAGATATGGGCTATTCCCTTGCCTATTTCCCCACCAAAGTATCCGATGTTGTTCTCAGGGCCGTCCCCTGGAGCCTGGGGCTACTGGTGGTCGCCAATCTCCTGGCGTTCATCGTCGGTAATCTTTTGGGCGCCCTGGCGGCGTGGAGGTCCAGTCCCAGGCCGGTTAAATTCCCGTTTATGCGCTCATGCCGTTGTCTTCCATTCCTTACTACATCCTTGCCTTTATCCTGGTCTATCTTTTAGCCATGCTGATCCCGCTCTTTCCACTTACCGGGACCTTTACATTCGGGAGCGTGCGCGGTTTCGACCTGCCAACGTTAATGGACCTGGCCTGGCATGCCGCCCTGCCGGTTCTTTCGATCGCTCTCTCCCTGGTTGGCTTTTGGGCTCTAAGCATCCGCGGTACGATGACGATGGTCTCTGGCGAAGACTACCTTACTTATGCCCGCTTAAAAGGCTTGAAAGAAAGGCGTATCTTTGGCAGATATGCCATGCGCAACGCTCTGCTTCCCCAGGTGACGGCCCTGGCGATCGACCTGGGCCGCATGATCTCCGGCGCAATATTGGTGGAGATAATTTTTAATTATCCGGGGGTGGGGGAGGTCCTTTTCAATGCCTTGAGGGACGCAGATTATTTCGTCATCCAGGGAGTGGTGATGTTCATTATTGTATCGGTTGCGCTTGCCACCTTGATCGTAGACCTGCTCTATCCGCTCTTGGACCCTCGCATCAGGTACCAGTGAAGGAGGTCACTTTGGATACAGCGGTCGTTCCAACCAAAAAGTTTGGGATCTTCCACAGGAATCGCACCCTGCTGCCCGGGATCATGCTGCTGCTGCTGGTGATCCTTCCTTCTCTTTATGGTTTGATCTTTGTACCTTCCAGCGCCATACGGATGCTGGCAGGCAACCCCAACGAGCCCCCTTCTGCCGCCCATATTTTAGGCACCCAGGCTGAAGGCAGGGATGTTCTATCGGTGCTCCTGGTCGGGACGCCCGGTACTTTAAGGATTGGCCTGATTGGCGGCCTGGTAGGGCTGACTATCGGGACCGCCCTGGGCCTCATTTCCGGATATGCGAGGAACTGGATCGACACGGTTATCCGGATCCTGGTGGATGTTGCCTTGACCATCCCGGCGTTGGCGATCCTGATCATGATCGCCGCCACTTTCAGGAATCTCTCCATCAGCATGATGGGACTGGTGATCGCCTCCACCTCCTGGATGCAGACCACCCGTGTCATCCGCTCCCAGGTATTGTCGCTGCGCGAGCGCAGTTTTGTCAAGATGGCAAATCTTTCGGGGATGAGTAATCTTTATATAATATTCCGTGAGATCCTGCCGAACCTGATCCCTTTTGTGGCGGCCTGTTTTGTAGACGCATTGACGACCGCCATCCTGTCATCGATCGGCCTGGAAGTACTGGGACTCGGCTCACAGCAGAACCAGACGCTTGGCAACACGATCTATTTTGCGATTTTTTATTCCGCCATGTTCCGCGGCACCTGGTGGTGGTGGCTGCCTCCGGTATTGATTTTAATAGCCATCTTCCTGGGCCTGTTTCTGGTCAGCATTGCCCTGGACGAGTATTCGAATCCTCGCCTGCGCCGGTCGGAATAAGGTTCGCCGGAGAAGCGCTCATGGCTGAAATCATCCTCGACGTTCGGGAATTAACGATAAACTACCATACACTGGCGGGCGTCAAGCAAGCCGTCAAGGGTGTCAATTTTCAGATCTACAAGGACGAGATCTTTGGGCTGGTGGGTGAATCGGGCTCGGGGAAGTCCTCCCTGTGCTATGGTCTGCTGCAAATGGTGCCGCCTCCGGGCAGGGTAGATGGCGGCGTGGTCAATTTCGCCGGAAAGGACCTGTTCGCGCTGCAGGGCAAAAAACTTCGCCAGGCGCGCTGGCGGGATATAAGCTTTATCCCCCAGGGAGCCATGAGTTCGCTTAATCCGGTGGTGAGGATAAGGGAGCAGATGGCGGATGTCATCCAGGACCATGAAGGCAGGCAGCCGCGCGCCTCGATCGATCGACGGATCGACGAGATCCTCGCGAAGGTTAATCTGCCGGCCTCGGTGGCGGATAAGTTCCCCCACGAGTTGAGCGGTGGGATGAAGCAGCGGGTGTGTATCGCCCTGGCGGTCATCCTGAAGCCGGCGCTTATCCTGGCCGATGAGCCTACCAGCGCCCTGGATGTGGTCTCACAGCGCATCGTACTGGAGATGCTTTCCGCGGCCCGCGCCAGCTTGCAGGCCTCCATGATCCTGGTGGGACACGATATGGCCCTGCAGGCACAGGTGGCACACCGCCTTGGGATCATGTATGGCGGCTGCTTCATGGAAATTGGCACCGTCAGCGATATTTTCAACGACCCGATCCACCCTTATACGAAGCAGCTTATTGCTTCCATCCCTTCCATCCGCACGAAGCAGGATATCCACGCATTGGCTCAAAGTAGTTTTAGTGAGAAAGAAAAATTGCAGTACACCTCCGGCAATAAATTGGTGGAAATCAAGCCGGGTCATTTCGCGGCAGTTTACACTGGATGAATGTCGATTATGGAAGAAGATTTATTGGAAGTCCGTCATGGTAGCAAGGTTTTTTCGAGCGGTTTCCTGGGCCGGCAAAAGTTGGTAGCCGTGGATGACTTATCCATGCGCGTGCCGGCCGGGAGACCCGTGACGATCGCCGTGGCTGGGGAGAGTGGCAGCGGAAAGACCACCCTGGCGCAAATGGTGCTGGGTTTCCTGCCGCCGTCCTCAGGGAAAATTCTTTTCCATGGAAAAGATCTATATGGGTTGAATGGGAAAGACTTTCTGGAGTTTAGAAGGCAGTTCCAGGCGATTTTTCAAAACCCGTATGACGTGTTCAATCCTTTTTACCGGGTAGATCATGTCTTCGAGACGGCTGTCAGGCGCTTTCATTTGGCCGCCTCCCGGGCTGAAGAGCACCGGATCGTCGCGGAAGCCTTGGCTGCAGTGCGGCTTGCCCCGGAAGAAACCATCGGACGGTACCCCCATCAATTAAGCGGCGGGCAGCTCCAGCGGGTAATGATCGCCAGGTCGCTGTTGCTCAAGCCGCAGATCGTGATCGCGGATGAGCCTGTTTCCATGATCGACGTTTCCTTGCGGGCGATCATTTTGGATATCCTGGTTAACCTGAAGAAAGAGTTCGGGATTTCTTTCCTCTATATCACGCACGATCTCTCCACCGCCCTTCAGATCAGCGACGAAATATTGATCATGTACAAGGGCAGTGTCGTCGAATCCGGCAGAGCGGCTGTCGTCATCCAAGACCCCAAACACCCGTATACCCAACTCCTGGTTCGATCGATCCCAATTCCTGACCCTCGGGAGAAGTGGACGGGCACTCTTGCGTTTTCCTCCAGGGCGGAGGGGGCTGGGGAGATAATCTCTGGCTGCAAGTTCTTTGGCCGCTGCCCGGCTGCCTTTGCGCTTTGTGAACGCGCCCAGCCTCCCTTGATCGATTTGGATGGCGACCATAAGGCAGCCTGCTACCTTTATAAGAAATGAAGCTCGAATACGCTAAGTAATTGTTCAAAAGAAACCTTATAAAACTACGCTCTAGGCGGCGTCCACACTGCCTTGAGCATGGTTTTCTAAGTATTCCCGGTTTGGGACTGGACAAATCTTGGTTTGAAGAGAGGCTTTTCATGGGACTGGATTTCGCTGATATTAAAGTAGGTATCGTTGGGACAGGTTTTATCGGTCCGGCTCATATAGAAGGTCTGCGCCGTAATGCCATCCATGTGTATGGCGTCGCCGAGGTCGATCCGGAGTTTGCCCGGCAGCAGGCCAGCTACCTGGGGGTTGAAAAAGCCTATCCTTCCCTGGAAAGCATGCTCGCTGATCCTCGGATCAACGTGGTACACCTGGCTGTGCCGAACCATCTGCATTATGCGTACGCTAAAGCCGCCCTCCTGGCAGGCAAGCACGTTATCTGTGAAAAACCCCTGGCAATGACCAGCCGGGAATCTGGAGAACTGGTCAGGTTGGCGGCGGAAAAGAATCTCGTAAATGCCATCAACTTCAACCTTCGTTTTTATCCCATGTCCCAGCAGGCTCGCTCGATGGTCCAAAATAATGAGCTGGGCGAGCTCTTCTTCTACAATGCCACTTATTTCCAGGATTGGCTGCTCTATCCAACCGATTGGAATTGGCGGCTCGAGCCCGGACTGGGAGGCGCCTCGCGCGCCGCCATTGACATCGGCTCCCACTGCCTTGACCTAGTCGGCTTCATAAGCGGCCTTAAAGTGGAAAAAGTCTTTGCGGATTTCAATACTTTTATCCCGATCCGTAAGAAACCTTCCGTGCCGGCCGAGACTTTCAATGGGAAGTTGCAGCAAGTTTCGGACCAGGTCGACCAGCCTATCCACACCGAGGACCATGCTGCGATCATTCTGAAATATGAAAACAATCTGCGGGGCGTGCTGACCGTTTCCCAGGTCAGCGCCGGGTGCAAGAACCGCCTCCAATACGATATATTCGGGTCGAAATCGGGGATGGCCTGGAATTCCGAGCGCCCCAATGAAATGTGGATCGGCCATCGTGACCAGCCCAACCAGCTTCTCTTGAAGGATCCTCTTTGATGTCCCAGGAAGCTTGCCAGGTAATATCTTACCCCGGCGGCCATACGGAGGGTTTTCCGGATACCTTTAAACAATTCTTCAAGCAGGTTTACGAATACATCCGGGCCGGAGATTTTTACGCCAAACCCAATTTCCCCACATTTTCGGATGGGCATTATGAGATGCTGTTGTCCGAAGCCATCCTGGCCAGCGCCAGAGAAGGCCGCTGGGTCGATGTGGCTGATTGACCATTCGAGCCTCTTCATCAACCTGTCGTTGTTTCCCATTCTCTGCCCTCTTCCCTCTCATCGACCATCTTTTTGGATCAAGTGCGCGCGGGAGCCCTTTACCTGCCCCAGTACGGTGGGGCCGGCCTGCCGCCTTCGCTGGTGGCCTAGCTTCCTTATAAATACAAATCGCTAACAGCTAACCGCTGACAGCCAACCGCTGCTTTCCTCAGGTATAATTTACATATGCAGAATATCGTCCCCCTCGCCCCGGTGGACTATCTGGTCATCGGCCACATCGCCTGTGACCTGACGCCCGCTGGCCCGCGCCTGGGGGGGACGGCCGCCTATGCCGCCCTGACGGCGCAGGCCCTCGGCCTGCGCGTGGGGGTGGTCACTGCCTGGGGCGGAGAAGTGCCCCTGGATGTGCTGGATGGCATCCAGGTCAGCAGTCTGGCGGTGGAGCACAGCACCACCTTCGAAAACATCTATACCCCGCGAAGGCCGCCGCCAGGTCATCCACCATATCGCACCGGACCTCCGTTATGAAGATATTCCCCCGCTCTGGCGGGATGCGCCCATCGTGCATGTCGGGCCGATCGCCGGGGAAGGCCAAGTCGCTGGCGGATGGGAAATTCCCTGCCTCCATGCTTGGCCTGACCCCCCAGGGCTGGCTGCGCGCCTGGGATGGCGACGGGCGCGTCCATACCGGCGCCTGGCCGGAGGCCCTGCCATGCCCTGGCAAAAGCGAACGCCGCCGTGCTCAGTATTGAAGATGTGGGCGGGGATGAAGAACAGATCGAAGCCATGGCGAATACATGCCGGGTGCTGGCGGTGACCGAGGGCGCCGCCGGGGCGCGCCTGTATTGGAATGGCGACCTGCGCCGCTTCCGCGCCCTGGAGTTCGAGGAAGTGGATCCCACCGGCGCCGGTGATATCTTTGCGGCGGCTTTCTTCTGGCGCTTTTCGGTCACGCATGATCCCTGGGCTGCTGCCAGGTTCGCCACGCACCTGGCCTCGTTATTCGGTCACGCGCCGCGGGCTGGCAGGCATTCCCAACCAGGAAGAAATTCAATCCTGCCTGGTGGAGGTATTGTAGTGGGACGCGTTTATACACTGGTCAACCAGAAGGGCGGGGTGGGCAAGACCACCACTGCCATCAACCTTGGAGCCTACCTGGCGCAATTTGGGCAGCGTGTCTTGATCGTGGATGCTGACCCGCAGGCCAATGCCACTTCCTCGCTGGGCATCGATAAACATACCGTCAAGGGCGGGACGTATGAAGCCCTGCTGGGCGGTGCACCGGCCACTGCCCTGGTGCTCCAGAACCCGCGCCTGAAGCTGGCCATCCTGCCCTCTTCGCCCTCCCTGGCCGGGGCGGAAGTGGAACTGGTCAATGAACTGGGCCGGGAATCCAAGCTCAAGCAGGCCCTGGCGCCGCTGGTGGACCGCTACGACTATATCCTGATCGACTGCCCGCCCTCGCTGGGCCTGCTGACGATCAATGGGCTGATGGCCGCCCGGGATGGCGTTCTGATCCCGGTGCAGTGCGAGTATCTGGCGCTGGAGGGACTGGGCGAATTGACCCGCACCATCCAGCGCGTCCGTTCGGCCCTTTTCCCTGCGCTTAAAGTGCGCGGGGTTATCCTGACCATGTTCGATGGCCGCACGCATCTCTCCGGGGATGTGGTGGCCGAAGTGCACAAGTATTTCCCTGAGCAGGTCTTCGAGGCCATCATTCCGCGCAGTGTGCGCCTGGCGGAGGCCCCCTCCTATGGTCTGCCGGTCTCGGCCTATGCGCCTGGATCGAATGCTGCCAGGTCATATGAGGCGCTGGCGCGTGAATTACTGAAGAGTGATGGCATCGCGATTACGGAAAGTGTAGAATAGTTAGCTGTCTATCCGAACATATGCGAAGGACTGCATTTTGAGCGACTACGACTTAGAATGATGAAACCCTCGCTGAGTTTTCGGATAGGTATGCCTAAGGAGGAACCTATGCCACAGAAATCCGGACTTGGTCGTGGATTGGGAGCGCTTATCCCGGGCGGGGAAAATGCCCTGGCGGAGAACGGCGTCATGTTGGTTTCGGTGGATCTGGTTTTTCCCAACCCGCGCCAGCCGCGCAGCATGCTGCATCCCGAGGAATTGCAGGATCTGACCGCCTCCATCCGGGAGCATGGCGTGCTCCAGCCGTTGATCGTCACACCCGGAGACATGCAGGGACGCTATGTCCTGATTGCCGGGGAACGCCGCTTGCAGGCCGCCCGGCTGGCCGGGCTGGCCTCGGTGCCGGTGCTCGTCCGCCAGGCCACCGATCAGCAGCGCCTGGAACTGGCCATCATCGAAAACGTGCAGCGTTCCGACCTGTCTGCATTGGAACAGGCCGAAGCCTATCGCCAACTGGCCGAAGATTTCGACCTGTCCCATGAAGAGATTGCCGCACGCGTGGGCAAGAGCCGCGTGGCAGTCACCAACACCCTGCGGCTTCTCAAACTGCCGGATGCGGTAAAAAATGCCCTCATCGAAGGGCCGTGTTTCGGAGGGCCACGCCCGTGCCCTGCTGGCCCTGCCCACGCCGGAGGCCCAGGCGGCCGCGCTGCGCACCGTCATTGCGCAGGAACTGAATGTCCGCCAGACCGAGGAATTGGTTCGCAAACTCTCCGGAGAAAAACCGTCCCGCAAGCCGAAACCGGCTGCTGTTCCCGAAGTGGCCGAACTGGAGGAACGTCTGCGTGCAAGCCTGGGGACAAAGGTCACCCTGCGTTCCGGGCGCAAGGGCGGCACGCTCACCATCCACTATTATTCCGATGAGGAATTGAATGCATTAATGGGGCGGTTATTGAATGAGTGATCGGCAGGGCGGGAGCGCTACTTCCCTCCCGGCAGGATTAATCATGAAACTCCTCCACAACGCCCGTATTTACACGCTCGAATCGGCCCATCCGGTTGCATCGGCGCTTGTCATCGATTCCGGGCGGGTGGTTGCGGTGGGCGGCGAGGAACTCCTGGCCGGGTATGCGCATGCCGAGCGTGAGGATATGGGCGGGCGGGTTATTTTGCCCGGCCTGACGGATGCCCACATCCATCTCCAGGAATATGCCCTCAGCCTGCAGGCGGTCGATTGCGAAGGGCAGTCCAGGCAGGAAATCCTGGACCGGCTGGCCGGACGCCTGCGGGAAACGCCGCCCGGGGAATGGCTGCGCGGGCATGGCTGGAACCAGAATGCCTGGGGCGGCGAATGGCCCGACTGCGGCTGACCTGGACGCGGTCGCGCCGCACAACCCGGTCTATCTGACCGCCAAATCCTTGCATGCTGCCTGGGTGAATAGCGCCGCCCTCCAGCTGGCCGGGATTACTGCCTCCACCCCGGATCCGGCCAATGGGCGCATCCAGCGCGATGTGCACGGAGCACCCGACCGGTATCCTGTTCGAGGATGCGCTCAAACTGGTTGAGACGGTCATCCCCGAACCCGGCTCCGAAGCGCTTGCGAAAACCTTCCAGCAGCTCATCCCGAAATTGTGGCGCATGGGGTTCACCGGCGTGCACGATTTTGATGGGCGCACCTGTTTCATGGCCTTGCAGCTCTTGCATGCGCGTGGCGAGTTGCATTTGCGCGTGCTGAAATCCATTCCGTTCGAATTATTTTCCCAGGCAGTGGAACTTGGTCTGCACAGCGGTTTTGGAGACGATTTTCTCCGGATTGGTTCGATAAAGTTGTTCGCGGATGGCGCTCTCGGCCCGCATACCGGGGCAATGTTCGCTCCGTATGTTGACGAGCCGCAGAATTGTGGTATTCTACTATTGAAGGCTGAAAATATCTTCGATTATGGCTGCCAGGCAGCCGCTGGCGGCCTCAGCCTGGCAGTCCATGCCATCGGTGACCGGGCTGTCCACGAGGTTCTGGATGGTTTTGCCCGGTTGCGGAATTATGAACGGGAGCACGGCTTGCCGGCTTTGCGTCACCGCATGGAACATGTCCAGACCATCCTTCCGGAGGATGCCGGGCGTCTGGCCGGATTGGATATCATCGCCTCCATGCAGCCGGTCCATGCCCCTTCAGATATGCTCATGGCAGACCGGCTGCTCGGGGAACGGGCCGCGTTTTCCTATGCCTGGCGGACCCAATTGGAGCATGGCGCCCGCCTGGCTTTTGGTTCGGATGCGCCGGTTGAAAGCGCCAATCCGTTTCACGGGCTGCATGCTGCCGTCACCCGGCGCCGCGCGGATGGTTCCCCGGGGCCGGATGGCTGGTTCCCGGAACAGCGCCTGACGGTCAGCGCAGCCCTTGCAGGGTTTACCTCCGGCCCGGCCTACGCCGCCGGAATGGAAGACCGCCTCGGGCGGTTGTCTGCCGGTTTCCTGGCTGATTTGATTGTTCTCGAGACTGACCCGTTTACCTGTGACCCGGCCGAGCTGTATGCCATCCAGCCTGTCGCGACAATGGTTGGCAGGAGATTGGGTCTGGCAATCATGAGGATGCAAAGATGACCACACCACTGACTCCTGAAGTCCTGGTGCCTCGCTTGGGAGAACACCTTGTACAGACTGGCCAGATCTCCGAGGCAGATTTGCAGAAGGCTCTGGCTTACCAGAAAGAGAAGCAGAAGGATGGGCAGCGTTGCCTTCTGGGCGAGGCGTTGATGGACCTCAACCTGCTCACCCGCCGCCAAATTGACCACGCAGTTACCGAGCAGATCATCCAGTTGCGCAATGCGCTCGAAGATGCCAATCGTTTCCTGGAACATCGTGTCCAGGAGCGCACGGCGGAGTTGCAGGAGGCGTTGCGCAAGCTCTCCGAATTGAACCAGATGAAGGCGAATTTCGTTGCCAACATCTCCCATGAACTGCGCACACCGCTGACCCATGTCAAAGGGTATCTGGAATTGCTGTCAACCGGGTCGCTTGGACCGCTCAGCGAAGACCAGAAGAATGCGTTGCAGGTCAGTCAACGTGCCACCGGGCGGCTGGAAAGCCTGATCGACAGCCTCATCTTGTTCTCGCTGGCAGCCCGGGGCGAAATGACCCTGCGCCTGACGCCGGTTAACCTGAACACGGTGGCCGGAGAAATCATCAATTACTCACGCCCCAAGGCCCAGTGACCGGAATGTGTCGTTGAATTTCGACATCCAGCCCGATATTCCCTTTGTCCAGGCGGATGAGGAGAAAATTTCCTGGGTCATCCTCCAATTGATTGATAATGCCATCAAATTTACGCCCTCCGGCGGCCAGGTGAATCTCTCCATCGAGAAAGAGTTTGATACGCTTGTGATGGTCACGGTGACCGATACCGGCATTGGTATTCCTGCCAACCGGCTGGAGGAGATGTTTGAACCATTCCATCAGTTGGATGCTTCTTCCACCCGGCGTTATGGTGGTACGGGCCTGGGTCTGGCGTTGGTGAAGGAGATCGTCAGCGCGCACGGTTCGATCGGTTAAGGTCAAGTCAGAAGAAGGCCAGGGTTCCACTTTCTCCTTCCCGCTTCTGGCAGCGCTGACAGTTCCTTGAGCAATGACAGGCAGTGGTATGCTATGGATGGCGAAACGCTGGAATTATTTACAAAGTTGAGCGACTCCATCGTCAAGGACGATTGGAAGAAAGCCCTCAATTCCCTCTTCATCACGCTCCGAAAGACATTTGTCTTTGATAACCTGGCAATCTACCTGGTCGAAAAGGCCGGTGCCATGCCGGAGGCCGTTTATGCGCGCGCGGCCGGCCGGGGCCGCAGTAAGGAAGCCGAGGCCTCCTGGGGGAGGAAATTGCGAACCAGGTTGTTGCAACAGATAAGATCGTCCTGGTTGCACCCTCCGATTCGCCTTCCTCTGACCGGATTGCCAGGCCATACTTGCTTGGTTTACCCCTCAAACTTACCAGCCGGGAGCGGCGCAATTGTCTTCGTCCGGTTTGGCGGGCCGGAATATACTCGCCGAACAAATGCCGTTGGCTGCCCTGGCGGCTGTGCAGACATGCCGTATTTTTGAGGGCCGCTCTCTGAAAGAAAGTCAGGCCCAACTCGAACTCGCCCGGCATCGTGCTCAATTTCAGGACGATTTCATTGCCACCATTTCCCATGAATTGCACACCCCCCTCGGCTTCATCAAAGGCTATACCACTTCATTACTTCGTTCCGATACGGTTTGGGACCCTGCCACCCAACAGGAATTCCTGACCATTATTGATGAAGAATCAGACCATCTCGTGACACTGATCGACCGTATCCTGGATTCAGCGCGCTTGCAGAGTGGTGCCATGCCGATGGACTTCCAACCCGTTCGATTGGACTCTGCTCCTTCGGGACGATATCATGCGCATTCAGAGTCGGCATAAAGACCTGGAGGTCGTTCAGGATATTGTGCCTGCCCCGCCCATCCAGGGTGATACTGTCCGCCTGGCTCAGGTTTTCGATAACCTGTTTGATAACGCCATCAAGTATGCGCCTGGCTCCAGGATTACCATCTCGCTCAAGGCTGCTGCGGATAAACAGGTCGTCACTTTCGCAGACCAGGGAGCAGGCATTCCATCCGAGCATTTGCCATTCTTGTTCGAGCGTTTCTACCGTGTCCCCGGTCATCCCAACAAACACGGCACCGGGCTGGGGCTTTTTATTTGCAGGCAGATCGTCCAGGCGCATCAAGGCGAGATCTCGGTCAAGACTGCCCCGGGAAAAGGGACCGCCTTCCTGGTCGAGTTGCCCGTTAAAATAAAGGAATGTGTCCTGAGAAAGGGTTGCTATGCCTGTCCGCATCCTGGTTGTAGATGATGAACCACGTTACCTTCGCCTGCTCGAAGCCAACCTGTTGACGGAAGGGTATCAGGTTTTCACTGCCACTGGATGGTGAGGAAGCGGTTGAATCGTTCTCTGCCAATCCCGTGGATTTGATCTTATTGGATGTGATGCTGCCTCGTATGGATGGTTTCGCGGCCTGCCAGCGCATCCGTCAATTTTCCACCGTACCCATCATCATGCTGACTGCCAAGGGAGAAGAGCAGGACCGCGTGCGTGGCCTGGACGTGGGCGCCGATGATTACCTCGTCAAGCCGTTTTCCATAATGGAGTTGCTGGCGCGTGTTCGGGCGGTACTTGCGCCGGGCCCAGACTTCCGAGGTCGGCCAGGACCGTTTCTTTACCCATGCTGACCTGCGTATTGATCTTGCCCGCGCCGAGGTATGGCTGGCTGAACAGCCGGTCTATCTTTCGGCAACGGAATACCGGCTCTTGCTTCAATTTACCCACAACATTGGCAAGGTTTTGGCTGCCGAAGAATTGCTGACGAGTGTGTGGGGGCCGGAATACCGTGATGATAAGGAAATCCTGTGGGTCACGATTGCCCGTTTGCGTCAAAAAGTGGAAAGTGACCCTCACGAACCCAGGCATATTGTCACTCGTTCCGGGTTGGGTTACCTGATGCCTCCGCTCGAAGGATGATTTGCGTTTTGGCTGCATTCTTCTTTATCCGTTCAACCCGTTTTTTTCCTAAAGGTTCCATATGGAAACAAAGCCTGTATCAATCTTGGTGATCGATGGGGACTCTGCCAGCCGTAATTACCTGGTTGCCATGTTGGGCAAAAGCGGCTATTCGGTTCTATCGGCATCCCTGGGCCGGGAAGGCTTGATTTCGGCCTGGCGGGATCAACCGGATATCATTATCCTGGATCCCGTTTTACCCGACCTGGCCGGCCTGGACCTGGTTACCCGCCTTCGGCAGGACCGCCGTACTTCTAAGGTCTCCCTGGTGGCGTTGAGCAGCCGGGAGGATCCGCAGGAAATGGCTGCCCTGCTCGCGGCTGGGTGCAGCGAGTATTTGATCAAGTCCAGTCAGGCGCTGCAGAAATTACTGGAGATTTTGCCGCGCCTGGTAAGCGGGGAACAAAAGGCGCCGAAAAAGCAGGCCAAGTTGATCACTTTCTTATGCGCCAAAGGCGGCACTGGCACCTCATCACTGTGTGCCAATATCGCCATGTGCCTGGCAAGCGAAAAGATGGATAAAAAAGTTGCCGTGATGGACCTGGTCCTGCCGATCGGCTCCATCGCTCAAATTGTTGGCTATAATGACCGCCTCAATCTAGTCACAGCCGCCGCGCAGGCACCCGGCCAAACGACTGCGGCATATTTTAAGGATAATCTCCCGCGCATTTCAGGGTGGTATTTCCACTTGCTGGCCGGTGCGCCTGACCCAGAATCGGCTAGCCAGGTGTCTGGCGACCGGGTGGGTGACATCCTTAATGCGATCCTGGAATCTTATGATTTCGTCTTTGTGGATTTGGGCCGTTCGCTTTCGCGCATCAGCTTGCCGATCATCCAGAAAGCGGATTGCATCGTCTTGATCCTCAGCACCGACCTTGCAACTGCAGATCTGACCCTGACCTTTTTGGAATACCTCAAAGCCCACGGCGTGGATCCACACCGCGTTTACGCCATCCAGAACCGGGCCGTCGGTTTGGAGGGCCTGTCGAAGGCGGCCTTGGAGCAAAAGATCGGTCTGCCGGTCAAGGTGACCATGCCCTATATGGGCGATAACTTTACCATTGCAAATAATCGTCATGAGCCGCTGGCAATCCGGCTTCAGCAGAATGATTCGGTCTCCCTTTTGCTAGAACAGGTTGCCAACCAGATGGCTGAAATGGATAAGCAGCGCAATCGGTGACCCGGTTTCTCTGCTATAATACTTTTGTCCTGCCCCGTGAAATTGTGAGGAAATTCCATGAGCATACAAGTCCAGGTCGCCCTTCGTTCCAAAAAACTAGGTGTCTTGATCCGGGATGCCCGCTTGGCAGCGCGCCAGACCCTTCCGGAATGTGCACAACTTGTGGGCGTAACGGGTGGAATCCTGCGCGCCTGGGAGGAGGGCCGGAAAGCGCCTTCCCTGCCGGAGCTGGAGGTGCTGGCTTACTCGCTTCACCTGCCCTTGGGCCATTTCTGGAGCAGGCAGGCAATGTCGGACGATGCGCCGCTCACCAGTGCCATGAACCTGCCGGCCCTCATTGGCATTCGGCAGCGCCTGGTCGGGGCGCTCCTGCGCCAGCAACGCGAAAATACCAGGCCTCTCGTTACAGGCGCTTTCTGAACAATCGGGCATTCCAATGGCGCGACTAAAAGCGTATGAAATGGGTGAGCGCCCCATCCCGTTGCCCGAACTGGAAGGCCTGGTGGGGTTGCTAGGCGGTCAGATCGAAACTGTTTTTGACCAGACCGGTCCTGTTGGTCAATGGATGGCCCAACAGAAAGCCATTCAGGACTTTTTGCAACTGTCGCCTGAATTACGGGATTTTGTCTCCAAGCCAGTCAACCGTCCATACCTGGAACTGGCGATGAAGTTGAGCGGCATGTCCACCGAAAAATTGCGCTCGTTGGCTGAGGATTTGCTGGATATAACTTTCTAGCTATGGCAAACCAACTTTCTCCTCAGGAGATCGCGGATCAGGCCAAACAGGCCTATCAGGCCGGAGATTACCTGCCGGCTGCACAGGCATACAGCCGGGCCGCATTGGCCTATGTAAGTGCAGGTGATGCACTCATGTCAGCCGAGATGAAAAACAACCAGTCTGTGGCCTTGTTACTTGCCGGAGAGGCGCAGGCTGCCCTGGAAGCGGTTGAAGGGACGGAAGAGGTTTTTTTCGTTTCAGAGGATTTTCGGCGGCAGGGCATGGCCCTGGCGAACCAAGCGGCTGCCCTGCAAGCTCTTAAACGTCGCAATGAGGCCATCGAATATTATAAAAGGGCCGGCATTGCCTTGGAAAAGGCCGATGGAGGGGACCTGCGTGCAGATGTGATGCAGCAACTTTCGATGCTTTACCTGCGCCGTTTCAAGCTATACGATGCCATTATCACCTTGCAGTCTGGACTGGCGGGCGTCAAGAATCCAAACCAGAAACAGCGCTTGATGAAGAAAATTCTGTTCGTCCGCCTATGACGGTTGGTGTGGATGTTCGGGTGCGGCCTGCGGTCCTGGCTGACCAGCGTCAGATTGCCAATTTGATGCATTTCAGCCCAACCATTCATCGCCACCTGGATTGGCGCTACCCATTGGACTGGATCGGGTCGCCGCCATTTTTTGTGCTCGAGGACCAGGGAGAGATTATTTCCGCCCTGGCTTGTCCGCCGGATCCGCCGTCGGTGGCCTGGGTGCGGCTGTTTGTTAACTCCGGGAAGATGGCTGTCGATGAATCCTGGCGAATGCTCTGGGATGAGGCCCGCCTTGACCTGGCGCACAGAGGCGGGTTCGTAGTTGCGGCCATCCTCTTGCAGGAGTGGTACCACAGTCTGCTGCATGCCAGCGGTTTTTTCAGTCGCCAGTCCATCGTCATGCTCGAACGCGATGAACAGAACCCAATTGAAGCATCCTTGCCGGCCGGTTTCTCGATCCGGGCCATGCTTCAATATGATTTGCCGGCTGTCGCCGAAGTGGACGCGGCGGCCTTTGAACCGCTCTGGCAGAATTCGCTCCCGTCGCTGGAACGGGCTTTCCCACAAGCTGTTCTGGCGACGGTGGTCGAGGCAGATGGGCGGGTGCTCGGGTACCAGCTCAGCACCCGCAATCCACTTGGGGCGCACCTCGCCAGGCTGGCGGTCCGGCCGGAACTGCAAGGACGCGGAGTGGGGCGCGCCCTGGTTGTCGATTTGATCAAACAGGCTGAGCGACACGGCATGTTCCATCTGACGGTCAATACCCAGAGTGATAATGCCGCCTCGCTGACGCTTTACAGGAAGACCGGTTTTCGTGAAACCGGGGAGCGCTACCCGGTATATCAACTGCAGGTTCGCTGAACCGATTTGCTTTGTGACGCTTGGCCTGATCCAGGGAGCGTTCTTTTGGGCTGCCGGGCAGGCAGCCGGCATGCAGGAAGTTGTCTGCAAGGCGGCCGGCACCCCCTCGCTCCCTGGTTTATTATCGTGATTCAACTCGGAGGAAAATGATATGGAAATCTCGGAATGGAACTGGAAATCCCTGGACGGTTTGGATATGTATGCACGCGGCTGGGCGCCCCAGGGGCAACCCCGGGCTGCCGTCATGCTTGTCCACGGGCATGGAGAGCATGTGGCGCGCTATGATCACGTCGCGGCAGCGCTGGCGGAAAAAGACTACGCCATACTTGGTTTTGATTTGCGCGGGCATGGCAAATCGGGCGGGCCGCGCGGCCATATTCCGTCTTACGACGCGCTGATGGATGATATTGCCTCTTTCTCCCGGCAGACGGAGGAACGCTACCCTGGTCTCCCACGCTTCCTCTACGGGCACAGCCTGGGCGGCAACCTGGTGCTGAATTACACCCTGCGCCGCAAGCCGGATTTGCGTGGGGTGATCGCGACCGGTCCCTGGCTGAGGCTGGCCTTCGACCCACCGGCTTCCCAGGTGACGCTCGGCCGGCTGATGAATGGCATTGCTCCCGCTTTTATCCAGCACAGCAAGTTGGACGCCAGGGGGCTTTCCCATGACGGGGGAGTCGTTACTGCTTACGTAAACGACCCGCAGGTGCATGACAAGATCTCGGCGCGGCTGTTCGTAACGATCTATAAATCCGGGTTGTGGGCGCTCGAGCACGCGGCTGAGTTCCCCCTGCCTTTATTGCTCATGCACGGTGCGGCTGACCCGATCACTTCTGCTAAAGCCAGCCAGGAATTTGCGCAGAAGGCTGGCGATAAAGTGACACTCAAGATATGGGATGGCCTGTATCATGAGATCCATAATGAGCCGGAAAAGGCCGAAGTCTTTAAGGTCATGCTCGACTGGCTGGGGAAGCATTAGCCAGAATTAAGGTCAGATGAGAACAACCCCCGTGTTCGAAATGAAGACGGGGTTTTTAACTGGACAAACCGCCTCGATTATGGCAAAATCCCTTCACTCTTAAGATGGCAATGCTGAGATATCATGAGTAAACGTCAGGAAATCCGCGCACACCATCGCCGGATACAACTCCGTAACCGCATCATCCTTATCGTGCTGGTGGCGGTGGGTGCGTTGTTGGTTGCTTTTGCCCTGATCCTGCCGAATTTAAAAAGACCGAATGTTGGGTCTATCGTTCAAATCACGCCTTTAGCTCGCAAGGCAGCCGTGAATAAAACCAGCCTGGGAGAGCCCAATGCACCGGTCAGGATGGATGTATGGGAAGACTTCCAGTGTTCGGGTTGCTTGTCTTATACGGAAAAACTTGAGCCGCAGGTTGTCCAAACCTATGTCGAAACCGGTAAAGTTTATTACACCTTCCACTTCTTTCCTTTTATTGATGGCGGCCAGGGCGAATCCCACCAAGCTGCAAACGCTGCCATGTGTGCAGCTGCTCAAGATCGTTTCTGGGATTATCACGATATGCTCTTTGCTAATTGGTTGGGAGAAAATGCAGGTTCCTACACGGATACCCGGTTGGTCGTCTTTGCACAGAAGATCGGTCTGGATATGACTGCCTTCAATGGTTGTTTCACGGCTAATACTTTTGCCGACCAGATTGCTCAGGATGTTCAGGCCGGATCAAAACTGGGTGTTCCACCTACTCCAGGTATTTTTGTCAATGGCAGGATGGTTGTTAGCAGCGCAGGTCAAAATTATCTTCCCTCGTTTGAGGACATCTCGAAAACCATTGATGCTGCATTGGCTGGTGAATAGTAAATATTCGCAACCTGCCGCACATTTCTAATATACAGGATCATCATCAGGAGACTATATGAGTAAACGCCAGGAAATCCGTGAACGCCGCCACCGGGAACAGATCCGCAATCGCATTATCGTGATCGCTCTGGTCGTGGTGGGCGTGCTGTTGGTGACTTTCGCTCTCATCCTGCCATCTTTGAATAATGCCCGCAGCGCTGCCAGTGCCACCCAGGCTGCTGCAAATGCTACTCCCGTACCTGTCATCACCATCACACCCAGGGTCTTTAATACGACAGTGAACGGGCAGCACCTTGGCAATCCCAATGCCCCGGTTAAGGTCGACGTGTACGAGGATTTTCGCTGCTCGGCCTGTCTGTACTATACGCAGAATACCGAGCCTCAGATCATCCAGAACTACGTGGAGACCGGCAAGGTATATTACACCTATCATTTCTTCCTTGTAATTGATGGCAATGATGGCAGTGACGCTTCGTACCGGGCAGCCAATGCGGCTTTGTGCGCGGGTGAGCAGAACCATTTTTGGGATTATCATGACACGCTCTATGCCAACCAGATCACGGAAAGCGCCTCCTTCTTTACGGATGCACGTCTTGTCACCATGGCCCAGAACCTGAACCTGGATATGACGAAATTCAACCAGTGCTACCAGGCCAAAAAGTACGCCAGCGTTGTTCAGGCTGATATAAGCCAGGGCCAGTCTTTGAATATCAATGCCACCCCCAGCATCGTTGTTAATGGAAAACTGCTTTCGGATTTCTCGCAGACGACCCAGGCGATCGATGCCGCCCTGGCAGGCAAGTAGAAAAGAGTAATTGCTCACCCTTGCGAAGGTTTTGCCGCAGCCCAGCATGCCTTTTGAGCAAAATTCCTGGCACTGCCCGCATTTTGCCAGAAATAATACCTTCGCACCTGTACCTGCGGTACTGGCGCAGGCAAGGCTGGCTTGAGCCGATACAAAAATAAGAAGCAAATAGCAAAACAGGCGGAGGCTATTTTGGCCCTCCACCTGTTTTTTATATGAATATTAGAACAAGCTGACGATCCACACGATCAGGGGGGCGATTACCAGGGCCGGCAGGAGATTCCCCACGCGGATTTTCTTGATTTCCAGCAGGCTGCTGATGGCGATCCCGAGCAGGAGTACCCCGCCTGTGGCAGTCAGTTCGGCCATCATCGGCTTGGTCACAATCGCATTCAACTGGGCCGCCAGCAGTGTGATGGCTCCCTGGTAAAGCAGGGTCATGGCCGCCGAAAACAGCACTCCCACGCCCAGCGTCGATGCGAATGCCATCGAAGAGAACCCATCCAATACGGATTTAATGACCAGCAGGTTGTAGTCGCCGGTCAGGCCGGCCTGGATGGAGCCAAGGATCGCTACCGGGCCGATGCAAAAGAGCAGGGAGGCTGTCATGAAGCCGCGGATGAAATCCCTGGAAGGGGTGAAATCCCCGGAGGGGGCGGAACGATCGGGACGGTTGAAACGGCGTTCGATGATCTCACCGAGATGTTGCAAACCATCCTCGATTTTCCACCATTCGCCCAGTAACGTGCCAATGACCAGGCTGCCCAGCACGACCAATGAGTTCTGCGTTTCCAGGAACATCTTGATGCCGGTGGCGGCGGTGAAGAGCCCCATCCCGACGATGACGGTGGTCTTTAATCGTTCGGGCAGGCGCCCTCCGAAGAGCAGGCCAATGCTGCCGCCAATCAGGATGGCGGCGACGTTTATGAAAGTTCCAATCATGTTTCCTTTGCCAGGCTGATGGGTTTCCCGGCCTGCGCGTTTTCATATATTTCCAGCGCAAAGCACAGGGACGATAACCGGTTCAAGTATTGCAGTAGAACCCTGTTCTTGATCTCGCCGGTATCGAACAGTTCGGCTGCCCGCCGCTCGGCCCGCCGGACAACCGTTCGTGCCAGGGAGAGGGCCGCACCGGGCAGGCTGTCTCCCGGCAGGATGAATTCCCCCGGGAGAGGCGCCAGGGCGGTGATGCCATCCGCCTGGGATTCCAACCACTGGACGCGTTGCAGGTCCAGGATTTGAAATTGCCGGACGCTCTCCGGGGCAGCGGCCACTTCGGCCATGATGGCATACAGGTCGCGTTGCACCTCTTTCAGGAGCTCTTCGGTTCGTGGAATTTTGCACAGGGCGCGCGCCAAGCCGAGCGCGGCGGAAGCTTCGTCGAGAACGCCAAGCGTTTCCATGCGAGGGTGGTATTTCGGCAGGCGCCCCTCGCCAAGCAGACCAGTGGCACCGTCATCTCCGGTGCGCGTGTAGATGGGGGACATGCTGAAATTATAACCAGATTGGTAGGATTGGGTAAGTTGTATAATGTTGGAATATACTACCTTTCCTACCGGTCGCCCGGCACAGGTTTGCAGGGGAGTGGGCGATGGCCAGGATCATTTCGGCCAGGTCAAATTGAAACGGAGAGTCATATGAATCTAAGAAGGGTTATCGGCTATTTTTTCATAATTACTGCGACGGCTGGATTAATTTTCTGCATTGTTGGCGTGTTCGAGGTCTGGCATTACCGGCCAATTGTGACAGGAACGGTGATCGAAAACCTGGCTTTGTTCGATCAGACGCTCAGCACCACTCAGGACAGTCTAAGCATGGTTGGCCAGGTCGTGCAGGTGGCATCGGATGACATTGCATCGCTTCAAACGACCACCCAGGCCTTGGCCCAGGCGATCCAAAGCACGAACCCGATCCTCGATTCCCTGATCAGCCTGACCAGTAAAAACATCCCGGCCACTGTCGCTGCCACCCAAACCTCATTGGTCTCGGCACAAGCCAGCGCGTTGTTCATCGACAACGCACTGACAACCATATCCAGCGTTCCCTTTCTATCTTTGGGTTCCTATCAACCAAAAGTCCCCCTGCATACCGCGTTGGCCCAGGTTTCAACCAGCCTGAACTCGGTCACACCAACGCTGGCCACCATAAGCACCAGCCTGGCGGATGGCAAGACTGACCTGGGCGTAGTGGAATCTGAACTTACCAAAATCTCTGAAACTACTGTAGGAATTAGCAGCACGCTTGGCAGTGCACAGACAGCCATTGACCAATATAAAGTCGCCACCGCGCAGCTAAAGGCGAATGTGGAAGCAACGCAACGCGGGGCCGCAGCCTGGATAACAACTCTTGCATGGATTCTAAGCTTCGTTCTTGGTTTGCTCTTGATCGCCCAAATGGGACTGGGCGCGCAAGGGCTCGATATGCTCAGAGCGCCTAACAAAACCTCGCTCTAGGCGGCGTCCTCGCCGCCGCCCCCTTCGGGGATGCTGCGCGAAGGACGGCGGCGGGAGCCGGTTTTGTTAAGGGTTCTAAGGGGTCGCCGAGAGACTAAATAAGGCAGGTATGTTCGTCCATTGACAAATTGATGCAAGGAATACTCAACCCCGCGCGGTATAATGAAACTATGGATACGAAAGAGAAACTTGAGATCGCTCTAAAAGAAGCCCTGAGAGCCGGGGATGATGTCCGTAAACGGACCGTCCGCATGGTGCTGGCAGCTATCCGCCAGGTGGAGATCGACAGGCAGGTTAAGCTGGACGAAGCCGCAGTCTTGAGCATCGTCCAGAAGGAAATCAAAACACGCAGGGAGTCCGTGGAGGAGGCACGCCGTGCCAACCGCCCGGACATCGTGGCAGCCACCGAGGCCGAAATTGTCGTCTTGCAGGCCTATTTGCCCGAGGCGATCAGTGCAGATGAGCTGAAAGCCCTGGTTGGAGCGGCTGTTATCGAAGCCGGCGCCAGGTCACCGGCGGACATGGGCAAGGTGATGAAGTTGCTTATTCCGCGTGTGGCTGGTCGTGCTCCGGGCGACCAGGTCAGCGCAGCGGTACGTCAGGCATTGCAGAGTTAACGCGCTGCGGTGGCGGTAATCCGTTCCTGTTGAGCGCATTTTGATGGAATCTCCTCGCCAATCACCGCCTTTCTTTTCCCGCCGGGTCTTGTTGCCGCTCCTGGTGCTGGTTTGTGTAAGCTATATTAAGCTACCTTGCTTTGATCCAGCCCTGGTCATTACGGCAGATCAGCCTTCCACTGGCAGTGGGGGATGTGGCAAGCCAGGATTTGAGCGCTCCGCGTAATATCCAGTATGTCAGCAAGGTTCTGACGAACGCGGCGCGTGATGCGGCCGAACGCGCAGTGGCTCCGGTTTATGTCCCACCGGACCCGGCCATCGCCCGCACGCAGGCCACCGCCCTCACCAGCATCCTGCAATCCATCGCCGCCATCCGCTCCGACAGCAGCACTTCTCTCGAAGCAGAAGAAAGCTGCCCTGGTTGCCATCCAGGGATTTACCCTCCAGCCTGATTTGATTGACTTCTTGCTTGGATTGTCGGATGCCCGCTGGAGTCTTGTCAGCGACGAGGCCTTCAATGTACTTGTGGAAACGATGCGCAATCCCGTCCGGACCGAAAACCTGGATGCTGTCCGCCAGGGCCTGTCAGCGCTGGTCAGCTTTTCCCTGACCGAACGCGAAGCCGCGCTGGTCGTTGGGCTTGTCTCGCCGCTGGTCGTGGCAAACAGTTTCTACAGCCCGGAATTGACCGATGCGGCCCGCCAGGCGGCCCGTGCTGCTGTCCAACCCGTCACCCGTTCTTTTGTACAGGGACAGACTGTTGTCACGCGCGGGCAGGTTATTACACCACAGGATTTGGAAGCGTTAACGGCTCTGGGCCTGGTCCAACCCAAGGACCCGCTTTATGGTCTCCTGGGCGCGGCCGCCCTGGTGGTGCTCCTGGCGGTCTTTACGGCCCTGTATCTTTCGAGACGCCAGCCGGTGGTCGTTTCTGACCTGCGGGGGATTCTTCTGCTCGGGTTGCTTTTTATTGTTTTCCTGGCAGGTGCACGCATTTCCATTCCCAATCGGACAATCATTACCATACCTGTTCCCCGTCCCGGCTTTTGCCCTGCTGGTTTCGGCGCTTTTTGGCATGGAACGCGGCATGGTTTTTGGGCTCTTGATGAGCATCCTGTGTGCCTATGGGATGCCGGATAGCCTTGGCTTGATGTCCTACTATACTTTGAGCAGTTTATGCGGCGTATTGGCAATGGGACCGGCTCGCCGGGTGGCACAGTTCTTATATGCTGCTGTGGCAATTGCAGTGGCCGGAGCAGCCATGATCGCCGCCTACCGCCTGCCTTCCACCGATACGGACTGGATTGGCGCGGCAACTTTGATGGGAGCGGCAGTCATCATGGGGATTGCTTCGGCCGGCCTGGCGCTCCCGCTGCAATTCCTGCTCTCGCAATTCATCGGCCTGACGACTGCCCTGCAGTTGCTTGAAATTTCCCGGCCTGATTCACCTTTACTGAATTATTTCCTCCAGCGTGCCCCCGGTACCTATCAACATAGCCTGCAGGTGGCCAACCTGGCGGAACAGGCGGCCGAACGCATCCATGCCGATGCGCTCTTGACGAAGGTCGGGGCGTTGTTCCACGATGTGGGCAAGGCTGCCAACCCGCTCTTTTTCGTGGAGAACCAGCCGCCCAGCCAGATTGACTCGCACGATGACCTGAAACCGGAGGTCAGCGCCCAGGCGATCATCCGCCATGTCCCCGATGGCCTGGAATTGGCGCGCAAGTACCATCTGCCGCGCCGCCTGCAGGATTTTATTGCCGAGCATCACGGCACGCTCATCACCCGTTACCAGTACAACCGCGCCGTGCAGGCCGCCGATGGGGATAAATCCAAGGTGGACGAGGCGGAATTTCGTTATCCCGGTCCCGGCCCCGCGTTCGAAAGAGACTGCCTTGCTGATGTTTGCGGATGGCGTGGAGGCGCGTGCCCGCGCCGAGCGCCCGGGCAACGATGATGAAGTCCGTACCCTGGTTCGCAGCGTGATTGAAAATCGCCAGAAGGATGGTCAACTGGATGATGCTCCGCTTTCCCAGCGTGACCTGGCTGCCATCACCGAATCATTTGTCGCCACCCTGCGCGTCACCTACCATCCGCGCCTGGAATATCCAAAGGAAGCCCCCGCCGCCCTGGATGTGCCGACTCAACATCGTCCGCAGGAGAAGACCGAATGATTTTTATCGAAAGCGAGTCTGGCCAGGCCTTCCCCGGGGATTTGTTGGAACGCGCCGCCCGGGCTGTGCTCGACCTTTCCGGCGTCCCGGATGCCGATTTGACGATCGTGCTGGTGGATGATGCCCGCATCCAGGGCCTCAACCGGGATTTCCTCGGTCACGATGCCCCGACGGATGTGCTTTCCTTCCCGGCCGACGAACCCGACCCGGAAACGGGCCGCCGTTACCTGGGCGATGTGGTCATTTCGTTCGCGCGTGCCGCGGAACAGGCCCGCGAACGCGGCCATGCCGTCGAGGCCGAAATGCAGCTTCTGGTGGTGCATGGCGTTTTGCATCTGCTGGGGCATGACCATGCCGAGGCGGGGGAAAAAGAGCGCATGTGGGCGGCCCAGGCCGGGGCCCTCGAACGGCTGGGTGTTTCCCCGAAAATTGTCCATGAATAAGGTCAGGGAATTCTTTGTCTCGCGTGCGCACTCCTTTGGGCATGCTTTCCACGGTTGGTGGTACGTTCTCCGCACCCAGCGCAACGCCTGGATCCATGCCGCCATCAGCACGGCGGTGCTGCTGGTGGCTCTCTGGCTGCGCCTGCCGCTGCGCGATTGGGCGGTGCTCTTCCTGACCATTGCGCTGGTCTGGACGGCCGAGTTCATCAATACCGCCCTGGAGGCGGTGGTGGACCTGGCCAGCCCGCAGCAGCATCCCCTGGCAAAGGTGGGCAAGGATGTCGGCGCCGCCGCCGTCCTGCTGGCTGCCCTTGGCCTCCATCCTGGTCGGCCTGCTCATCCTCGGCCCGCCGCTGTGGGAAAAAATGAAATTCTTATTCGGCAGGTAATTCCATGCGTATAATTAAATGCTTCTTCCTTTCGTGTACCTTGGTGTTCCTTCGTGGTGAAATTCTTTATCTTTTCGCTTTGGCACTGTCGGTTCCCCCGTCGCCACCCCGCCCAGACCCGGCGGGACGGTCGGCGGGATCCACTACGCCGCCTCCATCGGCCTGGACGCCCTCGAGCTGGCCTGGGTCAACGGCGTGCGCGTCGGCGAAGCCACCTGTGCCGCCATCAAGCAGGCCGGCTGAAGAGACCGGCGTGGCGCTCTCGGTGCATGCCCCCTATTACATCAACCTGAACGGCGACGATGAGAAATGGCCGCGCCTGCGCCAGTACCTGATGGACGCCGCCCATTTTGGCAACCTGGCCGGCGCCACCGATATCATCTTCCATCCCGGCACCTACTTTGGCCGCCCGGCCGGACGAAGTGCTGCAAAGTTGTCATCCCGCGCCTGCAGCGGCTGCGTGGACGAACTGCGCCTGGCCGGCAATCCGGTCACCCTGCGCCCCGAGATCAGCGGAAAAGCCGCCATGCTGGGTTCGCTGGCGGATGTGCTGGAGATGGCCAAGGCCATTCCGGGCGTCGTCCCCTGCATCGACTTTGCCCACCTGCATGCCCGTCTCGGCGATGGCGCCATGAACACCTACGCCGAGTGGATCTCCGCCCTGGATCTCTATCGCAAATCGCTTGGCGACGCGGCCATGCAGCACCTGCACATCCACCTTTCCGGCATCGCCTACGGCCCGAAAGGCGAAAAGAACCACCTGGTCATGGAAGAAGCCGACCTGGATTTCAGGAACCTGCTGCGCGCCTTGCACGATTCCGGCGCGCAGGGCCGCCTCATGTGCGAAAGCCCGGTCTGGAAGTGGACGCCCTCAAGTTCAAAGCCCTCTGGCTCGAAGTGAGCGGGGAAGTGCAGTAAACAAGCCCGGGTTATTTGATCTTGTAGACTGCATAAACGGCGTCGCTGTAGACGCGCTCGAATGATAATTTTTGGTCTGCCAACCCCACATAGTAGTTGATCCCATATAGGTTGGCTATATTTTGGATTTGAGCCTCATCCAGCTTGTAAAAGTTTGTGTGAATTTCCTCCGAAGGATCGGAACCTTTCCCATCCGCAAGATCGACGTTTCCGTTACATGCCTTAAGCCTTTCATACCACTCCAGGATAGCTGCTGCAGATTGAGGGGAATGTTTCCAGGAGACCAACATTGCTCGTTGTGCGTAAATGTAGAAATACAACTCCGAAGGATCGACCAGGAACTGCGCCTGTTGGGGGGTGTTCGCAGAAATCCAGTCAAATGCCGGACGAATTGTCCCTGGGGTGATGTGCAGGGAATCCTCATAGCTTGTCTGTAAACGATCTGTCTGTTGGACCAGCATTATTATTAAAAATATCAGGACCACCGGGGGCAGGAGTCTCAGGATGGTCTGTAACCCGCGTTGCATTCTTTGGAAAAGGGAGTTTGTGGTGATGCGTTTTTCTGCATAACCATTAAGAAGCAAGGCTATCAGAACCATGCCCAGGAATGGCACCATCACGTCCGGAAACCGAAACCAGTAAAACCGTAGAAGTGGAATTTCCCCCAGGGCATATATAACCAGCCCAACCAGGAACAGGGATACACTCCCAATGGCAATGGCAGCAATAAAGCGGTTTGCACTTGAAGTGGACCTGAAGTACATGATGATGAAAAAGCCTGTTGCCAGGGCCAATTCAGCCATCCACAAATGGCCATTCCAGACCGAGGGTAAAGTGTGTTGGGGAACCCGCAATTGAACATAAATATTCCAGGCCTGGTTTTGATCGATCCCTGGTTGCGGAAGTAATTGATCAAAAATTGCCCATAATCCAAAAAAACCCGTTATGAGAAAGGGCCAACAATTCTTGATATAAAGGCGCCATTCAGAGCGCCAGGATTTATTCAGCAGGGACGCAACCAGGATACAGAATAAAGCATATCCGCCCACCAGGACATGGAAAGAAAGCGCCGCCCCGGCCAATGCGAACCCCGTAAAATAGCGTTTCCGCAGGAAAAACGCGAACGAAAGCATGACCATTGAATATGCAACTATCTTCGGTTCAAGTCCACCTACTATGAACTCTCCTGCAACCAGGGATTGCTAATTCAGGAAAATTAACAAAACCAGGATCCCCAGGTAAGGCCGCAAATGCAATGTTCTGAAAAGAACATATATGGCAATAGCCGCAAGGCAATAAACAATTAATCTTCCTGCATAGGCCCCATTTACGAAACCCAGCCTGGAAACAAGCTCGCCAAAAATAAAATCAAACGCCTGTCTATAACCAATATTTAGATTCAAGTACCAATCGTTGGGCAGCCAGGCGTGATCTACGACCTGCTTGACGGATGGTAAATAATCGGCTTCGTTGCCCATAAAGGCGAACCAAAACTCTTTTGCCGTTATCAATATCCATATGAATATTGTTGCACCTATGGGTGCAATAATCTGAATGACTTTATTTTGTTTTAGGCGGTCCCATTGTAGCACCAGTTGTAACGCGGTTTTATTTTGTTTTAGACGGTCCCAATAGGGCAGAATGAATAGGCCAATGCCCACGGTGCCGACCGCCAGTATGCCTTCACCGATCAGATGTATTCTGCCGGGCCATTGCAGGTTGGGCGGTCTTCTTACCAGAAATGAAATGACTTGTATGGATAGATTTTCCACCCATTTGTCGAACATTATGACAATACCAATGGCTGCGAGAATTACGCCTGCAATGATCTCAATCTTGGCAATTATCTTGTTTCCGACACTCTTGATTTTCATCGACCATCCTCAATGCGTTGGTTCTTCAGCGGGTTGGCTTTCTGCTCCTGCGAGGCCACCTGCTGTGAATTAATGAGAGCAGAAATTCAGGAAATCACAGGTTTACCGTAGTAACGGCTTCAGCCGTTTGTTTGGGGGCTGATCTCGGCCAAAAAACGACTGCGGTCAGGTCTGGGACCCACTTTGATTCTCGGTCGAATTATTATAAAGTAAATTCATTCGAAAAGATAAGAAATTTGGATAGGCGCTTTTTAGGCTCACCGCGGCGGTTTACTCTGGAAAGCCTTCGCGCAATTTCCCCTGTTGGCAAAACTTGAAATAGCGCAAATCGCTCGGAGACTCGGCCATGCAGCCCCTGCGCATCCCACTACGGGTCGAAAGGCGAAAAGAACCACAATTATGGATAAGACACGTAGTAACGACTTTAGTCGTTTTTTGCATTATTGGATCAGGCACGAATCGCAGTCGGATTAAGCGTGTTGAACGACTGCTACTGTGTACAGCCAGAGCTTAGCGTTTGAACTTGCGTGGGAAGCGTTCGGGATGTTTCAAGGCATCCATTTCGATATCGATATCCAGGTCCGGCCAATGACAGCCATCCAACGTGCCCTGAAAATGGTGGATTTGGGCCACGGTTGCCTGGGTAAAATCAGGATAATCTGCAAAGGCGACAAAATATTCCCCTTCTGGTGTCAGCAGCCAGAATCCATCCTGTTCGATATTGGTGACTTGGATGCTAGTCTGGGAAATGTTTGTTCCAAGCATCGCGGAATTGCTCCTCATGAGACTCTACCAGCCGCTGGATTTCTTTCAACTCGTGTTGTTTTAAGTCGCGGAAATCAGCCAGTGCCACAAATGGCTCCAGCCAGAATTTTGCTTTTCCATCCGGCGATTCGACATGTACGTGCATCCGATCCCCTTCGCGGCTGTTGAAGTAGAACCTGTAAGCACCTTGCCTATAGATGGTGGGCGACATTGTCTCTCCTGCGCTTATTATAAGCGAATTCCTGCCAGAACCGGCCGCCGGCCAACCCGCGCGCCAATCCGTTCCTGTCCGCGAATCCGTGGAAGAGTCCGTTGACGAACATCGTTCCGACTTGCCAGTCCGTGGAAGCGGGCAGCCTGCTCAGAGGTAATGATCGCCGTCAGGGTGGCCTCGCCCAGGCCGGTACCGCCGTAGAACACGACATACTCCAGAACGGCAGAATGTTGGTGGGGGGAGTCGCGCATCAGCCGCAGCGTCTTTTTCAAGTCGCCCTGGCCGATGAAGTCCTCCAGTGTTTTGGGGCGGAAGTTCCGCTCATCGGAAATGGAATTGCTGGCTGGGTGATCATAAAGAGATACCTCCGTTTTTGGAATTACTGATTTTTGATATTTGAAAGTCCTGCGTTGTGGCATAATAGCAGGATGAGACGAAAAGGAACAGTAGAACAGCTAGCAGAGCAGCGTGCACGTGGGCTGGTGCTTCTAGAGCAAGGCAAGAAGGCGAAAGAAGTTGCTGAAATACTCAATGTCACATCTCGCTCAGTCAATCGCTGGAGGCAGGAAGCGCAGAAGCCGAAAAGCAGGAAAAAGCCGAAACCGATCGGGCGGCACAGGAAACTGACAGAAAAACAAGTAAAACGGCTTGAAAGAGCATTGCAGCGTGGCGCTCCGGCATATGGATACTTTGGAGACTATTGGACGCTTGATCGGATCGGACAAGTCATCTGGCAACTGTTTAAAGTCCGGTGTCACCCGAGTACAGTTTGGCACATCCTTGACCGGATGGGCTGGAGTTGTCAGCGTCCACAGCGACGCCCGTTTCAGCGAAATGAGGCAGCCATCCAGCAGTGGAAAGAAGAGATTTTGCCGGAGGTAAAAAAAGACGCCGGGAACTGAAGGCTGTACTGGTTCTTGAAGATGAAAGCGGCTTCTCATTGGTTTCGCCGCTCAAGCGCACCTGGGCGCGGCGTGGTGAAACGCCCACTATCCGCACCAGTATCAGCCACCATGACCGTCTCAATATCATCGGCGCTCTGCTGGTTCTGTCGAATGGAGAACAATGCAAGTTGAGCCTTCGTTCCTATTGGCATAGTCTGACCGGCAAAGAAACCATTGAATTTCTCAAGCAATTGCTGCGCTGCACTTCCGATACCATTATCCTTGTCTGGGATAATCACCCTATCCACAAACGCAAGATGGTACAGGAATTTCTGGCGATGCAGGAACGTTTGATCGTTTACCACTTTCCGACTGCAGCACCGGAACTCAACCCGGCTGAATACATCTGGGCACAATTGAGTGAATATACTGCTGGAACCGCACCACATAATCGAGCTGAGCTTCAAGCCAATCTCGGAGCCGGCATCGCAAGAACCCGGCAATCGCAAAAACGTTTGCAATCCTGCCTGCTCGCTACGCACCTTGATTGGATATGACATCGGACTTACCTTTTTCAAAAATCAGTAGAATGATCACCGTTGTTCTCGGTGGTGGGAGAGAAACTTTTGCGCCTGTGAGAGTAATGCTACCAGCAATGTAAACGAGGTATAATATGTCTTAACAATGACCAAAACCTAATAAAGGCTTACCTTGCCTAGCATAATATCGCGGAGGTGATTATGGTCAGTTTTCCCGAGACAATGTTCACACGTGATCGCCGTATAACGACTAGTATTTCGAATACTAATTCGAAAGCAGAATTGGATGCTAAAATTACAGCGGATTTTCAATCCGCTGTTTCGGTATGTGTATGCGAAATATGTCAGTGCCAGTGCCAGCAATGTGAATGTCAATGTAGGTGTGAACAACTAGTCAAATGCATATAGTTAGTGCACTGATCAACAGATTGTAGCCCCGCCAAGATAAGAATAGGATAGCAAGGCTTACTCCGTATTGTACCGAAGTAGGCTATATTGATTGTGCAGATAAAAGCTACCAGGGAAGGTGCACAATGAATACTATGTACCGTGAAACGAGCATTCCTGGTGTAGATGTATTAAACTTGAAGGCTCCTCTGTATGGGCAATTTGAATTGACTTTTAATTGTAACTATCATTGTCAGATGTGCTACAATATATGGAAGGGGGCAAACTCAAATGCATCAACCCACTCTCTAACACGAAAACAACAATTCACTACCATTGATAAACTGGCTCCTTACTTGTTTTCTATGATCTTCTCAGGTGGAGAACCTACTCTGGTTAAATGGCTACCGGAGTTAGTTGCCCACACTAGCGGATACGGAATCAACTGTGCACTTATTACAAATGCTGCCTTGATGGAATCAAGTCTTGCGCGCCGTTTGTTTGATGCGGGGCTAGAATCCATTCAGGTTTCATTACATCACTTTAAACCAGGGATGAGTGATGCTATTACTGGGGTAAAAAATTCCTTAAAGAAAACCTTATCGGGAGCCTTAGGCTTGTTGGATGTATTTGGGGCAAGCCGAATAAGTATAAACATGGTGGTCAACTCCGAAACAGCTAATGATGTTTATGATATGGGACAATTCATCCATTCTCACGGCTTTAAGAACTTCGGGGTTGGTGTATTGTCTTGTTCTGGAGAAGCAAAGGCAAATGGATTAAAGGTATCAATTGAAGATTTATGCTCTGTTTTTGCACAGTTATCCCGTCTCCATCAGGAGTTGGATTTATGGGTTGGACTCTCTGGAGGCGTTCCATTTTGCTTATTTCCAAAAGATGCAGACAAGTCAGTTAAAATATGTAACATCTGTGATGCTGCAATCCATCAAATCGTGATTGGTGCAGATGGGAATTGCCGACCTTGCGTAGAGGCTCCTTGGATTGGGGGAAATATTCTAACAGATACAATAGAAACTATCTGGATGAGCTCAGCCTTTGAAGATATGAGAATGTTTAGGAATGTACCAAGTCGATGTTGCAATTGCAAATATGTATCTAATTGTCATGGCGGATGTAGAACTTCGGCTTTCAATTATACGGGTTCTAAAACTGGTCATGATCCATTAATGCCATCGGAGATGCCTTATGATTTTATATTCACGTTTCCCCAACCTGAAACTGCGTGAGGAAGAATGGGGGGGAGTTGTTCGTTTACCTTCTGGTAAGGTTGTGTGTATTAGTGAACCAGAACTTTTTAAGCGGCTTCAGAACTTTGTAACCATCGAGTTGGATGGAGATGAAATGCCCAAATATATGGCCCAGTTATTAAATTGGGGATTAATCATAAAAGAGACTAAATCCACCTAACCGCAAAACGTTCATCGGGAAAGGGGAGGCGTTGTTAGCTTAATCACTTATTTCTGAGAAGAGGGGGCGTCTTTCGGACAAAACAGATCAGATAGCAAAGGCAATTCGATCTCAATTCCATTTGGCAGGAAAGATTGAAATATCGTCTCCACGGCGCGTACCAATTTCCCTGGCGTGTCATGGCACTGCTTGATACGAATTTACGCTCATGAGGGCATAGACCGTTACCGCCTACCGAATACCCTCATTGCTTTGCAGCCGTTTTTTCTTTTGGAAGACTTGCCCAATATGGAAAGTTTCGTGCTACTATAGACGAAGAATTTTGCCGCTTGAGCCTCTGGCGCTGCCCCTTGCCATAAGCTCCGGGAATCCTGCGTGCAGGCAACTTTGCATCGCTTAATAGTGCCTTCCACTGGTGTGTTCCGGGTTCCGGACTTTTTAAACCACACATGAACCCAAATTCACACAAATTCATCGATAACAATTAGCTTTCATCTGCGTTTATCTGTGGTGAATTTTTCCCGCAAATTTGGAACATTTTTCTGAAATCCTGTACTTGCTGCCGTCTCTGCTTCTCTACGCTCCACCTGGCATTGTTCTCAACCCTATACCTCCGAAATGGAGTATTACATTATGGAAAATAGCCAAATTGATTTGCAGCCCATCCCCCTCCCCAAACCGCTTTTTGACCGCTCTGGGACCGTTTTTGAAGCCCTCAAAGCCAGAAGGACCTCCCGGACCATCAGTGATAAACCGATCCCGCTGCAACTCCTGTCGGATATCCTCTGGGCCGCCCAGGGCGTCAACCGCCTCGCCGGGCCTTTTGGCGGCCCGGGCCGCACGGCCGGATCGGCCAGCAATGCGCAGGAGATTGGTATCTATGTTGCCATGCAAGCGGGAATATATTTATATGACCCCGCTTCTCACACGCTGACCCCGGTTGTCGCCGGCGACAGCCGCCTCCTGGCGATCGGCCCGGGCCAGGGGGATGCCGGCGCAAATGCCCCCGTGCGCCTGGTCTACGTGGTCGATCTTGATCGCTTCAAGACCGCCGGATTCCCGGAACCGGGACTTTTTGATGCGGAGATCCAGAAATCCTATTACTTTGTCGATACCGGCCTGATCGCACAAAATGTATATCTGGCATGCGCATCGTTGGGCTTGGCTGCATGGTTTCACAACTGCAACAAAGCCGCTCTAAAGGAAAAACTCGCTTTGAAGCCGCATCAGGGGGCGCTTTTCGGCCAGACCATCGGCTACGCTGGCGATTGAATCTCAGGGCAGGTGCACAATTTGTAGTTGTGGGAAATGATGATGTGGTGATCCTGAAGGCAATTACTGTTCCTGACATGGCCACATTCGACACTCTTATCCGGCAGGCCCGCCGGCAAGCAAAACTTGCCAAACCCTCGCTCCCTGCTTCTGACATGGCTCGTATGGGATAAATCCCTTCTCACCTGTGCCTGCGGCACGGTGCAGGCAACACGTGAAAACTCCTGTGGGGTTCGCATAGGCCAGTCCGGAGGACTTTCATGTACTGAGGAGCGGTTTTAACCGCAACGGTGCCGGGAAGTAGCTGTAGCCATTTGACAGTTATTACGGTATTTATTTTTTAATGTCAATCAGCGGACTTTGTGAGCTGAGCCTGGGACTTCAGTCCCACGGCGGATACTACGGTTTCTTGCCTCCTGAAAAGCCATCGTTTGATTTCTGGTGGAATTCCAGCTCGGATAACTAACGGCGCGGAGATATTCTTATGCAAACCCAAAGAGAGCGTTTTGAAATTCGAATTCACCTGAAATAAACGGGGTTTCCGAACCCGAAAAGCCGGTGTTGCAGTATTTATCAGGCCAATTTATGTTCATCTCTGTTTATCTCTGGTAAAATTTTGGATTTAAAATTACTGCTCCCTGCCCCTAATTTCCGTTAATCTTCACCGCTTCGATCACGTACATCTGGCGGTTGATGCCGCTGGCGCCATACGCCTGGTAAACGGGATTGCCGGTGTATTTTTCTGACAGCTTGTTGATGTGCTCACGTGCGCCGTGCGCCTCGTCGATCAGCTCGCCAACATGCCCCTGGATCTCGATCCAATGCCCCGCATTTTGAGGATCGATCACAAGCAGCGACAGTTTGGGGTTGAGCCTGCAGATTCCGGGCTTTCTTCGTTGCCGCAGGGAAATTGACCCGCACATGCTCCCCGTCGAAATCGCACCAGACCGGCACGCTGTGCGGTTGTCCATTCGGGTTGATGGTGGTTAAGGCGCACAGAATTGGGCGGCTGAAGAGATCATGGAATTTTTCTGGAATGGGAAGCGACATTTGAATTGGTCCTTTACTAGCAAGATTTGTACGATTCGTAGTAACGACTAAAGTCGTTACTACCCACGCCGCACGGCTGATCGTACGATCATTCTATCATTACGCCTTTCAATAGGCAATCCGACGTCACGCCCTTGACAAATTAGAACAATAGTTCTATTATAGGGGTCATTCAGGCTGGTTTTACCCTGCCGCACTTGGCACCTGTTCCCCGCAGTGGTACGTGTACCACGCAGTGGTACTCCACCTGCCTGATCCGCCCTTGTTCCTTACAGGAGTCGTTTTGGAGAAGCTCTCGGTTCGCCCCCTTTGCACAGTTCCGGTTGCCCAAGCCGGCAAAATGACCTTCCGGTGCTCACCCCTGCCCGGTATTTGTTCCTCTTTGTTCCTCAAGAAAAAATCCTCAATCAACAGCGCTCGTTATTCCTCGTTATTTGGGCGAGCGCCGCAGGGATAAAGGCTATCCTGTTCCTTTCCTTGTTTCTTTGTAACTCGTGACTTTACAGAAAGGCTTGCCCCCATGTCCACTACTGACCAATTTCTCCTCGCCCTCCAGGCTTACCAGGAAATCCAGGCGGAACTCCGCCATGAGGATCACCCCCAGCCTGTGCTCCCGGAGGTTTCCACTGCGAATACCCCTGCGGTGCAGGCCGCCGGTCTCCCGCGGTTCGCTCCTGCTCGGGTTGGCCGAAGACGGCCTGCCGGTCCTGCTCGACCTGTATGACCCGGCTCCGGGGCCGCTGCTGGTGGCAGGCGATGGCGGCAGCGGAAAAACAGCTTTCCTCCAGTCCCTGGCGCGTGCCACCGGCCTGCAGGATCCCGGCGATATCCAGTTCGGTGTGGTCACGCCCTTCCCGGAGGAATGGACTGCTGCTGGAGACCCTGCCCCAATGCCTGGGGGTCTGGCCGGCCTATCATCCGTCCGCCCAGGCGCTTCCTGTCGCAACTGGTCAGTTGGGCGGAAGCGCTTCCCGAAACGCGCCAGGCAGTCTTGCTGCTGTTCGATGGGTTCGACCTGATGTCAGGCAGCGACCTTCACATCCAGCACGACTTGCGCTGGCTGCTGATGCTATGGCCCGGAACGCCAGATCTGGCCGGTGGTGACGGTCAACCCTGCCCGCCTGGCCCGCCTGCTGGCCTGGCTGGATTATTTCCATACCCGCGTCGTCGGCCAGGTCAAACATCTGCATAATGCCCGCTTGCTGGTGGATGATCCGCAGGCCCGCCTGGCGGATCTGCTTCCGGGCACACAATTTGGCCTTTCCCGGCCGGGAAGCTGGCTGAAATTCTGGCTCCCGCCGCTTGAATACCGCAATCCCTGATTCCTCATAGTTACATCGTGTCCTTCGTTATTAATTTCTTATAGAGGAGTTCGCCACGAACGTCGGAACGCTAAACTATCAGACTATCAACTAATCTTGAAAAGGAGTTTGACATGAACGTTGGAATGCTCTGGTTTGATAATGACCCCCGCACCGCGCTGACTGCCAAAGTGGCCCGTGCCGCAGATTACTACCGGCAGAAATATGGCCTGGTACCGGACCTTTGCCTGGTTAACCCTTCCATGTTGAGGCTGCCGGATCCCAATTTTGTGGATGGAACGGCCATCCGCGAAGTCGAAGGGCAGGCCGGAAAGGTGGCCGTCCGCCCGACTTGCTTCATCCAGCCAGGTCATCTGTGGATCGGTAAGGAAGATAAGAACTGATTTACTCGCTCGTCGCGACCACCACGGCGACGGCATTCTCGCGGCTGTGACTCAGGCTGACCGCCCAGACTGCCAACCCCAGTTCTTTTGCAATCCTTTCCGCTGCGCCGTGCAGTACCAGGTACGGTTCCCCGCTCCATTTGTGCAGGGTCTCGACCTCCCGCCAGGCGATTGGGCCGATGCCGGTCCCCAGCGCCTTGGAGGCGGCTTCCTTGGCGGCAAAACGGACGGCCAGCGCTTCGGCCCGTCCGCGGCATTCAAACACCTCCAGTTCTGTGAAGACGCGTTTCAGGAAGCGCTCGCCATGCCGGTCGAGCGCTGCCTGGATGCGGGGAATTTCGATGATGTCAATTCCGGTTTTGAGAATCATATTCATCGTAGTAACGACTTCAGTCGTTACTCCCTCATGGCCCCGCAATCGCAATGGCCAGCCGGTCCGGATCCAGGTACTTGCGGGCTGCCGCCAGCACTTGCTCGGGCGTGACAGCGCGCACCATGTCCGGGTAGCGGCGGTAATAATCCAGGCCGAGGTCATAGCGTTCAATGTTCAGCAGGGCGTTGGCCACACCGCTGTTGGATTCGAGCGAAAGCGGCAGCCGCCCGATGAAGTTGGATTGGCTGTCGGCCAGTTCTTCGGGGGTGATGCCTTTCTCGACGAAGCGCGCAATCTCCCTGCAGATCAAGTCGCGTGCCTTTTGCACGTTGGCGGGATTGACTCCCGCGCTGACTGCCCAGGAACCGGGGCCGATGCCTGCATTCAGGGTCGAGGAGGCGTAGTAGGCCAGGCCCGATTTCTCGCGCACCACGTTCCCGATGCGGCCGCCCAGCCCAAACTGGCCCAGCGCCGAGTTTCCCAGCGTATCGGCAATATATTCCGGATCCTTGCGGTACGGGCCGGATGCTCCGATGACAAGATCGGCCTGGGATTTGCCCGGGATTTTTACTTTGCGGGTGACGATCTTCTTCAGGGGTTTGAGCGGCGGCAGGGCTGGCAGTTTCATTTGGTCAAGGTTGGTCCAATCGCCAAGCGCCTCCGTGACCTGTTCGACGGCGGTTTTCGGCTCGATCGCACCGACCAGGGCGATCACCATGCCCTGCGGTCCGTAGCAGCGCCGGTGGAAATCGGCCAGGTCATCCCGCTGGATGGCCCGGATGGTTTCCGGCCAGCCATCCTCCGGGCGGGCATACGGATGCCTATCAAAGACGATCTGGTCGAAGGTGATGGAGGCCATCTCGGCCGTATCCTGGGCGCGCTGGGCCAGGCTGGTCAGGAATTGCGCCCGCAGCCGTTCGATCTGTTCGGCGGGGAAGACCGGGTGGCGCAGTACATCTGCCAGCAGGTCGAGCATGAGCGGCAGATCTTCGCTCAGGGAACGCCCGGAGAACCCGGTATTGTGTGCACCCGCGCCAAAGGACAGGCTGGCGCCGACCGATTCGAGCGCATCGAAGATTTGCTGGAAGTCGCGGGTTTCGGTCCCGCGCATCAGGCCGAGCGCAGTGAAGTCGGCCAGGCCGAATTTTTCATCCGTATCGAACAGGCTGCCGCAGGAAAGATGCCCGCCGATGACCACCGATGGGCTGTTGAAGTTGGCACGCACCAGGATGGTGATGCCATTCGGGATGGTAACACGCGTGATATCGTCGGGACCGGGTAAAGACTGTTGATGGCTTGCTCATGCCTGCACCTCCGCCCCGTTTGGAATGTAGGTTCCAACCACCCGGTTTTGCTCCCGTAGATATTTCTGCGCGGCTTTTTGTATATCGGAAGGAGTAACTTTCGATAATTTATCCAGGTAAGTCAGGAACCAGTCATAGTTGGAGAACATCTCGGCATGACCCAGCCAGGCAGCCTGGCTGGTGATGTTCTCGCTCTGATAGGCAAACAGGGCCCGGGCTTGTTTGATGGCGCGGCTGATCTCTTCTGCCGGAGACAGGTTCATCCTGGATGCGTTTCACCTCGTCATCGAAGGCCGAAAGCACTTCCTCGGGTTTGCGGTTGGGATGGACAGTGATGGTGATACTGTAAAGGTATGGGTCGAGCGTTGTAACGGTGTTGCCGCCAACGCCAACTGCCAGTTCCTTCTCGACCAGGGCCCGATACAGGCGGGAGGTTTTATTGGAAAGGCCTCCACCGCCAAAGATGCTGAGACCGCTTGGCCCGGCCAGCAGGCTGTCCAGTACCGTCAAGGGAAAGAAATCGGGATCGTCTCCTGCCGGAGCATGATACGAGATTTCGAGGAAGGTCGTTTCGCCGGGACCTTCGACTGTCAGCCGGTGCTCGCCGTTGGCCGCCGGTTCAGGACGGGCCAGGCGCGGCGGCAGGGGTCCGGCGGGGATTGGCTCGAAAAGTTCACGGATGCGGGCCAGCATCTCGCTGGTCTTGAAATCGCCAGCCACCCCCATGACTGCATTGTTCGGTATGTAATAGGTCCGGTAATGCTGGTAGAGATCATCCCGGCTCATGGATTTCAGGTCCACCAGGTCGCCGATGATCTCGTGGTGGTAAGGGTGGACCCGAAAGGCCGCCTGCTGGACGGCCTCGCCGAGCTGGAAGAGCGGCTCGTTCTCGTTGCCTTCCCGCTCGGAGATGACCACCGTCCGTTCGGAAGCGACTTCTTTCTCATCGAACAGGCTGTTGGTCATCCGGTCGGCCTCCAGGCGCAGGCCCAGGTCGATTTTATCGGCGGGCATGGTTTCCAGGTAGGCGGTCCAGTCCATGAAGGTAAAGGCGTTCCACATGCCCCCATCCCGCGAGATGTCCCGGTCCAGGCTGCTGGCCGGGAACTGCGGTGTGCCCTTGAATTGCATGTGCTCCACCCAGTGGGAGATGCCGGTGCGACCGGATGGCTCGTCCCGCGAGCCAACGCGGTACCAGACCCACGAACTGATCAGTGGGGCGGTGTGGATTTCTTTCAGCAGGATTTTCAAGCCATTGGAAAGGGTGTATTCGCTATGTGTTTTTTTCATGGGGTACCAGGAGTGGGAGCATCATGCTCTGCACAGATGAAAGTTCCTTCGGGATATTGGGCGTTCTTGTTGAACATGCAGTAAAGCGGGTCGGAGGGTGGTCTGCAGGCCGGTAAATGGTTCGTGCAGGTCGGTCTGGTTCAGCGGAATACTTACCGGCACCTGCAGGCTGATGGGTATGGTGGACTGGACCGGGATCGTCAGGTTCAGCGCAATCGGCAGAGATGTGCCGGCTGGCAGCGTTACGCTTGCCTGGGCGTTAATGTTCAGACCCCCGGTATTGATGACAACATGCGCATTGGGGATGTTGACATTGTTGGTCAGCACAACCGTCGTGTTTTGCGATACCGGCAGGTTGAAATTGAGCGGGATTTGGGCATCCACGGCGATGGTCGTGTTTATGCTTGCCTGGTCCATTTTGACGAAGTTGCCATAAAGCCCGCCGAGCAGGTTATTCCCAAGCGGATTCAGGGCATTCACGGTCGTTTTTAAATTCCTGATCTGTAAGGCCATGATGATCAGGAGACCGACCAGAAGGACGTTGACAACCAGGGAAAATGTGGTCGCCACATCCCAATAAGCCCGGTGGGTCGTTTCACGGGTGGGGCGCAGGCGATATTTCCAGGGGAATTTTGGTCTGTGGGGCTTTTTTGCCGGCCGCCTCGAACGCATGCAACTCCGCCCGGGATTGATTTCCTCTCCGGAGAGATGTGGGTATCCTTGGTCCGGGATGTTACGGAAAGGCGTTGGCTGATTCTCGGTTTGAATGCCGGGTTCCGGCGGGATGCCGTCCGTGGGCAGATTTCGTTCGTGGGGAGAAATCACCGATGCCGGAATCCTGGTCAGACGCAAGGGGGCGAATTGGCCTCCGACCATGCTGGCAGGTTTCTTACCCGTCTCAGCCGGACGAATAGTTTTAGTCTCCCGGTAGAAGCCGAACCTGGGCTTCTGTTTTGGCAGGTCATCCGCTTTGGGGGTTCAGACTCTTGCTCTTTTTTGGGTAGGTCGGGTAATTTCATATCCTGTCTCCTGGTTATGATGATTAACTATAGCATAGAGTGCGAAAGACGGGGCAATAATCGGGGGAAATATGGAAATGACTTTTATCCTTGTCCGTCGCCTTTCCAGCGGCTATAATTCAATCCGCATTACGGGAAGAGGAGAATTTGGATGGAAGACCCGAAGTACATGGTAGCCATCGTCGGGGCCGGACCTGCGGGCCTGTACGCGGCCCGAAAACTGGCCGAAGGCGGGGCACATGTGGTGCTGTTCAACCGTGATATCAAACCCGGCGGCCTGGCTGAGTATGGCATTTACCCGGATAAGCTCAAAATGAAACAGGGTTTGCGCGCCCAGTTCCAGCAAATCCTGGACCTGTCCTCGATTGATTACTTTGGAAACGTGACCGTCTGTTGCGGCGGGAATATCGTCCTGGAAGACCTGCTCGAATCCGGTTTCCAGGCCGTTCTTATCACCACCGGCGCCCAGGGCACCAAGTGGCTGCGCCTGCCCGGGGAGAACCTGCCCGGCGTTTACCATGCCAAGAATATTATCTTCCACTATAATCTTCTGCCTCCTTTCAGCGAGAAAAAATACCTGCTTGGTAAGCGTGTTGCAGTGGTCGGCGCGGGGAATGTCATGATGGATGTTGCCCATTACCTCGTGCGCGACCGGAAAGTGGAGGAGGTGATCGCGGTGGTGCGGCGCGGCCCGGCCGATGTGAAATTCACCCGCAAGGAAATGGAAACCGTGGCCCGCAACCTGGACCTGGCTGCGTTTGAAAGCCGAGTTTGCCCGCGTGACTCCCATCATGCAGGCTGCCGGTCAGGATCCTGCCGCCTCCAAGGCGGCCTTTCTGGACGCCCTGCCCAAGGCCCTCGAGCCGATCTCTCAGACCCGTTTCCGCTTCGAGTTCCTGGCTTCTCCAGTGCGTGTTCTGGGCGATTGGATGAACGGGGTGAATGCTTTGAAAGTGGAAGAAAATACTCTGGTCGGCGTGGATGGCAACGTCAAAGCGCGCGGCACGGGCAACACACGCCAGATCGACGCCGACACGATCATCTTCGCCATTGGCGACACGGTGGACAAGGATTTCTGTATCCCGATTTTCAACGATGCTTACGTGTCAGCTCCGCAGCCGCGTTTCCCGATAGAGGGCGTTTCTTATGAAGCCTTCAACCCGGATACCAACCAACCCATCGAGCGCGTCTTCCTGGCAGGCTGGGCGCGCCAGGCCAGCACCGGCCTGGTTGGCGTGGCTCGCCGGGATGGCGAGCGGGCTGCGGAAGCGGTCCTGCAGTTCCTACGCTCCCAAGGACCCATGCGTGACCTGGAGAACGTGGTGGATAAGTTCGAGCAGCGCCTGGTGGAGACCCACGAGCGTGTGGTGGACAAGCCTCATCTGGCAAAGCTGTCAGCGGCCGAGACTTCCCAGGCGCAGGAACTGGGAACAGATGACTTCAAGTTCGCCACCAATGACGAGATGTTTACCGCAATGGGGTATTGAGACTGAATCGAACTCCCCGGTGGGGAGCAAAGTAACCCGATTAAAAGGGGGGATGAATGTGACAAAGTCTGGCATAAGGCTTCCTTATAACTAACCCACCCAGCCCCAGATGACAAATTGGGCTGAAAAGAATAATAACCCCAGCAAAGACAGGTAGAGCACCAGACGATTGACCCATGGGGCACGTCCCCAGGCTGCCAGGAGCAGAAAAGCCGGGAAGACCTCCAGGACATACCGCGCCATGCTGACAAGCGGCTGAGGGTTGCCCAGGCGGGCGACGAAAAGTAGCATGAGAGTGACTGAATACACCCCGTACAGCCGCGGTAGCTTTTTCCAGATAATGATGGTCAGGACGATAAAGAACACCGTAAAGAATAGTTCGATCGAGTTTTCCTCCACCAACTGTCCGTGAAAGATGCGGCTGGCGGCTTCGAGCAGGTTCAGGCCCGGGATGGTCAGCCTGCCACCGCGGCTGGTGGAGGCAGCCAGGATGGCAAAGGGTGACTGGTGCAACCCAAACCAGACGTAGGCGGGAAAGATCGATGCCCCCAACCCGGTGATTAAGGGGGCCAGCCAGGCGCGCCATTCCCTGTTGCGCCAGGCCTGCCAGGCGGAAAAAGCCAGCGGTACGATCAGAAAAGGACCGGTAATGCGCGTCAGGGCAGCCAGGGCGCCCCACAGGCCGGCAGCGATCCAGCGGTGCTTGCGTACACTATAAAGTGAGAGCATTGCACCTGCCAGGAAAAGCGATTCATTGTAAGCGGCGGATAAAAAGAAAGCAGTTGGAAAAACGGCCAGGAAAAGAGCTGCCCGGATGGCCAGGCGTTCATCGTCGAACTCATAGCGGGCAATCTGGAAGACTGCCAGCAGGCAAGCCAGGAAAGCCAGCCCGGCGATGAATAGGCCGGAGGCCAGTGTGTCGCCTCCAAAAACAGGTGCAGTCCTGCCCATCAGGAAGGGAAAGAGGGGCGGGGTGAAGAGGGCGGTATCGAACGCCGTGTACCCGCCCAGTGCGATGGCCTGATATTGTGGGGTGTCCCAGCGCTGCCAGGGTTCTAGCCAGGGAACGGTTTCCACCGGAACGCCCATATACATCTTTGGGGTGACATTGGCCGGTACATTGGGAAACGCTTGGCGAACTCCCCACATCCACACGCTCAACAGGATGCGTATGACCAGAAAGAACAGCAGGATTTTACCGTACGGTTTCCAGTTTGATTTCATTTTCAGTTGCGATTATACGAGTTTCATTACAATATCGTAAGAACATGAAACGAAAATGTCGGAATAGCGTTAAGTATATAGAGTTATAGAGAGTCGGAGATAGGAGGTCCACCATGATTGTGTTTGCTGTTCTTATTATTTTCGTTGTTCTTGTCATCATCGCCTGTGTTGGCCTGGTTTGTGCGCAATTTGACGCTGACGACCTGCGCAACATGGGGATTCGGTTGTAAATTTAAAAGCGGAAAACCATCAGGCCTGGCGGGCAAATTTGCCCGCCAGGCCTTTTTTTAAGAGAGCCCCCGTCAAATCTTTAGGATAACTGTACCAACCCTGTCCGGATGGCAAACTTGACCAATTCAGTACGAGAATGCATATTCAATTTTTTCATGATCCGTTCGCGGTGACGGGCAATTGTCTTGTGGCTCAAAGCAAGTTTTTGCCCGATTTCCTCGTTGCTGATCCCTTGCGCGATCATTTCCAATACCTGCCGTTCCCGCAGGCTGAGCACTCCCAGTCCAATAATATTCCCCTCTGTCGCATCGGCCAGAACAGGGGAAGCGGTAATTGTTTGACGGGCAAGTCGTTGGTAATCCTCCAGCAACCAGCGTGCCAGGGCAGGTTGAAGGTAAACATTTCCGGAAGCAATGGTATGAATGGCCTCGACCAACTCATCTGCCGCAGCCTGTTTGGTGATATAGCCGGAAGCCCCTGCCGCCAGCATTTGCATGAGATACTGTTTGTCGTCGTGCACGGTCAGGGCAAGTACCAAACACTCCGGACAAAGGACCCGTAATCGTCGGGTCGCCTCCATCCCATCCACACCCGGCATGGTGATATCCATGAGTATCACATCCGGGTGGGATTCCATTGCCCGGTCAACGGCTTCTTCTCCATTGCCGGCTTCGGCAACCACATCAAAATCCGGTTGGGTTTGCAGGAAGGTTTTCAGGCCAACCCGGATGACTTCGTGATCATCGACAAGCATCAATCGTATTTTCTTCATATGCCTCCGCTGGGTGCTGCTGATAAACTCTTGTCGGGAACGGTCACTTCCACAGTAGTACCTTTGCCTGGCGCCGATTTGATCCTCAACTGTCCTCCGATTAATTCAATCCGTTCCCGCATCCCGGCCAGCCCCCAGCCATGCGGAGGAGAAGAGGTATCTCCGGGTTGAAACCGGCGCCGGAGTCGACCACTTTCAGATGGTTTCGCCGGATTGAAAATGCACCAGTACCTGTGCATTTCGGGTTTGCGCATGACGGAGAACATTATTCAATGCTTCTTGCACTACCCGGAAGAGCACGGTTTCAACAATGGAATCAAACCGCCGGCTTTGCCCTCGTACTTCCACGGAGACATCCAGGCCCTGTGCCGCATTGGTGTCCTTCAGGTATTGGATGGCAGGAATCAGCCCCAGATCGTCCAATTGCGCCGGGCGGAGATCGTGCACAAGGCGATAGAGCCCCTGTGACATTTGCTTGCAGAGCACCTGTAACCGGTCAACCAGGGGGGTGGTTTCCGGGACAATGGATATATAGTTGCGAAGTGTAGCCAGGTTGAGGGAAAAGGCGGTAAGAACCTGGGCGGTATCATCATGGATTTCTCGGGCAATGCGTGAGCGCTCTTCTTCCTGGGCCTGAACAGTGTGAAAGAGCAATTCATGCCGGAAATGCTCGCGTTGTTCAAGCGCCTCCAGGTGTTCCTTTTGAATGGCCGCTGCCATACGTTGGCGTTCACGTTCGACCAATTGCGTGGCCTGGAGCATCCCCAGTGTGATCAATACGGCTGCCGCGGCGCGCACCACCTGGATGGGGAACCCGGCCCAGGCCCTGAAAGCGGCTGCATTGATGAACAACGCCGGGAACATATCCACTTTTGTTACAAAAATTTGAGCCAGGCCATAAATACCAAACCCAATTGCTGTCACGCTCAAGTGCGTGACGAGGTGCGAGCGTTGCTCACCGGTGGAATTTATTGCCTGGATGCGCAGCCCAAATGCAGCCAGGATGGCGCCAGGGACGGCCAGGAGATACCGCGCGAGGACATCCAGAAGATTGACCCAGGTGGTATCTGCAGAACGGATGGCATAAGCTGCACTGATCAGGATTGTGAGAACATAAACTCCCAATATGCCTAAAAGGAGATAGCCTCCCGGATTTAATTGGTACGGTCGTAAGCGGAAGGTTCGGAAATCAAAAATGATCAGGAAAACAAACGAGGTTATCAGAAGAAAAAGGCGGAACCAGGGCAGCCAGGCTGGCAACAATACTCCGTATGCCACAGGTTGCATCAGATACGCTTCCAGCCACTCATGCGTCCCATGAATAAGCCCAAAGATTGCCAGTGGGCGGATTACCTTTGCATTCGGCCAGGGCAGAAGAACGGGCACTCTCGACCGCCAGGGCCATTCCCAGGCCGAAGAAGGCCAACCCATAGACGAAATATACGAGGAATAGACCGATATCGAAAGAGGCTGTGTTCATTTCTTCACATTGGGTATTTTACACCAATTCACATCTGCTATTTGTGACAAATAGTACGGTTAATTTATTACTTTTGTAAGGTTGGTTTGTCTCATTTACCACTTGTGGTTAATCTGCTTCTAATTTATATTGGGGATATATACCCAATGTAACGTAACGTGCCCCAAATGGGATTGGGGTATTTATTGGGAAGAGGAGGTGGTTTACTGATTTTTGAACTCTTCGATTCGATTTCTAGATTGTATTCCACTACATTATAAGGAGAATGTAGAAATGTCCATCAAAAAAATAGTTCTTTTGGCAGGTACGCTGATCATCGCCCTCTTCTTTTTGGCTGCCTGCGCTGGTGCCACTGGTCCGGCTGGCCCTGCCGGCCCGGCTGGCCCCATTGGTCCCGCCGGTCCTGCCGGTCCTGCCGGAACGAACCCGACGGCAGCCGATCTGACCTGCACACAGTGCCATAATAACACCACGTTGATCGATGGCCCGGCGACTTCGTGGGCATCTTCCATTCATGGGTCCGGTCCTGCATTTGCGGACGCGGCCAATACAGCCGGCTGCACCGGCTGCCATACCGGTGTCAGGCTTTAGTGATCGTATCGCCGCCGGGATCACCGACCTCACCAAATTCACAACAGTTTATGCGAATCCGACCCGCATCGATTGCCGTGCCTGCCATAACATCCACACCACCTACACCAAGGATGACTTTTCTCTGAAAACCGTTGCCGCGGTTCCGCTTTACGCCCTTACGGGCGCGACCTTTGACGGCGGCAAGGGTAACCTGTGCGCCAACTGTCACCAGTCTCGTACGGCATTTCCCGCACCCGCGGCTGATGGCACGATCAACGTGAGCAGCACCCACTGGGGCCCGCACCACGGGCCGCAGGCCGAGATGATGCTTGGCGTCGGTGGTACCAGTGACGTTACGGGCACTCCCAGCCCGCACTATGCCCAGGTAACGGATACCTGTGTAGCCTGCCACATGGGAGGCGATGCCGCCGACCACACCTACACGCCGAACGTAGCCTACTGCCAGAAGTGCCACTCCGGCGCCACGGACTTCAACATGGACGGCGCAGTCGCCGCACTGCAAGCCAAGATTGCCACCCTCAAAACGGCCCTGACATCCGCTGGCATGCTCGATAAAACCGGCGCCGTCGTAGTCGGGAAATACCCGGCCGCGAAAGCGGGTGCTTTATGGAACTATCTCCTGGTTGCGGTCGAAGATAAGAGCAACGGTGTTCACAATATGCCCTACGCTAACGCCCTGATCGATGCGGCCATAGCCGCCATGAAATAACCAGGGGCGGATCAGAAAAACAGGCTGCGCAGATGTCTGCTCGATTTCATCCAGAACATGATTGACTTCATGGAAGGGATGGGTGGTGCCATCAGCACCTGCACATAAACATCCGCACCGTTGGTGAAAGAAGGTTAAGCGGGGACGGCCAGGCCGTCCCCGCTCTATCTTCCAGAAAAATCCTATTTATTTTCCCAATTTATTTATCACCGCCCAACACCGGTGGAATTTGTCAAAAGTGTTCTGTCATAGGAGAAGGTAATGCCCAATAACAAAACCATCCGTCTGCGGAGCAGCCTGGTTCTCGCTCTGGGGATCGGGGTGGCAATCATCGCCCTGGCAGAATCAGTACGCCCGGCAGCCGCAATCATGGCACCCCCCAGCCAGCCTGTGGTGACCATGAACCAGGCAGTGGACAACGCAACCTGCTTGTCCTGTCACAACCAACCCGGCCTGACGAAAACCCTTCCCAGTGGGGAGGTCCTGTCGCTGACCATAGACCAAAGCCATTTCTCAGCCTCGGTCCATCAAGGATTGAACTGCACGGATTGTCACAAGGATATCACTGGTTTTCCCCATCCTGCCTTGAGAGCACAAAGCCTCCGGGATGTTTCCTTACAGTTATACACCGTTTGCCAGCAGTGCCACTCCACGCAGTACAACCAGACCCTTGATTCGGTCCATCAGAAAGCACTGGTAGGCGGCAATATGAATGCTGCCATCTGTACGGACTGCCACAACCCCCATTCCCAACCACAACTCACCGACCCGAAAACGGGCAAAGTACTTCCGCAAGCCCGCCTGCTCATTCCGCAGGTCTGCGCACGGTGTCACAGCGCGATTTATGATCAATATAAGCAAAGTGTCCATGGGGCGGCATTAACGCAAGCCGACAATACCGATGTGCCCACCTGTATCGATTGCCACGGCGTACATAACATACAAGACCCGACCTCCACTGCTTTCCGGCTCAACTCGCCGCAGTTGTGTGCGAAATGCCATACCAATGCCTCCATCATGAACAAGTATGGTATTTCCACCCAGGTATTGAATACATACGTCGCCGATTTCCATGGCACCACAGTGACCCTTTTTGAAAAGATCTCACCTGAGCAGGCCACCAACAAGCCGGTTTGTTTCGACTGTCACGGGGTCCACGATATTAAGCAGGTTGACGACCCGGTCTACGGGCTGGCGATGAAACAGAACCTGTTAAAGGCCTGCCAGCGCTGCCATCCGAATGCAACTGTGAACTTCCCAGACGCCTGGATGAGCCACTACATACCCAGCCCGACCCACGATGCCCTGGTCTACTATGTTAATCTCTTCTATAAATTCTTCATTCCTACGGTGATCGGCGGAATGGCGGTCTATGTTATCAGTGACATCGTCAGGCGAATGTTGGAGCGTCGAAAAGGAGCAAAGCACGTATGAGCCCAAAGAAAACAAAGCCTGAACAGGCCTATTCGACGGATGAATCCGCCCAACCTTCAAAGCCATCCACTCCCACGGCAAAGGTACCAGAAGTCCCTTCGGAGGAGCCATCTATCCAACCGGTGATGCAACTCGCTGACGCGACGAAAATATCAGGAGATCATCCGGAGGAACATTCCATCCAACCAGTTGATGCGACAAAGGTATCGAAAGACCATCCGGAGGAGCAATCCGTCCAACCGGCTCTTGCAACCAAGCCGTCACCTCCTCCGTCCGAGCAACTGGCCCGTGTGGCGAAAAAACGTGCACAGGAAGAAATACCTCAACCTGGCCTGTATGACCGTTTCCATTGGACGCAGCGTGTTGCCCATGCACTGCTCTTGATATCCTTCACCATGTTGGGGCTCACCGGTCTGCCTCAAAAATATGCCTTGACTGGCTGGGCACAGGCCATGATCGCATTCTTTGGCGGGATTGAGACCACGCGCCTGATCCATCATACCTTTGCCGTTGTTTTGATCCTGCTGGCGATCTACCATTTCCTGGATATCGGTTACAGAATATTCGTTCGACACACTCGCCCGAACATGCTTCCCACCCTTAAGGATGTCAGGGATGCCCTACAGGCTTTCCTCTACAACCTGGGTTTCGGCAAAAGCCGCCCGCAGATGGGGCGATATACATTCGAAGAGAAAGCCGAGTATTGGGCCTTGATCTGGGGAGTGGCAATCATGGGGATCACCGGGTTCATGATGTGGAATCCGATCTTCACCACCAAATTACTGCCGGGAGAGATCATCCCCGCGGCCAAGGCTGCCCATGGCGGGGAAGCCCTGCTGGCGGTGATGGCGATCGTGGTCTGGCACATGTATGGCGTTCATTTCAAGCACTTTAACAAGGCCATGTGGACCGGCAAGCAAACGGATGAGGAAATGCTCCAAGAGCACCCCCTCGAACTGGCGGACATTAAGGCCGGCCTGGCCGAGCGGCAGCTAGATGAGAAGACACTCCATAAGCGAAAAATGGTCTATTATCCCATCGCCTCTGTCCTGGCCGTCATCCTTCTATTGGGACTGTACGGTTTCGTGAATGGTGAGAAAACCGCCATAACCACCGTCCTGCCAATACCCTCCCCGGTGGCAATATATGTCCCGGAAACTCCCACTCCTATTCCTCCCGCGCCACCCACACCCACCTCCGCTCCTGTCGCTTCCGGCGCGCTGACCTGGGATTCAACGATCGGTCCCCTATTCCAAACCAAATGCAGTATGTGCCATGGCGCAAAGCTGCAAACCAACGGGCTCTCGTTTGCCACCTATGCAGATGCAATGAAGGGGGCAAAGGATGGGGCCGTAATCATCCCCGGCAGATTGGATACCAGCAAGCTCATCGTGATCCAATCCGCCAATAACCATCCTGGCCAGCTAAGCGCGGATGAGCTGACCATTGTCAAAAACTGGATCGCGGCCGGGGCGCCCAAAAAATAGCCAGAATGTTCGCACAAAATCCGGGCTTCTATGTCGGCAAACCTGGAAGTCCACTTTTTACTGCGTTTACCGGTAACAGACTATAATAATTGCGAGAGGAGAGGCTGCATGGTCAAACGCATCAAAGCCGGATTAAGACAATTCTTTTTCCCGCCAGTCGGTTCCCCGCGCTGGCTGTTCGTACTCCCTTACCTTGTGGTGGCAATCATCTTTATTGTCTTGGTCTCAGGTGGCATCTATGGGTGGAATTACTCCAATTCCTCCACGTTCTGCGGAACGACCTGCCACACCATGCCGCCCGAGAATGCCACATGGATGAACTCCCCGCACGCCAATGTGGATTGCACTGAATGTCACATCGGCCGGAGCGTTTTAGGCACCCAGTTTGCCCGTAAAACGGAAGATGTGTTTGAATTGTACTCCATGGTGTTCCATACGTACACCTTCCCCATCCAGGCCAGCCGGACTCGCCCGGCTGCTGAAACTTGTGAGAAATGTCACCAGCCTGAGGCTTTCTCGGGCAACCAGTTGATCGTGATCAACCACTTCTCGACCGACCTGAACAATACTCCTCTCAGCATTTACCTGATGATGAAAACAGGCGGCGGAGCCAATCTCCAGGGAGTGGCATCCGGCATCCACTGGCATGTTGTCAACAAGGTGGAATATTACACCACCGATCCATTGAGCCAGAACATCCCATTGGTACGTGTGTTTAATGCGGATGGCACCACCACGGATTATGTCGACACCGAATCCAACATCGATCCTTCCAAGATCGACCCCAGCCAGTTGAAGACGGTCGATTGCATCACCTGCCATAACCGAGTGACGCACGATTTTACCCCGCCGACAGACTCAGTGGACAACGCCATGGCGTCCGGCCTGATCTCTCCCAAGATCCCGGAAATCCGTAAGAAGGCTGTTGAAGCACTGACTGCGACCTACGGATCTCAACAATTGGCCATGAACGGTATTGCTGGCCTGGCAAATTACTACATCCAATATTACAGTGAATTTTATTCCAGCAACCATGCTTTGATCCAATCGGCGATCACAGAACTGCAGGGTATTTATAACCTGACGTACTTCCCTGACCAGAAAGTGGATTGGACCACTCACCCCAATAACCTTGGCCACATCAATTCTGCCGGCTGTTTCCGCTGCCACGACGGGAAGCACCTGAACTCCCAGCAGCAGGCCATCCGGCTGGAATGCAACCTGTGCCACTCCATCCCGGCGGTAGCAACCGCCCAGGATTTTGTGACGGATGTCCAGATCAACCGTGGCCCGGAACCCCAGTCGCACCTTAACTCCAATTGGATCAGCCTGCACCACGACGCCTTTGATGCGACCTGCCAGGACTGCCACACCACCGCGGATCCCGGCGGTACATCCAATACTTCCTTTTGCTCGAACAGCGCCTGTCACGGCACGACCTACAAGTACGCCGGTTTCGATGCACCCTCCATGCGCGTCATTTTACAGTCCCAACTACCCACTCCCACACCTGCCCCCACCCCGGCCCCGGTGGTGGGCAATCCCACGTTTGATGCCAACATACAACCCATTTTTGTTCAATGCACATCCTGCCATAACAGTACTGCCCCGACCGCCAACCTGGACTTGAGCACCTATGCTGGCGTGATGAAAGGCGGCAAGGATGGCGTCGTCGTCGTACCGGGCAATTCGGCCAACAGCCTGTTGGTCAAGATCCAGAGCGCTAAGCATTTCCTAAACCTGACCCCCGATCAATTGGCACTGATCGTCCAATGGATCGAAGCAGGTGCGTTGGAAAAATAGCCGGTTACAAAAAATTGGGGCTGTCCCAAAAGTAAAGGGGCAGCCCCCCTTCGCGAAAAGGGGAAAATGTGATTCAATAGGGGCATGAAAAAAGGAAACGTAGTCTTCAAAGCGTATACGATGGATCAGCCGAGCTTGCTACCTGCGGATTTGGAAGAGTTGATTCCGGCGGATCACCTGGTACGGGTGGTGAACCGAGTGGTGGATGCGATCGACCTGGATCCGCTGATGGCGAAGTATGCAGGCGGTGGGACGAGCAGCTACCATCCGAGGATGATGTTGAAGGTGCTGGTGTATGCGTATTGTGAAAAGGTGTTCACATCGCGGCGGATCGAGAAGGGGCTGCGGGAGAATGTGAACTTCATGTGGTTGGCGGGCGGGAACCGGCCGGACTTTCGGACGATCAACCGGTTTCGGGGGGTGGTGATGAAGGGGGAAGTGCGGGAGGTGTTCACAAGAGTGCTGGAACTGCTGATCGAAGAGGAGTATGTGAAGTTGGAGAACTACTTTGTGGATGGGACGAAGATCGGAGCGGATGCGAATCAGCACAAGGTAGTGTGGGCGAAGAAGACGCACAAGTACAAGGTACGCCTGGAGCAAAAAATCCAGCAGTTGTTGGACGAGATTGAGCGGGAGAACGAAAAAGAGAATGAAGAATATGGGGATAAAGACCTGGAAGAGTTGGGAGGCAAAGGGGGCATTGACGCCAAGAAGTTGCAGGCGAAGGTAGCGGAATTGAACGAGCGATTGCGTCAACAACCCGAGAACAAGCCATTGCAGAAGGCAGTGAAAACGCTGGAAAAGGAGCATCTGCCTCGTCTGGAGAAGTACGAGAAACAGGAAAAGACTCTGGATGGTCGCAGCAGTTACTCCCAGACCGATCCGGATGCCAGCTGTATGCGCATGAAGGAAGATCGCGGGGCAGAAAAGCCCTGGCCTCGTCCGGCTTACAATGTACAGATCGGGACGGAAGGGCAATTCGTAGTGGGATATTCGGTCCACCAACGCGCCGGTGATCCGGGCTGTTTCATCCCCCATATGCAACAACAGCATTGGCCAAACGGACAGAAACCCAAGGCGGCTTCAGGCGATGCGGCCTTTGGCAGCGAAGAGAATTATGCCTATCTCAAAACAAACCAGATGGAGAATTACCTCAAGTACAACACTTTCTACCAGGATACCCACCCGCCTCGCAAAGCCGAACGAATCCAGACACTCAGTTTCCGTTCCGAGAATTTTCCCTATGACCTAGACCGAGATACTTTTACCTGCCCGGCTCACCAATCCCTGACCTACCGGGAAACCCGTCCTTACCGTACCGAGAATGATTATCTTTCCGAGCGACGGTACTATGAGTGCTCGGCATGTGGAACCTGTCCGCTCAAGCCTCAATGCACCCAGGCCAAGGGCAACCGCCGTATCCAGGTCAGTTTCAAACTCCGGGAATACCGCCAACAGGCCAGAGAGAACCTGCTTTCAGAGCAAGGGATTGCCTTGCGAAAACAGCGCTGCATCGAGCCCGAAAGCACCTTCGGGGATGTGAAACACAACATGGGCTTTCGAAGGTTTCACCTGCGAGGCCTGGAGAAGGTCGAGACAGAGTGGGCTTTGGTATGCCTTGCCCATAATATGCGCAAACTGGCGGCCATCTGACCGCCAGTTTTTTTTGTCCCCGCCCATTTTCGGGCTTTTACCCCTCTTTTCCACCTACTTAGACTGCCTTTTTAGACAGCCCCAATTTTTTAATCCCCCGCGGGGACCGGGACTTTCTCTACTCGCTCAGACACAGACTCACTGGCATGGATCTCGACACTGCGGTGGTCCACCACTCTAAGGTAGCGCACGCCCAGGGAGAAAGCCAGCAGGCCATAGCTGACAATTCCTCCCCCAGCCAGGAATTCTATCAAAGACGGCCGGTACGCCGCATAGGCTATGCTGGGTTCCCCCGGCAGATAGGAAATGACAACCAAAAGACCCGAAATATTAGTATCCCAACGATATGCCACCACGCCACCTACCACCAATGCCAGGGCGACCATACGCCAGAGAGGCAGCGCACGCGTCCGCTTGTTGATCAGGATGACCATCGGGACGAGAATGCCCAGGACTATTTCGCCCACCCAGAAGTTGAAGGACAGCGCCCCACTTGTCAGGAGGGAAAGGCCCTCGGTCCGCCCCGGTTGGTAGGTGTAGGTCATCGCCAGGGTGTCCCAGAAGCGGAAGTACAGGTAAAGAACCAGGATCCAGCCGATGATCTGGGAAACGCGGTCGAGAATGCGGTCATCCACATGGGCGCGCCTGGTCAGTCGCGCCGAAAGCATGGAAGCGAAGACCGTCAGCGCCATACCGCTGGCGACTGCTGAGATGATGAAGAGTACCGAAATGTCGGGACGATACCACAACGGGCGGGCCTTTATCACGCCGTACAGGGCGCCGAGTGAGGACTGGTGCAACATGGAGAGCGCCAGTCCTGCGATCGCCAGGTAGGGCGCGAAATGGTGCGCCTGGGACATCTTCCCGGCCAGTTGAGGCCAGCGATTACGCAGCCATTCAAAATTGGCAAAGATGGGCAGGGTCTCCAACAATAGCACTCCAAGATAAAGTGTCACGCACATGGTCACTTCCCAGAGCAGGGAGTGTTCGTTCCAATAAACCATCGAATGCCAGAATCGGTCCGGCCGGCCGATATCTAGCATTAAGGTCAGGATCGCCATGGTGTAGCCGAGCAGGCCGATAAAGGTGGCAGTACGCGCCACCGGCTGGAAGCGCTTCAGCCCGAGCAGGTAGACCACCGCACACAGGCTGAATGCTCCCGCACTGACTGCAATGGAACTCAGGTCGAGCGTGATCCACAGGCCCCAGGGCACCAGGTCTGATAGATTGGTCAGCGACAGGCCTTTCCAGAGAACCAGCACCCCGGCAGTTGCGCCGGCTGCGAGAAAGAAGGATAAAACTCCCACCCAGATCCTCCAGGGCGTCATTGTTACCTTTGGCAGTCGGATTTTTGTTCTCATGATTGCGGCTCCTCCGTGGCAGGCAGGTAGAAGACCCGTGGGGATGTACCCAGCTCCTCTCGTAACCGATAAGAGGCATGATTGCGCAGGAGAATACTGACATTTGAATTGGGATCGTTCAGATCGCCGAACTGGCGCGCACCCACCGGACAGACCCCCACGCAGGCTGGGGTGGCGTCCTCGTCCACGCCAGGGGTCAGGCCGAGGGCCAGGCCGCGGTCGATGCGCTGGTAGCAGAAACTGCACTTCTCCACCACACCGCGCGGGCGGCGCGCCACTTCGGATTCACCCCATTCAGGCACAGCCGGATTTGGTCCCGTGAACTGTTTCCAGTTGAACGAACGCGCTCCGTAGGGACAGGCTACCTCGCAATAGCGACAACCGATACAACGACTGTAATTCATCATCACGATGCCATCCGGCCGGTAGGTGCTGGCTTTCACTGGGCAGACGTCCACACAGGGAGCCTTGGCGCACTGCATGCAAGGCCGCGGCAGGTATATCTTTTTGTCGCCCACCTGGCCAGCCTCGAGGACAGGGTTCCAGGTGATATCAGGTGGGACATCATTATGGGCGCAACAGGCCATCACACAATATCCGCAACCCGTGCACTTGGACTGGTCGATGACCATTGCCCATTGTCGTCTGCCGGATGGGACCGGTTCATTGGCTTGCACCTCCCCGATCACCTGCATGGTGACCAGTGCCGTGGCGCCAACGGCAGTGATCTTTAGAAAGTCACGCCTTGATATCCTGGACTGGCTCATTATTTCCTCCCATTTTTATTCATACTGTGGTACCACTTTTCCAGCCATGGTGAAAGGACCATTCCGCAGGCCAGGCCAAGCAGACCGGCCAGGCCGGAAAAACCGATTGGGCTGACCGGGGCTGCTTGTTCGGTAACGAGGGGAATGGGGGTTGCAACAGGTGTGGGGGTGGGGGTAGGCGTTCCGCCTGATTCCTCGCTCTTGATGGCTGCAGCAACCACCGCTTCCCCCGGGGCATGCATCTGGTTGGAGTGGCACGCGGTGCAGGTAGCCAGTGTAGGCATGAAACTGTGGTCAGGCGCCGTATGGGCAGAAACAAAGTCGGTTGAGCTTCCAGTTTTTATCCCTATATTGAAGCCAAGGTGACATTGGACGCAGGTCACACCCGCCTCTGCATGGGTGGAGGTCGGGAAGTTCTTCATCGCATCTTTATGGCAGTTCTCGCACAAGGCTGAAGCATCTGCGCTGGCGCTTGTGGAACCGGCAATCGTCTTCATCCCGGCCGTGTGCGGGTCATGACAGACCGAACAAGACATGCCGCGCTGGTAATGTGCGCTCAACTGCCAGTCCTGGGTCGAAAATCGAGGGTCACTGTGGCACTTGCCGCACAGATCAGGGGTAGTATCAATTGGCATTTTATCAGTGGGGTGATTGGCTGGGACCGGAGAATGGCAGGCGGTGCAGGAAACGCTGCTTGCATCTGATTTGCCAGTTGTCGGATCATATCCGGTTGTGTGGCAGACAAGACAGGCGCCCGGCTTGCCCTGGGCCATCCCAAGCTGCGGAGAAAACGGGGTCCGTGCCAGCCTGGCCATGCGGGCCGGTCATCCAGGCGGCAGCAATATCTTTGTGACATGCTATACAGTTGTCATTCGTCATGACGCCAGTGGGCTGGGATGGCTGTGGCGTCTGGGCTTGCACCACGATCAGCGTTACGCCAGCCGCCAGCAAGGCGAACAGCAGGGAAATAAAAAATCGTCCTGGTTTTTTCATCGTTGCGTCTCCTCTTGAACTTTGGAATGGTCAGATTCTCGCCGGCACCGGGGCTTGCCGGAACACCTCACATCCCAAGCAGGCTTCCTTCATAACGCCATCCTTGGTTCGGAAAACCTGCCAGCAAGGCGTCTTCGGCTGGGCTGCCGCCGGGCAGTCCTTTTTCTTCTCCTCGGTACATCCCTTGATTTCCCAGCAGTGTTTCCCTGCGGCCACCACCGGCAGAGCCAGTGCTTCCTTTTGCCAGCGTTTGTCCAGGCGCCGCAGTAAGGCAAATACAATGGCAGTAACGGCGATCGGGATCCCCAAACGGAGAAGAACACCGAGTAGAAATGTTGATACGACATCCATCATGCACCTCAGCCTTTATGAATACGTTCGATCGTGGCGGTGTACGGCTTCTCCAATGCTTAGCAGTATGATCAGGGGTATCCCCAATCGTAAAACAGTCAAGAGCGAGACAATCAATGCGCTTTTCATGGCAACCTTCCTTTCCTTTTGTACCTTATTTCACTATCAGTGTACTTCCGGAGGACACCGGATACAATCAGGCGGGCATCCGATCTTTGCCATGGGGGCAATATCCCATGAAACCGGCGGTCCAACCCGTTTCATACTGTCTCTATCCCATGAGTAGGAACCGCGATTGGGTCATAATTGAGCTAACCACCCCAAATAAAAAGCCTGCCGGGGATTCCAGCAGGCTTTCCATAAAAAACGGCAAATTGATGGCTATGGTTTGATAATCCCTTTCCGGATGGCATACCGCACCAATTCCGACCGGGAATGCAACCCAAGTTTTTGCATGATATTTTCGCGGTGGCGTGCCACCGTTTTTGCGCTGATCACCAGTGCGTTCGCAATCTCGTCGTTCGCCACCCCTTCTGCCAGATACCGCAATACTTCCTGCTCCCGCTCCGTCAGGCCATCCAGCGCTCTTTCCGCCTCGCTGGTATGTTCCTGAGCTAGATAATCTTTTACCAGCAGCTTTGCCAGCGAAGGATACAGATAGACTTCCCCCGCCGCCGCCGAACGGATGGCCGTCAGCAATTCTTCCGGCGCGGCCCGCTTGGGAACGTAGCCACTTGCACCCGCCTCCAGCATCTTGAAGAAATACTCCTCATCTTCGTGGATGGTCAGCGCCACTACTGCCACCTCCGGATTGGTGCGTTTGATCTCGCTCGTGGCATCGATCCCTGAAAGGTCCGGCAAGCCGATGTCCATCAGGACAACATTTGGTTTGAGCGACTGGACCGCGTTCAATGCCTCACGGGCAGTCCCGACCTCGCCGACAATCTCTACATCGCTTTCATTGGACAGCAGCATGCGCAGCCCTGAACGTACCACTTGATGGTCATCAACCAGCAGCAGCCGGATTTTCATCGGTATCCTCCTGCGAAAATGGAATGGTCACTTCCACAGTTGTTCCTTCGCCTGGTTTCGAAAATACCTTGAACTTTCCACCCAGCAATGAGGCGCGTTCTTCCATTCCCTTCAGGCCCCACGAAATCCGCCTGGTCAGATTCAACTGTGTCGGTATTAAATCCCTTCCCATCATCGACCACCCGGGCGTGGATCTCCTGCGGAGAATAGGCCAGGAAAATCCGCACCTTCCTGGCATGCGCGTGTTTGATCACATTGGTCAGCGCTTCTTGGACAATTCTGAAGAGTGCCGTTTTGACGGGAGAAGGAATGGTTGGTTCATTCCCCAAGGTCTCAACCTGCACATCCATTTTGGTGCGTTCCTGAACATTTCCGGCGTACCAGCGCAAGGCAGAAGAGAGTCCCAGGTCATCCAGGTGAGATGGCCGCAGGTCAGCGATCAACCGCTGTAATTCATCCAGCGAATGATCCGTCAGTGTTTCCAGTTCGCGCAGATTCTTCTTGGTGCTTCCCCGTCCCAAGGTCGGGGAGCCTCCATCCAGGCTGCGCAACCCCATCCCGATGGCGGTCAGCGCCTGGCCGGTTTCATCGTGGAGTTCCCTGGCAATACGTTGGCGTTCCGATTCCTGCGCCGCCACAATCCGCTTGTATAATTCACCTTTTAATGTTTCCCTTTGTTCTGATTCCCGCAAGCGGGCTTCCTGCAGGCTGTTTATCTGCCGGTCGGTCTCCACCTGGAAGGCCCTTAGAAAGCGGATCACAAAAAAGGCCGCTGCCATTGCCATCAAGGCACTGAAGGCCTGGACAGGGACTCCCAATAAGCGGGTGAACAGATCCTGGTTAATGATATTGGATGGCGGCAGTGGAGATGATGGGACAAATAATTGTCCCACCAACCCGTACCAGCCAAATGCAACCGCCGCCCACAATGCATCCCGTCCAAAGGAAACCAATCCTGCCCGGCGGAAAACCCGTTGTTGAACCACCAGGCCGATAGACGCAAGTATGGCGGCCGGGATTGCCAGAGAATAACGTGTCCAGTTATCCGCAATCGCCCATAATATGGGAGTTGGATAATGTCCACGTATTACCACCAGACCAATAACCCAAAAACTTTCCAATCCCAGGGGGACAAGCAGGATCAATCTCCAGGCCGTCCTGGAAATTACCATGAGATAGCTTCCAAAGGCTGCCAGGGAAACAAAAGAAAAAGCCAGTAGCCCCAACCTTACGCCGATCAGCCAGTCCGGGAAGGTTTGCCCCCAAAATTCCGCCATCGATTGGAACATTTCCAGCCATTCGTTGGTCGCAAGGATCAGGCCAAAGGCTGCCAGGGGGCGCAAGGCCCGGCGCAGGCGGGCATCCGAGGATCGTCCGCCTTCCAGCATGACCAACAGGCCCATGCTAAAGAAGGCCAACCCGTAAAAGAAATAAATCGGGATGATGGAGGGAATGCTCATCAGGAATAGCTTTCATTCATCATAGCGATTTTCGATCCGGCTCTGTCGATTTATATTTGCTCGCTACGTGGTGCAGACCGACATGCGTTGCAATACACCATTTTACTCCAACCAGAGACTCCATTCTGTTTTGAACCGGATAAATTTGGACGATTATTACCGAACAAGTGGAATCTGACAAGGGGGACATGCTTTGTGAGCACGGCGATCGGGTATGCCTTCGGGATTTTTGATATAACCCAAGTTTCTGAGTGGCACTTACCGGTCTACTACTTGTCCACAAGACGCTGCAAAATCTCCACTGTCTCCGCCTTCCCCCCTGTCCCATTCTCGCCGCCAGGGCCTACACACGAGGGGCAGCCATCCTTGCATTTGCATTCCTGGACCAGTTCCAAGGCCCGCCGCATCAGTTCGTCGTGCAGTTCGAACAGCTTCTGGCTGAAGCCGATGCCAGCCGGGACGTCATCATAGATCACGATACCGGGTTGGCCGAGCGTGGATCGCGCAGCATCCCCGTGGGAAAGCGCCGGGTCGGTGTGGATGCCCAAATCCCCCGGGTCGCACATCAGGAAGAGTGGAGCCAGTTGGCCAAGTACGCTTCCCAGTCCCGCCAGCCCTGAGCGCATGCGCACGTTCTGTTCGGTTTTGCGGTGGCAGGCCGGGCATAACGTTATAAGGTTATCCATCCGGTTGGCTTCGGTTGCCGAGGCGAATGCCCGGAACGGCACCTTGTGGTGCACATCGTGCTGGCGGGTGGTGGTCTCAAGGATGCCACATACTTGGCAGCGGTATCCATCCCGGAGGCGGACGGCCTCCCGCAGGCGGTTCCAGCCGGGACCGTAGTCATTCGGGTCGTTGGTCCACGCGCCGGCCGCCCGCAGAGTCTCGATGGTTTGTTCCGATAATGTCAGCCAGTAGCCGGTGGTCTGGAAATCGCTGGGGGGCAGGTCGAGCGGCTCCATCCCCAGGTTCTCACGTGTAAACCAGCGGATTTTCTTGAAGCCTGCCACCTGCAACGTGACCTGAATCTCGCCCCAGCCTTTTTCTCCGCCCAGGACGCCGGTCCGGTCATTTTCGGTCAGGATCTTAACCTCGGTTTGACGCTGGGGTTCGGTGTAGTAATCCAACGCCACGGGGATGAGCGTGGCGGTTTGGGTGGCAAGGTTCAATTCCTGAACGAAATACTGCTGGCCTTCGTGCAGGTAAACTGCGTGCGGGTGCACCATCCAGGGCGAGGAGGCAATATCCACCTCGCCCAGGGTCCAGGGCGTGCCGCCGTCTTCGACCTGTAAAACGACGTTCTCCGCTGAGGCCGAGCGCAGGGAAAGAGCGGCGGCCGGATAGGAATCCGCCATCCAGAAATATTGATCCTGTGAGAAATGCGCCTCCTGGCCCGTGACCAGGAAATCCAGATATTCCTGTACCGTCCCGGTCGGCAGGGAACCGAAGCCTTCTCCTTTTTGGAAGGGCAGCTCGAACATGGCACAGCGCAGGTGGTTGAGCAGGATGAGCAGGTGGTCCGGGTTGATCAGGGCCTGTTCGGGCGAGCGCTCGAAAAAGTAATCAGGATGGTGGGCCAGGAACTGGTCGAGTGGGCTGGCGGATGCGATCAGGACTGCCAGAGCTGGCCTGGTCGCCGCGCCCTGCCCGGCCGGCCTGCTGCCATACACTGGCGATGGTGCCCGGATAGCCGACCAGCACCGCTGCTCCTAGCCCGCCAATGTCGATACCCAGTTCGAGAGCGTTGGTGGCGACGACGGCCTTGACCGTCCCATCCCGCAGACCCTTCTCGATCTCGCGGCGCTGGGAGGGCAGGTACCCGCTGCGATACCCGCGGATCCCCTCGCCCCTTTTCCCCTCACCCCTGACCCCTCTCCCCAAGGTGGAGGGGGAAAGGGGGGAGAACCCTTCCTGCAAATACTTGAGCAGCATCTCCACGTTCCGCCGCGAACGCGCAAAAATGACCTGCTGTATTCCCTGCGCATCCAGTTCCTGCGAGAGCCGCACCGCCTCCAGCATGGAGCTTTTCCGCAAACCCAGGGCTTCATCCAATACGGGTGGGTTGTAGATGAGAAAATGCCGCTCGCCACGCGACGAACCATCCCGGTCGAGCAGGGAGACGGGCGCCTCGATCAGCCGCTCGGCCAGCCCACGTGGATTGCCGATGGTGGCAGAGGTCAGGATGAACTGCGGTTGCGCTCCATAGAACTTTGCCACCCGCTTCAGCCGCCGGAGCACATTGGCAAAATGGGAGCCAAAGACACCCCGGTAGGTGTGCATCTCGTCAATGACAACGAAGCGCAGGTTCCTGAAAAAGTCCGCCCAATTGGTGTGATGAGGCAGGATCCCGGTGTGAAGCATGTCTGGATTGGTGAAGATGAGATTGGCGTTCTTACGGATGGCCGGGCGGTTGGATTGGGGCGTGTCGCCGTCGTAAATTGCCGATTTTAGATTGGGGATGGAAGACTGGAAAGAATTGAGGCCGGATAACTGGTCCTGTGTGAGGGCCTTGGTGGGAAAGAGATAGAGCGCCCGGGTGTCAGGGTTTTCGAGCCACGCAGCCAGGACCGGCAGGTTGTAGCCAAGTGTCTTGCCGCTGGCGGTGCCGGTGGCAAGGACAACATTTTCGCCGCGCCTGGCCGCTTCCCAGGCCTGGGCCTGGTGGCTGTAGAGCGAGACGATCCCGCGCCTGGCCAGGGCCTTTGCCAGAGCAGACGGCAGGTCCGCCGGGAAGGGACGCAGGTCGGCCGGACGCGCCGGGGTGGTCTGCCAGGTGGTCAGATTGGGGGCAGTTTCCGGGTACGTTCGCCAATGGGAGAGGAGTTGGGTCAGCGACATGGATTAAATTGCAATTGGCAGCCTGTCTCGAATTCTAAATGCCTATTCTACGGGAATAGAGCAATTGGATCATGGTGATGACGTCGGCCGCATACAGGACCAGGAGTGTCACGACCCAGACCGTGAAGACCGTCCGGACCCAGTGAAACCGGTTTTTCAAGCGCACATCGATGAATTCGACTGCCCGCATGAAAAACAGCGGGAAGGTGATGATCAGCGCCGGGTAAATAAAAATGACTTTCATCATGGATAAGTTTGTATACAGCACTAAGTATATGCAGAGGAAAAGGATGAAACCGATGGAGGTCGCTAAAACCAGGCCGTAGTGGGTGGTGGCTGCCAGCGTCATATCCCGTTTGAAGATGCTCTCCAGGAACACACCGATTTCAAGGACTGCCCCGAGCAGGACCAGGAGCGTGGGGAGCAGCGCCAGGATGTAAATCGTCCGAGAGAGGGCGAAACCCTGATCTCCGGTCGTGGACCAGGTAGGCGGATAATTGATAAAATGGATGGAATTGGCGTCTCCGTACAACACTGCCCACAGGGAAGTGCAGTTGGCTGGCCGCACGCCGCTGTATTCGATCCGGGGGTGTTGGATGAGGGAGCCGAATTTGAAAGTGGCATATCCGTCCAGCATGGAGCGGATCCCACAAAGTTTTGCCGACATCGTGCGGAAATGCGGCCTGGGTTTCCGGCTGACATTCATCAGGAAGGGGGAGCCGTAATTTTGGTAGTTCGGGATGTATTGGTTCAATGGATTAAAGATCGAGATGACCAGTGTTGCAGCAATGAACAGGAAACCTGCCAGCCAGAGCCTGGCTGCGTGTTTCTTCTCCACCCAGGCTTTTATGAGCAGCGCCAGGGTGATGGCGATGGCGGTGACCCAACCGTTGGTTTTGGAACTGATGCATAGGAGGGTGAATAAAAAGATCAGCAGGAAAGTCACCGGTTTCTGTTTTTGCAGGAAGAGGATTGTACAATAAAGCGCCAGGGTGGAAAAAAGGATCACGAAGGTATCATTCGTGACCTGGGAGTTGATCCCGATCAGGGTCGGGTTGAGGGCGACGAGTCCGAAGCTGAGCAGCTTGAGCGTCTCGCTCTTCACGGGGAGGTGGTTGATCAGAGCCCCTGCGGCCGCCACGGTGACCAACCCGGCCAGGAAGTTGATCAGCTCGACCACCAGGATCATGGCATCCTGGCTGAGCCTGTCCGCGCCGGTAATTTGAAGGAGCATGGCGGCGGTGAAATGGAAGAGTTTGGGCTGATAACATTCCCAACAATTGCCTTTGTCGGGCAGAGACCCGGATTTGATAATAAGGCCGATCACCTGCATATGGTCGTCGTTGGCCTGGCGGTTGAAGCTGACCATCCCCAGGCGCAGAGCGACGGACAGGAGGAAGATGACCAGAACGAGGATCTTGTACCTTCGACTAGTTTGCACCATATCTCTCCCTTATCACGATGATTTCATAATGAGCCTGAAAAGTATAACATATTATGATTTCCGGAGTATCATCTCAATAAACCGGGAGCTAAAGTCTTGACAAAAAATACTAACTCGTTTATTATTTTGCGCTGTTGGAAAATACTCACCTGTAGACTAATTATGTCGGTCCGCTTTGCCATCCTCGGTTTGCTCGCCCAGCGTCCCCGCCACGGATATGAACTCCGGGCAGCCTTTGAATCCGTGGTCGGCGGAGATGCCAATTGGGCGGTCAAACCGGCCCAGGTCTATACCACGTTGGATCGATTGGAGGAAGCAGGCCTCGTTGAGCGGACTTCGGACCTGGGGGAAGGCGACCAGCCTTCCCGGCGCGTCTACGCAGTGACTGTCTCCGGGCATGCTGCACTGACGGAGTGGTTCAACCAGGGTGTTACGCCTGACCACCAGCGGGATGAGTTCTTCGTTAAACTGATGGTGGCGCTGGCCTCCGGCGAAGCGGACCCGGCGCGCATCATCCAGACCCAGCGCGCTCACTTGTACCAGGAACTGCACGCCGCCACCTCCCTGCGCAACAGTTACGACCCACATACGGAGATGGCCCAAATCCTGCTGCTGGACAAGGTTACCATGCACCTGGAAGCCGACCTGCGCTGGCTCGATATGACAGACATGCGCCTGGAGGAGGTCAAACTCCAACCGCTGGCCAAGCCAGAGATGCGCCGGCGCGGCCGGCCGCGCAAGACGGACCAGCTACCTTTGGAAAAACTTTGATCCTGGAGAAATGAATATGTTTTACACATCAATCACCGGGGATCCATCCAACCCCAGCATTATTTTCCTCCACGGCGGAGGCGGTGCCGGCTGGATGTGGCAGCCGCAGGTGGATGCGTTGAAGGATGCTTATCACCTGCTGGTGCCCGATCTGCCCGAACATGGCCGCAGCGCAGAAATCAAACCATTTACTACCATCGCCGGCAACGTCACCCATGTGGCGGAGCTTATCTGCACGCAGGCCCGAGGCAGCAAGGCACACGAAGAGCATAGCTGGAACATGATTGCCCCGGGACTGTTTACCCGCACCGTGCGGGCCTGGATCGAAGGATAGCCGGTGCCCCCTGAATTACAGGAGTTGAAAGTTGGAGTTTTCAATGTCCATCATTCAAACTGAAAACCTGACGAAAATCTACGGCTCCGGCGAGACGGCTGTCACCGCTCTCGACCACGTCAACCTGCGGGTCAATGCCGGGGAATTTGTAGCCATCATGGGTTCCAGCGGCTGCGGCAAGTCCACCCTGCTGCACCTGCTGGGCGGCCTGGACCGTCCCAGCCAGGGCGGCGTCAGTATCGACGGCACTCCTATTGCGGACATGAAAGATGACGACCTGACCAAACTACGCCGTCGCAAGATGGGCTTTATCTTCCAGTTCTTCAACCTCATCCCGGTTCTGAACGCCGTGGAGAACGCTTCCCTGCCTGTCACCCTGGACGGCATCAAGCCGGCCGAGGCGAAGAAACGCGCGACCGAATGGCTCACGCGCTTCGGCCTGGGTGACCGCCTCGCCAGCCGCCCCGACCAGCTCTCCGGCGGACAGCAGCAACGCGTGGCTGTGGCACGCGCACTGGTCACCGAACCGGCCCTGATCCTGGCAGACGAACCCACCGGCAACCTGGATACCCGTTCGGGCGACGAGATCGCCAGCCTGCTGCGCCAAGTCACCAAGGAATATGGGCGCACCGTGGTCATGGTGACACACGACCCGCGCATCGCGGCTTACGCTGACCGCATTGTCTTCCTGAAAGATGGCAAGATCATAGACGAAACCAACCTGGAGCGTACATGAACCTCCAACTCACCCTTGCCTGGCGTTATTTGAACGGGCGCAAACTGCGCACTTTCCTGACCACCCTGGCCGTCGTCTTCGGCGTGATGGTCATCTTCGGTATGAATATCATCCTGCCAACCATGCTGCAGGCTTTCCAGGCCAACATAATGGCTGCTGGCGGTATGGTGGATGTGACCATTACCCACCAATCGGGCAGTGGATTCCCGGCGAATGTAGCGCATAAGCTGGACGGGATAGCAGGTATACGTGCAACCTCCGTCACGCTCGAGCGGACCGTCAACCTGCCGGCCGATTTCGTGGATGGCGATCCCACCCGCCCGGACCGCGTCACCGCCCTCAGCCTGACCGGCTTGGACCCGGCGACGGCCCAATCCTTGCAAGCCTATCTTATACAGCAACCCGGCCGTTTCCTGCGAGCAGACGACACAAACGCGACCGTCATTTCCCAAACCCTGGCGGATGCCTACGGCGTTAACCTGGGCGGCAAAATCAAGGTCCCATCGGTGAACGGCATTGCAAGCCTGACCGTGGTCGGCATCCTGCCGCCGCGCAGCCAGCCCGGCAACGAGGAAGTGCTCGTAAGCCTCGCCAAGGCCCAGGCCATGACCGGCCAGACGGGTCAGGTCAACACCATCGAGGTAGCTCTTTCATCCACAGATGAAACCCTGCGGAATCGAACGGTGGCTGCGATCAAGTCCGCCCTGGGGCGTGATTACCAGGTGGGTGTGTTCCAGACGGACTCGCAATTATTCGCCAGCATCCAATTGGCCCAGGCGGCTTTTAATATGTTCGGCGTACTGGCATTGTTCATGGGTGGCTTTATCATTTTCAATACCTTCCGAACCGTGGTGACCGAGCGGCGGCGTGACATTGGCATGTTGCGCGCCTTGGGTGCCAGGCGAAGCACCATCACCGGCATGATCCTGGTGGAAGGCCTGCTGCAAGGATTGATTGGCTCCGCGGCTGGCTTGTTGGTAGGCTATCTATTTGGTGCCGTTATCATCCGCCTCCTTCAACAACCTCTGGATGCATTCATCAACCTGAAGTTGGGCCCACCCGTGTTCTCTGCCTCCCTGGTCGCAACTTCGGCCCTGCTTGGCGTAGGTATCACCGTTCTGGCCGGGCTGATCCCGGCCTGCAATGCCAGCCGGGTCATGCCGATGGATGCCCTGCGCCCTTCGGTGGGGGAAGTGGAATATAAGCGTCGTGCCGGCGCCGGGCTCATTGCTGGTTTGGTTATGATTTGCCTGGCGCTGCTCGCCCTCGCTTCTGGAAATATGGGCCTCATCTCTCTTGGTGGAATCCTGTTCCTGCTTGGCCTGATCCTGGCTGTCCCGGCATTGCTGCGCCCGATCACCTTCGTATTTGGCCGGGTGATGGCGTTGTTATATGCCCGTCAGGGCACCGGCGACCTGGCCCAGGGCAACCTTACCCGCCAGCCTGCGCGTGTCACCATCACTGCCAGCGCCAGCATGATCGGTCTGGCCGTCATCGTGGCCCTGGGCAGCATGAGTACCAGCCTCAACGGGATGATGGTCAGCACGCTGCAAAAAAGCCTGGGCAGCGATTACCTTTTTGTGCCTCCATCCGTTTCGGTTTGGAATAGCTGATATAGGGACAGGACCTGAATTTGCAGACCGGCTGAAAGCCATCCCGGGCGTCGGCGACATCACAACCTTGCGTTTTTCAGGCAGCGAGGTAGGTGGACAAAGCGTTTCCCTGATGGGCATCGATCCTGAAACTTTTCCAACGGTCAGCGGGCTGGATTTCAAACAAGGCAATGAAGCGGCCTATGCGGCACTGGCAAACGGACGGAGCATGATCGTCAACGGCGCGTTCATGGCGCAGATCAAGGTCAAGGTGGGCGACACCGTAAAGTTGGCAACTTCGAAAGGCCTACAGGATTACAAGATCGTTGCCCTGGCGACCGATCTCTTGAACGCCAAAGTTGTCACGGCTTTCATCTCGCAAACCAACCTGGCTGCCGATTTCGGGCGGAACGACGATGTATTCCTCCAGTTGAACCTGAAACCCGGCGTGAAAATGGCGGATGTGGACGCGCAGATCAAGGCCGTGGCCGCCGATTACCCGCAGTTCACGGTTATTGCTGGGAAGGGCTATATTGACCAGATGATGCGGCTGCTGAGCACAGTGTTTTCCGGATTGTACATCCTCCTGGCCTTCCTGGCCCTGCCTTCGCTGATCGCCATGCTGAACACCCTGGCTATCAATGTGCTCGAGCGCACGCGTGAGATCGGCATGATCCGCGCGGTGGGTGGCACCCGCAGGCAGATCCGCCGCATGGTGGTGGCCGAAGCCCTGCTGCTTGCCTCCATTGGGACAGCTTTCGGCCTCCTCTCTGGTATATACCTCGGCTACGTCATTGTCAGGACCCTGGGAACATTATTCCCCATGCAATACTCGTTCCCGTTCGCGGGTATCCTGGCGGGCATTGCGATTGGCCTGCTCTTTGGGGCGCTGGCAGCGGTCATCCCGGCGAGACAGGCGGCCCGATTGCAGGTCGTGGAAGCGTTACGGTATGAGTAAATTTATGTGCGTTTCAGGCTTGATTACATGGAGGCGCTGGCGAACGTATTGGATAAATTAACCTTGGCATAAAAGCAAGATCGAGAAGGAACTACTTTTCGATCACCGTGAACGTTATCCAGGAAAAGGAGTATTACGAATGCTACTTTATTTGCGATTGGCATGGCGCAACATCTGGCGCCACCGCCGCCGGACGATCATCATCGTCCTGGCCATGTCGTTGACATTGGCCCTGATGATGTGGTACGACGGTTTGATGAACGGCTTTACCGACGCGATCTACGGTAACGCCGTGAAAGTACTGGGCGGGAACATCCAGGTTCACGCGGCAGGCTATCGCGCCCAGGCGGATTCAACCCCGCTCCTGCCGCTCTCCGATCCGCAGGCCGTGATCAAAGCTGCACAAGCCAACCCCTTGACGCTGGGCGCCACGCAGCGGATCAATACCGGCGGGCTGGTCACCAACCGTGAGGGCGCCTTTGCGGTCGGCATTACGGGCGTCCAGCCGGAGAACGAGCTGAAATTGAATATCATCGGGCAGTACATCAAAGCCGGGCGCAACCTCACCAGCGCGGATGGGGATAATATCCTGATCGGCAAAGGCCTGGCCGATGCGATGAACGTGCAGGTGGGCGACCGGATCACACTGGTAGGCCGCTCGCAGCACGAGCAAATGCGCCAACGTACCATGACCGTGATCGGTATATTCGACCTGGGCATGGCGGATATCGAGAAGCAGACTGTTTACATCTCGCTCGGCGAGGCCCAATCGCTCTACGACCTGAACGGCCAGTCCACCGAGGTGGCGGTCTTCCTGAAGCATATCGGGCAGGAAAGCGCGGTTATCAACAGCATGAAATCCGTTTTGCCCGGCTATGAGATCGAATCGTTCGAAGCAAACTACCCCGATCTGGCCTCCACCATCAACAGCAAGAACGGCGTGATGGATATCTTCAGCGTGGTCATCATTGCCATCGCCGGGGTGGGCATCCTCAACCTCCTGCTGATGGCAATCTATGAACGGACGCGTGAGATCGGCATGCTCGGAGCGATGGGACTCAAGCCGCGCCAGATTTCCTTGCTGTTCATCCTGGAAGGGATAATGATCGGCCTGGTCGGGGTGGCTGCGGGGATCGTCCTGGGGCTGGCAATCAACGGAATTTTGATGAAGGTCGGGCTCGACTTTGGTTCCCTGTCCTCCATCACCAGTTACATGGCGCTGATCAATGGGAAGGTCTATCCCACCTGGGGCACGGAAAAACTGGTCATGCGCGCCTCCGTGGTGGCGATCATCTCCGCGCTGGCAGCGCTCATCCCAGCCATCGAAGCCGGGCGACGCGAACCCGCCGAAGCCCTGCATTTTGTATGAGGTGGAACATGCTGCAACTATTGAAAATGTCTTTTCGCGATCTCGGCCGCAACCGCCGCCGCACCTTTTTTTCAGCGCTGGCAGTCAGCATAGGGCTCGCTATTTTGATGTTGATGGCCTCCGTTGTCAATGGAGAAATGGGCAGCGCCAACCAAGGGGCCATTCTCCTGGAGACCGGTCATATCCAGGTGCGGGCAGCCAGCTATGACGAAAATAAATCCAGCCTGAAATGGGAGGACCTGGTTCTGAATCCGGATCAAATCGCCAGCCAGATCGCTAGTCTGCCTCAGGTGAAAGCCGCCACACCGCGTTTGTTCGCCAGCGGTTTTATCTCCGCCGGAAATCAATCGGCGGGGGCAAGAATCTACGGGATCGATCCGGCCTCCGCCGCGAACGATCCATACCGCCTGGGGATCATCAGCGGGAGTTACCTGACTGCCGACGACAGTGGAGGCTTGCTGATCGGCAAGCCCAGCGCGGACAAGTTGCATTTGCAGGCCGGTGACAATGTCAGCCTTTCGGTCAATACCGCCAACGGCGATGTGGCCGAGCAGACGTTTGTCGTACGCGGCATCTACTCGACCAACACTTATGGTTTCGACAGCGCTACCATCTTCCTGCCGCTGGCGAAAGCCCAGGCCATCACCCAGACCCAGAATCACGCCAGCACTGTCTTTGTGCTGCTTAAAGACATTTCCTACACGGACAGTGTTGCCAGTGCCCTGAAGGTATCGTCGGACTTGAAGGTCCTTACCTGGAAAGACCTGAACCCGCTGCTCCTAGATTGGGAGAGCCAGGCGAACAGTTATATCTCTATCTTGTACTTGATCATCCTGGCGATCTGCGCCTCGGTCATCATCAACACGCTGATCATGTCGGTCTATGAGAGGACGCGTGAGATCGGGATCCTGTCCGCGATCGGAATGCGGGGTGGCCGGATCATGTCGCTGTTCCTGGCTGAATCCGCCCTGCTGGCAGTCGGCGGTGTGCTCATGGGAGTGATCCTGGGCGTGCTGGCCGCCTACCTTTTCAACATCCACGGATTCTATATCGGGAACATGGGCCTGACCGGCTTCCTGGTCACCAACACGATCTTCGCTAACTTGACATTGAACGACACGATCAACCTTTCCATCCTGACCTTCATCGTGACGATTCTGGCCGGTCTGTATCCGGCCGTGATGGCTTCCCGTTTGCAGCCGGTCGAAGCCCTGCGCGCCGAGAAGTAAGTGCGGCAATCAAAAAGGAGAACAAAATGGAAGTCGTAAAAATTGATAATGCCACCCGTGTCTACAAAGTTGGCACGGTCGAAACCCAGGCCCTGCGCGGCGTCAACCTGAGCATCGCCGACGGTGAGTTCACCGCGCTGGTCGGCCCGTCCGGTTCCGGCAAGACCACCCTTCTGCAACTGATCGGCTGCCTGGACCAGCCCACCAGCGGCTCGGTGTTCGTCGATGGCAAGGATGTCACCCGGCTCAACCGCAACCAGCGCGCCGATATGCGCCGCGGCCATATCGGTTTCATTTTCCAGTTCTTTGCGTTGATTCCCACTCTGACCGCATACGAAAACATAGAAATGCCGCTCCTCTTGAACGGTCATAATCCCAAAGAACGCCGGGAGCGTGTCCTGGAACTGCTAGAGGCCGTTGATCTGGTCGACCGCGCCAAAAACCGCCCTGACCAGCTTTCCGGCGGCCAGCAGCAGCGCGTCGCCATCGCGCGTGCCCTGGCGCCCAAGCCGGCGCTCATCCTGGCCGATGAACCAACTGCGAATTTAGATACAGAGAACGGCCGGCAGGTAATGGAAATCATGGAGAAACTGAACAAGGAAACAGGCGTCACCTTTGTCTTTGCCACGCATGACCCGCGCGTGATCAAGTATGCCCGCCGGGTCGTTACACTTCGGGACGGCCAAGTCGTTGATAATAATGGGAATGGGAAAACCCCCCAGGAGGTTTAGATGAAATCCAAGCTAATCCTGCCCGTGATCCTGGCTCTCGTCATGGTGGCGTGCGGAGGCGCCGCTAATACCCCCGCCATCCCGACCGTTATCTTATCGGGGGGCAACGCACCCACGCCTGTGCCCAGTACCAGCACGGGGGCGGGGGTAACCGCCTCCGGGGTTATTGTCGATGACCAGGAGGCCCATATGGCATTCAACCTGGCCGGTAACGTCAAGCTGGTCAACGTTGCTGCCGGTGACCAGGTACAGGCCGGTCAAATTTTGGTCCAATTGGACGATACCGCCCAACAGATCGATGTAGAGCAAGCCAGCCTGGCTTTGAATGAGCTGACCTCCCCTGAAGCCATTGCGAATGCCAAGCTGGCTATCACCACGGCACAGACCGATGTAACCAACGCGCAAAGCGTGTTAAACAACCAGCAGTATTGGAAAAATGAGGCACTCATCCAAGATTACTATGCCAAGTATGTGGTTGCCAAGGACAACCTGGACAAGGCGCAGACGGCCTACGATAATGCGCATGTCGGGCAATATATCAATAACGTGACTGAGGCAAACGCCTACCAGACGCTCTATACTGCCCAGCAAGCCTATGACACGGCCCATTATTATTGGAGTCTCTATTCGCAAGAGCCCACCCAACGGACACGGGACGAGGCCCAGGCGAACCTGGACCTGGCCAATGCCACGCTGAAAAACGCCCAGACCTACCTGGCAGTACTTAATGGTGGGGCTGTGCCTGCAGATGCGACCGGGACAGCCTTGCTCCAGTTCGAGCAGGCCAAGCTGGCCGTGCAGAACGCCCAGGCGAACCTGGATGCCACCCGCCTCGTCGCTCCGTTCTCCGGGGAGGTCGCGTCTGTAACGGCCAGCATCGGGGATTACGTCTCACTTGGCCAGGTCATCCTGGTCCTCAGCGATGTAAACTATATGCATGTCGAGACGACCGACCTGAGTGAACGGGACGTCCCGAAGGTCAAGCTTGGCCAGGCGGCCACGGTGTCTATCAAGGCCCTGAACCAGGATGTGGCCGGAAAGGTCAGCGCGATCTCGCCGCTGGCGGATACCCTCGGCGGGGATGTGGTTTACAAAGTGACCATTGTCCTGGATAGTCTCCCCTCCAACCTGCGCGCTGGTATGAGCGTGGATGTGCAGTTCAATACCGGTCCGTAGGAGCGTCATTCGCCGGCGACGAATAAATTCCATTCCACCGCAAAAAACCGACCGGGAGACGACCCTTCCGGCCGGTTTTTTTCATACCTGGCATTTCGGACAGAAGTAACATGCCCCCCCTAAATATTGAATCTTCTCCACCGTCCGCCCGCATTCGGGACATGGTTTCCCGGCTGCGGCGCTGTCCATAAAGCGGACGTAGCCGCCCGGTTGTCCGAACAGGGTCGTCTCGTCATTACGCCCACCCCAGTCCATGACCTCGCGGAGCGTGTCTGTGATGGCGGTGTACAGGTCACGGCGCTGCCCAAGGTTGAGGTCTGCCAGGGAACGACGCGGGTGCAGGCGGGCGTGGAACATGATATCCTGGGCGATGGCGTTGCCCAGCCCGGGGATCAACTGGTCCTGCGTCAGCAGGCTCTTGACGCTGCGTTTTTCGCCCTTTAGAAGCTCATCGATCAGGGCAGAGAAATAGTCGAAGGTAAATTGGGGGTCGACAGGCGTCGTCCGCATATCTTTCACATACTTACGTTCCTTTTCCCGGCCTGCCTCATACAGTTCCATCGCCCCCCACATTTGAGTCAGCGCAGTCAAGGCCGAATTATCTTCAAACGCCAGGATGAGGTGGTATTTTTCCGGCAATTTCATCCCGGCAGGATGGTACAGGATCTTTCCCCCGCATTCCCCGAGCACCAGAATATATCCCGACTCCAAGGGAATAAACAACCACCTGCCTTGAGCATACGCCTTCCCGATGGTTTTTCCCCTGGTCAAAAGGGTAAATTCTTCCGGTTTCCGGTTATACCAGACGAATTTGTGCGGAGAATTACCCAGGCGCCCTTCCCGGATGGTTTTCCCCTGAACTGTTTCATTCATCTGCCCGGCGAGCGTGATCAACTCTGGTAGTTCAAACATACCTGGCCTCCCGCTTTATAAACATATAACCCAGTTCGTTATTCGTTCCGCGAAAAAAAACGAATATGGAACGAATAATATAGAGTAGATAGGAAAAAGAGAATAGAGATCGGAGAGCAGAGGTCCATGGAGCTACGGGCATCCTTTGCAACGAGGCGAATTCTGTAGCATTATTTGGAATTTGCCCGGGACTTACCCAAATAATGAGGAATAACAAATGGCGGTCTGACCAAAGCCGTCACGTGTGCCTGCGGCACAGTGCAGGCAGGACAGGCAGGACAGGCGGGTAGGGCAGGCGAGGAAGAACAGACACGAAACATATGTTCTGTCTCGTTTCCTTAACTGATAGAACATTAATTCTTTTTTGTCAAGTAGAAAACCTGAGGTTCGGACTTAAGTTCGGACAGGGCATTGGACCAAGGAAGTGAAAGAGAGCAAGACTGTTTGATAGATAGCATTATTCTGTTCATTGGACAGGGACCATTTTTGTCTGAGCAAGATGAACAAGCCGGAATAGCGTTTCCACTTTTTGCTTTTTTTTCGATCTGGAGAACCAGGGACAAGTTCTTTCTCAGGAACTTGATCCTCTGTGGCAATCGGTTCTCCATAGAGAAAATCGCGTAGTTCTTCCCCAAGCAACAAGCCGATCGGGAAGAAGAGTAAGAGCAATGCGATCATTTTCTCCATGTAATCCTGCTTCTGGTTCATGAGCTTGGTCATGCCCAACAAGTCCTTCAAATCTTTGAAACTTTCCTCGATTTTCATACGACCAAAATAAATCCGCAGACCCTCTTCGGCTTTCAGGTTGGTGATGACCCACAAAGGTTCTGAAAGGCCCACTTTCCAGCGTCCGATCAAATTGACATAGGCCTTCCCCTTGTACCAAACATCCGAGTGGATCACAGTTTGTCCAGGGGATATGGTGAGTGCCACATCCCGGCCTTTTGAATCACAGAACTTGGGCGGATGAGAACCCAAATTGAGCCGAATGACGAATTTGAGTTGCTCATTGATCAGGTTCGTCAGCAGTTCCAGATAACTGAACTCGCGATCCAGCACCAACGGCTTATCTCCCAACAGATCCTGGATGCTTGCAAAGGCTCGAAAGTGGTTGCGATTACGCGAATCCATGTTTGTGGCAATGGTCTTCGATGAATAGGTCACCAGACCACAGGGAATTGCCCGGCCTCGATAGGGCGTTGCAAACACCAGTGCCCAGAACCCCTTGGTCTTCCCATCTTTGAGTGTCCCCTGCTTGTCTTATTAGTGAGGGGGGTGTATACTAGAGCCGAGAACTAAGTAGCAGGAGTCAAGCGCATGGAGAAACTACCTCGGCATCGACCCACTCGACATTTTGAAAAACAGCAGCGGCTGCTGATCGATTGCGAACTGAATGTATGTCCGCATTGCGGGGCAGAATTGAAGCCACGCCATTCGCGGCACATGCGTAAGAATGTACAGACGTTGAAAGGTCCCGTGTGGGTGACGGGGAAAAGCAAGAAGTGTGTGAATCCGGAATGTTCACACACGGGCGAGTACTATTATGCGAGTGGGGTCTGCCTGATCAGTTTGCCGTTCAGCACGTATGGGTTGGATGTGCTGGCATATATTGGCTGGCGGCATGAGCATGAACATAAGCAAATGGGGGAGATCCAAAGCGAACTGAACGGGCGTGGGGTGCTGGTGAATAATCGGAATGTGGGGAAGTTATATCGGCAGTTTCTGGCGTTATTGGGGGCGCTGCAAGAGCCAACGAAGCGCAAACTGGAGGAGACGGTCAAGCAGCACGGGGGAGTAATCTGGGCCATGGATGCTCTGCAACCGGAAGGTTGTGGGAGCTTGCTGTATGTGCTGTACGAAGTATTGAGCAGTACGCCTGTAGCGGCAATCCAGGTGGAACATGTGAACTCGGTTGAGTTGGCGACCTGGCTGAAACCATACCAGGATCTATCTTATCCGGTGTTGGCGACACTTTCGGATGGGGAAGACACGATTGCGGCGGCCTTCCAGAGTTGCTGGCCGGGAGCACCGCACCAGCTTTGCCAGATGCATTTTCTGGGCAATTTGGCCGAAGAAGTGTTGGAAGAGGATGAGCAATTGCGTCAAAACCTGCGCAACGACCTGGGCGGTTTACCCGGCGTTCACAAACAGCCAACTGGGAAAGACCAGACCTCCCTTTTTTAGCCATTGCCAAGGATGTAGAACTCCAGCAGCTCAAACAGCTTATCCGCCAGGCCATTCGAGATGCGGTCAATCGCAACAGCCGCAAGCCCTTTTACTGGGGTGGGCTGGTGGGGTTTCAACAACTGGAAGCGATTCAGCAAGCCTTGTCTGTTCTGCCAGAATCTCTGGGTGAAAGCGGTTATTTCCAGCGTCTGCAAATCCAGGTCAAACGTGCCCTGGAGAAAAACCGACACGATGCTCAAAACCTGGCCGAAGCTCATCAGTGGTTGCGCCAGATCGCTGCTTGCCTGCACTACCCTCCGGATAACTCCACAGGCACATCTTCTCTCAGCAGCGCTCAGATCTCCAAAAACATGGAAATGCTGATCCAATCACTTCACCCCAATCCAAGAACACAACGCCCCCAAAGCCGGTTACTGTCTGCCTTGCGAAAACGCTGGCGACTGCACCAGCAAGAATTGCTGCCTTGTTATGATATCCCCGGTCTGCCGCAGGACAACCTCCAGATGGAAAGCCTGTTTGAGCGACTACGCCGCCGACAGAGGCGCATCAGCGGACGGAAATCCACCCGGGAACTCAGAGACTTTGGACAAGCGCAGGTCCTCTTTCAGGCGGAAAGCGAAGCCGCTCTGTTGGAACAGATCCGTCAGGTGCCATTGGAGCAGTATCGGGTCTGGCGAACCCGCCTCCGCCAATCTGAGCACCCGCGCCAGTTCATCCAACGCTTGCACCACGATCCTCTGACTACCATGAACCGCCTGGTCGATCAGTACATCTCCCGATGTGCAATATTATCAACCGACCACTCCTATGACCAACCAGCCCCTCCCGATTAATTCCTCCCCAATAAGACAAGCAGGGTTGAGTGTCCCCACATATTCGGTTTTCCAGGCCTGTGCTCGTTCGATCTCAGTCGGATCTCCAATCATGAACTCCGCATCCGGCTGATATAACCGCCCTAATACCTGCCTGGGATCATTCCGCTTCAGAAAACGCTGGGTCCGCTTGTAGGCGGCAATCTCCATTCCCCTCCATGTGACTGGCTATGTCCGTCATCCGCAGCGACCGCGCCGCCAGGATCGCTTGCCCAATTTCGGCGGCTTGTTGCGCCGTCTCTTCTTCGTCAAATATCGCCCGTACAAATCCTAGAATGGTAAACTTGTTCATGGAAGCCTCGTTTTTGGAATTTGGTTGTCGCTAATCAAGTCTACCAATTATCGAGGCTTCCTCTTTTGTCCGTACTCATGTCCGTACCTCAGGAAAACGGCATCATTTGGAGAGATGAAATTATGAGGCCCTGGATGAGCGGCTGGAAACTGCTTGCATCAGGCAACGGGAGCCGGTTTTGTCTTCCCGCCCAGAAGCCTGAAGGCGATTGCCCCGATCGCCAGGGGGAGCCAAAACGTGATGAAACGGTAGGTCAGGGTGATCAGCAAGGCCGCCGCCATTTCGACGCGCAACGTGTTCAAAGCAATGGTCATGGCGCCTTCCACCACGCCCAGCCCGGAGGGAGTTGGCGATACGATCAGGAACAAATAGCCGATGGCAAACCCGCCCACCAGCGTCCCCACCGTAAAGGGTGTCCCCAAGGCCAGGAAGGTGAAGGCGAGCACACAGATAAGCAGGGCAAAGTTGTTCAACGCAAAAAGGAAAGGCCAGGTCATTTCCTTGCGTTTTCCACGCAACATAGCAACCCCCTCTCCAACTTCCTGTGCAAAAAGAATGGGACGCTCTTTCCGTATATAATCCCGGTGGATAAACGGCCAAAGGAGCCGGTTGACCAACCGCGCGATCCAGGCAAGGGCTTTACCCAGGCTTTCCGTTGATCTATACCCGAGGAATAAGAGGAAGGCCACGGCTCCGGCCAGTGCAAACAGGAGGGCGGCAGCGATCAACTCGCCCGGGTTCAGGTTGTTCCGGCGGATCAAGACAATGAAACCGAGAGCAAGGACGCAAAAGAATGCCACGTAGTCGAAGAGGATGTATAACACACCCACGACCGTTACCCGGCCGGTCGGATGGTTCCGTCGGACGGCGTCATCCACGAAGACGGCCATGCCTCCGATGCCTACACTGGGTGCGACAACATTGACAAAATTGGCGGCCGTGGCAACCAGAACGAGATGACGGGTTGTTTCTTTAAGTCCCACCAGACGGTATATGGAACCGTAATCAGTTGCAGAATTGAACATCCAGATCAATTCGACAATAGCGGCAGCCAGCAGGAAACGATAGTTGCTGTGGTGCAGGGTATTCAGGAAATCTGTCAGTTCGGAAAAACGCAGGAAGACAAAAATAACCGCCAGCAACAAGACCAGCGCCACGATGATTTTTCGCATAACGGAATTATACAGGATTTTCCCGGAACAAAACCTCCTGCAGGCTTGGAGCCTGCAGGAGGCGATTTTGTATTCGCTTCACGTGGGTGGACTAACTCCGCCTCCGTCCCAGGCCGCCGACCAGCATGACGTAATAGAGCAATTGCAGCATTGCGGTTACCAGCGCGGCAACGTAAGTCAGGGCGGCTGCGTTGAGCACGGTGCTTACGCCGCGCTGCTCATCCGGTCCGGAGATGATGCCGGTCTCTGCAAGCAGTACGCGCGCCCTGGCGGAGGCATTCAATTCCACCGGCAGAGTGGCCAGGGCAAAGACCGCCCCTCCGGCGAAGACCGCCACGCCCAGCCAGGCCAGGTTCACTCCGAACGTCATGCCGGCATAGCTCAGGAACAAGCCGATGATGATCAGGATCCAACCCAGATAGGAACCGATATTGACCAGCGGCACCAGCGCGGCCCGGAAACGCAGCGGGAAGTAGCCTTCCGCATCCTGTTGGGCATGCCCGAGTTCATGGGCGGCCACCGCCAGGGAAGCGACTGAAGCATTTCCAGACACGTCCTGGGATAGATGCAGGACCTTCGTGCGTGGGTCATAGTTGTCGGTCAGGTTCCCGCGCACTCCTTCGATCTGGAGACCATACAAGCCCGGCCCGCGCGATCAGGCGTTGGACCGCTTCATAGCCGGTCATCCGGCTGCGGGCCGGGACCTTGCTCCATTTATTGAAAGATGACTTCACATAAATGGATGTGATGGCCATCAGCACGAATGCCGGAACCATGAACAGAAGATAAGTTGGGTCAAAGAAAAACATGCTTCACCTCTTTTGCCCGCACCTTTCCGGCGCAGGCGGCTGTAGTGGATAACGGCTATTATATATACGTTTTCATAGATTGGTCAGTTGTTTTACAGCCGCATCCAGTTGCGGATCGCGATTGGCTTTAACATCATCTGCTGTCATTTGAACAACGATGTCAGGAGTCAGGCCCTTCTTGTCGATGGTGCGTCCATTGGGGGTCAGCCATCTCGCAATCGTCACGCGGACTGCTCCCTGGTTATTCGATAACGGCACCCAGTTTTGAACAGAACCTTTTCCATAGGTGGTTACTCCCAGTAATTTGGCGCGCCCGGTGTCCTGCAGTGCACCCGCCACAATCTCGGATGCGGAGGCCGAATAGGCGTTCACCAGCACGATCATGGGGAGGCTTTTATTAGTCGCCAGGCCACCCGGAGTGGCATTGTAGGGTGTCAGCGCGCCGGTACCGGACTTCTCCGAGACGATCACACCGCTGGGGATGAATTCGGAGGCTACGGTGATGGCCGTGTCCAGGTAGCCGCCGCCGTTATCGCGCAGGTCCAGGATCAACCCCTTCGGATTCTGGGCCATCAGGGCACCCAATTGTTGATGCAAGTCCTTCGCGGTGGTGTCGCCAAAAGTCGAAATCTGGATGTAGGCAATGTTGTTGGCCAGCATCTTGCTGGTAACACTCGGGACGACAATGATTGCACGGGTGATTTGGACGTCAAAGGGCGCAGTCTGACCCGGACGCTGGATGGTCAGTTTGACGGTCGACCCTTCCGGGCCGAGCACTTTCTGCCGGACCGTTTCGGGGTCCAGGCCGGTTACATCTGTGCCGTTCACGGCAATGATCTGGTCGCCGGCCTGCAGGCCGGCCTTTTCCGCCGGAGAACCAGGGAGTGGCTTGGTAATGGTCAACAACTTGCCGCTGGTATCGACATACGCCCCAATGCCGGCGTAGCTGCCAGCCAACTGCGAGGTTGCATCCGTATATTCCTGGGGCGTCATATAAGTGGAATGCGGATCGCCCAGCGACTGCATCATCCCGTTAATGGCGCCCTGCATCAGCAGGGTATTATTAACCGGCTGGTCAACATATTGCTGGTGGATGATATTCCAGGCTTCCCAGAATGGGGTAAACAGCGTATTTAGATTTGAGGGCGTACCACCCTGGTTCCCACTTGCCGACGTAAGCGCGGCCGCCGGGGTACCGATGGGAATGAAATGGCCTGCGATAAATCCGCTGCCGAAAGAACCCACCACCAGCACAAGGACGACGCAACCGATCAGGACACCACGTAAAGTATTATTCTTCATACCAATCTCCTGGCAGACAGTTCCAACTCTGCGAGAGTTTGGAACTCTCGCAAAGTTTTATTATTTTGCATACCAATCTCCTGACAGACAGTTCCCCATATTAACATACCCGGATTAAACGGGATGAAATTTGGCAGTTGGGTGTTAGAAAAGTGTTAAATCCGCCCGTCGAACAGGTCCGGCAATTCGGTGAGATGGAGCAGGGCCGCCTGTGCGTCATCGCCAGGGCTGGCCTGCCCCACCAGGATGGTATACATGCCCAGGGCACGCCCGGCCCGCGTGATGCGCCGCTGGTCATCCAACAGGACACAAGTATGCGGTTCCGGCCGGCCGGCCGCTTTCAGGGCCAGGTCAAATGCTCCAGGCATTGGTTTGCAATACGGCGCGATGGCGTGGACATCTATGATCCCATCAAATAGCCCCTGCAAGCCCACAGCCGCCAGTACGCGCCTGGCATGGTTCGCATCGGCATTGGTGAAGATGAACTTGCGTGCCGGGAGGCTTGCGATGGCGTCACGCACGCCCGGTTCCGGACGGAGGTAGCGGTCGAGCGGAAGATCGTGTACAAAGGCCAGGTAATCATCCATATCCACATTGTGATTGGCTTGCAGGCCGCGCAGTGTGGTCCCGTATTCCCGGAAATATTCCTGCCGCTTGCTGACCACCTGCCCGGGAGGAAATCCCAGGCGTTCAGTCATGTACAGGCTAATACGCCCGGCAATGGCATCCCAAAGGCCGGCGGCGTGGGGATAGAGGGTCTCATCCAGGTCAAAGAAGAAAGTGGTGAACTGCATGGGCATATTATAAGCGGTATATAATACAGGCATGTCCATCCGCATCCTGCCTCCCGAAGTCGCTTCCCAAATCGCCGCCGGTGAAGTGGTCGAGCGGCCCGCTTCCGTGGTGAAGGAACTCGTCGAAAACGCCCTGGATGCCGGCGCAAGCTCCGTGGACGTGGAGATCGCGGCGGCCGGGCGCACCCGGGTGCAGGTGGCCGATGATGGGGCTGGCATCCCGGCGGATGAGCTGGCCCTGGCCATGGAACGGCATGCCACCTCCAAGCTGGCTTCTGCCGATGATCTATTCCACATTACCACGCTGGGCTTCCGCGGCGAGGCGCTGGCCTCGATCGGCTCTGTTTCCCGGCTGACCATCACCTCGCGCACAGCCGGTTCACCGGAGGGGGCGCGCCTGCACGTGGAAGGCGGATTGATCGGCCGGTTGGAGAAGACCGGCGCGCCGGCCGGAACCCTGGTCAGCGTGGAGGACCTGTTCTACAACGTCCCGGCGCGCCTCAAATTCCTCAAACAGGACGCCACCGAGCGCCGGGCCATCGATGCGCTCCTGGCGCGCTATGCCCTGGCCTATCCGGCGGTGCGTTTCAGATTGGCCGAGGGCAGCACCATTTCCCTGCATACCGCCGGGGATGGCGACCGGCGGGCCATCCTGGCGGCGCTCTACGGCGTAGACGTGGCCCGCCAGATGCTGGATGTTTTGGCCGAGGAAGATGGCCCTTCGACAGGCTCACCTGTGCCCGTGGCACTGGCGCAGGCAGGGCAAGCTTTTAGACTGACCGGCTTTATCAGCCCCACTGCGCTGACGCGTTCCAACCGCAAGGAGATCACCTTCTTCGTCAACGGACGCTGGGTGCAGGATACCCCACTGACCTCAGCGGTGCTCCAGGCCTATCACACTTTGTTGATGGTTGGGCGCTACCCAATGGCGGCCCTGTTCATCGAGGTGCCGCCCGAGGAAGTGGATGTGAACGTCCACCCGGCCAAGGCCGAGGTGCGTTTCCGCAGCCCGGATAAAGCCTTCAGCTTTGTCCAGCGCGCCACACGCCGGGCCTTGCTGGCCTATGCCCCGGTCCCGCAGTTGCCCACCTCGTCGCTCTGGGGCGCGCCCTCCCGCAGCGTCGACCCGTCCTGGAGCTTGGGGCACGAAGAGCAGCCAGCGATCAGCGGTTCGCAATTAGCGGTTAGCGGGCAGGATGTGGAAGGCGGGCAACCGGTTGTTACGCGGCCAGGCACGTTTGAAAAAGTGCCGCTCCTGCGTTTGATCGGCCAGATCGGCGCCACCTACCTAGTCGCCGAGGGCCCGGACGGCCTGTACCTGATCGACCAGCACGCCGCCCACGAACGGGTCTTGTTCGAAAAACTCATGGCGCAGCACGAACAGAAGGCCCTGCCATCCCAGGTGCTGCTCACGCCGGCAGTAATCCACCTGCCTCCGGCTGGCGCCAAATTGTTGGAAGACCAATTAGCCATTCTCCAGCATTTTGGTTTCGAGGTGGAACCCTTCGGGCTGAATGCCTTCCAGGTGCGCGCCATGCCGGCCCTGTTCGCCAACTCCGACCCGGCCGCGGCATTACGCGCCCTGGTGGAGGATTTCGAGGAAGACGAGGCCCCGCTGCAGAACGAGCTCGAGGCTAAAATTGCCGGGCGGGTCTGCAAGCGCCTGGCGGTCAAAGCCGGGCAGGTGCTCAGCCTGGACGAACAGCGCGCCCTGCTGAACGACCTGGAAACCTGCGTCTCGCCGCGCACCTGTCCGCACGGAAGACCGACGATGATCCATTTGTCGGTGGATATGCTCGAGCGGCAGTTCGGGAGGAGGGGTGCGAGGTAGTCATTTCTTTTGTCTGGGGATGTGGACGATAAAGGTTGCTCCCTTGCCGTACTTCGATTTGACCTCGATGGTGCCGCCGTGTCCCGAGACGATCTGTTTGCATATGGACAGCCCCAGGCCAGTCCCGGCCACCTTGCTTTCCGAGGCGTGCACACGGTAGAATTTTTGGAAGAGGTGCGGGAGCGCTTTGACCGGAATGCCCATACCGGTATCACGCACGGAGAGCGTCCAACCGTCGTCTTCCAGCCCGGCAGTAATGGTCACCTTGCCGTTGGTGCAGTTGTATTTGATGGCATTGCTCAACAGGTTGACCAACACCTGTTTGATCTTGTCGCGGTCCGCCTCCACCGGAGGAAAATCGGGTGGGATTTCACGCTCCAGGCTGATCGAACATTCGTCCGCCTTGCTCTGCACGACCTCGATGCATTCGTCAAGCATGCAGGCCAGGTCGAAACGCGTGAGATCAAACTGGACACGCCCGGATTCCAGCCGCGCCAGGTCAAGGAACGAGGATGCCAGAGTATTCAGTCTCAAGGTTTCATTATGGATGTTACGGATCATCGACTGGCGCTGTTCCTGCGACATTTCCGGGCGCAGCAGAAGGTAGGTGGCCGTACCAATGGAAGCCAGCGGGGTGCGCAGCTCGTGGACGAACTCGGCAACCAGGTCAGATTGGTGGAACAAGCGCGTATTCTCGATCGCGACGGCCGCCTGGGCTCCCAGGACTTGCAGCAGGTCTTCGTCATCATCACTGAATCCCCCGTTCTGTTTATTGATGACTTCCAGAACGCCCACAACCTTGTCCTTGGTAATGAGGGGAACGCCAAGCAGGGACCTGGTAGTAACGTGGGTCTGTTTTTCAACGCTGAACAATGGACGTGGGTTCCTCCTGGCATCCGGGATGCGGGCGGCCTTGTGGTTGGTCACGATCCACCCGGCAATGCTTCCCTCCAGCGGCACGGCCAGGCCGCGCATGGTCGGCTGGTCGAGATTCGTGGTGGCCTGGAAATTAAGTTGGCGCGCCGCTTCGTCATAGAGCAGGATCGAGGCAGCCTCTGTCTCGGTCAGGTCGGAGGCGGCGGATACGATGTGGTTGAGCAGGATGTCCAGGTCGAGCGTGGATGCCAGGTCACGCGCGATATCAATCAGGCGGCGATAGCCTTCCAGCCGCTTTTCCTTGTCATTCATTTCTTTTTTTCGAAGCCAAGCACTGCAGCAGCCAGTCTGGCAAACTGTTGCGCCGTCAGGCTGTCGGGACGGGAAGCGATCGCGAGAGTCTTCATCCGGGTGGCCTGGTAGATCAACTCAGGTGCGGGGGTAATGGCGACCAGGGGAGTCTGACCGAGCTGGCTTTCCATCAGCGGCATGGCGAGCTGCGTATCCGAACGGATCCGGTTGACCACGATGGCCTGTATATTTCCCTTCGGGAAGCCCATTTCGATCAGATCATCCATGAGCATCCTGGAATGCGCCAAAGCATTTGCCACCGGTTCTGCCACCACCAGAATGAGATTGCAGGCAGCCCCCAGTTTCTGGGCCAGGGGGGTCAGGCCGGCTCCCAGGTCAAGGACGAGATAGGGGGTCAGGTAACTTAACCGGTTGACCAGCGTCTCCATGGGCGCAACTGCGTTCGCCAGGGCAGTGTCTTTCGGTTGGACAGAACCGAACAGCAAACGCAGGCCGGTCTCATGGACAAAGAGTTCTTCCTTGACCTTCTGGCGTGTCATCTCCGCCAGATTACCAGACAGGAGTTCGACCAGGGCGGTGGGTTTGGGTTCGCCCAGGTCCGGTCCGAGAGAACCCATCCCCGGACGCAGTTCTGCCACGATGACATCGGCCTGGGTGGCCTGGCGCAGGGCACCCCCCAGGTTGGCAGCCACGGTCGAGACGCCCTCCCCGCCGCGCGGGCTCAGTATGCCGATCGTCAGGGCGCGTTTCTCCGTCGACAAAGGGGAGGTGGCCACTTTCCCTTTCGTTGTGCGTGCCAGCAGCGCCTTGACATGGGCATGCAGTTCGGAGGGATGGGTCGGTTTGGTCAGGTAGTCGTCCGCGCCGGCCTCGAAGCCGGTCACCTTGTCGTCCAACTGCGTCTTGGCGGTGAACATCAGGATGGGCGTATTGGCCGTCAGCGGATTGGCGCGCAAGCGCTTGGCCACCTCGTAGCCATCCATCCCCGGCATCATGACATCCAACAGGATCAGGTCGGGATTCTCGGTCTCCGCCTGCTCCAGGCCTTGCAGGCCATTGTTGGCGGCCACGATCTGGTAGGACTGCTTCTGAAGCATCAGTCCGACCAGTTTGAGGGTGTCCACATCGTCGTCAATAATAAGGATTTTTTCGGCCATAAAAGCATCTCCACTGTCGATGTAAAGTCTAGCATAAAGAGGCCGGAGAGGCAAGGAAACAATCCGGCATTTCAGGACTTTTCGCTGATCCTCTGCAATTCCTCCCGCGTGTATTCACACTCACTTCACAATCGCGGCCTATACTCCCGGGTAGATTTCAAGAGAAATCGAAATATTATCTCAATGAAAAGGAGAAAAAATGAGAATATTTTGGAGAGTCCTGGTCGTTCTGGTGCTGATCGCTGCCATCCTAGGCATCGGAGTGTATGCCTATAACATTGGCATGGCCCAGGGGCTGGCACAGCAGGGCCAGGCCGCGGCAAGCGGCCCCATTCATGTGCCCTATATGTACTACGGGCATCCCTTCCTGGGGTTTGGCTTTGGTTTCGGTCTGCTCGGCTGCCTGATCCCACTGTTCCTGTTGTTCCTGGTCTTTGGCAGCCTGAGGGCCCTGTTCTGGCACGGGCGGATGGGCTGGGGGCACATGCACCGCCGGCGCTGGGACTGGCGCGATGAGAATGGCAAGGATGTGCCGCCATTCTTTGCCGAGTGGCACCGCCGGGCGCATGGAGAGCCGGAAGAGGAAAAGAAAGCTTGAGTTCGTACTGACAGGCCCGAACCGGATATCCGGCTCGGGCCTGCAAAGGACAATAATCCCATGAACCGGTCAAAAATCCTGCCACCCACATACTTTTATCTTTCCCTGCTGGCGATGATTGGGCTGCATTTTCTGTTTCCCATCTTGAAAATCATTCCTTCCCCCTGGAACGCGATTGGGGTAATATTCCTGGCGGCCGGAGTTATCCTGTCATTGCTGGGTGATGGGATCTTCCATAAGGTTGGGACCACCATCAAACCGTACGAAGAGTCGACCACCCTGGTCACGAAGGGTGTCTTTCGCCTCAGCCGTAACCCCATGTATCTGGGGTTTGCACTTCTGCTGGCCGGGGCAGCTTTTCTGATGGGCAGCCTGACTCCGTTCCTGGTGATCCTGCTTTTCATAATCTTGATCCAGAGTCTCTTTATCGCCGTTGAAGAAAAGATGCTCACTGCAAAATTTGGGCAGGCCTATCTGGATTATAAGGCACGCGTCAGGCGATGGATATAAACGCTGCCACGGACGCCTGTGGATGACATCAATCAATTATGAAGACCATCCTTGTCGTAGACGATGAGCCCAAAATCACTCAACTGGTGCGCGATTACCTGGAACGCGCCGGCTTCCGGGTCCTGACCGCGTCCAATGGGAAGGCCGCCCTGGCGCTGGCCCATTCCGAAAAACCGGACCTAGTCATCCTCGACCTGGGGCTGCCGGAGATGGACGGGTTGGATGTTACCCGTACGCTGCGCAAGGACTCGAATGTGCCCATCCTTATGCTGACCGCCCGGTCCGATGAGACCGATAAATTGATTGGCCTGGAGCTGGGCGCGGATGATTACATCACCAAACCATTCAGCCCCAGGGAATTGGTGGCGCGCGTGCGTGTGGTGTTTCGCCGGCTGGAAGATTACAGCGAGGCGGATACGGCGGTGATCCACGCAGCCGATCTGACCCTGGACCTACCGCGTATGCGCGTGACGGCTACCGGCCGTACCGTGGAAGAGTTGACACCAACAGAGTTCGGACTGCTGGCTGCCATGGCCCGGCATCCGGGGCGTGTTTTTACGCGTGCCCAACTGCTCGACGCAGTGCACGGGGTCGCGTTCGAATCGTACGAGCGCGCCATCGATGCACATATTAAAAATATTCGCCATAAGATCGAACCGAAACCGGGAGAACCGCGTTATATCCTCACCGTCTATGGCGTGGGTTACCGGTTCGCCGACTAGCCATGTGGAATAGAGAAGACCCAGCGCCGGTCCATACCCATTTTCGCCGCAGAAAACCTGACTGGTGGCCCGAAAACGAAACCTGGCCTCCGGTGAAGCCACACTGGCGCAGAATGCGCGGCCGTTTTTCCAGGCGGATGGGCTGCCTGATGGCGCTGGTCAACTTGCTGGCCTTTTTCATCTTCGTGGCTATCCTGGGACTGGCGGCAAACAGCCTGGGCCTTATTCACCTATCCCAAGCCCCGCTTGGATGGGCCATCCCTGCCGGTATTGTCCTATTTATATTTATAGCCGGTCTCGGCTTGCTTGCCTGGGCCGGGCGCGGATTGCGGCATATGTCCCGCCCCTTCGGCGATTTACTGGAAGTTGCAGGCCGCATTGCCGAAGGGGATTATTCTCCGCGCGCGACAGGAGCGCGGCCCGTCGGAGTTGCGCGCCCTGGCGCGTGCTTTCAACGGCATGGCTGAACGCCTGCAATTGACCGAGGAACAGCGCCGTGACCTGATGGCCGACATCACCCACGAGTTGCGCACTCCGCTGACGGTGATCCAGGGTAACCTGGAAGGGTTCCTGGATGGCGTTTATTCCCCCGACGAGGCCCGCCTGAAGTCCCTGCTCGAAGAGACGCAGATCCTTGCGCGCCTGGTGGAGGACCTGCGTACGTTGGCGCTGGCCGAAAGCGGCGCGCTGCAGCTCAAAAAGGAACCCACCGACCTGGCGGTGTTGCTTGGAGAGACCATATCCGCTTTTCGAACCCAGGCGGACGCGGCCGGCGTAACGATCGACCTCCAGGCGATGAATGGCGCGGAGGCGTTCAACCTTGACCCGGAACGCATCCGCCAGGTGCTCTCCAACCTGATCGCCAACGCGCTGCGCTATACCCCCCGGGAGGGCGCGATCCACGTGCGCTACAAAATCGCCCAATCGGAGGATGGGAAATATGCCGAGATCATCGTCGAAGATACCGGGGTGGGGATCGCCCCGGACGTCCTGCCCCACATTTTCAACCGTTTCTATAAATCGCGTGACTCAAGCGGAACGGGCCTGGGGTTGCCGATTGCCAGGCACCTCGTCGAGGCCCACGGCGGGAAGATTACCGCCGAGAGCCAGCCCGGCCAGGGGACGACGATGCGCATCAGCCTGCCTGCCGGCGAATAGGCTAGCGGTGCTCGGCTTCTTCCGCTGCATCCGCCTCGGCCTTGGTCTTGTGGACCGTCCCATCCGGATGATTGGGGGGCGAATACAGTGTGTAGAATTTCAATTGCCTGGTTTTGGATGCATTGATGACGTTATGGTACGTGCCGGCGGGAACGACGACGGCATCCCCGGGGCCGACGATGTGTTCTTCCGAACCATTCAAGATAAATTTGGCTTCGCCTTTTTCGATCCGGAAGAACTGGTCGGTTTTGGGATGCACCTCGTTGCCGATTTCTTCGCCTTTCTGCAGGCACATCACGACGAGTTGGGTGTGTTTGCCGGTGAACAACACCTGCCGGAAATAATGGTTCTTTTCAGTCAACGCTTCGATCGGGCCTGTGTAGCCGGTCATAAGCTTTACCTCCTTTTCTCGTTCGGATCACGAATTCGACGAAAAGACTCACGAAAAGTATTGTAGCATAAATCAAATGCACCTTGCGGATCATAACCAGGTTGCATGATAAAATGCATCCCCAAAAAGGAACAAGGGTTATATACCTTCAGAGGCCAGGCAGCATGGATCTTGTCACCGGCGCCACCGGTCACATCGGGAATGTGCTCGTGCGTGAATTACTCGAAGGCGGTCAACGCGTCCGCGCGCTCGTGCATCCCGGCAAGACGCCGCCTGCCCTGGCAGGGCTGGACGTGGAAATGGTCCCCGGGGATGTGCTGGACCCGGACTCGCTCGAACAGGCCATGCACGGCGTAAACCTGGTCTATCACCTGGCGGCCCGGATCAGCCTGGCGGCCGGGCCAGACCCGGAAACGGAGCGGGTCAACCTGGCGGGGACGCAGAATGTCATCGCGGCAATCCGCCGATCGGGCGCGGCCCGCCTGGTCTATGCCAGTTCCGTCTACGCCTTGCGGAAACCGGCCGACGGCACACTCATTGACGAATCGCAACCTTTTGAAGTGGTCCAGAGCCAGGGCGCCTATGACCGCTCCAAGGCCCAGGCTTCACTGGCGGTCCAAAGCGCCGTGGCGGACGATGGACTGGAGGCGGTCATTGTGTGTCCGACGGCGGTCACCGGCCCGTATGATTTCCACGGTTCTGAGGCCGGGCGCGCCATCCGCCTGTACATGCGCCCGGGCCTGGAATTCTACGTGAAGGGCGCTTACGACTTCATCGATGTGCGGGATGCTGCCCACGGTTTCATCCTGGCGGCCCACCAAGGCCGGCGCGGCGACACCTATATCCTGAGCGGCGACCGGCTGACAGTCCGGGAAGTAGTTCAAACGGTCTGGGATGCGGCGGGCGGCTGGCATGCCGGCCTGGAAGTCCCGCTCTGGCTGGCAGAATGGATTGCCGGCCTGATGCCATTCTACAGCGACCTGACCGGTGGGCGCCCTTTTTTTACACGCTATTCCCTGGATGCCATTTGCAGCAACTCACACTTCAGCCACGCCAAAGCCAGCCGGGAGCTGGGTTTTCAGCCACGCCCGGCGCGCCAGGCCGTAACGGATGCCGTCAGGTGGTTCCAGCACGAGGCGGCCGATCTGCCCATCCCCGAATCGATCCCAAAAGGGGGCATTTGATGGCCGAAGGGAGCTTTTCCCGTCCCCGATGCACACTGGCCCGCAGCACATCCTGGGGAATATCCACCCCTTATTAATCTTGAAAAAGCGCAGGCACTGATCTGCTTATGGGCATGGCTCGGACGTTTCGATAGCCGATCCGAGCCAGGGGGTAAGTCATTCCCTAGAGCAAAAAACGCGACGTTCACCTCAACGTTAACGTTCATCTCCGTTCATCTCCGGTAGAAAGGTATAATTGTCCCGGAGGAAACCTATGCCATCCGTCATTGACCCCGAAACGCTCTACGTGGACGACCTGCCTGCCATCTGGTCGCCGGTGCAGTGGGAACTGACCGAAGAAGAACGCGTCCAGGCGGTGGAAGAACAGGCCACCGCCAGCCTGTTATGGACGATGGACGCGCCGGAGGCCATCCTGCGCCTGCTGCTGAATGAGACCGGCATCCAGCGCTTACATGCCCAACCCAAAGGGTACGACCCGGAAGAGCAGGGTGATTGGGACAAGAATCTGATCACCTTTGGGCCGGACCGTCCCATCAAGCTCGAATCGGTCGAGCGGACGCCGACGCGCCTGGAGCTGGTCTACGATTTCGGGGATCTGGGCTACTGGGAGTTCGTCATCGAAGCCGAACGGGTGAGCATCGAACGGATTTGAAGATATTTATTGCGCCGGTGGCGAGGATGGCGCGCCTTTCGGCCAGGGGCGTGCCCGGGTGGCAGGCGCCCGCGGCGGCGACCCTGCTGGCGCTTATGGCGGTGTTGATCCTGCGGGGAGTCGCCGGGATGTTCCGCGCCCAGTCGCTGCTTTCGGGACAGGGCTTCAAGCTGAAGACCTATTTCCGGGCACTGGCGGGAAGGCTGTAATCATGCAACTTCCGAAGTCTTCGCGTAGCACCCCGTAGGGGGCCAAGACTTCGGAAGTTTTTTTATATACGTTACAATAAGACCATGCCTGCCCAGTCCCCCTCCAGCCTGCACCGTCAGCTTGCCCGTCTCGAGCGTCGCATTGCGCACTTTGAAAAGCTGAACCGCGGCTACACCTGGGTGCGACTGGCGGTGTTTTTAGCGGGCGGCGCGTTCACCTGGGGCGCGGCGGCGTTCTTCGGCCCCGGCTGGGGATGGGGCGCTTTCACCGCCGCACTGGTTCTGTTTAGCGGTATCGTGATCCTGCACCGGCGGCTGGACCGCTGGAACGAGAAGTTCCACATCTGGCGTGACCTGCATGCCGAGCAGGTTGCACGGCAGACGCTCGATTGGGCGCGCATCCCCGGCCCCGCCGCCTCCACTGCCGCCCTATCGCCATTGGCGCTCGACCTCGACCTGAGCGGGCCGCGCTCGCTCCATCATCTGCTCGACCGGGCCATCTCGCCGCAGGGCAGCGCCCGCCTGGCCGGGTGGTTGACCACCGGTGTGCCGGATTGCGAAAGAATTGCCGCCCGCCAGGAAGTGGTATGCGAGTTGAAAGGTCTGCCACGCTTTTGCAAGCGCCTGCTGCTCACCTTCCGCCTGCTCAAGCGCCAGCCATTGGATGACGACTCTCTGCTTGGCTGGTTAAGTGCCCCACTCCCCGAAGCCACACTGCGCCGGGTGCTGCCCTGGGCCACGCTGCTGGCCTTCGGCAACCTGGCGCTGTTTGTGCTGAATGTTGCAGGATTGTTGCCGCCATATTGGCTGCTCTCCTTGTCGGCGTACGCCATGCTCTACTTTGCCAGTCAAGGGATGACCGGCAAGTTTTTGGAGGCGGTAATCCGTCTGGATGGCGAGTTGGATAAATTTCAACCGCTCCTGCGCTTCATAGAGAGCTACCCTTATGGCAAAGCCGCCCACCTGGCGACAGTGTGTGCCCCGTTCACCCGGGAGGCGCCCCGCCCGACCCGGCTGCTGCGCCAGGTCAAGTGGGCCACGGCGGCGGCCGGGCTGCGCGGGAACCCGGCGATGGGACTGCTGCTCAACCTGCTGACGCCGTGGGATTTTTGGGCTGCCTGGCTGGCCGCCCGCCAGAAAGAGCGCATGGCCCGCCTGCTACCGGCCTGGTTGGATACGTTTCACGAGTTGGAGGCGCTGATCTCGTTGGGGATGTTTGCAGCCGAAAACCCGGATTACGCCTTCCCGCAGATTGTGTCTATGGGGAGACTGCCAGAGGTGGGAGATGGCTCGACCAAATCGCCGGGTCTACCGGATGGCTCTGCCTCTAAGAAATCGTTGCCGGCGCTTTTCGTGGCGTACCAGATGGGCCACCCTTGCTGCCCTCTACCCGGCGGGTGTGCAATGATTTCAGTGGGCCGTTCGCTCGGCGAGTTGAACCTGATCACCGGCTCGAACATGGCCGGGAAAAGCACATTCATCCGCACAGTGGGGGTGAACCTGTGCCTGGCTTATGCCGGCGGGCCGGTCTGCGCAACCGCGTTGCAGAGCGTGCCCTTCCGCCTGTACACCTGCATCCGCCTAAGCGATTCGCTCGTCGACGATTTTTCGTATTTCTACGCCGAAGTCAAACGCCTGAAAGGGCTGCTGGACGCTGCCCACTCTCCCACCCCTCAGCCCCCAGAACTTACGCCTACACACGTGACCGCAACCGAACTGCCACTGCTTTACCTGATCGACGAGATTTTCCGCGGCACCAATAACCGCGAGCGGCTGATTGGCAGCCGCGCTTACATTAAATCACTGCTTGATGCGCCGGCGCTGGGGTTTATCGCCACCCACGATCTGGAACTGGCGACGCTGGCGGATGTCCACTCGCAGGTGCGCAATTTTCACTTCCGTGACGACATTACCGATGGAATGCTCACCTTCGATTACCGCATCCGCCCCGGGGCCAGCCCCACCACCAATGCCCTGAAGATCATGGAACTGGAGGGGCTGCCGGTGGATGACGGGTAGCATGGGTACTTGGAGCAGGTAGCAACGGATTTGCCTGTCACCTAGCAGCTTGTCAGTGAGCAATGTGTGCGGCAGGTACGTGAATTCTTCATGGGAGACTTGACAACCTGCGCTAGCGGTCGTATACTTTGTTTAATAATAAACCGTCAAACGGTTTATTAATTTCAGAGGAATGATATGGCCCGGATTGTCAAAAAAGAAGAATATAAGGCAAAGCGCAACGAGATCCTCGACTTCTCATTGCACCTGGTGTATTCCAAGGGGTACGCACAGATGACCATCCAGGATATCCTGGATGGACTCCACATCTCCAGGGGCGCGCTTTATCACTACTTCGATTCGAAACAAGCCTTGCTGGAGGCCCTGGTGGAGCGCATGGGGAGCGCGGCGGTACAGGCCTTCCTGCCCATCCTGCAGGATCCAGACCTGACCGCCATCCAAAAATTCCGGCGCTATTTTGAAGCCTCCTATCAATGGAAAAATGCGGGGAAGACCGTGATAATGAGCGGTTTGCGCATGTGGTACACCGATGAAAACGCCCTCATCCGCCAGAAGCTGACGTCGGCGTCGATGAAAGGCACGCCGCTCATCCTCGAGCCGATGATCCGTCAGGGAATCCAAGAAGGGGTTTTCACCACGCCTTACCCCAGGCAGGTCGCCGTTATCCTCGCCGGCGCCGCCCTGAACCTGGCCGATTCCATCGTCGGGCTGATGTTCTCTCCCAAGGTAGACCAGGTGACCATTCAAGAATTGGATGCCCTCCTGGCAGCCTACTTCGATACCGTTGAACGGATCCTGGGGGCGCCGCCGGGTTGCCTGCATGTCTTCGGACCGGGCGCGTTCAATGAGTGGCTCGGTGAATTACAGTCAGAGCCTGCATCAAAATAAAAACCAGTACATGACAAGGAGAACCTAATTTATGGAAACTGAGAAAGTTCATCTGACGAAGGAGCGTGAGACCTACCTGCCCACGCTTTACGGCAAGGCCCTGGATGCCCATGTCAAGGCCCCGATCCTGGGTGATACGTTCGCCGACGAGGTCGTCCGTAAGATCGATTTCGATTTCAAGAAGCTGAAGGTGGCAAAGGGCGGGGAGGTCACCCTGCCGATGCGGGCCAAGCAACTGGACGGGTGGACCAGGGAATTCCTGGCCGCCCACCCGGTTGCAACCGTGCTGAACCTGGGCTGCGGCCTGGACAGCCGGGTCTTCCGGATCGACCCGCCCGCCACGGTGCGCTGGTACGACATCGACCTGCCGGATGTGATCGAGCTGCGCAAGCGCCTGTACCCGGAGCGTTTTGGCGATTACACCCTGGTCTCAACATCCGTGACCGAACTGGGCTGGCTGGACGGGATACCGGAAGACAGGCCGGTGATCGTGGTCGCCGAAGGCTTGGTGCAGTATCTGACCGAGGATGGAGCAGCTACGCTCTTCAACCGCATCACCGAAAAGTTCCCGAGTGGCCAGATCATCTTCGACGCTTACAGCCGGTTAATGACAGGGTTCATTAACCTTATGGTAAAGACGACGAGCCTGTTCTCGAAGCCGACCGCGGCAGGCGCTGAGGTGCACCTGCCCTGGGGAGTCGATGATCCCCATATCTTCGAGCAAAAGGTTCCTCGTCTTAAGCTCGTCTCGGTGGTCTCGTTCCTGACCATGCCCGAGCTGGTGCAGCGTTTGTCGGTCTACCGGAACCAACGCATGAGCTTCCGTCTTCTGGGGGGCCGGGCGTGGTACCGGAAGGCGATCCAGCATATGCGCTACGAGTTCTGAGCACATTGCCTGGGGATCAAACTTCCGAAGTCTTTAAGACTTCGGAAGTTTTGGTTAACTACTTGACAAATAGACGATTATCTATACAATAATGCCAGATAAAAGGTAATCTATATGGCAACATTCGATCCGGTCCTTTTTGCGAAAGCGCTCGCCGATGAGACCCGCCAGAAGATCATGAAGATCTGCTGCTGCAACTGGCTTTCGGTGAACGCGATCGTCGAGCACCTCAATGTCACCCAACCGACGGTATCGCATCACCTGGCCATCCTGCGCGAGGCTGGCCTGGTGGAAGTGCGTGAAGAAGGCAAGCAGACTTTCTACCGCTTGAACCAGAAACAGATCACGGTCTGCTGCGGCGAGCTGCGGACCACCTTCGCGGCGGAAATGATCGCGCCTGAAAAGGTTGCGTAATTTTTTTAACCCGATATATAGACCCCTGTCTATCTGAGAACGGAGAGTATATAGATGATCAACCTGACCTCGATCCCATCTGCGCCGGCCATCCTTCCCACCCAACCCCGGCTGACCTCTGCAGACCATTGGGATCATTTCCTGGCACGCGTTGGCTGGAAGCGCGGCGGGCACCGCGTGGAGCCGGGCCTGTATGCCTTGGGGAATCCCACGCCCAATTCGCCAGTCTTCGTCTCGGCCAATTACACGCTCAGCTTCGACGCCCTGCGCTCCTCGCTGGAAGGGATAGACGGCTACATCCTGGTGTTGGATACGAAGGGCATCAATGTCTGGTGCGCGGCCGGGAAGGGTACCTTCGGCACGGACGAGATTGCCAACCGGGTCTTTGCCACGCAGTTGAAGGAAGTGGTCAGGCATCGCAAGCTGATCCTGCCGCAGTTGGGCGCTCCCGGTGTGGCCGCGCATGTGGTCAAGAAACGCACCAGCTTTTCGGTGGAGTACGGACCGGTAAGGGCTTCTGATCTAGCTGAATACCTCAAGACCCACAAAGCCAGCCCGGAGATGCGCAAAGTGGAGTTCAGCCTGCGCGACCGGCTGGTGCTGATCCCGGTGGACCTGATCCGCCTGATCCCCTACACGCTGGCTGCGGCGATCGTCATGTATTTTGTGGGTGGGTGGATCTCGGCCCTGGCGGCCCTGGTGACCGTGCTGGCCGGAACGGTCCTGTTCCCGATCCTGCTGCCCTGGATCCCGACGCATAATTTCAGCACGAAGGGTTTCCTGCTGGGGCTGCTGGCGGCCCTGCCGTTTGCGGTCTCACCTTTCCTGCGGCACCCGGATTGGAGCTGGTACCACCGGCTCGGGCAGGCCCTGGAATTCCTGCTGGCCATGCCGGCCGTGACGGCGTTCATTGCGCTCAACTTCACCGGTTCGACCACGTTCACTTCCCGCAGCGGAGTCAAGCGGGAGATGTTCGCCTACATCCCGGCCATGACCTGGACCTTCGGGACCGGCATCCTGCTGGCCATCCTGTTTATCTTCGTCCGCTAGCAACTTGTCGGAGAGCAATGTGTCGCAAGATAAAACGCCAGTTTGAACCGCGAAGGGCGCGAAGTACGCGAAGTTTTAATGCTTCTCTTGGCGTTCTTAGCGTGCTTCGCGGTAAAGAACCTTTGTCAATGGGATTCTCTGACAGCCTGCTAGAAGGAGAGCGAAAATGTTGAATGCCTACCTGGAAAACACCCTTGTTTACGAACCAGCGCTTTGCAATGGCTGCGGCGTATGTGCGCAGGTCTGCCCGCATGCGGCTTTCGAGATGGACGGCCGCCTGGCGGTACTGGCCCGGCCGCAGGCCTGCATGGAATGCGGGGCTTGCCAGCTCAACTGCATTACCGGTGCGATCCACGTGGAAAGCGGGGTGGGCTGCGCCTCGGCTATGATCCAGGCAGCCCTGAAAGGAAAGAAGGACGCCGAGTGCAGTTGCGGGTGACAGATTGTGGAATGTCGGCCCATTTCGCCCAATGCCGGTATTTTGAAGGCGAAAATTTTCAACTGGTCGGTTGTATTTCCTTGGGAAAAAGCAAGAACAAGGACATTGGAATGAGGATGAATCCCAGCGGGATCATCTGGCGGGACTCATAAATTTTACCGGTGATCAAATTTCCTGCCACGAACAGGGGGATGATCCAAAACATTGACTTCAGGAAGCGCGGAGATTTTCGATACCCCACCGCCGCGTAAATCCAAAAGATCGAAAAAATCAAAAAAGGGTATATATATTGCCCATTGAACAAAGCGTTCAAAGGATGGCTGATCTCACTCCAAATCCCACTCAAATTATCGGGCAAATGGTAGGCGCCTCCCAACTGGGGTCGATCCCGAGTAATATAGCGTATTACGCCCTGGACCAGAAAGGCAGGTAACGCAATTCGGAATGTCCTAAATCCGGTTCTAATAATACTGGACACTTTAGAGTCCGGTACCCGGTAAAAAAAGTACCCGGCTGCCATAACCAACATGGTCTCGTTGGTCAGCCCGCCCCCCAGGATGAGTAACAGGCAAAATGCCAGGTCTTTTTTTTCGCGCAGAGCCCACAAAGCCAGAATAAAAAGCAACATCAATAATGGAGCGCTCTCTTGCAGGTCGACGATCAAGAAAGTAACGGCCAGACTTCCGCTTAATATCACTACACCGGCAAGACTCTCTGCCTGGGAGAACCATTTCCGTAAAAAGAAATGGAAGACGACGAAAGCCATGAAAACGAATAAAAAACGGGCCAGGGTATAACTGTCTACAATACTGATCGAGAACACTCGATGAAAGAACTCGGGTACCAGGAATTGAAATAACCGGGATTGCTCATTGTTGGTGGATTGAAAAGCCATTAAGGCATTGTGATCATTGATCAAAGTTCCATCCGTCCATACCGGGGTCAGGCGTAATTTAAGGACCAGGTTGGTCAATGATAAAAAGAAATAAATTGGCACAAAAAGAAGCACTTCCCGGTTATGAAATACCTGGTTAAATGATGATGAAATTTTCGACTTCATTTTTCCCTCACTTTTTTGATGCAATCTTGTCCGGGCGGCAGGCCCGGTAAACAACGGTGGTTCTTACCATGGACACGAACATGGCGCTTGGTTTCCTTTGACAGAGTCAAGTAAGCCAGTCTCAAGCTTGTTCGTAAGCTACTGATTCTACAGGAGTTGTACCAGCGAGTTGAGTCATTATATCGTCACTTAAGCCATCAGTCCAGCCAGACCACTTGCATATGGAGTCTGGTCGTTGCCTTCGGATGACGTTTCCTGCAGGGTTTAATCATCCCACGCTGGCGGGTGATTATCGCCTTATTATCACTTTATTATCACTTTAATGGCAAAACGATCCGAATGATCGTTCCCCGACCCACTTCGCTCTCGGCCGAAATGCTCCCGCCATGCGCCTCCACGATCGACCGGGCGATTGCCAGCCCCAGCCCGGATTCACTCCCCTGGGGACGCGCCGGGTCGGCCCGGTAGAACCGGTCGAAAATATGCGGCAGCGCCTCGGCCGGAATTCCCTGGCCGTTATCCTGTACGCTGAATGCCAGCATCTCTCCTTCCCGCCCGGCGGTGAGAAGGATCTTTCCCACCTGCGGGCGTATAGCGCAGGGAATTGGTGATCAGGTTGCCGAAGACCTGCGCCATGCGGTCCGGGTCCAGGCGGATCTCGGGCAGAGCCGGGTTCACATTGCACTTCCAATGCGACTTTCTTTTGGGCAGCCAGTTGGTCGTAGGATTTCGCCATCCGTTCGAGCAGGGCCAGCGGCGCCACCGGCTCCCGGTTGAGAGTCAGTTCCCCGGCATCCGCCTGGGAAAGCGTCCGCAAATCCTCCACCAGCCGCTGGAGATGCTGGACTTCGGCATGGATGGTGTCGAGACGTTCGGGCGTCGGTTTGAGCACGCCATCGCGCATGGATTCCACGTAACCGCCGATGACCGTCAGCGGGCTGCGCAGGTCGTGGGCGATGTCGGCGGTCATCTGGCGGCGGGACAGGTTGAGACGGTCGAGGTCGGAGCTCATCTGGTTGAAGGCAGCCGCCAGTTCCCCCAGTTCATCGCGGGATTTTACCGAGGACATGCTGCTTGAGATCGCCTTTCGCCATGGCATGGATGGCGGCGGTCAGATCACGCAGCGGATGGGTGAGGGTGCGCGCCAGGATGGTCCCCAGCCCCAGGGCCACCAGCGCGGCGCCCAGGGCGGCATACAGCAGCGCCTGGTTGGTGCGGATGAGGTATTGGCTTTCGAGCGGGCCGAGCGGCGGAGGGTTGCCGATCACCAGCACCGTGCCAACCTGTTTCCCGTTTACATCCACTGCCGTCCCCTGCGCCAGTTTGGCCTGGGGCACCATCTCTCCGGCCTGGTATTGCCCGGCCGGCACAAGCACTTTCCCATTGGCATCTGCCAGCAGGAAGGTGATGGAGGCAGATTGGTTCTGCCCGCCAGCAGGGCCTAAAGGCGGCTGGTTTGGCCCGGGACCCGGGCCGCCGGGCTGCTGGGAAGGTGTTGCGCAGATTAACATACTGCCAGGATGCCATCCCAGCTCCCATTCATCTGGTAGTACAGGCCCACGTCGGCAACGAACCGGTCACGCGATTGGTTGAAGACCAGTTGCTTGAACTCGCGCACGGTCAGCCAGTAGGTGATGCCGGAGGCCAGCGCCACGACGGTCACGCTGACGGCCAGGAAAGCCAGGATGAGCTTGACGGTGATGGAACGGTTCATAATTATTCCTTGATAAAGCGGTACCCGATGCCGAAGACCGTCTCGATATAGCGCGGGTTGGCCGGATCGGATTCGATCTTGGTGCGCAGGTTGCGGATGTGCACATCAATGGTCCGGGCTATTCCTTCGAAGGAGGTGCCCTGCAGGTCTTCCAGCAAATCCAGGCGGGAGAAGACCCGTCCGGGCGCATTCATCAGGAGGCCAGCAGGTCGAACTCCGAAGGCGTCAAATGGACCGGCCGGTCGCCGACCGTGACCGAATGGGTTTCCCGGTCCAGGAGGATCTCACCGATCTGCAGCCGGGAGCTTGGATGGGGGATCTGCCCGGCACGCCGCATGACGGTATGGATGCGCGCCACCAGTTCGCGCATGCCGAAAGGCTTGGTGATGTAATCGTCCGCGCCGAGTTCCAGGCCGATGACCTTATCGGATTCCTCCAGTTTGGCGGTCAGGAGGATGACGGGCGTGTCGGACTCTTTGCGGAAGGCCCGGATGAACTCGAAGCCGTCCATTTCCGGCATCATGATGTCGAGCAGGATCAGGTCGGGTTTTTCCTGGCGGGCAGTGTAGAGGGCAGTCTGTCCATTCTCGGCCGTCACCACGCGGAAGCCTTCCGCGCTCAGGTATTCGCGCACGAGCGTGCGTACGTTGGCTTTATCATCGACGACAAGGATTGTTTTCATAAGGTCAACCTCCACAATCATACAAGGACTGGTTTAGTCGGGAACCAAGCAAAGAGGAGTCATTCGACCCCGTCGAATTGGAAATATCAACCCGGGTACAGTTCTTCTGGACCCATTGGGCGATTTCCTGATGCCCCTGCAAACCCTGGTTGAGCACGAAGCGCAACCGGCCGCTTTTTACGAGTGCAGCGAGCTGGTCCACTGATACTTCATTATACTGTCCCAGGAAGCCGCCGAAGGTCAAAACCGGCCGGCCGGTTGCCAAAATATATGTGGCGGCATCATTGGCTTGGCCGGTGGCCACCAGGTACGTGCCGGGCTGGGTGTTGGCCAGCAGGTATTTCAACAGGCTATCGTCCGTGCCTCCGGACATTCCGCCGCCGTTTGCCGGACCGTTCATGCCCCCAGGCATGCCACCGCCATTCGTTGACGCGTTCATTTCTCCGGCCACACCGTTGCTATTTGCCGTACTATCCGTCTCTCCGGCTGCATTGCCATTATTCGCCGGACTATACATTCCTCCGGGCATACCGCCTCCATTCATCGGGCCACCCATTCTGCCCATACCCCCCATACCGCCTGGCCCGGCGGCGGGTAAGTTACCATTCGATGGATTCAAGGTGGTCAGGACGGACCAGTAGGCCGGTGCGGCCAGCATGGCTGCCAGCAGAAGACTCAATGCCACCGGCGCGAACCGGGCCTTTACCATGGAGAGGGCCAGGCAGCACAAACCCAATCCAAAAATGATACAGGCCGCACTGATGGCCCACAGTGCCAAATCTGCCTTTCCCCATAAGGTGATCCCCTGGAATACCAGTGTTCCGGCAGCCAGAAGGAGTAATAGACCCCAACCGGGCAAGGTATGTTTCCGGATCAATTGCCAGGCTGCCCAGATGGTCATGCCTGTCAACGCTGCTGCGGGCGCGCCCAGCATGATCAGGTAGTAGGCATGCATCAATCCCGTGCTGTAGGTAAAGTAGATGGCTTCCGGGAGCAGCCAGCCGGCCCACAAAATGACCGAGGCATGCTTTTCGTCAAAAGGCTGCTTCCATAGAGCGAGCGCCAGTATGACCAGACCGCCCAGCACGAACGGCAGCAGCCAGGAAGCTTCACCAGCCAGCGGCTGGAGTGAACAAGCGCAGGGTACCGGCGTTGCCGAAATCCATGCTGCCACCACCAGCCGGGTGTGCCGCCGTTATTCCTCGGAGCGGAAACTCCGCCAGCGTTGCCCGGGCTTTGCTGAAGGCCCTGCCCGCTCGAGAGACTGGGGCATTTCGCCCTCGGATGAGTCCGTTGATGGCGCATTCTGCCTGCTGGGCGGCTGGGGCATGGCTCCGTTGGAAGGTCCGCCTTGCGGTGGGGTACCACCCGGCGCGAACAGCCCATCCTGCCCGCCATCCAGCCCCATCCGTTGGCGCAGGCTGGTAAGCCGCTCGATGCCGTTGTGGCCGAAGATCAGTTCCATGACGGTATTCTTGTCGGTGCTGTCCACGTAGGGGCGGTCGGCGGCCGGCACCAGATCCACGGCAACGGCCCAGGAAAACGAGACCACCAGCAGGAGGGCAGTCGCGGCGGCCAGGTGGAGAATTTTCCTCCACCATTTTTGTTTTGCGCCGAAGAAGTAGAGTGCATAAAAAGCCGGCAAGGGCAGGAAGGCCTGCAGCATTTTGATGTTGAAGCCCACTCCGACGATGAACGCCCCCAGGAAAAGCCAGCGGAGTTTGCCGGTATAAACCGCTTGCAGGAATGCCCAGGCCGCCAGCAGAAGCACGAAGACCAGCAGGCCGTCGATGGTATTATTTCGTTCGGTAGAGATCGCCACCGGCATGACGGCTAGCGTCAGCGCTGCGGCCAGTCCGGCCCAGGTCCCGAAAGGACGCCGGATGAGCTTATATACCAGGAAGATGGAGAGCACGCCTGCAACGGCGTTTGGCAGGGCCAGGGCAAAACCGGTCACGCCCAGGAAATGTGCCGAGAGGACCTGCACCCAGAACCCCAGCGGGGGTTTGTCCACCGAGAGCGAGCCGCCCGGCTCGAAAGCGGCGAAGAAGAAATTGTGCCACGACATGAGCATGCTTTTGACGGTAGCGGCGTAATATGTGTTGCCGACACCGCTGGCCCCCAGGTTGTAGAAACGCAGGAACGCGCCCAGCAGGAGCACGGCCAGCAGCAAACCGGAAGCGGTGAGCTTGCGGCGGTCCTGGAAGAACGGGCGTATTTTGGAGGAGAGTTCGCTTGCGGACATGGTTTGCCTCATCAATGGATATTTACCTGCCAAGAATACCAAAAGAGTGTTTAGATTTTGTTTAGATCTTTGGCGAATCTGGTTATCCTCTTCCGATGAAGCAGGCTGAAAGAAAACTGGCGGAAGGTCCTCTTTCCGCCAGTCAGGCCTGAACCATGATTACACCGGCAAAGGCTATCCTACTTTTTTCTCCAGTAAATCAACCACTGTTTTGATCAGCGCTGGTGATATCTGGTTCGTGCTACCGGTGGATTGCGTGGCGACTGCCTGGGTGGTGCCGGTCTGGGTTTGGCCAGCGGATTGGGCACCCGTGGCAGCGGAAATGCTTCCACCCATGTCGCTGGGTGGATTCCCGCCGCCCTGATCCCCGGCACCCGACTGGAACTGGGCCGAGCTTACGCTGGTTGTACTTGTCGTTCCGGTCGAACTGGAAGCCGTCGAAGATACCCCGGCATTTTCAGCGGCCGCCGCCAGGTCCTGTTGGGTCAGTTTCATGGCGGTGATGCTGGAGATTTGCTGAGAGCTCATGGTGCTTTTGATCTGGCTGACGACTGCATCGATCTCCTGCGAAGCGGCCGTATTGCTGGATGCCAGGGATTCCAATGTCTCCCACAGGGGCAGTAGTTGACTGGCCTGGTCAGAGCTGATTGCCAGGGTGGTATCCTCCAGCTTGAGGGTGCCGACCAGGAGCTGCCCTTCCAGGGACAATGTGGTCGAAGCAGTTGCAGCGGCATTTGAACTCTGTGCGCTCCCGCAGGCAGTTAATGCCAGCACGAGGCTGACAACGATCGTAACGAACATCCATTTTTTCATTTTGATCTCCTTTCAGAATGTCAGGGCCTTTTCAACGGGTCAAGATAACCTTCGTCTTGCTGTTCTACACGATCCCGGCCTTGATCTTCTACAGGATAACAGATGGATGTTTGGATTTTGTTTAGAAGTGGGGCGAATCTGATGGAGGTTTTTCCATCAACGACCAGCATAAAATGCTGCCCGGACGGGGGTAATTGCATCATAATAAAAAACCATCGCCTGGAACCAGGCGATGGTTTTTAAACATGAAAGTGACCTTATTTGATTTTTTTCTGCAACAGTTCGATCAGCGCGTTCAGGAGAGGCGCAGGTACCTGATTTGGATTTGCTTGGATCGCCTGCGGTGTGCCGTTAGCTGGCACGCCTCCCGTTCCGAATCCGCCGCCACCGCCTGGAATCCCGCCGCCACCGCCTGGAGCCCCGCCGCCACCGCCTGGAATCCCGCCGCCACCGCCTGGAGCCCCGCCACCGCCGCCGCCGTTACCAGGAAAACCAGGAAAACTATTCGCCGCCAAGGGCGTGGTGGTTGCATTACCACCGTTGAGCGAAACACCAGCCTGGTTCATCACGGACATGACATCCTGCTGGGTCAGTTTCATGGCAGTGATCTTGGCCATTTGTTGCGCGGTCATGCCGGATTTGATCTGGTCGACCACGGCGTTGATCTCTTCAGTCGCGGCGGTGTTGCTGGTCGAAATAGCCTGCAAGGTCTGCCAGAGCGGCAGCAATTGCCTGGCCTGGCTTGCGCTTACGGCCAGATCGGTATTTTCCAATTTGAACGTGCCGACCAGGAGCTGCGTGGCCGTCGAAAGCGGGGCGGTATTCCCGCCCGTTCCACTCTTGTTCTGGGTGGCGGTTGCCTGGTTGCAGGCGACCATAAAAGACAGCACGGCGAGGATCGTCAATGCAAAAATAGCTTTTTTCATTTCGTTCTCCTTATTTTGTCATGGTTATTACGAATCGTTCCGAGGGCTTTTTCAAGTATTGATATCTCCCGGTACAGCCCTTCGGAACGTTATTCTTAAGTATGGTGGCTCATTCGTGTCGTAATGCATCGATGGGGTCGAGCTGGGCAGCCTGGTTGGCCGGGTAGTAGCCGAAGAAGGCACCCACTACAGCCGCCGAGCCGAAGGCCAGCAGGATCGAACTGGGCACGATGACCGTGCGGCAGCTGCTGCTGGCGACCCCGAAGAGCCAGGCCCCGCCGACGCCGACCGCCGCGCCGATCAGGCCTCCCACCAGGCTCATCAACAATGCCTCGGTCAGGAATTGCCAGCGGATATCGTTGGGCGTTGCCCCGACGGATTGCCGCAGGCCGATCTCCCGGGTACGCTCTGTTACGCTGACGAGCATGATGTTCATGATTCCGATGCCGCCCACGATCAAGGATACGCCTGCCACCCAGGCCAGCAGCGACCGGAAGGCCGACGTGGTCGACTCCTGGGTCGCGATGATGTCCTGCTGCGTGGTGATCGTGAAGGAGTCTGAAGCCAGTGTAACGTTATGACGCTTGGCGAGCAGGATCTTGATCTGCAGGATTACGTTGTCCATATTGGCCTTTGGATCCAGTTGCACGTAAATCATGCGGATCATGTCACCCTTTATTTGGGCAAATGGGGTTATGGCGAATTTTTGCAGCATCAGCGAGATGGGTATATAGGCACGCGTATCGTAGTCGACTTCGCCCACCGTACCTTTTCCAGCCAGCACACCGATCACATTCACCCTGGTATTGTAGATCAGGATGGTCTGGCCGGTCGGATCCGATGTTCCAAAAAGCTCGGTCGCCAGGGTTGATCCCAGTACAACCACCTTTTTCTTATTTGTGACATCTTCGGCTGTAAAAAAGCGACCATTGGCGACCGTCAGAGCGCGCACCGTCAGGAAGTCGGGCGAAGCTCCAGTGATCGAAGTACTGCTCAAGGAGACACTCCCGGCCTTGACTGTTTCGGTAGCGTCCTGTTCGACCACGACGCTCGTCACTCCCGAGATATTGTCAGCGATGGCAGTGGAATCGCTTAAGACCAACACTGGCACTAGTGTCACACCCGGTGTCATGCGGGTAAAGGAGGTCGAGACGAAAATCAGGTTTGTCCCCAGGCTGGTGATCTGGTCGCTGATGGTGGCTTCCGTCCCGGTACTGATGGCGATCATGATGATGACCGCCGCCACGCCAATGATGATTCCCAGCATGGTCAACAGGGAGCGCACCTTGTTCTTGAGGATGGCTTCCCAAGAGATGCGGAATACTTCATTTGTGTTCATGCTGCTACACCTTCTTTAAGGTGGTTCTGTCCATTATGAACCACCGAATCAATATGCCCATCTTTCAAATGGATCACCCGCTCCGTGTACTGGGCAACAATTGGATCATGCGTGACAATCACGATGGTTGCGCCTTGCAGGTGCAGTTGATTGAGCAATTTCATGATCTCTTCACCGGCACGGCTGTCCAGGTTGCCGGTGGGTTCGTCGGCAATGATCATGACGGGGTCGGTGATCAGGGCACGCGCAATGGCCACACGTTGCTGCTGGCCGCCCGAGAGCTCCTGGGGTTGGTGGTTCATGCGATCTCCCAGACCGACCTGCTCGAGCATTTCCCTGGCGAGTTGTTCCCACTTTTCACGCGGATGCTTGTGGCTGCGGTCATAGACGAGCGGCAGGATCACGTTGCGCAAGGCGGTGGTGCGGGCCAGCAGGTTATACGACTGGAAGATATAGCCGAGCTTGGTGTTGCGGATGGCTGCCAACTGCACCTTGTCCAGGTTGCTGACATCCTCCCCGTCCAGGATATATTGTCCGGAGGTGGGTGTGGAGAGACAGCCGAGGATGTTCATCAGTGTGCTCTTTCCGGAGCCGGACGGCCCCATGATGGCGACCAACTCTCCGGATTGCACCTGCAGGCTGACGTGGTCCAGCGCTACTACACTGGCATCTCCCATACCGTAGACCTTGGTAAGGTCGGTGGTTTCGATAATGGTATGGGTCGCGTTCATTTTTTCGTCTCCACGACACCGGTCGTGACCACGTCCCCGGCCTTCAAACCGGACTTGATCTCGGCATAGGTATCATCTTTCAGGCCAACGACCACAGCGCGCACAACCGGGGAGCCGTTTTCCATGACGAAGACCGTGTAGGAATTATCTGCCAGTTGGTGCAATGCCTCCACGGGTATCAGGACGACGTTGGTAGCCCGCCCGGAGATCACATCGATGGAAGCCGACACCCCGATCGGCAGCCCAACCTCGTCCACCGATTTTTCGAGCACGGCCTCCCCTTCCACCATGGACGAACCTGAGACGGTGACAAGCCCGGGATCGATCTCGGTCACTTTGCCGGTGAATGTCTGCCCCGTGAGAGCATCAAAGGAAACGGAGGCTTCGTACCCGACCTTTGCGTTGGTCCAGTCACTCTGATCCAGATAGAACTGGATGGTGGCCTGGTTCAGGTCGTCGATCGTCATGATGGTTGTATTATATGAAATGGCTTCACCGACCGTGACGCTGAGAGTCATCACAGTACCGTCCATGGGCGCATACAGCGTTGCAGAGTCCAGGTTTGTCTGGGCGGTTTTTACATCGAGCTGGGCCTGTCGTAAAGCCTTCAGGTTCGCACCGGTTGCATCCGTGGGTACCGTCCCGCCCGTCAGTGCCGCATAATAGTTCTTGGCGTTCGTCACCTGGGCATTGTCCAGATCCAGAGTTGCCGTTGGCGGCATCGATCTGTCGCTGGGTCGGCGACTGCGAATAGAGACTGTAATAATACTCGGCAGTATTGTAGGCTTGCTGGGCGGCGTAGAGCGTTTGGTAGGCATTTGCCTCATTGGCATTGTTGATATATTCCCCTACATGCGCATTATCGTAGGCTTTTTGCGCCTTGTCCAGATTGTCCTTGGCAATGACATAACTGGCGTAGTAATTTTGGGTCAGGGCCGTGTTCTGCCAATACTGCTCATTGTTCACGGCTGTTTGCGCAGTGATTACATTTGCCTCAGCCGTCGTGATCGCCAGTTCCGCATTCGCAATCGCTTCCGGGGAGGTTAGCTCCTTCAAAGCCAAGGTGGCTGTATCCAGTTTATCTTGCAGGTTGGAATCATCCAACTTGGCCAGTAATTGGCCTTTTGTCACTTTATCGCCCAACTTTACATCCACTTCCGCCACTTTTCCGTCGATCTCAAAAGCAACATCCGTTTCTGTGGACGCCACAAGGTAGCCCGATCCGCTGGCCTCCAGGACCAGGTTGCCTGTACGAGCAGTGGCCGTCTGCAGGGTCGACGCTGTAGAAGCGGCGGCCGTTGCTTGACGCGCTTTTACGACGATGTAGGCACCCCCGCCAAGCAGGGCGACCACTACGATGAGAGAAACCCAGCGTACCCATTTTGGGAACCGGGAGAACAGGGATGGTTTGGTTCGTGATTTTTCTTGTGTACTAGTGGTAGAGCTCATTGTTTCACCTCGCAAAGATTTGATTGGTTCTTCGGAAATCACTGCGGTGATGGGGATTGCCTCTCCCGCCGTAATTCCCGGTGACCGGTTTGATTTCGGTCATAGAATATCAAAAGGATGTTCAGATTTTGTTTAGAAGTAAATGGGATCTGATTGAGGTTCGCTACGGGCAGGATTATGAGAAAACTCTGAATCCCCTCCATGCGTAAAGGCTTAAGGGTTACCCCCATCTTTCGTAGCTCCCATATTCAACAGATAAATCATTACAAGGGACTTAACTAGTTGTAAAAATATCAAGCCGAAGCGAATCAACTCACAGAATGAGTTGTATTATCTCCAGAGTTGACCCGGATGTTTTCAACTGCATTTCTGGTCAGGATGACGAAATTTGGTGTGAACAGGCACCAATTAAATATGATGGCAAGCCACCCAATGTTGATTTTCAACTGTTCTCAAGCTTGGAATAATCTTGTCGCATTTCTCCTGCTGCTCTTCATCAAAGCTGGCTCGCAGTTTGCAACGGTTTCGAAATGGGCAACCTTCGTTGATGGTTCCTATGATTACTTCCCCCTCTAATTTTGTTGTCATAGAAAAGGTTGAACGAATAGATACATTCGGCATAGATGCTAATAACCCTCGGGTGTAAGGATGTAAAGGATTATCATAAATCTGAGCATTTGTGCCACTTTCTACGATCGTTCCCAGGTACATAACGTAAATTTCATGACATAAATACCGCACCACTCGCAAATCGTGCGAGATAAACATGATACTCAGACTCAATCGCTCCTGAAGATCAACTAGCAAATTCAATATTTGTGCCTGGATGGAAACATCCAATGCCGAGACGGGCTCATCACAGATTAACAACTTGGGTTCCAAGATCAGAGCCCGGGCAATGCTGATGCGCTGCCTTTGTCCACCACTAAATTGGTGTGGATAATGTTTAAGATCGGCCTCTCCTAAACCAACCAATTTGAGGGTTTCAATTGAATTTGTAATTCGATCTCGCCGATTACCGATCCGGTGCGTGGCTAGCGTGTCGACCAATAATCTGTTAATGGACATGCGTGGCGATAAGGAGGAATAGGGATCTTGGAAGATATATTGAACTTGCCGGCGGTAATCTTTTAATTCCTTATCTCCAAATGCTTTCAAATTCTGTCCATAAAAAAGAATATCGCCGTCGTCTGGTTCCTCCAGGTGGACAATCGTACGCGCCAGGGTGGTCTTCCCGCACCCGCTTTCTCCAACTATGCCTACTGCGGATCCTTCTTTTACCCGCATCGATACATTTGATAGAGCTTGCACATAACGTCGGGGCCCAAAGCTCAGTGGGCCACCCATAGAAAACCGCTTACTTACTCCTTCTACTTGTAATAAATCACTCATTCTTCCTCCTTTCCGCCCAACTGATCAGTGGATTGAAACAGCGTACCTGGTGATCTTCATTCCTGAGAGTATTAAGATCCGGTTCCAATAGTGTGCACTGGTCAACTTTCCTTTCGCAGCGAGGGTTAAAACGGCAGCCTCGAGGGAGGTTAATTAAACTGGGTAATGTGCCCTCGATCGTTCTAAGCTTTTTGGATCGACTGCTATTCAAGGTGGGTACCGCACTTAATAGGGCATTAGTATAAGGATGGTGGGGGGTTTTTAAGATCTCTTTCACGGGCCCCTTTTCGACACATTGCCCTGCGTACATCACCATGATAGTATCTGCAATGCTGGCAATTACATCCAAGTCGTGGGAGACAAAGATGATTGCAAATTGGCGTGACTCTTTAATGTTGCGAAACAGATTTAACACTTGTGACTGAACAGAAACATCTAGCGCAGTGGTTGGCTCATCAGCAATGAGAAGGCGTGGATGGTTTGCAATGGCCATGGCGATGCTTACCCTTTGCCTTAATCCCCCGCTTAATTCAAAGGGGTAAGAGTGATAACGTTTTTCGGGCTCCGGAATGCCGACCTGGAGCATGGCATTCATGGCTTGTTCCCTCAGTTGCCGGCTATTCTTTTTTTGGTGTGCCTCTAATACATCATATATCTGCTGACCGACAGGAAAAAGGGGGTTCAAGGTCGTCATTGGATCCTGGAATACTATGCTGATCTGGCTGCCCCTGATTTGGCGCCAATCATTATTACTAAAAAGCAAAAGATCTTTTCCCAAGAAATCAATTGCTTGAGCGGAGATTTTACCAGGAGGTTCGATCAATCCAAGAAGCGAAAGGCAGGTGACAGATTTCCCAGAACCACTTTCCCCAACGATCCCCAGACACTCGCCCTGACCGATTAAGAAATCCAGATGATCCACCGCGTGCAGAACACCTTCGGACAAGTTGAACTGGACAGATAGGTCGGTTACTTCAAGCAATGAAACCTGCGAATGAGTTTCCATCTTCAAAGAATGTTCCTAGCGGATGGAGCGCGGGTCAACTACTTTACGTAGCCCTTCGCTCATCAGGTTCAGCCCCAGTGCGGTGAAAAACAGCGCAAGCCCTGGCATCACCGTCATCCACCAGGCAGAACGCATATAGGGTTGCCCTTCAAGCATCATTCCGCCCCACGAAGGAGTAGGTGGTCGTAAGCCGACCCCCAAGTAACTGAGCGTCGCCTCAAACATAATTAGGGCAGCAAACTGCAAAATCATGACTGGGAGTAAGTGTGGAAAGATGTTGGGAAAAACGTAAATCAGGGCTATCTTGGGTTTTGAGCAACCTATCACATAGGCAGCTTTAACATAGTCTTTGTTGACTTCTACCAAGGCTACCCCACGTGTCATCTTGGCAAAGTTGACCCAGCTAACAATTCCCAAAATGCATACTAGTACGATGATTGATGGTTCAAATGAAGTGGCAATTGCCAGAGCAAGGATTACAAAAGGTACAGCCAATTGGACATCTATTAATCGCAGAATAACCCATTGACACCACTTTGGACCAAAAACACTGATCAATCCCAGCCCCACGCCCAAAAAGAAGGCAGTTGTTAACCCGGCAGCTGAAATTGTCAATGAGGATCTTGCGCCGTAAACCAGACGTGTGAAAATATCCCTGCCCAGACCATCGGTTCCCAAGGGATAATAATTTCCTCCCTCTGTTTGGGTCTCAGGTGCCACGAAACGATCGATGACGTTGGATGCCAATGGGTCATAGCGGGTCAGGCTTGGAGCTATGAATGCTGCCAATAGGATTGGCATTAAAATCAGCGCCCCAATAATAAATATAGCGCTTAGGCGATGCACATGAATCTCCTGACACTAGCCTTTTATCCGCGGGTCAATGAGGGTATAAGCGATATCGACCAGCAAGTTTATGAAAATAAACAGTGAGGCGGTGACAATAGTAATTGCCTGTACTAATGGATAATCCCGTTGTTGAACAGCGGACAGGAATAGCTTGCCCAAGCCCGGGTAATTGAACACCACTTCAGCAATGACCGCTCCGCCTAACAAGAAGCCGGCTTGCACACCCAGTGTTGTGAGATAGGGGATAGCAGCATTCCGAAATGCATAAGCAAACCGCACGCGCCCCTCACGAATGCCAAAGGCGCGTGCGGTGCGAATATAATCCTGGCTGAGTGCTTCGGCCATGCTAGCGCGTACAACCCTCATTTGCCAAGGTAATTCAGTGATTGTGATTACCACTACCGGAAGAATCAAGCTGCGTAGGCCGGAGAATCCAGTACTAGGCAACAGCCCCAGCCTGACCGAGAAGATCAGAACCAGCATCAATCCACCCCAGAATACCGGCACTGACTGTCCAACCACCGCCAGCAACAAACCTAATCGATCAACCCAGGAACCCGGATAGACCGCTGAAAAGGTTCCAATGGTAATCGAAAGCAGCACGACAAGCAGTAAGGCCGTGCCACTTAGCAAGAGCGTGTACGGCAAAGTCTGCCCGATCAGTGTCGTGCAAGCTTCACGGTAACGGAACGATTCGCCCAAGTCACCATGTGCCAGGTGGGTTAGGAATGTGGAAAGTTGTTGGAAGACCGTCTTGTCAGTACCAAAATCTTCCCGGTACTTCTGGATCACATCAGGGCTGGACCACAATCCGGCTTTGATCTTGGCCGGATCTCCTGCTGAAAGGCGCATTAGCACGAAGACCAAGATCAGAACTGCAAATACGAGTATCAATCGGCCCAGGACGCGGTAGAGCAGCTTAAAGATCACATTTCACCTTAATAATTATTCGACCACTTCCACCTGCCAGATCAGGTAGTTCCCATAGGCGCGAGCTTTCTTATAATTCCTGACCTTTGGCCCGATCAGGTCAGCAGTGGACCAATCAAAAATGGGTTGCAAATTCTGCATGTCCCACAAGTGTTTGGAAAGAGCATCCAATTTCTGGGCCCGCTCCTGACCCGTGACAGCGCGAGTATCGGCGAACATCTGGGCGCCTTCATCATCTTTAATGTTGAACAGCATCTGCCCCAAAATGCCAGTTTCCAAGGAGAGCAAGATGTCCGGATCGGGATCAGGGGAAGGTAATCCATTCATGTTGATATCATAGCCAGCGTATGTAGATCGGTATGTGCCAACATCAAGGGGTACCAAATCGACCTTGAAGCCTAACTTAGTAAGACCCTCGGCAAATACCTGATCCAAGTCGCGTTGGAATGGAGCAAGGGTGGAGGTAGCCATCTTCAAGGAAACGTCGGTGATGCCTGATCCTGCTACCAAACTCTTAGCCTTGTCCAGATCAAAAGGATATTGTTCCTGCGGGGTGTAGTAACGAGCGGTGGGGGGGAGAACAGAATTCATGAGGGGTTGCGATGGTCCGACAATTCTGGGAACAACTGTCTGACGGTCCCAACACATGATCATCGCTTTACGTATATCTTTATTCCCGAGAGCAGGGTTTTTATTTTGGAAGAGATATACGGCTGAGTCAGGGTAGGCACCTAGCCCTACGAGTTGGTAATTCGGGTCATTTTGGAAGGTGGGGTAAATCTCGAGAGATGGGCGCAAGGTGGCATGATATTCCCCGGTTTGCAGGCTGCTCGCGCGAGCTTGTAAATCCTCTATGTACTGCAAAACAATGTTCTTGACTTTCGGCTTACCCATCCAATACTCTTCATTGGCCTCGAAATAGCAACCATCATTTTCGAACTTGGTCCAGCGAAACGGCCCAGCACCGATCGGGCGCTGCTTGAGAATGTCGGGGTTATTAATGTCAGCAGCGGGGATCATGTGTATGGCAGCCAAGTTTTCCACCATGGTAGAGAACGGTGCAGGTGGGATAATATCAACTGTATAGTCGTCAACTACATTGGCCTTAATGCCGTACATCAGATACAAGCTGTGGTTCAAGCCGGCCTTTGGGTCGCCCAATCGGTCGATATTTGCTTTAATATCTTCCGCCTTGACCTCGGTCCCGTCGTGGAATTTAATCCCTTGCTGCAAGTACACCCTGAGTTTGAGAAAGTCGGGTGAAAGCTCCCATTTATTTGCCAATCCTGGGACGATCTTTCCTTGGTCATCGAACTTCCACAATGGTTCGTGAACCAAGCTCTTCCACATATCATCGAAGAAGCCAAATGGAACGTCTGGGTCCCACTGAACGGAGTTGATTGGTTCCCCCAGGCTTAACTGCAGGGTGCCTGTCGGCTGGTTTGTGATAACGGTTGGCATCGAAGTGGGTAAGGCGGTCTGTGGAGCCTTGGTCGCTGGTGGTGGGAGTTGTTTAACTCCGCATGAGCTTAATACCATGCTTGCTCCCAGAGCAGCACCGGACATTGCTGTCATCTTCAAAAAATCTCGTCGGGAAATTTTCTTGGGGTTTTGCGGTTTCATCTCCTTCACTCCTTTCTTAATGATTGATCGCAGATGGATTCAATTCTTTAAAAATTAATTCATAGGCTTTCTCGATCATCTCCTCTCCGGCACCTACATCCAGCAGCGCCATATCCACCTCATATCCCCCTTGGGAATAATCTTCCTCCGCTGGAAGGTAGCCCCAAAAATCATTGGCATAGCAGGCCACCATTGTTCTATCCATCCCCGATTTCCTGCGTAGCTTAAAACCCAGACGGGTAAATAATTCAACTGGGAAGGCAAATAAAGTTGCTGGCCCTATTTGCCCCGCAGTTATCGTCACAACAAAAGATCCTCTGGTCGGCCGGGTTGAGGCAAGTCGCAGTTGGAACTCCAACCCTTCTACCGCTGTCTCTGCCTGCCGTACTGTCCATGTAGAAGATTGACCGGCACGAACATCTCCCAGCACTTTTCGCGCCAATCTCAAAAGCCGGGTTAATTCCTCGATTGAGAGAGGGATTACACCCGCAAACACGCAGTGCCGAGACTGAAGCCATAAGCGCTCATCCGGGCTTATGACCATTTCAGAGCAGGCCTTTTGCACGGCTGAAACCAAGATCGATGCCAAACGCTCTGCTTCTGCAAAAGTTGCTGCTTTGCGAGTCCCGCGTGTGCTGATGTCGCCATCTGCCCCAGTGAGGGCAATTGCCACCAGCCCTTGTTCTTGTGCTTCCAATGCCTGGCAGGTTAAACCTGTTAGGTCACCAGAGAATAGCAAATTTTCCGGACCTAATACCGTGGGGTGGCAGGCCTGGCGGAAAAGGATGGCGGTAGTACGACCTCCTTCATCCAAAAACCGCAAAACTGTCACATCGGGATCAATTGGACCTTCCGAGGAACGCCGGTTGGCGCCTACTCCCGCTGCAGGAGCCATTCCAACTCCAACTTGGACTGGTCGCTGGTTATGGAATGCATAGTGGATTGATGCTACAAAAGCATCAATTAACCTGGAACGCAAACCGGGATCATACGGGGAGAAAAAGGCCATGGCGGGTGCAAGCAATCCGCCCCGGAATTCTGGGGCAACCAGACCTCCAGCGCCGGAGTGTGTATGAGTAGCAGCAATGATCAAGTTTTGTGGTGGGATTCCCGTGATCTTTGTGGCAGCCTGGCGTACTTGAGCTACGAAATCTTCTGTAACGAGCAGGATATCCGCGCTCACTATGCCCAATGTCAATTCCTGGTTCGATAGCACCAAGGTTCGCACAAAGAGATCGTCGTGTATCCCTTCCGCCGGACGATTGCGGGTAGTGTATCCGGCCATACTGGACCCTACCGGTGGCGTTATTTTGACTTTGGCTGTACCAGCGTTCAACATCATGACGACCTTTTCGGATTAGGAACCACCTGGGGCCCATCAGGCCTCCGAATAACCAGGAAGCTAAACCCGCCCGGTGGTATTAGGTCATAGGCGGTCTTCGCGTGGGCTGGATATACAGTAAGAAAGATCAAGGGCACCTTCCCGGTATTTACGGTGCGGTGCAGGCAGCCGGAGGGTATATACACCATGCGCCCTTCAATGAGTTCCTCCGTTTTAAGGCTTCCATCCTCTCTCTCCATCAAGATTAATCCCGTCCCGCGAACTCCGATGTATATCTCTACACAATTCTCTGGGAGATGCCCGTGCCCTTTGGTCATGTGATACTCTGCCCCCACCCAACCTGGGTAGATGGTATCAATCGAGAGTTGCAATTCACCCTGTTTTGGTGGGAAATCGGTTTCGTACGTTTCATAAACAATTCGATCCTCGTTGGCAAGCGTTTCGCGATAGGCGTTTTCATCCTGAAAGATAGAACTCAGGTCACTTAGGCGACGGATGGCGTGGCGGGGAGCGTTCTGCAGATCCCGTTCTTTAAATCCAACTGGAGGCTAAATGTTTCTTGGATAACACTAGGAAACATGATGCTTCTCCTTCTGTTCTTTGGTCACCTCGAGCAAGGTTCCCGCGACACGGTCTACTTCAGCATCTGTCAGTTCTGGGTAGATCGGTAAAGAAATCATCTCACGGCTGTTCCGCTCGGTGACAGGAAAATCGCCCGGTTTATATCCTAAATAGGAGTAGCATTTCTGGAGGTGTACCGGTGTTGGGTAATGAATTTGAGTCTCCACCCCACGTTCAAGCATTTTAGCCCGCACCGCATCACGAATATCTGCGCTTACCCTTACAACATACAGGTGATATACATGGTCTGCCCCAGGTGCCGTCACAGGTGGGATAACCGGAGAATTCATTAAGGCAGTTGTATAACGAGATGCAATGGCCTTACGACGGGCGTTCCATTTGTCGAGATGGCGCAACTTAACATTCAGGATTGCGGCCTGTAATGCATCTAATCGTTCCTGGTAGCCTAATTCTTCATGATTATATTTTTGGTTCTGCCCCATATACCGCAAACGTCGAGCGTTCGGGTTTGTATATTCATCATTGGTGGTTATCATACCCCCATCCCCGAAGGCCCCAAGGTTTTTGGAGGGGTAAAAGCTGAAGCAGCCAGCCAGGCCAAGGGATCCTACCTTCTTTCCCTTATATATTGCGCCAGCGGCCTGCGCAACGTCCTCAATAATAGGAATACCATGCTCGTTTGCCAATTTTAGAATCGGGTCCAGATCCACTGTCTGGCCGAAGAGGTGAACCGGAATAATTGCCTTCGTGATAGGGCTGATGGCTTTTGCGACATCTTCGGCGCGCATCAAGTGCGTATCCGGGTCAACATCCACCAAAACCGGTTTCGATTGTGTATAGTTGACCGCAAAAGCAGTGGCAATATAGGTATTTGCCGGCAATATTACTTCCATTTCATGAGGATAATTTGCCCCCTTCAGGCTGAAGAAAAGCGCCGCTGTCCCCGAACTTAACCCGATTGCGTACTTTGTCCCGATATATTTGGAAAATTCGTCCTCGAATGTTTTCACTTCAGGGCCCAGCGTGTAGTGCCCGCTGGCCAGGACCCTTTCAATCGCCGGCTTCAATTCCTTGCGTATTTTTAGGTAATGACGACCCAGGTTATCGAACAAAATTTTTTCCATCAATAAATCTCCTTCCTAATATTTTAAATCGACCCATCTGTTGCTATCAGCGGAACGATACGCCGCGTCTAAAAAAGCTTGGTTGTGCAGGCCGTCCTGAACGCTTGGCCCTTCGAATTTCTGTTTCACAATTGAATCAATTAAATTGAACTGGCATGCAGCATGTAGCCGCGTCCAGCCTAGAGGGGCTACAGGCGAGGCGAGGCTGGCTGGCCCTGGAAAATGTTGGATGGCCTCGATCCTCTGCCAGCCTCGCCTCCCCCCTTGAGGTTGGTCAGGCTGTGTTCCATCGTAAACCTCCAACCAATTGGGATCCATCAAATGCCAGGCCAGCGCACCCTTACTGCCGCGAATAAGAAGATCCAGTTGGTCAGTAGCTCCCACGGCTACCCGCGATGCTTCCACGACCCCGCAAGCTCCATTTTCAAGATGTGTCATGACCAAAGCCATGTCATCCACGTCAACCTGACTCTGGGCGCCGTCAATTTCATTGCGTCGGGTTATTATCGTCCGCATCTCTGCAAAGACTTGCGAAACCCTTAAACCGGTGATGTAGACCAGTAGATCCGCACAATGGCTGCCCAGGTCAACCAACGCTCCCCCACCCGACTCAGTCTTCCGCAGGCGCCAAGTCATTGGGCGGGCCTCATTCCGATAACCCGAATGCAAGTATTTCACTTCAAAACTGACAACCTCCCCAAGAAAGCCCTCTTCCACTAACTGGCGTGCACGTAAAACTGCTGGAGCAAATCGGTAGTTAAATACCATTTGGAAATATCGTTTTGAACTACTAGCAGCCTGCGCAATCCGGACGGCATCCTCCAAGTTGGAGCAAAGAGGCTTTTCACAGTAAATGTGTTTGCCTGCTTTCACGGCAGCCAGTAAGACTTCAGAGTGTATGTGGTTAGGTACACAAATATCAACAATTTGAATATCCTTGCGTGCCAATACTTGGCAGTAGTCTGTGGTGATCAGCCGAGCCCTTGTTTGGTCCTCTGCCAGCTTTGCATATACCTCGGAAGGCTCAGCCACCCCAACCAGTTCTATTTTGGCGGGCATTGGATTATAAAGAAACGGCAGACTCTGATAACCATAGGCATGCATCCTGCCCATGGCACCGTAACCGATTAAACCAATACCCACTGTTTCAATCATGTTATTCACATCGCTTGTGGTATTCGCTTAATAGCTCCGCCCGGGTTGGAAAGGCATCCCAGATACCAGCCCGTTCGGCTGTGATGGTTCCGGCGAGGTTACATAAAAGGAGTAACCTTGCAACTTCCCCTGAATTCTGCCAGGATTGGACTGGAAAGCCTTCGATTGAAAATTCTCCAAGCAACCCCGATAACAGCACTCCCAGGAATGCATCTCCACATCCGAGAGCCTTCAGTACGTTACCCCGCGGCTGTACAGGTTTTACGCTGGTGAGGCCGGATTGGTTGATAAAGGCTGCCCCATCGGCACCCAATGTAACGATAACTAACTCAGTCGTGTGGTTTAATAATTTATGTGCCTGTAAGGGGTCGGAACTGCCGGTCAAGAGTTCAAGTTCCAATCGATTGATCTTGAGAAGATGAGACACGGAGGCTGCTTCCAAAAAGTTCCGTCTGGCAGCCGTTATGTCAAGCCATTGGGGTGGACGATAATTCGGGTCAAAGACAATCGTGCATCCATGCTTTTGTGCCAGCTCTATGCCTCTCCAGGTAGCGCTGAAAGCTGGGTCGCGGTCCAGGGTTAATGAGCCAAAAATGAATAACCGCGAATTCTGAATAGCTTCTTCAGGAATATCTTTCAACTCGATCCGGGAAAACGCCCCTGGATATCCATATACCATGAACTGTGGATCGCCATTTAAACCATCCGTCGAAAACGCGATGGTGGAGGGTGCCTCTGCATCATCGTATGTTAGGAAATCAGTTATCACTCCCAAGTCATGGAGATCCTGTGCAATGCGTTTTCCCCACCAATCTTTACTTAAGCGCGCAGCATAAACTACATCCAATCCCATTCGGGCCATTGCCACCACGCTGTTAGCAGGTGTACCTCCCGGTAAACATTGGAATTGACGCGCATCCAGAAGCGTTCCCCCGGTCGTGACCGGCATCAAGTCGATTCCTGCCTGCCCGAGGCCAGCTGCGGCATACATGAAATTATCCTCTTGGGCGAATCCGGCGTACGGTAAATTCGACAATATTCTTTGCGTAGAATTCTCTTGTAAATAAAATCGGTTGTTCGTTCTGGTTAAAATCAACCTCTTCCAAGAGAATTACGACAGAATTGATCGGCACTGCTAATCGTTTTGAAAGGTTGGCGTCGGCCTTCATTGTTTCAATTCGGGCGTCTCCATATCCGATTTTTTGCCCGCAACGCTCCTCCAAAAAGCCATAAATTGAGACGCCTAAATTGTCAGTTAATTCATGTCCTGCCAGGATGGACTCTGGGATTGCATCCATGGTAAAGACAAGTGGAACTTCGTTAGCGGTGCGAATACGTTCAACGATTACAACATCCTTCTGATTTCCAAGATTAAGCTTTTGGGCAATGTATTTATCTGCTTTACTGTGTTGGATGTTTAGGCCCTGTACACCGGGTGTGTATCCAGATTGTGAGATTACCTCTGACAACCCCAGGTTTTGCTCTAGAGGACTTATGAGCTTGACGCGGAAATCACGAACGTAAGTCCCGATACCGTGCCGGCGGACAATCAGGCCGTCTTCTTCCAGATGGCGGAGGCCTTCACGCAAAGTGACCCTGCTTACACCTAACAAATGGGCCAACTCGATTTCTGAGGGAAATCTTGAACCGGGGGGGAATGTTCCATCTTCAATCAGCGCACGCAATCTGTCACTGACCGCAACAAAAAGAGGTTGAACAAGGCGTTCATCAATCGAATAATCATGCTGGTCGTCTGCCATTTACTGATCCTTATATGTTAGACGTCTAACATCTATCCCATTATACAATATTTTGAATGCAAAGTCAATTTGTCCAGCAATTCTCGAAGCAAAGAAACGTTGGTATAGATGAGAATTCCTCACCTGGGCCACTTGACATGCAGGGGCTGATAAATTATTATAAACATACCGACTGGTCGGTATGTTTATAATAAAGGAGTCGTTCATGCCTCAACAACGCGGGGAAGAAACGCGCGCTCGTATCCTGGGTGCCGCTGTCAGAAGATTTTCCATTACCGGATACGATGCCGCCAGCGTGGATGATATCTGCGCCGAAGCCGGGGTCAGCAAGGGTGCCTTCTATCACCATTTTCCGACCAAGCAGGCCATCTTCCTGGCCCTGATGCAAGATTGGCTGGCGATGATTGAAATGGGAATGGGGGCGGTTCACAAGGAGACCGTCCCGGAGACGCTGATCACGATGACCAACCTCCTGCCGGGCGTTTTTGCGGCAGCCGAGGACCGTTTGCCGATGTTCCTGGAGTTCTGGCTGCAGGCCAGCCGCGACAAGACCGTCTGGAAAGCAGTGATCGCTCCATACCGCCATTATCAGGAGCATTTTGCCAGGCTGGTTGAAGATGGCATTACTGAAGGTTCTCTCAAGCCAACGGATCCACGGGTGGCCGCACAGGTCATCCTTTCCCTGGCGGTGGGGCTGGTGCTGCAAGGTGTGCTCGATCCGCATGGCGCCGATTGGGAAAAGACGGCGCGTGAGAGCATGCAGATCTTGATGAATGGATTGGCAAAATAGAGAAGAGGAGATTACCAATGAATCTTGTTACCGGCGCAACCGGACATATCGGCAACGTGCTTGTCCGCAGACTGCTGGACCGGGGGAAAAAGTGCGTGCCTTGATCTGGCGTGGCGAAGATACTACGCCCCTGAAAAACCTGGACGTGGAGCAGGTTGTGGGCGACGTACTCGACCCGGCCTCGCTCGAACCCGCCATGTGCGGCGTGGAGACCGTCTATCACCTGGCGGGCATCATTTCCATTATGCCTGGACGGAACCCGTTCGTCTGGCGGGTCAACGTGGAAGGGACGCGCAACGTGCTCGAAGCCGCCCGCCGTGCCGGCATCCGCCGGTTGGTCTATACCAGTTCCATCCACGCCATCGCGCGTGCTCCGCATGGCGTGACCATGGATGAGTCGTTGGGGTTCGACCAGAATAATCCCTACGGCGAATATGACCGTTCGAAAGCTGCCGCCAGCCTGGAGGTCCAGAAAGCGGTTGCCTCGGGTCTGGACGCGGTCATCGTCTGCCCGACTGGCGTAATCGGGCCGTTCGATTTCCGCGGCTCGGAGATGGGCGAAGTCATCCGCAGCGCCACTGAAGCGCATACGATGCTCTACGTGGCCGGCGCGTATGATTTTGTGGATGTGCGTGATGTTGTTGATGGCCTGATCGCCGCCAGGGAAAAAGGCCGCCGGGGCGAAAGCTACATCCTGAGCGGACATAAGCTTACGGTCCGTTACATGCTCGAGACGGTCCGCGAAGTGACAGGCAGGGCCTTTGCAAGCGTCAAGATACCATTCTCGCTGGCCGAGATTGCTGCCAGGTACACCCCCTGGTATTATGAAAGGACCAAAGCCAAACCGCGCTTCACCTCCTATTCGCTGGAAGTGCTGCAAAGTAATGCGAACATCAGTTGTAAAAAAGCCATGACGGAATTGGGGTACAGGCCGCGCCCGGTCTACGAGTCGATTAAGGATACGGTGCGCTGGTACCTGGAAAACCGGCGCGCGAAGTCGGCTGTGTGATTTTTTCGCCGGGAGAACCCAATGCAGTATCTTTTTCAACACCCCATGCCGGTTCCCTGGCTCCTGGCTGACATCCTGGCCATCCTGGTTACCTTGCTGGTTGGAATATTTATTGTCAAAAAGAGCAGACATCCGGCTGTCGTTTTGCTAGAGTGCTTCGGTTTTGTTTTCCTGTATGCCAGCATCTATGAGAACTTTGCGGTTGTCCAGGGCTGGTATGTCTACGGGCGCTCGCTCCTCATGATCGGCGAGGTTCCGTTTACCGTGCCTCTGATCGAAATGGACGTCCTGATCACCGGCCTATGGCTGTTGGAAAAAATGCAGATTCCAGATTGGTGCAAACCATTTATTGTGGGCTTGTTTGGGATGTTGCAAGATTTTTCCCTGGACCCTCTTTCTGTCAGGCAGGTCTTTACGGTGAATGAGGTGACCAGTGGTCGCTGGACATGGCTGCTCCAAGCGGGAGTGGCAAATATCTACAAAGTGCCGGTCTACAATTTCTCCGGCTGGATGCTTATCATGCTTTATGCATCCGCTTATTATTTGATTGGGAGGGCTTGGTTCAGGCGCTCCGGGTATAAGCCGGCCATCGGTTACCTCTATCCGCTGCTTGCCACCTTGCTGGCTTTGCTGACCATGGTCAGCCCGCTTTCGCAGTTCCTGCTGTGGCTGGCTCCATTCTTCACCAAGGGGAGCAGTGCCGAGTGGGCCATGCTGGCATTCCACCTCGTCATCCCGACGGTATTACTGGCAGTTTTTTGGCGAGGCAGGATGAAGTCGCCGGTCACCTTGAAGAGCGATTTGCCTGTCTTCGCAGTGATAATATTATTCCACCTGTCTGATATCCTGTTTACCATCGCAGGCGGATTTACTGCCATCCTCTGGCTGGTCCTGCTGGCTAGCCTGGTGCATTTTGCACTGTTGGGATGGATCTGTCTCTCGGGCAGAAAAACCAGTCTGCCGAAGGAAGATTTTTTATTTGAACCATGATAAATTATTGGAAGGATAAACTTGCCGTAATTACCGGAGCTTCTTCGGGGATTGGGGAAGCCGTTGCCCGCAAGCTGGCCACCCAGGGGCTGCAAGTGGTGCTGGTGGCGCGCCGGCAGGACCGGCTGGAAACTCTGGCCGGAGAGATCCGCGCGGGTGGCGGAAGCGCCTGGATCATTACTGCGGACCTGCGATGCGAGGCTGACCGGGTGCGCCTTTTCGAGGAAACCGGCGCAGCCGACGTGCTGATCAACAATGCCGGCCTGGGTTGGTATGGCTATGGTAACGAGATGTCATGGAAAACCGCCCTGGAGATGTTGCAGGTCAACGTTGAAGCCGTGGTGCAGTTGAGCCTGTCATTCTTGTCGCGCATGCGGCAGCGTAACGCCGGTCATATCATCAATATAGGTTCCATCTCGGGCAGCCTGCCCAGCCAGGGCATCGCGCTCTATGGGGCCACCAAGTCCTTCCTGGACAACTTCACCACTGCCCTCCACCGCGAACTGGCCGGGACGCACGTCCACATCAGCGTGGTGCGGGCCGGACCGGTGAAGACCGAATTTGGCGAGGCCGCACTGCTTCATGAAAACGGATTGCACGTGCCGACCGAAAAGATCGGAGTAACGCCGGAGAAAGTGGCGGAGCGCATCTGGACCCTGATCCAGCACCCGCGCCGCACCATCTACATCCCGGATTATTTACGCCTCGTCCCCTGGCTGGAACTGTCATTTGGCTGGATCATCGATCGGGTGGGACCGCTGTTGTTGAAGAGACAAAAACGTAAGCGACCAGTGTTGGATCATGGATGCTCGAATTTATAAGCCGAGGACAATCTTGTCCCCGGCTCATGTTTTTTACTACTTGTCTTTCAGGAAGCAAGCGATAGATTGCCCGAAACGCTATGCAAATATACCTTGACGCCGCCGCCCTGGACTTCGATGGCCTGGTTGCCGCCCTGTCGCGAAATGGAGGTCGCCGGCAGTTTCGTGGAGAGCCTTCCGCTGATAGCGTGCAGTTCGGCGGAACAGTGCGTTTCCGGCGGCACCAAAGACTCCACATCTCCCGAGACGGAATTGAAGTGGTACGGTCCTGCGCCAAAAGCAGTCTGGTATACCATCCTGCCGCTAACCGTGGTGGCTTCGACGGAAGACAGGCCGGATTCTTCCAAATCAACCTTCCCGGAAACCGTATCCAGGTGCAAAGGCCCGATGATGCGCTTGCCACTGACCTTGCCGCTGACGGTGTTCAGGCGCAGGGCGCCGGTCAATTCTGTCAGCTCCACTTCCCCGCTGACCGTATTCACTTTCACCGGGCCGGCCAGGTTGTGCAGGCTCATCTCGCCGCTGACCGAGCGGAAGGAGAATTCGCCCTCGAATCCCTCGGCGAGTGTCTCGCTGCTGACCCCATTGATCTTGAGGAAACATTTCCGCGGCGCCTGGACCACGTAATCGACGCGGCAGGGGAAAGAACCGAACAGCCAGCTCCACGCCCCTTCCGTGAAGCGCGTGGCAACTTTGACGGTCCCGTCCGCTTCCTGGAAAAGTTCGATCTCGGTGCGTCCGGCGTCGCCGCTGTGCGCATCCTTGCTGACGCGGACGCGGATAACGCCATCCTCACCGGGACGGATTTCGACCGAGCCGCGGATATTGCTGAGGTCAAGTCGTACCGGAGAAGCGACTGTGAAGTTTTTTTCAATTATCTCTGACATAAGAAACTCCTGTTCTGCTTGGGATACCTTTCGACGCCATTATCGCACCTACTTGTTTTTTTTGCCTATCGACCAGCTATCCAACCGCTATTATTTTCTAACTGAATGATTTACATACTGTCTACACAATTTTATAACCGTGGGTTAACATATCATTACTATACTTCACTTCGACCGAATCCATTATTATCCGTGAGAGGTGAAACCATGTCATCGACTGTCCCAGAAAACAAATCCGAGAAGAAACCTTCGGGCAAGCGCAGACTGCCCAGGCCGGTGCTGTGGATCGCACTGGTCGTAGTGGTGGTACTGGTCGCCGGCGGGATCTATTACTACGTCCAGGCGCAGCAAGCCAGTGCAACCGCGGCGTCGGCGCAGCCGGCCTTGCAGACCGCCACGGCGCGCAGCGGGAATATCGTCCTACGGGCCAGTGGGACCGGCACGCTGATCGCAGCCAGCGAAGTCAACCTGGCCTTTGGAACCGTAGGTCCCGTGGCGACGCTGAACATGGCAGTGGGGAGCCAGGTCAAGGCGGGTGACCTGCTGGCCGAGTTGGACAGCTCGAACCAGCAGATCGCACTGTCGCAGGCGCAGCAGACGCTCAACCAATTGACCTCGCCTTCGGCCATTGCGACTGCGCAGCAGGCGGTCGTGACCGCCAAGCAGAACCTGATCAGCGCCCAGTACGTATTGAACGGCGACCTGGCGGCCGGTTCCAACCAGGCGGCCATCAATGATGCCTATGCCGCCCTGGCTCTGGCGCAGCAAAAGACGAACGCGGCTCAGCTCACTTACGATCCGATATCGGGCCAGTCCTTGAACAACGCGCCTGTGGCGAAGGCCTACCAGAACCTGTATGCGGCGCAACAGGCGCAGGCGGCGGCGCAGGCCACGTACAATTCGGTGGCGGCGAAATCGGATTCCCTGACGCTCAACTCGGCCAATGCGGCGGTGGCGCTGGCGCAGGCGCAGGTGACGGAAGCGGAGAACTACCTGACCGCCCTGACGGGTGGGACGGTGCCAGCCAATGCGACCGGCACCAGCCTGAACGCCCTCAACCAGGCCAAGCTCAACCTGCAGACGGCCCAGAACAACCTGGCGGCCACCAAGCTGTATTCGCCCATCTCGGGTACCGTGCTGGCCATCGACAATGCGGTCGGGGAAACGGTCGCAGCGGACGCCACCTTCATCACCATTGCCGACCTGAGCAAATCCGAACTGACCATCTACATGGACGAGTTGGACTTCAGCAACATCAAGGTGGGCTACGCCGCCAATGTGGTCTTCGATGCCCTGCCCAACACGACCTACACCGGCAAGGTCACCCAGGTCTCCCCGCAACTGGTGACGGTCCAGGGCAACACGGTCGTCGAGGGGCAGGTCGTGCTGGATCAGCAGCAGGCTTCCGGGGCCAGCCTGACCCTGCCGATCGGGGTGAGCGCTTCGGTCGATGTGATCGCCGCCCAGGCCAATAACGTCATCCTGGTGCCGGTGCAGGCGCTGCACGAACTGTCCCCGAATAATTATGCCGTCTTCATCATGCTGGCCGGGAAGCCGACCCTGCGGATCGTGACGGTCGGTCTGAACGACGGGACCTTCGCGGAGATCAAGAGCGGCCTGAAGGCCGGCGATGTGGTCAGCACGGGCATCCAGGCCACCCAGAACAATACCCAGGGAGTGCCGACGCCATGAACGCCACCCGCACCGTCATCGCAACCACGGACCTGACCAAGATATACGGCATGGGGGATGCCAGCGTGGTGGCGCTGGACCACGTCAGCCTGGAAGTCCAGTCCGGCGAGTTGGTGGCCATCATGGGGCCGTCCGGCTCGGGGAAGAGCACGCTGATGAACATCCTGGGATGTCTCTCCACCCCAACCTCCGGGGAGTATTGCCTGGACGGGCAGGACGTCAGCAACCTGGACAAGTACCAGTTGGCGGCCATCCGCAACACCAAGATCGGCTATATCTTCCAGTCATACAACCTGCTGGCCCGCACCACCGCCCTGCGCAACGTCATCCTCCCCCTGGTGTACGACCGCAGCCGCAAGCACCCGCGCGAAGAGTGGGAAGGGCTGGCGGAAGAAATGCTCAGATCGGTCGGCCTGGGCGACCGGATGGACCACCAACCCCAGGAACTCTCGGGCGGCCAGCAGCAGCGCGTCGCCATCGCACGCGCCCTGATCACCGACCCGGTCATGATCATCGCCGACGAACCAACCGGCAACCTGGACAGCCATTCCGGCGAAGAGATCATGCGCCTGCTGTTGAAGCTGCATGACCAGGGCGCCACCATCGTGATCGTGACGCATGACCCGGTGGTGGCCCAGTATACCCAGCGGGTCATCCACTTGATGGATGGGCACATCGATGCGGTGGTGCATAACGCCACCCGCCCTATGCTGGTGGATTAGAAAGGTGAAAGATGAACATAAGTGAAGTCATGCGAATTTCGTGGGAAGCCATCCTGAAGAACAAGGTCCGCTCGCTGCTGACCATGCTCGGCATCATCATCGGCGTGGCGGCGGTCATCATCATGATCGCGGTCAGCAACGGGACGGCTTCCGCCATCGCCAGCCAGATCACCAGCCTGGGCTCGAACCTGGTCTTCATCAGCGCCAACTTCGAACGCAACGGGCCCCAGACCGCCAGCCAGGCCGGCACGGGGCTGGTCTTCACGGATGCGGCCGCCATCCAGCAGAGCGTCCCGAATGTGGCCGGCGTCAGCGTCGAGCGGGCACCACCGAGACCGTCAAGGCCGGGGCGGTGTCCCTCAGCAGCATAAACATCCTGGGCACCCTGCCGGATTTCCCAACCGTGCGCGTCATGAAGATGGCCACCGGAAACTATTTCACCACGACCGACCAGAACCAGAAGACCAAGGTGGCCGTGTTGGGCTCCGGGCTGGCCTCCCAATTGTTCGGCTCGACCGACCCGGTCGGGCAGACCGTCCAGGTGGGAAATTTCTACCTGGATGTGATCGGGGTGTTCGCTTCCAAGGGCATGGTGGGTGACGTGGACTACGACGCCCGCCTGTACCTGCCGCTCTCGACCGTCCTGAACTATTACACGCCCTCGCAGTTTGCCCGTTTCCTGGGGCAGCGCGTCCGCACCATTTACGTGACGGTGGCAAACCCAAAACTCATGAATGACACGATCAACCAGATCAGCCTGCTGCTGGAGCAGCGCCACGGCGTAACTGCGGCGGCACCCGATTTCACCATCACCACCCAGCAGAACATCATCACCACCCAGGAATCCACCACCTCCGCCTTCCGCAACCTGCTGGCCTGGGTGGCCGGCATCTCGCTCATCGTGGGTGGGATCGGCATCATGAACATCATGCTGGTGAGCGTGACCGAACGGACGCGTGAGATCGGGCTGCGCCAGTCCGTCGGCGCCACCCCCAACGACATCCGCTGGCAGTTCCTGTCGGAAGCCCTGCTGTTGAGCGTGATCGGTGGGCTGATCGGCATCCTGCTCGGCGTGGGGGGGGCGTGGATCTTCGGCGCAGTCGGCACCATGAAGACCGTCGTCGCACCCAACTCGATCTTCCTGGCCTTCTTCTCGGCCGCCGCCGTGGGCGCCTTCTTCGGGTATTACCCCGCCAACCAGGCCGCCCAACTCGACCCGATCGATGCCTTGCGGCATGAATAAACAACAAAAGGAAAAAAACCTATGAAAACGAAGAAATTCATCTTTCCACTGGCGGCCGTGATCGTCATCCTGGCGGTCATCCTGGTGGCGTGCGGCGCCAAATCAGCTCCCACCTCCACGACTGGCGGCACTACAGCGGGCGGCACGAGCGGCGGTTCAGGCGGCTTTGCAGCCAACGGCACACCCGCTGCCCGCAACCTGACCCAGCCGCTGCCCATGGCCGAGTCGCTGCTGATCGGCACACTCAAGCTGCAAGGAACCGCCAACGCCGTGGATGCGCAGACTGCCGCGGCCCTGGTGCCGCTCTGGCAGGCCTACGCCCAGTTGACCAGCAGCAATACGGCGGCGCAGGCCGAGATCGATGCCGTCGTCTCCCAGATCCAGACCACCATGACCCCCGCCCAGGTCCAGGCAATCACCGCCATGAAGCTGACCCGCCAGGACATGTTCACCGAGATGGCCAGCCTGGGAGTGACCAATAACGGCGGCGCCAGCGGCACGCCCGGCTTCAGGTTTACACCCCGCCCGGGGGGTGGCGGAGGCGGCGGCGGTGGCTTCTTCGCCGGTGGCGGCGGTGGCGGCTTCCCGGGTGGTGGCGGCGGTGGCGGCGTTCCGGGTACCGGTGGGGCCGGCACCACGACCCGGCCGACCCCGAATGCGACCCAGGCAGCCCTGCGGGCGCAGAGTGCCAACCGCATCCCGACGGCCCTGATGGACGCCCTGATCGCATACTTGCAGAAGACCGCCGGGTCGTAGCTTTGGCTGAAACGGGCAACCCCACTGGCACCCAACCGGGTTGCCCGCTCGATGGATATTCAGTTCTCGCAGGATCGATGATTTGATATACTGAAGTATGTAACCTGATGAAACTGGCAAAAATGAGCGCAGCTAAAACGGTAATGGTCGTGGATGATGAGCCCCGCCTGGTCTCCCTGGTCGAGAGCTACCTGACCCAGAGCGGCTTCCGGGTGGTGACCGCCGCAAATGGGCAGGAAGCCTTGTCCGTTGCCCAGCGGCAGGAACCCGACCTGATCATCCTGGACATCATGATGCCTGAAATGGACGGCTATGAATTCATGCGCGCCTACCGGGTGGAGCATGATACCCCGATCATCCTGTTGACCGCCCGGGTGGACAGCGACGAAAAAGTGGTCGGGCTGGAGTCGGGTGCGGATGACTACATGACCAAACCCTTCCGCCCGAGGGAATTGATGGCGCGTGTGAAGGCGGTCCTGCGGCGCAGCGGCAAGAAAGAACCGGCCGGCAAGGTGCTGCATGCGGCCGATATCGTCCTCGACCGCAGCGCCCACGCTGTCCAGGTGGCGGACCGCTATGTCGACCTGACCCCGTCTGAGTTCGACCTGCTGGCGGCCCTGATGTCTGCGCCAGGGCATGTCTACTCCCGCCTGGACCTGCTGGATATCCTGCAGGGCGTCCGCTATGAAGGCTACGAGCGCGCCATCGACCTGCACGTCAAAAACCTACGCGCCAAGATCGAGCCGATCCCCAGCGCTCCCCACTATATCGAGACCGTCTACGGCGTGGGCTATCGCTTCGTCAGACAGTGAATCCCATGCGCTCGATCACCCTCAAATTATTACTTGCATTTTTGGCCATCAGCGTGCTCAGTGTCATACTGATCTTGCTATCTTCCCGCTGGGAAACCGAGCGGGAATTCAGGAGTTATTTATTTAATCAAAACCAGAATAACATTATTACAGCATTGGCGAATTTTTACAGTGAAAATGGAACCTGGGCGGGGGTTGATACGGCGCTGTTGGCTCCTGGACAAGCTTCTCCACCACGCCTGTTTTCAGGAGGGGGGCGGTTTTTTTCCCTGGTGGATAGCAGTGATCGTGTTGTGCTGGCAGGGATTGGCGATAATGTTGGCGACCTGTTGCCGCAATCGGTCGTTCAACATGGCAACCCCATAAGAGTAAACGGAAAGGTCGTGGGAACCATGGTAACCAGGCAGCCGACCATTAACGTAAACCCGGCTGAGTCGGCCTTCCTGAACAGCGTGAGGCAGGTAGATACGCTGATCGCGATTGGCGTCATTGCAGTGGGGCTGCTACTGGCCTTCCTGCTCTCGCGTACCCTGACGCGTCCGATCCGCGAGTTGACCGCTGCCACGCACGCCATTTCGGCCGGCCAGTTGCAGCAGGAGGTTCCCGTCCGCTCGCCGCGATGAACTGGGTGAACTGGCGGCCTCATTCAACCGGATGAATGAGGCGTTGGCACGTTCGACGAAATTGCGCCGGCAGATGACCGCCGATATTGCGCATGAATTGCGCACACCGGTCAGCGTTATCATGGGACATGCGGAAGCAGTCCATGATGGTGTCTTGCCGCCCTCGCTCGAATCCTTCGAGATCATCCGCGACGAGGTCGAACGACTGGATGGCCTGATCGAAGATTTGCGAACCCTTTCAAGGGCAGATGCGGGCGAACTTCCGATTGAGTTTCAACCTGTTTCCGTGGCAAAGCTGCTCGAAAAGGTCCAGATCATGCATAAGCAGCATGCCGCAGGCAAGAATATTGCCATCGAGCTGCAGGTGCAACCTGGCTTGCCCGAAATTTCCGCAGACCCGGGCCGGATGGTACAGGTTTTGAGCAACTTGGTGGACAATGCCCTTATTTACACACCGGAAGGGGGGCGTGTAATAATTTCCGCCCAGGTGGTCGCCGAAAGCCTGGAGGTCAGGGTTCATGACAGCGGCCCGGGGATTGCGGAAGACGAACTGGAGCGTGTTTTTGACCGGTTTTACCGGTCGGATCCGTCCCGCCAGCGCAATGAAGCTGGTTCAGGCTTGGGACTTGCCATTGCAAAATCGATTGTTGAGAAGCATAACGGCCGCATTTGGGCCGAGAGCAAAGCCGGCGAAGGGACGACGATCATCACCCGTTTGCCCATACCGGATAAATAGATACCTAATTCTGCCGGCGGCAGAATGCCCAGGATCGGCGCAACATCCCGCTCGAATTGACCGGGTCGGGCAATGTACTCCTGGATGCCATCTGGGGAAAGAACCGGGAATGAATGAAGAGCCAGATGCTCTCATTGACAGCGCAGGACCTAAGCGCCCTCACCTGCGCCATGGAAATCCTCACCAGAACATTTTCCGACACGCCCCGGCAGTTCCCACAATAAAATTCAGGTAATCTAGGAATGTTTTCCGAACTAGATAATAAAGAATTTTATAATCAAATTCTCATAAATTAGCGTTCGTACCATTGACGGAAAATTACTGTCGCAATATAATGGTTATGATAGTTAACTATTTAGGAGGCTGATAGTAAGAGGATGAAAGTATAAACCCACAAAAAGGAGAAGGAATGGAAGAAAATCTGAGCCAGGTTGTGGAACGGTTTTGGGAAACCGTTCCGACCGTGTGGGATCGTGTGCGGAACAACTTGCGCGGCGTTGCCACCTCTCGATCCAATATCACGGTGGAACAGTTCCACATTCTGCGACACATCCGGCGCGGGAATAATACGGTCTGTCAACTGGCCAACGCCCGCCAGATCAGCCGCTCGGCGGTAAGCAAATCGGTGGAGCTGTTGGTGGAGAAGGGCTTCGTATGCCGCCAGGAACGCACCGGCGACCGCCGGTATGTGAGGCTGGAACTGACCGATCAAGGCGCCGAGCTGCTCAACACGGCCTATGCCGAGAATCGCAAGTGGATCATGAACAAGCTGGCAGCCCTGACGCCGGACGAACTGAACTGCATGCTGCAGGGATTGGAGCCGATGAAAAAGGCCTTTCTCTAACTTCCTAAATTCCCGGAATACCATCTACAATTTATGGATACGATCAATAAAATATTGTCATTTGTCAAACCGTATCGGAAACTGGCGGTATGGTCTCTGGTCTTGCTGTTCCTCAGGGTCTGCATGGACCTTTCCATCCCTCGCCTGGTGGAACAGATCATCGATCAAGGCATCAAGAAGAACAACCTGAATATGGTCCTGACGACCTCGGGTATCATGATCGGCATCACCATCCTGGATACCCTGGTGGCCATCGGCAGCAGCATCGATTCGGTGCGGGTGGGCCAAAGCGTCTCACGGGATATCCGCAAGGCCATCTTCCTCAAGATCCAGAAATTCTCCTATGGCAACCTGGATCGCTTCAGCACCGGCATGTTGATGGTGCGGATGACCAACGATGCCGATGCTGTCCAGCGCTTTGTCCAGGTCTCCCTGCGGATCGGCGCCAGCGCGCCCCTGACCCTGATCGGCAGCATCGCCCTGATGTACCTGACCAACCACCAACTTGCCTTGAGCATTGTGCCGCTTCTCCTGGTCACCACGGCGGTGCTGGTGTTTTTCAGCTTGCGCATGGAGCCGTTCTACCAGATCATCCAGGCAAAACTGGACTGGCTGAATACCGTCCTGCAGGAAAATATCGCGGGTTCCCGGTTGGTGAAGGCCTTCGTACGCAGCGAACATGAAAGCCAACGGTTCGAGGGCGCCAACGAGGACTATACCCGCAACATGGTCAAGGTGATGCAGTTCAGCTCCACCATGACACCTGCGTTGACGCTGCTAATCAATATCGGCCTGGTCTATGGTATCTGGGCAGGCGGCCTGGATACGATCAAAGGCAGCATGACGGTTGGCCAACTGGTGGCCTTCATCAACTACCTGATAACCACCCTGAATCCCCTCATTCAAATGTCGATGGTGGCAATTGCCTGGGCCAATGGATTGGCTTCGGCCCGGCGTATCAATGAGGTGCTGGACGCCGTTCCGGAAGTCGAAGAACGGACGGACGGAATGACCCTGCCCGAATCCACGCAAGCCAGTGTGGTTTTCAAGGATGTTTCCTTTCATTACAACGGCAGCACGGATGGCACGATCTTGAACGGGATCAACCTGGTAGCGGAGCCCGGCAAGACGATCGCCATCCTTGGCGCTACCGGCGCTGGCAAGAGTTCCCTGGTCAACCTGATCCCGCGTTTCTATGACGTTTCGCGTGGCAGCCTCGCCGTGGACGGGATCGATGTACGCCAATTGAAGGGTGATTCGCTGCTTTCCCGGGTGGGCATCGTTCCCCAGGAGACCGTTCTTTTCTCGGGAACGATCCGGGACAATATCCGTTATGGGCGCACTTCGGCGACGGATGAAGAGGTGGTGGCCGCGGCCAGGGCGGCCCAGGCGCACGATTTCATCATGTCGCTGCCCCAAGGGTATGATAGCCACGTCGAAGAGCGCGGCTCGAACCTCTCCGGCGGGCAAAAACAACGCATCGCGATTGCCCGTGCCATCATCACCCAACCCGATATTCTCATCCTCGACGACAGCACCAGCTCGGTGGATGTCGAGACCGAGACCAAGATCCAGGATGCTTTAACGGACATCATGCATGACCGCACCTCTTTCGTGGTGGCCCAGCGCATCAGTACCGTCCTCAACGCGGATAAGATCATCGTCCTCGATAAGGGCCAGATCGTAGCGGAAGGCACGCACAGCGAGCTGATGGAAACCAGCCCGGTATACCGGGAGATTTACGATTCCCAGCTTGGGGGCGGGGTGCGTGAAGAAGAGGCGGAAGAAGCCAGCCTGGAAGTAGTTGAGAATTAACCTATGTCCTTTCAAAGCGGATCTCAAACAACCAACGATTTGCGGAACAGGCTGGCGACGCGTGGCCCGGGCCGGCCTACCCGGTACGAAAAAGCCAACGACCCTCGCCGGGCCATGCTACGGCTGCTGGATTACCTCAAGCCGTTCAAACTCACCATGGCGCTGGTGCTGGTCTTCGTGCTCATCTACACCCTGTTAGGCTTGCTGGCTCCGTATTATATGGGCAAGGCCATCGATGATTTCATCGGCGGCAATAATACGACCGGCTTGGTGCGAATGGCGCTCTATATGCTGGGCGCCTATGTGGCCAACAATCTTTTCCAGGCCATTGCCAGTTGGATTATGGCGCGCGTGTCACAGGATGCCTTGAAGCTGTTGCGGCGGGACCTCTTCCAACACCTGCAAACGCTTTCCATCGGGTTCTTCGATACCCATCCGGCGGGCGGCCTGATGAGCCGCTTGACCAACGATATCGATGCCATCAACCAGGCGGTCTCTCAAAATGTGGTTTCGCTGATCGCCGGCCTGTTGACCATGATCGGCATCCTGATCACCATGTTCGTGCTGAATCCCTGGCTGGCCATGGCCACCCTGCTGGTGGTTCCGATCATGATTTGGTTCTCCGAATTCGTGGCCAAGTACACCCGCAAAGGATTCCAGGATCTGCAGTTCCACCTGGGCGGGCTCAATGCCATTGCCGAGGAGACGATCAGCGGACAGAAAGTGATCAAGGCCTTTCGGCGGAATGAATCTGCCATCGAAGAGTTCGACAAGCACAACGATGCGGTCTATAAAGCGGGTGTATATGCCAACAGCTATGCCCTGCTGCTGATGCCGTTGACCAATGTGTTGGGGAACTTCTTCGTGATCGTCCTGGCAGGGTTGGGCGGCTGGCTGGCATTGAGGAACCTGGTCACCATTGGCATGATCGCCGCGTTCATCAACTATGGCCAGAACTTCGTTTCGCCTTTGCGCCAGATCTCCAACATCTATAACTCCATTCAGGCAGCCCTGGCAGGGGCCGAGCGCGTGTTCGAGATCATCGATACGAAACCTGAAATTCCCGATCCGCCCGATGCCATCGCGCTCAAGACCATCAAGGGCGATGTGACCTTCGAGCACGTCAGGTTCGGATACCTACCGGATGCGCCGATCATCAAGGATATGACCTTGGAAGCCAAAGCCGGGCAGATTGTCGCCCTGGTCGGGCCGACTGGCGCCGGGAAGACGACCATCGTCAATTTGCTGACCCGCTTCTACGAAATCCAAGATGGAAAAATCTCCATCGACGGCATGGACATTCGCAACATTCGCAAGGAGGACCTGCGCCAGGATCTGGGGCTGGTGCTGCAGGATACTTTCCTGTTTTCAGGCACGGTGATGGACAACATCCGTTTTGGACGGCTGGATGCCACCGATGAAGAATGCATCCGGGCAGCCGAGATGGCCGATGCGGATCACTTCATCCGCCAGCTTCCCATGGGGTACCAGACGAACCTGAGCGAGCGCGCCAGCAATCTCAGCCAGGGGCAGCGACAGCTCCTTTCGATCGCCCGCACCATTCTGGCCGATCCGGCCATCTTGATCCTGGATGAGGCGACCAGCAGCGTGGACACGCGCACCGAGGCGCGCATCCAGAAGGCCCTGCTGCGCCTGATGGCCGGCCGGACCAGCTTCGTTATTGCCCACCGCCTGAGCACCATCCGGGACGCCGACCATGTGCTGGTGATCAACAATGGCGAGATCGTCGAGCAGGGTACGCACCAGGAGCTGCTGGATAAGCGCGGCTTTTACCACCATTTGTACCTGAGCCAGTTCAAGGGGCAGGCGATATAAGTTGAGTGCCGGGTAAGAAAGGAAGAAGAGGAAGGGGCGGGGGATGAGGAATCCCGACACAGGGATTATTCACCATTCCGATCCCCTTTGCTGCGCCAGTAACTAATGCGACTTTCCCTTCAAGCAATTATGAATTCATATTACCTCATCTTGAAATACATTTAGCGCCCAGCGGCGAAGCCGGTGAAACCCTTCCCATTATCACGCTAATTTTGTCAGCCACACAAAAAATCGCCTTCCAGAGATGGAGGGCGCTATCATTATTGATTATCTCTTGCCGGACAAAACGGAGATGCTACCCTCACTTGTGTGGAGAGATATCCTGGATTCTTTGCCAGCCGAATATTCCTCTGAAAAGAACATACCCGGCTACCAAGCGTAGTACACCGGCGACGAAGAGAGCCGCCGCCAGACCAATGAAACCTGCAATAAATGGACCGGCCAATGAACCAGCCAGGATGGAGACATTCAAAACGATGTTGTACCAGGCCAGGTGTGCTGGTCGATCATTTTCAGGAACGTTCTCCAGAACGTAGTTTATATAGGCACTGCCTAACAAGGCCCATGAATATCCGCCAATGACCGAAACAAAGTAATACCAATAAGCTGAATGAGCGAAGGCCATCAACCCAGGGTATAAACTCATGATCATAAACCCGATGCCTGTGACTTTACGGTGGCCAAGCCGGCGCACAACCCGGTTTACCCGGATCGAGCCGAGCATGCTGGTCAAATAATAGAGCGCTGTGGCAATACCAATGTTTTGATCTGTCAGGTGCAAGGCATTGACCGAGAAAAGCGGAAACAGAGGTATGGCCAAATACTGGGTTAGATGGAGTCCCAACATGGCAAGCAGAACACCGGCAAACGGTGTCCGCCAGATGTCCATACGCAGGCTGATCCGCCAGTTACGGAGCACGGTCGGCTTTTTGGTATCGGCTTGAACAGGCGAAGGAAGTTGTTCCGGCGTGATTGACCCGGAAGGCAGACTCCGGACAAAGAACAGGTGGGCGCAACTCATCATCGCGGCAAAGCCGCCGATTCCAAACACGACTTGATAGCCAACAGGAAACGCCAAGTGGACAAGGAGCCAACCGGCACCCAAGGCAGAGAGCATGTAGGTGACCGAATAGACCAAATTGCGGGTTCCGCCAACCGTCGCTCGCCATTCCATCGGGACAGATGCCGCGAACAGAGTGTTGAAACCGATTGCTTGCACGGTCAAGGGGATACCCATCAGCAAGGTTATAGTGATCAAAGCCCAGATTTGACCCTGGTTGGCAAAGAGCCAGGGCAACGGAATCCACAAAAGGTATCCGATCCGGTAAAGCACGGAGGACCAGAAGACAGTCCGCTCAACAGCGCGCTTTTCTAATACCTGACTGGCAGGAATGGCCAGGATAAGATTGACGAACGCTGAAGTCGCCGCCAGCGTGCCAATCTGGAAACCACTCCCGCCAAGGCGAGCAGCGTATACACTGAGGAAATTTATTGCTGTTCCACTGAGAATGCCGAACCAGGCCATATCAAAAAACAGGTGGATAAAATTCGCGCGAAATTCGCGATGAATAGCCTGGTTGGAAATAGATGGGCGAATTGAAGTCACACGGTTGATTATAATGTGAACCTGATTTTTTCGAATCTGACACCAACGCGATGAGGATTAGGATGGCAGCACAACCGCAGGAGCCGCGGCCAGGCATTATGGCCGAGGGCGAGGCTGGGGGCGTCCGCTGTCAGGCGTTCGCAGTGGCTGCCCAGGCCGCACACTGCTCGCGCAGCACCGCCGCGGGGCAAGCCATAGCTGGCAACACCACTATCACCGAGCCGCAGCCAGAGACGCTGTTACACCACCAAGTCGGCCCAGATCGCCCCGACGATTTTTGGATATTATAGTGTTGTTTTTTGTCATTACAACAAAAAAACGCCCTCAATCTCTGGAAGGCGTCAGGCGAGCAGGCCTCGAGCCTGCATCGCCCACGCCAGCGCACGAAGCGCCGGTGCATTGGTTTACAAGCCTACATCCGCGGCCTGAATTTATACCTGTAAATCGGAAATATGCCGCGCAGGGATGGTCGTGGTAATGCCTTGACAAGAATCTATTAATCTGGAATTTGCTCCAGTTCTCGCCAACCGATGAATGCACCAGATCTGGCTTGCATGGATTGTTCTCCGCCATAGACCACATAGCCTTGATCTTCCGGAAGAACTGCCAATTGTCACCAGTATTTGAGATTGTCAAAATAGCTGGTGGACATCGTTTTGCCCGATTTGGTCTCAACCGGTGTGATTTTTTCACCATCCACCAACAGGCAATCAATCTCTTTGCCATGGTTGTCCTGCCAAAAATATGGCTGGCGATTCCCGCCGCTATGGAAACTGTGCTTAATGAACTCATTGATGATCAGATTCTCAAAAAGTGCGCCTTTCATGTAGTGTAAGGTGACCTGGTCTTCCGCGCGGAGGCCGAGCAGCGAACAAGCCACACCCGTATCATATGAGGGAGACTATCAAATTTTGTGATAGGGTTGTTATTTTGCACTAATGGTAATATGCAGATAGTTGCGATATCACATTCCAAATATAAGATTTTGGTAGCAGAACTTAACTAACGGCGACTATTACGATGTCATTCAAAAAGGTGCAAGAATAGGTTAGAACAGAGATGGGGATTATCCAATCTTCTGTATGCTTTAGAATATTTTCGGCTGTTTATCATTCAAGGAAATGGCAATTTTCATAATTAAAAGGGCTGTCCAAAAAGCAGAAAGATATCTTTTTGGACAGCCTTGAGTGGGAGATAAAAAAGGGGACTGTCTTTTTGTAGACAATCCCTTACATAATACTATTTCGGAACGATGGTGACTTTGCGGGCGGGTTCTTCGCCGATGGACTGGGTGGCCACATTGGGATGGTCGCGCAGTTCCAGGTGAACGACGCGGCGCTCGGAGGCGGGCATGGGTTCGAGCACCTGGCGGCGGCCGGTCTTGATGGCCTGGTCGGCCATGCGGTTGGCCATCTGGCGCAACTGGCGTTCACGGCGGGCCCGGTAGCCTTCCACGTCAACGACCACCTGGACCCAGTGCTCCACCTGCTTGCTGACGATGAGATTGACGATGTACTGCATGGCATTCAGGATCTCGGCCCGGCGGCCGATCAGGACACCCAGGTCATCGCCATGAATATCCACCAGGACGGGGCGCTGGCCTTCTTCATCCGGGTCACCGTAGCGGACTTCGACGCGGGCCGGGACTTTCATCTTCTCCAATAATTCGGCCACGGTCTGGCGCGAGACGAACAGGAGATTGTCATCCAAGACGCTGAAATCGGCTTCGGTGGCTTCGGCGCCTTCGATGGCGCGGGGCTGCGCGGCGAGCCGGGGGCTTTTCCGGTTTTTCAGGCAGGCCAGCCGCGGGTTCAGGTCTGGGCCTGCTTGACCGTCAGGCGGACACGCGCCTGGCGCCCGCCAATGCCCAACAAGCCCCGGCTGCCTTCATCCAACACTTCCACATCCACGGCAGCCTTGTCCAGCCCAAGTTCGGCCAGGCCCTGCGCGATGGCTTCTTCGACATTTGGGGCAATCTTTTCAAGGGTGGTATGTTCGTTCATTTTTTCCTCGTCGCCAGCGCCGGAGCAGGTTTCTGACCCGGCAGCAAAGCACGCCAGTTAACCTTTCCCAGCAGGGCATACTGCGCAATACCGACCAGGTTGCCGGTGATGAAATAAACGGAAAGGCCGGAAGCAAAGGTCAGGGCAAAGTAACCCAGCAGGAGCGGCATATAGAGCGCCATCATTTTGCCCATCATGGCGCCCTGGTCGCCCGGGTTGGTGGAGGCCGGCATGGTCACTTTGGACTGGACATAGGTGGTGAGCGCCACGATGACCGCCAGCACCGGGATGCCATAACCGAACATATAGACCCGCTCCGGCTGGCCCAGGTTCATCCAAAGGAATTGCTGTTCAGCGGCACCAGGTCGCCGACATGGAAGAAGGAATAGACCGTGCGGGTCAGGATGAGCAACTGCGCAGGCGAAGCCGCCAGGGCACGCATGATGCTCTGGTACAGGCCGAAGATGATGCGGAATCTGGATCAAGGACGGCAGGCAGGAGGACATGGGGTTATACCCAATCTCCTTGTAGTATTTCATCTGCTCCTGGGCCAGTTTTTCCTTATCATCCTTATACTTCTTCTGGATATCCTGCCATTCCTTCGAACTCTGCATTTCCTGCATCTTGGTGCTGCCCTTGATCTGCGAGGCCATCAAAGGATGCGTGATCAGGCGGATAAGGATGGTGAACAGGATTATTGCAACCCCGAAGTTTCCACCAATCAGCTTATAGATGAAAAGCAGGGCATTTGTAAAAGGGGTAACTATGATTGTTTCCCACATACATCACATCCTATTTGGGGGGAATGAACGACCACTTGGTAGCCCCGGCGGCATCAATGGCCACCAGGACCGGGTCGGTACTGGCACCACCCGTGGGCGCAACCAGGGCCAGGGTCCCGGCGGCCGCAGGGGTGGCATACACTTTCATGATTCGTCGAGAGCGAAATGGTCTGGAGGATCTTGCCGGTCGGGTCAATGAAATAGACCGTCCCGGCTTCGGTTCCAACGACAATATTACCACCGCAGAGACAGGGAGAGCCAACGATGGCTCCATTCAAATCCTGTTCCCAGAGCTTGTTGCCACCGGAGAGCCGGGTAAGCAACGAGCTTGCCATTGGCATCGCCAACATACAAATTGGTCCCGTCCGAGACCGGGCCAGCCCAGATCCAGGATGAAGCCGGTTTCGACCAGAGCGTCTTGCCATCGGCAGTGTTCAGGGCGTAGAGCGTGCCACCATACGTTCCGACGTAGAGAGTCATTCCCGCTCCCGAGCACCGGGGAACCCAGCACGGCTCCGTCCAAAACCTGCATCCAGACCTGTTTGCCGGTTTTGGCATCGACGGCGTACACTTTCCGTCCCAAGCGTGCCGAAGTAGACATTGGTCCCATCCGAAACGGGTGCGCCCCAAATGGACTGGTCGGCCGCAAAGGTCCACTGGAGCTGCCCTTTCAGATCCAGTGCATAGAGGTTGTAATCGGCATTGGGAGCATAGATCATATTATTGGCCACCAATACGCCGCCGATACTAGCGGTCATGTGCATCTGTGAACTGCCAGTTGGACTGGCCGGTCTGCGGGTTGAGGCTGTAGAGTTTCTTGTCGAACCCGCCGACAATCAATTGCCCGTCGGGTGTCAGCACCGGGGTGGCATAGAAGGGGTTGGCCGTGGAAGCCGAAGCTGGGGAAACGCCAGACTTGCGCGCCGGTCTGCAGGTTTACCGCATAGACGTATGGGCCTCCGGCGAGATAGGCATTCTTGGCATCCGCAGTCATGGCAGGCCAGGAAGAGGCCGTCAGGCCGGCGGCACACCCGCTCAAGACCACGGCCAGGGCGCAGCAACAGGCCGATCAAAACAAGGTATTTTTTCTTCATGGAGCAGTTATTCTCCTACAGAACGGGGTCGTAACCCCCGGGATTAAACGGGTTACAGCGCAACACCCGCCAGACCGCCATGACCCCGCCCTTCAACACGCCGAACTTGTAGACCGCCTGATAGCCATAGTGCGAACAGGACGGGTAGAAGCGGCAGGTATCGGGAGGCAGGGTCCTGGAAAAAGTCATCTGGTACAAGCGGATGAGTCCCAGCAGCACCAGGCGCGGCCAGTTCCAGACGGTGCGGGGCAGGTCACGCAGGCGCGGCTCATTGGAATAATCACTGGGCAGATGTTCAAGCGTCATGGGTTTGAGTAAGGAGACCAGCTCGCTTAAGCAAATTGGTTAAGGCTGCGCGGGTTTGCAGGAGGTCCGCATCGGGCAGAGGGGAACGAGCGATCAGCAGCAAGTCGGATCCGTGGGCGGTTTGTCCGCAAAAGTCCGTTCATCGCCGCCCGCAGCAGGCGCTTGGCCCGATTGCGCTTGACGGCATTCCCGACCGCCAGACCGGCGCTCACCCCCACACGCACACCCGACCTGGTCCGATTTCAAGACATACAATACAACAAGCGGGTGGGCATACGACTTGCCGGAACGCCGCACCCGCTTGAAATCGGTTGACCTGGTCAGGCGAAAGCGCGTTTCACCTGCAGCCTGCATTATCCTGCGCGGACATTATTCCGCCGCGCTGCCGAACTCCTACCAGCGGACGTGCTTTACATGATTATTGCTGCGGACGGTCAGGCGGAGGCGGCCTTTCAGACGCCGCCGCTTGAGCACCATGGCGGCCATCGGCAGTGGACATGCGCTGGCGAAAGCCGTGCACGCGCACGCGCCGCCGGATCCTGGGTTGATAAGTACGTTTTGTTGCCATTCACTACCTCGAAAATAATTATTAAAACACCAAACAGCGGATGTACCCGCCGGGGTTTTCAGATCAGTCCCGGTCCCGTCACGGGATAGGGACGGGTGGCAATTATAACCGAGGGGGGGGATTCGGTCAAACTAGTTTGGTTTCGGAATCGGGGAAGATGGCATTCTCGGCATAGACGCCGCGGTATTCCTCGGGCAGCAATCCGGCAATGTGGCGCATCACCAGGTCAGCATTGCGCTGGCGGGACTCGCGCCGTTCGGCCCCTTTGCCTTCCACCGGCGGGAGGTGGAAAGGCTTGCCAATGTGCATCTCCAACTGCGGGCGTTTGCCTTTGGAAGCTTTCTGAAAGAAATCATCCGTTGTGCCAACAATACCGACCGGGACAACCGGCAGGCCGGTCTGCTCGGCAATGAAGGCGATGCCGGGTTTGGCCGGCTGCATGCCCGGCTTATGCGAACGTTCCCCTTCGGGGGCCATCAAAAGCGGGTAGCCGCTGCGCAAGGCTGAAACAACGCCGTCCACGGCGGCGCGATCATAATCACCCCGGTGGACCGGGATGCCGCCCCACATGCGGGCAAGGATGTTCTGTCCGGGCCGATCCCAAACATCCGAGGCCCCCAGGGCCTCCAGTTGCTCCGGCCAGAACACACCCACAAACGGCGCTTCGAACAGGGAGACATGGTTGATGGCAGCAATATAGGGCGTATGCAATGGGACATTTTCCTTGCCGGTAATCTTCACCGGCGCAAGGATGTGAAAAAGCAGGCGGAGTACACCACGGATCAAGGGACGGGCCAGCCAGCGCCGCCACCATGCCAAATGATATTGTTCTACCGGCATAAAGCCTCCACTTTTGCAAAAACTTCATCCGCATTCAACTTGTCAGAATCAAGGATAATGGCATCCCCGGCAGCCCGCAAGGGCGAGAAGGCGCGGGTCGAGTCGATTTCGTCCCGCATGCGCACCCCGGCCAGGATCTGTTCATAATCCGCTTTTCCGCCGCGATTGATGATCTCGGTATATCTCCGGCGGGCGCGTTCCTCCGCCGAGGCATCCAGGTAAATCTTCAGGTCGGCTTCCGGCAGGACGACCGTGCCGATGTCGCGCCCCACCATGACCACCCGTCCGCGCAAGCCGATGCGGCGTTGCTGGGAGGCCAGCGCCTGGCGCACACCCCGGTAGGCCGAGACCGGGGAAACATTGGCTTCCACTTCGGGAGTACGCGTTTCCCAGGTGATATCGATGCCGTCGGCCAGTACATCGCAGGCCCGGCCATCCTCTTTCGAGGGCGGGCGCACATCGATCTGGACCGTTTCGGCCAGGTGTGTCACGGCGGCTTCATCCTGCACTTCCACGCCATGCTGGAGAGTGACCCAGGTGACGGCACGGTACATAACACCGGTGTCAAAGAAGAGATAGCCGAGGGAATCAGCCAGCCGCCGCCCCAGGGTGGATTTGCCCGAAGCTGCCGGGCCGTCAATGGCAATGATATTTGGAATAGGCATAGAGAGAAGAGAATAGAGAGGAGAGAACAGGAGTTAGGGAGCAGGAGCGGGTGAAATATCCTGGCTGTCGAGCATCAGGTCACTACGCACCCACAGGATGACGTTATCCTGCTGCACCGGCAACTGGCGATATATGAACCATTTCAACCAATCCGACGGAAGTGGCCTTATCCCAGGCAGCCGTTTCATGCAGCACCAGCGGCTCGCCGCGATATTTCGCCGACAGGCTCAGATTTCCGGATGGGGTAATAATCAACGCAGGAGTGGCATCCGGAGCCAGCGCACTGACATCCTGCACCTGCCAGTCACGGAACAGCCAATGCAATGCCGGAGAGTCTTCGTTGAGGATGGTCAGCGGCAACTGGGCCGCATCGCCACGGTTCAAATCCGAAATCTGGGTGGCAACATTCAGCAATAACATCCACCCGGCCGGTGCGCGGCTCCGGCTGCCAGAGTTCAACGGTCAACGGCTGGCGCAGGCCGGCGGCGCCGGTGGTCATGGCAATGGTGAAAAGCGTCAATACGATCACGCCGCCCCAGACCCCGCCCAGGCGCGCCACAGAGACAGACCAGCCCGTCCCCACCAGCAACATGCTCAAAACAATCAGGAGCACCACGGCAGCCAGCAGCACACAGGCGGGTGTGGGCCAGGTCACTGCCCAAATCCATGTTCGTAATACTGGCGAGATTGAGCCAGCCAAAAACCAGGAAGGCCACCACGACCGCGATGGTGCCGGCCACTTCCCAAAGATTGTTCCCGGCAAAGTCAAAATGACGGCCCAATTCAATGGCTGCCAGCATCCAGAGGGGCAGGAGCGCCCAGACCAGGTCGCCGGTCTGTTTGCCGGGATAGATCAAAGCCAGCAGCAGCGCCACCAGCGCCCAAATCGCCCAGGCGGAGGGTAACGGTATCCCGCTTCAAAATACCGCGCACCGCTCCGGCAACGCCAAATACCAGCGGCAGGATTTCATAGGCCGGAAGCGCCAGCAATGGCCGCCAGAGTTGGACATCCGAAAGGGTGCACCAGCCGCGCAGGAAAAGTCCCAGCGAGGCAACAAATGCCGGCAATCCTTTTGGAGAAAGGAAGAACAGGCTGCCGGCAATGACCAGTGTCCCGATCGCCCAGAAAAGCGCCACCCGCAATTCCTCCAGGCGGAAGCGTGCGGGGCTCGCAACTGTCTCCGGCGAGGCGGCTTTCTTCTCAACCTGCGCAGGGTGCTTTTTTTCCAACCCCCGAACCGAATGCCCAGGCCAGCCCCAGCCCCGCCAGCCCAAGCCAGACCGAAGGGCCGGAAAGCAGCGCCAGGCCGGCAAAGAAACCGGCTGCGGCGCGGCGGCCGTCCATCCACAATCAGCGCCGGTCAGGACGAGGAAGGTAATCGCCAGCATCGGTCCGCCGGCCAGGTGCGACATTGCCACCAGGCCGGGGTCAATTGCCAGCCCAAAAGCCAGGATGAGCGCCGGGATGCGTCCGATGCGTGCCGCGCAAGGGCCAGGCAGCCAGGACCAGGGCGCTGCCTGCCAGGGCCGGCCAGAAACGGGCCAGGAAGTTCGTCGCGCCGAAGATATAGAACAGGATGGCGGTCAGGTGAACATAGGCCGGGTTGGGGCCGATGGCCGGCTTGAGACCCTGGACGACCCGCAGGGCCTGGAGCGCCCAGTCCGCTTCGTAATCGGAGAGCGGCAGCGCGCCGAGCTGCACGAAACGCAGGCCCATCGGCAATGGCAAGCGCCAGGGCATAGAAGGCATGTTCGAGGGTGGGTTCGAATTTTCGCATATTGACGTATTTTAACATGGTAGTACCGACCGTAGTAACGACTTAAGTCGTTACTACGGTCGGTACTACGGAACTTCATAAATTACCACCTGGCCCTGCTGGAAGACCGGGTTGAGATGCTGCTGGAAGAGAGCTCGTTGATATGATAGTCCCGGCGCTCCAGCGTCCCGATGACCACATAGCGGATATCGTACTGGGCAATAATCTCGGAGGCCACATCCCAACTATTCGTTTCGTACAGGCAACTGATGTCATCAGAACGCATCCGGCGGGGATCGTAAGAATCATTCGCCTTACAAGTCAAGTTCGTTAATCGGGGAGACCTGTTCATCCACGCTGCCGCGCCACTGCCATTCATGGTACCACCAACCCAGTACGGTGGGATCGCCGGAATAAGTCGACATGCGGGCATAATCGGTATAAGAAGAGGTTTTATTGAAGGCTTCGACGATCACGCCTTCCGGGGCATTCAACAGCCAGCGCGCCGCGGCGGCATCATCAGGGTATTGGCTCTGGAACAACTGCGCTCCATCCAGCGTCCAGACACGCGCGGCGGTCTGCAATGCAGCCGGATCCCCGGCAGCCTGCGCCGCTTTCAAAGTTTGATCGAAAGCAGGCAACTGGAAATCGTCGGTCTTGTCAGGCAGGCCAAAAACCGGATAGGCCAGCGCCATGAACAGGACAATCACCAGGCCGATCCTGAAAACCCAACCCCACGCCCCGCGCAGTTTCTGCAAGAGCACCGCCACGCCGAAAGCCGCCACCAGGCTCCACATCAGCCAGGCCTGGTAATAGAACTTGAAAATGGTATTCATGCGATTAACAAACAAATCCCGCAAGAAGACAAATTCGGGCGCAATGACAAGCACGGCACCAAGCGTGATGAGCAGCAAAACGAAAGGCAACGGGTGGCCGACCAGCGATTCGCGCGGCTCTCCGGTCTCCGATTTCCGATCCCCGACCTTTACCAGGAACGCCAGCGCCACGCCCAGCAGGCCCAGCAGGGTCAACAAGCCGCCAATATAAGAAAGGCGGCGCAGGGCGGTCAGGGTAAAACAAAGCGCAACACTCCCCGAGCACTCTGAATCAACAAATCCTGAGACCACACCGGGTTTCAACCACAGGGCCAGGAAAGCCAATGCCCAGGAGAAAAGCCACAGGAAAACCACCAGGCCCGCCGCCAGACCGAAGCCCCATTTCCAGTCCGCCGGGCGTTTTTCCGCCCGCCAAAGATAAACCAGGTAGGCCAGCAATGCCAGGAACAGCGGCCCAAACATGACCCATAATTGCGCCCCACGGGTCGGGCTGTCCAGGTTGGGCAGGATGCCGCCGGCCTGGGATTGGAAACCAGCATAGAACGGCAGGTAGAGAACGATCGCCAGCAGCCCCATCGGTATGCTGATGGCAAAAAGGTCCTTGAGACGTTCCCAGGTCCAGCCACTTTCCAGCGCCCGCGACAAAATATACGCGCCTGCCAGCAGTGCAAACCCAACCAGGATATCCCAGGTGTTCAGGAAGGCCAGACCACCCAGGAGCAGGCCTCCAAAGAGCAGACCGGCAGGATTAATGGAAAGCCGGTAAAAGCGCAGATTCGTCTCCCCTTTCCAGCCGCCCAGGAACAGGTTGAGCGCCACGGCGACCGTCAGGAGGTCAAACGGCATGGCCAGAACATGCGGATGCAGGTCGCCAAGCAGGTAGGAGAAGGCCGGGAACTCGTCAATGATCTCACGAAAATTATGGGCCAGGTCGTAATCCTGGATGACACGCGAGGCCTGCCACCACCAGATGAAGCGGTTCGGAACCAACTCCGAGCGGCTGGACAGGCGGGTCGACCAGATTCTTTATTCCCAGCCAGGCCCAAAAAGCGGAAGTGCCCGTGCCATCCGGATTCAATTTCCAGAAAAGTCCCATCTGATGCAGAACTTCCAGGAAACCTTCCAGATTGGAGACAAACAGCAGGAAAAGCGGCCCAAGCAGGGGCAGGCCAAAGGATGGCCGGCCTTCACCGGCCTGCGCCGGCTCTTTTGGCAGGTACAGCCGGACTGCCGCTTGCGCCAGACAGCCAGCAGGTTGTAGAGAATCCCATATGCCCCGATGAAACTCAAGGCAAAAATCAAGGCACTCATCAGGTTATGCGCCACACTGCCGAGCGTGCCGGTGGCTTTGGCCAGCATGGCCGTCATCACGTAACCAAAGTAATAATAGGAAATGGCATAGCCTGAAAGCCAGGGGTCGTGCGGCGGGAAGGTGGGTGAACGCAAAATGGCGTTAATGAAGGCCAGTTCCATGGTCTTCTCCCCGCCCGAGACTTCGATGTTCGGATTGGAGGCGCGCACAAAGGCCCAGGCGGCAAAAGCCAGGAAGAACAGGACCTCAACAATGACGATCATGCGAACGTTCGACCTGATCCACTCCCCCAGGGCTGCGCGCGTCTCTTTCCTGCGACAAACTGGCCCCGGAAACTGCCGCCAGCACGATCAGCGCCAGCAGCAACCCGCCGCCGTCATTCTGGATGATGCCCAGCGAGGCCATCATCCAGAAAACGTAGCCCCACACCAACAACCCGAGCGGGCGCGCCAGGCTGAAGCCCCGGTCCGCCAGCGCCGGGAAGAGGCGATAGGCCAGCGGGAAAGCCAGCCAGCCGACCAGGGTAATGAGAAGGTACCAGAGAAAGAATTGGAGCATATCAGGCCAGCAGCTCTCAGCGTTCAGCAAATTCCAGAGACGCGGGTAAATGGAATTTCCCATCCAGGCCGGGTTCGAAATCGATGACATGCACCACGGCATCCAAATTGATCGGGCCATAGATGTGGGGGAAAAGTTCGGTCGCCAGGTCCACGCCCGGCTCCCAGCGCAGTTCCGAGGTCAGACGCGCCGGGTCGATCACCAGCAATACCAGGCCAGGCTGACCGGCATAAGACAAGCTTGGCTACGCGCAGAATCTGGTCCGGCTTTGGAGCAATGGATGAAACCCTGCCCTGCCAGCGAGTCGGCGGAATACTGTCCGCTTTTTTGCGCAGCGGACCAGGCGGTCCGGGAGGTAACATGGAGGATGAATTCGCTCACGGGTTCACCTCGTAGATCACCGTACTGCCATCCCGGTAAACGGAATGCCAGTATTTCCCGTTATACGTCTCGAATTTCGCCAGGCCATCCACGCCGCCGGCCGGGACAAGATTGGAGAACCCGCCGGGCATGTATTTGGCGCGCTCCAACTGGCCGACGATGATGTAACGGACATTGTATTTGTGAATGAAATCCAGGGCGGCCTGTATATCCGGTCGTAACGTAGAAAGCATCCTCTTCCACGCCGCGCTGCCCTGACGGTATTGGTAAACATCAAGCGCTGCTGTTCCTGGTGCCATTCCCAACCGACCACGTCGGGCAGGCCGGTATAGATCGAGAACCGGTTCAGCCACTCGTACTGGATGCCGGCCGAGGGCGCTTCGGCAATGACCGGCGAACCCTTGACGTTATCCTGCATCCAGAGGATGGCGCGGTAATCCGCGCTCAAGTCCAGGTCCGTACCACGTTCGTTATAGGTGGCATAGTCCATGTAGGTCATGCTGTCGAGGGTATGCGGCGCAGTTCGGGGCCATGCGGTCCTGGATCTTGCCCATGCCACCCATCAAAAGGAACAATGCCGCTCCGGCCGTCAGGGCAGTGGCGGCAATCTGCCAGGCCACCCGCCAACCGTGCGACCATTTGCGGAACTCATTCAGCAGGAAACCGAAAGCAGCCGCAGCACTGAGGCCCAGCAAGACCCAGGCCTGATAGTAGATCTTGAAAACCGTGTTCATGCGCCCAATGTCGCCGCCCATGACGATGATTTCCACGACCATCGTCAGCAGCAGGCCCGTCCCCACCATGAACAGCACCAGGCGCTTGCATCCGGCTGGCCGGGGCGGAATAAGAGCACCGCCGCCCAGGCCGCCAGGGGCAGCGCCAGCCAGAGGATGGTGATACCCTTCCAGGGAACATTCTGGCTGGAACTCATCACCCAGGCTTGCTGGGCACCAACACCAGGAAAAAGATCACCAGCCCGGCAATGATAAGGTCACGATAGGGCCGCAGTTTGCGCAGGGCGGAGACGGGCGTCTCGGCCAGCCACTGGCGCGTCTCCCAGACCATCCAGGAAACAATGAAGAACAGGAACACGCCCCAATGGGTGAGATAGGAGGTTATATCAGAACGCCCGCCCGTCCAGAAAGATACTTTTGTGTAGGTCGGGTCGAGCAGGAACCAGTGGGTGAAGGGTTGATAGAACAGGAGCGAGGCGCCGACCAAAACCACCAGCGCACCGCCGGTCAATAAAAGCCGCTTGCCCCAGTCCGGAGCAGCAATGGAGAAACGGGAAATATCCGCATAGCGCCAGACGGCATAGGCCAGGACCACCGCACCCAGGATCAGGTAGGTGTAAAAGTCCCAGGTATTGGTGGGTTTGAGCGCTCCGATGATCAGGCCACCCAGAAGAAGGCCGGCGGCAGTATCGAGGCGGTTCTTCCACCTGGCCCTGGCAAGCAGCACGGAGAGCGCCCAGGCAATCGCCAGGACGGTTATCATGAGGGCGATCATATGGGCGTGCAGGTCGGAATAAATGAATGTAAAGAGTGGAAATTCCGTGATGGGGCTGCCGGAAGAATCCGGCAGGACCCGGCTGGGATTCCAATACCAATCGCCGAATCCATAAGGCAGGTGCATCTTTGCCAACCAGCACCATGAAGAAACCTTCGATGGTCCAGAAGATGCGCTGGAAGATATTGGCTTTATCAATCAATCCGCCGGGTGCGGCGACCTGCTGGAAACCCTGGTACAACATGCGAACGACGCCCAGGTTGCCAAGCAGGACCATGGCAGAGGAGGCGGAAATCCCGGCGATGAAACGGGAATCAAAGAGGGAGGCACGCGGCCCGGAAATGGCTTCGGATGCCTCGGATCTTTCCCGTTTTTCGGCCGATCATCTCACGAATGCCATGCAGGAAATTCCAGCCCACCGAGAAAGCCGCGGCTGCCACACAGGCAAACAGCGTGGGCAGGATGAAGTTATAGGCAATGGATGGGACAATGCCAAGCAATTTGACCGGCGTCCCGACAATGACGTAGCCGTAGTAATAATAGTTGATATAGCCGCCCGCAAACCACGGGTCGTAAGGCGGGAAGCTGGTGCTCTTCAGGATGGCATTAAAGTATGCGAAGTCCATCGGGCGTTCGCCGCCCTTGGAAGGATGCCAGAGGTCCGAATTTCCGAGGCGGATGAGCAGGTCAAGCAGGAAGAAGGAAAGGAAGACACCTTCCACCATCAGGAAGTATTTCCAGCGTTCCTTCAATTCCTGTTTCAGTTCCGCGCGTTGACGCCAGGCCTGCCACACACCCAACAGCATGATCAACCCGAGAGAGACGGCAATGGTCAGCCTGCTGTAGGTGAGTCCGACCGAACCAGCCAGCCAGGCCAACCACGCCCAGAGCAGCAGGCCGACCATACGCGCCAGCGGGTAGCCGTGATCAGCCAGGCCAGGCAAGGCCGCCCGCACCAGCGGATAGGCAAACAATCCGAGGAAAAAGATGACCAGGTACCAGAGCACAACCCCCAGGCCGGGATAGCGGTTATAGATGGCATCCCGGTTGAACAGGTCCGACCAGGTGCCGCCGGCCTGTTGGGTTGCCAACTGGTCGGCAGGAAGCATCAGGCTCTTATAATGGTCGGCCTGGCCGGGCGTCAGCTGGACAACATTGCTCAGGTCCACGGCTCCCAACACGGCCTGTACCTGGGCCGGGTTGTAATTGGGATCCTTCCGGAAGATAAGCACCTTCGGATGGTCATAAAATGTGAAGGACTCTTCGGAATTCTGGTCGTTAATGACCAGCGGGCCGATGGTCGGATAATATTCAAAGGTGGCCACCAGGTCAAACCCGAGATTGCCCTTGAACATACCCGGCTCAGCCACCCGGTAACACCAGATGATATCCTTATCCGCCGGGCAGCCAAGCAATGGCGGTAATAGGCGGTCGTCAGAGGGATAGCGCTCAGGCATGCGGGTGGTCTGCATATACTGGTGGGCGGTGGGAATAAAGATGTAATCGGTCTGGCCGAGGTAACTCTCATAGCGCGCCAGTTTATTGGCGTCATCATTCCAGTAGACCTGCAGGTTGAGGTCACCGCGATAGATGCCATTGAAACCATCGTAGCCATCCAGGCGGAAAGGCAAATTCCAGTCAATATCCGTCTCATTGGAGATGGCGGAGCCGATGAAGGTCAATGCCATGCCGGTTGTATCAAAGCGCAGATAATACGTAACCCCATGCTTGAGAGCGGCAGGATGGTCAAGAACCAGTTTGACAGGATTGCCGCGCGGGTTGGCGTCAGTGGGAACAAAATCCGCCGTTACCGACGCAGTGGCAAGAACCTGGTTGGGAGAAAAATCCTGCCCGGAGGAAAGCAGCAAGTGCAGGGTCTGCTGGCCGGATCGGGCTGACATCCACCACACGGCTGAAGGTCATTTGCGTCAGCGGCCCATCGGCTTGCGGAGTAAACTGGGCCTGGTAGGGCTGGTTGGCGCTCGCAATGCACTGCGGCGAAGGAGCAATGATCTGGCTGACCGGGCTGTTGGAGGCCGCAACCGACAATTGCAGCGGGCCGCACAGGTCCAGTTGAAATGCCGGATCAAGCACTTCCACCTTGATCAGATAACTCTGCTGGGAAGAGAGAGTGGGCAGCTGGTCGAAAATCAATCTTTGCGAGGCCGGGTCGACTGCTCCACTAAGAGTGGGGGTGACCAGCATGAAGCCGGATGCCACCGACTGTGGAGCGGATGGATTTTGCAGGAAGGTGACCCGCAGGATATGGTTGGTCACATGCGGCAATAAGATTTGATCCAATGTCCCATCTGCCTGCGCAGTAAAAGCCATTTGATAAGGAGCACTTGCCTGGACAACACTGCCGGCCTGAAAAGGCAGTGGCTGCTGGTAAGTCGTCCCAGCCGGGGTTTGAATCTGCAGGTCGATGGGACCGGGGACATTTTGATAAATCCACTCCGATGCAGCAACACGTGTTTCCGGCCGGAGGTAGATGCGGCTGAAGGCATACGCCCAGGCGAAGGTCAACACCAGAACGATCCCACCAGCCGTCCCGGCCAGGATCGCCCGCCAGTTGAGGCGCTTCAATCCTGAAAGACGCGGGCGGGCCCAGTCGAAAACCGCCCAGGCTGCCATCATCGCCAGCAGCGGGTAGATGGGCAACTGGTAACGCATGTTCGGGTTGTACTGGAGCGATTGCCAGACAAAATAGATTGCCGTCCAGCTCCAGAGGACGATGTGCTTGCGCCACTCGCCTTTCAACATGCGCCAGCCCATCCAAAGGAAACCGGCCCAGGCAAGGATGCCGAGCGGCAGGCCCAGGCCCCAGACGGTCAGGTTTTCGAAGGAATAAAGATGCGTGCGGCGCGCCCATTGCAAATTCCACAACAAACCGGCATTCGGGCTGGCGTCGGCTTGCTGTTCCTGGATATTTGCCAGCCATTTCGGGTTAAGCCCCAGGCCGGAAAAAGCATAGGGCTGGAAAACGCGGAAGGCCAGGAAGGAAAACAGCGCGCCCACCACCATAAACACGAACATTTTGGCGAGAAAGCCTTCGAAAGACCGGCGGGCAGCCGGGGAGGCTGAATCATCCGGCTCATGTACTTCGTCCTTGCCTCCGAAATAGCGTACCGCCAGCGCGCCGGGCAACAGGATCGCCAGCGGGAAAGCGTTCAGCTTGGAAGCCACTGCCATACCCAGCGCCAATCCAAAGGCAGCGCTAAACCAGAAGAGACGGTCGGCAAAAAGGCCGGAAAAATAAGCGCCCAGGCGCGCGGAGATTGAACTCTTCTCCAAGGCTGCTGCATCCGCGACCTGCTTCCGGCTGCGCGGTTTTCGCCCACCATGATCTCTACCGCAAAATAGGCTGCCAGGAGCATGAAAAAGGTGGCAAAGTTATCCGTCGTGTAAAAATGCGACTGCTGGATTTGCATCACTGCCAGCGCCGAGAACATGGCCGCCAGGATGCCCACGCGCGGGCCATACAACCGCTTCACCATGAAATACAACAACGCCACCGTTGCCAGATCCACCAGCGCCGACATTTGCCGTCCGAAGAGTTGAAGATTGCCCAACTGGTGGGTCAGGTCGGCCAGCCCGCGGACGATGAAAACAGGCAACGTACCATAAACAAAGAAACCAGCCCCGGTGTTATTTGGGTTAAGGGTCGATGTGGCAGTATTGAAGTATTCGGCCAGGCTATGGACCGGCTGAATATTGTAGGTGACCGAGGTCAGGAATAATTCGTCCGGGTGCTGGTACTGGAGATCCCCCCAGGCACTCCCTGAAAAGCGGAAATACGCGCCCACAAGCAGGACGCCGATCAGCAGGACGTCATACAGCCAGAGGCGCTTCTTTTCCGGGTTGGAGTTGGTAGCATTCGTCATACAAAACCTCGGTCACTCGTTCGCTGGTACGAACAAGATCAGGAAATTCTTGCCTTCTATATTGGTGGCCGAGTGGAACGTACTCAGCGCACCTTGCGGATACAATTGTTCCAGCGCCTGCGCATCCTTTGTGTCATCCACCTTGATCATGAACAACTTGGGACCTTTAACATCCAGCGTTGTCCCAAAATCCTGGGGCCAGATGGCAAAATCCCGGTTCGGGATACCCGCCCAGTCACCCGGCAGGCGCGTGTCCACCCAGTAGGGATATGCCACGATCCAGACCGAGTCGGTTGTTCCATACACCTGCCCAAATTGTTTGATGACCGCGCCCATCTCCGAACTGTTCCAGGCAGATGCGGTGTATTGGTCTGCATACTGGTGAAAAACCAGGTCATAGTTCTGGAAGATGGAACATCCCGCCAGGAAGAGGATTACAACCCAGGTCAGGGCAGACCCGAGGCGGCGGTTCATTCTGGATTTGATGCCCGACAGCAGCCCATCCAGCGCCATTGCCACGATCAGGAAAGCCGGGATAAACGCCGCCCCGGCACGGCTGAGAACCGGGTTCTCGTTCGGAAAGGCAAGCGAAAGGATCGAGGGGAGTTCCAACAACGGAACCGAAAGCAGAAGGAACAGGTCGAGCCAGTGCCGCCGGCGGATGTAGCGGATAAGCACCAGGGCAATCCCGAGGATGAACAGCGCACCGGAGACCACATCCAACGCCGGGCGAAATACGACCGAACTGAACCCAGGTTTCACCATCGTTCCAGTTGAACATGCGCAGGGCATTCCAGGTATTCGAGAGAAAGACCTGCCAGGCCGGTCCGGGCAGCGGGGTTTCGGTGGTACCCAGGCGGCTGAACGCCCGGGCAGAGAAGACGTCCGGGTTATCCACCCAATAACGCGCCAGGGGCAGAAAAACGATGAAAGAGACCAGCGCCAGGATAACCAACCATGTGACCGCCTGCTTGCGATTGCCTTTGGACTGGGAGTGCAAAAGGTATATCCCAACCGCAATCACCACCACGAATGGCACGATCCGCATGGGGGTATAGCCATGCAGGCCGAAACCCAGGAACAGGCCGGAAATGATGAAATCGTTGCGGTTGCGAGTTCCGCAAGCCGCGGATGAGATAATAGAGCGTTGGGGCGACAAACAAAGGATAGAGCGGGAAGCGCAGCCCAAACCGGCTGATGACATTTGGCCAGTAGGCAATCCCGGCAAAGAATACCGCCAGCAGGCCAATGCGTTTGCCGCCAAACTCCTTGCCGAGCAGGTACAGGTAAGGCAGTGTCGCCAATCCGCAGATGACCGTCCCAATTTTCAAGCTCAGGAACGACAGCCCCGTACCGAATATCCATGAGACCACCAGGGTCAGGTACATCTGAATGGCTTCACGACCGGTATTGCGTGGAAAGAAAATGTGCGTCAGGCCCTGGGATACATCATACACATCCAGGAGCTTCTCGGCATGGTCGCTGGTCGGCTCGGATGGCACACCGGCCAGGTTATAGATACGGAAGAAGGCAATCACCAGCTACCACTGACCAGGATAAGCAGCGTCCAACGCGGTGACTTTCAATCTGCCAGGCATCGCCTTTGAAGAAAGCTCTTGAGCGCTTCCAGAAGCGGCGAACACCTTCTCCGCGGCAGCCAGAAAGCCCAGACGAAGCAGATAATTGCCAAGGACCCAAAGGGTTACATTCAAGGGAGTGAACAGGTTATTGTCCCAGCGTCAGGAAGGCAGCCAGTGACAGCGGGATCCCCAGGATAAGCGGAAGCCAGCGCACCTGCAGCGTATCGGATGCTGAGCCGGTCTCCGGTAAAGGCGCCAGGGTCCATTCTTTGCTGAAAAACGCCCAGACCAGCAAAGCCAGGCGAGTGGCATAAAGCACCAGCCCAACGGCGGCTGTCCGGTTGGGCACCGGCTCCCAGGCACGTTGTGCCAACAAAGCCAGGGCCAATGCCAGGAGAGAGCGCCAGGGCCAGTGATTGGGTTCCGCCGGTTTTTCCCGGGGCGGTTTCGCCATTGCCATTGGAATCCTGCTCGACCGGCAAGACGGCCGGTTGCACTTCACGACCGCCCGGGAGGCCTCCACAGGAGCTCTCCTTCGGCAGTCCAGGCTCGTCCGGGATCGTGAATCTTCTCCCCGTGTTCCCAGAACTTCAGTTTGGATTTAAGATAATCAAGGACACTCGGTTCTTCAGGCATGGATCATTCTCTCCGACCTACTGTTTTCTCGCGACCACCATGATACTCTCACCCCAACGCATTGGCAAGAACACCACTCCGCTGATCGCCTGGAGGCCGCCCAGGGAACCGAAAACCAGTTTCTGCAGGCTCTTTGGCACCACCGGTATATAAGGAGCATCCCAGAAACCATCCGCAAAATACCCGTTTGTAGACTTGAAGCCCGCATTCCGGAGCATGTCCAACCATTCGGAAGGCGGCTTGAGCGAAATATGGGTCGGGTCCTGATAACCAATCCATCTATCCCCCTTCCATGGTTTGGACAGGGAAGCAAGATTGGGGGTGGCAAGGATCAGCGCACCACCGGGAGCCATGACACGGCCCAGTCTCGGCAATGGCGCTTTCCGGGATGCGGCAGATGCTCGACCACATGCTTGATGATAACAACGCCAAAAGTCCCATCTGCGAAGGGCAAGTTCTTCCGCGCTGGCAACCTGGCAGGCAATGTGCGGCGGAGCTACTCGCCTTCGATTGGCCGGAGCGCCCAATGGATTTACGTCTGCTGCAACCGTTTCGAAGCATGCCTTCCAGTTGCCCTACCAGATGCCCAAGCCCCGAGCCAATTTCCAGCAGGCGCGCACCTGGCCTGCTGTAGCGGCGGGCCAGGATGGCGTAAAAACGGTTCGACCACCAGTACTGGCTGTACTTGGCAAACGAGACATCTTCGTAAGAGTTGGTGCTGAAATATTTTTCGTCGAAAGGCATGGTATCAGGGAATAAGACGCGTAGCGGTCAGGCTCAGTTTCTCAAAAAGCTTCTCATACTCCGCCGCAATAGTGTCCGGGTCGTACAGGAGTTTTACCGCTGTGGTATCACAGCGGTACTTTTGTCTCTCCTTAAAAACTTCCAGAAGCGCATCTGCCAACGCAGGTGCATCCCCAACGGGAATTACCTTCCCCATCTTGTGCATCTGGACCGGGCGGCGGACACCCGGCAAGGCGGATGCCACACACGGGATGTCGTTCATCATCGCCTCAACCTGTACCAATCCAAAAGACTCGGTCGCATTCAGGGAAGGAACAACCAGCACATCCATGTTGGGGTACAAGGCAGCCAGTTGGTCCTGGCTGAGAACGCCAAGAAAATGCCAGTAGCCGCCCTCTTCGTACTTCCGGATGCGCGGCATCAACCGGTCAGCATATTCCTGCTCGCCCAACACATCCTGGTGTTGACCGGCAAACAGTACCTGCGCTTTTGGATACTTCTCCAGTACCGCAGGGAGTGCATCCAGCAGAACTTCAACCCCCTTTTCGGCCGCAAAGCGCGTGACCATCCCGATCACGGGATGGCGTTGGCGAACCTGGTAGGCTTCGCCAAAGGCTTTGACGGCACCTGGCTCAGCAGGAGGAAGTACCACCGGCGGGAGGAGGGGGGTCAGCTTGCGACGGTAACGGGAGAGATATCGTGAATTATCAGCATAATCCTGCGTATATGTGACCACATGGTCGGCCAGGAGCGCCGCCAGATTGTTCTGGACCTTCACCACCTGATCGACAATACGGTTGAAGAGACCGGGTGGGAGATGTAGATCGCAGTGATAGGTCAGCACAGCCGGCTTTCCGAACAGGCGGGCACGCAGAGCCACCCCGGGAGCATCAAATTGCGGCATGTGGAGTTGCACCACATCGTTCTCAAGGACCAGCCTGGTGGCAACCAGGCCGAAGGTCGGGGCAATGACACCCTTGCTGATACGCACCGCCACCGGTACACGGATGACCCGCACCCCATCTCTCAGCTCTTCCCGTGGCAGGGACCTGTCGTACTGGGTGGTCATCACAGTCACCTGGTGGCCGCGTTTGGCAAAAGCACGCGCCAACCGTTCGGCATAAATGGTCAGGCCGGACGTGTGAGGGCGGTAGTAGGTAAGAACAATGAGTATTTTCATGAATATTTTCGCGTGGCAGAGTCAGGTATTTAGAACAAATCCTGATTATTTCTCACCCACTCAAACAGTCTCCTCACCCCTGCCTCCACACCAATCTTGGGTTTCCAACCTAACTCGCGTTCCGCCTTGCGGATATCGGCCACAAATACCTTCTGGTCGCCAGGGCGCCAGTCGCCACGCGCTACCGGGACCTGGGCGCCAAGCAGTTTTTCCAGCAATGGCCCAAACTCGGTCCAAATGGACATGCTGTTCTCCGGTCCGCCGCCAAAGTTGTAGACCTGTCCGTGTGCTTTGTCAATCCGCGCAATGGCGGCATCGTAGGCATTCAGTAGATCATCCACGTAAAGCACGTCCCGGGTCTGCTTCCCGTCGCCGTAAATCGTCAACGGGCGGTTGGTCACGGCGGCGATGATCATCCAAGCCACCCAACCCTGGTCCTCCACACCAAACTGGCGCGGGCCATAGATGCAACTCTGACGACAAACCACTGACCGCAGACCATAAATCCTTGCATAATCGCGAACATACTGGTCACCCGCACCTTTCGAGCAACCATAGGGCGAGTGAAAATCTATCGGCTGAGCCTCGGAGCAACCTTGCTGCATATCCGCGTAGCGCCAGCGGGTGGCATCTTCCACCACCTTCACATCCTCCATCTCGCCATATACCTTGTTGGTGGAGGCGTAAAGCAGCACCGGCTTGCGCTCGCTGAGCCGCGCTGCTTCCAGCACGTTGAACGTGCCCTGGGCGTTAATCTCGAAATCCTCACGCGGCTTAACCACAGACGTTGTAACCGCGACCTGCGCCGCCAGATGGATGATGATATCCGCATCGCGGCTAGATGCATTCAACAGCGCTGCATCACGCACATCCCCGACCATGAGTCGGAACGCAGTTTCACCGAATTTTTCCTGCAACCAGGCCAGGTTGTGAGCCGCTCCGGCGCGAACTCAGGTTATCATAAATGGTGACCCGCTCGCCTCGTTCCAGAAGGCGGTTGACGTAATTCGAGCCGATGAAACCAGCTCCTCCGGTGATGAAATAATTACTTGCCATATATACTCCTTACCGAAATCATGGTCTTGATAGAACAGCCTGGCTAATGGTTGTGGTTTTTCACAGTAATATCACAGTACAGGTCGGCCGGGATGCAGCCCTCGCATTCCAGTTGCAGGGTGGCATGGGCGATCCCATAAGTGCGGTTGAGGATTTCGCTGACGGCCGCCTGGATTTTCGTCCCCTCGCTGATGGGGATATCGTCGGTCAGGATATGGGCGGAGAGCGTCCGCAGGTCACGCGTAATGGACCAGATATGCAGGTCATGCACACCGCGTACGCCTTCCACGTGCAGGATATCGGCTATCACTGCTTCGACGTCGACATCCGCAGGGGTGGCTTCCATCAGGATATTGACCGACTCGCGCACGATTCCCCAGGCATTCCAGAGGATGAGCAGGCCGATAAAGATGCTGACCAGCGGATCAAGCCAGTTCAGGCCGGTAAAATGGATGACGATCCCGGCTGCGACCGCCCCGACGGTTGACAGGACATCACCCATGAGGTGCAGGAAGGCACTGCGCAGGTTCAGGTCATGTTCGCTGCCGCGCCGGACCAACAGGGCGCGTGACCAGATTCACAACCACGGCCGCCACACCAACTCCGATCAGCACATCCGCTTTGACTACGGGCGGGGCGAGCAGGCGGCGATAGGCGTCATAAAAGATAGCCAGAGAAATCAACCCCAGCGTGGTCGAGTTGGCCAGCGCCACCAGGATGCCGGCGCGGTGATAGCCATACGTCTTCCCCGAATGGGCCGGTCTTGAGGCGGCACGCAGCGCCCACCAGGTCAGCGCCAGGGCCAGGACATCGGTGAGATTGTGCACGGCATCAGTCAGCAGGGCCAGGGAATTGGCGAAGAGACCGGCCGCGATCTCGACCAGCACAAAAGCAGCCGTCAGGCCGAGGGAAAGTGCCAATCGGCGGATGGTGGAACGGCTCAGTTCAGTAATGTGGGTGTGTTCGTGTGCCATAGGTCAGGACTGACCGATTATAACCTATGGGAAAACGCCCCATCATAAACGTTTTTGGATGGCTGATGCGATCTGCTGGATCAACTCTTTATCCCGCTCAAAATCGAAAGCGACTGTCCCCACCAGCTTCTTCGGATAAGACCAGGGCAATCCATGACGGAATTTCTCCGGCTCGGTCATGTAGCGCGGGACGATGTGGGCATGCAGGAATGGATCGGAATTTCCCAGGATGCCATAATTGATGCGGTACGCGCCGGTCACTTCCAGCAGGGCATCGCCGATCAGGGCCATGTCGCACAGGTATTCCGCCCGTTTTGGATAGTCGAGATCGTTGATCGAGGCGACGACCGGGTCTGCCAGGAGGACGGTGTAGCCGCGCAGGAACTGCATATCACACAACATCGCCCAGCCGGAGGAAACCCGGCAGATGACGGCGGGATTTGTCCCTGCTCGGGCTTTCAGGATACGTTCGGGAATGGCAATTGGCATGGATACTCTCCACCGTTAGATATTCCCGGCGTGTTCCTCTTCCGGCCGGTTGCGCAACTGGCGGTAAACGCCCATCAGGGTCTCGCCCTCCCGTGAGAGCGCAAATACCCCAAGCAGGCTGTTGGAGATAATGCCGACCAGGTGCGAAGTCAGGGCAGCCGCCAGCGCGGTGGACTGGTCGCCGGAGAGGATGGTCAGCGCTCCGCCCAGCGCCCCTTCGTAGGTGCCAATTGCGCCCGGCAGGGAGGGAACGGCATTGCCGAAGGCGACCGCCCCCAGTCCAAACAGCGACCAGAGCAGCCGGGCCTGCGGGAAGAATGCCAGCAGCAGGAGCAGGAACTGACCGATGGCCATGGCCCAATTGAGCGTCATCCAGAGCAGGAAGCGCAGGAACAGCCAGCCATCCGTCAGGATGGCCAGGCCGGAGAAAAGCGAATCCAGGAGGTCCCCGCCCAGCGACTGCAACCTGGGCCAGCGTGCGCTGAGACGCTGGAACAAACCCAAAGCCCATTCCCGGTTGCGGGCCAGCAGGTACAGGATGCCCATACCGAGCACCACCAGCGCCCCGATAATGATGGCAATACGGCCTGCCCCGGCTGCGCCGACCACGAACGGCACAGCGCTGAGCAGGATGGCCGCCGAAAAAGCCAGGTCCAGGACACGCTCGATGACAATGGTGGAAAGCACATCCATGAAACCCAGCTTGGCCTTCCGGCCGAGCAGGAAGGCGCGCCCGACCTCACCCAGCCGGAAGGGCAGGACGGTGTTCAACAGGTAGCCCTCGCAGAGTGTCCAGAAAACATCCCGGTAGGAAGCGCGCCCGCGCAGCAGGGTGCGCCAGACAATCCCACGCACCATCAACCAGATGACCGAGACGACCAGGGAAGCCAGGATCAGCCAGTAATTGGCGGAACGGATGGCTGTGATAAATTGCTTAAGGTCCACGAAATGGACGATTGCCACGATGGCGATCAGGCTGATGATCACCCCCGGCAGCCAACGACGGGCGGATTTCCAAAAATTCGACATGAAAAACCTTTCAACACGAAGGACATAAAGGATCACGAAGGAAAAGATTCACAAAGGTTTTCTTTTTATTCTTCCCTTGGTGAACCTTGGTGTCCTGTGTGCTAGATTCTTATTCTTCTTCCAGGCTTAAGACCGCCATGAAGGCTTCCTGGGGGATTTCCACGTTGCCGACCATCTTCAGGCGTTTCTTGCCCTTCTTTTGCTTTTCGAGCAATTTCTTCTTGCGGGTGATGTCGCCGCCGTAACACTTGGCCAGCACATCCTTGCGGGTGGCCTTGACATTGGCGCGGCTGATGATGCGCCCGCCGGAGGAAGCCTGGATGGCCACGTCGAACAACTGGCGCGGGATGAGTTCCTTGAGCTTGGTAATGAAGCGCTGGCCTTTATGGTAGGCGTCCTTCTCGTGGACGATAGCTGCCAGGGCATCCACCGGCTCGCCGTTGACCAGGATCTCGAGCTTCTGCAGCTTGTCGGCGCGGTACTCGAGGAACTGGTAATCCAGCGAGGCATAGCCGCGCGTGCGGCTTTTGAGCTCGTCGAAAAAGTCAATGATGATCTCGGAAAGCGGGATCTCGTAATTCAACTGCACCCGGTGCGGGGCAGGGTATTCCTGGCTCTTGTAAATGCCGCGCCGCCTGGTGACCAGTTCCATGATCGGGCCGTAATAATCCGTGGGGGTGATGATCTCGATGTTCATCCAGGGTTCGCGGATCTCGGCGACCAGGCTGTCCTCGGGCAGGTCGGCCGGGGAGGCGACGATCCTGGTCGCGCCGGTATGCAGCAGTACTTCGTAGGCGACCGTCGGAGCGGTGAAGACCATTTCCAGGTTGTATTCGCGTTCGAGGCGTTCCTGGATGATCTCCATGTGGAACAGGCCCAGGAAACCGGCCCGGAAGCCGAAACCCAGCGCCTGGGAAGTCTCCGGCAGGAAGGTCAGCGAGGCATCGTTCAATTGCAGCTTGTCCAGCGCCTCGCGCAGGTTCTGGTAATCATCCGCTTCGGAAGGGTAGATCCCGGCGAAGACCATCGGCTTGGGGATGCGGTAACCCGGCAGCGGCTGCGTGGCAGGTTGGGCGGCGCTGGTGATCGTATCGCCAACGCGCGCATCATGCACCGTCTTCAGGCCGGTGGCAACGTAACCCACCTCGCCCGCCGTCAGGCCCTGGACAGGTTTCATCGTCGGCGCAAAAATCCCCACTTCGATGGGCTTGACATCCACGCCGGTCGCAGCCATCCGGATGGTATCTTCTGCCGTGACCTTGCCTTCCACCACGCGCACGTAGGCGATGACGCCCTTGTAGGAGTCGTAGTGCGAATCGAAGATCAGCGCCCGCAGGGGCAGGTCCGCTTCGCCGCCGGGCGGCGGGACTTTCCGGACGATAGCTTCCAGGACGGATTCGACGTTCGTACCGTCCTTGGCCGAGACGCGCAGCACCTCTTCCGGCGGGACACCCAGCAGGCTGCCGATATCCTCGGCTACCTCGTCCGGGCGGGCGGTCACTAGGTCGATCTTGTTGATGACGGGGATGATGACCAGATCGGCGCCCAGGGCGGAATACAGGTTCGCGAGGGTCTGGGCTTCGATGCCCTGTGTGGCATCCACCACCAGGACTGCCCCTTCGCAGGCATTCAGCGCCCGGCTGACTTCGTAGCCGAAATCCACATGACCGGGGGTGTCGATCAGGTTCAGCTCGTAGGCATTGCCGTCCACGGCGGTGTAGTTCATGCGCACGGCCGAGGCCTTGATGGTGACGCCCTTCTCGCGTTCCAGGTCCATCGAATCGAGGATCTGCTCGGTGGTGTCGCGTTCAGGCACCGTGCCGGTCAAATGCAGCAGCCGGTCGGCCAGGGTGGATTTGCCGTGGTCGATGTGGGCAATGATGCAGAAGTTGCGGATTTGGTTCGTCATAGGCGAGGAAAGTATACCTGATTTTTATCCACGAAGAACACGAAGATATACAAAATAAAAAAAGCGGCGCACAAGTACGCCGCCATGCCAATCAATATAGAAGACCGCCGCATTTCCGCAGACAGCCAGCTCTTTTTTTCGTGCTTTTCGTGAAAATTCGTGGAGAAAAATTCCTATTCCACGCTCAGGAACCCAAATGTCCGCCACAACCCGCGCATCATGCCGTGGAAGAAATCCGGCTTCAGGAACTGGTTCGGGCAGGTGCCGGGGATGACCGCGATGCCATTGTCGCGGCACATCTTCACGGCCTCGGGGGAAACGCTGGACATGCTGGTCGCCAGGCCAGGTTTTGTGCCCATCATACAGTGCATCCAGACATGCTTGACGCCCAGATCCACGCACTGCTGAACAATCTGATCGGTCACCCTGGGGTTGGCCAGGATGAAGACGGCCTCGGGCTTTTCCGGCAGTGACTTCAAGTCCGGGTAGCAAGGGTCACCATCGAAAGTGCTGATGTGCGGGTTGACCGCATAGACCCGGTAGCCGGCTTCCTTGAACTTTTTGTAACTCATGTTGCAGCCGGTTTCGCGTTTATCGGAAACGCCCACCACGGCGATCCGTTTCTGGGCCATAAATTCTTTTACGAGTTCATCGATCTTTGCCATAAGGGTTCTCCTCAAGGGGATATACGTAACAATCGAATAGTTCGTTTCAATTATATTCTGTTGGTCGGGCAATGTTCCGAGTCTAACATGTTGAAGAATATCAAAATTATTTTAGCACAAGGTGGATGAAAACAGGCAGTATTTTTCCAATACCAGTTCCACCGTTGAAACTGATGCCTTAAATACTATTTTTCGAGAAGGGCAATAAAATCAGCCGGTTTAATAATTGGGATGCCTTGAAACGGATTAAGCGCCAGCAAATCTTTATCCCCGCTGATAATGTGATCAGCCTTGCCATCAATGGCTATTTCAAGGAATTTGTTATCGTCTGGATCACGACAGATTTCGATGGAAGTCAATCGCCTCACCAATTCCACTCCGGTGTTTATATTCCTCTCCCGATTACGAATGTGTATAGCACTTAGATCGACAAGCAACAATCGCACGGTAATTGTTGGATACTCTAAAACAGGCCATCTATAACATACGGACGGCCTGTTCGTTGTTACTGTTTTGATATTCTATTTTTTCTTCCTTTTCGCTGCCTCACTTCTCTAACCGCTAACTCGACATCTTTGGCCACGTCTTCATCAGAAAAACCTACATTCAACTGTTTCAGCTTCTTTACCATCCCATCAAAGCGATCTATTACATTTTTTTCGTTGAGTTCTTGGTAACGAACAAACTCATCATATGAAACTAGCGCGGCTTCAGGGCGACTGCCGCGTGTTAGAACATAAGACGTTCGTTTCTCGGCTACTTCATCAAATACACTCCGGAAGCGCCGTTGCAGTTCAGTAACACCAATAATTCGGTTCATAGTTTTCTCCCTATTTAAATATATATTATACTACATAATAAAAACCAAATCAATAAGGTCTTGTAAATCTTCCCCTTCTCCTCTCTCAGCCATGCCAAAAACTCGACATTGCCCTTTGGCCCCAGCACCGGGCTGCGTCTCAGCCCCCGCACGCCAAAGTCGTGTGCCCGGGCGAATGCCAGCACATCCGTCAGCACCGCCCTGTGGACAGCCGGGTCACGGATGACGCCCTTATGCCTGGCTGACTCCTGCCGGCCGGCTTCGAATTGGGGCTTGATGAGAGCGATCACTTCTCCCTCACCTCTGCTCCCCTCTCCCGGTGGGAGAGGGGCCGGGGGTGAGGGAAACCACCCCTTCACCACCGGCAGCAGGATCTTCAACGAGATGAACGAGGCGTCGATCGTCACCAGGCTGATCGGCTCCGGCAGGGATTCCACGTAACGCGCATTGGTCGCTTCCATGACGACCACGCGCGGGGCCGAGCGCAGTTTCCAGTGCAGGATGCCCTTGCCCACGTCAATGGCGTAGACTTTCGCGGCCCCATGCTGGAGCAGGCAGTCCGTGAACCCGCCGGTGGATGACCCTACATCCGCGCAGATGCGGCCGGACACATCCACAGGAAAGGCCAGCAGCGCCGCCTCCAGCTTGTCGCCGCCGCGCGAGACGAAACGCGGGCCCATTTCCAGCTCCAGGCGCGCTTCAGGGGCAATTGCGGCGGAGGCCTTGAGTTCCACCTGCCCGTCCACGCGCACCTGCCCGGCCATCACCAGCGCTTGGGCCTTGGCGCGGCATTTCGGCCAGGCCGCGTTCCACCAGCAGGAGGTCCAGACGTATTTTTGGCATAGCATGATTGTACCGCTTTCGTGTAAAATAACCTCATGCTACGCGCACTGCTCAAAACCATGCGCCCGCGCCAGTGGACGAAGAACGTCTTCCTCTTTGCCGCGCTGGTCTTCGACGGGAAGCTCTTCCACCTGACCGACTTCCTGCGCACGCTGGCAGGGTTCGGGTTATTCTGCTTGATCTCCAGCGCGGTCTACATTTTCAACGACCTGCTGGACATCGAAGCCGACCGCCAGCACCCGGTGAAGAGAAACCGTCCCATCGCCGTCTGGCAAGCTGCCAGTGCCGGTTGCCGTGGCCGCGGGGATCGTGCTGGTGTTGTTCACGCTGGCAGCCGGGTTCTTGCTGGCCTGGCAATTCGCCCTGACGCTGCTGGTCTATTTCGCCATGATGCTGGCGTATTCGAAGTGGCTCAAGCACATACTGATCCTGGACGTACTGGTCCTGGCAGCCGGTTTCGTGCTGCGCGTGCACGCCGGGACGACCCTCATCGTCGTCGAACGCTTCTCGCCCTGGCTGTATGTGCTGATGACACTGCTGGCGCTTTACCTCGGCTTCGGCAAACGCCGCGCCGAACTGGCCTTGCTTGCCCAGGATGCCGCCGGCCATCGCCAGGTATTCGATGGCTACACCATCCCGCTGCTCGACCAGTTCATCACCATTGTCTCCGGCACGACCATCGTGGCCTACGCGCTGTACACCTTTTTCCGCCCCGCCGCGCCCGAGAGCATTGATGCTGACCATCCCATTCGTGGTCTATGCCATCTTCCGCTACCTGTACCTGGTGCAGGTCAAGCAAATTGGGGGCGAGCCGGAGGAAATCCTGCTCTCCGACCGGCCATTGCAGATCTCCATACTGCTGTGGGGATTGGCGGTACTGACCGTGTTCTATTTCGAGTAGGCAATCCGCCGACCTGCCCAACCATGACAACCTCTTCTGCCCCCGGTAAGATCATCCTGTTTGGCGAACATGCCGTCGTCTACGGACGACCGGCGCTGGCCGTGCCGGTGACCCAGGTGCAGGCAACCGCGACGGTCAGCGAGAATAGCCGCGGCGGGGTCTGGGTCGAAGCTCCCAATATCGATCTTTCCTGCGCCCTCTCCGGCCTGGCGCCCGACCACCCGTTGGTTGCCGTTATCAACAGCGTTTTCAGCAACCTGGGCGTTGCGCACCCCCCGGCCTGCACGGTATATATCCAGTCCACCATCCCGGTCGCGGCGGGCCTCGGGTCCGGTGCGGCCGTATCGGTTGCCATCCTGCGGGCCCTATCCGCGTTCCTGGGCCAGCCCCTGCCGGACGAACGGGTCAACAAGCTGGCTTTCGAGGCCGAGAAACTCTATCACGGCACGCCTTCGGGGATCGACAACAGCGTGGTCACGTACGCCCGGCCGGTCTATTTCGTAAAAGGTAAGCCCATCAAGCCATTCCGCGTGGGCGCAGCATTTACCATCGTAATTGGCGACACCGGCGTCTCCGCCCCAACGAAAGAATCCGTGGAAGCGCTGCGAAAGCTCCACGCAGCCGACCCGCCTCGCTGGGAAAAGCTCTTTGACCGGGTGGGGGAAATCGTCTGGAATGCGCGCCAGGCCATCGAACGCGGCGATACGGCTGAACTGGGCACGCTCATGGATGCCAACCATGCCCTGTTGCAGGAGATGACCGTCTCCTGCGCGGAACTGGATAAGCTAATAGAATCGGCTCGCCGGTCCGGTGCGCTGGGAGCAAAACTCTCCGGCGGAGGGCGCGGGGGCAATATGATCGCCCTGGTCCAGAAAGAAAACGCCCCGGCGGTGGCTGAGGCATTGCTGGCTGCGGGGGCAAAGCGCACCATCGTTTCCACGGTCGAATCGAAAAAAGGGAGCTTGCCATGAAAACCATTGGCATGATCGGCGGGATGAGTTGGGAATTGTCGCTGGAGTATTACCGCATCATCAACGAGGCGGTCAAGGAACAATTGGGTGGTCTGCATTCGGCCAGGAGCCTGATGGTTTCCGTGGACTTCGCCGAGATCGAGGCGCTCCAGCGGGAAGGCCGCTGGGAGCAGGCCACCCGGGCCATGATCGACGCTGCCCGATCGGTGGAAGCCGGTGGGGCGGATCTCCTGATCATCTGCACCAACACCATGCATAAAATGGCCGGCGAAGTGCAGCGGAGCATCGGTATTCCGCTCCTGCACATTGCCGACGCGACTGCCGAGGTTATTAAAGCCCGCGGATTGCAGCGGGTCGGTTTGCTTGGAACGCGTTTCACCATGGAGGAGGATTTCTACCGCGGCCGGCTGGCGGAAAAGTACGCCCTGGATGTACTCGTCCCGGATGCCCCAGACCGGGAGGTGGTGCACCGGGTCATCTATGAGGAGCTGGTGCTTGGTAGGATCGTACCAGCCTCGCAGGCGGCCTACCTGCGTGTCATTGACCGCCTGGCAGAGGCCGGGGCGGAGGGGGTCATCCTGGGCTGCACCGAGATCGGCTTGCTGGTTTCCCAGGCCGACAGCCGCCTGCCGCTCTTCGACACCACCCGCCTCCACGCCCTGGCGGCAGTCCAATATGCCTTGCAGGCCTGAACTTCCCCATTTCTACAGCAATTGCATCCTTTACCTTGCTCGCTTGGGCAATTCCTGGTTGCCGGTCTGAAGTCATTCTGGTATGCCATTGCTGGCATGTTGATAGCTGGTTTACAGGTTGATATTTCCCCTCGGTAGTAATATACCTGCCGAAAGGAAAGCATGGTTATGAATGACACAACCCCCAAAAAAAATCGAAAAAACCCAATGGCCAAGGCCTTTTCCTTGCGCGACTTCCGGCTCCTGTTCTCCGGCACGACGACTTCCATGCTGGGCGACCAATTCGCCCTGATCGCTACGCCCTGGCTGGTGCTCAAGCTGACCGGTGACCCGCTGGCTTTGGGCATCGTCCTGGCGCTGGAAGGCATTCCACGCGCCGTGTTCATGCTGCTGGGTGGGGCAATTACGGACCGCATTGCCCCGCGCATTATCATGCTGATCTCGGATGGCATCCGCTTTGTGCTAACCGCCTTGATGGCCCTGGTCGTCTTTACCGGGGCCGTCCAGATGTGGATGCTGTACGCCTTCGGCCTAGCATTTGGCCTGGTGGCCGGATTTGCCATCCCGGCCGGGAACAGCATTGTGCCGATGCTGGTGGACGAACAGGACCTGCAGGCAGGCAACTCGGTCATGATGGGTGCCAGCCAGTTGGTCGGCTTCATCGGTCCGACGATTGCCGGCATCCTGATCGGCGGATTTTCCAAATCCCCCCTGGGCATCGGGCTGGCATTTGGCATCGACGCGGTGAGTTTCGCCGTCTCGGCGGGCTGCCTGTGGGTAATGCGTGGCGGCGGGAAACGTCAGGCGGCGGGCGGCTCCCATGAAAAGGAAAGCGTCTGGGCCTCCATCCTGGCCGGGATCAAATACCTGTGGGACGATAAGGCCCTTGCGCCTGATGTTCCTGGTCATTACGGCCCTGAACTTCCTGTTCGTCGGCCCACTCCTGGTCGGGATCCCGGTGCTGGCAGACCAGCGCCTGCCCGAAGGGGCGGTGGCCTTCGGCCTGCTGATGTCGGCCTATTCCGGCGGCAACCTGGCCGGTTACCTGCTGGCCGGTTCCCTGCCCCGCCCAACGGGGAAAGGGATGAGCGTCTTCCTGATCGCCTTGATGAGCCGCTTTTGGCCTGGTGCTCGGCTCGTTCGGGTTCCTCCGCTCCACCTGGGTGGATTTTGCCCTGATGCTGACTCCTTGGCGTGGGCAATGGCTATATCGCCATCACCCTGTTCACCTGGATGCAGCTTCGCACTCCCAAGGATATGCTGGGACGGATGATGAGCATGATGATGCTCTCCAATACCGGGCTGGTGCCCATCTCCCAGGCCATTTCGGGTGCGGTCAGCAAATGGAGTCTCACAATGCTGTTCGTCGGCGCCGGCGTATTGATCCTGCTGGTCGACTCTGCTGGTGGCCCCCCGGCCGGAGTTGAAGACCTTCAGCGACAGCATGGCAGCCGGACCGGCAGTAGAACCAACGGAACCGGCTCCGGACGGAGATGTATCCGCTTGAAAAGAACGAAAGTCTTCCAGGAGTGCTGGGAGTACTGCGTAACCCGTCCTGCACTCTCTTTTTTCCCATCCACGGTAATGCAAACCTGCGTGTCAAATCAAATGATAATGTTACCGAAGCGACCTGCACGCACGGCAGTTCAAGGATAGTATAATCAAATCGGTTTCCAGATGCCGGATTTGATCTCACAAGACCGAAACCACAATCCAGGAGCGCCAATGATCCAAGGTGAACGTATCCGGTTGCGCCGGAACGAACGCACCGACATTCCCAAGTTCGTTGAATGGTTGAATGACCCGGAAGTACGCCGGTACCTGTCGATGAACATGCCCATTTCAATGGCAAATGAAGAGCAATGGTTCGAGAATACGCTCAAATTGCCGGCAGCTGAACAGCCGTTCGCCATCGAAATCCGGAAATCATCCCCTGAAAATGAAACCGATGCGTGGCAGATGATCGGCAATTGCAGTTTCATGGACATGGATCACACCGCCCGCAGCGCCGAAGTGGGCCTTTTTATCGGCGACAAGTCCTGCTGGAATAAAGGCTACGGCACGGAAGTCATGCGCCTGCTGTTGCGATTCGGTTTCGAGACCCTGAACCTGAACCGCATCTTCCTGCGCGTGGATGAGGATAATAAGGGCGGCATCCGCGCCTACGAAAAGGCCGGCTTCGTCCACGAAGGACGCTTGCGCCAGGCAGTTTACCAGGATGGGCAATATGGCGATTTGCTGATCATGAGCGTATTACGTTCGGAATGGAATCCAGGAGAATCAGGTGAAAGAATGACCCAATCCAGTGAATTACGTGTTTATGGTGGTATCAAACTATATGCCGGAACGGCCAGCGCCGAACTGGCCCAGAAAGTGGCCGATTACCTGGGGGAAAACCTGTGCGGCCGGGAAATCGTTGAGTTTCCCAATGAGAACCTGTTCGTCAAGCTTCACAGCAGCGTGCGCGGCCAGGATGTTTATGTGATCCAACATACGGCCTCGCCGGTCCACCGCAACCTGATGGAACTTCTGATCCTGCTTCAGACTCTGCGGCTGGACTCGGCCGCCCGCATCACGGCCGTCGTTCCTTACCTGTGCTATGGGCGTTCGGATAAAAAGGACCAGCCGCGCATCCCCATCACCTCCCGCCTGGTGGCCGACATCATCCAGATCGCCGGTGCAGACCGCTACATGACCCTCGACCCGCACGCCTATCAGATCCAGGGCTTTTTCTCCGTCCCCGGGGATGTGTTGAACGCCTCCACCATCCTGGTGGATTACGTCAAGGAAAACCTGCGCCCCTATCTCAAAGACCCGGTCGTCGTCACCGTGGATCTCGGGTTTCGCCAAGAAAGGCCGCAACTTTGCCTACGGGATTGACGCTCCGATTGCTTTCATTGAAAAACGCCGCGTTGCCAATGATGCCAAGGCGCAGGCGCTGACCATCATCGGTGATGTGAAAGACCGGGATGTGGTGCTGGTGGACGATGAGATCGACACAGGCGGTTCCATCGCCCAGGCAGTCAACCTCGTCAAAGATAACGGGGCAAGGCGGGTCTATGTCGCCTTCGTCCATCCGATCTTCTCGGCCAACGCCGCGGAACGACTGGCAGCCCTGCCTGTCACCGAATTCATCACCACCGACAGCGTCCCAATTCCCGCCGAAAAACGCGAGGCATTCGGCAAACGGCTCACCATCCTGACTGTCGCTCCGCTGCTCGGCGAAGTCATCCGGCGTGCCCATGAGGGCCGCAGCGTGGGACAGATGTTCAACGAGTAGGACACTATTTTGTGCCTGCCCGTCTAAATGAATTCAAGGAGGATCTCCATGAAAGGGAATGACAAAATCATCGAAAAGCTCAATTTCCTGCTGGCCGACGAACTGACCGCCATCAGCCAGTACATGGTGCAGGCCGAGATGTGCGCCAACTGGGGTTATAAAGAACTGGCCGAAGTGATCGAGAAGCGTGCCATCGATGAGATGAAGCACGCCGAGAAGCACATCGAGCGCATCATTTTCCTGGAGGGCATGCCGGTGGTCAGCGAATCTGAACAAGATGCACATTGGCGAGGATGTTGAGGCCCATCATAAGAACGATTGGGAAGCCGAAAATGGCGCCATCAAAGCCTACAATGATGGCATTAAACTGGCGGTGGAAGTCGGCGACAACGGTACGCGTGAAATGCTCGAAAGCATCCTGAAGGACGAGGAAGGCTCACATCGACTGGATCGAAGCCCAACTCGACCAGATCAAACAGATGGGCATCCAGGTATATTTATCCGAGCAGATCAGCTAGATTTTTGGATTTGTCAGGCCAACCACATAGGCAGCCAGCCATTGGAAGGGTTTTCGATATAAAAAGGGGTCCATCATGAAAATATCAAAAAACTGGTTGTTGATTCCACTTTTTGTACTGGCAATCGTAGCATTGCTACCTGCTTCCCCTCTTATCCAACATACTCCCCCACGCGATTCTGGCATCTTCCTCTACATCAGCTCCCGCCTTTTAAAAGGGGATGTGCTTTATCAGACAATCTGGGACGACAAACCCCCCATGATCTTCTTGATCAACGCAATGGGATTGTGGTTGTCCGGCGGCTCCCGTTGGGGAGTATGGATACTCCAGGTGTTTGGCATCTTGGCTGCGCTCTGGATGGCCTTTTCCATTCTGAAAAAAGCCTTTGGCAATACCGCAGCTTTCCTGGGTATTGTTTCCGGCCTGGCTATCTTGCTATTAACATTGCATGGCGGCAACTACACTGAAGAATATGCAATTCCTTTTCAATTCGCCGGGCTTTTCTTCTTTGTGCTTGCCGAGCGAAAAGGAGGCTTCTGGCCTGCATTTGCCTGTGGATTGGCGCTAGGAATCCTGTTCTTCCTCCGGCAGGATTTTATAGGTGTCGGGGTAGCTATAGCCATTTACCTGGCCATGCGTGCTCTCATCATTCGTACCTGGCTGCCTCTCCGGCAATTGGCCTTCACCCTACTGGGAGCCATCGGTATAAGTATGGTCTTCCTGGTGTACCTGGTTCAGCAAGGGACCCTGGCCCAATTCTGGGATTCGGTTTTCCTTTTCTCTTTTGCGTATTCCAACTTGGGGTTATTGGAACATCTCAAAGCTTTTGGCGAAACCCTGCAATTCTTTTATCAAATTCCGCTGCTGCTTTTATCATTACCGGTGTGGGCATTTTTGCTCTTCCTGCTTCTCCTGCACGGCACCGGCACGATCATAAAGATTCTCAGGAATCAATGGACAGGTTGGGCACTTTTGGCAGGTGGCATCCTTTTTCTTGCAGCCGGGTTGGGCGCGAATATCCTACCAGGATCGCGACCTGGCATGGGTCTGCTTCAACAAACCGCCATTGTCCTTGGTGTGATCCTGACCGGCCTGGCAATCCTGCAGCTTTTCGGATTTCTTGCAAGGGTGACCTTGCCCGGGTTGCAGAAAATTGCGTACCACCTTCCCCTGGCTTCCAACACCATAATTGCCTTAACGGTTATATGGTATCCGGTAGAATTAATATTGGTGAATCTCTCCGGGCGGTCCTACTTGCATTATTACATGGCCGTTATTCCGGTATGCAGCATGCTCTTTGCTTTCCTGGCCGATCAGATAAGAAGGGTATTGGGCTTTTGGAAGGTCGGAATTGGCAATGCCCTGGTAGTGTTGGGCTGGGCCATTGGCATCATATTGACCCTGGTCTATAATCCGATCAACGCAATGCGGGAGTTTTATACCCCCACCAAAGATGACCAGGTCCAGAAGACGGTTCGTTACATCGACGCAAATACCCGGCCTGGCGATACAGTTCTTATCTGGGGAGCGGAACCGGTGGTCAATTTCCTCTCGAACCGTGCCTCTCCTACGCGCTATCCCTATCTTTATCCTTTCTATACTATCAATTATGAGGTAAAAGCCTTCAGCGCTGCGGTGCTCTCTGGCATCCAGACCGGGAAACCGGTGCTGATTATTTACACGGGCGATACCCCATTTATCAATATATCTACCGATCAAAAATGCGAGCTGCCGAGCCAGCCCCTCCTTCCTGGCATGGAAAATGTCTTGAAAGCCATTTGCTCCCGTTACTATTACGTAGGATTTGTGGAGAATACAGGCTGGAAGGTGTACCACATTGACCAATAGGAATAATCAAAAAGACCAAGATGCCTGAACTTCCCGAAGTCGAGACCATTGTCCGCAACCTGCACCCGGCGCTCCTGGGTAAGAACATCCTCTCTTCCGAACTGCTCTGGGAGCGTACACTGGTTTCGCCATCTCCGGCCATTTTCCAAAAGCGCATGCGAGGGCAGCAGATCCAGGGTATTTTCCGCCGGGCCAAATTCATCCACATTAAACTCTCCACTTCCAATCTCATCATCCATTTGCGAATGAGCGGAGATTTGCTGGTCATTCTGGGCGGTTACCAGCCTGCCATCCACGACCGGCTTATTGTGAAGATGGATCATGATACGACGCTTGTCTTTTCCGACCCGCGCAAGTTCGGGCGGGTCTGGCTGGTGGATGACCCCACAGAGATCTTCCGGAACCTTGGCCCTGAGCCGCTCTCGGACGAATTCACCCCGGCCTGGCTGCATGACGCGCTGCAGGCCCAGCACCGGCAGCTCAAGCCGCTCTTGCTCGACCAGTCCTTCCTGGCCGGTTTGGGGAATATCTATACCGACGAAGCTTTGCATATGGCCAGGCTCCACCCTTTGGCGCCCTCGGATTCGGTCACGATGGAAGAAGCCGAGATCCTGTGGATGGCGATCCGGGAGGTGCTGGGGGAAGGCATTCGCCGTAACGGCGCCAGCATAGACTGGGTCTATCGCGGCGGCGATTTCCAGAACCACTTTCGGGTCTATGGCCGGCAGGGTGAACCCTGCCCGGTGTGCGGTACCAGGATCGAGCGCATCGTCGTCGGCCAGCGCGGAACGCATTTCTGCCCGGTATGTCAGGTGCTCACAAAAATGTAAAATCCTGTAAAATAGTATACTAGCCACCCGACAGTTTGATGTCATAGGTAGGTACAAAGCGGAACAGAGATAGAAAAGGCATTGGTCAATCTCCTTTGGATATAGCGCAGGCCGATCTGGAAAATGCTTAAATCGCGGCGGTCATCCCGATCGACCAGGTGTCGCAAGCCTTGATGAATGGTACGTCCGCCGACAGAAATCAACCAGACATACAAGATGGCCACCGCGAGTGTCAGGCGAGAGAGACGCAAGAAATCACGTAACATCGTACTTTCCAAATCGAAGCCATGTTTTTTGAAGTCGGCGTGCATTTCTTCGCACCACATCCTGAGCCGGTAATACTTCAAAGCCATCTTGTGGTCGGGCAGGTTAGTGGCTAAACACCAGGGTTCTTCTTCACCGGTTTTCCAGTAGATCAGCAAGTTGGTTGGATAGATTTCGCTGGAGGTCAGGTAGCCAGCACCGAGCCAGTAGCTTTCACCGGCCTCGTGAACGAAGCTGCCGAACGGCTTCCACTCGTTGTATTGGTCCAACCAGACACAAGTGTCTGATTTTTGGCGTAAAACATAGAACCAGGGCCATTGATCGAGCCATTTCAGGACTTCCACCGAGCCAAATTCGCAGTCACCGACCAGAAAAACGGCTGCACCGACAGGTAAGAGCTTCCTGATATAGTTCAGCAAGGCCAATTGCTTGAAGGCACTGCTGTGTCCACGAACATGGCTGACCCAAGTCCATGCAATCGGGATCGCCCGTTTTCGATATGCCAGACTGACCATGAGCAACTGATGCCCAAAACCAACTTTCGTACCATCCACGATCAGATGGATATCTCTCAAACAACGCCATTGCGCTTCCAGCCATTGGTGTGCAATCGGCTCATACCATTCTCGAACATTGACTGCCGGGTTGTCCAAGAAACGGCTCAGGCGACGAGCAATGCTCACCAACTTCGCCGGCCCAGGGATCTTTCCGGCTATTCTGCTCAAATAGACCGAGTGACTTTGGTAGATCCCTACAATCAGCCAGACAAAGTTCCGTTGCTGGGTAATTCTTTGGTTTGGCCGCAATTCACAAATTCGTCGCATCCAAGTATGATAGAGTTCGTTGATCGGCATTCCGCATCTCCAAGTATTCGGTTTCGTGGTAGGAACCTAATTTACTCGGTTTTGCTTGCCGATCAACATCTTTTTACAAAACTGTCAGGTGGCTAGATAGTATATTGTTCTCTGCATAGTCGTTCGCAAGGAGCAGATCCCATGCAAATATCACCAATTACTACACTTTTTCTTTATCTTGTCATTTTCTGTTTCGGTGCAGCCATTGGAGCGTTAATCGAACGTGCCTTGAAAAGGCGTTCCGTGCCACCCCCGTCCTTGCCCCCTCCAGAAAATAAACTCGCCAGGGATGGATGACATTGAAGTGTTAAGCGCCTGGCGGACGCGCAGCAACAAGGTCTGGCTGGACATGGATGGCAATCGCCTGGATAGACAAAGCCGCTCTCCAGCCCGAGCAGTACCAGCGCCTGCTCAACCTGGTGCTGGATCTGCGCCCATGGCTGGAAACGACCCGGCCTGCAGCACAGGTACCCGAAGCAGCTCGACAGCCGGTCCGCCCGGCGGTCACGACTGCCACAAGTACGCCGCAGCCGGTCCGCCCGGTCGCGCCAGATACGGCAGCGCCTCCGCAGCTACTCCAGCCGGAAAAGAAGAAAAGTGCCCTGGCTGTCGAGGAAGCCAGGCCCGCGCCGGTCCTCGAAAGTATCATCCAACAAATTGATAAAGTATTGCAGGCCAAGCTGGCAACCAGCGCATTCAAAGACCGCGGCATCCAATTGGTCGAAGGGCCAGGCGGCATCGTAATTGTAAAAGATGGAACAAACAGTTATGAAGGAGTGGATGCCATCCCTGACCCGGAGGTCAAGGCGCTCATCCGGCAGGCGGTGGCCGACTGGGAAAAAGGCGTAAAGTAGAGCTATCCGCGGCAGGGCGGTTGCTCCAGCATTATGCTCAAGGCGGCGTCCACGCCGTCGAGGAAGTACCCCGCAGGGGCACGGCGGCGGAGCAATTTTAGGATAGATACTAAATGGTTTTCACCAGGTAAAGTTCCCCCCGTTCAAATCCGCGTTCCAAATAATAATTGCGTGTCCCGACCGCCGCGATGACCGCCATCCGGCGGTATCCTTTTTCCCTGGCGATCCGGTCGGCCTCGACCAGCAGGCGTGTGCCAAGACCGGCGTGCTGCGCCGCGCCGCTTTGCTCCGTCCCCACCGCCAGGGATTGCCCGTAAACGTGCACTTCACGGATGATGGCTGCCCCGTCGAGGTCGGTCAAGCCGGTGGCGGGTGAATCCGGGCCGGGCAGGGAAAGCCGCAGAAAACCGGCAATTTTGTCGTCGGGGGTGACGAAAGAGAGGAAGTGTTCCTCGGCCCCGTCCGGATGGTAGATCAAATCGTCGAGGCGCAGGGAAGCCGTCTCCACTTTTCCACCGCCCACCTCACGGCAGCGAATGCAGTCACAGTGCGTACCGCGCCGGGCCATTTCCGCATGGACATCCTGCCGCAGGCTGCTGCGCTTGTTCCCGGCCACAACATGCGGAGAGGGGATATCGCGGATGACGCGGTTGACGCGGCAGTAGCGCGGGATGGAGGGCTTCACGTCCGCGATCAGAGTCGACCAATTCTTCCGTGGTGTAGGGATGATATTCGCCGCGCTGCCAGTATTCATAGAGCGGGGCGGTTTCGAGCAGTTGCGTGGGGTAGATTTTGATCTCGTCCGGGCAGAGCCCTTCCCACAGGCGGGGGAAATCAGCGCGGTCGGAATCGGGCGTCGCGCCCAGCAGGTTGGGCATCCAGTGCAAGACGATCTTGAACCCGGCCGCACGCAGCAAAGCGGTGGCACGGCGCGCCTCGGCAACAGTGTGGCCGCGCTGGTTCAGTTCCAGGATATGGTCATCCAGACTCTGCACGCCCATCTGGACTTTGGTCACGCCCAGGGAACGGAACCAGGCCAGTTCAGTCCGGGCTGACTTCGTCGGGACGGGTCTCGACCGAGAGGCCCACATTGCGGTGCAGGGCGGATTCGTTGAGAAGGTGGGCTTCCCTCAACCCCTGCCCCTCGCCCCTCCCCCATTACCGGAGAGCTCCCGGGAAGGGGAGAGGGAGCATTCATCGCCTCGAAACAGCGCCGCACGAACCATTCCTGATAATCCCGCCGGTAGGAGGAAAACGTCCCACCCAGGATGAGCAGTTCCACCTTGTCGGTGGGGTGGCCGACCGATGTCAGGGCTTCCAGGCGGGATTTCACCTGCGTGTACGGGTCAAAGCCATGCTCCAGGGCACGCATCGCCCCCGGCTCATCCGGCAGGTACGATTTCGGCATGCGGATGTCATCCGGGCAGAAGATGCACTTCCCGGGGCATGGATAAGGCTTGGTCAGCACGGTGACGGTGGTCACACCGGAGAGCGTCCGGACCGGCTTCAGGCGGATGGCTGCCAGCAATGCCTCGTCCGCTTGCCACTCGCCTGCTCTCGACCAATTGGTGATAGGCTGCCACCAGCGCGGATTTACTGACGTGCCCAGCCTCCACGGGATGCCGCCGCACCGCTTCCATCACCGGGAATCCGGCGCGCACATCCTCCAGGATCAGGCGCGCCAGGGCCAGTTTCTCGGGTGTCAGAGTACGAAGTTGCTGAAAAGAACTTTTTTTAACCACTACTTCACACATATCTTCTCAATGTGAAGGGGATGGCTGCGGGCATTACGCCCGTCTCCCCAGTTTATTGAAATGTCACCTTCACACAGTATAATGAGACTGATTATGAAAAGCCAGACGGTTGCACGGCTGCTTGCCTTGAATAAACAATTCTACCAGACCTTCGGGCACGAATTCTCTTCCACGCGGCTGCAACTCCAGCCGGGCGTGCTGCGGGTGGTGGATAGCCTGGCAGGCGACGAATCCATCCTCGACCTGGGCTGCGGCAACGGCGAACTGGCGCGCGAACTGATGCGGCGCGGACACCGCGGCCGCTACACGGGGGTGGATTTCAGCCCCCCGCTGCTGGAAGTGGCCCGGCATGGCTGGGAAGATGCTCCGGCTACTTTTATCCGCGCCGACCTGGCAAGCCCGGATTGGGATAAAAAGATCGTTGCAGCCCTCACCCAGCCCTTTGACCTGGTAACCGCCTTTGCAACCCTTCACCACATCCCCGGTCAGGAAATGCGCTTGAATATTTTGAACAAAGTGCATGCCCTGCTGCGCACCGGCGGACAGTTCATCCATTCCGAGTGGCAATTCATGAACAGTGAAAAACTCAAGGACCGCATCCAGCCCTGGGAGGATGCCGGGCTTTCAGCCGGAGGAAGTCGAGCCGGGCGATTACCTGCTCGACTGGCGCAGCGGCGGGCGCGGGCTGCGCTACGTCCACCATTTCGACGAGGCAGAGTTGGAGGCACTGGCCGCGGCCAGCCGGTTCCGGGTCCGCCAGACGTTCCGCTCGGACGGCACGAACGGGCTGTTGGGCCTGTATCAGGTCTGGGAGACAATATGAAGACAAAAAAAGAAATCGTCCAGGACTGGCTGCCGCGTTACACCGGTACGCCGCTGGAGGATTTTGGCAAATATATCCTGCTGGTCAATTTCAGCAATTACGTGCACATGTTTGCCGAGATGAACGGCACACGCGTCTGCTGCGAAGACAAGCCCATGCCGAATGCCACTGCGGATGGGATCACCATCATCAATTTCGGGATGGGCAGCGCCAATGCCGCCACCGTCATGGACCTGCTTTCGGCCATCCAGCCGAAGGCCTGCCTGTTCCTGGGCAAATGCGGCGGGTTGAAGGACAAACCCGGCATCGGCGAGTTCATCCTGCCGATCGCCGCCATCCGCGGCGAGGGCGCCTCCAACGATTATTTCCCGCCGGAAGTGCCGGCGCTGCCGGCCTTCAACCTGCAGAAAGCCGTCTCGACCACCATCCGCAATTACCAGCGCGATTACTGGACCGGCACGGTCTATTCGACCAACCGGCGTGTCTGGGAACACGACGAGGAGTTCAAGAAATATCTGCGCCGCATCCGTGCCATGGCGATCGACATGGAGACGGCCACCCTCTTCATCACCGGCTTCTACAACAAGATCCCGTCCGGGGCGCTGCTGCTGGTCTCCGACCAGCCGATGGAGCCGGATGGCATCAAGACCGCCGAGTCCGACAAAAAGGTGACGGAGGATTTTGCCGGGCTGCACCTGCGCATCGGGATCGACTCGCTCAAGGAAATCATCAACGACGGGTTGACCGTCAAGCATTTGAAGTTTTAGCAGAATTTATGAAAAAGCTCATCGCCATCACACGCCCCGTCAGCCCGTCCATCGACCGGTGCGAACTCACCAACCTCGAACGCGTCCCGATCGACCTGGAACGCGCCATCGCCCAACATCAGCAAGTATGAAGAAACGCTCAAATCCCTGGGCGTGGAAGTGCTCTCGCTGCCCGAGGAGCCAGACCTGCCCGATGCGGTTTTCGTCGAGGATGCTGCCATCGTGCTGGACGAGTGCGCCATCATCACCCGGCCCGGAGCCGATTCGCGCAGGCCCGAGACCGAGTCCGTTGCCCGGGCGCTGGCTCCCTACCGGATACTGTATACCATCCAGGCTCCTGGCACGCTGGACGGCGGGGATGTGTTGATGGTCGGCAAGACGCATCTGGGTCGGGCTGGCAACACGCTCGAACCGCTCCGCCATTGACCAGATGCAGGCTTTCCTGGAACCGTATGGCTACACGGTGCACGGCGTACCGGTCACGGCTGCCTGCACCTGAAATCGGCGGTCACACAGGTGGCGGAAGATACCCTGCTGATCAACCCGGCCTGGGTCGACAAGAGCCAACTTCCCGGGGATGAAATTCATCGAAGTGGACCCATCCGAGCCGTATGCCGCCAATGCCCTGCTGGTTGGGGAGACGGTCATCTACCAGCCGGCCTACCCGAAGACACGCCTCCGGCTGGAAGCGGCCGGCATCCATCCGCTGCTGGTGGATCAATCCGAGCTGGCCAAGGCCGAGGGGGCGCTGACGTGTTGTTCCCTCATTTTCGAAATGGTGGGGCACACATAGGCTGATCCCTATAAAAAGACCGGCACTGTGAGAATTGCCATGATGAGGAAGTGAATGGGGGTGTTGGGTGGGCTTCGCCCACCCAACACCCCCATATCTTCCCCCCAATCACGGTGATAACCAATAAACCAATAAATTCCTGCCGAAACGTTTCGGCGGGAATTTTTATTAAGGCAGAATCCATTTCCGGTAAAGGATTTCTCAGCAAGCATTAATATGATATTTAAGGTATATTTAATAAAAATTGGATAAAATAAAATTTGTGTTACTTATCCATGAGGCATGGAAATGCCTCAAAACCATTTAAAGGAGGATCCTTATGAAAAATAAAGTCTTGTTTCCCGCTCTCCTCGTACTGATGCTGGTCGTCTCTGCCTGCGCTTCCGCCGCGCCGACCGCCACCCCCGCACCCGTGATCCCGATCACCGGCGCGACTGCTACTGTGATGCCCGTGGCAACCACCCCACCTACGGCAACCATGCCTCCAGCAGCAACTAACACTGCCGCGCCTGTGGCAACGCCAACCGCTCCGGCGGTCGTGAACGTCGGTCAGAATGCCACCCTCGGTTCCTTCCTGGTCAATTCCAACGGTATGACTTTGTACCTCTTTACCAAGGATACGCAAGGGACGAGCACTACTGCAGCAGTGAGCGCTTGTAGCGGCGGATGTGCTGCGATCTGGCCGCCGTTATTGACCAATGGAGCCCCGACTGCCGGTACGGGTGTGACGGCCTCCATGCTGGGCACCATTACACGCGCGGATGGTTCCGTCCAGGTGACCTACAACGGCTGGCCGCTCTATTACTTATAGTAAAGATATGGCTGCTGGAGATACCAACGGCGAGGGCGTTCAGTCCGTCTGGTATGTAGTTACCCCTGCCGGGATGCAGGCTTCAGCCGCGCTGCCCATGTCGTCTGCAACAACACCCTCACCCGCCAATTTGATCTCCTCACCACCGACGTATTAACGTTTTCCACTGAAACTCACCGGTTTATGGCAATCGCCTGCCGCTAAAACGTCTGATACCATCTTTTACCCGGTTTCAATACGCAAGTTTCTCCCGCCGGATCGATCCGGCGGGAGATTTTTTGGGGTAGAATCAAGTGAAATCTGGCACAAACGAGGTTGATCATGAAACGCTGGAACGGCTGGGGCGATGAAGCAACGACCTACCCGCTGCCTGACTCCGCCGCCCGCTACCTGGCGGACCTGGTGGGCGAAGGCGCTGCATCTGGAAGATGCCTCGCTTGGAACAAGCCCTCCGGACTGTTCCCGCTTCCCGCCTCGCCCCCCACCCACTCGATCTCCACCGATCCGGAAGAACGCCTGCGCCACGCCCGTGGGCAATCGCTGCCGGATTGGATCGCCCTGCGCTCCGGGCAGATCGGCGCTTTCCCGGATGGCGTGGCCTACCCGGCCTCCGAGCGAGGAAGTGCGCAGCCCTGCTGGAATATGCCAGGAAGACCGGCGTGAAGGTCATCCCCTATGGCGGCGGGACGAGCGTGGTCGGCCACATCAATCCCCTCCCCGGCGAGGCGCCCGTCCTGACCATGGATCTTTCCCGCCTCAACCGCCTGCTGGCGCTGGATGAGACCTCCCACCTGGCAACCTTCGAGGCGGGTGTGACCGGGCCGGAAATCGAAAAGCAGCTCAATGCACGCGGTTACACCCTCGGGCATTTCCCGCAATCCTTTGAACTCTCCACGCTGGGCGGCTGGATCGTCACCCGCTCCAGCGGGCAGCAATCCTACCACTACGGGCGCATCGAGAACCTGTTCGCCGGAGGGCATGTCGAGACGCCCATCGGCGCAATGGATCTGCCTGCCCATCCGGCCTCCGCAGCCGGGCCGGACTTGAAGCAGGTATTGCTCGGCTCGGAAGGACGCCTGGGCGTGGTGACGCGTGCCACGCTGCGCGTGCGGCCGTTAGCCGGAGTTCGAGGCCTTTTATGGCGTTTTCTTCCACAACTGGGAACAGGGCGCAGCCGCCGTCCGGGAAATTGCCCAGGCCGGCGTGGGCGTCTCCATGCTGCGCCTGAGCAATGCGCTGGAGACAACCACCACCCTGGCGCTTTCCGGGCAGGACGACCTGGTCAAGTGGGCCGGGCGCGGCCTGCGGGCGGTCGGTTTTGGCGACGAGCGTTCCCTGCTCGTCTTCGGCGTGACCGGGACACGCCGCCAGGCCGCACAGGCGCGCCTCGAAGCATTGGAAATCATCCGGGCGCATGGCGGCCTGATGACCGGGACGGCCATTGGCAGGATGTGGAGGAAAAGTCCCGTTTCTATTCGCCCTACCTGCGCAACACGCTCTGGGAAGCCGGTTATGCCCTGGATACACTCGAAACGGCCATCCCCTGGTCAGAGGTGATGGCAACTGCCTGAAGAAGTACAGAAGGTCATCCGGGAAGGCCTGGCGGATATCGGGGAACGTGTGCTGGTCTTTGCCCATCTCTCGCACGTCTACAATGATGGAGCCAGCATCTATATCACCTACCTCTACCGGCGTGCGAACGATCCGGAGGAAACGCTGCGCCGCTGGCAGGTCCTGAAAGGCGCGGCCAGCCGGGTCATCCTGGCCCACGGCGGGACGATCTCGCACCAGCACGGCGTCGGCCTGGATCACGCCACCTATCTGGCGGCGGAAAAGGGTCCGCTCGGAATGCAAACGTTGGAGTCGGTCATCAGGCTGTTCGACCCGGACGGGATGATGAATCCGGGCAAGTTGCTTGAAATCTAGCGAAGAGGAACATCAGCGTGCTCATCGTCAAAATCCTCAGTCTCGGGGCTCCCGAACGCTATGCCGTCCGGCGGATGGTGACGGCGGCCTACCAGGATCTCCTGCAGCAATATCCCAACTGGAAATTGACCATCATCGAGGTCAGTGACTCCGACTGAAATTGGCAAGGCTGCCTTCCGTTGGTCCTGCCAACGCTGGTCATCAACGGGAAAGTCGTCTGCAGCGGGCGTTTTCCAACCAGGGAAGAAGTCGGCGGTTGGCTGCGGGATGGCAATGAATAAAACGTAATGCGTAAAACGTAACAGCTATTACATTTTACGAATTACGCTTACGTTTCATGTTTTCCAATGAGGCTCCGATGTGGAATCAAAACTGGCGTGAAACAGTCTGGTCACAACTCGACGGGGAATTCGATCTGATCGTCATCGGCGGCGGCATCACCGGCGCGGGCATCCTGCGCGAGGCCGCGCGTGCCGGGCTGAAAGCCGTCCTGTTCGAGCAGGGCGACTTTGCCTCCGGTACTTCCAGCCGCTCCTCCAAGCTCGTCCACGGCGGGCTGCGCTATCTCAAGAACGCCCAGATCAAACTGACCTGGGAATCCGTCCACGAGCGCGAGCACCTGCTCAAGGAAGGGCGCGGGCTGGTCACGCCCCTGCCGTTCGTGATGGCCAACTTCCGCGGCGACAAAACCCCCGGCTGGGTATTCGGCATCGGCCTGACGATGTACGACATCATGGCGCTCAAATGGAACCATGCCGCCTACGATCCCGGACGGCCTGCGCGGCCTCGTCCCCCAGCTGTCCTCTCCGGAGCTGGTGTCCGGCTTCCGGTATTTCGACGCCCAGACGGACGATGCCCGGCTGGTGTTGCGGGTGCTCCAGGAGGCAACCAAGGATGGCGCGCTGGCCCTGAATTATGCCCGCGTGGAAGGGCTGCTCAAAACCAGGAACCGCGTTACCGGTGTGGCGGTCCGGGACCTGGCGCCGGGTCCGGGCGAACGATCGAGGTGCGCGCCCGGGTCGTGGTCAGCGCAACAGGAGCCTGGGCCGATGAAATGCGCAGCCAGGTTGGAGGGTCGGCGCCCGGCTGCGGCGTCCTGCGCGGCAGTCACATCTTCCTGCCGCAGTCCAGGCTCCCGCTGACGCGCGCCGTCACCTTCCTGCACCCCGCCGACAGCCGCCCGGTCTACATCCTGCCCTGGGAGGGCGTGACGCTGGTGGGCACCACCGATGTGGACCACGACGCCAGCCCTTCCACCGATCTGCGCATCAGCCAGGCCGAATCCGAATATCTGATGGCAGCCGTGACGCACGCCTTCCCGGCCCTGGGCCTGACGCAGGCGGATGTGCAGTCCAGCCTGGCGGGGGTGCGGGCGGTCGTGAATACCGGCAAAAGCGACCCATCCAAAGAGAGCCGCGAGTTCGTGCTGTGGAACGAATCCGGGTTGCTGACCGTCAGCGGCGGCAAACTGACCACCTTCCGCCTGATGGCGCAGACGGCCCTGCGGGCGGTGCGCGCCGTCCTGCCCGAGCACCCACGCCTGGGGAGCGATGAGCGTGTGCTTGATCCGCTGCCGCCGGAAACCAGCCTGTGCGATGTGCCGCCGGAATTTCGCCTGCGCCTGCTGGGGCGCTACGGCGCGGAAGCCTGCAACCTGGTGGAGGCCGCGCAGCCGGGCGAACTGCAAGCCATCGCTCCCAGCCCGTCGCTGTGGGCGGAATTGCGCTGGGCCGCCCGCAACGAGGGCGGTTGTCCACCTGGACGATTTGCTGGCCCGCCGGGTACGGCTGAACATCAACCTGCCGGGCGGCGGGATGGAGGAAATGGAGAAAATCAGGAAAATCGTCCAACCGGAGCTGGGCTGGAGCGACGAACGCTGGGAGCAGGAAGAAAAGGCCTACCGGCAAATGTGGAAGGATTACTATTCCCCGGTGTAGCCAGCCCCAAAGTATTGGGGCAAGCAAACGGCTTGCGCCACTGACGCCGAATGTGCTTGTCCCGATTTACATTCATTTGTGCGCCCTCATGGGCAAAGATGGCCTCCGGAAGGTGATCAGTCGCCTGGGTCGGATAATCGAGGCGGTTTTTTGATTAGGTTTCACGAAGGGAAAATTTGATGCTGAATAATAAGAAGGTCAGGGCCGTCATCCAGTTGTTTCGACCAGAGCTTCCCTTCGCTGCCGGGATATGCGTCATCGTGGGAGAGATCATCACGCTTGGAAAATTCCCTCCGCTCCGGGAATTAACCCTGGGATTTATCTGCGGTTTTTTCATATCCGCTTCAGCCATCATGTTGAATGATTATTTTGACCTTGAAGTGGACAAGGTCAACACGCCCGGGCGCCCGCTGCCCATGGGGACCATTTCACCTGCCGAGGCGATCCTGCTCGCCGGCATCACGATCTGCCTGGGCCTGGCAGCTTCCCTGGCTATCAACATTTCCGCCTTCATACTTTGCATCGTTTTGGTCCTGGTCAGTTGCCTGTATAACTGGAAGTTCAAGGAGACCGGGCTTGGGGGAAATTTGATGGTGAGTTTCTGCGTGGCGAGTACATTCATCCTGGGTGGGATGGCGGTCGGAGGGGTCCGGAATGCCGTCGTCTGGACCTTCGCCTTGATGGCCTTTTTCTTCGACCTCGGCGAAGAGATCGCCGGCGATGCCATGGATGTCGAGGGGGATAAAAAGCGCAGCTCCCGGTCCATCGCCATCCGGCGCGGCAAGGATTTTGCCCTGATGGTTTCGAGTTCCCTTTTCAGCTTGGTGGTATTGCTGAGCTTGCTCCCCATTATTTTCCAGTGGCTGGGCACGAGCTACCTGGTCATGATCATCGTCAGCGATCTTACGATTGTCACGTTCACGATCAGACTCTTGAAAAGCAAGACGCCCGATGAAGGCCGCCGGTCCATGCGACGGATCTGCCTGGGTGTGTTGCTCGGAGTGCTGGCTTTCATCATTGGTAAATTCTTCGAATGATCTGCCTCTTCACTGGCCAGAGATGCGCATTCCTCCCGCAGCCTTATGGCCATTTCAGTCAACCGGTTTTTCTCTCTGCCTAAATTCATCCGTCATGGCTTTCCCGGCCGCCCGGATGGCGGCCAGCTTGTATTCCCGGCTCCAGCGGTTGACCGGGATCAAGTCGAACGTGCGCGCCTGGACGTGCTGGATCCAGCGCTCCAGATTCAGCAGGCAGGTGATCATCCCGTTGCCGCTGCCTCCCGCGGCTGCCACGGCGAGGACGGGCTTGTCGTACAGGCGGCTTTGACCGCGTTCCCGGGAGGCCTCGCAGCGTCGCAGGCGGTCGGTGAAAGCTTTGGCCGACTCGCTCAAATCCCCCCAGTAGACCGGCGTCACCAAAACGAGACTGTCCACCCCGGCCAGGCGTTCATGCAACGCCTGGAAGTCATCCTCCACCTGGCAGCGATGTTCCGGCTGGCAGGTACCCCAGCCGTTATCGCAGGCCTGGCATTTCCCGATGTTCAGGTCATTCAGGCGTACTTGCTCCACTTCGCCGCCGGCGGATCGGATTCCCCTGGCAGCCGCACGGGCGCAGGCAGCCGTGAGGCCATCTTTGTTCGGGCTCGACATGAGGATAATGGTTTTCATTCCTTTACTCCAATAGCACTGGTAGTGCCAAATAACGAGATCCGCAGAAGATCGCTACGGGCCTTCCCCCCATTTGCTATTATTTTAAGCCCTTCCTTTCCTCCAGGGAAGATGATTAGGACATGTGACTGTCACCTTAAAGGTGACAGTCACATAATGAAGGAATCTAAATAATCTGCATAGCGGGATTATGATACTCAAAAGGGCAGAAGGCTGTCGGGAATAATATTGGGTGGCTCTATCGAGGCTGCCAAACGCCGCTTACTCAACTCTCTCACCTGCGCCTGCCTGATTGGTGTTAGCAGCGATATGCGCAATTGTGAACCTCGCGGATTTCATTCAAAACTGATATATGGATTCTGAAATTTGTTGTATACTATTTCCATGTACCTGAAGTGGGGTGATATAAACAATTGCCCCAGAAAATATAAGTGGTTCACTGCAGCGGGTGTAAATAAGGAGGTCTTATGGGAGAATTCTACTTACGAGTAGATGCAGTTAACCTGGCGCATTTTGTCAATGACACACATGACATCAGCACCATGCGTGGGGGAAGTTATATCCTGCTCGCGGCAATAGAAAAGCTGAAGGACAAATTCAAAGGTCGGATCCAGCCTGTTTCAACGGCTGCCAGCCAGGGTATCTTTTCTTTCGATTGTCCTGAGGGGGAGGATGCCTGTCCAGAAAAATTCAGGCAAGAGATTCTCGCTTTTCTTCATGAAGAGACTCAAGGACATGCGACCTTCGTGGTCGCGGTCGAAAAAAGTATTGATGATTTTCCTTTGCTCTTGGAAAAACTTGAGGCGCAGGTTCACCGCCTGCAATGGCGGTTTCCTACTGTAGCAGTTCCAGCGTTCCCACCTACCGACCAGGAATGTTATTTGGACGGTTGGAGGCCGGGTATAGAACCATATAGGGCCGACCCCCAGGTTAAGAATGCTCGGGTCAGTGCATGCACACAGTTCCGCAGGGAAGAGGGGAGAAAACTGAAGCACAAGTTGTTCCATGAATTGCTGGGGGAGGAAAAATATAAGGATAGCTTGACTGCCAGAGACCTAGAGCAGCTGGCACGAGATAGCTCACGCGGCAATCTGAATGGAAAAATTGCTTATATTTATATTGATGGAAACAGCTTTGGGGGTATCCGCCGGAAGTTATGCAAAACGAGGGAAACGCGGGAAGAGTTTGACCGGTTGATCCAGGATGGCTTCCGTAAACCATTTTTAAAATCCCTGCTGCAAAATGCAGACAATGACCCTGCCTACCAAACCAAAGATGATGCTGGCAGGGATGCACTCAGGATCGAAATTCTCCTATGGGGTGGGGATGAAATGGTTCTGGTCGTTCCGGCCTGGAAAGGCCTGGAGGTGTTGCAGTTGTTTTACCAAATGGCTGCTTCGTTATCATTCGAAGGGATGTCCTTGAGTCATAGGGCCGCAGTGATCTTTTGTCACCAGAATATGCCCATCCTGCAAATTCGCCAGGTGGCCGAAAGCCTGCTGCTGCTCGCCAAGAATGACATCAAAAAAGACCTGGCGCAACTCTGCCTGCAAGATCCGGCATACCGCGAGTACGAATCCGGCCGGAAGGATGAACTGGTCTCCCTGGCGTGCGACCACCATGGGGATATCTTTCACTACCTGGTGCTCGAATCGGTGGATGTACTGGGAGGCTCGTTGGATGCGTTCTTGCAAAAAAAATACCGCGGTGTAGCCAGCCCGGCCCTGATGGTGCATGGCAGCGAACTGCCAGAGATGCTGGCAACCATACAGATGCTAAAAGCTGACCTTGCGTTTGGGAACGTTTTTGAAGTAGCGCAGAACATGCAGGCAGGCGATGGCAGGCCGGATGCGCAGGCAGTGGAACGGATGGAAACATTGGTGCCGCCGGAGCGGCGGGAGGTGGTCAAAGCCGCGTTGGAAAGCCTGACGGGTAACCATCCCGAGCGCTGGTATACCCTGGTCGACCTGTGGGATTATGTTGCGGAGGAAAACAGCCATGAATAAATATACTTGCCGGATTTCTCTGACGTTGCTCGGACCTTTTCTCACTGCCGCCACCAATCCACAATCATATGGGCTGGATAAATCCTTCCACCGCGACCACCTGGGCAGACCGGTCATACCTGCCAGCCATGTCAAGGGCAAGCTGAGGATGGCGCTCGAAGAATTATGGGAATTTATCGAGCCGGACCAGGCTGTATCCATCGAGTGGCTGTTCGGCCAACCAAGCGCAGAAAACAGCTACGAACCCAGGCCAGGCGGGCTAAAGTTCTCTGATTTTTCCATCCAGGCTGCCCTGGAAGAAGAAGGGCAAAAGAAATTACTACTCCGCCAAAGAACCCGAACGACCATTGACCCGGTTTCGGGCACAGCTGCGGAATATATGCTGCGGACCTTCGAAGACCGGTTCCCAAGCGGCATGGAAATCACCTGCCAGGGCGAGATCACCTTTTTCGCTCGCACATCGGAAGAAGCGCAGAAGATCGCCAACATGCTGCGGCTGGGCTTTATCTGGCTGGCGAACCTGGGCAGTGAGAAGGGAGTGGGATTTGGCCGGCTGAAGGCGGTCAAGGTGGACGATCCCCTGGCATCGAATAAAGCCGTCCAAGCTACCCAAGGCAGCGACTCGCTGGACATTCGCATCCAGCCTCAGGAGCCTATTGCCGTGGGAGGCGTCCAGAAGCGCCGGACGAACTATGCCGAAGCCGGGCAGGTGCTGCCTGGAAGCGCCATTAAGGGTGCCCTGGCAACCCGCCTGAACCAGGCTTTCGGGGTGGAACCCATCCACCGGGAACTTTCGAAAGCGAATGCCGGAGACTATACCGGCTTTGAGAAGCTGGCGGAATACTTCTCCGCCATTCGCCTCACCCATGCCTTTCCGGCTCACCAGGGCGCACCCCGACCGGTAAAGATGCCCATCACGGTGGTTCATATCGATGAAGAGGAATGGGATGTCGCCCTGGCAAGCTCGGATGTGCCCATGCACGCAGGGCGAGCCCCGGCTTATTTCATCGACTGGAAGGAGCCGCAGGAATATTTCGGTGCAGCCATGCCGGAACAGATCCATGTCACTCATACAGAAATCGACGATCACTCTCGCCGTTCGTTGCAAGGTAATCTCTTCACCGAAACATATCTCAGCCCGCTGGATGCTCAAGGCAGGGCGGTGGAATGGATCTGCAAAGCTGATTTCAGGGGGATCGCGGATGCGGCGGAGCGCAGGCAGGTTTCGCTGGAGTTTGCCCGTGCGATGCAGCTCTATTTCGATGGGCTGGGCCGGGAAAACCGGCGAGTACGGGTTTCTGTCGCGTCCCGAGAAGAACCGGCCGCCATCCTCTCTAATGATCTCCTGGTCGATGGCCTGGCCCTGCTGTCCCTGCAAAGCGATGCCATTATGCTCGATCCCGAGGCAGTGCGCCGCCTGCAGCCCTGGGATGACCTGCATAACCTGTATGCTGCATTCTGGCATGAAATTTCAATGGGACAGGGATCGTCGCCCTGCCTGGAGCTGGTGGATTTCTTCGCCCATCAATCCTTCAAGGGTGGTTACCTGTACCATCGTTACCTGGGGCAGGTGGAGCGGCAGGCCCGTCCCAATCATTACCGTCCGTATTACCTCACCAACGCCGGCAGCCTGTTCAAGCTGCGGGCACGCGATGAGAAGGCTGCGAGGAAATGCCTGGAGAAATGGCTGCAGCAAGGCCTGGATTTGCCTGCCTGGGCAAGGGAAGAGTATGGTCAGTATGGTGGTGACTTGTGGCAGGCCTGCCCGTTTGTACCCGAAAACGGCTACGGCGAGGTGACCGTTAATCTGCGCTGGCATTGGGATAAACGACTCTAAAAAGGGAGCAAACGATGAACACAAACAATGATACAGAGAAGTTATTCAAAGGCGATCCATTCCTGAACCGCTACCGCATCACCGGTATCCTGAAAACAGTCTCGCCGCTCCACATCGGTAGCGGAGAGGAAAAAGACGCCTCCCGGAAGAAACGCAAGAAGGCCGGAGAGGAAAACAAGTCGCCGGTATTGGTTTCGGCCGTGCTCAAAGACCCATTCGGCAAGCCGCTCATCCCCGGCAGCACGCTCAAAGGGGTGATGCGTCATTGGTTGTGGAGTGTGCTGGCAAGCAACGGAGAGGCCTGGGTCAAGCCATGGCCGGCTGGCATGGAAACGCTCTCCCAGGCCGAGCAGCAGGAAAAAGTGAAGACCGAATTTGGCTGGCTCGATCTGCTCTTTGGCACACCCTTCCATGAAGGCAAGCTGGAGGTATGGGATGCAACCTGCACCACAAAGGAATTGGAGGTGGATCATGACCTGTTGGGCTGGAACAAGCAATCGCTGACTTACGAAGACACTTCCGTGGCGATCGACCCGGCCACCGGCACAGCCGCCGAGCATTTGCTCTACCAGTTCGAGGTGGTGCCTCCGGGTGTCGAATTCGAATTCAATGTATGCGCTCAGAACTTGAACCGTACCGAGTTGGGCCTGCTGCTGCTGGTCATGCAAGGATACAACTCCGAGATTTATCCCATCCAGGTGGGCGCCCACAGCGGGCGGGGTTTCGGGCGTATGCACCTGGAAATCAAGGAAATCAAAGCCCTGGAAAGACAGGAGATGAAAGCCTGGGTGAAAGGGCTGATCGCCGCGGTTGGCAAAGAGTCGCAACCAGCCGCCGCCGGACATTATGCCTTGCCGAAGTTGGAAGAGCCGGCGCGCCAGGATCTGCTGAAGGAAGTCAAGGCGGCGTTGAGCTCGCAGATGGGAGCGTGAGCATGTACGATAACAAGATATTTTCCAGAGGAGTCTGGGGGGTGCTGAAGGTGGACTGGAGCCTGATTTGCGAGACGCCGCTCGTCATCCGCAATGGGCTGGATATTTGCTATACCGTCAGCGAAGCGGTTAAGACCCGCAATCAGGGCCTGAATTTTGCCTGGAAAGGCAAGGTAGAGAAAACAGAATATGAAGTGGCCGCCCTTCATTACGGCTACGAAGTGAAAGACGGGAAGGTGGGGAAATATCACTTCGTCCCCGCCAGCAGCGTGCGCGGCGCCCTGCGCACCTGGACGATCCGCCAGTTCGTTCAAAGTGATTTCCAAGGCCGGCTGACCCCGCCGAAGGCAGATCAGTCCGAGGCGATCCAGGCCTACTTCAAGAGCGTACAGGCTGCCCTGACCAGCCCGCAGACCGGCTACCCGTTGGTGGCTGGGTTGTTCGGCCTGGCGCTCGAGGCGCGCCAGCAGGCCGATCTGCCGGGCAACGCCGGCCGGCTGATCGTGGAAACGGAGCCCTTTGCCAGCCCGGCCGGCAGGGCGATTGCCATCAACGGCCCGCAGCCTGGGGGTGAAATGGGGCCCGCCAACGCTCGCAGGGAGATGGCCGTGCGCAACCCGCTCGACCGGGTAACCCACGCTTCGAAGGACGGTGGCCTGCACCATTTCCTGGAGTTTTGCCGGGGCGAGACCTTCGGGGTGCACCTGTCCATCCTCAACCCGCGCCAGGCTGACCTGGGTCTGGTGAGCTTGTGGGTGCGAGAAATGAACACCGGCCTGTTGCGCCTGGGGGCGCTCACCAGCATCGGGCGCGGCCGCGTCCGCGTGCAGGAGCAGGGTTACCGGCTCTGGCAGGCGCATGGCCGCCCGGCCTGGCCTCATTTCGTTCAGGAAACTCCCGCCCCAACCGGGGAGGCCCTGGCCGGCTTGTGGGAATGCCGCCGCCTGGAGGAACCGGAACAGGCCTTGCGGTCATTCGAGAAAGATGTGCTCACCGAGATCGGAGGTGCAGATGCCCGCCCATAACCCCAACCCGTTCGATTTTGTGCCGTTCGCAAAAGGCCCATACCTGCATACCCGGCAGAATTTTGACGATCTGGGGGATCATCTGACCGGTTACCTGCAACTGCACTTGGAAGCGCTCACTCCATTGCATATTATGGGATACCAGACAACTGAGGGAGACTCGGGGACAAGCCATATATACCGGCAGAATGGGGCCGCCTGCATCCCAGGCGCATCCATCCGTGGCTGCCTGCGCACTTTCGTCGAGGCTCTTACTTCTGGCTGGGTATCGCAAGCCAATCTCGAGTACCCTAAGAAAGATGGGCACAAATACCCAAATGAGGGCAGGCATATCGGTTATCGCACCTTTGAACCCAATTCCTCAGGCAAGGCTCCGGTTATCGACAAGGAATACAAACCCACGTTGCTTCCTGACAACAGAATGGATTTGGCATCCTATCTGTTTGGCATCGTGCTCGAAGAACCGAAAGGGAGCAATAGTGAACACACAAAGCTTACCTACAAATCCAAAGTGCTGATCGAAGATGCATTAATCGAGGATGCATCGGTGGAGGTCGGTGAGAACTGGGCACCGGATGTGGCAGGTAAAAGCTTTATGGGCGGCAGCAAGCCTTCCGCCTCCACGTGGTGGTATATGCAGCCGGAAAAATACCAGTTGCGGCCCATCAGGAGTGGAAAAATGAAGACCGCCGAGTTTGTGGGGAAAAAGTTTTGGGGACGGAAGTTCTATTATCACCAGGAGCCTCAGGCTTGTCTCGAATACTATAAAAAGAACTGGAAATTCGCACCCGAGAGTCCGCTCTACCCCGTACATTTGGAATGCCAAAAGCGCGGAACCAGTACCACGCCATTCCGAATCTACCTGGAAGATATCCCTCGGCCGCTGGCAATCCTGTGCATGCTGGCCCTGCTGCCCGGTCGAGCCATACGGCACAAGTTGGGATATGGCAAAGCTTATGGCTACGGCTCGGTGGAGTTTCACATCGATGAGGCCTTCTTCCGCCCCACCGCCCAAGTCTCTCGTCTGCCTGAAAAATTGGAAAATTATGCCGCCTCGGGCGAGCTCAAAAAATGGACCGAGCTGGCCTGGCAAAAAGACGCGCTGGCCAAAGCCGGGCTGGATGAAAGCATACTCGACTTCACAGCGCTGGCATCCTTGGCCAGGGTGCTGGGTTGGCCGGAACATGAAAAGGTGCATTTTACCTATCCTCCATACGCTGCGTTCTATTTCAAACAACCGGTTTCACAGGAACAATATAACCAGGCCACCCGGTATGAGAAAGAGAAATCGGCAACTAAAGTAGCTGAAGCCCTGTTCGAAGTTAAGAAAACCATCCACTTTCGCTATTACCAGGAACATGCTTCAGGCTGGGATATCATTAAAAACCGCCAGCCGTGAGAAGAAAAAGGAATTCCCATGAACAAGATTCCTCAAAAACAGAACGAAGAGAGATATCTTAAATACCTGGCTGCCCAGCGCCAGTTGTATTCCGAAGCAAAATGGTGGTCCGGCTCTTGGATGGTCCTGGCCATTGTGGCCGCTATTGCCGGAACGGGTGTCATACCCGCATTAAAACCATTCAGCCATTACACCACATTGTTCAATATCATCATTCTCGTAGGTGAACTCATCATCCTGGCTTGGGCCGCGGACAGGCGCAGGGAGGCCGCCAGTATCCAGGAACTGCTGGACTGCGAACTTTTCGGCTTGCCCTGGAACGCTGCCCTGGTTCCCCAACCCAGGCAGGAAATGATCCTGGCAGCCGCCGGAAGGTACCGAAAGGTGCTGTCTCCAACAGAATTGAACGACTGGTACGAGACCATCAACGGCAAGGAACCTTTGCATAAGGCCCGCTTGAAAGGTCAGAAAGAAAATCTCAACTTCACTTCAACTCTTATCAGCCTCTACCTTCCCTGTGTATACGCCGTACTGGTCTTTATCCTGATCGGCCTTATCATCATCGGCTTCCTTACACATACCAGCCTGGAGCAATTCTTCACCGGCCTGCTCTGGCTTTTCCTGCCGGTTTTCGTCATCGGGCTGAAACATGCCTATGATTTCCAAAAAGCCTTACAGCGCCTGCGTGAACTCTTGCAGGTTGCAGATGCGCTCTGGGCCGAGGCAAGTAAAAATAAGCTGGATGACGAGGAGCTGCGTCTGAATACGCGTGAGCTTCAGAACGAGATTTTCCATACCCGCAGTGATAACCCCTCAATTTTTGACTTTGTATACCGCCTTTTAAGAAACAGGACCACCAAATTATTGAAATCCAGCCTGTAATGTTTCATCACGAACTTATAAAAGGCCTCCTCCCATGCCCCTCTCCACCCTGCTCCCTCTCGAATGCCTCACCCCCGGCCGGCTCGACCAGTTCAGCGGGCGCGGCGTGCACGGCTTCTGGTTCGAACGCTGGCGCCAGGTGGATCCCGCCACCGGCGACCGCCTGCACGCCCAGCCCCAGGATGCCCCATTCAGTCTCTCGCCGCTGCTCGGCCTGCCGGCGCGCCGCGGCAGCCTGGCCGTGTCGGCCGGCCAGCCCGCCTGGCTGCGCGTCACCTGTTTGGAAGATGAATTGGAAGCGGCCTTCCTGGAAAAGTGGCTGCCCGGGGTGGAAAACGGCAGCCTGCTCGAGCTCCCTTCCTCTTATCCGCAAGGCCCCGCCGTGCAATGGAAGATCCTCCCGTCCGGCAGCCCGCCCGGGCCGTTCCAACCCCTGGCCCTCCGGTCCTCCTACCCGGAAATGAGCCGGCAGTACCTGCTGCAGGCCGACCCATCCCGCCAGTGGCGCTTGGAATTCCTCAGCCCCACCACCTTCAACACCGGGCGCACTACTGAAGGCAAGGACAACCACCTGCCCTTCCCGCTGCCCGAGAGCCTGGTCAAATCGTGGCTGCGGCGCTGGCAGGTCTTTGCACCCATGGCCCTGCCCGAAGAAGACCTGCTGGCCTGGGCGCGCACCAACCTGGCGGTCAGCGCCTACCGGCTGCAGGCCCAGCCGGTGCGCGAAGGCGAACGCCTGCGGGTGGGCTGCACCGGCCGGATGACCCTGCGCGCCCTGGACATGCCGCCCTACCTGCGCGCCGTCCTGGACCTGCTTGCGCACTACGCCTTGTTCTGCGGCTCGGGCAGCCATACCACCCAGGGACTGGGGCAAACACGCTTGCTGGAAAATCGATCAAAATAGCCCACGCGGGGGAATCTGTTCGTTAACAATTGAACCTGTTTGATAATATGTGCCGATACTTCAAAAGGCTTTTTAGGATGTCGAAAGGTTTTGACTCTTCGCAAATCGCCGGGGGGAGCATGGTAATAGGGGGCGTTGGCCAGGCAAATACCGCCCAACACCCCCATATCTTCCCGTTTATCCCGGCAATTCCCAGAGAACCAGCTTAAGAGAGGTGGAATGAAAACTTTACTTGAGCAAGCGCTGCATCCTGAGAACCTGCGGGATGCCTGGGAGGCGGTGGCATCCAACGAGGGTTCGGCGGGTGTGGATAGTTTATCCATCCGCCGCTGGCAGCGCAATTGGGAGGAACGCCTGGTGAGCTTGGCAATGGATGTACGTGGTAATCGTTACCGGCCGCACAAGCTGCGCCTGCGGCGCATTCCGAAGGAACAGCCCGGTGAATGGCGGCTGTTGCGCATTCCCACCGTCACTGACCGGGTCCTGCAGCGGGCCGTTTTGCAGACCCTCTACCCGGTATTCGAACCGCGTTTCCTTTCATGCAGCTTTGGCTACCGGCCTCATCATGGCCTGAAACAGGCCGTGGAACACATCCTGGTAATACGGGAGAATGGGTATACCCAGGTGTTGGATGCCGATATTGACGCTTTCTTTGACAGCGTCGATCACTGCATCTTATTGGATTTCCTGCATCACGATCTGCCCGATGGTTCCCTGCTGCCGCTTGTCACCAGGTGGCTGGAAATGGCCGCGCCTGGCCCGGGCCGGGCCGTCGGAATCCCGCTCGGCTCACCGCTTTCGCCTTTGTGGGCCAACGTGCTCCTGCACAGGTTGGATCTGGCTGTGATTCAGGCAGGCTGGCAAATGGCGCGCTATGCCGATGATTTCGTTGTTTTTGCGGAAAACCGGCTCAGGGTGGAGGCTGCTTTCAAGGAAGTGGAGCGGATTCTCGGTTCTCTGCACCTGCGTTATGAATCTCGCAAAACCCGCCTGACCTCCTTCGCAGAAGGGTTCGATTTCATCGGAGTACACTTCGAGGGAGATGAATATACTTATTTCTGCATGGAGAAGGAGGTAAAAGTGCATGGCAAGCATGTGGATATACTCTTCAACAATTACGACCCAAGGTATTAACGTTCATGCCCACCCTGTATGTTCTTGAACCGGAAAGCCGGTTGGAGAAGGAGTATGGGCGGCTCCTGGTGACCCGCGAGGATGAAGTGCTCATGCGGGTGCCCATTAAGAACATCGATGCAGTGGTACTGGTGGGGATGGCGGGTGTCACCACGCAGGCAATGCAAGCCCTGCTGGCTCAAAATACCCCGCTTTTTCTCGTCCGGCACACAGGCGAATTATTGGGACAACTTTCGCCCCCGGCCGGATTTAACCTGCCTTTGCGCCAGGCCCAATATCGCTGCAACGATGACGCCAGCTTTTCTTTGCGGCTGGCTCGACCGATCGTGGCCGCCAAGATCCATAACCAGGCCGTGCTGATCAAGCGGCTGTTCCGGCGGAAAAAAGAAGACCTCCAAAAGGCAGCTATGGCCGCTCCGCAGAGTGATACCGCCGGCCAGCCGCAGGCGCTCTTGCAATTGGCGCATGCCGAGACGTCTGCGCTGGCTTGCGAACAAATGGATATCCTGCTGGGGATAGAGGGCAGCGCGGCCAGGGCTTATTTCGAGCGGTTCCGGCAGGCATTTGCCCCATGCTGGAACTTCGATCGCCGCACCCGCCGGCCGCCGCGCGATCCTGTCAATGCCTTGCTCAGTCTGGGTTATACTTTTCTGGGCCATGCCATGCAGGCAGCTCTGCAGGTGGCTGGGCTGGACCCCTATCTGGGTTATTACCACCAGGAAGAATATGGCCGCCCGGCCCTGGCGCTCGACATGATCGAAGAGTTTCGCGCCCCGCTGGTGGATTCGCTGGCGATGACATTGATGAACAAACGCCTGCTGCAGAAAAAAGATTTCGAACCCGGTAGCGGCGGGGGGATTTATCTCACCCGCCATGGCATGCGGATCTTCGTGCGCGAATTCGAAGATCGGCTGGAAACGGAAATCACGCCTGCTGAAGCAGGCAGACCGCTTTCCTATCGAAAATTGTTCGAATTCCAGGCGCACAAGCTTGCCGCCTTCATACTGGGAAGGGTCGATACCTACCGGCCCTTCCGGTGGCGCTGAAAAAAGGAAAATGGTATGGCTGATAAGCAGTTCATCTTGATCGTATACGATATCAGCAACGATAAAAGACGCACCAAACTGCACAATACTTTACTTGACTTTGGCACGCCGGTACAGTATAGTGTTTTCGAGTGTTTGTTAACCGAAAAAGAACGGGAACGGATGAAAATAAAAGTCCTGAAAGTGATCCGGCCCAGGAAAGACCAGGTGCGCTTTTATTCGGTATGCGCCGATTGCATCAAGAAAGTGGAAGTCACCAGCGGGAAGGAAGTATTGGGTGAAAGCCGGGCTGCCATTGTGGTTGGATAGACCGCGCGCATCTATGGGGGGAAGACCGGTTTTTGAGATGCGCGTGCCGGGTCTGCCCACACCCCCCAGCGCTGGTGTTGGAAAGACTGTTCGGGGCTTGAAACGAGGTTGTTCTCGCGCTCAACTGGCCGATTTTGCGGCAGTCTCGGATGCGCGCGAGACGGCCAGCCATGGCCTTGAGAGCCCTTCTTGGATGGATACCCCCTGGATGTGGCGGGCTGTGTAGAGGGAAAAACCCCTCAAAGACCAGCCCTGGCAGGTGGAATCAAAATATCCCGCATGGCGGGATTACGACCCTTGCGGAAATCCCAGCTCTTTGACAGTCAAAACCACCAGGGTGGAATCAAAATATCCCGCATGGCGGGATTACGACTCAATGTTGACACCGCGCTGCCTGAGAACCTGATCGAGCGGTGGAATCAAAATATCCCGCATGGCGGGATTACGACGTGATGCCACACAATATGTCGGTTAGTATCCATATTTGGTGGAATCAAAATATCCCGCATGGCGGGATTACGACCTGCATCTCAGGAGCACGTTCCTTCTTCTCTGCCATACTTCCTCGGTGGAATCAAAATATCCCGCATGGCGGGATTACGACCCGCTTCGGAAACTTGCGACCATATTGAAACTGAGGTAGTGGTGGAATCAAAATATCCCGCATGGCGGGATTACGACGTATCTCAATAAAAGAAAGGGGTATGCGTGGCTCGTCTTCGGTCCAACTTACAGCTTCAAGGTGGAATCAAAATATCCCGCATGGCGGGATTACGACGCACATCAGGTGCAAACAAACTGCGATCCGGTATCGGATAGGTGGAATCAAAATATCCCGCATGGCGGGATTACGACGCATCTTACTTACTTGCTTGGCAACTTCCTCTAGAGGGGTGGAATCAAAATATCCCGCATGGCGGGATTACGACTGTATGCACAAAGTGAACATCCACAGGGCAATCCCTGGGGGTGGAATCAAAATATCCCGCATGGCGGGATTACGACGTGAAGCGAAGAAAACGTTGGAATGCCTCCGCCTAGCTCCGGTGGAATCAAAATATCCCGCATGGCGGGATTACGACTACTCAAAAGATACGTTTTGAAATCTTTCCCATTCTCGGTGGAATCAAAATATCCCGCATGGCGGGATTACGACGAGGCTCCAAGCATCGACACGCCACTTCCGAAAGACAGAGTTCCAGACGACGCGGGTGGAATCAAAATATCCCGCATGGCGGGATTACGACGAATCGTCATGTGACAAAAGCGCGCCGTTTTGCACACCTGGGGTGGAATCAAAATATCCCGCATGGCGGGATTACGACCCTTCATTTAGTGACTGGACAAGAAATGGCCGTTTATCGCGGTGGAATCAAAATATCCCGCATGGCGGGATTACGACCTATCAGCCGCTTTACCAATCGTCGGTGCGCCTTTCGGTGGTGGAATCAAAATATCCCGCATGGCGGGATTACGACATTCACTATCAGTATCAGATAAGAGATTGTTCCCAATATTATGAGAATAGGTGGAATCAAAATATCCCGCATGGCGGGATTACGACAACCTGAGACCAGGTGAGATTGTAGTGTCCTGTGACACCCGTTTCGGTGGAATCAAAATATCCCGCATGGCGGGATTACGACTCCAAGGTTATCGGTTCGATCCCAGTCCTGAGCCCACGGAAGGTGGAATCAAAATATCCCGCATGGCGGGATTACGACTGATCGTCGTCTTCAGTAAATCCGCATTTATCACAGAGGTGGAATCAAAATATCCCGCATGGCGGGATTACGACGCACTTGATTTGCATATCCACCAGCGGAGAACGGAAGACTGATGGTGGAATCAAAATATCCCGCATGGCGGGATTACGACGTAAGTCTGCGGCGGCAGGTCGGCTTTGGACTTGAACAGGGTGGAATCAAAATATCCCGCATGGCGGGATTACGACAGTCGTCGCTGTCGAAAGCGGCAATTTGCTTGCATCGACGGTGGAATCAAAATATCCCGCATGGCGGGATTACGACTTCTCCCAGTCGGCCGCGTCGATGATGTGCAGGGGTGGAATCAAAATATCCCGCATGGCGGGATTACGACAAGCCATTGATTACGATGTACTCGTAATGACCTGGCCCAACGGTGGAATCAAAATATCCCGCATGGCGGGATTACGACATTGATGAGACCAGTCTCCAGCGACACTGACGTCATAAGGGTGGAATCAAAATATCCCGCATGGCGGGATTACGACCCATTGATCGATCAAATTCAACCGATCTTGGTACCATGGTGGAATCAAAATATCCCGCATGGCGGGATTACGACAAGAGCCTGGCGGGTAAATTTAACCCTCTGTTGCAGAATAGGTGGAATCAAAATATCCCGCATGGCGGGATTACGACAACGCTTCGATCTGATAATTCTGAGCGCCAACTCCAATGGTGGAATCAAAATATCCCGCATGGCGGGATTATGACTTGAAATCCCAGATTGCCCACCAGTACCGGCGATGCTTCAGGTGGAATCAAAATATCCCGCATGGCGGGATTACGACTCGCTCGGGCAATTTGCCGGATCACCAGGTTTCTTTGGAGGTGGAATCAAAATATCCCGCATGGCGGGATTACGACACTGTTTGTGGTTGCCTGGACGTACTCCGGGATGTTTTTTGCGCTTGGTGGAATCAAAATATCCCGCATGGCGGGATTACGACGCTATCAATGCGTAAAGCATAGGAGCAATACCAGAATGGTGGAATCAAAATATCCCGCATGGCGGGATTACGACCAGGGTCGTCAGTCACAAAGTCCCAGTGTCGCGCTTCGGTGGAATCAAAATATCCCGCCATGCGGGATTACGACTTGAACCAAGGAACTACTGATGGTTGAAGCGAGGTGGAATCAAAATATCCCGCATGGCGGGATTACGACATGGGCTGCCGATATAGATAGGCGCCACCTAACAGGATCGGTGGAATCAAAATATCCCGCATGGCGGGATTAAACTCGACTGGGATTTCTGAGTGGTGACGGCCAATGGCGGTGGAATCAAAATATCCCGCATGGCGGGATTAAGACATGCGGATCTCTTCCATGATCCAGCCGATCAGGCGCAGGGAGGAATCAAAATATCCCGCCAGCCAGGATCGAGATTCTTGAAATCCTCCTTCGCGTTCGGCGTGTTTAATAAATGCTTGACAAATTAGAAATTATGTTCTATTATTGCCTTGCCGTATACCCTCCGCACCTTGACAATTTCATATCCCTGGTCGCCGCCCCCGCCGCGCTCCCCCTTCTCCCAATCCGCATGTTTCGCCCGCTAGGGAGCATTTGGGCAGGGGTTGGGGTAGGGACCATTCGTTCCTCTTTCGTTCCGCGCAACGAATATCGCTTTTCCTCCCCCAAATCTGCCATTTACTAGCCAAATTTTGCAATAGCGCATAACTTACTACAGGATTGATAGAAATAGGTTCTCATGGCAAACTGACCCCTTGCTGAGAGAGGAGAGCGCCATGAGGACCCAAGGGATATTTTACTCGGGAAAAGGGACGGTATACGTTTGTGAATTGGATAGGTGCCCAAGCTGTAATGAGCCAATGCGGGTTGCCTACACCAGTAAATACAAAACTGTGCAAGGGATGAAGGAAGTAATGATGATTGCGCAACGGACGAAGCGTTGCGTGAATCTCAGTTGTGAGGCTTCCCCAAGGATATTGGGTTCGGTGGAATGGGGGCAGGTAGCGCCGGTTTCGTGCACCTATGGATATGATGTGATTGCGCAGATTGGTTGGCAGCGACAAAGCATGCAGCAACCCTTTGCAACCATCCACACCGAGTTGAGACAGCGACTAAAGATCAGCGAGTCGCAAGTGAGAGGGTTGTATCACTATCGATATTTGCCCTTGTTGGCGTGTCACGAACGGGAGCAACTGAAGCATCTAAAAACAGTAGCTGACCAAGTGGGTCTGTTATTGAGTTCTGGATGGATTGGCACCTGAAGGAGGCGAGCCGCAGTTGTGGCTGGTACGGGAATTGGTAAGTGGAGTGACATTGCGGTGTGGTTGGATGAGTCAGCAAGATCAAGCGGCATTCGTTCACTTTCTGCGGCCCATTGCCGATCTGGGTTTGCGGGTGACTGCTGTTATGAGCGACAAACAGAGTGGTCTGTTATCAGCTGTGGCTGAAGTCTTTCCACAGGCCAGGCATGCTTTTTGCCAAAGCCACTATCTGCGCAATATCGCAGTTCCTGTGGCAGAAGCAGATGAAGCCATGAAAATGCTCTTGCGACAGGATGTCAGAGCAGCCATTGGTCAATACATCCGCCAGGAAGACGTTGAGTCAGAGGGTATTTTGACCATTACCGGGGTATTGCCTTCGCCGGTGGAAGAACCCCCCATGCTTTCTAACCCCATATTGCCAAAAGATGGTGAGCAAGTTCGCGATGCCATTACCCGAGATATATGTCGTCGTATTCGTTATCTGTTGACCCTCAAAGGTCGCCCGCCTTTGCACCTGGCTGGAATTGAGATGTTTGTGGGTTTATCCGAAGTCAAGGAATGCCTGGACCGCTTGATCGTTCATCATTCCACTCCTCAATTACTGGCATTACAGCACGGACTGCAAACAGCACTTCAGTCTGCCCAGGCAACTTATTCCATTGTGCGTGAGGCTGCCAATTGGTTGGAACACATTGCCACTCTCTTGGATCCTGAACAAACCCCCACCCGCTCCGGCATCCAAGTACGCCAGGGCCTGTTCGCCTACCTTGTCAAAATCCAAGCCAATCGCTTTCGCGATCCGATGCTGCGAAATTCCTTTCACATCATCCTAAAAACCACCCGTAGCTATGCCCCCGGTTTATTCCATTGTTATGATGTACCTGGCCTGCCCCGCACCAATAATGATCGAGAAAGCGATTTCCGAGCCCTTGGCCGTCGTTTACTTCGCACCACTGGACAAAAGGGTCTCACACTGCGCATTATTCAGCGTCAGGGCGCCTGGGAATTGCTTCCCCACCCTGATACACTGCATGAAACCATTCAGATTGTGTCCCAGATTGCCCCAAACAAATTTCAGGATGAACGGCTTCGCATGCGCCAGCATCGCAACCGTTTCAGACTCCATGCGCGCTCCCCAAAACTAGCCAATCATCAACTCGTACGCATGGAGCAACTCTGGATATCTATCCCAGATGATAGCTCATAGTAACTTATGCGCTATTGCCAAATTTTCCTTTCCACACCATATCTTTGGGATAAATTATTCGTTCCTATTCGTTTTTTTCAAAGAACAAATCAACTTGCGTTTTACGTTTTACGCATTACTTTTCCCCTCCCCCTCATCATGAATACCTTCGCACTTCTCACTTCTTACTGCTCTCTTCTCACTACTCACTACTCTCTGCTCCCAAATTACGTTTTACGAATTATTCCCCTCCCCTGGTTTATAATAGGGAATGAAATCCCACCAGGAGAATCCCCATGCTGCGCGTCTACAATACCCTCACCCGCAAGAAAGAAGACTTCCAGACCCTCGAGCCGGACGTGGTCAAGATGTACGTGTGCGGCCCGACCGTCTATTCCGACGCGCACATCGGGCATGCCATGTCGGCCATCGTTTTCGACGTGGTGCGGCGCTACCTGGAATACCGCGGCTACCGGGTGCGCTACGTGATGAACTTTACCGACGTGGATGACAAGATCATCGCCCGCGCCGCCCAGAAGGGCGTGGATCCCCAGGCGCTGGCTGAGTTCTACATCCAGGCCTACCGCAAGCACCTGGAAGACCTGAACGTGCTGCCGGCCACCTCCAACCCGCGCGCCACCCAGACGATGGACGAGATCCAGGCCATGATCCAGGGCCTGATCGACAAGGGCTTCGCCTACCCGGCCAAAAACGGGGATGTGTACTTCCGCGTCACCAGGGACCCGGAGTACGGCAAACTCTCCGGCCGCAAGATCGACGATATGCAGGCCGGGGCACGCATCGAGGTCGAGGAAGAAAAAGAGCACCCGATGGACTTCGCCATCTGGAAGGCCGCCAAACCCGGCGAGCCTGCCTGGGACTCGCCCTGGGGCAAGGGCCGGCCCGGCTGGCATATCGAGTGCTCGGCCATGAACCTGGCCATCCTGGGCGAGCAGATCGACATCCACGGCGGCGGCAACGACCTGGTCTTCCCGCACCACGAGAACGAGATCGCCCAGAGCGAATCCTTCACCGGCAAGCAGTTCGCCCGCTACTGGATGCACAACGGCATGTTGCAGTTGCAGGGCGAGAAGATGTCCAAATCGCCTCGGCAACCTGGTGACGATCGACGATTTCCTGGCGCGCCACGAGGCCGACGCCCTGCGCATGATGGTGCTGAACGGTTCCTACCGCGCCCCGCTGTCCTACTCGGACGATATCATGGATGCCGCCGAACGCGGCCTGGACCGGCTGCGCTCCGCCCTGAAAGCGGCCCCGGCGGGCGCCCCAGGTGCTTCCGCAGAGGTAAACGCTGGCGCGCTTGACCAGCAGACCGAAACGGCCCAGCAGACCTTCGTGGAGGCCATGGACGATGACTTCAACTCTTCCGGCGGGCTGGCGGCGCTCTTCGAGCTGGTGCGGGCGGTCAACACCGCCCGGGATGCCGGCGCCACGGATGCCCAGCTCAAGCCTGCCCAGGAGACCCTGCGCACGCTGACGGGCGTGCTTGGTTTGCGTTTGGCCGATAAGAAAACCTCCGGCGCCGCCGCCGATCCATTCATCGCCCTGTTGGTGGAGGTGCGCAGCGAGGCGCGCAAGCAGAAGAACTGGGCGCTCGGCGACCTGATCCGTGACCGCCTGAAGGAACTGGGCGTAGCCATCGAAGACGGCAAGGATGGCACGAGCTGGCATTGGGCATAAGATGAATGTCCCCGGCATGGTGCATAAATCAACACGATTCTGTTGTATATTTAGGCCAGGAGAAAAATCATGGTCACTCCGACAATGAACACAGTTTTGAAAATGCTTGAATCCCTTCCGGAACCGCTGCAGGAACAAGCCGTTGAACGCCTGCACGAATACATCGCTGAAATGCGGGATGAGCAGAAATGGGACAAGTCGCTCGCCAAAACGCAAACGAAATTGGCGGCGGCGGCAAAACGCGCCCGCAAGGAGATCGCGGATGGAAAAGCCCAACCGACGGATTTCAAACGGCTATAGATACCGTTACCTGGTTCTGGATTGGCAGCCACGAAGAATATGAGCGGTATATCTCCTAAAGCACCGCACTCACAGGTGGATGACCCCGATTTCCCGCGCATCACCTACCGGCGCGGGGCTTCCCGCTGTCCCACACCCGTCCTGAGCGGCACCGGCATCCGTGTGCAGGCCATCGTTACCGCCGCACGGGAGTGGAACCTCTCCCCGGCAGAGATTGCCGGGCAGTATGGCATTCCCGAGACGCAGGTGCGTGAGGCCCAGGCCTTCTACGACGCCCACCGTAGTGAGATAGACGCCGACATCCAGTCCGAATCCGCCCTGGAGCCAAAGAGTGGCTGAGCCGCGCCTGCACCGCAAAATTGCTCCAGGCGGCGTCCTCGCCGCCGGGGACTGTGGCAGGAACATGAAAGCGGAGCCGAAGGGTGGCTAAGCCGCGCATGCACCTGGATGCAGACGCCTTGATCGAAGGCGGCCACAACGTAAGCCGCACCCCCAATGACTGGATGCCTGCCGATGCCAGCGACCGGCATCAACTGCTCGGCGCGACCGCACAGGGCCGGATCATTTTCACCTTCAACGTACGTGATTTCCTGGCCCTGGCAAAGAAACACCCCAGTCATGCCGGCATCCTGCTGGCCACACAATCGCGCTGGTCGCTGGCGAGACTAAGCGCCGCCCTCGACCGGGCCCTCTCAGAAACTAACGAAAAAGACTGGCGCGGCCAGGTGCGTTGGCTGAACGATTTCCGGTAAGGGGAACCGGGCGCAGCCGCCCAAACCTGTAACGGCGTCACACTTCTAGAGTTCCTCTCCTGTCGGATGCTTCTGTGATGATTGGGCGGAACGGGGCACATAGGTATATTCGATGGCGCCATGTTCACAGGCCCGCACGCATTTTTTGCAGCCGGTGCAGGCATCCGGGTTCTGGATATGCACGTGGCGGACGATGTACCCGATCCATTTTTATAAGAACATCTTCCGGGCAGACTCCCACACATTCCCAGCAGCCCTGGCACTGCCGGGGCGAAAGACGGATGTACTTCGTTTCACGAAGATGAAGAAAGGGGAATATATTCATAAGCAATCCTGACCACAGTATACAAAGCGGTTGTGAACTGCCTATGAAGGCGGTGTGGAGAACCTGTGCAGGCCGTTGCGCCGCCCGCGTTGACAGCCCCCCTCCCAGACGGTACAATCAAAACACACCCATAAAAGGAGAGAGCAAATGATAAAAGAATTCAAAGAATTCATCATGCGTGGCAATGTCATGGACCTGGCGGTGGCGGTCATCATCGGCGGCGCCTTCGGCAAGATCGTCTCCTCCCTGGTCAGCGACATCATCATGCCCCTGATCGGCCTGATCATCGGCGGGATCGATTTCAGCGGCCTGGCTTTCACCATCGGAAGCGCCAAGGTCACCTACGGCAATTTCATCAATAATGTGATCGACTTCCTGATCATTGCCCTGGTCATCTTCCTGATGATCAAGGCCATCGACAGCCTGAAGAAAAAGCCCGCGCCCGCCCCGGCCGCCGAACCCACCACCAAGGATTGCCCGCACTGCTTCACCACCATTTCCATCAAGGCCACCCGCTGCCCGAATTGCACATCGGAACTTAAAGATGAGAACAGAGAATAGAGAGTAGAGAACAGTTTCGTGTACGCCTGCTCTCTACTCTCTACTGATCTCTACTCTCCAATCATCTGCTCTCTTCCATCATGGATTTCCTCGATAAACTCAACCCCCAACAGCGCCAGGCTGTCACGGCTGGCGCCGGTCCCGTGCTGGTGCTGGCCGGACCCGGCTCCGGCAAGACGCGCGTCCTGACCCAGCGCGTGGCCTATTTGATCGCCTACGAAGGCGTGCGTCCCTACCAGATGCTGGCCGTCACCTTCACCAACAAGGCCGCCCGCGAGATGGGCAACCGTGTGCGTGACATGCTGGGGGAACTGGCCTCCGACGGCCTCTGGCTGGGCACGTTCCATTCCATCTGCGCCCGCCTGCTGCGGCGTGAATCCGAACACCTGCCCTTCGATGCCAGCTTCGTTATCTATGATGACGACGACCAGCAGCGCGTGGTCAAAGCCGCCATCCGCGACCTGAACCTGGACGAGAAAACCTACCGCCCGCCGTCGGTGCACGGCGCCATCTCACGCGCCAAGAACGAGCTGATCTTCCCGGAAGACTATCCCATCCAGACCTATCGCGACGAGGTGGTCAAGCGGGTTTACAAGCGCTACCAGGAATTATTGAAGCAAAACAACGCCGTGGATTTCGACGACCTGTTGTTATGGACGGCGCACCTGCTCTCCGAATTTCCGCTCGTGCGCGAGAAGTATGCCCAGCGCTTCCGGCATGTGCTGGTGGATGAGTTCCAGGATACCAACTTTGCCCAGTATGTCTTGTTGAAGCACCTGGCCTCCGGGCATAACAATATCTTTGTGGTTGGGGATCCGGACCAGTCGGTGTACCGCTGGCGCGGCGCGGATTACCGCAACGTCCAGCGCTTCGAACAGGATTACCCGGATGCGCAGGTGATCCTGCTGGAGCAGAACTACCGCTCGAAGCAGACCATCCTGAACGCCGCCATGGCAGTCATCGACCGCAACCCGCACCGCCGCCGCAAGAACCTGTTCACCGAGCGCGGCGCAGGCGACAAAGTCACCTATTACGAGGCCCTCGACGATTACAGCGAGGCCGCCTTCGTGGTGGATACCATCGCCAGCCTGGTGGCCGGCAAGCAGGCCGAGCCGGGCGACTGCGCCGTGATGTACCGCACCAACGCCCAGTCCCGCCTGCTGGAAGAGGCCTTCCTGCAGGCCCGCCTGCCCTACCGGCTGGTGGGGGCGCAGCGGTTCTACGGGCGGCGCGAGGTCAAGGATATCATCGCCTACCTGCGGCTGGTGCACAATCCGGCCGATGAGATCTCGCTCGACCGCGTGATCAACCTGCCGCCGCGCGGCATCGGCGAGAAGACCGTCCTGGCGCTGCACACCGCCGCGCGCGCGGCCAGCACTTCCGCCTCGGCGGTGCTGATGGACCTGGCGCGCGGGGATGCCTCGCCCTTCTGGCCGCAGTTCAGCGGGCGGGCGGCCCTGCCGCTGGCGGAGTTCGGCGCACGCCTGGCCAACTGGCGGGCCGAGGCGCCCAGGGCCACCGTCACCGAACTGTTCGACCGCATCGCCAGAGATATCAAGTACAAGGGAGTACATCGACGACGGCACCGAAGAAGGCACCGAACGCTGGGAAAACGTCCAGGAGTTGCGCCGGTTGACGACCGAATACGAGGACCGCACCCTGACCGATTTCCTTGAAACGGTGGCGCTCATCTCCGACCAGGATACCCTGTCGGAAGGCAAGAATGCCCCCACCCTGCTGACCCTGCATGCCGCCAAAGGCCTCGAGTTCGGGGTGGTCTTCATCGTCGGCCTGGATGACGGCATCCTGCCGCACAGCCGCTCCTTCGACGACCCGGAAGCCATGGAAGAGGAGCGCCGCCTGTTCTACGTGGGCATCACGCGCGCCGAAGACCGGCTCTACCTGCTGCGGGCCCTGCGGCGCGGCGGGCGCGGCTACAGCGAGGAGACCATCCCGTCCCGTTACCTGGATGACATCCCACCCGAACTGCTTTCCGGCAAATCGCGCCGCGGGCATTCCTTCCGCGCCGCCGGGCGCACCCCGACCCCGGCCTGGCTGCGCGCCGAACCCTGAGCGAGCCGAAGGCTGCCGCCGTGACCGAGGCAAAGTTCCGGGCCGGGATGCGGGTGATGCACCCCAGCTGGGGCGAGGGATGGTGCTGAACAGCCGGCTCCAGGATAACGACGAGACCGTGGACGTGGTATTCGAGTCGGTCGGGATCAAACGGCTGGCGGCCAGCCTGGCAAATTTATCCGTATTGAAAAGTGAGAAGTAGGAAAGGAATCCCCATGCTCAAGAACCTTCCATCCACCCCCGAGGCCCTGATCGCCTGGACCTGGCCTGAAATCGAGCCATATTACCAAGAGCTCGCCTCCCGTCCCATCACCGCTGCGAATGTGGAATGCCTGGCTGGCGGACTGGTCGAGCATCGGCGAACGCATCGAGGAACTGTACGCACGCCTATCGGTGGCAACTTCGGTCAATACTGCCGACAGGGAAGCCGACGAACGCATGAACCAATTTCTCGACGGCATCTTCCCCAACGTCATGGCTGCCGAACAGAAACTCAAGGAAAAACTGCTTGCCAGCCAGCTCGAACCGGAAGGGTTTCGAGATCCCGCTGCGCAATATGCGCGCCGAAGCGGACCTGTTCCGCGGCTGCCAACCTGCCCCTGCTGGCCGAACAGCAAAAACTCGCCATCCAGTACGACAAGATCTACGGCGCCCAGACGGTCAACTGGGAGGGCGAGGAAATCACCCTGACCCGCCTGGCCATGAACTTCCAGCAGCCCGACCGGGAACGCCGGGAAAAGGCCTGGAAGCTCAAAGCGGCGCGCCAACTGGCGGATGTGCAGGCCATCAACGAGCTGTGGGCAAAATTCATGGATGTGCGTGCCAGGATCGCCAAAAATGCCGGCAAGCCCTCCTACCGTGAGTACGCCTGGCAGCAGAAATTGCGCTTCGATTACACCCCCGCAGACTGCAAATCCTTCGCGAGCGCCATCGAGCAGGTGGTCGTCCCGGCGGCGACGCGCATCTACGAAAAACGGAAGAAGGTCCCTCGGTCTCGACTCGCTGCGTCCCTGGGACCTGGTGGATGGCTGGTACAGCCGCCCCACGCCTGCCTGCCAGTGCGCCGACCCTCAAGCCGTTCGCGTCCATCGACGAACTCAAGCAGGGCGTCTCGACCATCTTCCACAGGGTGGACCCGGTGCTGGGTGGCTATTTCGATACCCTGCTGGCGGAAGGTCTGACCGACCTGGCGAACCGCAAGAACAAGGCCCCCGGCGCGTATTGCACCTCCTTCACATCCATCCGCAAACCATTCGTCTTCGTCAACGCCGTCGGCATCCACGATGATGTGATGACGACACTTGCACGAATCCGGTCACGCTTTCCACGTCTTCGAGACGGCCGGAATTCCGTACATCCAACAACTGGCTGTGCCGATGGAATTTGCCGAAGTGGCTTCGATGGGCATGGAACTGCTGGCTTCGCCCTACCTGACGAAACAGAACGGCGGCTTCTATTCGGAATCCGAGGCGGCACGCGCCCGCATCGAACATCTCGAAGGGATGATCCTTTTCTGGCCCTTCATGGCCGTGGTGGACTCGTTCCAGCAGTGGGTCTACGAGAATCCCGCGGCGGGCACGGATCCGGCCGCCTGCAATGCAAAATGGGGTGAACTCTGGGACCGTTTCCTGCCAGGTGTGGATTGGAGCGGTCTCGAAGAGGTCAAGCTGACCGGCTGGCACCGCAAACTCCACATCCATCAGACTCCTTTTTATTATGTGGAATACGGCCTGGCGCAGTTGGGCGCAGTCCAGATCTTCGGCAATGCGCTGAAAGACCAGGCCGGGGCAGTGGCGGCCTATCGCAAGGCGCTGGCACTGGGCGGCACTGTGACCCTGCCGCAGTTATTCGCGACCGCCGGAGCCAAATTTGCCTTTGACTCCGCCATATTGAAAACTGCCGTGGGCCTGATGGAAGAGGTCATCGGCGAATTGGAAGAAAAAATTGAAAGGTAAACACGTTTTGAGATAGCTCTGGAGGTAATATGGAATACATCAATCTGGGTAAAAGCGGGCTCAAGGTTTCCCGCCTGTGCCTTGGCATGATGACCTACGGCTCATCCAAGTGGCGGAAGTGGGTACTGGACGAAGAACAGGCGCTGCCTTTCGTCAAACGCGCCCTGGAGGCCGGGATCAACTTCTTCGACACGGCCGACGTCTACTCGGCTCGGTGCAAGCGAGGAAGTGCTCGGCAATACCCTGCGGACCTGCGGGGTCAAGCGCGAGAACGTTGTCATTGCCACCAAGGTCTTCAACCCGATGAGCGAGGAGGTCAACGACCGCGGCCTTTCGCGCAAACACATCCTGGATTCGATCGACCGGTCCCTGCGCCGCCTGAAGATGGAGTACGTGGACCTGTACCAGATCCATCGCTGGGATTATGCCACACCCATCGAAGAGACCATGGAAGCGTTGAACGATGTGGTCAAGTCGGGCAAGGCCCGTTATATCGGCGCCTCGTCCATGTTCGCCTGGCAGTTCGCCAAGGCCCAGTACACTGCCGACCTGCACGGCTGGAGCCGTTTCGTCTCGATGCAGAACCATTACAACCTGGTCTACCGCGAAGAAGAGCGTGAGATGATCCCGCTCTGCATCGACCAGGGCATCGGCCTGATCCCGTGGAGCCCGATGGCACGCGGCTTCTTCGGCGGCAACCGCCACAAGCAGGGCGGCGGCGAGACCGTGCGCGCACAGACGGACGACTTTGCCGGAATGCTGTATTACCGCCCGGAGGATTTCAGCGTTGCCGAACGGGCCTGGGAAGTTGCCAGAGCGCACAACGCCACCGGTTCGCAGGTCGCGCTGGCCTGGATACTGAGCAAGCCCTACGTCACTGCACCCATCATCGGCGCAAGCAAGCTGGAGCATCTCGACCAGTCCATTGCCGCGCTGGAAATCAAACTTGCGCCCGAGGAGATCAAGCGTCTCGAAGAACCGTACCAGCCGCATCCCGTGCTGGGACATTCGTAGAAACGGAGGGCATTTCTCATGGATTGGAAACTGCTCTGGCAAATCTTCTGGCTCTTCACCAAGGTGGCCATGTTCTCCTGGGGCGGCGGACCGGCTTCCCTGGGGCTGATGCAGCGTGAAGTTGTCGCAGCGGGCTGGTTAACTCCGAATGAGTTTGCCGACGATATCGCCCTGAGCAATGCCCTGCCCGGTCCGACTGCGCCGCAGGCTTCCGCCTATGTGGGCTATAAAATGGCCGGATGGCCGGGTGCGCTTACCGCCGTGGCCGGGACGGTGGTCCCGACCACCCTGTTGATGCTCATCCTGATCATCGGCTTTTTCAGTATCAAGGACAACCTGTACATGCAAGCCGCGATCAAGGGCGTCCGCCCGTTCGTGGTGGGCCTGCTGGCCTGGACAGCCTACCAGATAGCGATGCCTGTTTTTGGTTTGGACAAGCAGGGCTGGGCGCCTCGCTTGCGCAAAGTTGGGACAAGTGGCTGATCGTCCTGGGCACCTTCCTGATCCTGACTTTCACGAACATCAGCCCGATCTGGCTGGTGCTGGCAACGGCGGGATCGGGTTGATTTTCTTTCGCTGAAGGCTATTTCCGGATTTCCATGAAAAAGGCTGTAAAATAGGGACATGTCTAACACGTTGAAGATTGTCATTCCGACTGCCGGATGGGCCACCCGGGTACGTCCGCAAACCTGGTCCAAACCCAAACCACTGGTCGGCGTGGCAGGCCGGACCACTCTCGACCACCTGCTGGATACCTTCCACAGCGTGCCAGACCTTTCGACAGGCGCAAAACAACGCCCTGAAACGGCCGAGTACGTCATCATCCTGGGTCCCTTCCTGGGCGAGACGCAGATCCCACCCTACATGAAAGAGCATTACCCCGGCTACAAGGTCCATTACGTACTTCAGTCGGTGATGCGCGGCCAATCCGATGCACTCTGGTTGGCACGCGAATACCTTACCGGTCCAATGATCATGTGCTTTTCCGACACGCTGATAGAGACCGATTTCTCTTTCCTGGCAAATGAAAAAGCCGATGGGGTGGCCTGGGTCAAAACTGTCCCGGACCCGCGCCGGTTTGGCGTGGTGGAGATGGATAAGGATGGCTGGGTAACCCGGCTGATCGAAAAACCGGCCAGCCTCGAAAACAACCGGGTGGTCGTGGGTTGTTATTATTTTCGCGAAGGCCGCGAGCTCGTCTCGGCCATCGAAGAGCAAATGAAACGCCGGAAATCCTTGAAAGGCGAGTACTTCCTCGCAGATGCAATCAACATCATGATCGAACGCGGGTTGAAAATGCGCACACAGACCATTGATGTCTGGCTGGATGTGGGTACGATTGAGACCATACTGGAGACCAACCGTTACCTGCTGGGCCACGGGCGTGATAATACCAAGAGCATCGACCGAAAAAATGTGAAAATCGTGCCTCCGGTGTTCATTCACGAAAGCGCCGCGATCGACAATTCGACGATTGGCCCGAATGCTTCCATCGGCGCGGATTGCAAAATCACCAACAGCCGCGTGGAAGACAGCATCCTGGAAACCGGAGTGGTGGTGGATGCGGCAGCCTTGAAGGGTTCGTTTATCGGCCGGCAGGCCCGGATCCAGGGGCGCTCCGCCGAATCCACTTCCATGGTGGTAAATATCGGCGATAACAGTTCCATCGTTCTTAATAGTACCGTTTTTTTGCGTGGGACGAGATTCACAAGCCCATGTGACAGCTTGTCCTGCTATTCTTTACAGGATGGTTCTACAGTATGGATGAACTTGTCGAATGCCATTCCGGGTTCACTTATGCGGATAGACCGGTTGCCCTGACCTGGGAAGGCCAGCGGCTGGAAATCGTTGAGATTCCTGCCCAATGGCGCAGCCCGGATGAGAGGCATTTCCGGGTTCGCACAAGCAACGGACAGGAATTCGAGCTGTCATACCATGATTCGGCGGACGAGCACCGGACAGAACATCCGGGTACAACCGGACGAACCTCGGGCACCAGTGGCAAATTAACCAACTTTAAGGAGACTGGATGCAGGAAAATTCTGATGCGCACTATCTCTCACAGCGTGTGGCCGGTTTGAAGCCTTCGGGCATTCGTAAATTCTTTGACATTGCCGCCACGATGAAAGATGTCATCTCGCTGGGCATCGGCGAGCCAGACTTCACCACGCCCAAGCCGATCCTGGAAGCAGGCGTCCGTTCGCTGCGGGCCGGGGAGACCCATTACACCTCCAATGCCGGTAAACTGGAACTGCGCCAGGCAGTTGCAGATCATCTGAAGCAACTGTACGGTGTGCAATATCGATCCTGTCTCACGAAATCCTTATCACGGTCGGGGTCTCGGAGGCGCTCTACCTGGTGATGAATGCCCTGCTCGACCCAGGCGACGAGGTGATCATCCCAACGCCCTGCTTCGTTTCCTACCAGGCGGAGGTGATCCTGGCAGGCGGCGTGCCGGTGGAAATCCCCAGCCGCCCGGAAGACAATTTTCAATTGGACCCGGAGCAGATCCGCTCGGCAATCACCCCGCGAACGAAGGTCATCTTTATCGGTTACCCCAACAACCCGACCGGCGCGGTCGCCAGCCGCCAGGTCCTGAGCGAAGTGGCGAAAATCGCCGAAGAACATGACCTGCTCATTCTTTCGGATGAGATCTACGACCGGCTGGTCTATAACCACAAGCACGTCTGCGTCCCGGCGCTGGATGATTCCACCCGGCGTCGTACCGTCCTGCTGGGTGGTTTCTCGAAAGACTATGCCATGACCGGCTGGCGCATCGGGTACGCCTGCGGGCCAAGTGACATCATCAAGGGAATGGTGCGCATCCACCAATACACGATCATGTCAGCTCCCACGACTGCCCAGGATGCCGCATTGATGGCGCTTACCAGCGGTGAGAAATACGTTCAGGAGATGGTGGCCGAATACGACCGGAGACGCCGGTTGATCGTGGATGGCTTCAACAGGCTTGGCCTGACCACTTTCGAGCCGCACGGCGCCTTTTATGCGTTTCCCGAAAGTGAGCGCTTCCGGCATGGACGATGAAACCTTTGCCGAGACGTTGTTGCGCGAAGAACACGTGGCGGTGGTGCCCGGCAATGCTTTCGGCCCGGGCGGGGAAGGATTCGTGCGCTGCTGCTACGCAACAGCCTACGAGCAGATCGAGGAAGCTCTGCGCCGCATGGAAAGGTTCATGAACCGGCACGGTTAACCCTGCCGGAATATCTACACCGTTTCCCTTGCAGAATTGGAGGGTATCCATGATCTTTCAGGCAGGAATTGAGAACAATAACGAGGGGCGATCCATCGCCTGGGCTCTGGAGCATCCCGGCTGTTTCGCATATGGCATGAACGCGGATGGGGCTGTTTTGAACCTGGAAGGCGCCTTGAGCAGGTATGCTGGCTGGATCCTGCGCCATGACACGCGTACCTGGTTGAGCTTTGCCGACACTGAGATTGAAATCGTCATCAATGGGACCTGGGATGTGTATTACATCAATGACGACCTGGATAAAGCCACCGAGGCGGATGGTTACAGCGTAGATTCCTTCTTTCCCTATGACTGGAAGCCACTGACCGCACTTGAGATCAAGCATGGCCTGGAAATGTTGACCTGGAGCCGGGAGGATTTACTCAAATCCATACAAGGTCTGAGCCCGGAAAAACGGGACGCCACGTATCGCGGAGAACGCTGGAGCATCAACGGCATTCTTGGCCATGTCGGCGGGGCCGAATGGTGGTATTTGGACCGGCTCGGCCTGGCCTTCCCACGCGAACAGATGCCGGAAGAGCCGCTGGCGCGTTTGGAGAAGGTTCGCAACCATTTCGTCTCCGCACTTCATAAACTGGAGGGAGTGAAACAGGTCATCGGTGTCGACGGGGAATTCTGGTCTCCGCGCAAGCTGCTGCGCCGGGCACTTTGGCACGAACGTGACCATACCGAGCATATCCGCAAGTTGCTCTGACCAGAAGAGCAAGTCGCAAGTTCCGTGCTGCTTCAGCTATTTCTCAAGGAGAAAATCATGCAACCCCATTTGCTTGTTGCCCAATTGCGCTTCAGCCGGAGCGAATTCGTCCGCGGTCTCGAGGGTGTTTCTGAAGAGGAGGCTGCCCGCCGGTTGATGCCGATGAACTGCATCAGTTGGATGGTGGGGCATCTTGCCAACCAGGAGCATCGTTACTGGGTCATCTTTGCGCAGCAAAAGAATGTTGTGCCTGACCTCTATGATTTGGTCGGTTACGGCAAACCTGCCAGCACGCCTCGCGCTGGGTGAAATGTGGGCAGCCTGGCGGAAAGTTACTGCGGCGGCGGACGAGTACCTGGATACCCTGACACCTGAAATCTTGCAAGGATATTTATTGCGCGATGGAAAACCGGTTGACGAAAACACCGGCACTTTGTTGATGCGGAATATCTATCACTACTGGTACCACACCGGGGAGGCTTCGGCCGTCCGCCAGATGCTGGGGCACACCAATCTCCCGGAGTTTGTGGGTGATTTCAGTAAGGCCGCATATCGGCCGGAAGATTGATTATAGAAACAGCAGTATTCCTCCATGATTGAAAAATTAAGAACTTTCACCAAAAACGATGCCATTCGCCGCTCGTTTGGATATTATTTCCTGATGCTTTGCCTGGGACTTGACATGGCCATCATCGGGCCAACCCTGCCCGCCCTGGCCGCCCAGACCAACTCCCGGCTGAGCCAGATGGGACTGGTTTTTCTGGCTGGCGCCATCGGCTACACCGTGGGAACATTGCTTGGCGGGCGGGTCTTTGACCGGGTGCGCGGGCATCCGGTGCTGGGGATCGCCCAACTTCTTGCTGCCATTCTCATCTTCTTCATCCCGCTGACTCCTTGGTTTTGGGTATTGCTGGGAATATTGGCTTGCAAAGGTATTGCCGAAGGCTTTGTAAATACGGGGACGAACATTCTGCTGGTCTGGACGCACGGTGAGAAAGTCAGCCCGTTCATGAATGGATTGCACTTCTTTTTTGGGTTGGGTTCTTTTCTTTCCCCACTTCTTGTTGCGCAGGTGGTGGGAGCCGCTGGCGGCTACCGCTGGGCCTATTGGGCGCTGGCTGCCTTTGCACTGCTGGTGGGCCTGCGCATGGTCAGCCTGTCGGGAAGCCCTCATCCGGCCAATGCCAAGACTCGTGAAAAAGACCAGGCCGAGCGCGGCCCCATTCCTTACGCCTTGGTCATCTCAGCCATGTTGTTCCTATTCTTCTATGTTGGCGCAGAGATAACATTTGGCGGTTGGCTTTACACATATGCGGTTACGCTCAAGCTTGCCAGCGCAGCCGGTGCAGCCTACCTGACCTCGGCCTTCTGGCTGGCGTTTACCGTCGGACGCCTGATCTCCATCCCGGCCGCCACCCGCTTCAAACCAAAGCAGGTCATCCTGACAGCCGTGTTAAGCTGCCTGGCCGTCCTGGCCCTTGGCATCCTCTTTTCGGGATCGACAATAGCCCTGTGGCTGCTGGCGATCGGGCTGGGTTTCTGCATGGCGCCCATCTGGCCGACCGGATTCACCCTGGCCGGGCAGTCCATCAATATGACCGGAAAAATCGCCGGAGCGATCCTGATGGGAGACAGCTTTGGCGGAATGGTACTTCCGACCGTGGTGGGCAAGGTCATCGAGGGAAGCGGCCCACGCGCCATGGTCTATCTGGTTTTCAGCAGCCTGGTTTTGAATTTACTGGCTTTCATAGGCATGTTGCGCCTGCGCCCGACGAAAACGCCATTAAGCGTGTCAAAGGATGAATATGCCTGAATGGTTGGAAAAGGCCGTATTCTACGAGATCTACCCACAAACGTTTTTTGACTCGAACGGCGATGGGATAGGCGACCTGCCAGGCATCCTTCAAAAACTGGAATACCTCCAATATCTGGGCGTCAATGCCATGTGGCTCAATCCATGTTTCGACTCGCCCTTCCAGGATGCCGGCTACGACATACGTGATTATTACAGGGTGGCGGCGCGCTACGGGACAAATGACGACGCCCGCCGTCTCTTTGAGGAGGCCCACCGGCGCGGCATGCACGTCCTGCTTGACCTCGTCCCTGGCCATACTTCGATCGAGCATCTGTGGTTCCAGGCCTCCGCCCGCCACGAACGGAACGAGTACAGCGACTGGTACATCTGGACCGACTCCGGCTGGACATGGGAAGTGCCCGGGCTGCGCCTGGTCAATGGCTACGGGGAACGCGACGCCACATTCATCACCAATTTCTTCTACTGCCAGCCGGCGCTCAATTATGGCTTCGCCAACCCCGATCCACGCTACCCCTGGCAACAGCCTGTGGACGCGCCCGGCCCGCTGCGTGTACGCCAGGAACTGCGCAACATCATGAAGTTCTGGCTCGACCTGGGCTGTGATGGCTTCCGTGTGGATATGGCCGCCTCACTGGTCAAGAACGACCCGGGCTGGCGCGAGACGATCAAGCTCTGGCGGGAGATACGCACCTGGCTCGACCGCTCCTATCCTGAAGCGGCCATCGTTTCCGAATGGAGCAGCCCGACGGCTTCCCTGGGCGCTGGTTTCCACATGGACTTCCTGTTGCATTTTGGTTCGTCAGCCTATTCTTCCCTGTTTCGCAAGCCTTATTCGGGTGGTACCGGCACCGACAAATACGGCTTCAGTTTCTTTGACCGCTCCGGCCACGGCAACATCATGGAATTCCTGGATGGATACCTGCCGCAATATCAAGAAACCAAGACCAAAGGCCTGATCTGCCTGATTACCGGCAACCACGATATCAGTCCACGCCTGGCCATTAATCGAAATGCCGACGATCTCGAACTGTGTTACCTGTTCCTGCTGACCATGCCCGGCGCGCCATTCATTTATTATGGCGATGAGATTGGCATGCGTAGCATCGATGGGCTGGGTTCCAAGGAAGGCGGCATCGCGCGCACTGGGTCGCGCGCCCCCATGCAATGGGAACCCGGGGCCAAAGCAGGATTCTCGTCTGCCAGCCCGGAGCAATTCTACCTGCCGGTGAACCCGGCCGCCGACCGGCCAGACGTGGCTACCCAGATAGCCGATCCGCACAGCCTGCTCCAGCGGGTGCGCCGGTTGATCGCCCTGCGCCAGGCCCATCCGGCCCTGTGCGCCAGCGGATCGTTCGAGCCGGTGTATGCCGAGGCCGGCAAGCTTCCATTTATCTATATGAGGCGGTCAGGGGACGAAAAACTCCTTGTGGCGCTCAATCCGGCCGATCAGCCCTGCCGGGTGATCCTCGACGGTTCATTGTCCCCCCAATTGCCCGGGGCACTCTATGGCCAACCGGATGCCTTCAAGCGCGAGGGGTCGAAATGGCAGTTCCGACTGCCCGGGGTGTCGGGAGGCGTGTATCAAGTGCAAGGGTAAGTGGATTTGGGTGATATCCCCATGAAAAAAGCAGAAACGAACTCGTTTATCAACCTCAAATCACCACAACTCCTCAGGGTTGCCCTGTTTTCCATCGCAGTGGCATTCCTGGTAATGTATCTTTGGATAGTCTATAACCGGATCCGTTATCCCTTTGACCTGGAATGGATCGAAGGCGCGATGGTCAACCAGGTCCTGCGGTTGATCCATGGTCAAGGCATGTATGTTGCGCCCAGTATTAACTATATACCTTTCTATTACACTCCCGTTTATTTTTATTTTTCAGCACTCGCCGCGCTTGTGTTTGGAATCGGGCTGTTCCCACTCAGGCTGGTTTCATTCCTGGCTTCCCTGGTCTCGTTCGCCGCGATTTTCCTGATCGTACGCGCTGAGACAAAGAATTGGTGGGCAGCGATATTATCCACCGGCTTATTTGCGGCAACTTTTCGCGTCACAGGCGCATGGTTGGACATTGCCAGGGTGGACTCGCTATTCCTGGCTTTCTGGTTGTTGTTCGTATATTTCATCATAGGCAGGAAATCTTCACTGGTTGCCGTGCTTGCCGGCATACTGGCTGCGCTGGCATACCTGACCAAACAGACTGCTCTCATCACATGTGCACCCGTCCTGGTTTATCTCTTCTGGTGCAATTGGAAATATGGATTGATTTGCCTTGGGACGGCAACATTGATCATCGGCATAACCACCCTGGTGTTGAACTTCGCAAGCGCAGGATGGTATAACTATTATGTTTTCGGACTACTTTCTACGCAAACAGAATGGCTGCCGCAGGAGTTTATCACCTTTTGGACGGACGATCTGCTAGTATATTTGCCTGTTGCAATTCTTTTCGCCACATTCTTCTTCATCGGTCGGCCGAAACAGGATCGATATTCCCTTTTGCAATGGCTGTCAATCCTGGCTGGCGCGCTGGCAGGGTCGTTCATCACCCGGGTGAAAATTGGCGGATATGTCAACGTGTTACTGCCCGCCTACGCTCTGCTGTCCATCCTGTTCGGATTGGGACTGGCCGGCCTGTTGAAATTAATCAAACAGGTACAGGGAGAATTAAGCGGCAGACTGGAGCTATTGATCCAGATCGCCTGCCTGATCCAGCTGGTGATCCTGTTTTACAATCCGTTCGCCCAGATTCCAACCAGGGCAGACCTGCAGGCGGGTAATACGCTGGTAAAAATGCTTTCAGAAGTGAAGGGGGCAGTCTTTGTGCCGGATGCTAGCTATTTGCCGGCCCTGGCAGGGAAAAGCACTTTTGCCAACAATGCCGCTATCTGGAATATCTTACTGGAGCACCAGGAGACAAAAGGCAAGGCATTATTAACGGCAGATATTAGTAATGCGATTAGCCAGCAGAGCTTCGATGAGATAATTGTCGACGGGGATATAGACCTGGATTGGTGCTGCGCCGGGATTGATCAATATTACACCAGGGTGGGCGAGGTATTTCAGGATCCAACGGTCTTCTATACTGTTACCGGTGACAAAAAACGGCCCACATATATTTATATTGCCGATCGCTTAAGGAAGTGAAAAAATTCAGCTTCACCCTGTATATCCGGGAACTGAAATCAATAATAATATAAGAATGTTGTATACTACAATAATCTATAAGGTCCCGATAAGCTGCCAGGATGACAGCGCCTCGTGTTGAAAGGATAATGATTATGAGCATTCCCGATCTTCCAACTTTACCAGAAGTAAGTGCACAATCGAAAAGTGGCATTAAATACCATATTCTGGGCACGGTCCAACAAACCCTGGCCGTGGAACTGCAGCCCAACCAGGTCGTTTATTCGGATGCCGGCGCCATGTCGTGGATGACTTCCACAATCAACATGAGCACCAAGGCCGGCGGTGGACTGGGCAGCATGCTGAAACGCGCCGTCTCCGGGGCCACGGTATTTATCATTGATTTCGCCGCAACCGGCGCACCCGGACAGGTTTCCTTCAGCACCGATTTTCCGGGCAAGGTGTTACCCATCGAGTTGGATGCCGGGCAGTCAGTGATCATGCACAAACACGCCTTCCTGTGCGCCGAGAAGAGTGTCGGGCTGGATGTCTTCTTCACTCGCAAGCTGGGGGCGGGTTTTTTCGGCGGGGAAGGGTTCATACTGCAGAAACTGACCGGACCGGGCATCACCTACGCAGAACTCGACGGGGACGCAGTGGAATATAATCTGAAAGCTGGTGAAGCAATGCGAGTCGAACCGGGCCACGTGGCCATGTTCGAGGCGAGCGTGGCCTTTGACATCCAGATGATCAAAGGCATTGCCAACATCCTGGCGGGCGGGGAAGGCCTCTTCCTCGCCACTCTAACGGGGCCGGGCCGCATCTGGCTGCACTCGATGACCGTCAGCAAGATGACCCACCGGTTGTTGGAATACATGCCGGCGAAATCAAGTTCATAGAATCCGCTCTCAAAAATCTGGATTTCCAAACCAAAAGAGAGTAGCGACGAGGTACCGCTACTCTCTTTATTTTCCGTTCAGGCCAGTTTTACGCTGACCGGCTGTTGGCGGATGCGATAATTTCCGGCCTTTGCCAGCACCTGCCCCGCCAGCGTCTCCGGCACATCCACCAGGGAAAACTTATCTTGGATGAAAATCTTGCCGATGGATGAGCCCGGGATATCGGCGTGGAACGCGATCGTCCCGACGATATCGTTCGGGCGGATGCCGTGCTTTTTGCCCATATTGAGACTCAGGCGCACCATCCCGGCTTCGTGCGACTGGCTGCCCGGCTCTTCGAAACGCCTGCCGGAGCGGTAAGAGCCGCGCGCCTGGCCGCCTGCCCTGTGTGCATGGGCCGGCCGGTCGTCGGAGCGGTGATCCGCCACGATGCTGACAGGGGCAATCGAACGCTGTTTCTCTTCGCCGCGCGCCATTTTCAGCGTGACAGCGGCAATCTCGATCGGATCATGTCCGGCCGCAACCAGGCTCTCGACCAGCTCGCGCTCACGTTTGCAGCGTCCGCGCTGGAGCCAGACTTTCACCAGGTTCATCAGCCGTTCCTCGCGGTGGACGAGGATGTCGTCCTCGGCCGGCAGTTCGGCGCGCTTGATGGACTGGTGGGTAAAGGCCTCCACCTGGCGCAGCAGCCGCTTCTCAGGCGGCGCGACCAGTGAAATGGCGATGCCAGTCTTTCCGGCGCGCCCCGTGCGCCCGATGCGGTGGACATACAGCTCGGGATCGTCCGGCAGGTCATAGTTGAAGACGTGCGAGATGTCGTCGATGTCCAGGCCGCGCGCGGCCACGTCGGTGGCCACCAGCACTTTGACCTGGGCATTGCGGAAGCGGTTGAGGGTGCGTTCACGCGCATCCTGGTTCAGGTCGCCGTTCAAGGCTTCGGATGTGAAACCGCGCCCGGTCAGCGCATTGGCCAGTTCCCCGGTGGCAATGCGCGTGCGGACGAAGATCAGGGCGCTGGTGATCTCTTCCATCTCGAAAATGCGGGTCAGGGCGGCCAGTTTGTCCCTGCCGTTGACGATGTAGCAGCGCTGCTGGATGGCAGCCACGGTCACCTGCTCGCGCTGGATGGTGACAGGTTGCGGGTTATGCATATACCGGTCGGCCAGGCGGCGGATGGGGGCTGGCAAGGTGGCGGAGAAGAGGGCAGTCTGGCGTTCCGGCGGGGTTCCGGCCAGGATGGTCTCGATGTCGTCGATAAAACCCATCGAAAGCATTTCGTCGGCTTCGTCGAGCACCACGGTCTGGAGGCGGCCCAGGTCGAGGCAGTTGCGCTCGAGCAGGTCCAGCATGCGGCCGGGGGTGCCGACCACCACGTCCACGCCCTTGTTGAGGCGGGTGATCTGCGGACCGTAGGGCTGGCCGCCATAGACGGCCAGGACGCGCACGTCGCAAAACTGGCCATACTCGCTAAAGGCCTGCGAGACCTGCAAGGCCAGCTCACGCGTGGGGCATAATACCAGCGCCTGGACGTGTTTCTGGCCGGGCTTGAGGTTGTTCAAAATGGGCAGGGCGAACGCGGCGGTCTTGCCGGTGCCGGTCTGCGCCTGGCCAATCACGTCCGCGCCGCCCAGCATGAGCGGGATGACGGCGGACTGGATAAGGGTGGGCTCGCTATAGCCAAGCTCCGAGACAGCCCGCATCAACTCGGGGCGCAGATTTAAATCAGTAAACTGGGATGTCATCTTGTTCCTTTTGTCGAACAGGTCTCACAAGTTTCACAAGTCTTACAGGTCTCACAGGTCGAACAGGTCAAACACGTCAAACAAGCGGAGAGGGACCTGTCAGACTTATCGGACTTATCGGACTTGTCGGACTTAATAGACTTGTCGGACTTGTCGGACATCGTTTCGATGACTCCGTCCCCCCGGTCCCGTTGCCGGCTTGCAGCGAGGGCCTCCTTCCGGAAGCGCCGCCTCTGGCAACAAAAAAGCCCGAACTGGTTTCTTTCGGGCATGCTTCGGTAGTGATCAAAACAATTCCCTGAAACGTCGGCTCCGGTTGGAGCGCGGCGGGTAGTATACCATGATTCGAGAGAGTAGAGAACAGAGATTCGAGAACAGTAGAAAGAAATGGTGTCCATGCTTGGGATAACTGCGAAGTCTGCCAAATCTGTAAGCCATATAAAAAGCTTTCCTCTATTCGTTCCGCGTATCGAAAAAAAAACGAATGGACGGTGGAAAAAAGAGAGTAGAGAGCAGGGAAAGGGGGAATTTGCGATGGCTGATCGGGGATGGCTGCAGACAGGTAGCTGGCTGCTGAAAGCTGTTCGGGCGGGGAATAATAGTCATTTTTTCGCATTTTCCGCGGAACGAATATGGGTGGGGGAAAAGCAGCAGAAGGCTTTTTGGCAGGCTTGTGCTGCAAGACATACAGAGCGGACCAGCAAAAATTTGTTCCAAAAGGGCTCCTGTGAGGATCAAAAGCGGGGCACTTGTACCCGGCAAGGTGAACGAGGAAATAGCATTACGAACCACCCCTATTTTAGAACTGATGTTCTTTTTTGACAAGGGTACGAGGGAGCTTACGAACAGAGTCGCCGAAGCCCTTTTCCTGAAGAAGAATTGATTCTGGTGAGGCATCACCAGAAATCGAAACAGGGGGCGCTTTAAATTTCACCGAACCGAAATAGTTTTCGGAAAATATCCTAGGATGAATTGTCGTCCAATAGTTTTAGTCCACAAGCTGCTAAGGCCTGCGTACAGTACGGGCAACTTAAGTAATCGCTAATTGTTTACTTCCTCGTTGCCCATTTTCCTGTAAAATGCTATACTCTTAAGGTCTCACAAAATAAACTAGAATTAACACTCCATAACCGACCATCCTAATTCTTGGGGAGGAGCATATGGACGAAACAGAAGTAATTCGTCTTGCATTCATAGATGTGGCGATATTTTCTGATGGGTCAATCAGAGGAGGAATACTGACCACAGATATTGAAACAAGACCTTATGAATTTCGGGCGACAAGCCCGATAAAACCTACTCAATTACAACAAATACTTTATGGAGCTTCATTGAAGGATTATGTTTACAACGAATTAATCTGTGCTCCTTTAGTCAGAGCGACAAAGGAGAAATTAAGTGTCGTTTTAGTGAAAGAATCATATCTCCTAGCAATGCGACCTCTTGTCTCTGTACCAGTTATTCTTGTGCAAGACGAGCATAATCAAGTACTTGAGGGAATTAAACCTTTGAGTTTGATTTTCTCATCTCATAAGAACTTTAAGAATGAATTGTCTTATGCTCAAACAGTTCTTGCACCGATTGCAAATAAACACAATTTAATTGAACCATTTGAAAGATTAAAACTTGCATTGAGTGAAGTACAACGAATGGGTGTAGGTGAAAAGGGAAAAGGTGCCTAAGTTACGTGTAAGTCTTGGCAAGCAAGTTTCTGAAATTTCATTCCCGCATAGGTTCCTTGCTACTGATATTAATATTTTAGCGCCTGATTCGTGGGATGTATCTAACGCGATAGTTTTTTCGGATGTAAAATATTTTCTGGGTGGAGAAGCGAGGGTCCAACAACCTAACTATGATGTGGCTTCTAAGGATATTCCCCTAAAAGTTGATATTTCGGCTGTTGAGTTATCCCCAACAACGAATTTGGATTTCTTGGTCTTTAATGTAATTCTTGATCATGTCAATATAGAACTTTATGATTCTCAAATTATTAACAAAATAAGTATTCCTAATATCCAGTTGGTACCCTTCTCCTTGGAGAAAATCAGTATTTTTGGGATGAACTATGCAGATAGGCATTGGCATAAGATTTCATACCCAGACCAAGACAATCGCCAAGCTACACGATCAAAATCAGATGAACAACAAAAAGTAAGGGCATTCGCTGAGGGTAAAAAACGTGGAAATAAGCTAAAGAATCAGCTATCCCTTCCAACAATTTGGGATCTTCTATTTGCAATTCTTCAACCTCCGTTGGTGGTCGGAGAAATGGAAAACCTATCTCTTCCTGATAAAATTCCTGATTACCAATGGCAAGGCATTAAATTTTTGGTTGATAATGAACACGCCCTGTTGGCTGATGATATGGGAACAGGTAAAACAATTATTACGATAGTTGCCTTGAAAATCCTTATTCAACAAGCAAAAGTACATAATATCCTTGTAATATGTCCGCTAAGTGTTTTGTTTCAATGGAAGGATGAAATTGAAAAGTGGGCACCAGAGTTAACAGCTTATCTAATTCGTAATCCTCAGAGAGATGTAAGAAAGTCCCTGTGGAACACACCTATGCATATTTATATTTCTACTTATGACACATTTAGAAGCGATATAGAGAATAATGTTTTTCCAAAAGAAAAATTTTCCTTTTTTGATGTAGTTATTCTTGATGAAGCACATCATGTAAAGAACACGAAAACTAAGGGTTCTCGAGCTATTAAGAAGTTACAACCTAGAAAGCGATGGGCATTAACGGGTACACCAATTCAAAACAATATTGAAGATTTAGCATCCATTTTCGAATTTGTTTATCCGGGTTATTTGACTTCTTTTGATCTTCGCCCTGAACAAATACAATCGAGAATTAAGTCGTACTTTCTCCGCCGTCGCAAGAAAGATGTCATGCCTGAGTTGCTGCCTAAGATTTATGCACCAGTTGAACTTGAATTGGATGAAGAACAGGATATTGCATATAGGTTGGAAGAAGCAGGGATACGTAGTGAATTTGATAATATCTTGGCTCGTGGTGAGAAAGTAACTAAACAACATATTTTTGCCAAATTAACAAAATTGAAGCAAATTTGCAACTTTGCTCCACGAAAATTCACTAGTCCTAAAACTGACTTCTTGAAAGAACAAATTGAAGAGATAATTGAGGGTGGCAATAAAGTAATCGTTTTTTCTCAGTATATTGACGAAGGAGTAAGTAAAATTGAAAAACTTCTTGAACCTTATGGCTTCGCGAAAATTGTCGGTGGTCAATCAGACACAATTCGTAGAAGTGAAATTGAAAGATTTAAGAAGAGAAAGGAAATTCCGATTCTACTTGCATCAGTTCGTTCAGGTGGTGAAGGTCTAAATCTCACTGAGGCTTCATACGTTGTCCATTTTGACCATTGGTGGAATCCCGCAGTAATGTGGCAGGCAGAAGATAGAGTTCATCGGCGTGGACAAACAAAAGGCGTTAACATTTATTCGTATTGGATGAAGGATACTGTTGATGATCGTATTCGCCAAAAGCTTCGCGAAAAGAACATTTTATTTGAACAAGTGATTGATGGCTTGGCAGAAGATCAAATTGAAGAGTATATATCTACAGATGAGTGGTTGGAAATCCTTGGCGTCAAAAAACTGGAAATTGCTAAAAAGCCAATTGCCGAAACTAAAATTTGGCAATCTATGAGTTTGTCAGAGATTCGGGATAAGTTGTATGAAATCTCCCCATCAGATTTTGAAGGATTGGTTCGGGAATTAATGCATTCTTTTGGTTATCCAAATGTCAAGGTTATAGGTAAAAGTCACGATGGTGGTATTGACGTGCTATCTACTCGAAACACAGTTAGTGGCATAGAACGAGTAGCTGCTCAATGCAAACGGTATCGTGGAAATGTGACCGTGCATGCTGCGCGAGATTTTTTTGGGGCAATTTCTAATGACAAAAGCATTAAACAGGGTTTTCTCGTGACAACCGGAGAATTTACTGGTGAATGTTTGCAATTTTGCCAAAGTAGCGGGATGATCAGGGCAATTTCTGGGTTTGAACTGGCAAAATATGTTAGACAGTTTGGCTTATATTCCTGACTTCCAGAAAAAGAAAGAGATACCTTCGATAAAACTATCTCTATTCTTTGTCTAGCTCATGTCCTGCCTCATCATCTAAGAACTGAGAATTCTTCTCTAATCTGCTATCGCGAAAGTAGTATATGGAATTTTCAGAGAGAATTCTAAATGTCAAATTGGGATAATTTCTTAGATACTGCCGATCAATTTTTCATAAGTTATAGCATTCACTACTATGGAATACCATTAGCCCCTGTAAAATTCTTTGAAATCGGTCATACCGTCGAGTTATACCTTAAGGCTGCATATACTAAAAAAACAGGTAATATAGATGATGCGGTCAACTTTGGGCATAAGCTAAAGAAGATTTGGGACGCTTGTAAAACACTCGATCCATCCTTCATGCCACAATATGTGATCAATGATTCAATTTACTATAGTGATTTTATTTCTGACAATGGAGCATCATTATCTTCAGTTAATTGCGTTCAATACTTGGAAAATCAAGAGCTTTATGTTATCTTGAAACATCTTCCCGATATAAAATATCTAGGTGCACCCTTAAGAACAGTAAAGGAGGGCCAGTCAGCTTGGGTAATACTTTCTCAAAATCCTTATTGGATTTCCTTTTTAAAAGAGTTACGTCATTATCTTGGCTACCCATTGCCAAACCATCATGATTGGATCAAGACTTGCATAACTCAAAAAAGTATTCCACCCTCTGCTATAGAATATCTGACAAACCTTTATTAGTAGAATTAAATCCTAATTCGATTCTTCCCTTCCTCCTTCATCTCCATCCCTGCTAAAATACCTCTGCCCCTTGCTTCCTCCATTCCCTGAAGAAGAATTGACTGCGTATTTCGGTGAAATCGCACAGCAAAACGGCGTAAAGCGCACACTCTGAGGGGAAATGTGCTGGCGGAATAATTGTACATCAAGTGTTCGGATTGGACCGTATTGCTCGTAACTTTCTTTGAGATTCTCCGATCAGTTGGATCCGGTAGGCGTTGTGGATCAGACGATCCAGGATCGCATCGGCTAAGGTCGGGTTGGGGATCTGTGAAAACCAATCTGTAACTGGCATTTGGGATGCGACGATGGTAGCCGCCTGGCCATAACGATCATCCAGAACTTCCAGGATATCCTGGGCGTTGGCAGGAGAAAGCTCATCGCGCATCCAATCATCCAGGATGAGCAGATCCGTGCGGGCCAGGGAGCGGAGCAAGTTAGGGTAAGAAGCATCCTGGCGCGCTTGAGCCAGAGCGTGCAGCAAGCGGGAGGTGCGGAAGTAACGCACAGAATAGCCCAGTCGGATCGCGGCTGTGCCCAACGAACACGCCACGAAACTTTTCCCGCCGCCCGTGGGTCCCAGCACCAAAATATTCAAATGATTGCCGATCCAGGTGCATTGGCCGAATTCGAGCATCTGGCGCCGGTCCAGACCACGTGCGGGCGACAGGTCCAGCTCTTCCGGGGCGGCTTGCATGGGGAATGCAGCCGTATGCAAGCCCTGGCGAATGTGGTTGTTGTGCCGCCGGATACATTCCTGATCGACCAGGAGCGCCAGGCGCTCTTCAAAGGACAGCTCAGCATACTTGGGATTGGCCTGCTGCTCGCGCAGTCCTTCCCGAAAGGCGGGCAGGCGCAATCGGAGCAGTTTGTCGAAAAGAACCGTGTCATTCATTTCTGTCTCCTTAGTGATAATAGGTTTTGCCACGGATATTCTCATGGCAGGGGTTTGAAGCACCGGATGTGGCTGGACGGTACGACTTTTCCAGTTCGCATTTCAGATCGTGGTAGGATAATAAATGGGCTGTTTGCAAGCACTGACAGGCAGTTTCCAGGAGCGGATGGGGGTACTTGCGAGCCAGATTGAGTACTCCCAGGCAGGAACGATACGCTTGCTCAGGGAAGGGCCGGGCATGCATCAGAGCAGTCAGATAATTGGTGGTTAGCGGGCCGACTGCCTGGGCCTGTTTGAGCAGCCAGTCAGCGTTCAGCTCAAGCACGAAGCGGTGATTGGAAGGCATATGCTCGGGGTTGGTCGAGAAGCGACCAATGGCCCGGCTGCGGGGATGGATCGCCACCTGCTGGCCTTTGTGGAAGATCTCCACCATCCGCTCGCTGGCCCGGATCTCCACTTCCTGGTGGATCAGCGTATGGGGCACGCTGTAGAGATGCTTCTCGAAGGAGACGTGGTAGTCTATGTTCACCTTGGCGGTCTTCCAGGTGGCAAACTCATAGGGCTTTTCGGGCAGAGGACGCAGTTCCGGCCGGTCCAGTCTCTTCGAATAACTGGCGACGCGATTTGCCCAGATGTGCCATCGTGCGGTCGTTCAATTCTTCCAGCAGCGGCTTGATCGCTCGACCCGCTTCGGCTTCACTAAAAAAGGTTCGGTGACGCAGCGGAGCCAGCACCCAACGCTCAACATTCTGTACCCCGTTCTCAATACTCGGTTTATCTTTTGGTTTGCGAACTCGGGCAGGCAGTACGGCTACCTGGTAGTATTCCGCCATTTCCTGATAAGTGGGATTGAGGTCCGGTTCGTAGTAGTTCGGGCTTTTTATCCCGGTTTTGGGATTATCGGGTCGCAGGATCTTGGGCAGACCCCCGAAGAAACCGAATGCTCGCACATGCCCGTTGATCCAGTGACACAGTTCCTGGCTGGGCTGCACCTCGGCATACACATAATCACTGGCCGGGAAGGTCGCCACAAAAACAGGCGCCTGGTGCGTTTCCCCGCTCTCCGGGTTGGCAATGGTCACAGTCAGCCCGGCGTAATCCACTTCCATTTCTTCCCCACCCTTGTGTGTGAAGCGGCCACTGGGAGATTGGGTTTTGGCCCATTTCCGGTAGTACTCGCAAAACTGGGTATAGCTATAGCCATCCGAGTGAAGGTCCCGATACTCGATCCATAGCAACTTGAGCGTCACCCCCTTCTTCTTCAGTTCCTTGCGAACCTTCTCCCACTCCGGCAGAGGCCGCTCGGGAGTGCTCTCGTTACTACTTTCCGGGAACAGCTTCTGATAAAGCTCGTCTTCACTCAGCCCTTCTGGAAGCGGCCAGTGCAGCCCAGCTACCTGGGCCCGTTGAAGATACTCCCCAACCGTGCTGTTGGAAATCTTACATGCCCGGGCGATTGCCCGGTTGGATAAGTTCAGATTCTTCTTTCAACCGAAGAATTTCACGGATCTTGCGCAACGTTAATCTCTCTTTGGTCATGCGTGCCTCCTGGTTGTTTGGAGACAAGCATGCCACTTTTTTGGATTAACCAGCGCAGTTTTCCCCGTTCAAAAGTGTGCGCTTTACGCCGGAACGGTGTGCGGATTGCTCCGTTTTACTGTGCGGATTGCGCCGTATTATGCAAATTGACTCTGGTGTGACATCACCAGAAATCGAAGCAGGGGGCGCTTCTTGCCTCAGGTATATCCTTTCCGGAAAAATGGTAGCATATTAACAGTAGCGACTGGTCCGGCAGGGTCAGGACCTGGCGTTTGTACCAATACAACAGGTGGAAAGTGGGAAAGGAATTGGCTGACCCTGACTCAATCTGCCCTTTTGCGAAAACTTGACGCACTTCGTCAAAGTACGACTGCGTGCGTCACTACGAACAGACATTACAAGCAAAAATAACGCCTACGGTTAGGTGCATTCCTTCCATTCCATCTGGGCCGGACAATAGCATGTTATTTTTCCATACTGGATATTCGGCTATAATCTAACGTATAAGCTGTGCTTCAAGAAAAAGCGTCGCAGTGGTGACTTTCGTTGGTGGACGACTGAAGTCGTCACTACGCATTCGTGATCACTTGGTAGTTGCTCTCCGATCCACCGAACGGCCAGCCTGGAAGGAGGCGGTTTATGCAAAAAAGTGCTGCGCTCATCCGAAACAATGCTGCAATTCTGCCTGCGGTCGTGCTGCTGGCCGGCCTGTACCTGACCAGCCTGTACAACTATTTGTTATTCCACAGCCTGGTCGAATTGTTTACCATCGCCGTAGCCGCATGCATCTTCATGATCGCCTGGAACGCACGCAGTTATCTGAATAATAACTATCTGCTTTTCGTCGGCATCGCGGCGATCTTCATTGCCTTTCTGGATTTGTTCCACACCCTGGCCTACCAGGGCATGGGGGTGTTTGCGGATAAGACCGCCAATACGGCGACTCAATTGTGGGTGGCCGGGCGGTACCTCCAGGCATTGTCACTGCTGATCGCCCCGTTCTTTATTGGACGAAAACTAAAGATCAGCGTTCAACTGGTCGCCTACTTTCTCGTCACCGGCCTTTTGCTCGGCTCGATCTTTACCTGGCATATCTTCCCGGTCGCGTATGTCGAAGGCACCGGCCTGACAACTTTCAAGAAAGTAAGCGAATACATCATCGCGTTGTTCTTCCTGGCTTCGATCGGTATTTTGCTGCGGAAACGCCAGGAATTCGACCCGGGCGTCATCCGGTTTCTGATCCTTTTTCTTGCTTTTATGACCGCGGCGGAAATCGCTTTTACTTCCTATGTCAGCGTCTATGGGGGCACCAACCTGGTCGGTCATTTGCTCCGCTTGGTAGCATTCTTCTTTTTATACAAGGCGATCATCGAAACCGGACTGGTCAAGCCCTTCGCGATCCTGCTCAGGAACCTGCAGCGTTCGGAGGACGACCTGCGCAAACAAGCCGCGGCCCTGCAAACCCAAAACCAGGAATTGGACGCATACGACCATACTGTCGCCCATAATTTAAAAAACCCGTTGACCGTCATCATTGCCTCTGCGGACGCCATCACCGACATCACCAACCTGTCACGCGCGGAGCTCAAGGAGTTCATGCAACAAATCAAGTCGACTTCGTTCGAAATGAACAGCATCATCGACAACTTATTGTTGCTTTCGGAACTGCGCAAAGCGGAAGCGCCAGCGGAACCGGTGAACATGGCCAGGGTAGTGGCAAAAATCCGCAAGCGCCTGGAATATACGATCAAAAAGAATCAGGCCCAGATTATCCTTCCGAAAACCTGGCCGGAGGTGATCGGTTACGGACCGTGGATCGAAGAGGTGTGGGCCAATTACATCAGCAACGCCATCAAGTACGGCGGGGAAAGGCCATTCGTGGAACTGGGCGCGCAGGCCCAGGCAGACGGCACGGCCCGCTTCTGGGTGCGTGACAAGGGCCCGGGTATTCCTCCAGAAGCCCAGAGTCGCCTGTTCGTCCCATTCAGCCAGGTCGGCCACGCGCATGAATCCGGCCACGGCCTGGGCCTTTCGATCGTGCGCCGCATCATCGAAAAACTGGGCGGGCAGGTGGGAGTGGAAAGCCAGGTTGGGGAGGGAAGCCTCTTCTTCTTCACCCTGCCGACCGTCCCAGCCGAAAATATGCCAGCAGAAAGGCAGCCAAGGCGGTCAGTTGAAAAGCTGCCATCTTCAGCCTGAATTTGCTCCCATCGCAACCATTATTGTGAAATTCAATGCGAATGACCCGGAACAGGTGGCTGTGGATCATAGGCCCATCGAGGCGGAGAATAATGCCGTCAAATGTCCGACCTGCAACGCGACCCGGTCTCCGGCGGAGGGACAATTCCTATGCAGTTTTTTCGGTGGCCCGTTAAGAATATGATGGTTCCACGGCTGGATTAGTGGTGGCTTGCAGGAAACCGATATACATCAACACTGCGCCAACGAGTTCGGCCAGATACATCAAATCGGGCAAGCCCATCATAATGAATGACCCACCCATGGCAGGCGCAAGCGCCCCAACAGCAATGAGGATATTCCCGATCATACGGTGAAACAGCACACGCTTGCGCCAGAAGATGTAAGCCGAGTAAATGGCGCCACCAACCAAGACCAGCGTGCCGTAAATATTGAGCAGGATGGTGAGCGCGATAATCAACCCATTCCGGCCGAGGATAGCCTGGTATTGGGAGGAGATCGGCTGGCTGATCTGGTATGCCGCTGCGGCAGAAGTCAATGGCTCGGCCAGTACCAGCACTCCTGCCAGTACACTGACGGCGGCGAGGATTCCGGTCAGGCTCCATGCCACACCGCGCCGGCGGACCAGCAAGTGCAAGGTGCCCTGGCCAAGCCAGGCAGCAGTCAGCATGGCACCGCCCAGGTACCACAGCTTCAGCACCAGGCCACTGAACGTCAGACCGAGGATGATTTCACTCAATGTTCCGATCCCATACCACAACAGGCCGATGGTCCAGAGCAACAGGTGAGGCCCATGGCGAACCAGGTAACGGCGGAACACCGAAACCGCAAAAGCGAATGTAACCAGGGTGGAAAGTATGGGGATAATATGCATAACTCCTCCGGCATCCGTTAATGTATCGAATTTAATTCCAAATAGCCACAAGGCGCTGACAACCAGCAAGGCAAGCAAGCAGAGCAGCAAAACAACCAGCAAAATGGGAACCAACCACTTTGTCCAGGCGGAAGGGCGGAAGCGCTTACTGTTCATACATGCCTGTCATCCAGGGCATGATACGTTTCCATCAAAGCAAGCAGGACCTGGTCGGTGAATGTGAGTGTACGGGTAAGCATATCCCCCCAGGCGGCCCCGGATGGTACCCATGCCTCCTGATAGACGGCAATCATGGATTCCAGCAGGGCATTACGGAAGAAGAGGAAAGCCCGGGCCGCTTCGACGCTATCCAGGTTGTTGCGGCGTCCGCGACTGGCATATTCATGCCCCAGGGAATGGGCTTCGGCAATTGCCCTCGATCCTTTTGAGGACAGGTACCTTGCCAAACCCTGCACCAACACCCGCCCGCTCTGGCGGTATTGGTCACGCGCCTCCTTGCCCAGGCGCTGGTACCAGGTTTCCGCTTCCAACTGGCCCTTGCCGATCTTGAAGCGGATGCGGCGCATGGCAAATCGAACGATATTCTCCGGCTCCACTCCACCCGCCCGGTGGGCAGTCTGAGCCCACAACACGATCTCGGAACGGATATAACGTCGATGGTTACCATCTGTACGATGGACGGGTATGCGGCCTTTGTCTGACCACAAGCGGACTGTACTGGGATGAACTCCAAGCAGCCCGGCTGCCTGGCTTAAGGTAAGCCATTCTTCTTTTTCGATCAGCATTTTATGTTCTCTAGCAGGCATATTGGGATCCATGCAACAGACTGAATTTATCACATGTTTCACCGCTGTCAATGTAGATTTACATAGATTCTAATACGGTGAGATGATGAGATTACAGGAAGAGGTACCTGGTTTCGATTGATCTCTTATCCGGGTTCGCTCCTCTCTAATCTTCCATCTTGTGGTTAAATTCAACCTGCATGGACTCAAAAACTCTCTCTGTCCTCGAATACCCCAAGATCCTGGCCCGCCTGGCGGATTTTTGTGATTTCTCCGGCTCTTCTGATCTTGCGCGCGGGTTGACACCCACGCCGGATTTCAACGAAGCCTCCACACGCCTGGCGGAAACCAGCGAGGCGCGTACATTACTCGTCACGAGTGACCTGAGCATCGGCAGCGCGCACGACATCCGCGAACAGGTGGACCTGGCAGCGCACGGCGGCGTGCTGGACCCGAAGGAACTGCTGGACGTGCAGTCCACGCTGATATCCATGCGCAGCCTGCGGCGCTTCTTCGAAAAACACGCCGAAGCCTCCCCACACCTGGCCGAAATCGCCGTGCGCCTGCCGGCTCCAACGGGGCTGATCGAAGCCATTGCGCGCTGCATCACCGAAGCCGCCGAAGTGGCCGACAGCGCCTCGCCCAAGCTGTACGATCTCCGGCGCCAGGTGCGCATTTCCCACGACCGGCTGATGACCCGCCTGCAGCGCTACCTGACGGATGCCTCCACCGCCTCGAAACTGCAGGATAGCGTCATCACCCAGCGGGACGGGCGCTACGTCATCCCCCTGCGGGCGGAATTCAAGGGCCAGGTCAAGGCCATCGTCCACGACCAGATCCTCCACCGGGGCGACCCTGTTCGTCGAGCCGCTGGCGGTGGTGGAACTCAACAATGCCTTGCGCGAAGCCCAGGTCGCCGAACGGGACGAAACCCGCCGGGTGCTGGCCGAACTTTCAGCGCAGGTTGGGGAGCTGGCCGGGGCAATCGTTCCCGGGGTGGCGGCGCTGGCCGAGCTCGACCTGGCATTTGCCAAGGCCAAATACGCGGATGAGATCCGGGCAAACGAACCGGTATTGAGCAATCAACAATCAACAATCCAGCAATCCGCAATCCACGATCCGGCTGTTGAACGCCCGCCACCCGCTGCTGGACCCGGAAACAGTGGTGCCCATCAGACATCGACCCGCTGCCCGGCACGTTCGCGGTGGTCATCACCGGCCCCAACACGGGCGGCAAGACGGTCACGCTCAAGACGGTCGGCCTGCTGGCGTGCCATGGCGCAGAGCGGGCTGCACATCCCGGCCCAATCCGGCTCGGAACTGCCCTGTTTCGCGGCCATCTACGCCGACATCGGCGACGAGCAGTCCATCGAGCAGTCCCTCTCCACCTTCTCCGGGCACATCACCAATATCGTCCATATCCTGAAGAAAGCCGACAGCCGTTCCCTGGTGATCCTGGACGAACTGGGAGCAGGCACCGACCCGCAGGAAGGCGCCGCGCTGGCGCGCGCCATCCTGTCGGACCTGCTCGGACGCGGCATCACCACCTTCGTGGCCACCCATTACCCGGAGTTGAAGACCTTCGCGCACACCACCCCGGGCGTGGTCAACGCCTCGCTGGAGTTCAACGTCCAGACCCTGCGCCCGACCTACAAATTGACCCTGGGCCTGCCGGGGCGTTCGAATGCCCTGGCTATCGCCCAGCGCCTGGGACTGCCGCAGGAGATCATCGAGGCAGCCCGGAGCGAGATCAACCCGGACGATCTGCGCGCCGACAAGCTGATCGGCGACATCCACCGCCAGCGCAAGATCGCCTTCAAGGAAAGTGAAAAAGCCGGGCGGGCCCGCTCCGAAGCCCGCCGCCTGGAACGCGACCTGGCCGAACGGCTGGAAAAGATCGGGGACGAGCGCCAGAAAGTGCTCGAACAGGCGCGCGCCGAGGGCGAACTGGAAGTGGAGATCTTGAAGACCCAGCTCAAAATGCTGAAAGACGAATTGAAGAAGGCCCGCCAGCCGCTGGAAGCGCTGCAGGCCATTGAAGAGAAAATCGAAGCTGGTGGAAGAGCAGGTCCAGGAGCCTATAAAACGTAAAACGCAAAACGTAAAGACGGTGGGGGCGTTTGAAGCCGGGCGATAAGGTGGTACTGCGCAATCTCGGTACGGCAGGCGTGATCTCCTCCATTGACGGAGAAGAGGCCGAGGTGCAGGCGGGCTCGCTCAGGCTGCGGGTCCGGCTGGAGGAGTTGAAGAGGAAGGAGGAAGAGCCGTTACCGGTTAGCGACCAACCTGTCAGCAAAAAAACGATCGCCCGAGCCACAATCCTCGATCACCAATCGTCAATCATCAATCCTCGCTGCCTCCCCCGGCATGGAACTGGACCTGCGCGGCCAGCGCGCCGAAGATGCGCTGGATATGCTGGATCGCTACCTGGAAAAGGCCTATATGGCCGGGCTGCCGTTCGTGCGGATCATCCACGGCAAAGGCACCGGCAAACTGCGCCAGGAAGTGCGTGCGGCGCTCAAGGATCACCCGCAGGTGGCCTCGTTCGAGGAGGGCGGCCCCAAAGAAGGCGGCGAAGGGCGTGACGGTGGCGAAGCTGGCGGGAGGATAATACAAGACTTCCGAGGTTCTTTGCAAGGAACTCGCGAATTGTCTTATTCGCTTTCAAGGGGAAGTTCTAATCGATGCTCTCCCAGGCACGCGCAAAGCGCAGGATGCGGCTGCGGATGTAGAAAATATTCGGGTCGGCGATGGGACGCTGCGCCATGATCAATTCGATGGCCTCATCCGGGTCGTATCCCAGGGCGATCAGGATGGAGGCGCCCATGGCCGGGCCGCGGTGACTGGCCTTTATGGCAGTGGGCATAGACCTTCCCGCCCGCCTGGATGGTTTCCAAGGCAGCCTGGACGCCGCGGATCAGAAACCGGATGGGGATGACCAGGCCGGGGGTATCGAAAGTCGGCAGCCACAGGAAATCCAGCGGCGGGTAGTGCCGGTCAACCGCCGGGCGTTTTTCGATGCGCATATTGATGACCAGGCGGACGCCCAGTTCGCGCAAAAGGTCGTAATCTTCCACCTGCGGGGTATCACCAACAAACAGGCAATCGGTAATCTGGGAAAAATTCATGGAGGCAATCTTACCACAAGGAGAGTGTACTGACCATTTCAATCAGGTTGGGTCTCTTGATTTTCCCGTTAATCCTGACGGAACCGCCTGCGTTTCACGTCAAAAAACGGGATAGCACATATTTTTTAATCGGTACCCTGCAAATCCCTGGGGGTAAACGCCCCCGGCAGCAGTCCGGCGACGGTGGTCTCCTGCACCAGATGGCCCTGACCGTCGGCAATCAAAACGAGCGTGTCGAGGCCAAACTCGGCCAGCACCTGGCGGCAGCCGCCGCACGGGGAACCGCCATTGGAGGTGGCAACCGCGATCACTTCAAACTCCCGCTCCCCTTCCGAGACAGCCTTGAAGACGGCCACCCGTTCGGCGCACATCCCGGTCGGGTAGGCGGCGTTCTCGACATTACAGCCGGTAAAGACACGCCCGCTTTTCGTCCGCAGGGCAGCGCCGACCGGGTAATTGGAATAGGGCGCATAGGCCCGGCGGCGGGCTTCGTTCGCCAGTTCGATCAAGGCAGGCGGCGTTCCTCGTCACTCAAATTGCTCATTTTTTGACCTCGTTCAACTTGCGGATGGGCCGCGCCGGAACACCCACCACCAGGGTATCTGCTTCCACATCTTTCGTGACCACCGCCCCGGCGCCGGTTTTGGCATGCGCCCCCACCTTGACAGGCGCCACCAGCATGGTATCCGAACCGATAAATGCCCCCTCTCCAATCTCGGTCGGGTTCTTGTGCACCCCATCGTAGTTGCAGGTGATGGTGCCCGCGCCGATGTTGACATCCGGGCCAATGGTGGCATTGCCGATATAAGAGAAATGGCCCATCTTGGTACCCGGCCCGAGCGTGGAATTCTTCACCTCTCCGAAATTGCCCATGTGGACGCCCTTGCACAGATGCGCGCCTTTGCGCAGCCGGGCAAACGGTCCGATGCTGACGTTATCTTCGACAACCGCCTCTTCCATCACAGCCGCCAGGATTTCACAATCATCGCCGATGGTGGTATCTTCTGCGATGGTATTTGGCCCGATGCTGCAGCCTGCGCCGATGACGGTCTTTCCACGCAGGTAGGTATTCGGCCAGATGACCGTATCCGGGCCGATCGTCACATCCGGATCGATATACGTGGCGGCCGGGTTTACGATCGTCACCCCCGCCAGCATGTGCGCCTGGTTGATGCGCGCCCGCATGGCCGCTTCGGCCTCTGCCAGGTGGACACGCGTGTTAATGCCAATACTCTCAGTCAAATCGTCGCTGACCAGCGCCTGCACCGGCAGCCCGGCGTTCACCGCCAGTTCGACGGTATCCGTCAGGTAGTATTCCCCTTTTTTGGAAAGGGGAATCCGGTGCAGGGCCTGCCACAGCCAGTCCGGCGGAGAAGCAGTACGCGCCCACGTTCAACTCCTGGATGGACAGTTGCTCCGGCGTGGCCGCGGCTTCCTCGACGATCGCCTGCACGCTGCCCGTCCGGACCCCGGATGACCCGCCCAAACCCGCGCGGATCGGCGGCGATGACGGTCAGCATGGTGATCGGACCGGGGTTTTTCTTCTGGGTCTCAACCAGTCGCGCCAGGGTCTCGGGGCGCAGGAGCGGCATATCGGCATAGGTGACCAGCACCAGGTCCGTTTTGCCGCGCAGGCTGGCTTCGGCCTGCCGGACGGCGTGCCCGGTGCCCAGCGGCGGGTCCTGGAGCACACAGCGGGCGGTATCCCCGAGGAAAGCGCGCAGGGCTTCCCCATCCTTGCCGATGACAACCACCGGCTTCTCGGTGCTGGCAGAGCCGGCGGCCGCAAGAGCATAGGCGAGCATGGGTTTTCCGCAGACAGGGTGCAGCACTTTCAGCAACCTGGATTTCATGCGTGTGCCCTGACCGGCGGCCAGAAGAACAGCAGTGACTTTCATGAGCAACTCCTGTCTCACCTTCCATTTCTCCAGCAAAGATTCCCTGTAGAGCAGGCTGATAAAAGAATTGGGTGAGAGTAAAAATAAAATGAGCCTGCGCTGCCAGCAGAGCGGCGCGAGGCCCATTCCCGGAAAACCACGGGACAGGCCCCGCTTGCAGGCGGGAAATTCAGGCTGGGGCGCCTGGATTCGAACCAAGATAATCAGCTCCAAAGGCTGACGTGCTGCCATTGCACAACGCCCCAAAGCGGCCCGAATTGTATCACAGGCCATGCGGTGGGACAATCCCTTCTGCCACGCTAGCGCTTGTCGGAGAATCGTGTCGCATGATGATAAACGCCCTTTGAACCGCGAAGACAGGAAGAACGCGAAGCTCTTTACAGATTCCCCTGGCGTTCTTCGCAGCTTCGCGGTAAAAATACGGCCAAATCGTGGGTTCTCCAACGACTCTAGGATTCATCCTCTGGAGCCAGGCCGAGTTGTTTGGCCTGGTCATAGGAGAGCATGTCTGGTTTGGTTGGAGCCTTGTGCTTATCGGCGGCCTTATCCCAAAAATCGTTCACATCGGCAGGTTTGAGTTTCTTCCTGGCTTCCTTGAACAACGGCGCCATTTCCCGCATGCCCTGCTCAACCGCTTCCAGAGGCGTTGTGGGCGTTTCATGGGTGGCAGGAATACCCGGAGGAATTTCGCCCAGCGCCGGTTCAATCTGCTTGCGTGCAGCCGAGAAAATATCAACCGTTTTCAACACCCGCTCTTCATCGGCCAACCCTTTGCCAATGACCAGCATGGCATGCGCCATCCCGACCGGGGCAAAGATCAAATCATATTGGTCACCGTCAAAGACGTACCAGTTCGAAGCGACTTTCTGGCCGATCAGGCGCGCCACTTTCTGACCGGCGCTGTGAATGGAAAGCAAGGAGGAAAGCAGGGATACCTCATTCATCACTATCCGGCAGGTCCCCGGCACGCGCCAGAATGCGTCCGCTATCGTTCAGTAAAAGGACGGCTATCGCTTCCAGTTCCTGGCGCAGGTGGACCAGCAGGTCCGGCAAGTTGGGCTGGTTTTCCACTTCCTCGTCGGGGAGGATCGGTTCAGGCGGAAGGATGGTACTCGACCAGCCCCAGATGGCGTTCCACGGAATCCAGAAAATCAGCAATGGGGACAGGCTTGATGAAGAAAGCATCCGCGCCTGCCTCGGCAACTTCTTTCCGGATCCTTGGGTCTGTCTGGCCGGTGATGAGGATCACCTTCACATTGGGGCGATACTTGCGCACCTTGCGCATCAACTCGATGCCTGTAATACCCGGCAAACGATAATCGCTGACCAGCAGGTCGATCGGGTTGCGGGAACTATCCAGGATCGCCTCTTCGCCGGAAGGCATCTCGACAATATCCAGCTTATAATCCAACGTATCCAGCGCCGAATGCAGGAGGCGGCTGACTTCACGCTGGTCATCGACAATCAAAATGCGGTAAGAGGACATTTGCCGGTTTAGCTCTTGCCGCGCAGGCGAGGATCAAGCACATCCCGCAAGGCATCTCCGACCAGGTTCCAGCCCATCACGAACAGCACCAGGGTCAGGCCGGGCCAGACAATAATATACCAGTAGGTGGTCAGGCTGCTGATCCAGTTGCGGGCAAAACTGAGCACCTGGCCCCAGTCTGCATAGCCAACCTGGGTACCGATCCCCAGGAAACTCAAAGCGGCAAAACTGAGCACCACATCGCCGATCGCCAGGGAGGCCAGCACCAGGGTCGGGAAAATGGCATTGGGCAGGATGTGCCGGAAGAGAATGCGGCCATCCTTGGCGCCGATCACACGCGCCGCCATGATATAGTCGCGTTCCTTGATGGAAAGGATGTCGCCGCGGATGATACGCGAATATTCCATCCAGCCGAAGGCGATCAGGGCAATCACGGCCGGCCAGAGGCGACTGCCCGATGCGGGGTGTGAGAATGGCCGCCAGGATCAGGGCCGCCAGGATGAACGGCAGGGTCAGGAAGACATCCACGATGCGCATGATGACGTTATCCACCCAACCGCCATAATACGCCGAGACCGAACCGACGATCACGCCGATCAGGAAAGTGGCAATGACCACGATCAGGCCGGTCTTAAAGGCGGTGCGTGTGCCCCAGATGATGCCGTAGAAAATGTCATACTGGCCCTGGGAAGTTCCCAGGATGATGCACCCAATGATCCGTCCGCATGATGGGTTTCCACCAGAAAGGTAAAGGCGGTGCATTGCGCGTCCAGGCCGACATCATCGGGCGGGGTTCGGAGCTGTAACCATCGCGCGGGATCGTGTAAGGATCGGCATCCGGCCTGACCGGCGGAATGATAATACGGGGCAGCCAGGGCAATGAAAATGAACAGCGCGATCAGGATAAATCCCAGGATGGAGGCGGGCGTCTTGAGCAGGCCGGTGATAATACGGTAGTTCTCCGGGCCCAGGAAGCGCTCCAACCGCCCAATCTTGCGAACGGGTGCAGCTTCGCGTAATAAGGCGTTGTTACCAGTAGGAGTCGCAGGTTCAGCCATGGGGATCTCCTTAGGATAAGCGCACGCGCGGGTCGATGACGGCATAGAGCACATCGACGACCAGGTTGGACACGATCAAGATCAGGCCATCGAAGAGCGCAAACCCCAGCACCGTGACAACATCCAGTTGTTCGGCGGCGCTGGCGGCGGCCGCGCCGATGCCCGGGTAGTTGAAGACCGTCTCGGTGATCACCACGCCGCCCAGCAGGCCGATGATCTGGAAACCGGCCAGGGTCATAACCGGGATCATGGCGTTCGGGCGGGCATGTTTATTGATGACATCCCGTTCCCGCAGGCCCTTGGCACGCGCCGTGGTGACATACTCCATGCGCAGGGTTTCCAGCATGGAGGAACGCGTCACACGCACGAAGACCGCCCAACTGATATACGAGAGGGTCAGGATCGGCAGGATCATGTGGCGCATGACATCCAGGAAGACATCAAAACGCCCATTCAACAGGGAATCAAAGGACAGCAGGCTGGTATAGTGGTGAAAACTTTTGGATAAAACGATGATACTCGCCCAGTCCGAAACCCGGCCGGGCGGGAACCAGGGCAGTTTGACATAGAAGAGCATCAACACCAGCAGGCCAAACACGAAGGTCGGGAAGGAGGTCCCCACGATGCTGAAAATCCTGGCGGCCTGGTCGATCCAGCCATTTTGGTGGACGGCCGCCTGCACCCCCAGCCAGATCCCGACCAGGATCACCGGGGCAACCGCCCAGATCGTCAGATCAAGCGTATTGGGGAAGCGATCTTTGATCAAGTCGACCACCGATTCGGAGGCCGTGCGCGAGTACCCAAAATCCCCGAAGAGGATCCCGCCCGTCCTCACGCCGGTGGTCGGGTCTGTCTGGCCCACCAGCCAGCGCCAGTACTGGACATAGATGGGTTGATCCAGCCCATAGGTCTTGATGATGCCGTTAATGGCATTCTGCGTTCTTGGGAATATCCCGCACATACAGGGCCGAGCGCTCCACCGGGCTCAGGAATTGCAGCATGCCAAAAATCAACACGGTCACCCCAAACAGCAGGAGCGGTACGAGCAGTAGACGACGGATGATGTAGGTGCTCATTGGTTACCTCATTCAGGTTTGTCCTTCGGAGCGGATTGAAATAGACATCCATTTCAATCCACTGCGCAGGATAAAACTGCCCGGAGGGTGCGGGGGCCTGTAAGCAGGCCCCCGCACAGTATATCAATTGGCTAAGATCGAGCTAATGGATCGCGAAGTTGTAGATGATCACATCCATTGCGAGCTGTGGCTGGCCAATGAAGAGAGTCAACGGCCCGGTTGCCTTTTTTACCGGCGGGACATACTGTCGAATTGAGCCGCGGCCTAACTTGGTTGTGTCAATGCCGCATACCTGTTGAGCGGGACCGAATGTGCTGGTCGTGGCGTCGTATACATGCATTTGGCCAACCAATGCATCCGCCTGGGAGCGGTTCGCGACCGGTACATCCACAATATCGGCATCACCGGTCTGCAGCTCGGCAAAGCGGGTGCTCCACTCGGGGATGACCTGAATGACAACACGCTTCAGGGAGGGCTGCTTGTTCGCCTGGCCACCCCAATAGGTGGGATTGGCGGTCAGGACGATTTCCTGTCCGGCGGTCCAGTGGTCCAGCACGAAGGGGCCGGTGCCGTTCATGACCTTGGAGAGCGGATCGGTATCGTCGGTAACGCCGTAGTACTTCGTCCAGTCATCGCAGGAGCCATCCCAGGTCTTATTGGCCATGGCCCATTTCTGGTCGATCACGGCGCCCCAGGTCTGGGCGATGGTGGGCAGGAAGGGGCCCCACGGCTGCGCCAGCGTCATGGTGATGGTGTTGGCGGTATCATCAGCCTTGAAGGCGTTCATTACCTGCTGGCAGGCGGCCGTCAGCTTGGCCGGGTCGGCTTTCGCCAGGTTGGCCTGGTCGTCATCCAAGGCGCCGCTGGGATCGATCACTTCGGCGATATCGTTCACGGAGGAGCCCAGGAAAGCTTCGGTCATCAGCCACTGCGGGGAGGCGGTGCCACCCTGCAGCATGCCGCGCTCGAACGAGTAAGCCACATCCGAAGCGGTCATCGGGTCGCCGTTGGCGAACTTGACACCCGGGTGCAGATGGAAGGTATAGGTCTTTCCATCCGCCGAGAGATCCCAGGAATCGGCCAGCATCGGGACGAATTTGGCGGGCTGCTCGCCATCGTAGAAGATGAGCGTCTCATAGACATTCTGGATGATCTCGCCGCTGGCAGTATCGTACGCCCAGGCCGGATCCATGGTCAGGGCATCGCCGATGGTGGCATAGGTGAAGGTGGTATCGTCCTTGCTGCCGTTCTTGGAGATCGGATAGAAATAGATATCCGGGGAAGATCGGGTTGCGGACCACACCGCTCACCCAATTCTGCTGGAAGCCATGCGTGGTGTGCAGCACTATCGGGGCACCGATCGCCTGGTCGTAGTACAGCTGGTTGACCTGCTTGTAGACCGCCGTGCGGGCGGCCGGGTCGGTCAGGGCCGCACCCTGGTTGAGCAGGGTGGTGAACTGGGCCTTCAGGTCAGCCGGCAGGTTCTGGCGGCTGCCGTAAGTGCCGACCGTATAGGGCTGGTACCAGTCGTTCGGGTCATGGATGTCTTCAATCCATCCGGCGGTCATGATCGGGATCTGGCTGGCGCGCTGGGCGGCCAGGTAAGCCGGCCAGGGCAGGCCGAGGATCTCGACCTGGAACTTGGGGTTGATCTGGGCCAGGTTGGCGGCCAGGATTTCGGACATGGTCTGGCGGGTGGTATTGCCCTGGTTGTAAAGCATCTGGAGGCGGAAACCGACATCCCAGACCGACTTGCCATCCGCGGACTTCAGCGTGGAGGCCTTGAACGCATCGGCAGCCTTGGTCGAGGTCCATGGTATAGTGCGGCACGTTGGGATCGTAGCCGGGCATGCCCGGCAGCGGGATTTCCAAGGACTGGACTGCTTCACCCTTGTAAACATCGGTGATGAAGGTATCCCAGTCGAAGGCATAGCTGAAGCCCTTGCGGATATTAACATCCGCAAAGAAATCCGGGGGAATGCCATTGCCATCCAGTTTGCCGGAGCCAATATATGGATTCGGCGCAGCGGTTGGGGCAGCCGTCGCCGGGGCGGTGGTCGCCGGGGCGGCAGTCGCAGGGGCAGCGGTCGCCGGGGCAGCGGTTGCCGGGGCGCAGGTGTCGCGGGTGGTACCGCAGGCCGAGAGCAGCATGCTCGCGACCATCAAAAAGCTTACAACAACCAACAACTTACGCATAGTCTTCTCCTCTCAAATTAGAGTAAACACGGATACGAAACGGGGTTGAGAACAAACGCACCAATTTGTAACAACCACCTCCTTCCATTTCTTTAGATTTCTTTTGCTCAAACCATGTGGCAAGCGACATAATGGTCGCGGGTAATTTCGCGGAATTCAGGGCGCTGCTCCTCGCAGATCTTTTCAGCCAGCCAGCAGCGCGTCCGGAAACGGCAGCCCGAGGGCGGGTTCACCGGGCTGGGCACATCCCCTTCCAGCACCCTGCGTTTGCGCTTGGCATCTGTAACCGGGTCAGGGATCGGGACTGCAGAAAGCAATGCCTGGGTATAGGGATGTAAAGGATTGGCATACAGGTCAACCCGGTCAGCGATCTCGACGATCACGCCCAGGTACATGACCGCCACACGCGAACTGATATGCCGCACCATCGAGAGGTCGTGCGCAATGAACAGGTAGGTCAGATTGAACTGTGCTCTGCAAGTCCTCCAGCAAATTGACCACCTGGGCCTGAATGGACACATCCAGGGCCGAGATGGGTTCATCACAGATGATCAGGGAGGGCTGTAACGCCAGGGCACGCGCCACGCCAATCCGCTGGCGCTGCCCGCCCGAGAATTCGTGCGGGTAGCGGCTGGCAAACGCCGGGCTCAGCTTCACCAGGTTGAGCAGGTTTTCGACGTTCTCCTGGATCTCTTTTCCGCTGGCCACACCGTGGACTGCCAGAGGCTCACCGATGATATCGCCGACCGTCATGCGCGGGTTCAGGCTGGCATACGGATCCTGGAAGATCATCTGCATTTCCCGGCGCATCTAGCGCATCTCTTCCCGTTTGAGGGTGGTGAGATCGGTGCCGTCAAAATAGACATGCCCGGCGGTCGGTTTATAAAGCTGCAGGATCGTGCGCCCGGTGGTTGATTTTCCGCAGCCCGATTCGCCCACCAGCCCCATGGTTTCACCCCGCTTGATCTCAAAGGACACACCATCCACCGCGTGGACTGCACCGACCTGCCGGCGGATCACGCCGCGATAGATCGGGAAATGCATGACAAGATCATCCACGCGCAGCAATACATCTTTATCGTTACTCATGAGCGGCTTCTCCCGGTTTGCGTGTCGACCCAGCAGGCCGCGCGATGTTCCGGGGCAAGCGTCTCCAGAACCGGATTCTCTTTCCAGCAGCGTTCCATCGCCCACTTGCAGCGTGGTGCAAATGGGCAGGCATTGGGTTTCTCATACAACACCGGAGGCAGCCCTTCGATGGAAAATAAGCGCTGGTGTCTGGTACTATCCAGGCGCGGCAGGCTGCCAAGCAGGCCAATGGTGTAAGGATGCTGGGGATTGGCATACAGTTCGTTGACAGGTGCTTCTTCGATAAGATAGCCGCCATACATCACGGATACGCGCTGCGCCAGGCCGGCAATCACGCCCAGGTCATGGGTGATCCAGATGATGGCCATCCCCAGTTCGTCGCGCAGGCGCTTGACTAACTCGATGATCTGCGCCTGGATGGTCACATCCAGGGCCGTGGTTGGTTCATCGGCAATCAGGATCTGCGGGTCGCAGGATAAAGCCATGGCGATCATCACACGCTGGCGCATGCCGCCTGAAAATTGGTGAGGGTAGTCTGGCAGGCGATCTTTTGCATTCGGAATCCCCACCATCGAAAGCAATTCGGCCGAACGCGCCCTGGCCTGGTTCCTGTTCATGCCCAAATGGAGCATCAAAGGTTCCTCCATCTGGACGCCGATGGTCAAAACAGGATTTAATGAAGTCATGGGGTCCTGAAAAACCATGGCGATCTGCGCGCCGCGCACATGCCGGATTTCCTCCTGTGACATTTTCAACAGGTCCTGTCCGCGGAAAAATGCCTCCCCGGCAACGATCTTTCCGGGTGGCATTGCAATCAAACGGAGGACGGAGAGCATCGTTACACTTTTACCGCAGCCGCTCTCCCCCACCAGACCAAGGGTCTCCCCTTCTTCCAGTGAAAAGGAGACCCCATTGACAGCATGAATTATTCCATCGGGGGTTTTGAACTGTGTTTCGAGCCCTTTAACATCGAGTAAGGGATCAGGCATACACATCATCCTTCGCTACATTAAATTCAATGACCTGAAGCCATCTTTTAATTGTCCAACAATCCAGGCCAAGGCAGTGAGATTATACACGATTTTCGGCACACGGTCTTTGTGATATTGTCATGTCAATAATAGGATAATCTTCACTCTTTTCATAGGCAATCCCATCAGGTTATTGACCACAAGGAACCCCGACATCGAGCTTTTCGATATTCCACAAGGCGCTGGAGGCGGTCGGGTCAAGCGAGAAATGGCACACATCCGGGCGGGCCGCCGCGACTTCCAGGCGCCAGTACAAAGGAAGGACAGGCAAATCTCCGGTAAAAATGGATTGGGCCTGCTGGTAGGCCTGCGCATGCGCCGGCTCATCCGCCAGGGATTGCTGGACTGCCTGGCAGGCCGCATCGAAATCCGGATTGCTGTACCCGCTGACATTCGTCCCCACCCAGTGATTGGCGGCATTCGGGATCTCGGAACTGGTGAACCATTCACAGGGCGGTTCCGTGCTCGTGCTGCCCATCGCAAACTCGGCCAGGTCAAAATTGCGCCCGAAAAGCGGGCCATCCGGCCCGGCAGCATATAACGCCGTCTGGTCAAGATATTTGACATTCACCTTGATGCCACACTGTGCCAGCGAATCTGCCACGATCGTACTGACCTGCACCCGCTGGGCTGCACCAGTGGTAATGTAATTCAATTCCAGGGGTGTGCCATCCGGGACATTCTGTACTCCCTTGGCCAGGCGCGGCGTGGCTGGGTTGTTATCCACATCCTGCCAACCGGCCTGTTCGAGCAGCGCATTGGCAGCCAGTTACATCAAAGGAATATGTGGTGACGGAGGAGTTATAAAGTGGGTCATCCGCCGGGACAAAAGAAGCCGGAACCGGCGAAAGCCCATGCAGCACCGAATCCACCACCTTCTGGCGGTCGATGCACATGGCCACTGCCTGGCGGACGCGTACATCCCCAAGATAGTCCGGACGGTCGGACCCTGGCGTTATAGCCATTATCATAGGCAGCCGGACGGATGCCAAATGCCAGTTGTTCCATGACCGGCGGTGTTGCAAACAGCGCCTGGAGTTGCTTCTTATCGGCCATCGAACGTAACAGGTCCACCTGCCCGCCCAGGTTGATGCTTGGATCGAGGATATCACAGGTGCCGGCAATCAAATCGCTGACAGCCGTTGCAGGGTCCGGTACAAACCGGAAGGTCAGCGTGGTAAATTTCGGCAGCCCTTCGCCGAGCGCGGAAATAATGGGTGATTCTTCGTCAACGTGATATGGTCTCCGGCCACCCATTCCTGAATGACATACGGGCCCCAGCCAACCGGAGAGCGGGATGGCCCGGGAGAATCTTCCAATTGGTCAGCCGGGATCTGGCTCCACAGGTGTTTGGGGAGAGGCGCCCAGAAATTCGTGAGATAGGTGGAATCGATGAAGCCGGGTTTGCCCCACCACTGAACAGTAACATCGTCGGCAGCCTCATAGGACTTGGTGCGATCCACCAGATAATTGGAACCGGCCGCAGTCGGATCAGCGGCAAGATTGTACGCATAGACAGAATCCTGCCGCAGTGAGCGGTTGCCCATCCGACCAGGTAAGTCCGGGGAGCAGGCGGAAGGTGACCTGCATCTGGTCCATCTGGATGGTACCTTTGCCATCGTACACCACCGCACAGGTATCGCTGCGGCAGCCGGCCGGGCGGACCTTCACACCGACCGCCAGCGTGACCGGGGTATCGCTGGCATCCACCACCTCATCACCGACGTAGACAGATTTTTGAAAGAGTTGCGCATCCCCATTTGCCAGGCTGGGCAAATCCTTCAAAATGACCGGCTGGTAGCCGTAGGAATTGGTATCAATCGGTCCATCGTAAACGGCCGCCAGGACTGCACGCGCCGATGACGAGGGATTATTGACCGGGAACAGGCTGGCGGGTTCCTGGCCCAGGCAAACGGTCAGGGTACGTGCCGGGATGGACAGTTGCAGTAGGAGTGGCAGATATCGGTGTAGCTGGCACCGGGGTGACGGTGGAGGTTGATCTGCCGCAGGCAGCCAGTCCAGCCATGGCAATCAACAGGCCGGAAAGGGTCAGCACAGATCGGCGCAAGGACATGCCGGTCCTCCCTGGAAAGAGGTTCATCATTACGATTATACAACAGGTCAACAGAGCAGGTGAGGTTGGCTCGGTGAAAATCCAAGGTTTTCATAAAGCCGGGATTTGCCTGACTTAGAACCCTGGAAAAAATGGACCCAAATCCTTCTTATCTGTGGTCATCCGTGGTAAAACAAGATTTTCAAAATATACCTTAACTTTTTCTAGGTTGAAAGGCAGGCAGACAATGAAACTTATCAGCATAAATATCGGCCAGGAACGCAGCATTCCCAATGCAAAGGCCTCCGGAAAAACCGGGATCTATAAACTTCCCGCCAATACACCCGTCCAGATCACATCCAACGGCATCCCGGGAGACGTGATCTGTGACACCAAACATCACGGCGGCCCGGACCAGGCCATCTATATCTATGGCACGGCGGATTACGATTGGTGGGCCGACGCTTTGGGCCAGGAACTTTCCCCCGGCACTTTCGGTGAGAACCTGACGATCAGCGACCTGGAAAGTGTACAGGCACGCGTCGGTGACATTTTGCAGGTTGGTGGGGTAAGCCTGCAAGTAACTTCGCCGCGCATGCCGTGTGTGACATTGGCAGCCCGAATGGGCGACGCAACATTTATAGAACAATTCCGCCAGGCAGAACGGCCCGGATTGTATTGCCGGGTTTTACAGGGTGGCCAGGTTCAGGCGGGCGAGTCTGTGCATCTGGAACGGCTATAGCGAGGAAACCGTTACTATCCTGGGGATGTTCCGCGACTACTATGTTCCCAACCCGAGCGAGGCGGAATTGCGACGTTACCTGGCCGCGCCGATATGCGCTACGCGCACGCGCCGACAAGGAAAAACAGTTACAGAAGCTGTTGGAAAAATAAGGCCAAGGTCGTTTATTATCGTACCGCGTTGACAAAATCGGCCAGCAGGCCATAGGCGGTACAGTCAGGGGTTGGGTCTTTCTCGGTGATGGACAGGTCACCCAGCACATCCGTCTTGAACTGAACAATGGATGTGGCGCCATCGACCCGGTAGAGCGGCGAAGCGGTTGAAACCAGTTCTGGAGCAACGCGGCCTATGGCCGAAGCGCCGAGGCGTTCGGCCGAACAGACCAGCTTCCAGCGTTTCCCCTCGGCCTTGGCCTGGGCGATCATTTCCGGTGTGATCAGGCGGATGCCGGTCCGCTCCACCTGTTGTGGGGTAAATGGGATATCCATCAAAACGCTGATCAGCACTGCCACCTTGATGGCCGCGTCCCAGCCATCCACATCGGCAGCGGGGTCGGTTTCGGCCAGGCCCACGGATTGGGCATATTTGACCGCCTCATCGAACGATTCTCCGTTCTCCATGCGGCCCAAAATCAGGTTGGTGGTGGAGTTCAGGATGCCGCGCAACCCAAGCAATTGCGCAGCCGGCAGGGCGGAACGAAAGAGCGAGAATATGGGCGCCCCATCCATCACGGTGGACTCGAAGTAGAACTTTTTATGCTTCGTCCTTGCGAATTCCGTCAGTTCACGGTATGCATGCACTACCGGCCCCTTGTTGGCCGTAATGGCATGCATGCCAAGTTCGAGCGCCAGGTGCAGGTGGTCAATGGCAGGCTGGCCGGTCTTATGGTTCACAGGCGTATTCTCGAACAGCACATCTGCTCCACAACTGCGCAGGAAATCGAGACTTGTCCTGGACGGATATTTTCGAAAGCGCGTGCCAGCGACTCCCCGGCTTCGACCAGCCCGGCTGCCCTGATATAGTCCAGCCCGGCCGGGTCGATGGCTGTACCGTGCCGTCCGGTGGCAATGCCGGTCACGCTGAAAGTGATGTCATAGCGGGATTGGAGTTCGGCTTCCTTGCGCTGGAGCAGGCGGGCCAGGGCGCGTCCGACGTTGCCGAATCCGAGCAGGGCGAGGTTGTAGTGGGTCATGCGTTCTCCTGTTCTCCAGTGTCACGTGGCACCAGAACACCGGAATACGTTATATCGGCGGATATGGAAAGGCACGCCGGTCTTCGGGCGGGAACGGGAACCGGCCGGCCGCCAGGAGGGCCTCGGCGCGCGAGCTCAGGGCAGCCAGTTCCTCCGGGCTGAGATAGGAAGCAAACGCCGCAGGCAGGTCTCCGGGTCCGGCAAAATCCGCCCGGAAGGAGGCCAGAGCTGCAAGCAAATCCACCGGGATGGGCTCGCCCGGCAAAATCCCAGATCACCGTGCGCAGTTTGTCCTCCACATGGAAGCACAGGCCGTGGTCGATCAGGTAGAGCTTGCGGGTGCGTTTCTGCACCAGGATGTGGCTGCCCTTGCGGTCGGCATTGTTGACCAGCAGGTCGAAGAGCACCACCGGGCGCAGGCGCTCAAGCTCGGCCGGTTTGAAGGTGAAATAATGATAGTTGGGGTCGTGGTCAATGTACTGCTGGAGCGAGCCGGGGCCGAGCGGCCCATCCCGCAGGAGCGTGAACGGGACCATGCCGAAGCCAAGCGCCTGGCTGACCAGGTAGGCGCAGACTTCCCGCCTGGCCAGTGTGTTCTCGGGGAAGTCCCACAGCGGCTGTTCCCCGCGCTCCGGCTTGTAGACAGCCAGGATTTCACTCCCCTCATACGCGACATTTACCAGGAAGGTGTAGTTGGCGCCGCGCGTAAACTGGCCCTTGAGTTCAATCTCGCCGTTTTCAAGGATGGCCTGGAATGTATCGGGCTGGATCCCCATTTTATGGCAACACCGCCATGCCTGAAGCCCGGGCGGCCTCGGCCAATTCCCTGTCGTACGTCACGAGCGTAACCGGCAGGTCAAGCAATTCCTGCCAGGTCAGTGCCGCGGCGAGATGGATGGCATCATAGCCGCGCAGGTTGTGTTCACATGCCAGCGCATCGGCACGGGCGACCAGCGGCTCGGTGACGGGCAAGCGGTGGTAATCCGCCCAATCGGCGCGGAATTCTTCAAGCGCATCGCCATAATCCTCCTGCGAGAGATACTTCATGCGCAGCAAGCGATTGATGCGCTGCAGACATCTCGGCGCGGGTAATCAGCGCGGTGGCCTTGTCATCGGCGGAGCGATCCATCCAATCACGCACATCGGACGAGCCTGTCTCGTTTACATAGCGTTTGATGAGCGCGCTGGTATCGAGATACAGGTTCATTCCCGCAATTCCACCACAATGTCGGAAGCCAATTTATCGCCGCGGTTGATGGCAGGAGGTTTAATATCGCGCAATTTCTTTCCGCTCCATTCGACCAGGCCGGCCTTGCGCAGCATCTTCGATGCGTTCTTCCAGGCTCATCGCAACCGGCAGGATGCGTCCCACCGGTTTGCCGTGCTCTGTAATGACAATGCTTTGCCCATTCTTGACCTGCTGCATATACTCGCTCAAGCGGGCTTTGAAATCGCGTATCCCGACAGTTGTTTCCATTAAATGCACTCCTTATGTGACTATATTATAACATAGTAGTCACATATTTAGTGCTTATGCCCGTTCTTCTTCGGGCAGAAATGGCCTTCCGGTTCCATCGGCTGCCCGCACTGCGGGCAGATGGGCCGCCCGCGGTTGACAACTTCCGTGCTCCAGGCAGCCAGCCAGCCGCCTGCTGGCGGCTGCACCAGAAGCGCACGACCGAGGCTTCTTCCGGGTCTCCGTCTTCCATCACAATCTCGCGCACCAGGATGACGATCAGGTCCTGGTCGGCATCATAACCCAGGCCCATCTCCCCGGCGCGGAAGAGCGGGTCCACCGGCGGTGTGATGCGCATCTTATCTGCATCATATTCCGCCGAAGGCTCGGCCAAGGCCGGGTTCTGGTGGGCAATTTCGGCCAGCATCTGCTCCAACCCGGTTGCCAGGGTCTGGAGCTGCACTTTTTCAATAATAATGGTCACCGGCTGGATGTCGGTCTCGCGCCAGCCCTGGAGATAAAAAACACGCTGTCCGGGCTTGCCGATGGCATCCGCGGTGATGTGTTGGACAGGGTTGAGATCGAGTTCGGAACGAGGCATGATTAACCTTCTTGTTTGATGGAGAATACGTCAAAATCGCGCGCAACGCGCACGTTTGGGAAGACCGCCTGGGCTTCTGCCAGGACATCCTTTTCGCGGTAGCGGCGTGAGAGATGGGTCAGGATCAACTGCCCAACGCCTGCCCTGACCGCCAGTTCCGCGGCCATTTTCGCCGTCAGGTGCGAGAATTTCTTTGCCATTTCGGCTTCTTCTTCCAGGTAAGTGGACTCGATCACCAGCGCATCCACGCCCTGGCAGGGAGCCACCAGGTCCTCGGTCCGGCCCGTATCGCCAATATGCACCAGGCGGACCCCCGGCTTGAGCGGCCCAAGCACGTCCTCCGGTCCGACCGTGCGCCCATCCGCCAGCGTGACGGTCTTTCCTTCCACCAGGTCACGCCGGATGGGGCCGACCGGCACGCCCAATTCTTCCGCCTTTTCGGGCAGGAACGGGCGGTGCGAACGTTCCTCGAACCTGAAGCCCAGGCTGTCGGAGCCACGGTGGAAGACGGGGAAAGCCGTGATGGTAAAATCGTCCGCTTCGAAGAAGACGCCCGGCTTGAGCTCGTGCAGGTTGAGGGTCATCGGCGCCTGCCCGCCGCGCAGGACCACATCATAGAGCAGGTCATGGATGCGGTCGAGCGCCCACTTGCCGCTGTAGATGTTCATCTCGTCGATCGTCTCCCAGCGCATGAACGTGGAGAGCAAGCCCGCCAGCCCGAGGATGTGGTCGAGGTGTCCGTGGGTGATGAGGATATGGTTCAGGTTCTTGAAGCCAATGCCGGATTGCAGGATCTGGCGCTGCGTGCCCTCGCCGCAGTCGATCAGGAAGCGGAACTCGTCGTGCTTGACGACTTGCGCCGAAAGCCCGCGTTTGGCGGAGGGGGCGGAGGCGGAGGTGCCGAGGAAGATGATTTCAAACATATGGGTAATTGTACACTCATTCAAACCTGACAGGTTTCCAAAGGGATGAGACTGCACTTAAATGTGGTCGGTTTTTATCCGCTAATTTTCGCGAATTTCTGCTAAGCTTTGCGCTTTTCTTTACTAAATTAGTGGGGATTAGCGTGAATTCGCGGATAAATACCTTATCCCAACAGGAAACGGGCGAGCTTCCCGGCAATCAGATGCAGATGGAGATGGGGGATCGTTTGTCCGCCATGCACACCGGTGTTGATCATCAGCCGGTAACCGTGTTCGGCAACGCCCTCCTGCGCTGCCAGTTCTTTCGCCACCAGGACCATATGCCCCACCAGCGCTTCATCGCCGGCCTCCAGTTCATTGACCGAGGCAATGTGCCGGTTGGGGATGATGAGGATATGCGTGCGGGCGATCGGGTGGATATCGCGAAAGGCGGTAACCTGGTCATCGCGGTAGATGATGGTGGCAGGGGCTTCACCGGAGAGGATTTTACAGAAGGCACAGGACATAGGGCAGCTTTCAGCTATCAGCGGTCAAGGGATGGCTCCGAAAGCAGGTAAACAGACAGTGGCATAATACTCCATTTCGGCAGGTTTATTGGCCCGGGCATAGGTGGCGGCCTCCTGTCCGATTTGGATCACATCCTTCAGATGGATGGCCGCATCGGTGTCCCAATAACGCGGCAGGACCATCAGCGGGTCGTTGACGGGGCCTTCCGGGATCCAGGTGGCGCGGTTCGGATCGCCGCTATCTGCCAGTGGAACCCAGTTGAACATCAGCGGCCCACGCGGGTTGATCGTGAACCCCAGCCGGTAGCCCAACTGGCGCGCCAGTGCCGACGGCATGGGGCGTAAACCCGCCGCCCGGCCAGATGAAGGCGATGGGCGTTTTGTTGAAATGCTCGTGAAATACGTCGATCGAGCCTTTCAATTCGCCGAGGATATAATCGTCAGTAGAATCCCGGGTGATGGGAGCGGAAACCACTCCATGGGCCTGGTAATCCACCCAGCCTTCGGCATTCAAGTCTTCCTGCTGCTTCCAGAGGTCGGCAGTGGTCAGATCGTCGCTGATCCAGGCATTGACCACCGGCCAGCCGTAATCGATCCAGTATTGCCGGAATAACACATTGAAATATGCGGCGGGATGCTTATCGTCGGTCACAAGCAGGACAGAACGTTCAGGGATTTTGGAGTTGTGTTCCAGGAATCCGGCCAGTTGCAGGGTGGTAATTGCCTGGAAGCCATTCTGGTGGAGGCTTTCATCAACTGGCGAAAATTGTATTCCGAAATCTGGTTGGGATTGGTAATGGCCGCATTCGTGATTATGTGGAACATGATGACCATCACCACCGTCCCGGGGGCGCTGTTCGCCGAGGACCATTTGTCGTGCAGGTACTGGCAGGTATCCTGGATATAGGTGTGGGGCGTATCCAGCGGGTTCAGGAGCGCGGTCTGGTAAGGGCCGGGCAGCGCCGGAAGGGTGCGCGTCGGTGTCAGTGCCGGCATGGGTGTGCCTGTCGGCGTCCACACTTTGGTCGGGCTGGCTGGGACATCTGCCGCTGGAGATCCGGTCGGAGACAATGCCAAAGAAGGCGAGGCAGGGAAACAGGCAGACAGTATGAAAGCCAGCAGGATCAGAGTTGCAGGAAAGCTGCTTCGAGCCATGCTCAATTCATTTGACGAAGGGCCAATTCCATTCCTCAAGGGAGCGGCCCAAGCGTTGGGGCGCAGACGATATCGTAATATTCCTGTTCGGTGGCCTTGTTCTGCTCGGCGTAGGCGGCGGCATCCTGCGAGATCTTGACGATATCATCCAGGTGCTTGAGCGCATCCGTATCCCAGTAGCGCGGCAGGACCATCAGAGGGTCATTCATGGGCCTTCCGGCTGCCAGGTCGGTCCATGCACCGGGGTTATTTTGTCTCCCAGCGGAACCCAGTTGAACATCAACGGCCCGCGTGCATTGATGGTGAAACCCAGTTGGTAGCCCAACTGGCGGGCAATTTCGACCGAACGGGTCGAGAACCCGCCGCCCGGCCAGATGATGGCAATCGGCACTTTATTGAAATGCAGCTTGAATGCATCGATCGAACCCTTGCAGTTCGCCCATGATATAAGCATCCGAGACGCCCGGCCACATGGGGGTATTATGGACAACACCGTGCGCCTCGTAATCCACCCAGCCCTCGGCGTTGAGCGTCTCCTGCTCCTGCCAAAGGGCTGCGTCGATGGAATCGCGGGAGGCGCTGATCCAGGCATTGACCACCGGCCAATGATCTCCCTCCCACCAGGGCAGGAAAAATTGATTGAAATACTCGAGCATGATGGCGGTCATCCACAATCAGGATAACCGAGCGCGGCGGGATCTTGGCATTATGCTCCAGGAAGCCAGCCAATTGTGCGGTGGTGATGGCCTTGAAACCGCGACTCTCCAGCCCTCCCATCAGCTGGGTGAACTGGGCCTGCGAGATCTGGTTGGCGACCGATGGTATCGCCCGGCGCCATGATGGAATGGAACATGACCGGGATGACCATTGTCCCGGGAGCGCTGTTATTCGAGGACCATTTATCCTGCAGGTACTGGCAGGTATTGGAAATATAGGTATGGGGTGGGTCGACCGGATTCTGGAGCGAGGTCTGGAAAACCCCCGGCAGCGCCGGAGGGGTCCGGATGGCGTCGCGGTGGCGGTGGCGGAGTGAATGTCGTCGGGGTGAGGGTCAAGGTTGCGCTGGGAGCAGGCGTCGCTGTGGACGTCGGAGTGACAGGAGGCAGCGTGGCGGTGCCGGCGCAGCCTGCCAGGCAGATCAACATGAAAAGCACACTCAGAGATTGTCGCATGGTTTCCTTCTTATTCTTGGGGAGTAAGCGCATAAATACGGTAGGTGCTGTCTTCATAAACAACCGGTAGAGATTTGCAAACGGTAAAGGCGTTATCTCTGCTCCACCACTACATGGGTCACGCCATAATGAGCAGCTATATCCATCAGCATTTTACACGGATTGCTGGCCTGGTTGAACTCATAGAACCAACTGATCCACTGCATGCGTTCATACCAATTCCATCACATCCGCATCCCGGTAGGGGATCGAGTCAAAATCCGCCAGGATCGGCGCGCCCGTCACCAGGCGGAAATTTTCCATCTTGGACGGGATCATGTAAATATCCCCGGGGGATTTGTGTGCAGCGACATAATTCATCATCGGCATTGGCCGGGTCGGCCAGCTGGCGCGGCGCTCTCAATCTGGAAACGCATCGCCCCGATCGCCATCAACACGCCTATCGCAATCAGTGACAGGAGCCGCAGCCAGCGGCTGGCAGCCGGCGAGGGCTGCCAGGCATCCATAAGACGGGTGACCAGGCCCGCCAGCAACACGCTTACCCCGAGCGGGACGAGCAGGATCGAGACGCGCCAGGGGAAGAGCAGCGCCAGGGTATTGCTGCCGGTGGCGACCTGGATCAGGGTCAGCAGCACGCGTAGAGCCGGTCAAAATCAGCGTAAATGGGGAAAAGGCGCTTCCGGCGCAGGACGACCAGAGCCAGCCAGGACGAAAACCGCCTGAACCGCGACCGTCCAGTCCAGCCACTCCGCTACCAGGGCATGCTGAGGAATACGGAAATACACCAGGACGTGCTGGGCCTCGGCGTATAGGATCGGGTTGGAGGGACGGAAGATCAGCCAGGTGTAAGCCAGGATCGGCAGGACGGGCACCAGGACTTTCAACCCATAGAGCAATACCGCTTTTATCTGCCGGGTTTCGCGGAAGATCACCCACAGGTAAGCCAGGGTCATGAGGCCGCCGCACAGCAAATAGGTCGGATGGACCGTGACAGCCACCACCAACGCCAGGATCGCACCAGTTCCGCCGGTCGGCCAGGAACAGGTAAAGGGAAAGCACCAGGAAGACTGCGAAGGTGCTCGGCTGGAAGACCTGCCCAAGCAGGCGCTGGCCGGCCACCCCGCCTTCCACCATGAAGATGGCTTCGGGTCCTACCAGCTTGGAAAGCAGATAGCGCAGGGCAGCCGAATGAGCGCCCAGGAACAGGGCCACGAAAGAGCAGGCTGCGGGTCTTTGAACGGCGCAGATCGAAAAGCAGATCCATCAGGCCGATAGACACTGAAGAGATAGACCCCCATCAGCAGGCGCATAATAGACGTAAAAAAGCAAGTTACTGTGCGTCAGGGCATAGGTCAGGGAGACCAGGGCGCTAAAGACCGGCGTAGGGTCCGGCAGTGCCGGCAAGCCAATCCCGGTTGAGGAAGCCCAGCCCGGCGCGCGCCATCCCGTGCAGAAAATACTGGTTCTGGTTGGAAGTATACAGGGGAGACTGGGCATAGAGGATGCCGAAAATGACCGCCCAGGCCAGGAAAGCGCCCAGGGCGGTCCAAAATCCACGCCCAATTTTCAGACGGAATGGCATATCTTTTCCAGGAATAGCACAGCGGGCAACGGTGGCTGCCCCTGGAATCCTACTCGTTGTTCTCACCCTTGATAAGGCTTCGGTCTTCTCGCGGCAGATGTCATCCCGGAATTGCTTGGGCGGGGTTTTGAAGAAATAGGACGAGGGTCCGATGATCGGTCCGGAAAGGCCGCGGTCGAGGGCCAGCTTGGCGCAGCGGATGGCATCGATCACCACGCCGGCAGAGTTGGGGCTGTCCCACACTTCCAGTTTGATTTCGACATTGAGCGGCACATCGCCGAAGGTGGTGCCTTCCATGCGGATGTAGCACCACTTGCGGTCGGTCAGCCACGGCACATGGTCCGAGGGGCCGACATGGATATTACCCGGGTCGAGTTGGTAAGGGATCATGCTGGTGACGGCGCCGGTCTTGGAGATCTTCTTGGATTCCAGCCGCTCGCGCTCCAGCATATTCAGGAAATCGGTATTGCCGCCGAAATTGAGCTGGTAGGTGCGGTCGATGCGCACGCCGCGGTCCACGAACAGGCTGGTCAGGACGCGGTGCAGGATGGTGGCTCCAACCTGGGATTTGATATCATCACCCAGGATGGGCAGGCCGGCATCCTTAAAGCGTTTGCCCCAATACTCGGAAGAGGCAATAAAGACCGGGATGCAGTTGACGAAAGCGCAGCCCGCTTCGAGGATCTGCTCCACGTACCACTTGGTCGCCATCTCCGAGCCGACCGGCAGATACGAGACCACCACATCCGTCTTCGTATCTTTGAGCAGCTTGACGATGTCGGCGGTCGGGCCGGGCGCCTTGGTGATCACCTGCGAGAGGTACTTGCCCAGGCCATCGTGGGTCATGCCGCGCACCACCGGGACGTTCAGCTTCGGCACATCGCAGAACTTATAGGTGTTATTCGGCTCGGCATAGATGGCTTCGGCCAGATCCTTGCCCACTTTGGTGACATTGATGTCAATCCCCAGCGTGAACTCAATATCCCGGATATGGTAGCCGCCCAGGTTGACATGCATGATGCCGGGTACACTGGCATCCTCGGCGGCATCCTTGTAATATTCGACCCCCTGGACGAGCGAGGAGGCGCAATTGCCCACACCGATAATCGCCACACGGACTTTCTTTTCACTCATATTTCTTCTCCTATCACAATATTTTTTACGGCATTTTGTAGGCTCCAGCAAGTGTACTACATCTGTTGCAGTATAATCGAATCACCTATGGATCCGGAAACAACTCTTTCCTCGGGTGAACGCACCCAGCGTATGGAACGTCTCCTCGAGATCAGCCGTACCTTGAGCGCCTCGCTGGACCTGGAACCGTTCCTGAACTCGCTCATCGCTGCTGCCAGTGAACTGACCGGCTGTGAAACAGCCTCCATCCTCGAACTGGAAGAAGGCGGGGAGCAGTTGCACTTCCTGGCCTTGCCCTGGTTCCACCGGGACTTGATTGAAATCTGTCAAAGTTCCACTGCAAACCAGCGTGGCCGGGTGGGTGCTCGAGAACGGACAACCGGCGGTCATCCCGGATGTAAGCGCAGAACCTCGTCACTTCAAAGGCGCCGACCAGGCCACGGATTTCGTCACCCATTCACTGATGGCAGTTCCCATCACTTTTCAAGGCGAAAAGCTGGGCGTGCTGGAAGTGGTCAACAAGACCGGCGAAGCCCATTATACCGAAGAGGACCTCACAATTCTAGAGACTCTGGCCTCCCAGGCAGCAATTGCCATCCAGAATACACATCTTGTGAATAAAGTGAAGAAATCACAGGATCAAATGACCCAACTCGACCGCATGAAGAGCGACTTCATCGCCATTACTTCCCATGAACTGCGCACCCCGCTCGGCCTCATCCTTGGACATGCCACTTTCCTGCGGGAAGTCATCCAACCCGAATACCAGCCCCAGCTGGATATCATTATCCGAAATTCCATGCGGCTGAAGGAAATCATAGACAGTATCACCAACATGGATAATGCCCAGCGCGGCACGGCCAGCCTGCATGCCCGCTCGATCTCCATCAAACATATTGTCGAAGATGTGATGGATTCGTTCAACCAGGAAGCGGAAAGAAAACACATCACCATGCGTTCCGATACGGGACAAGACGACCTGCTGGTGGAAGGCGATGCTTCCAAAATTTCCATCGCCCTCAGCAATGTGGTCAAGAACGCACTCGACTTCACCAACCCGGGCGGGCATGTATTCATCGTTGCAGAGCAGATTCCCGGATATGTCAAAGTATCGGTCATTGATGATGGGATCGGGATTCCTGCAAAAGACCTGCCGCATATTTTCGAACGTTTCTACCAGGTCGAATCGCACCTGACCCGCAAGCATGGCGGCATGGGGCTGGGCCTGTCTGTCGCCAAAGTCATGATTGAAATGCACGGCGGGCGCATCTGGGCAGAAAGTGTGGAAGGCAAGGGCAGCAATTTCACCATCCTCCTGCCTGTCAACCCGGGGCAGGCCGGCGCTGCCAGCCGCGTCTTTATCTCCTGAACACATGGAACCCACATTCGTCATCGCCGGTCGACTGCGCCGTGATTATCTGCTGCCCCCCGCGGGCCGTCCGCTGATTGATGTGCCGGGAGGCAACCTGCTGTATGCCGCCGCCGGCCTGGGGGTCTGGGACAGCAACGTCGGGCTGCTGGCGCGTGTCGGCGAAGATTACCCGCACGAATGGTTGCGCTCCTTCGAAAAACACGGCTGGGATACGCGCGGGATCCACATCCTGGCCGGAGCCCTCGATTTGCGCTATTTCCAGGCCCGGCTCGACCCGCTGACCTTCCAGCGCACCAACCCGGTAACCCACTTCGCCCGCATGAACCTGCCCTTTCCCAAGTCCCTGCTCGGCTACCAACCACCGGCCGACACTGACGACCGCAAGACCATCCACCCCGCCTCGCCGCGTCCGGCTGATATCCCACCAGACTACCTGAATGCCCATGCCGCCCACCTGTGTCCGCTGGATTATATGACCACCAGCCGCTTGCTCTCCACTTTCCGGCAGGCAAACGTCACCTTCCTGACCCTGGACCCGTCCGCCGCTTATATGACCGCTACAGCCTTGGACGATGTGCGCAGCCTGCTCCAGGGGGTGACGGCCTTCCTGCCATCCGAGGAAGAACTGCGCGCCATTTTCTGGGGCCGCACCGACGATCTATGGCAGATGGCCGAAACCCTGGGAAGCTTTGGTTGTGAGTTCATCGTGGTCAAACGCGGGGCGCACGGCCAGATGCTCTACGATGCCGTATCCAAAAAACGCTGGGAAATCCCCGCCTACCCGGCCCGCCTGGATGATCCGACCGGAGCAGGCGATTCATTCTGCGGCGGCTTTTCGGCCGGCTACCAGAAAACCTTCGACCCCCTGCGCGCCGTGTTATATGGAAGCGTCTCCGCTTCCCTGACCATCGAGGGCAGCGGCGCATTCCATGCCCTGGATGCCCTGCCCGGCCTGGCCCAGGCCCGCCTGGACTCGCTTTCCGGTCTGGTACGGCAGGTATAATCTTGTGGAGTGCAGGATCATCCTGTACGATTCTCATGAATAATTCCATCCCCCGCCTGCTCGACCTGGCAATCGCCATCCAGCAAATCCCCGCCCCCACCTTCCACGAAGCGGAACGGGCCGAGTTCGTGCGCGCCCGGTTCGCGGAAGAAGGGCTGCAGGATGTGGAGATCGATTCCGTCGGGAATGTCTATGCCCGCTTCGGCAGGCAGCCGACAATCCAGACCGCCAGCGCCAGCCCAAGCCGCTGATCGTTTCCGCCCACCTCGATACGGTCTTTCCCCACCAGCGTTGACTTGAGCGTCCGGCGCGAGCCGGAGCGCATCCTGGCCCCCGGCATCGGTGATAACTCCCTGGGCGTGGCCGGATTGTTTGGCCTGGTCTGGGCATTGCGCGAGCGCGGCCTGTCCCTGCCCGGCGACCTGTGGCTGGTGGCCAATGTCTGCGAGGAGGGGCTGGGAAATTTGCGCGGCATGCAAGCGGTGGTTGACCGCTTCGGGTCCAGGCCGCTGGCATACATCGTCCTCGAAGGCATGGCGCTGGGACAGGTCTACCAGCGCGGGCTGGGCGTGCGGCGGTACCGTCTCAGCGTGCGGACCGCCGGCGGCCATTCATGGATCGACTACGGCCAGCCTTCCGCCGTCCACGAGTTGACGGCGCTTTCCACCCGCATCACTGCCCTGGAACTGCCGCGCCAGCCGCGCACCACCTTGAATGTGGGCATCATCTCCGGCGGTTCGTCGGTCAACACCATTGCCGCCGAAGCCATGCTGGAACTGGACCTGCGCTCGGAAAACGCCGCCACCTTGGAAGACCTGGCCAGGCAGGTGGAGCAAATCGTCCACTCGGTGCAGAAGCCGGGTGTGGCGATCGAGTTGGAGACCATCGGCCAGCGGCCTTCGGGCGAACTCCCGGCAGAGCACCGGCTGGTGAAACTGGCCCAGGATTGCCTGCGCAGAAGTGGGCATCGAAGCCGCGCCTGAATATCGGCTCCACCGACGCCAACCTGCCGCTCAGTCTCGGTCTTCCGGCCATAACGGTCGGCCTGACCACCGGCGGCAGGGCCCATACGGTGCACGAATTTATAAATATTGCTCCACTCGAAAAGGGAGTGGAGCAACTGGTGAGACTGGTAAGCCGGGCCTGGGATTAAAATCAAAATCTGCTCCGAGATCGGACAGATCTTTCAAGCCTGTACATGTGCTTGATGATCGCATCGCCGAACTCCGAGCACTTGACTTCGGTGGCGCCTTCCATCAGGCGGGCGAAATCATACGTGACAGTCCTGGCATTGATGGCGCCTCTCATGCCCTTGACGATCAGATCGGCGGCTTCATTCCAGCCCATGTAACGCAGCATCATTTCACCCGAAAGGATGACCGAGCCCGGGTTGACCTTGTCCAGGTCGGCGTATTTGGGCGCGGTGCCATGGGTGGCTTCGAAGATGGCATGACCGGTCTCGTAGTTGATATTGGCGCCGGGGGCAATGCCGATCCCGCCCACCTGCGCGGCCAGTGCATCGGAGAGATAGTCGCCGTTCAGATTCAGGGTGGCGATCACATCGTAATCGCGCGGGCGGATCAGCGTGAATTGCAGGCTGACATCCGCAATGGAATCCTTGATCAACAGCTTCGATCTTCCACTTGCCATCGCCGTGGGTATCCCATAATTTCAGGGCTTCTTCCACTTCCCGCTTGATGTCATTCTGCTGGTCGGGCGACATCATATCGAAGCCGGGATCGATCATCCTGGCATTCTCTTCCACGCTCAGGTCGGGATCGTTTTCCTTGTTGCCCAGGATCCAGGTCTCGCGCTCGGTGACGATGTCGTTGCGGAATTCGCGCTTGGCCAGGGCATAGCCCCAGTCCTTGAAAGCGCCCTCGGTGAACTTCATGATATTGCCCTTATGGACGAAATTCACGCTCTTGCGCTTGTTCGCCAGCGCCCAGCGGATGGCAGCCCGCACCAGCCGTTCGGTGCCTTCGATCGAGACCGGCTTGATGCCAATGCCGGCCGTATCGGGAAAACGGATCTTGGCATATTCCTTGGGGAAAGCTTCCTTGAATAATTGCTTGAACTTGCGGTTATCTTCGCGTGCCATTGGCGAATTCAATGCCGGTATAAATATCTTCGGTGTTCTCGCGGAAGATGACCATATCCACGTATTCGGGGTGCTTCACCGGCGATGGGACGCCCTTGAAATAGCGCACCGGGCGCTGGCAGACGTACAGGTCGAGCACTTTGCGCAAGGCCACGTTGAGCGAACGGATGCCGCCGCCGATGGGCGTGGTCAGCGGGCCCTTGATGCCCACCAGGAATTCGGTGAAGGCCTGCACGGTCTCGTCGGGCAGCCAGGTCTGGAACTGCCGGAAGGCCTTCTCCCCGGCGTAGACTTCCATCCAGTGGATCTTGCGTTTGCCGCCGTAGGCTTTCTGGACGGCTGCATCGAAAACGCGCACCGAGGCGCGCCAGATGTCGCGGCCGGTGCCATCGCCTTCCACGAAGGGCAGGATCGGTTCATCCGGTACCTGGAGCCTGCCATCCTTGATCGTGATTTTTTCCCCGCCTGCGGGGACTTTCACCTGCGTATATGTCATGTCTGTTCTCCTTTGGAGTATTCAGGTCTGAATTATAACAAACTGTGCAGAGAAAGATTAGGATTTGCTTTGAATATGGATGATGTGAAAATAAAAACCGGATCCTGTGCGGGACCCGGTCTCGGTGGAAATGATGAGATGATTAGATGGGTCTGACGTTGGTGGCCTGCAGGCCCTTGGGGCCCTGCTCGACCGAGAACTCCACTTTCTGATTCTCCTCCAGGCGTTTATAGCCTTCCATCTCGATGGCTGAAAAATGGACGAATACGTCCTCGCCACCCTCCCGGCCGATAAAGCCAAAGCCCTTGGTGGCATTGAACCATTTGACGGTACCGACGAAACGTTCTTCTGACATCTTTCTTTCTCCTGCAAAAGTATTTTTGCACTTACCCGCCATGCCATGTGCACAGCCAGGCGTGCGGGCAAAAGATTATCATGGATACGGACAGGTGTCAAGGAAAGTTCCCCATTTTTTACCTGCGTGCGTCCGGCCGGAGGAAGGGCGGATCGACCGACGGGCTGGTCAGGAGGCCATAGCGCCCCGGCTTGCGGTAGGCGTTGCCCCAGACTTCGTTGAGGCGGTAGGCCCGCAGCCGGTCCAGGTCAAACTCGGCCAGGTAGATGCCTTCATGGCCATCCGCCTGCACCAGGCAGGTATCGCGGGAACCGGTCTCCTTAAAGGCGATCCCGTCAAAAGCGGCCGAATGCCCGTTCTCCTGCGGTATGGCATAGTTGGCCATGGCCACCCCGAGCATGTTCTCGAAGGCGCGCGTCCGGAACTGGCCGATCCGGTTGGCTTCCAGCTCACAGGCGTTGGGGGTCAGGATCAGCTCGGCGCCCTTGAGCATCAGTATCCGGGCGCTCTCGGGGAACTCGCGGTCGAAACAGATCATGGCGCCCACCTTGACCGGCCCGCAGGCCGTATCCAGGTCGCAGACGTAAAAGTAGTCGCCGGGGGTCAGGGCGGCCTCCCTGTCCCAGTCGCAGGTGTGGACCTTGGCATAGGTCAGGCGGATCTCGCCATGCCGGTCGATCAGGGAGAGGCTAGTCGCGCGGGCCGCCCTCCCATTGTTCCAGGTAGGTCAGCCCGATGGCCATGTCCAGATCCCAGGCCAGCTTCCGGAAGGAGTTCACAAAATCGCTGTCCCGGTCGATGGCGTGCGCTGCCAGTACTCGACCTGGTCAGGCAGCGAGGAATCGGGCAACTGGTAGCCGATATTCCACATCTCGGGGAAGAGGGCGATATCCGCCCCCATTTGCCGGGCCAGGCGGCAGTACTGTTCGCCTTTGGCCTGGTTGGCGGCCTGGTCATAGCCGGCGGAGAGCAGTTGAAGCAGGGCAACTTTTAATTTGCTCATATTTATGATCCTTTATCCAAACAAATCACTCCCCGACCATCTGCACCACCAGTTCCGCGGTGGCGCGGACGGATATCGAAATCCACGTAGATGACCTGCTGCCAGGTGCCCAGCGTGAGGGTTTTCTCCACGAAGGGGATGGTCAGCGAGGGCCCGAGCAGGGAGGCGCGCATGTGCGAGTGGCCGTTGCCGTCGTCCCAGGTGGCGTTATGGGCATAGTCCCGGTTGGAGGGAACAAGTTCCTCGAACATGCGCTTCAGGTCGGCAACCGCGCCCGGCTCGAACTCGACCGTGGTCAGCCCGCTGGTGGAGGACGGGCAGAAAACCGTCAGCGTGCCGGATTGAAGCCCGGACTGTTCCACCAGGCGGACCAGCTCGCGGGTGATATCCTGGATATCGGTGTTGCCATGGGTATTGAGGGAAATGCTTCCGGTTTTGACTGGCATGTCTCATGCTCCTTCAATAATCACCAATTTTCCAATTCTAATTGGTCTTGCCTCGTCTTCCTTCGTGAACCTTCGTGTCCGTCGTGTTCAAATGCTTCTTTCCGCGCCGGATGGACTGCTCGCCAAACTTTTCGTGCAGTTCATCCAGTGCCTCCTGCAAGCTGCGCGAGCTTCTCGGCCTGGGCGCCCCACAGCTCCAACTGGCGCAGGGGCGCGCCCAGCCCGCTGACGCCGACGCCGATCAGGCGGACGGCCTGGCCCTTCGAACGGACCCGGCCGAGCAGGTCCAGCGCGGTGGCGTAGATCTGCTCGTCCTGGTCGGTCGGCTGGGGCAGGGTGACCTGGCGCGTCAGGGTGGTGAAATCGGGCCAGCGCAGCTTGATCTTGACGGTCGTCCCGGCAATCCCGGCCTGGCGCAGGCGGCGGCCCACTTCCGCCGAGAGCTCGCGCAAGGTGTCGGCCAGCACTTTATCGTCGCGCACATCCCGGGCGAAGGTGGTCTCCTGGCTGATGGACTTGACGGCGTGCTCGGTCACGACCGGGCTTTCATCCACCCCACGGGCACGCCGGGCCAGGTCACGCCCGTTCTCGCCGAACCAGCGCGCCAGGTCCGCGGCGGGATGGCGGGCAATGTCGCCGATGGTTTTGATGCCATGGCCGGCCAGTTTGGCGGCGGTCTTGGGCCCCACGCCCCACAGCATCTCCGCCGGCAGGGGCTCCAGGAAGGCCGCTTCGGTGCCGGGCGGGACGATCGTCACGGCGTTGGGCGGCTGGCCCTTTTGGGCGGTCTTCTTGCCCACCTCGGTGGCGATCTTGGCGACCAGCTTGTTGGAGGCCACGCCGACCGAGCACGGCAGGCCGAGCTCGTCGTTGACGCGCTTCTGCAGGCGGCGGGCGACCGCCTCCGGGTCTTCGCGCAGGTCGCTGATATCCACGAAGGCTTCGTCGATCGAGATCTGCTCGACCAGCGGCGAGAGGTCGCACAGGCGCTGCATGACCTTATCGGACATTTCGCCGTAATTGCCGCGGTGGTGCGAGATGACCAGCAGGCCCGGGCAGAGCCGCAGCGCCCGGCTCATCGGCATGGCCGAACGGACCCCGAAGCGGCGGGCGGCGTAGGAGCAGGAGGCCACCACGCCGCGTTGCTCCGGCCGGCCGCCGACGGCAAAGGGCTTGCCGCGCAGGGCCGGGTCGTGCAGTTCTTCGACGGCACAGAAGAAGGCATCCAGGTCGAGGTGCAGGATGGTGCGAGGCATATTAAAATTATATACCTTTTCCCAGCCGGGTCGTGGAACATCACCCATCGTCCGGCGGCATTCGTTTCCACTCCCCAATGATATCTCCTTTTGAAGACCAAAACTCCCGCCATATGGCGGGAGCAGGTCAATTAAGCACGAACAGCTGGGTGAGGGGGGCACCCAACTGTTCGTGGTCATATATTACATGAAAGTCGAAAAAAATGCAAGCCTTTTACATTAAAATTTCATGATAATTTTTTGGCCGGCGCTCGGCTTGGGCCTTTTTCAACGCGAAATGGCGCAAAGAAGCAAATTTCGCGAATGTATTTTAAGGGATCATTTGCGATATTCGCCCATTCGTGGTATTCGCGTTAAAAACATCACTGATAGCTTGGCCACTACCCACAAATGAACTGGCTATTTTCTCCGTCTCACAGCAGCGACCGCCGTGATTATTTGAGGATAAAGATTACATCTGCGGGCATACCGGGTTTGATCTTTCCGGTGGGATCATTCAGTTGAAGCTGGATGCCGTAGACGGTCGATCGGCTGGCTGGTACAGGCTGCGTGGTGCGAGGAAGAAAATTTGGTTGGTTCGATATATTGATAACCGTGGCATGGAACGTCTCATCGGGGTAGGAATCAACGGTAACGGTGGCTGCTTGTCCCAGCTTGATAGCTCCATAACTATCCTCGGGTATGTAGACGGTAATGGTCAAATCGTTCAAGCGGGCCAGGGAGAGCAGTTCGGTCCCGGGATTAACCACATCGCCAGGGTCGACACTGCGTGTCATCACCACGCCGTCCACCGGCGCAGTAATGGTCATTTTCCCGATCTCATCATTCAGCAGGTCGAGGTTGGCCTGCGCCGCCTGGACGTTGATCCTGGCCTGTTGCAGTTGTGCGATCCCTGCCCCGGTGGCATTGGCAGGGATCGGAGCTCCGTTCAGTGCATCCAGGAAGGCCTGGTCCTCTGCCAGCCTGTCATTGGCCAACGCCAGGGTAGCCGTCTTGAGGTCGACCTGTTCCTGGTTGGGTACTCCGGTCCATAGATTTAATACAGCCAGGGCATTGTCATAAGCCAGCTTGGCTGCGTACACTTTCTGGTAGGCCACGGCCTTGGCGCTGGCATCCAGGTTGTTGTTGTATTTAACTTTGTCGTAAGCTGTCGCGGCTTTGTTCAGGGCATCCTGGGCCAGCCACAGGTTCGCACGGGCGCTCTGGATGGCATCGGTGTTGGTCGTGAAGTATTTCTCAATATCAAACGCCTGCTGGGCGTCGTCAATCGCCTGTTTATCCTGGGCAATTGTTTTTTGCAGGTTGGCAATTACCGTCGGCGAGGACAGTTGCTGCAGCGATAGTTTGGCCGATTCCAGGCTGGTAGCCGCAATGGTACGTTGGATTTTGAGCGTGCTATCGTCAAGATGGACAAGCACAGCGCCGGCTTTGACCACGTCGCCTTCCTGAAAGTCCACTTCGAGGACCTTCCCTGGCAGCTCGGGCGCAATGGATAGAACCGTCGTTTCCACGGTGCCCGAAGCATTCAGGACTCCCGATGGAATATTCGCAGCCGGATCGACCAGGGAATTCCAGGCAGTCGTCAGGCCTGCAGACAGGGAACCGGATGGGCGCACCCAATAATACCAGCCGGCCGCCCCAATCACGGCGATCACCAGAATGACCCCAATCCAGGTCAAAAGTTTTCGATTCGTCTTCATAATGAAGCTCCATCGTCATTTCGTGCCGAAGACCACATCTGCCGGCATGCCGGGTTTCAGTTTACCTGATGTGTCAGACAGGGTCAGTTTGACCGCAAAAACGGTATTCTTGCGGCCTGAGACAGTCTCGACATTGCGTGGGGTGAATTCCGCCTGGTCCGAGATATAGGTTACCACCGCCTTAAAGACAACTCCTGGGAAAGAGTTCACGCTCACATTGGAGGTCTGGCCGAGCACTACTTCACCGATGCGGTCCTCGGGCGCATACACGGTAATGGTCAATTCGTCCGTGCGGCCGATGGTGAGCAGGACTGCGCCGGCGTTAACCACGCTGCCGGGTTCGGCATTGCGGGTCATCACCATGCCATCCACCAGGGAAGTTACGGTCATCTTCTTGATTTCATCGTCCAGCAGATTCAGGTTGGCCTGGGCCAATTGCACCGCGATCCTGGCCTGCTGCAGTTGAACGATGCCGGCCCCGGTAGCGTTATCGGGGATGGGGGCTCCGTTCAGCACATCCAGTAAAGCCTGGTCTTCGGGCAGCTTGGCCTGCGCTACGGCCAGGGCACCCGCCTTAATATTGAGCTGTTCCGAATCGATATTACCAAGCCAGAGGTTGTAATTGTAATTGGCGGTGTTGTAGGCGGTTTGGGCAGCATATAGTTTCGAATATGCGGCGGCCTTATCGGTGTTGTTATCCGGGCTGCCAGCGACGTTGTCGTAATCATTCTGGGCATCGGTGAGGGCTTTCTGGGCCAGGGTCAGGCTGGCCAGGGCATTCCGGACGGCGCTTTGATTGGTCGTGAAATATTTCTGGTTATCGTAGGCCTGCTGGGCATCATCGATATTCTGTTTATCCTGGGCAATGGCGGCCTGCAAACTGGCAATGGTTGCCTGCGAGGTGAGCTGTGTCAGGGCGATTTGGGCCGTCTGCAGGGAGGATTCTGCAATGGCGCGCTGATCTTTGAGCAGGGTATCGTCGAGCTGAACCAGCTCTTCGCCAACATGGACGGTGTCGCCTTCCTTGACATTCACAGCCAGGATCTTTCCAGCTGCTTCAGGGGAGACGTTGGTCTCGGTCATTTCCACCGTGCCGGAGGCAGTCAGGGCGGTAGTGGCAACAGTGGAGGGGTGGAGCAGGTCGTTCCAGGCGGTTGCCAGCGAACCGGCCGGGCGTACCCAGTAATACCAGAGCCCCACAAAAACCAATCCCACCAGGATGATCAATGTGATGAGCCTCCCCAATTTCCGTTTCATAGCTTAGCTCCTTTTCGATGGATAGTTTCGATAACCGAACTTTTCATGATCAACTCCTTGGAATTGGGGAAATCAGAGCCGCTTCCGAAAGACCAGCACGGAGGCGACAAAGTAAACGACGCTCAGGATAATCAACGGAAGCGCGGAAGACTGCAAGAGGGTTTGTGCGCTTACGCCGCGCAGGATGATCCCGCGGGTAATCTCGAGGTAATAAGTTACCGGTAAGAGCGCGCTGTACCAGTAGGTGAAACCGGGCATATTATTGCGTGTGAACAGCATACCGGAAAGGATGATGGCCGGCATAATAACTGCGAAGAGAGCAAGGTACATTGCCTGCATCTGCGATTGGGAAATGTTCGAAATCAGGACACCCATTCCCAATGAGCCGATGATGAAGATCAGAACTCAAACCGACCAGTTCCAACGTGCTGCCGGCTACAACTACGCCGAAGAGCAATTTAGCCAGCCAGAGCAGGATAAGCAGGTTGGCCATGCTGACGAGCAAGTAAGGGATGATCTTCCCGAGCATCAGTTCCCAGGGCTTGATCGGCGTTACGATCAACTGCTCCATCGTGCCCTGCTCGCGTTCGCGTACAATTGCCAAAGCGGATAGAATCAAAGTCTGCAACTGCAGCAGGATGGCAATCAGGCCCGGGATCATATACAGTTTTTGATCCCCATTTGGGTTGTAGAGGGTCCGCACGGCGTCAACGATGGGCAGTTGCAGACCCCCGCTACTGCCGGCGCGGGTGATGCGCTGAACCAAAATGTCCTCGGAGGCCATATCGCTGATGGCGCTCAATTTCAACTGAACGGTCATGGCATCCACGGGGTTCATCGAACCGTCGACGAGTATCTGAACGGTTGCTTGTTTGCCGGTATCCAGTTTGCGGCCAAAATCCTGGGGGATGATAATCCCTACGCCGACCAGGTTGCGGTCGATCAAGTCGACCAACTCGGACTCGTTAGCAGCCGCGTAAAGGAGCTTGAAATCCTGGCTGACCGTGAACCGGTCGATATAGGCCCGGCTGGCACCCGTCATACTGAAATCCACGACCGCCAGGGTAGTATTCGTACTCTCCCCCGATACGCCATAGCCGAGCAATACCAATAACAAGCCGGGTAACACCAGGATCAGGGCCAGCGTGCGAGGGTCACGCCAGATGTGAAAGAGTTCTTTCTTCATGATGGTCCAGAAACGTTCCATACAATACTCCTAGTTCAATGGTTGGCCGGGCGTGGCAGGCGCCTGGGAGCGGCGCTGCGCGACCATGGCAATGAAGGCGTCCTCCAGCGAAGGCTGCACAATCTCCACCGAGCGTACGTCAAACCCGGCCTGCGCCAGGGCCTTTTTGATTTTCTTTGCGTTTTCCCCATCCCTGAGGGTGACGTGGATCTGAGCGCCATGAACCGAAACGCTTTGGACCTCAGCCAAGCGTTGCAGCATTTCGGAGGCTTCACCGGGGCGATTGCAATCCACCTGGACCAGCACGCCGGGGAGCTCGTCCTTGATTTCGTCAGGACTGGCCAGGGAGATCAATTCGCCCTGGTACATCATGCCGATAGTGTTGCAGTAGTCCGCCTCGTCCATATAATGGGTGGTCGCCAGGACGCTGACGCCTTCCCCGGCCAGCGTATAGATCAGGTCCCAGAACTCACGGCGGGAAAGCGGGTCCACGCCGGCGGTCGCCTCATCCAAAAAAAGCATGGGTGGGTTATGGACAATGGCGCAGGCCAGGGCCAGACGCTGCCGCCAGGCGCCCGATAAAGTACGGGTCAATTCGCGCTCGAGGCCTTTCAAGCCAGACATTTCGATCAACTCTGCGACACGGGCAGCGCGGCCCTTTTGGGGGACGCCGTATATGGCGGCATAGAAATTGATGTTCTCGAATGCCGTCAGGTCGTTATAGAGGGAGAACTTCTGTGACATGTAGCCGATCCGTTTTTTTACCTCCTCCGGCCGACGGGTCACGTCGAACCCCAAAACGGTTGCCGAGCCTCCATCGGGCGGCAGCAACCCGCACAACATGCGGATGGCGGTGGTCTTGCCGGCCCCGTTCGGGCCAAGCAAGCCGAAGATCTCGCCTTTGGGAATGACGAAATTAATGTTGTCGACGGCGGTAAACTTGCCAAAACGCTTGGTCAGGTTCGCCACCTCGACCGCATTCGCAAAACCGTTCATGCCTGCCCCCGCTGTGTCTTGACCAGGTGGATGAAAGCATCTTCCATCGTCCGGCGGGCCGGCTTCAGGATGAGCACTTCCATCCTATTAGCCTTGAACTGCCTTTCCAGGGAATGGATGGCTTTCTCGGTGGCACCTTCCCCCGCGACAACGGCCCGCAGGCGATCGCCAACAGGGTTCCAGTCAAGAATCTCCTCTGCCCCGGCCACGATCTGGCGCATGAGCTTGCGCGGCCTGGCTTTGACCTCGATGATCTCGAACGGCAGTGAGTCGATGATCTCTTCCGGCGAGCCGGTCCTCAGCAGCCTGCCTTGGTAGAGCACGCCCACCCGGTGACAGCGTTCGGCCTCGTCCATATAGGGGGTGCTGACCAGCACAGTAACTCCTTCCTGCACCACCCTGGCCAGCAGCACCCAAAGCTCGCGCCGCGAAACCGGGTCAACGCCGGTGGAAGGCTCATCCAGGATCAGCACCTGCGGGTCATGAACCATGGCGCAGGCCAGGGCGAGTTTCTTCTTCATCCCACCCGAAAGCTTTCCGGCCCGGCGGTCCTCGAAATCTTCCAGGTGGGTAAAGGCGAGCATCTCGGCGATGCGGCTCTTCTTTTGCGCGGCAGGTACGTGCTGGATATCGGCAAAAAAATTCAGGTTTTCCCGCACGCTCAAATCGGGATACAGGCTGAAATTCTGGGGCATATACCCGATGCACCTGCGAATCTTTTCAGCTTGCACGTGTGCATCGAAACCGGCAATCCAGGCTCTCCCGCTACTCGGTTCCATGACGGAAGACAGGATACGTAAGGTCGTCGTCTTCCCGGCGCCGTCGGGACCGACCAGCCCGAACAGGATGCCGGGAGGGATTTCGAGGTCGAGGTCCTGGATGGCGGCCGTACTTTTGCGGGAAGAATATCGTTTTGTCAATTTTTCTGTTTTGATTGCAACATCCATAGTTCTCCTGGGAATGACATACTTGTTATGTTGCCAATATAACGGCGGCGGAGAAAGGGGAATAGATGATGCCCACAATGAACCGGCGTGACGAGCGCAAGCAATCACCATGACGCGCGTCATCACTTTGGCCTTTCCGCCCCATCCTTCAAAATAATCCGTGTTATTATGATGGTATGGGACGACCGCTGGAACCCGGCCTGGTGCGCATCTTCCGTTATTTTGCCGGAATCGCCTTTATTTACTTTGCGATCCTGTGGGGATATGGGATCATATCGCCGCACCCCAGCGTGACACTCCAAATCCAATCCCTGATGAACTTACCGACCAGTTCCTGCCTGTTCGTTTATCTCTCCCTTCCATGGCTGGAACGACACTTGAAAAAATGGTACCTGCCAATCGCACTGGTCACCTACACCGTGACCACTGTTTTCAGCAACTTGATCTATCTCTTCGATCCCAACACAGATTTGTACGTCATCATCGCTCGTAGCTGGGCGCTCGTCCCGATCCTGCTGGTGCCGCTGGTCTTGATCGCCTGGCAATATTCCATTTCAGCAGTGCTGGCTTTCACCATTTTCACGAACGCGACCGAATTATTGATCCTGTTCCTGGTCGTGAAGAAAGTGACCTTCGAGACACTGCCGATCCTGGGACTGCCAGTGATCCGCGCGTTTGCTTTTGGTACGGTGGGGTATATCGTCGAAAGGCTGACGGATATACAGCGTACGCAAAGACGAAAACTGGTCATGGCCAATATCCAACTGGGCCAATATGCCAATACGCTGGAAAGCCTGGCGGTCAGCCGGGAGCGCAACCGACTGGCGCGCGAGCTGCACGACACGCTTGCCCATACTCTCAGCGGGGTTTCCGTCAACCTGGAGGCGATCAAGACCATGCTCACCCCCGGACAAGGTGATGTAACGGCCATGCTCGACCATTCCCTGGCCGCCACTCGCCGGGGATTGGAGGAAACCCGCCGGGCCCTTCAGGATCTGCGCGCCCAACCGCTCGAAGACCTCGGCCTCGAACTTGCCCTGCGGACCCTGGTCAAGGCCCTGGCTGACCGGGAGGCCATCGAAACCGACGTGAAGTTCTCCCCCGATTTGCCTGCCCTGCCTCCGGACGTGGAACAAAGCCTGTACCGGGTCACCCAGGAAGCCCTGGAAAACATTGCCAGACATGCCGATGCACGCCACGTGTCCCTGGGTCTGGAAGCCGGCGGAAAGCGGGTTACGCTGGCCATCCAAGATGACGGCAAGGGCTTCAACTCAAGGAACGCCCCGGTCGAAGGCCGGTTCGGGATCAGGGGAATGCGGGAACGCGCTGCAGCCGCCGGCGGGACGCTCTCGGTGAAGAGCCGGCCGGGAGGCGGCACCACGATCCGCTTCGTTTGGGAGGGGCTGGATGATCAAAGTCCTGATCTGTGACGACCAGGATATCGTCTGCGAAGGTTTGCAGCGCATCCTGGAAAGCGACCCGGATATTTCTGTGGTCGGGATTGCCCACGACGGACTGGAAGCGTTGGAGCTTGCGGCAAAGAAGATGCCCGATCTGGTGTTGATGGACTTGAAGATGCCGGTCATGAACGGCATCCTGGCGACACGCAAGATCCGTGAGCAATATCCCAATATGTTCGTGCTGGTCCTGACCACCTATGCCGACGACGAGTGGCTGTTCGACGCGATCCGCAGCGGCGCCTCGGGATATTTGCTCAAGGACCGGCCGAGGGACGAACTCGTTGAAGCCATCAAGGGGACGGTTGCCGGCGAGGCGTACCTCGACCCGACTGTGGCGGGCAAAGTACTGGCCAACGTGGCCCAGACGCCGCCTCCGAAAAGCCGCCCGGCCAGGGTTACCCTCAGCCCCCGCGAGACCGAGATCCTGGAATTACTGGCACTGGGACTCTCCAATGCTGATATTGCCCTGCGGCTTTTCCTTTCCGAAGGGACCATCCGTAATTATATGAGCGCTCTTTTTTCCAAGCTGGGAGTGTCCGACCGCACCCAGGCGGTGGTGGTGGCGCTGCGGGAGGGACTGGTCGATATAGGCAAGTTATAGGACGGAAGTTTTTCTAAATACTCATCCCATCATTGTAAAAAGCCGCCTCAACAAAGGCCAGTTTTCGTTAAAAAATACCTATCAAGTGCCCCAGGCGGGAATTGAACCCACAACCTTAGCCTTAGGAGTGCTCTGCTCTGTCCATTTGAGCTACTGGGGCAACGAGGAAATTATACCAAATTCTTGCGTTTCCTCTTATCCATTGCTATACTACAAGGTATCGCGTGAATAGGTGAACCAACATCCTGTCATCTAAGAGCCATCTGGCGCAGGCGAGTTTACCGATCCGCGCAAGGAGCAAGGGAGTCCATGGAGCCACAAAAGTTCGGACGTTATGAAATCAAGGCCGAGATCGGCCGCGGCGGCATGGCCACCGTCTACCATGCCTACGACCCACGCTTCGAGCGCGAAGTGGCACTCAAGGTCCTGCCGCGTGAGATGCTGCACGACGTGCAGTTCCGTACCCGCTTCGAACGCGAAGCCAAGACCATTGCCATGCTCGAACACCCGGCCATCGTGCCGGTCTACGACTTCGGCGAGGAGGATGGGCAGCCTTATTTTGTCATGCGCTACATGACCGGCGGCTCGCTCTCTGACAGGATGAAAAATGGGCCGATGACCATCCAGGAGGCCGCGCACCTCATGGCACACATTGCCCCCGCCCTGGATGATGCGCATGCCAAGGGCATCATCCACCGCGACCTGAAACCCGGCAACATCCTCTTCGATCAATTCAACGAACCCTACATCTCCGATTTTGGCATTGCCAAACTCTCCGAATCGCAGACCAACGTCACCGGCAGCGCCATCGTTGGCACTCCGGCTTATATGAGTCCCGAACAGGCCCAAGGCGAGGGCATTGATGGCCGCAGCGATATCTATGGGCTGGGCGTCATCCTGTTCGAGCTGCTGACCGGCCAGCAGCCCTACCACGGCGACACGCCCATGAGCGTGGTCGTCAAGCACATCACCGACCCGGTTCCGCATATCCTGGATGTCAAGCCTGACCTGCCGCCTGACATCGAAGTCATCATCGAGAAGGCCATGGCCAAGGATCGCAACGAGCGTTTCCAGGATGTGAAGTCCCTGGCAAATGCCCTGAACGCGGTTGCCCGTGGCGAAAGCCTGAGCCTGGGAATCATCCGACGCAACCGTGGTGGCATCGCCCAAGACTGTTGCTGCCACCAAACGTCCCATCCAGCCTCTTCCGGGAACAGTGATCGCCCAACGCGCACCAACCGCCTCAGGCGGCAGTGAGCCGGTGCAAGGGCCGGGTGCGCCGAGCAGAAAGATGGGACTGTGGATTGGCCTGGGCGCAGTCGTCGTTGTTCTGTTGCATCGCGGCCGTTGCCGGAGTGGTGATCTTTAGAAATAAAATCCCATTCCTGGCTGCCCCCGTCCCCACACCAACCCAATCCTTCACTCCAGGCCACCTCAACCCTGCCGGTTGCCGTCCCCAGCCGCGACCACTGCCGTGGCCAGTCTGCCAGTGGCCAGTGACACACCTGCCTCCACTGATACGCCTGCTCCCAGCCCCACGGCGACCGTTCCCAGCCTGCCCTCCATCGGCGGCGCCGACATGATCGCTTTCCTGAGCAACAAGGATATCTGGTTGATAAATGTGGACGGCAGTGACCTGCACCCAGCTTACCAAGGATGCTGCAGAAAAGCATAACCTGCAATGGTCACCAGATGGCCAGAGCTTGTTTTATATCAGCGGTAAATGCGTCCAGTCCGTGACGGTTCCGGAAGGGGTCATTTCCACAGGTTACCTGCTTCACCGCTGCCGATTACCTGGATGCTTTCAGGATCTCACCGGACGGCTCGCAGGTGGCCATCAGCCTCAACCACATCTTTATGTGGTGCCCTTCGATTTAGCCACGCTAAAGAGCGCCACTCACCGCATACAATTGGAGGATATGAAGGGCATCTTTACCTACGGCGGCGCCTACCAGGCGCCCACCAAGAATGTACTTTGGTCGAGCGATGGCAAGAAGATGGCAATAGACACGCTTAGCCCGAGCGCCGGCAAACAGTTGGATTTAATCCTCGTCTTCGATATATCCAACTGCACCAGCACCACGCCCTGCAACCAGCACCACGCTCTCCCCACTGCTGGATAATTTCCCTGGCTCCCGCTTTACCATGAGCGGTTATGGGACTGGTAGCGGCCAGAGTACGATCATTCCATCCTTTGATTGGGATGGCCAGTCACTTTTCCTGCTCAACAGCATCTTCCGATACCAGTTTGGCTATCTATACACGTATAACTTACGAAAAAAAACAAACCGCCGGACTGATCGATCCAATGGGAACTTCCTGCTGTTACACCGATGCGCGCTGGAGCCCGGACGGTTCCTATATCCTGTTTGCTTACCAGGATATCACCCAGGGCAATCAATGCCAGGACGCAATTGTTTTATATCTCCTATGGGAGCATCGGAACGGGCGCAAAGTATACCCCGCTGCCCTTGCCGGATGTGGCCCTTTCCAATCCGGCTGACCATCCGGAACCGGCCTTGCGTCCGGCCAAGTAAACAATCTCCGGGCGGTCAGACTGCCCGGAGGATTTTTTGCACCAGCCCCGGCCCGGCATAGACCAGCCCGGTATAGACTTGCACCAGCGCCGCCCCCATATCCAGGCGGCGTTTGGCATCTTCGGGGGACATGATCCCGCCCACACTGACGACCGGGATGCGGCCATCCAGCCTTTTCAGCACCTGCGCCAGCACCGCTTCGCTGCGGATCCGCAGCGGGCTGCCGCTTAATCCGCCGGTTTCACCCTGATGGCGGGAGCGCAAGCCCTGCCCGCTCGAGGGTGGTATTGGTGGCAATGACGCCATCCATGCCGGTGCGCAGGATGACATCCAGGGCATCGTCGAGTTCATCGTCCGACAGGTCGGGGGCGAGTTTGACAAGGATCGGCATGCGTCCTGCCGTGCCCGAGGATGTATCGTCCGGCGTTCCTCCGCAATTGCGCCGAGCAGGTTCTCCAGCATATCCCGTCCCTGCAAGCGGCGCAGTCCGGCCGTATTGGGCGAGGAGATGTTGATGGCAAGATAGTCTGCCAACGAAGAAAATGATCTTCATCAGGGAAACATAATCGTTGGCAGCTTCTTCAAGCGGCGTATCTTTATTCTTGCCAAGATTCACGCCAATGATCGGGAGATTGCCTGCCCAGGAGGCGCTCCTCGGTCGTCGTCCTTTCAGGGCCTTTCGCAAATGAGGCTGCCGTAAACTCCGCCCCCTGGCCGGGAAATCCCATGCGGTTGATCACGGCTTGATCTTCGACCAGCCGGAAAACGCGCGGCCTGGGGATTGCCCGGCTGCGGACGCGGCGTAACCGTCCCGATTTCGAGATGCCCAAAACCCAGCGTTGCCAGTCCGCGTATGGCAATGCCGTCCTTGTCATAGCCGGCTGCCAGCCCAACCGGATTCTTGAATTTCAACCCGAACACTTCCACCGGCTTCTCTGGCGCGGCGAACATGGCCTGCAACAACCAGCGCGAGGGCGGGAGGATGCCTGCCAGCCGGACCAATTGCAGGGTCAGGTGGTGGGCGGTTTCCGGGTCGAGCTTGAAAAGAAGGGGGCGGAAGAGAGGGTACATGCGAGGGTTAGGATTTATGGATGGAAAGATAGCGCTGGCATTCCAAATCGTATTTTCTGGCACGCGCCTGCAGTTTTGGCATAATCGTAAAATCGCCTTTCAAGAGATCTGAACCATAATCCAATATCTGCTGGCCCATTTTTTGAAGGGTGGGTTCGAGCGTGCCTTCGCTCAACGTGGTTGGATGGAAAGCCTGTTCCGGTTTCGGGGCCTTGTCCACCCCCAACTCGACCAGCAGCCACCCAAGCGTGGATTTGTTCTCGGCATTGTGCACGTCAGAAATCTCCAGCCAGGGTGTATTTCCAAGTTCATAGTTCAGGAGGATTTCAGTGGTTGCATTTTTGAATTGGACGGTGCAGGTGCGATCCACAAAACTGGTTTCGGTTTTCTTGAACCCATATTTGGCTTCCAGGCCCCAAAAAGCCTTGTCCACCATATTTTCAAACTCTATCTTTTTCATTTCGTACTCCTTGAGCGGGAAAAACCTCTACAATGGTTGTACCACACTATTTCCTCTTTCCCGCCCTGAAAATCTCCCTGCCGATAGACCACCTGTCTTTGCAATCTCCTAAAGAGTGACCATGTCGAGTTAGTGCATCTTTTTACCTTGTTCCAGGTCTGGCGGCGCGCTGACTACGCGTGGTTCTTCATCTTCCTCCACGGTCACTTCGACCTCATCGCCGAAGGTCTTGCTGATCTTCGCACGGATTTCTTTCAGCACAATCAGGATATGGAATGGCTCGCCCATCCGCACGAGTGTACCACGGTAAGGCTCACCATTGAGCCATGCCTTGACATTAACCCGCTTCTTGCCAAATACCTGCTCCACGTCAAAGGGGATGCGTACAAATGCGCCTCCGTCTCCGGCGTTTTCGATGATGGCCTTAAAACTATACTTATCACTCATATTTTCTCCTGAAGATCATAATCGAGCGGCGGGCATATATAAGCCTGGGTGAAAAGGGCTTTCAAGTCGGGCAGGATGGCCTGCAAGTGCGGGAACATCTGTAAATCAGGGTCATGGAAGGGGAAAGCGATGGAAGATTTCACGCGAACATATACCCCGTTGCCCTCTGCGTGTTCGATTGGCGCGAAGGAGTGTTTTGACAATGGTTATTCCCTGTCAAGAGCTACTTCTGATAATTTAAGTAAGTCACGAGCACTTGGGCATCGTTCACATACACGACTTGCGCTTATATTTTTTAGCATACGCCCTGAATGCTCTTTTTTTGAAAAATGAATGCCTGAGACTTGCAAAACGATATCTCGGATAATCTCCGACAATTTCTGGTGGCATGTGTTTTTATCGGTATCCAAGAAACTAAAACTTTCCGGATAATCAATTTGTGAATACTGATTTGGATTCGATTGGTTGTATTTTTGAATCAGCTCACGCCTGATATTAACTTCATATTTTCCCAAATCGATATCTTTTTTAAAACTATTATCCCAATCTGCAACTAACCACGCTTCAATTTCTGGCGATGCAAATACCGTTAATATCTTTGATTGATGATCCCCCATTATTTCCATTACAGCATTTTTAAAGAACTGCGAACGCTGTTCGAGTGAATGACAATCCAAATCATCTAAGACCAACAAGAATTCACAACTTCCACTGTTTAAAGCCAGGGGCAAATAATAGTTTATTTGCTTTTCTAAATCCACTCCAGTTTTTCCTAAAGCATTAATACCTGGTCTTGGGCCAGGCTTAGGCTTAATCGGAGTTTTGCGTTCAAATCTATGTTGAGTAAAGTTTTTTTCAAGAAACAAAATCAATCCTTGTAACTCTGCTTCGCCACCGCCCGAAAAGACCCAAACTACCATGGCCAGCCTCCAATACCAGGGTCTCCAACTCGATATAAATCACCTAATTGCCACCCTTCTTTTAGTTGACTTTCCAATGATCCGCGCCTCAAATTGTTCATACAGAAACGATTGGGCTCATCTTTGGACAGTTGCATCACAATTACGTTTTCCAGATTTTCAGTGAAGTGATCTAGTAAATCAGGACTGTGGGTTGAAACAATAACCTGAGTTTGAGTTGACGCTTGCGTTATCCATTCCGCAAGGATGCGCATCCAAGCTACGTGAATACCGATTTCTGGTTCTTCAATAACCAGAAGATTGGGGAGTTGTGGGGAGAGTAAAATACAGGCCCAACATAACATGCGAACACTACCGTCAGACATATCACTCAAGTAGAATTGTTCTCTGGGTTGTCCTGGAGGAGCCATATGCCACTCAGTTACCAGGCTAAGACGACCTGAGCGGACAGAACGAATCCGGTGTGTCCAAGGTAAAACTTCTTGCATGACTTGGTTAAGCCTATCTTCGAAATCTATGTTAGATTGGGTTAGGTTCTCTAAAACTAATGGTAAATTTTCCGCCGATGATGATAAATATATATCGCTAGCCCCAATTTTTGGTTCCGATAATCTGATTGCCTCTAAGTTCATGTCATTCGCATTATAAAAACGCCAAGATGAGATGGAATCTAATAATTTTCGACGCACCTCAAAAACGGGCGTTTTTTCTGGTGGAAATTGACTATTTTCTAATAGGCGTTGAATAGCAACTAAAGACAGTTCATCTGTGGGGACATTTTCTAGGGCATAGAATCGACTTTTTGAAGGCTCATTCTCTCTATATACAGATACTACCCCTGCGCCACTACGTTGATCATGGCACTTATAAAAATAAAAATCTGGCCGATCAGGCGTTTGTTGATAAAGAAATTCTTTGTTAATTATAACCTTGCGATTATTTCCTTGAATTCGCAACTCTAGATCAAGAACATTTTTTTGTCCTTTCTCTCTTGTTGGAAAAAACATTTTCATTCTAACGTTATTAGGTGGTTCTAGTCTGCGATCCAAAATATGATCGCCTCCCATTCGTAAAATTGATCGGTCAAACATCGTTGTTCCTCGGTCAGATTGGCTGGATTCACTGATTGCATCATGCAAGAACTCTAGCAAATGAATTAGATTCGTTTTTCCAGACGCATTAGGGCCAATCAAAACAGTTAATCGATCAAAATTGATTGAGCACTCTGACGACAAATTTTTATATTGTTGTGCTTGAAGGGTGGAGATGGCTAAATCGGTCATTTTGATTTCTCCTTTGTTTCTATAATTATCCTATAAATACTAACATAAAAACACCCTTCGCATCATCTCTTGTGCAAGATGGATTTTCAGCGGTTCTCTTTCAAAAACTTCCTCGTTTCCACGATCTTGTCTTTTTCCACCTTGCCGGTCTTCTCCCAATACTCCAGCAGGCCGGTAATAGTCAGGATCGCATGGAGACGGAAGCCCGCCTCGGCCAGGGCTTCCTTCGCCCCGGATTGGCGGTCGATCAACACGACCACGTCTTTTACCTTCAGCCCGGCGCCGGTCAGCTTTTCGATGCCCTCGAACTTGCTCCCGCCCGTCGTGGTCAGGTCATCGACCACCACTGCGGTTTCTCCGGCCTGATACTCGCCCTCGATCTCGGCTTTCGTGCCGTAGGTCTTGATCTCCTTGCGCGGGTAAATGACCGGATAGCCAGCCTGCAAGCTGATCGCCGTCACGATGGGGATGGCGGCATAGGGCAGGCCCGCCAGGCGGTCGAACTCCAGCTTTTCCAACACGGGCAGGTAGGCGCTTGCCACCTGCGCCAGCAAGCGGGGATAGGTGACCAGCCGGCGCAGGTCAATGTAGATGGGCGATTTCAGCCCGGATTTGAGCGTGAACTCGCCGAACTTGACACAGCCAGCCTCCAGCAAGCTGTCGGCGAGAGTGGAGAAGGGCATCAGGGATCGGGTGATCAGGGATCAGGTAACCAGGATGGGACTTTACGCCCTTATTACCTAATTCCTGTTCCCTGTATTACCTGCAATATTTCATCCCGCAACTTCGCCGCAGCTCCAGCCGCGGATTTTCAGCACGGGAGATGGCCCTGCGAAACATTGATGAGCATGCCTTTCCCGTCCGCCCGCAGACCGGCTTTGAGGGCAGTCTCCAGGTCCCCGCCCTGGGCGCCCACGCCCGGGACGAGCAACCACAGGTCGGGCGCGGCTGCCCGGACTCGCCTCAGCGCATCCAGTTGGGTTGCGCCGACAACGAGGCCGATGTTATTGCCGGTGTTCCAGGATTGGGCAAGATGGGCGATATGTTCATATAAATACTCTCGCGCTCACCCCTGGCGCCTGTCCCATCGGGAGAGGGGCTGGGGTGACGGGCAAATCCTGCAAATCCGCCGCGCCTGGGTTGGATGTTTTGCACAGCAGGAACACGCCCTTTCTCTTTATAGGCCAGGAACGGATCGATCGAATCTTTGCCGAGATAAGGGCTGAGCGTGATGGCATGCGCACCGAGCGACTCAAAAGCCGATTTGGCATAGGCTTCGGCGGTGGAGGCAATATCGCCGCGCTTGGCATCCAGGATGACCGGGATCATCGAACCCATCCGGTCGGACTCTGCCTGCACGGCCGCGATGACATCCTTCAAGCACGGCCCAGCCTTCCGGTCCGTAGAGTTCGAAGAAGGCTGCGTTGGGCTTGAAGGCCGCCGCGTAGGGCGCGGTCGCTTTAATGAGACGCAGGCAGAAATCGCGCGCCGCTTCGGCGGTGGGAGCCGGCAGGTCGGAAGGGTGCGGGTCAAGCCCCACGCACAGCAGCGAGGAGCAGTCGTCCACGCGTTTGGCAAGAAAAGAGAAGAAGGTTTCCATATTCCATATCATCATTTCCTTCATTTCCCTATGCTTTCCCAACACCATCGCCAGCAAGGCCATTCTAACGTACAACCCGTACTCCATCTGCCGGAAGTAGGCCGCACGTGGATCGTCGTCCACTTCCATGGAAATCTCGCCGACGCGCGGCAGCGGGTGCATCACGATCATGCGTTCCTTGGCGGCCTTCATCACCTTGGGGTCGATCACGTAGGCGCCCTTGACGGACTCGTACACGGCCTCGTCGGTGAAGCGTTCCTTCTGGACACGTGTGACATACAGCACATCGGTCTCGGGCAGGCAGGCTGTCCAGCGTGGTGTACTCGGCCTGTTCGATCTTCTTGGCCTTGAGTTCGTCGATCAGTTCGGCGGGCATGCGCAGGATGTCGGGGGCGACGTAGTTCAGCTTGACCTTGTAGAGCGAGAGCAGGCGCGCCAGCGAATGCACGGTGCGGCCATGCTTCAGGTCGCCCAGCAGGGTGACGGTCAGGCCGTCCAGGTGGCCAAGTTCCTCCCGGATGGTGAAGGCATCCAGCAGGGCCTGGGTGGGGTGCTCGCCGATGCCATCGCCGGCGTTGATGACCGGCTTGCGGGCGGCCTTGGCCGCGATGGCCGCCGAGCCGACCTCCGGGTGGCGGATGACGATCACGTCCGCGTAGCATTCCAGGGTGCGGACGGTATCCGCCAGGTTTTCGCCTTTTGCCACGGACGAGTACTTCACCTCGTTGATCGGGATGACCGAGCCGCCCAGCCGTTCCATGGCGGCGGTGAACGACGAGGAGGTACGGGTGGAGGGTTCGTAGAACAGGTTGGCCAGGATCTTGCCTTTGAGCAGGTCGAAGGTGCCGATGTGGTCAACCATGTCGTGCATCTCGTGCGACACGGCGAAGATATATTCCAGGTCTTCGCGGCCGAACTGCTTGACCGAGAGGATATCCTTGCCGTACCAGGGCGCAGTCTTGTGGTCGCCGAAGGGCAGGTGGGACATATTGTGTTTGGTGGGCATGGGTTACTCCTTATTGGGGACTGAAGATTTTTGATTGATGGTTGCAGGCTGATGATTGATGATGATGTACATGTTCGGAAGAACGCGTCGGGGATAAATCCCCGCCTCAGTACATGGAAGTCGGCTGAAGCCGACTTGTTCGACCGGCGAGCCCGAAGGGCTTTTATGGACTGAGTGGGGCTTTAGCCCCGGCGTAATGGAATGATTCATTCCTCCTCAATTCTCTCATAAATGGCAATCGCCGTGTTATCTTTATGATGTTCTTTCTGTCGGGCGGCGTAAGCCATCACCATATCCAGCGAACGCTCGCCAATGGTCAATGCACCGTAGCCTTCCTGCCATCGGAATTGACCATCGCTGCTATCCATGTGATTGATGGCGAATGCGCTCGTGCCTTTGAGATGCCTGACACAATCGGCTACGGCAAGTTTGGGTGGGATGGAGACAACAATGTGTACGTGGTCTTCTGTGTTACCGCCTGCATGGATTTTCAAATCCAAATCTTTGCCTTTCTGGTACAAAATGCCGTAAAACATCTTCTCGCGTTCAGGCGTTATGCTCGGCTGGCGTTGGAAAGTTGCCCAGATGATGTGATAGTGGAGCCGCCAATAGGTCATGAAGATGCTCCTTTCCTGCGTGGTTTGCTAACGTTTGATCCGTCGGGGATAAAATAGAAGTCGGCTTCAGCCAACTCGTTCGACCGGCGAGCCCGAAGGGCTTTCATGAGCTGAGCAGGGCTTTAGCCCCGCTCTCCTCTCGTTTTTTTACGCTCGCACATTTCTTCCATAGCCTGGCTCGACGAGAATCCTTCCGTCTTCATATGCTTCTCGACCGCGCAGCACCACTTTCCGTACGCGGCCCTTCACCTGCCAGCCCTCGAAGGGCGTCCAGCCGCAGCGGGAATGCATCTCGCTGGCATGGATCTCGTAGCTGGCATTCTCATCCACTTCGACCCAGGTCTCTGGCTGTTCGGGCAGGTGGAAGATACGGCGCGGGTTGGTGACGGATTTTTGAAGGATATCGTCAACCGTCAGGCGTCCTTCGCTGACGGCGGTCAGCAAGAGCGGCAGGAGTGGTTTCCAGGCCGGGGAAGCCGGGCGGCGGGTTCTCGCCATCCTTTTCGGCCAGGGTGTGCGGGGCATGGTCGGTGGCAAAACAGTCGATGCCATCCAGGTTGGCCCACAGGGCCTCCACATCTTCTTTTGATGCCAGTCTCGGGCGCACCGAGTACCTCCCCTCTCCCCTACTCCCCTCCCCCTGGGGGAGGGGCTGGGGGTGAGGACGGGATGTCATCCTTGGTCAGGAACAGATGGTGCGGGCACACCTCGCAGGTAACCTTGATCCCGCGCTCCTTGGCTGCCTTGATCAGCAGGATTTCCTCTTTCAGCGAGATATGGGCGATATGGACCGGCCGGTCGTAAATGGCTGCCATCAGGATGACTGCCGCCATGCTGCGGCTCTCGGAATGGGCCACGATGGGTAGTTCCTTCGGCCAGTTCTTGAAATGTTCCTGCCAGAGCGTCATGTCATCCAGGCGCAGTTCGCCGAAGGTGCTGTCGAGATACATTTTCAACCCGGCGGCTTGATGGGGCAGCGCCTGTATGTTTGTCCCAATCGGCATTATCCGGCCCCGCACCCAGAAACTGGGCATAGTCGCAACGGGCTTTGGAACGCGCGGCTTCGAGCGCCAGGTCGAGGGTGCCGGCGTCGAAGATGGGCGGCTTGGTGTTGGGCATGGCGAGTAGCATGGTCACGCCGCCTGCCAGCGCGGCAGCTGGTGCCGGTATCCCAGTCTTCCTTGTGGGTCTGCGCCGGGTTCGCGCAGGTGGACGTGCGGGTCGATCAATCCGGGTAGTTTCAGCATGGTTGCTTCAGCAGCAGGCGAAAAAAAAGAGCCGTATAAAACGGCTCTCTAAAAGGAAAACGAAAGGTGCACTCCCAGGCGCTTGATCAGGAAATCTCGAAAACGGTTTACGCACTTCATATCGGGCGGAATTATAGGCAGGCTCGGTGGATTTTGTCAAGGGTTTTGCGTAGCATGGATTGTTGGAACCGGTCGTGCCATCTGGCGTCACTCACGAATGCCTGTCCCTGCATCAGACTAGCACGCATTCGCGGATGCAGTTATAATTCCCCCGATGATCCTGCTCACCGGCGGGACCGGCTTCATCGGCCGGTCCCTTACCCGTCAACTGGTCGAATCCGGCCACCAGGTCCGCATTTTGCTGCGGCCTTCGCCGCGCACGCCCCGCCTGCCGATCGGCGTACCGGTTGAAGTGGCTGTCTCCAGCCTGAACGATGTGCGCGGCCTGCGCGCTGCCATGAAGGATGTGGAGGCGGTCTACCATCTGGCCGGGGGGGAAGGCGAGGGCGGGCGCGCCAACCTGCAAGCTGTGGATATTGACGGTACACGCAGCCTGTGTGAAGCCGCCGCAGACGCCCGTGTCGGGCGCATTTTCTATTTGAGCCATCTGGGCGCCGACCGGGCGGCTGGTTTCCCGGTGCTCAAGGCCAAGGGCATCGCCGAAGAATATATCCGCAAATCCGGGGTTCCGTACACGATCCTGCGCGGCTCGATCCTGTTCGGTCCGGGGGATGAATTCACCACCGGCCTGGCGATGTTGCTGGCAGCTGCTCCCGGCTTTCTGCCTCTGCCTTCGAAAGGCGCAGACGCTTGTCCAGCCGCTCTGGGTTGAGGATGCGGTCACCTGCCTCATCTGGGCGCTGGACAATCCCGAAACGCTCAACCGGACCTATGAAGTCGGCGGGAGCGAATACCTCAGCCTGCGCCAGGTGGTCGGATCTGGTCATGGAAATCACCCGCCAGCCGCGCCTGCTGGTCAATTGGCCGACGCAGTCCATGCGTGCCCTGACGATCCTGATGGAATTCATCTTCCCGCGCTTCCCCGCCTCGATCTTCTGGATGGACTACCTGGCCGTCAATCGCACCTGCCCGGTGGATACCATCCCGCGTGTATTTGGTTTGATGCCGGCCCGCTTTGCCTCCCGCCTGGACTACCTGCGCGGCGGCCACTGGACCCGTCAACTGTTCCGCAGCTTGCTTACCCGCCATGCCTGAGTGGATCATCCACGTTCTCGAGACGCCCGAAGAAATGACCGCCGTGGAGGACTTGCAACGGCTGGTCTGGCAGAGCCCCGATATCGAGATCGTGCCGAAAGACCTGCTGCTGGCGGTCGTCCATAATGGCGGGTTGGCGATCGGGGCATTCGTGGGGAGCTGACCTGGTGGGTGTATCCTTCGGCTTTCCCGGTTTCTATACCACTCCGGACGGCCCGCGCCTGAAGCACCACTCGCACCTCCTGGCTGTCCATCCGGATTGGCGCTCGAAAGGGATCGGCTTTGCCCTCAAACGCGCCCAGTGGCAGATGGTCCGCAAACAGGGCCTCGACCGGATCACCTGGACGTACGACCCTCTGCTCAGCCGCAATGCCCATCTCAATATTGCCCGCCTGGGTGCGGTCTGCAACACCTACCTGCGTTCCGAATATGGTGAAATGCGCGATGGCCTGAATGCCGGCCTGCCATCCGACCGCTTCCAGGTGGACTGGTGGTTGAATACGGAACGGGTGGAACGGCGCCTCAGCCGCCGCTCCCGCCCGACTCTGACCCTGGCTCACTACCGCCTCGCCGAAGCAACCCTGCTCGAAGCGCCGCCTGGATCGGGAACCGTGCAGCCTGCCCGCCGGAAGAGATTCCCGCGCTGACGGGCACTCTGCTGCTCGTCGAAATCCCGTCCGATTTCCTGGCTCTGAAGGCGGCCGATTTGTCCCTGGCGCGCGATTGGCGTTTTTACACCCGTGAGGTTTTCGAGAAAGCCTTTGCAGCCGGCTATCTGGTCACCGATTTCGTCCATGATAAAGGACCGCAGTTTCTACGTTCTGACGCATGGTGAAACCACTTTGTAAGGATAAATGATATGGAAAACACGCTCAGTCTCAAAACGCTGGCCAAAATGATCGACCATTCCCTGCTCCATCCGACCATGACAGACCAGGCACATTGCCTCCGGCTGTGAACTGGCCCGCAAATATGATGTGGCCACTGCCTGTATCAAGCCGTATGCCATCCAGTTGGCCAAAAGCATTCTGGATGGTTCAGATGTGGGCGTGTGTGCGGTCATCGCCTTCCCGCACGGGAACAGCACCACCGCCATCAAGGTTCGGGAAGCCGAGGAAGCCGTTGCGGCCGGGGCCTCGGAGATCGACATGGTCGTCAACATCGGCAAGGTCCTCGGCGGGGATTGGGATTACGTCTCGGACGAGATCAAGGCGGTCAACGCGGCTGGTTGTCCGCGGCGGAGCCATCTTGAAAGTCATATTCGAGAACGATTACCTGGAAGATGCCCATATCATCAGGTTGTGCGAAATTTGCTCGGAGCATGCCGTTGCTTTTGTGAAGACCTCCACCGGATACGGGTTTGTAAAACAGCCCAATGGGTTTTATTCCTACGCCGGAGCAACCGACCATGCCTTGCGCCTGATGCGTGCGCACTCTGCCCCCGCTGTGCAGATCAAGGCGGCCGGCGGCGTGCGCACCCTGGACGACCTGCTGCGGGTCCGCGAACCTGGGCGTGACCCGCATCGGCGCCACCGCCACCCGGGAAATCCTGGAAGAGGCCAAAACCCGCGGATACGCGTAGAATGCCAGACCTCCGGGTTCTTGAACATCGTCCCCGCAGGGGAGAACTCGGAGGTCTTCATAGTTCGTGTTTCGTTGTACAATACGGTATCCACTTTTCCGGAACCCCGTGATTGGGAGTTACGTGCACGGGGGGTATGCTTGTCTCATCAGGAATGATCATCAATGCAGCTTTATGAAGCGCTTTCAATGCATGTGGCAGCCTGGCGGGAAGAAGGCTATCAGCACGCTGATTACCCTGCCATTGCTGAGATTTTGGAATGGGCGCGCCAACCGGATGTTCCAACCTTCCGGCTGCGCTCACCCCAATTGCGCGCCTTGGAAACCTACTGGTATTTGCGGCTGGTGGAACAAACGCCGCATATCTTCGACCTGTATCAGAAGGCTTTCCCCAAAAAGAAAGAACTGCTTGAAGCCTTTGGCGTATCAGATGCAGCGTTCGGCCGCGCAGATTACGACATGGACGTGCTCTTGGATTCGATTAAGAATGATGCTGGCTTCGTAAAAGAATTCCACCTCGAAGCCGTGCGTGAAACTTTGCTGTTGGATTATCCCAGTTACATCCTGGCGCTGGCAATGGGCGCAGGGAAAACGATTTTGATCGGTGCAATCTTTGCGACCGAGTTTGCCATGGCGCAGGAGTATCCCGATAATGGCTTTGTGGAAAACGCCCTCGTTTTTGCCCCTGGGAAAACCATCATCGAGAGCTTGCGTGAGTTGGCTGAAATGCGTTACGAAGCCGTTCTGCCGCCGCGCATGTACAAATCCTTTGCAGCCACCCTCAAACTGACCTTTACGCGCGATGGCGATCCCGATATCCCTGTCACGCGCGGCAGCTCCTGGAACGTGATCGTCACCAATACCGAGAAGATCCGCATTCAAAAAGAGACCATCCGCAAAGGCGATCTGGGGCCGATGTTTAATCCCAACAGGGTGGAGGAGGCCAGGGCCGAAGTCGCCAACTTGCGCTTGCAGGCCATTGCCAGCCTGCCCAAGTTGGCAGTCTTCTCGGATGAGGCCCACCATACCTACGGACAGAAATTGGACGAGGATTTGAAGAAGGTCCGCCAGACGGTGGATTATCTTCACAACCCGCATTCTGAATCCGAAGCACGCCAGGCTCATCAGACGCAATTGGTTTGCGTGGTGAATACTACCGGCACGCCTTACTTTCAACGCCAGCCCTTGCGGGATGTGGTTGTTTGGTATGGCTTGTCCGAAGGTATCCATGATGGTATTTTGAAGGAAGTCGCCGGCAATATTTACGGCATAGATTTTCAGGGCAACGAGAAGGAATACCTTTCGTTCGTGGTGGAAGATTTTTTCAAGACTTATGGAAAAGTGTCCCTTCCGGATGGCACACCCGCCAAGCTGGCCGTCTTCTTTCCCCAAACCGATGATGTGGCCGAGTTGCGCCCGATCATCGAAATGACGTTGACAAAGATTGGTCTCTCGCCCACCTTGATTCTGGAACATCACACCAGGAAGGAAAGCAAGGCGGATTTCGACCGCTTCAAATCAAAAGATTCCCCGCACCGTGTTGCCCTGTTGGTGGATCGCGGTGTGGAAGGTTGGAATGTTCCGGCGCTGTTTGCCTGCGCACTGGCACGCCAGCTCAAAAGCAGTAATAACTTTGTTTTGCAGGCCGCTTCGCGTTGTCTGCGCCAGGTGGCGGGCAACGTTGTCAAAGCGCGCATTTATCTTTCGCTCGAAAACAAGAACGTGCTCGACCGTCAACTACAGGAGACGTATGGTGAGACGCTCGCTGGATTGCTCGGGGGAGAGACGCACAGCCAGCAGGCCATCATCACTTTGCGCAAATTGGACCTGCCGCCTCTGGTGGTGCAAAAAGTGCTTCGCACTGTGCAACGCGTGGAGAAAAAGAACCGCCCCATTCAATTGATTCGCCCCACCATCGGCGCAGACAAAGGCAAAGTAGTGGCGTATACGCCAGGGGAAACCGGCAAATTATTGGCGGCCAAGGAAGTCGCCGAGTTATATGATGTGGATACTTTTGATCTCTACGCAACCGCCCAGGACCTGGCGCGTATTTATCGCCTGGATGCTTTTGAAGTATTGGGCGAGTTGAGAAGTATTTACGCAAACGACCTGTCAATGCCCGTTTCTCATTATCCCGAATTGTGCCGGCAAATCGAAGCGCAAGTTTCCCAATACGAAACCGTTGAAGAGACGGTCGAAGTGGCACTGGCATTGGTGAAGAAAGATGGCTTCGAGAAAATCATGGACGGGCAAGGCAATGCCACCTACACAGCCGAGATTTCCTACCCGGTTGAGCGTGAGCATTTGCTCATCCATTACGAAGCCTGGCAGAAGCAAGCCGGTCATTTTGGCTTTCATTACACACCCTACAATTTTGACTCGAACCCGGAAAAGAATTTCTTTGAGACCCTTCTGGAGATGTTGAAACAAGACCCTGCTGAAGTGGAGGATATTTACTTCACCGGTGCGTTGACGGATTCCCGCAAGACCGATTTCTTCATCGAATATCGTGGCGTGGATGGCCGTATGCACAATTACACGCCCGACTTCGTGATCCGCAGACATGATGGCAAGTGTCTGATCGTGGAGATCAAGAGTGAGCACGAGCGGGAAAATCCGGTGGATGGTGAGCGGGGTGTCAAAACTTTGGCGACCCGGGCGTGGACGGACCTGAATCCTGACCGGCTGAAATATCAGTTGCTTTTCGTCGAACGGGATGAGATCGGCGTGGATGAAGTGAAGCCGATTGAGGAGTTTCTGGATGAATCTTGATGATTTCAAACAACCCGCCGGCAAATTGGTGCGGGCCGGCCAGGGCGATGCTGCATACCGGGCCTTTGTCCCCAGTCCGCTGCCGCCCAGGCTGGACTGGGATGGCGAACTTGTCCGGGCCCTTTCCAGCGCAGATCGCGCCCTGGGCGAGCTTTCTGGGTTGGGGCGCAGTCTGCCCAACCCGCACTTACTCATCGGCCCTTTTCTGCGCCGTGAAGCAGTGCTATCTTCGCGCATCGAAGGGACCGAGGCTGATATCACCGATTTATACGTTTACGAAGCGGGTCAACTACCATTACCTGGCATGAAACCGGCTTCATCCAAGTCGGACGTGCAGGAAGTGCTTAATTACGTGCGTGCCCTCGAATACGGCCTCGAGCGGTTAGATCAATTACCGGTCAGCCTGCGGTTGATCCGTGAAATCCATGAGAAGCTGCTCAATGGCGTGCGTGGCGGGAAAGCCTCACCGGGGGAATTCCGTCACAGTCAGAACTGGATTGGCGCGCCAAATTGCACCTTGAACGAAGCTGCGTACGTCCCGCCGCCTGTCCAGGAAATGCAGGCAGCCTTGGGGCTTCTGGAGAAATACCTTCATGAAGGCAAGGAAGACCCACCTCTGGCGCGGTTGGCATTCATTCATTACCAGTTTGAGGCCATCCACCCCTTCATAGATGGAAACGGACGCATTGGCCGTCTGCTGGTTGCTCTGTTGCTCGTTCACTGGAACCTGCTGCCTCTGCCGCTGCTCTACTTGAGCGCCTATTTCGAGCGCCAGCGCCAGGGATATTACGACTTACTGATGGGCGTCAGCCAACGGTGCGCCTGGCGCGAATGGCTTCTTTTCTTCGTACGCGGTGTAGACGAACAATCCCGGGATGCCATCGATCGCGCCAAAAAACTACAGGATGCCCATAGCGCCTTTCGGAGTGTATTGCAGCAGAACTACCGGTCCAGCCAGACCCTCCAGGTTGCGGACCTGTTGTTCGAGGAACCCGTCATTTCAGCGCAACGCATTGTCGAACGCCTGGGATGTAGCCATCAGTCTGCCATGCAGTCCCTGCGCAGGCTGGAAAAGCTTGAGATCGTCAAGGAAATGACGGAGCGCCAGCGCAACCGCCTGTATTATGCGCCGGTTATCTTTGGCATTTTGGAATGATCGTTCCATGATCTTGATGTTATGTAACGTTCAAGGGGAAATGTTACATAACAGAAATGGTATGTAACGTATGGGACATTGAAGATCGGAGAAATATCCATGCCCAAATCGAAGCAAATAACCGAAAAGTCTCCAAAGGCGGCAGCATCATCTCCGAAGGGGAGCCGGGAGAAAGAAACCCGAGTGGAGATCAAGCCCGCCAAGGGCCGTCCCATGCTCACCTGGGTGGGCAAGAAACCCTTGCGCACCGCCATTGCCTACCCCGCCCAACTGGTCGAAACCTATGGCTCCCCTCTCCCTGTGGGAGAGGGGCGGGGAGGTGAGGGCTGGTCCGATTGGCCCAAAGACCTCCCCCAAACCGGCCTGCTCTTTCACGGTGACAACAAAGATGTGCTGGCCTGGTTGCTTGCCAACGGCTTTCGCGGCAAGGTGAAATTGATTTATATTGACCCGCCTTTTGACAGCGGCGCAGATTATGTTAGGAATGTGAATTTACGGGATAGTCCAACTCCATTGGAAGGCGAGGGTTATGTTCTTGGTGAACAAATACAATACGCTGATATTTGGTCAAATGATAATTACCTACAATTCATGTATGAAAGATTGCTGCTAATCAAGGAATTACTAGCGGAGGATGGAAGCATTTATTTACACTGTGATTGGCACAGGAATCATCACCTTCGGTGCTTATTGGATGAAGTTTTTAGTCCTGATCACTTCTTAAGTGAAATTGTTTGGCAAAGGACAGCATCACATAATGATCCAGGACGTTACGGCACGATTCACGATCTAATATTCTTTTATTCTAAGGGCGCATCTTATATTTGGAATAATCCTAAAATCCCTCAATCACAAGAGTATATAGACCAATTCTTTGTTTATGCGGAGTCTCCAGCAGGTGAAATTAGACGATTAAAGAGAGGAGAGAGTTATCCTGCAGGGTGGAGGCGTTTCCGTCTTGGAAACTTTGCAAGTCCACATCCCAGACCTAATCTCACTTATGATTATAAAGGTTACAAACCACCTGCTAATGGCTGGAAAGTATCTATTGAAAAAATGCGAAAATTGGATGAACAGGGAAGACTTTTTTCCCTGAATCAAAAGAAGGCCGTATTCAGACAAAATCCTATTTGGATGAGGTCGAAGAAGGTAAGCCCACTCCCGATCTGTGGACGGAAATGCTTGCTATTCAAGCGCAATCATCAGAGCGCGAAGATTATCCAACTCAGAAACCAGAATCACTTCTGGAACGAATAGTCTCTGCATCTTCAAATCGAGGTGATATTGTTCTCGATTGCTTCCTTGGTTCCGGCACCACCGCCGCCGTCGCCCAAAAACTGGGCCGCCGCTGGATTGGCGCGGATATCAACAAAGGCGCTATCCAAACCACCATCAAACGCTTGCAAGGGGTGATCCAGGAGCAGGTGGAGAAAACCATGAATATCCAGGCACATCTCCCTCTCCCACCGGGAGAGGGTGGGGATGAGGGCGAAATCCCGCCCGCGCAGTTGGGCTTTTCCGTCTATCGCGTCAACGATTACGACCTGCAGGTCCAGCATAACGAAGCCTTCAACCTGGCGGTCGAATTTTTGGGCCTGACCCGTACCAAGACCGACGCCTTCTTCGATGGCACGCTCGGCCGGAAGCTCGTCAAGATCGTGCCGTTCAACCATCCGGTCACACCCCTGGATTTGGAAGAAGTCAAGCAGGAACTCAATAACCGCCCCGACGAAGTGCGCGATATCGTCGTGGTTGGCCTGGGCAGGGAGATCGCCGTCGAGGCCTGGCTGGAGCAATGGAACAAACTCCGCCAGCAGGGGGATATTCCCAACCGGGTTGAAGTCATTGAACTGCGCTCCGATCCCAAGTACGGCGGCTTCTTCACCCATGCGCCCGCCCAGGCCAGGGTTTCATTCAAGCGTACCGCTAAAGGCGTGGAGATCACGATTGACGACTTCATCTCGCCCACCCTCCTGGAACGCCTGCGCCAGCAGAATAAGGATAATCCGCTCTTCCAGCCCCACATCGAAGACTGGCGCTCCATGCTGGATAGCGTCATGATCGATTCGGCCTACGATGGCAAGGTCTTCAACATCATCCTGGCGGATGTCCCCGAGAAGAAGAATGATCTGGTGGTGGGGAAGTATGTGGTGGGCGCCGCGCAGGGCGCGACGGTCGCAGTCAAGCTGACCGATATGCTGGGAGAAGAAGTACTGGTGGTAAAGGAAGTGTAAGATGGTGGGCCTTGAATATCGATTTCACCTGCCACAGGAGGATATATGATGAAAGAGAAACCTGGTTGTCTGGCTGCCATTTTACGCATGTTTGGATTGGAGAAACCTGTTCCTGTGTCGGGGTCAGCGGAACCTGTTTCTATCCTGGCATCGGCGAATCCTGATCCTGCCATCAAAGTTCAATACATCGAACCAGAAGAATTACCTTACCGCCTGCGGGACGATTTTTTGTCGCCCGCCGAAGCCTCTTTCTTTCAGGTGCTTAAAACGGTGGTCGGTGCAGGACTGACCATCTGTCCCAAGGTTTCTCTGGCTGAATTATTCTACGTGCCCCGCAGCGAATCTTTTCAGACTTATCAGAATAAAATCGACCGGAAGAGAGTCGACTTCTTGCTTTGTGCTCCCAGGACGCTTAAACCGGTCTTTGCCATTGAGCTGGACGATTCCAGCCATGCACGCCCCGATCGGCAGGAACGCGACGCGTTTGTAGAGGAAGTGTTCGAAGCCGCAAAATTACCGCTGGTGCGTATTCCGGCCCGGCCAGCCTATAACACGCAGGAATTGATCGCTCTATTTCAGGCTGCTATGCAAAGAGAACCTGCCTCGAAACCGACCGATCAGCAGCCTGTCGATGCGAGTATGCAGGGCAAGCCCCCATTCTGTCCGAAATGTGGTGTTCCGATGGTGCTGCGCACCGCCAAACGCGGTAATACGCCCGGCCGGCACTTTTATGGCTGCCCCAATTACCCGCGTTGCCGGGTGATAATCCCGTTAAAATCGTCGTCGCCCGCGCTGATTAATTTCAGCTCCGCCTGTTTCCCAGGATATTAAACCCATTTTTTTTCTTTTTCCCTCTTGACAAATCAGAACAATTGTTCTATATTAGAACCAGGCACGGGAAGGCTTACAACCTTCCCGTTGCGCTTTTTAAGCCCCCGAAGGGGAAACCCCCAAAGGGGCCACTGATCGAGCCTTCCCGTGCCCTGAGCGGAGCGTACTTGTCCCCGTACTTCGGGGGCTTTGCGAAGTCACACGGCCAACCATCCTGCCATAACCATCTGCCCTTGAGGGTCACTTCTCACTTCTCGCTTCTCGCTTCTTTCTTTTTACGTTTTACGCATTACGTTTTCCTCCTCCCTCCTTCGTGTACTTCGTGTCCTTCGTGGTGAAAATGCCTGACCTCTCCTCCCAAATCCGCACCACCATCCGCCGCAGCCCCGTCGCCTGGGCCCACGCCTGCAAGATAACCCTGCGCCCCTACCAGGTCCAGATCGCCCACGCCGTCAAAGACTCCATTATCCACCGGCGCGGCCTCACCTTTGTCGTCGTCCTGCCCCGCCAGTCCGGCAAGAACGAACTCCAGGCCCACCTCTTCGCCTGGCTGCTCTTCCGCTATGCCCATGCCGGCGGTCGCATCGTCTCCGTCTCCCCCACTTTCAAACCCCAGACCCTCAACAACATGGATCGTGTCAAGGCTTCCCTCGACACCTGTCTCGGCTCGCGTGGCCTTTGGAAACCCTCCAAGGGCTATGTCTATGAGCTTGGCCAGGCCCGCCTGCAGTTCTTCTCCGGCGAACCGCGCGCCAAGGTCGTTGGTGCCACCGCCGACCTGCTCCTCTCCGTCGACGAGGCCCAGGAGGTCACCCCCGCCAAGTTCGACAAGGACTTCGACCCCATGACCGCCAGCACCAATGCAACAAGAATATTTTGGGGCACCGCCTGGAGCTCCAGCACCCTGCTCGAACGCGAACGCCGCATCGCCCTGCAGGCGCAACAAAAGGACGGTATCCAGCGCCTCTTCTACTTCACTGCCGACGACGTCCGCCGCCTCGTCCCCGCCTACGGCCTGCACGTCGACCGGGCCATCGCCGAACATGGCCGCAACCACCCCCGCATTCGCTCCCAGTACTTTTGCGAAACCATCGACGCCCAGTCCGGCCTCTTCACTCCCGCCCGTTTTTCCTTGATCATTTCCCCTTCCATCCCCCCTCCCCCCTCGGGGGATCGCGCAGCATCCCGCAGCGAAGCGGAGGGAAGGCCAGGGATGGACCCGGCTTCCCCTCCCCCCTCGGGGGAGGGGCCAGGGGTGAGGGCGGGGGTCCCTGCTTGTCTTATTAGTGAGGGGGGTGTATACTAGAGCCGAGAACTAAGTAGCAGGAGTCAAGCGCATGGAGAAACTACCTCGGCATCGACCCACTCGACATTTTGAAAAACAGCAGCGGCTGCTGATCGATTGCGAACTGAATGTATGTCCGCATTGCGGGGCAGAATTGAAGCCACGCCATTCGCGGCACATGCGTAAGAATGTACAGACGTTGAAAGGTCCCGTGTGGGTGACGGGGAAAAGCAAGAAGTGTGTGAATCCGGGATGTTCACACACGGGCGAGTACTATTATGCGAGTGGGGTCTGCCTGATCAGTTTGCCGTTCAGCACGTATGGGTTGGATGTGCTGGCATATATTGGCTGGCGGCATGAGCATGAACATAAGCAAATGGGGGAGATCCAAAGCGAACTGAATGAGCGGGGGGTGCTGGTGAATAATCGGAATGTGGGGAAGTTATATCGGCAGTTTCTGGCGTTATTGGGGGCGCTGCAAGAGCCAACGAAGCGCAAACTGGAGGAGACGGTCAAGCAGCACGGGGGAGTAATCTGGGCCATGGATGCTCTGCAACCGGAAGGTTGTGGGAGCTTGCTGTATGTGCTGTACGAAGTATTGAGCAGTACGCCTGTAGCGGCAATCCAGGTGGAACATGTGAACTCGGTTGAGTTGGCGACCTGGCTGAAACCATACCAGGATCTATCTTATCCGGTGTTGGCGACACTTTCGGATGGGGAAGACACGATTGCGGCGGCCTTCCAGAGTTGCTGGCCGGGAGCACCGCACCAGCTTTGCCAGATGCATTTTCTGGGCAATTTGGCCGAAGAAGTGTTGGAAGAGGATGAGCAATTGCGTCAAAACCTGCGCAACGACCTGGGCGGTTTACCCGGCGTTCACAAACAGCCAACTGGGAAAGACCAGACCTCCCTTTTTTAGCCATTGCCAAGGATGTAGAACTCCAGCAGCTCAAACAGCTTATCCGCCAGGCCATTCGAGATGCGGTCAATCGCAACAGCCGCAAGCCCTTTTACTGGGGTGGGCTGGTGGGGTTTCAACAACTGGAAGCGATTCAGCAAGCCTTGTCTGTTCTGCCAGAATCTCTGGGTGAAAGCGGTTATTTCCAGCGTCTGCAAATCCAGGTCAAACGTGCCCTGGAGAAAAACCGACACGATGCTCAAAACCTGGCCGAAGCTCATCAGTGGTTGCGCCAGATCGCTGCTTGCCTGCACTACCCTCCGGATAACTCCACAGGCACATCTTCTCTCAGCAGCGCTCAGATCTCCAAAAACATGGAAATGCTGATCCAATCACTTCACCCCAATCCAAGAACACAACGCCCCCAAAGCCGGTTACTGTCTGCCTTGCGAAAACGCTGGCGACTGCACCAGCAAGAATTGCTGCCTTGTTATGATATCCCCGGTCTGCCGCAGGACAACCTCCAGATGGAAAGCCTGTTTGAGCGACTACGCCGCCGACAGAGGCGCATCAGCGGACGGAAATCCACCCGGGAACTCAGAGACTTTGGACAAGCGCAGGTCCTCTTTCAGGCGGAAAGCGAAGCCGCTCTGTTGGAACAGATCCGTCAGGTGCCATTGGAGCAGTATCGGGTCTGGCGAACCCGCCTCCGCCAATCTGAGCACCCGCGCCAGTTCATCCAACGCTTGCACCACGATCCTCTGACTACCATGAACCGCCTGGTCGATCAGTACATCTCCCGATGTGCAATATTATCAACCGACCACTCCTATGACCAACCAGCCCCTCCCGATTAATTCCTCCCCAATAAGACAAGCAGGGGGCGGGGGTGGGGTCTGATCCCCCTGTCCCCTCCCCCCTGCGCTTTCCTCATCGACGTTGCCGGCATGGACGAATCCCGCCTCAACCCCCTCCACACCTCCGACCTCGGCCTCGGCAACCCCGGGCGCGATTCCACCGCCCTCACCATCGTCTCCATTGATCTCTCCACCCTCGAGACCCTCCGGCGTCCCACCTACCATGTCCTCGAACGCCACGGTTGGGTCGGCGAAAACCACCTGGCCGTCTTTGGCAAGCTCAAAGCCCTCGCCGCGACCTGGCGTCCGCAGCACATCGTCATGGACGCCACCGGCGTTGGCGAAGGCCTCTGGGCGTTGCTCGACCGTGCCTTTCCTGAATGCGTCATCCCGGTCAAGTTTACCCAACAGGAAAAATCCGAGATCGGCTGGCGTTTCCTCTCCATCATCGAGACCGGGCGCTTCCGCGACCATGCCCATACCGATGAAGTCCACCTCCAATATAGCCATTGCATTTGTGAGATCCTGCCCGGCCCGTAAAAGACCCTCCGCTGGGGCGTCCCGGATGGCACGCGTGGCCCCGATGGTGAACTCATCCACGACGACTTCATCCTCGCCAATTCCCTCACCGCCAAGCTCGATCAGCTCGAATGGCACGTCCATTTTCCCACCTTCATCATCCGCGCCCGCGACCCCTTGCAGTATGATGGTGTCGTCTGTTTATGGTAACTCCCTTCTTCTTTCGCGTCGTTCGCGCCCTTCGCGTTGAATCTTTTTCTTTCCTTCGTGAACCTTTGTGCCCTTCGTGTTTAAATATCGCTCGTTGCTTATTCCTCTGCGTTTACCTTTCTCCTTTCGCGTCGTTCGCGCCATTCGCGTTAAATCTTTTTCTTTCCTTCGTGCCCATCGTGTTTAAATCTCTTATCAGAAAGGACCCCCTCCCATGACCAATCCTCCATCCACCTCCAGGCGCCACCGCGGCGGCCAACCCGGTAACAGGAATGCCCTCCGCCATGGCTTCTTTTCAAAATCCTTTACGGAAGCCGAATTGCACGGCCTCGACGATAACATCAAAGGCGAATTCATTGACGAGATCGCCCTTGCCCGCGTCAATGCCGCTCATTTGGCGGAACTGTTGAAGGACTACAAAAATATGTCCCTGGATGACGTTGTTTCTGCCTCCAATGCCCTCAACAACTATCTTGACCGCATCCAGAGTCTCAGCCGTGCCCAACGCTTCATGTATCGCAATCAAACCACCTTGGAACAAGCCCTTGCCGAACTTGCCGACATTCCCCCGGAGGAAGATTGACCGCCTCTCCGACCTTCTCCTTTCTCCGCTTCCCCTCCCCCCTTGGGACATGTGCCCGAAAGGATGGAGGGGCTGGGGATGGTCTCCGCTTCCCCTCCCCCCTCGGGACATGTGCCCGAAAGGATGGAGGGGCTGGGGATGGTCTCGGATTCCCCTCCCCCCTCGGGGGAGGGGTCAGGGGTGAGGGAGCTTGGTTCCCCCCTCTCGCGCAGCATCCCGAAGGGGCAAATGTGCACTTCCATTTGGAGAGGGGACGGGGATGAGGTTGGGGAGGACTATTCGTTTTTTTTTTCGATACGCGTATCGAATACGATCCCTGAAAGGATTCAAGCGGATTCACGAACCTTGCTTTGAGAGTTTTATCCATGAATCGATGTTCATCTGTGTTTTCTGTGGTAAAAAGGATTTTAAACCATCTCTGAAGGGTATCTTATACCTGCGAAAACGCCTCCCCTTGACAGGGCTGGTATAATTTCAGGTTGCACCTCACCCGGTGCAAAACAAAACATTTGTGCTATAATCGGCCTATCTCACCGAGAGGGAACCATGTCATCTAACGTTATCCGCGTCGTTGGGGCACGCGAACACAACCTGAAGAACATCACCGTCGAGATCCCGCGTGACAAGCTGGTGGTCATCACCGGGCTCTCCGGCTCCGGCAAATCCTCCCTGGCCTTCGACACCATCTTTGCCGAGGGCCAGCGCCGCTACGTCGAGTCGCTCTCGGCCTACGCCCGCCAGTTCCTCGGCCAGATGCAGAAACCGGATGTGGACTACATCGAAGGTCTCTCCCCGGCCGTTTCGATCGACCAGAAGGGCACCTCCCACAACCCGCGCTCGACCGTCGGCACCGTCACCGAGATCTACGATTACCTGCGCCTGCTCTTCGCCCGCGTCGGCATCCCGCATTGCCCCATCTGCGGACGGGAAGTGGTCAAGCAATCCGCCCAGGAGATTGTGGATGCCGTCCAGGCGCTGCCGGAAGGCAGCCCGCATCCTGGTGCTTGCCCCGGTGGTGCGCGGCCGCAAAGGCACCTACCAGGCCGTTTTCGAAGAGATCCGCAAGGCCGGTTTCGTGCGCGCCCGTGTGGATGGGACGGTCTTCAACCTGGATGAGGAGATCAGCCTGGACCGCTACAAGATCCACACCATCGAGGCGGTCGTGGACCGCCTGGTGATATCCCCTTCCGGGTCCGAAGAGGAACAGAAAGCCAATCAGACCCGCCTGACCGATTCGGTCGAAACCGCCCTCAAATTTGGCGAAGGCTATCTGACAGTCTCGATAGTCCCTAGTCATCAGAGTCTCATCGTCCTCAGTCTGGCGACGATGAGACTACGACGATGAGGCTAACGACTTGCACTTTTCCGAGCACCTGGCCTGCCCGGAGCATGGCATCAGCATCCCGGAGATCGAGCCGCGCACCTTCTCCTTCAACACCCCGCATGGCGCCTGCCCGGATTGCCAGGGGCTGGGCAACAAACTCGAAATTGACCCCGATCGCGTGATCGACCCGGAGAAATCCCTGTGTGACGGCGCACTGATCGCCATGGAATGGAATAACGTCCGCGAGGATGGCAATCCCGGCTATTACTGGCAGATGCTGGAAGCCATGGCGCAGCATTACCATATCGACATGAACAAGCCCTTCAAGGATCTGCCTGCCGAGCACCAGGAACTTGTCCTGCACGGCACGCAGGGCGAAAAAGTCCGCCTGCATTACCACAACCGCGACGGCCGCCAGGCCACCTTCGATACCGCTTTCGAAGGCGTCATCGGCAACCTGGAGCGCCGTTACCGCGAGACCAACTCGGAATATATCCGCGAAAAGATTTCGGAATACATGAGCGACCGGCCCTGCCCCACCTGCCATGGCAAGCGCCTGCGCCCCGAAGCGCTGGCGGTGACGGTCGATGGCGTCAACATTCTGCAGATCACCGAATGGCCGGTGCTGCGCTCGCTCGAATGGGCCAGGCAGCTGGCCGGGCCGAAAACTCCCGCTTACTTCCCGCCAGCAGGCCATCTCCGACCGCATCCTGAAGGAGATCGTCTCGCGCCTGGGCTTCCTGGTAAATGTCGGCCTCGAGTACCTCACCCTGCACCGCTCGGCCGGCTCGCTTTCGGGCGGCGAGGCCCAGCGCATCCGCCTGGCCACGCAGGTCGGCTCACGCCTGGTGGGTGTGCTGTATGTGCTGGACGAGCCCTCCATCGGGCTGCACCCGCGCGATAATGACCGCCTGCTCACCACGCTCAAAGGCCTGCGCGACATCGGCAACACCGTCCTGGTGGTGGAGCATGATGACGACACCATCCGCACCGCCGACTGGGTCATCGACCTGGGTCCCGGCGCGGGCGAACACGGCGGCCGGATCATCGCCGAAGGCACCCCCGAGCAGATCATTGCCCACCCCAAATCGCTGACCGGTGCCTACCTTTCGGGCCGCAAGCATATCCCGGTGCCGAAGAAGCGCCGCGCAGGGCAATGGGAAAATCCTGACCGTCGTCGGGGCGCGTGCCAACAACCTGAAAGATATCACGGTCAACATTCCGCTCGGCATGTTTGTCTGCATCACCGGCGTATCCGGGTCGGGAAAATCCTCCCTGATGAGCGATGTGCTCTACAATGCCCTGGCCGCCAAGTTGAACGGCGCGCATACCCAGCCCGGCGAGCATACACCGCATCGATGGCCTGGAGCATCTCGATAAGATCGTCAACATCGACCAGTCTCCCATCGGGCGCACACCCCGTTCCAATCCCGGCCACCTACACCAGCCTGTTCGAGGAGATCCGCAAACTCTTTGCCGAACTGCCCGAAAGCAAAGTGCGCGGCTACAAGCCCGGCCGTTTCTCGTTCAACGTCCACGGCGGGCGCTGCGAGGCCTGCCAGGGCCAGGGCGAACTGCGCATCGAAATGCAGTTCCTGCCGGATATTTACGTCCCGTGCGATGTCTGCCACGGCAGCCGTTTCAACCGCGAGACCCTGCAGGTCCACTTCAAAGGCCATAGCATCGCGGATGTGCTCGATATGACCGTGGACCAGGCGCTGGAGAAGTTCTCCGCTTTCCCGCATATGCTGAACAAACTCAAACTTCTCCAGGAAGTCGGCCTGGGGTATATCAAGATCGGACAGCCCGGCAATACGCTTTCGGGTGGCGAAGCCCAGCGTGTCAAGCTGGCCAAGGAACTTTCCCGCCGCGCCACCGGCCGGACCCTGTACGTGCTCGACGAACCCTCGGTCGGGTTGCACGCCGCGGATGTGCACAAACTGATCGAGGTCCTGCAGCGCCTGGTGGATGCGGGCAACAGCGTGCTTATCATCGAACACAACCTGGAGATCATCAAAGTGTCCGACTGGATCATCGACCTGGGTCCCGAGGGCGGCGACCGGGGAGGCGAACTCGTTGCCGAAGGAACCCCCGAGCAGATCATTGACAGCCCCAGGCTCCTATACCGGTGCATTCCTCAAAGGTCATATGAAAAAATAACCGGTCATTCTGCTCAATGACACTCATCATTCTGGAATGCGCATAATACCTACTCATCCCCTGGATGTATACACTAAATCTCATGCTGCAATACCTATACGCAGGTTCTTACACTCGCAGAATCCCACAAGTTCAGGTAGAATAAGATTATTGACTCGCATCGAGGCTGGTTTTCGGTGCGCCTGCTATAGAAACGGATGGGTAAACCTATGACAGTAAATGATACTATCGAGTCCTACCGCAAGCGCCGCAATCAACTTACGCCATTGATCCTTGGCGGTGTGGCGGTGCTGTTGGTAATCGTCGGGATCATTATTGTTGTAACCTCCATGAATGGAGGCGGCCTGGCAAAACTCTTCGCCACCAAGACTCCCACGCCGACCATCACGCCAACCCAGACCGACACCCCGATGCCAACCGATACCCCGACCATCACTTCCACTCCCACGGTAACGCCGACCGCTACGCCTTCCGCTCCGTAAAATTATGTTGTCCAGGAAGGCGATACCCTTACCTCGATTGTCAAAGCCCACAATCTGGGCGACAATGGGTTGATCCTGATCTATATTCTCAACCCGTTGTCAAAGACCCTACCACCGGCGCAACCACCGGAATTGACCCTGCCACCGGTTTCATTACCGTCGGGCAGACCATCATCCTACCGAACCCCGGGATGCAGCTCCCGACACCCACTCCTCTTCCCACCGGCCTGCTTCCGGGGTCGCGCATCACCTATCGTGTCATGCCGGGCGATAGTCTGGGCAGTATTGCCAACAAACTTAATAGCACCGTAGCCGCCATCGTAGCTGCCAACCAGACACCTCCTGAAAGACGGAGCGAACTACCGTTATCTACCCGGGAGAACTGCTCCTGGTACCGATCAATCTGGTCACGCCGGTGCCGACCAAGGCGGCAACTTCCACGCCGACCCCAACCGCCACGGCCACACCGTAAAGTGGCAACGCAGAAGTCCGGTTTCCACGAAACCGGACTTCTCTTTTCTGCCAATATCTGCTCCATACTGGGACATGGCGATTCCCGGTGAACTGCCGATACCCCAAACCCCGACTTCGTGAAGACCTTGTATAATAAGCCTTTCCTGGTTTACAGATTCACAAAATCGGCAGTAAAATGAATAACAGAGATGCATTTCAAGTTATGTAAGGAGAAGCCGTGAGCAACTGGCCTGGGAAATATGTTATTGGTCTAACCGGCAATATCGCCACGGGGAAAAGCGTTGTCCGCAAGATGCTCGAACACTTGGGGGCTTACAGCATAGACGCAGACGCTCTCTCACACCGTGCCATTGCCAAAGGCGCGCCTGGTTACCAAAAGGTGATCGATACCTTCGGCAAGTGGATCGTGGATAGTGATGGCGAGATAGACCGGGCCAAACTTGGACGCCTGGTCTTCAATGACCCGGAAGCCCTCCAGCAATTGGAAGTAATTGTCCATCCGTTGGTCGAACAAGCCGTGGATTTGATGATCCAGCGCGCCAGTCAGCGTGTCATCGTGATCGAGGCCATCAAATTACTCGAAGGAAAGCTGGCTGGCAGCCTGTGATACGATCTGGGTCACCTATGCTCCAGAACCTATCCAGAAAGCCCGCTTGATGCAGAAGCGCAATATGAGCGAACAGGATGCCCTGCAACGTATCCATGCCCAGCCGCCTCAGGAAGTGAAAACAGCCGCTGCGAATGTGGTCATTCAAAACACCGGTTCGTTCGAGGATACCTGGAAACAGGTCGTTGCTGCCTGGAAAGTCATCTCGCCGGTTACCGATACCAGACCGGTTGTCATGCACAAAGCCACCGATGGCGAGTTATCGGTCCAGCGTGGGCGCCCACGCGATTCGGCCAATATTGCTGCTTTGATCACCCGTCTCGGTAATGGAACGCGTCCGCAATCCCAGGATGACATCATGGCTGCTTTTGGTGAAAAAGCCTTCTTGTTGCTCATGGCTGATAAACAATTGGTCGGGTTGGTCGGTTGGCAGGTGGAAAACCTGGTCGCCCGCACCACTGACCTGTACATTGAACCCGGCATCCCGGTCGAGAGGGCGCTGAAAATCCTGGTTACCGAGGTTGAACGCGCCTCGCAGGACCTGCAATGTGAGGCTTCCCTGTTCTTCCTGCCGCCGCAAATGGCCGGGCAGGAGTCGATCTGGCAGGGATTGGGTTACTCACGCCGCACCCCGCAGACTCTGGGCGTTCAGGCCTGGCGGGATGCCGCCATCGAATCGCAGCCGCCCAATACCATCTTGCTCTTCAAGCAACTTCGCCAAGACCGCGTCCTGCGTCCGATTTAGCCGGGCAACCGGGTATTGTGGTGAATGAGAGCTTCCAAAGCTCTCTGGCACCCTGATTTCCGGTCGCCCGATTGCTCCAACCATTGCCGTGACAGAATTTTTAAACAACGTCCTTTTCATCTTTCAACGCCTTAACTGGCTGGGGATCATTGATATCCTGCTGGTCACGTTGATTTTCTTTGGCGTGCTCTATCTCGTCCGGGATACGCAGGCCATGATCTTGCTGCGCGGCATAATCTTGATCCTGGTCCTGTTTGCTCTGCTGACCAGCCTGGTTAATCTGCCGGCGCTCTCCTGGCTTATTCGAACTGTGTTGCCTGCCATGGTGTTTGCCATCCCGGTCATTTTTGCGCCTGAAATTCGTCGCGCCCTCGAGAGGATCGGACGGGCCGGCACTTTCTTCCGCGTATCCAATAAAAGCGCCAGCCAGGAGATCCAGCAGACCATCCAGGCCGTGGTGGCAGCCGCCGCGCGCCTCTCTGCCCGCCAGCATGGAGCGCTGATCATCCTGGAACGCTTCGACCACCTGGACGAATATATCCGTACCGGTGTATTGATTCAGTCCGATGTAACGCCCGAGATGCTGATGCAGATTTTCTATCCCAATACCCCTCTCCATGATGGTGCGGTGATCATCTCCGGGAATAAGATCATCGCCGCGGCCTGTGTCATGCCGTTATCTTCCAGCGGCATCCTGGCCCGCTCCCCCGAACGGCAGATGGGACTTCGTCACCGCGCCGCGGTGGGCATCTCTGAAGTTTCCGATTCCATCGCAGTGGTTGTCTCCGAGGAGACAGGCGCCATCTCCATTGCGCATGCCGGGCGGATCATCCGCCGCCTGGATGTGGAGCGCCTGGAAAACATCCTGGTGGCTTTCTACAATCCAGACAAATCCCGAAAGGAAAATTTCTTCCAGAGGCATTTTCCTTACCTTTTTCCCCATAAGGACGAGTGATATGCTTCGCTGGTTAGCGACCAACCTGCGCACCTTTTTATTGGCATTTGCCCTGGCTCTGGTTGTTTGGGTGACGGCTGTCACTGCGGCCAATCCGGATGAGACCCAGACCTATCCCAATCCCATCCCGATTGAATTCATCGGCCAGGATCCCAGCCTGGTGATGACCGGAACGGTCACACGGCAGGTGCAGGTGACCCTGCGGGCTCCGCAATCAATCTGGCAGACAATTGCTCTCCGGCGAGGTCCCCATCCATGCCATCGTTGACCTGACGGGATTGAAGGCAGGCACCCAAGCAGTGGCGGTACAGATACAGATAGCCAACCCGGCCTGTGCGGATCATCTCCGTCACTCCCCAGAAATTTGACCTGACGCCTCGAACAACTGGTGACGACAACCCTGCCGGTCGAATTGACCCTGACCGGCGAACCGGCCATCGGCTACAAAGCCGGGGATGTCGTTATGGATCCGGCGGAGGTTGTCATCTCCGGCCCGGAATCGTTCGTTGCCCAGGTCAAGCATGTCCGCGCCAACCTGGATGTGACCGATGCCCGTCAAAGTATTGAGACAACTCTCCCGATTCAGCGCCGTAACGGAGAGCGGCTCGGCAGTGGAGGGGATTTCCGTCCAACCCGATAGCATCCAGGTCAGCCTGCCAATTGCCCAACAGGGCGGCTACCGTGATCTGGCGGTCAAAGTGATGATAACCGGTAAACTCGCCAGCGGTTACCGCCTGAATAATATAACCGCTTCGCCGCTTACCGTGACGGTTTATTCAGAAGATATACCTTTGATCGAGAGCCTGCCTGGTTATGTGGAGACTGCCACGCTTGACCTTTCCGGCGCGTCCAGTAATATCGATACCCAATTATCCCTGAATCTGCCCAGCGGGGTCCTGTTGATCGGAGACCAGACTGTTTCTGTCCAGATCGAGATTGTGCCCATCGAAGATAGCCGCCCGGTGGCTTTTCGCCAGGTGGAAGTGATCGGTTTGAGCACCCGGCCTGAAAGCCCAGATCTCAGCCCACCACTGTGGATGTGATCCTGGCTGGCCCATTGCCAGTTTTGAACTGCTCTCCAGCCTTCAGATGTTCATGTCCGGGTGGACCTGACCGGCCTGACGGTTGGGACATACCAGTTGATACCGGCTGTCATGGTCGCGGAACAGGGGGTGACCGTCCAATCCATTCTTCCCGGAACGGTGGAAGTGACCATCGCCAAGGGAACGGCGTCCGCAACGCCGACCGCAACGCCGTCTCCAACGCCGACCCCAACGTTGACGACCAATGCCGACCCCAACGCCAACGCCGGCTCCATAACCTTGCCTCTGTTCTGAGAGAAAGATTCGGAAATGTATGCCTAAACCTGTTGTTGCCTTGGTCGGACGCCCCAATGTAGGGAAAAGCACGCTCTTCAACCGCCTGGCCGGGGAACGCCTCGCCATCGTGGACGATGTACCCGGAACCACGCGTGACCGCCTGGTGGCCGAGGCTGAGTGGAATGATATTATTTTCAACATAATCGATACGGGTGGCATTGACCCCACCCATGGCGGCAAGACGCCGCTTTCGGTCGGTTCGGCAGATTTCATCCAGGAAATCCGTGAGCAGGCTTTAATGGCTGTCAATGAGGCCGATGCGGTGCTATTCATCACGGATGGCAGCGCCGGCGTCACTCCGCCTGACCGGGAGGTGGCCGGGATCCTGCGCCGTTACCAGAAAACGCTGGATGGCCAGCGCTGGCCGCCCATATTTGTCGTGGTGAACAAATGCGAGAACGAAAGATTGCGTTCCGCCGCGGCGGAATTCTATGAATTGGGCCTGGGCGACCCGTATCCTGTCTCAGCCATCCACGGCACCGGCACCGGCGATCTGCTGGATGCGCTGGTGAATTCATTCCCGACCCAGGCGGAAGCCGTGGAAGACGATTCGGTCAAGATAGCCATCGTCGGCAAGCCAAATGCCGGGAAATCCTCCTTGCTCAACAAACTGGTCGGCAAGGAACGCGCCATCGTCAGCCCCATTCCCGGCACGACCCGCGACGCGGTGGATACCCGGATCGAAGTTGACGGGCTGCCGGTCACGCTGATCGACACTGCCGGGATCCGGCGGCGTGGCAAGATCGAGCAGGGTGTGGAGAAATTCAGCGTGTTGCGTTCTTTCAAGGCCATCGAACGGGCCGACGTGGCCCTGCTGATCGTGGATGCTGAAGCCGGGATCACTGCCCAGGATACCCATATCGCCGGTTTCATCCTGGAGGCCTGGAAGAGCACCGTGGTATTGGTCAATAAATGGGATGCCATCGAAAAAGACACTTACACGATGGATGATTACACCCGCCACGTCCGGCAGGAACTCAATTTCATGGATTATGTTCCCCTGTTATTCATCTCGGCCAAAACCGGCCAGCGTGTGGACCAGGTGCTGCCCATGGCCTTGCGTGTCCAGGAGGAGCGCCTGGCCCGCATCACCACTGCCATGCTGAACCGGGTTTTGCGGGATGCCCAGGATGCCCATCCCGCTCCATCCCACGCCGGGCGCCAGTTGAAGATCTACTATGGCTCCCAGGTCAGGGTGGATCCGCCGACTTTTGTCCTGCATGTCAACGATCCGAAACTGTTCCATTTTTCCTATATGCGCTACCTGGAAAATCAATTCCGGGAAACGTATGGCTTCCTCGGGACGCCCATCAAGATCATTGCGCATGGGCATAAAGAAGAAAAAGTGTAGCAGTATTTGTAGGTCACGCTTTAAGCGTGACCTACAAATACTCTATTTCAACTAAACACAAACCGGACTGCACATTATCGGTGCAGTCCGGTTTGCTATTTTATCCGGGTCGGGTTTATACCATCCACCCGGTTGGGTGAGGATGAGATGCTTCAAAAGGTCTCATCAAAAGGTTGTATCCTTCACATTAATTCACGGCATGGCTTGCGGTGGTGGAACTTCCGAAATAGTCCGGATTGAGACCAGGGGGACTATATACAGCCGTGATGGTGAAGGGACCAGTGGTGGGGAAGACTAAAGTACAACTCCCTGTTCCACCGATGAGAGTGATCGGGGCAGCGCAGTTGGGGCCTGTGCTGGTGACGTTTACCGTGCCAAGCGGGGTTGCGCCCGCCCCGCTTACGGTAACATTCACCGTAACCGTTCCACCTGCTGCCGAAGGATCGGGTAAGTCACTCGTAATGACCGTCGTGCTGGGTCCCTGGGCCATAGCTTGGGACGTAGAGGTTGAACTACCCATGTAGTTCATATCACCGAGGTAAGTAGCTGTAATGGTCTTGGCAGGGCTAACAGTATTGAAGACCACGTTACAAGTTCCGCTGCCACTTGAGAGCGAAAAGTTGCAGTTGGTGTCAGCACCGGTGATGCTCACCGTGCCAGTCGGTGTAACGCCTGCCCCGGTCACAGTAACGTTTACCACAACGGATTGGCCAGGTGTGGATGTATTGGGCGTGTGGGCTGTGATGGTCGTCATGCTGGGCCCCAGACTGACGGTATGGCTCTCGGTGTCCGAACTACTGCTATAGTTTGTATCGCCGCTGTACACAGCGTTCAGGTTCCTGACGCCAGTGCTGTTGAAAACCACATTACAAGTGCCGCTTCCGGCTACGAGAAGGATGTCGGGGCAGTTGACATCCGCCCCGGTGATAACAACCGTACCGGTGGGGGTGGCACCCGTTCCGCTCACCGTGACGCCCACCACGACCGTTTGGCCGGGAGTGGACGAATCGGGTACGTCCCCGGTGATGAGTGTTGTGGAGGCAGGCTTTGGAGTAGCGGTTGCCGTAGGGGTCGCGGTTTTTGTGGGTGTGAATGTGGGTGTTAGAGTGGGGCCGCTGGGTGTGGAAGTACTCGTGGGTGTGGAAGTCCGGGTGGGTGTGGCTGTGTGTCCATGGTATCCTTGACCCTGGCCTTGACCTTGACCCTGGCCTTGACCTTGACCTTGACCCTGGTCCTGGCCTTGTTGACTATGTTGGCCTGAGTTCGAGACGTTGATATCTGCGAAGAAGGTGATCATCCCGCTTCCCACGCCAAACTGATTGCCCGAAGCGTCCTGGAACCGCCAATAGCTGCGATAATGACCAGGATTATTTGGCGCAACCATATTGACCGAGAAATCGGCTGTCTCACCCGGGCCCACGTTGGAAGGCAGGTGAACTACTTGCTGAGCGCCAAACGTGTCCCCAAAAGTATAGACCAGGGCATAGTTGGGCGTCCAGGTACAGGTGCCATTATTCCTGATCTGCCAGGTCTTGGTGAAAGATGCGCCGGGAGCCCACTGGGAACCGTCCGGAATGGTCACATCCGTCACAAATAATCCCCTGTTGCAAACGCCACTGGAAGAGTTCGGATTATATGACCCGCCGCCAGAGCCGTTGGTGATCCTCGTTTCCACCCATTCCGCCCGGTCACCGGAGGGCGAGCCGTGCCCGCTGACATCTGCCATATAGAGAATGAATTTAACACTCTGTCCGGCCAGGCTGAACTCAGATCAATGTTAGCCCGGTAATAAAGACCATCGTAGCGTTCATTGAATGACCAGAAGGTATGTACCGGACCGGAACCAATCTGGTACATCAATCTGAAATTGACGTAGCAACCATGACGCGTTGTATGCACAGTTGACGATGCTTTGGAAATGGTCGCCTGCCTGGACCGTGTAGGCCGGGTAGATGCCCCGGATATACCCGCCGGTCACATTTGGTGGTTTACCACCAGGCCGGGGCCTCCATATGAACCATTCTCCAGTTGTGGGGAATCCATTCTCTGATAAGAGCCCCCGCCTGACCATTCTGCCGAGGCATAGTTGTCAACAAAATTATAGGTGGTGGAATCGGCATAGGTGGAATTACTATTAATATTCACCCCAGAAATAGAATTGGCTGAGGCCGCCCCTGGCAAAAAGAACATAACCAGGGTCAGGGCCAAAACCACCGGAACAAACACTCGTCGTGCATTCATCTTAACCTCCTTCTATGTTGACGGACGGCGCAGATTAACACATCCAAAGGCCACGCCTGTGAATAAATTAAAGACGAACAATAGCTTGGAAAAGTTCCTTATTTATATGATAACGCAATTATTTAATAATAGCATACCATATTTTTATGGCAAACGTACGGATAATTTTGTGGGGAATCACGGAATTCCCATATGCATCAGAGTTTCACAAGGAAGATCTGATGTCTCTTTAATCAAGAAATTTAACCGACTTCGTGAAAACCGTGCCATATTCGTCATTCTACTTGAGATTCTTTTCCCATGGTTGTACAATGAAATCGAGAATCCATGATGCGGAAATTCATTAGACTGGCCGTGTTGGTCCTCGGCATGCTCTTGCAAACTTCGCCTGCCAGCCTGCGCGCATGGAACTGGCACCCTCCGGCCTCGTTCTGGTGCCTCTCCCCGCCGGGATCATCCCGATCAGCCTGCCCAGCCGGGCCGACTTCAACCGGGACGGCGTCGCCCGAAAGCCTGGCGCTTGCGGATGGCCGCCTGGCAATTCTCTCCGCCGGCCATCCCGTCTGGCAAAGCCCGGCTGGCTGGACGGTCGTTCAGGCCGGGATCACTGACCTGAACCATGATGGCATACCCGAGGCGACCCTGCTCGTCTGGCGGCCCTTCCGCCCCTGGCCGGTCGACCAGTGGCTGCCTTATGGGGGGCGCATCGCCGGTTTTCATGATGCCGAAGGCAATTCCTGCCAGATCATCCTGATCGGCTGGCGCGGCAGCGGCTATGGTGAATTGTGGGCCGGCTCCGCGCTGGCCGAACCGGTGCGCTCTTTTGCCGTGGCAGACTTGAATGGTGACAAATTCCAGGAGTTGGTCACGCTCGAAGGCAGCTACGCCGATCCCCGCTCCGCCCCTGCGCGCGCATTAAAGGTCTGGGAATGGAACGGATTTGGGTTCACCGTCGTCTCTAGTATGGAAGGGACATTTTATAAAATGGCCCTCGTTCAGGCCAGGGATGGCCGAAATCTTGATTCTTGTCCCGTGAGGAGACACCATGAAAAACACTCTTTCCGCAAGATCCTGTAGTATTTCTGGTGCTGGCGCTCGTTACAGGCAGCCTGTAGTTGCGGGTTGCCCGGCCTGTTCAGTACAGCCACGCCCGCACCGCCCCGGCCCAGGCCAGCCCGAATGCCGCTTCGCCTACCGCCATGCTCCTGCCCAGCCGACCCATCCGCCGGCTGGCATATACCCGCCGCCTTTTGCCACCATATAGCGAGGCGGCTGTCAGCCTGCCGCAGACCTTCAGCGGCGGGGGCTATACCCTGCCGCTGGACCTGAACCAGGTGCAGGGTCTCGACCTGGTCACCCTGACCGCCGCACAGCGTGCCCTGCTGGCGCAGAATGGCTTCGCGGTCGCCGCGCCGGTGCCGGGGCAGTACCGCGAGTTCTACCAGATCTATGAACAGAGCCGTTATGACGAGATCCCGGTCTTCATCACCACCGATTCGATCTATCACGTCTACCACCTGATCTTTGACAAAATGCTGCGTGACCTGGAAACCGGCTACTTCATCGCCGACCTCAAGTCTCTCACCACCACCATGCTGGCCGCCACCACCAGCCCAGTACCAGTCCCTGAAGGGCACTGCGCTGGAAGACCCCGCCCTGCGCAACGCCGCCTATTTTGCCGTGGCCGACCAGCTCCTGGGCCTCTCGGACCCGGTCCCGGCCGAAGCGGACGCCATGGTCAATGCCGAGCTGGCCCTGATCAACGCCGCCAGCACCGCCGCCATCTCGCCCATCTGGGACCGGCCCGACCTGCCGCGAGGATATGAAGCTGATCGAAGATTACACCCAGTACATCCCGCGCGGCCATTACACCCGCAGCGAAGACCTGAAGATGTATTTCAAGGCCATGATGTGGTACGGGCGGCTGACCTTCCGCCAGGCGGACGATTTCGAGACCCGCCGGGCCCTGCTGCTGGTCCAGGCGCTGCGCTCGGCCACCGCCTCCGATGGCACTTCCGCCGTCAGCCTGTGGGAGAACATCTACGAGCCGACCGTCTTCATCGTCGGCAAGTCGGATGACCTGGGCTATATCGAATACGGCGCCCTTTCGGACCAGGTCTTCGGGGCCAATCCCGACCTGAACAAGTTCGCCGACCCGGCCCTGTTTGCCCAGTTCCAGCAGGCTGCCAAGACCCTCCCGCCGCCCCAGGTCAACTCGATGTGGGTCTGGATCGAGCAGGATAAGCAGTTGGTCACCAAGGGCTTCCGCTTCATGGGCCAGCGCTTCACCCTGGATGAGTATGTCTTTGGCCAGGTCATCTGGCGCAATGTGGGCACCATGGAAAAGCCGCGCGGCCTGCCCAAAGGGCTGGATTTCTTCGCCGCCATGGGTTCCGATGAAGCCGCCAGCCTCCTGAAAGGCATGGGCGAGGACCAATATGTCAACTTTGACACCCAGTCGGCCAAGGTCAAGAGCGAGGTGGCCGCCCTCGGAGCCGATTCCTGGACCCAGAACCTGTACTGGTCCTGGCTGTATTCCTTCCAGCCGCTCATTGCCCCCAAGGGCAGCGCCTACCCGCCCTTCATGCAGACCCAGGCCTGGACGCGCAAAGACCTGCAGACCGCCCTGGGTTCCTGGACGGAATTGAAGCACGATACCATCCTGTACGCCAAGCAGGTCATGGCCGAGATGGGCGGCGGCGGGCCGGAACAAACCGCCGCACGGCTATGTGGAACCGAACCCGGAAGCCTATGCCCGCCTGCTGGCCCTGGCGCAGATGACCGAGGACGGCCTGCAGTCCCGCAACCTGCTCAGCGACCTGACGCGCGGCAACCTCGACAACCTGATCTCCGAGCTCAAGTTCCTGCAGGATATCTCCCAGCGCGAGCTGAGCGGCGGGACCATCACCGACGACGAATACTGGCACATCCAGTACTGGGGCGGCACGCTGGAGCAGTTCACCCTGAAGGCCGCCGATACCACCGGCGACGATGTCGCGTGACCTCTCCGACCAGAAAGCCGCCCTGGTGGCCGATGTGGCCACCGGCACCAATGACCTGCAAACGCTGGTGGCGCTGGAAGAGGCCGACGGGCAGCCCACCCCCATCTACGTGGTCCTGCCCGATTCGCCCTGGCGGGTTGCCATCGGCGCGGTCTATTCGTATTACGAGTTCACCGTCCCTGCCTCCGGCCGCCTGACCGACGAGGCACTGGCAGGCGCAGGTGGAGGCCGGCACCAACCCCGCCCAGCCCGACTGGACCCGCATGTTCGTCGCACCATGAACCAGTGAGAGTTTCCCTTGCAAAGATTTTTCTCCACGAAGGTACACGAAGGAACACAAAAAAAAGAAATTTCCCTTCGTGAGAATTTGTGTTCTTCGTGGAGAAATTCTTTCATCCCTAATGATTAGACTGCGTGCAGGCACCCTCCTGCTGGCCCTGCTCTGCCTCTCCGCCTCCCAGGCCGCGCCTCCGACCGTCACGCTGGCCCTGCTGGGCGACCTGATGGTCGGGCGCGCCGTGCACCCGCAACCTGCCTCGCTGGCGTCCCTGGTCGCCGAGCTGAAAGGCGCCGACCTGAGCCTGGCCAACCTGGAAAGCCCCCTGGCACAGGGAGATGGTACCGTTGCCTCCACGGACGGGTACAACCTGTGCGCCAATTCTTCCCGTGCCAGCCTCTTCCCCGCCTGGGGGCTGGACATGCTTCTCGCTGGCCAACAATCACCGCCTGGATTGCGGCCCGGCCGGCACCCATGACACGCTCCAGGCCTTGGCCGCGCTGGGCCTGACCCCGGTTGGCCCCGGCCCGGAACCGGTCTACCGGGAGGTCCACGGCCTGAAACTGGCCTTCCTTGCCTTCGATGACGTCCTTGCGCCCCTGGATGTCCCTGCCGCCGTCCGGGCCATCCAGTCCGCCCGTCTCGAGCGGGGCCCTGGTGGTGGTCTCGGTCCACTGGGGAGTGGAATACCAGTCCGGCGCCACCGACCGGCAGAAGGCGCTGGCCCGCCAGTTTGCGCGAGGCCGGCGCGACGGTGCTGGTTGGCACGCACCCGCACGTGCTGCAACCGGCTGCCTGGATCCGGACCGCCCGAGGCAAGACCCTGGTGCTGTACAGCCTGGGCAATGCCCTGTTCGACCAGGCCGGCCTGCCGGATACGCGCCAGTCAGCCCTGGTCGTGCTGACGCTCAACGCGCAGGGTGTGCAATCCATCCGGGTCCTGCCGTTCGTAATTGATCCGCTCAATAGTCTTACCCTCCCCCCAGACTCCCAAACCGACCGCCAGATCCGCCTCCGGCTGGGCCTGCCCTAGCTGCCCATGCGTGCAGGGAAGACGGACGCACAAATTATGAGAACAATTCCCCCTTGACAAATTAGAACAAATGTTTTATGTTTGTTTCGTACTTGTTTAGCGTTCAAAACGAGTTAAGGTGGAGCAGCAACCAAAGAAGGCGGTGTTTCACCGAAGCGTTGTAAGCTGACCATGTAATCCAGGATAGGAACATTGTGTTGACGACAAGTCAGCAATACGCTGGCCAAAATCTCGTGAGTCTCCGCTCCCTCATTCGCCCGATTACAGCCATTCGTTTTTCGGATAATCACCGCTGGCCGTATCTGGCGTTCCGCATGGTTATTGGTGGCATCCAAACCTTCCACATACAGAAAACGCAGCAAATGTGGGCGATGTTTACGCAAACGGCGGGCAAAACGGAGATTGTCCCGGTCTTTCAGATTGCGTTGCCTGGAGATCAAGGTATCCAGTTGGGTTTCCAGGGTCTGGGCACGTTGGGCGAAGCTGGCTGGATCCAGGCTGGCTTTTTCTGCTTTCAAAGCCAGGGCTGCCCGCAATACAACGGTCAATTGCTGGGCAAAACGCACCGCCCGACCAGTTTTACTCTCTTCCATCTCGTTCAGATCCTTCAGCAAATGGGACAGGCATTTCTGTTTGAGCCAGTCTGCCAGCCTTTTATCATCATAGGCCACAAAGCAGTCCGAAGCCAGGATGCCTTTGAATTTCTCCCCCAGGATCTCGATCACCACATCACTGCTGCGATTATCCCGGATAGCATAGACTGTGATCTCTTTGTTAGTGAAGACCCACAACCAGGCCGACAAGATGCCGATCCGCCAACCCGTTTCATCCGCATGCACCACACTGCTGCGCCGTATCGCTTCAATCAATGCTTGATAGACCGGCCGGGCGGTTTTGGCCAAACGCTGGTCGGCCTGACACCAGCCACTCCGGCTCACTTGCATCCCAAAGGCATCGTTGAGCAATTCGCTCACTTTGCCGTACGAACATCCCAAACGATGTTTCGCATCTGCGGCCAGAGCCTTGGCCCTCGGCCCCACCAGCACCCCCGCTGCTCCCGTGGCCTGCGATGTCTGCTCTGGGTGCAGCGAGCGCACCCGCTTGCAACACTTGACGCAGTAGCCACTGTAGGTCACATAGCGAGTGGTGACCAGACGAATGGTTTTCGGAATATCCGTCACATACTGCTCATGCTTATGCGTGTCCCGCAACTTGCTCCCACACTGCGGACAGCCATGCAGTTTGGCCACTTTCGTCGCATTGCCCCGCTTCAGCGCAGGCTTTTCTCGCCGGGAAAACTTCCCCTGCCCGGCTTTGCGCCCAGGCTTCTTCGGATGCTCCACCCGTTTCCGGCGCGCAAACGGCGCTGCCTGACGTTTCCCTGCCCGCTGCAATTCCTCCTTCTCCGCTTGCAAGCGCTCCACCAGTTTCTGCAATCTCAGCGTGTTGATCTGCAGCCTCTGGAGGTTGGCGCGCTCCCGCACCAGTTCCAGTTCCAATTCGGCGATCCGCTGATCTTTCGTACTCGGTTGAGGGTTCTGATTCCGTTTGCGACTCATCCTGCCAAGTTTACTGCTTTCCATTTCCTTCGCTCAGAGTCATTTGACCTCCATTTTTCTGAGGTTTGACCCTACTCAAATTTCGTCTTTGACGCTAAACATGTACTTTATCGCCATGTGCGCCTCATTTCTTCTCCCTTTTTACGGATTACCCGCTATATTTTTTCCCTTACATACGATTTGTTCCTCCTTTCGTTTCCACGAAACGAATGCCCCTCGCGCCAGGAGGTAGCCCGCGCAGCACCTCCGAAGGGGACAAGAAATCGCGGACCTGCGCTCTCTCCGGGGTATCCCGCATAGGCTTGAGCTATAATAGAATTCGCCCGTCCCTTAATCCTTTTCTGGAGGCCATGCCATGTCTCTTGACTTGTCAGTCATCCGAAGCCAGTTCCCTTCCCTCAACCGGCCGCCTGTTTTTTTCGACAACCCTGGCGGTACGCAAATCGCCAAACAATCCCTTGCACGCGTGAACCGGTATCTGCTGGAATGCAATGCCAACCATGCAGGGCGCCTTCGCAACCAGTATCGCCTCCGATGCCATTCTGGACGAAGCCCATCGCGCCATGGCGGATTTCTATAATGCTGCCAGTCCGGAAGAGATCGTTTTCGGCAACAACATGACCACGCTCACGTTTTCACATCAGCCGCTCGATTTCACGCGACTGGCAGGAAGGAGAGGAAATTGTGGTCACCCGGCTTGACCACGATGCCAACGTGACCCCCTGGGTGTTGGCGGCCCAGGAGCGGGGCTGCAAGGTGAACTGGGTGGATTTCAACGTGGAAGATGGGACCCTGAAATTGGACCAATTGCAGAAGGCCCTGGAGCGCAAGCCGCGCCTGTTGGCGGTGGGATATGCTTCCAACTCGCTGGGAACCATCAACCCGGTTGCGAAAATCATCAAAATGGCGCATGCTGTGGGCGCATTGGTCTATATAGATGCTGTCCAATATGCTCCGCATGGGCCCATCGATGTACAAAAACTGGATTGTGATTTTCTGGTTTCTTCGGCTTATAAATTTTTTGGAACCCATGCAGGCATCCTGTATGGCAAGCGTGAATTATTGGAGCAGTTGTTTGCCTACAAAGTGCGTCCGGCCACGGATCGGTTACCGGGCAAGTTCGAAACCGGCACACAAAATCACGAAGGGCATTGCCGGTGTGCTTGGAGCCATCGAATATTTCGAATGGGTCGGCAAGGAATTTGGGAGCGAGCAAGTCGGAAGGGTTGAGTGAGGCGGGTTACCAGGGTCGCCGCATGGAACTCAAGCAGGCCATGGTTGCCATTCGTGCCCACGAGTTCGAGCTTAGCCGGGCATTGCTGACCATGCTTTGCAGTCCATTCCCGGCTTGACAATTTATGGCCTCACGGATGTCCGCCGTTTGGATGAGCGCGTCCCGACGTTTTCCTTCCGCTTGAACGACCTGCCCCCGCGCGTTGTTGCCGAGAAACTGGCCCGGGAAGGTATTTATGTCTGGGATGGGAATTATTATGCCATTAACGTGACCGAGCAGCTTGGATTGGAAGACAAAGGTGGCATGGTGCGCGTGGGTGCGGTCCACTACAACACGCTCCAGGAAGTGGAACGGTTGAAAAACGCCTTGTTGAAAATTCTGTTCTCTTGACGATAGAATATAATCAGCCACCCGAGTACTTAACTTGTGCCGGTTTCGTACTGACGTCACGAGAATACACCAAGGAGAAAATCATGGAAAAGACTCAGCCTCCTGCCTCACCGCGCTGGGGTTCGATGACCAAACTGGTCGTTTCCCTGACGATCGTTTTCGTCCTGGGCGCACTGCTGGTACGTTTTCAAGCCATCATCGGCCCGGTATTGATGGCATTTGTGCTTGCATATCTTTTACACCCGCTGGTCTCATTCCTGAAAAGAAAAGCACATTTTTCCTGGGGGCTGGCGGTCAATCTTATTTACCTTGTTTTTATTTTGATCCTGCTTTCCTTGGTCACCTGGGGCGGGGTGGGCCTGGTCGGACAGATCCAGAACCTGATCACCGCCGTCCAGAACTATATCAATGGACTGCCTGACTTCATTGCAAGCCTTTCCCACAAGGTTGTCATGCTGGGACCTTTCCGGCTTCGACTTCTCGACGTTTGACTGGCAGGCCATCGGCCAGCAAATCCTGTCCTACGTTGAGCCAGCCCTGGGGAAGCTGGGAGGACTGGTCGGGACCCTGGCCGGTGGAGCGGCCTCCACGCTCGGCTGGACGGCATTCGTCGTGGTGGTCTCGTACTTTTTCCTGCTGGAAAGTGGCGGGATGCGCCAGGGCATCCTGCATTTCGAATCCCGGGTTATACCGATGATATCCACAAGCTCAGCCTGCGCCTGGGGCGCATCTGGAACGCCTTCCTGCGCGGCCAGATCATCATTTTCTTCTCCAAGGTTATCACCTATACGATTTTGATGAGCATCCTGGGGGTCCATTACGCCATCCCGATCGCCTTGATCGGCGGGTTCGCCAGCTTCCTGCCCTACATCGGTGCAGCCATCAACTACATCGTGCTCGGCCTGGTCACCTACTTCCAGGGCGCCAACCCGTTCGGGCTTGCGCCACTGACTTATACCATCGTTGCCATTGTTGTTGCCCTGCTGATCGACCAGGTTTACGACAATCTGGTGTCCCCGCGCCTCATGGCGCAGACGCTGAAAGTCCACCCGGCTTTTGTGCTGATCGCCGCCATCATCGCCGCCAACCTGCTCGGCATCCTGGGGATTGTCATCGCCGCGCCCCTGCTGGCCACCCTGCAATTGTTTGGCCGGTACACCATGCGCAAGATGCTGGATGAGGACCCCTGGCCGGCTCTGAAGAAGCCCTGCCTCCGCTGCCGATGACGCGTCCGTTGCACAGGCTGCGCACCTGGCTGGCGAAAGCGCAGAGGCAGGCAACCGCCGGAAACAGAGAATGACCGGCCTCAAGGCACCGGAACGATGACAGATAAACCATATTTTGAGTATGCATTTCAACCAATAAGTCCGTATAATGAGAATATCGAAAAGGAGATTTAACCATGCCCAAAAACTGATCCTGAACCCAAGACCGAAACCCTGGCCGAGACCGAGAGCTACCTGGCCTGGAAAGCCGAAGAACCGGATGGCGAGACCACCTATCACCTGGAACTCAACAACGTCACGATGCACTTTTTCAAAGAAGAGTGGGACGAATTTCTCGAATTGGTCCGCAGCCTGAAATAGAACTCCTATGAAACGCAACAACGCCATTACCGACATCCCGGGGATTGAAGTCGGCCAGTCCCAGGATGATGAGGCCCTGACCGGTTGCACGGTCATTCTCTGCCGCAAGGGGGCGGTCGGCGGAGTGGATGTGCGCGGCAGCGCTCCCGGCACACGCGAGACCGATCTGCTGAACCCGATCAACCTGGTGGACAAAGTCCACGCGGTGGTGCTGGCGGGCGGCTCGGCCTTCGGCCTGGATGCCGCCTCGGGCGTGATGAAATACCTGGCGGAACAGAAGATCGGCTACGGCATGGGGGCACAGCGTGTCCCGATCGTCCCGGCCGCCATCCTGTTCGACCTGGGCCTGGGCAAATCCGCCCGCCACCCGGACCTGGAAATGGGCTATGCCGCTGCATCCAGTGCGGCCACGCCGGCCCGGTGGCCGAGGGCAACGTCGGCGCGGGAACGGGCGCCACGGTGGGCAAGATCTTCGGCATGGGCGGGGCGATGAAATCCGGCCTGGGCACAGCCAGCCTGGAGATCGGCGGCGGGGTGCTGGTCGGCGCCATCGTGGCGGTCAACGCTTTCGGCGATGTGCTGGACCCGGCCACCGGCCAGATCATCGCCGGGGCGCGTCCCACGAAACTTGGCCCGCTCAAACTGGGCGGCGCGGGTCCCTTTGCCGACACGCTGAAGGTGATGCAAACGCTGGCCGGGCGGACGATCCTGAGCCTTGCCACCGGCGGCAATACCGTCATCGCGGTGGTGGCGACCAACGCCAAGTTCGACAAAGCCCAGGCCACCAAGGTGGCCCAGATGGCGCAGGATGGGCTGGCACGCGCCGATCCGCCCGGCGCACACCATGCTGGATGGCGACACGGTCTTTGCGCTCGCCACCGGACAGAGGAAAGCCGATGTGAGCACCGTGGGGGCGTATGCCGCCGAAGTGCTGGCGCAGGCGATCGTCAGGGCAGTCAAGGCGGCCAGGCCGGCCGGAGGGCTGCCGGCAGCAGATGAAAAAAACTCCATTTAGACACGCTCGCTCGATGATGGGCTACGGTTTAGGATGATGGGTAATATACAGGATTTAGGTTGGGTTTGGATCTAGAACTAGCAGTTAAGAACTGCCTGGTATCAAGGGAAATCCTATGGCTGAAAGAAAAACCGAAATTACTATATCAAGTTTGTCAGAGTTCTTTGAAGAAATATCCAACACATCAGGCACCCTCTTTCGTGGATTATCAAACAAAGAATACGATCTTATACCATCCCTTGGCAGATATCATCATGACCAATATTCATTAAAGTCGAATGAGAAATCGATCCTCAGGCAATTTAAATTACGTTCGATTCCCTTTTTAGAATTGCAACCAACAAACGATTGGGAATGGTTAATACTCGCGCAACATCATGGATTACCGACCCGTCTCTTGGACTGGACTGCGAATCCTCTTGTCGCCTTATTCTTTGCTGTAAATAATGATTCCTCCCTTGACGGGGTAGTCTATGTCTCGCAATCATTTGAAACGATTAATTACGAAAAAGCTTCTAACCCTCTTGAGATCACCAAAGATTACATGTTGGTACCCCCTCATATCTCGCCCCGTATACCTGCACAAGCGGCATGCTTTACTATCAGCAAAGATTCCCTAAAACCACTGCATATAGGTGATCAGGGTAAAAAACTAATCATTAGCTCTACAGTAAAAGATGTAATTTTGACTTCCTTGATGAAAAAGTACAATATCGGCCCAGCAACCCTTTTTCCAGGATTGGATGGAGTATGTAAGCAGATAGCAGAAGAAGTCTTTACATCAGAAAAAATAAAATCGCCTTATCTAAAAGTAGCTGGTTTGATAATTCCAATGCAAAATACCGGCGAGAATAAATAACATTTAGGCCGATGGTTTATCAAAATAAAAGTATCCACATTCGGCATCAACATCCGCTGGTCATATCCGGGTAAATGCAAGTTGGGGAATTTCCGTTGGTTGACTTTCGCTTCATTCTTACCTATACTTGCTCATGCCGCCATGAAATAATTGGCGATAGATATGCTCAGATCAGATATGATTTCTCCAGTAAAATCCATTAAAACAACACTTCAGAAAACTCTCGCAGCCAGGGTAAAGTCTTCCCTCCAGCCGCGTTTGCTGGTTTTCTATGCAATCCTGGTCGGCCTCTTGAGCCTCTTCGGGGCCTGGGTCATTTTCTACGGCACGGCGCTCAGCCCCTGGGGCGGCGCGGATTCGGTCGAGTACCTGGTCTCAGCCCGTAATATGCTGCGCGGGATTGGGATTGGGTATTATTCGCCCACGGGCATTTTCTACTGGATCAGTCTGCACCCGCCCTTCTACTCCATCGTCCTCGGAGCCGTCAGCCTGCTCGGGCCGGACCTGGTCGATGCCGCCCGTTGGCTGAACATCGTTGCGCTTGCTTTGACCATTGGTCTCACCGGGCTGCTCTTCTGGCGGTACAGCGCTTCCCCCGCATACTCCATCCTGGCCGGCCTGCTTATCCTGGCCTTCCCGGAGATGTTGATAATGTCCACCGCGGCCATGTCGGAGCCCTTATTCATCTTCTTGTGCATCCTGAGCGGTTTTCTCTTGCTCCTCTATTTTCGCGCCGGCCATATCCGGTTCCTGGTGATCTCTGCGCTGGTGGCAGGGCTGGCTTCCCTGGCGCGCTACATCGGCGTATCCCTGGTTGGAGCGGGGGCGGTCAGTGTCTTTCTATTTTGCCGGGAGAAATGGTCCAACCGGTTGAAGAAATCCGTCCTGTACTTTGTCCTGGCCTGCCTGCCGCTCCTGGCCTGGTTCGGATGGTCGTATTTCGGTGCCAACCATTCCGTGGCCGGGCGGACCAGCCTGGGGCTGGGTGGCATCTTGGGCCGGTTGCAGCCATTCCGGCTGGCAATGGTCAGCACGCTGTGGGGTTGGATGCCTCTGCAGGACAGGCTCGCCCATATCCCATACCGGGAACAACTGGCCTTCCTGGTATTGGGTGTACTGGTCGTGGTCATTTTATCGGCCTTCGCTTACCGGCGATCGACCCGCAAGATGATATACAAGGAAGCCAGCGGTGATTTATATCTGCTTGGGATTTTCGGCCTCTTCTCCCTTGGCTATATCGCCTTCCTGGCAAGCACCACGGCTTTTACCTCGTTCCCTCCCACCATCGATGACCGGATGTTGCTGCCGCTCTACGTCAGCAATGCGATCGCCCTGTTGGCGGCATGCAGCCTGTGGGGGAAAAGCTGGCTGACCGGCGCGTGGGGTTGGTTGAAAATCATCCCGTGGGTTGTGGCCGCGCTGTTCCTGTTCCAATATGCACCGGAGAGTACTGCCTTCATTTCCGGTGGGCATATCGACCGGGGGCTGCGCACCTGGGAGAATTCCCCCATCGTCGAGGCCGTCCAGGCGCTGCCGAAGGATACCCCGCTCATTTCCACCCGGCCCAATATTCTCCTGCTCTGGGCCGACCGCCCGGCCTACCCGTTGACCATGAACTTCTCCCCGGCTTTCCTGGCGCAGGGCGACGCGTACGGGTCCGACCCGAATGACCCGCTGCAGAAGCTTTTCAGCCAGAACGGCGCGGCGCTGGTGGATTTCAACGACCTCTCGCCGGAGTTCCTGCAGGCATACGGGAAGGACTCGGCCGAACGGCTGGACCTGCTGGTCAAGGGATTAGTGGTGTACCGTCAGACGCCGGATGCGACGATCTATTTTTACCCCAAATGAGAGCGTTCGGTAATGCCTATCTAGCGGGGATAAACAGAGATGAAAGCTGAAATGAGAACAGCCTCCATAATCCGCTCATGCCCAGAGAGGGGGAAGCCTGCCTGGCTGATTCAGCAAAAGCCTTATCGCACTAAGCCGCATCGAATTAGGGAGTCAGGCTCGTAATACAAGCTCTCATGGATAATCTGACCACCCGATATATTCAGGAGTACGGCTGCATTAACATTGCACGGCTGGCCGACCGAGTCGGTTATCTTGATCGTAAATGTTCCACCGTTTAATGGCAGTGCTCCCTGGTACCCTTGCCCTTGGCCGAAGGCTTGGAGAAGGGTCCACTGTGCACCTGGATAGCGAGCAAAAAACGATTCGGCAGATGACCTTACTGCCTCACTCCCCTCCTGATATCCCCCCAAGATCGTATCTTCGCGTATGGAGTTTGCTGCATACAGAGCACCGACGAGGTTGGGATCCCCAGAAGACCATGCCGAAGCATACGATGTGAGCAGCGACCTCGTCAGGTCGAGGAGGGTCTTGGATCTGAGCTCGGTTTTCTCCATGGTCGCGAATCCGTAGAGCAGAGTCCAGGAAGAAATAAGGTCGCCGCGCAATTCCAACAGAAAAACTTGCAGCAATGGGTCGTCCGGTGTGAATTCGTAGTTGTTGACTTGAACACCCCAGTAATCGTATGTAGCCAGACTATCCTTCAATCCGATAAAATGGTTTGTGATCCGCCTCCTGGTCGCCGGGTTATCACGCAGGAACAGGCGGGCCATATCCATCAGGTCAGCGATCCCGACTCGGTGGTCAAAGGTGGTAGGGTCGTCGAACACAATGTCATCGGTATACAGGGCCCGGATGTCGTTGAGATCTCCGGAGTTCCACGCCTCGACCTTGGCTTTCGTAGCCGCTTCGAATGTTGCCGCGATCTTTCTCACCTCCGCAGCAGAGGCTGGAGTTCGAGAGGCCGCGGGGCCTGTAGCAGTGGCTGTTGGCTCTGGCGTCGGCTCAGGCGGCCTGGTTGTTACGATGATTGTTGGCTCTGGAATTGCTGTGCACGAGCTAAGGAGCAATGCACAAATCAGCAATAGATAATAGATTATTTTTGTCAGCAGAACAGGAACGTGTCTCATAACATCTTCCTAAGTCCAAAGATCGAACCAACGCTCGGCAAATTAATGATCTTAGGGATGGATGAGGCAGCCAAGGATATATCCGAGGCTTAGTTCGATACACCTTCACTATCAGTATACATAATTCCCACCTACAATTCAATCGGCTGTGCTCGCTAGCTCGCTAGATAAATGGAGACGTTATAGTAAACACCGACTTTTTTGTGGTGCCAGTTGACGTATCCTTTGTTTCCGTCTACACTTTACCTCATGCTTGCGCGAGTCTATTCCTGTGCTGTCATCGGTCTGGACGGGGTGGTGGTCGAAGTGGAAGTGGACTACACCTCCGGCTTTCCGGGCATGACCATCGTCGGTCTGCCGGATGCCGCCATCCAGGAGAGCCGCGAACGTGTCCAGGCGGCCGTGCGCAATGCCGGGGTGCCCTACCCGCGCAAGCGCCTGGTCGTCAACCTGGCCCCGGCCTCCGTCCGCAAGGAAGGCCCGGCCTATGACCTGCCCATCGCCCTGGGTGTGCTGATCTACACCGGCATGTTGCCGCCCGGAGCCGCCGAAGGGATGATGGTGGTGGGCGAACTCTCGCTGGATGGGACCGTCCGGCATGCCCGCGGGGTGCTGCCGATGGCCGCCACCGCCCGCCAGGCCGGTTTCAAGCGGATCGTGGTGCCCGAAGCGGACGCGGCCGAAGCCGCCCTGATCCCCGACCTGGAAGTCATCCCGGTTTCTTCGCTGGCGGCGCTGTACAACCACCTGGCCGGGCGCAAGCCCATCCCGGCCTACACCCGCATCGAAGTGGAAGATGCCCCGCTTTTCCCGCCGACGGATTTCGGCGAAGTCAAGGGCCAGGAGCATGTCAAGCGCGCCCTGGAAGTGGCTGCCTCCGGCGGGCATAATGTCTTGATGATCGGCCCGCCCGGCGCCGGCAAGACCCTGCTGGCGCGCGCCCTGCCGGGCATCCTGCCGAAGATGTCCATCGACGAGTCGCTGGACGTGACCCGCATCTATTCGGTGGCCGACCAACTCCCGCCCGAAACGCCCCTGCTGCGCAACCGGCCCTTCCGCGCCCCGCACCACACCATCAGCCACGCCGGGCTGGTGGGCGGCGGCAACTGGCCGCATCCGGGCGAGATCTCGCTGGCCCACCACGGCGTGCTCTTCCTGGACGAACTGCCCGAATTCGGCATGCGCGTGCTGGAAGTGCTGCGCCAGCCGCTCGAAGACAAAGTCGTCACCATCAGCCGGGCGCAGGGCTCGCTGACCTTCCCGGCCAATTTCCAACTGGTTGCCGCCATGAATCCCTGTCCGTGCGGCTATTACGGCGACCCGGTCAAACCCTGCACCTGTTCGAACATGGTGGTAACCAAGTACCAGAAGCGCATCTCCGGCCCGCTGCTGGACCGCATCGACATCCACGTGGAAGTGCCGCGCGTGGAGTACGAGAAGTTGTCCGAGACACGTTTGGGCGAGTCGTCCGCCAGGGTGCGCGAACGGGTCGAAGCCGCCCGTGAGCGCCAGCGCGAATCGGTTTGCCGTAGGGGCGGACGGCGTCCGCCCGGATGGCATAACCTGCAACGCGGATATGCGCCCGGCCGAGGTGCGCAAGTTCTGTGCGCTGGACGAGACCGGCAAGCTCCTGATGCAGACGGCCATGAGCCAGTTGCAGCTCTCGGCCCGGGCCTATCACCGGGTGCTCAAACTGGCGCGCACGATCGCCGACCTGGCGGGGAGTGAGAGCATCCAGCCGAGCTCACCTGGCGGAGGCGCTGCAGTACCGGCCGAGGTTGAGTGTGATGTAAGTGGAAATCTGCTGATATCACTTGGACTCTTTTTTCCTATATAATAGTCTTATCCCCGACAGGAGGGCCTATGGCAGAAGAGATCCATTTTGGTCGGTACATCCTCCACGAACAACTTGGTAAAGGTGGATTCGGCAGCGTCTACCGCGCCACCGACAGCCTGCTTGGGCGGGCCGTGGCGCTGAAAATCCTGCACCCCCAGTTAATGGTTGACCCTGATTTTGTGACACGCTTCCTTTCCGAAGCCAAGGTCATGGCCTCTTTCGAGCACCCCAATATTTCCTCGGTCTATGACGCGGGGGAAGTGGATGGACGCGTCTTCATTGCCATGCGTTATTATGCTGGCGGCAGCCTGCGTGGGCGCTTGGATAAGGAAGGTAGGATCGCATTTCCCGAAGCGTTGGCGATCATCCGGCAGGTCTGCGCGGGCTTGCAGTCGGCGCACAAGCGCGGCATCGTCCACCGGGATATCAAGCCCGAGAACATCCTGTTCACCGAAGATGGCCAGGCGGTCATCAGCGATTTCGGCCTGGCGAAGGCGGTTCAATCCTCCAGCTCCTCCAGCTCCAGCGCGGTCGGGACACCCTTTTACCGGCCGCCGGAACTGTGGAACGGCAAGCCGCCGGCTTCGCCGGCCACGGACGAATATTCGCTGGCCTGCGTGCTGGTCGAGATGCTGAGCGGGGTCAAGCCTTTTGGTGGGGATACCACCGAGCAGGTCGTCACACGGCACCTGGTGACCGGCCCTGAATTACCAGAACAGTGGCCGCAGGGCGTGCCTGCGGGTACCGAGGCGGTGCTGCGCAAGGCCATGGCGAAAAAGCTGGAAGAGCGCTATGCTGGGGTGGAAGAGTTTGCCGAGGCGTTGGAGCAGGTGGCGATAAGTGGGAAGGAAGAAGGAAGAAACGGGAAGGTGGAAGAATGGACAACGGAACCAGAGCAGTCAGTGGAACGCCCCGCCCCTGCCAGCCAGGCAGCTTCCATTCCTCACGAACCTGTCCGACCTGTCAGACCTGTTGAACCTGTAGGACTTGTCGGACCTGCCCGACCTGTCCGACAATCCAACCGCTGGCTGCCCTGGGCGGGAGTAGCACTGGTAATGGTTGTAGCTTGGATATATATTATCCATACATATGCACCGGCAGCCACTCCCGTGGTGTGGCGGGTTGTCCAAGGTACTCCCACTCCTGCAACCGTCGCTCCTGCAACTCAAGCACCTGCGACCGCTGCTCCTGCCACTGCTGCACCCGCCACACCTGCACCTACAATCTCCCCAACCGCCAATGAAGTATCTGAGTCATGGTTTTTTACTTATAATTCAACATGTAATAATGGAAAATTTGATATCTATCTCCTAAAAACAGGCGAATCAGATGTTTTGAGACTCACCAATAATTCATACGATGATGGCGATTCTGTTGTATCACCTGACGGTAAAAAGGTTGCCTTTTTTTCGGAACGAGATGGTGATCGTGAAGTCTATACCATGAATATTGATGGATCGAATGTAAATCGCTTAACTTTCAGCCCTGGCTGGGATTCATTACCAGCATGGTCTCCAGATGGAAAACAATTAGCTTTCACATCTTGGCGAGATGGATATGCGTCTATTTATCTAATGAACGAAGATGGAACAAATGTTCGCAAACTAACCTCCAACCCATCTGGCGACTGGATGCCTTATTGGTCACCAGATGGCAAGCACATTGCGTTTGCCTCATGGAATACCTCTAATATTTCTGAAATTTATATCATGAATATAGACGGAAGCAGTCGAAAGCAAATAACAAATCTCCATGCGAGAAGTTTCCACCCCATCTGGTCCCCAGATGGCAATCTTATTCTTTTCTATTCTGATGCTGGGGGTATTGATCAAAATTATTTGATGAATAACGACGGTAGCGAATTAAGGAAGTTGATACCAGGAAACGAACCGTTAGGATATCCAAACTCATCAGGATTTCCAAACAATGCATGGTCGCCAGATAGCCAGGCAATTATTTTTTCCAGAGGTAATGGCTTTTATCTGGTAAATACCACCGGTTCTAATATTCGTTTATCTCAACAGGTTCAGTGTTCAATCGGTCAATAACCTACTCTCCCCCAGTTTCATGCGAGGAGTCCGACGTACAAGGACTGGACCGGGGCTTTGAGCATTGTAAAATGACAGGTGAAGGGATGGCGCGTGTCATACCAACCCGGACAACTCATTCTGAATGACAAATATCGCCTCGAAGCCCTGGTGGGCCAGGGGGCCTTCGCCCAGCTCTACCGCGCCACGCACCAGGCGCTGAATGCTGAGCGTGCCATCAAGGTTCTGCACCGGGACACACCAGGCATAGGCAGCACCGAATACGAGGATTTCCATATTGAATTGGGGTTAATACGCGTATTTTTTGCCAATGTGCGCGGGGAGGAATTTATGCTAACTGGCCGGTTTCGACCTGACCCATGCCGAAAGGAACAGCCTCAAGCGTATGGATAGCGAAACGATGGAGGCGCTGGCGAGCGCGCTGAATATGCCCGTCAGCAAGAAAGTTCCGGGAGCCGGGTCATAATGATCCAAGAAGGGGATGCGTTTGCCCGGTAAACATGGAGAATAACGAAATAATGGCCCCTGTAAAGAGATCGATGATCATCGTATTAGCCCTGTTGGCACTGGCCTTCAGCACGCTGGGGGTTACACCCGCTTACGCAGCAACATTGACCGTGCAATCTGCCGCTGACGATGGTACGGTGAATGCGGTCAACTGCCCAATAACGCTGCTTAAGATTAAAAACAGATTATAATGTAACCCAAATCACAATCATCCAGACAACGCATATTTCCCGAAATATTTCAGTGGAATCGTACATTTTCCCGGCGATTTTGGCCTAGGCTCACAGGTATTCATCCCTGTGGTTTTTTTTTTGTATTTTTTTGGGAGGCGGCATTATGAAAATTTGGGGCGCAAAGCACGGTTTCCTTCCCCTTTCCATCCGATCGGGCATATCGCTGGCGCTGCTGGTGGGGGCGCTGGCGGGCCTGCCGGTTGCGCCGGTACGTGCGGCTGCCACCACTTGGACGGTCACGAAAGCCGCCGATACCAATGACGGCGTTTGCGATTCGGACTGCTCTCTGCGCGAAGCCATTGCCGCCGCCGCCAGTGGGGATACCATCACCTTTGCCACGAGCCTGTCAGGCGGCACCATCACCCTGGCATCCACCCTGGAACTCAACCGAAACGTGACGATAGACGGCTCGGCACTGGCCAGCCAGGTGACCATTGATGGCAACACTGCCGTGGTAGTTTTTACGGTTGATAGCGGGGTAACCGCAGCATTGAACAGTCTGAAGATTACCCAGGGTGATGGATCAAATTACGGCGGTGGCATTAACAACAGCGGCGCTCTCACAGTGACCAATGGCACTTTCGCCAACAACAATGCTTTGGGAGGAGGCGCAATCTTCAATAACGCTGGCGCGGCTTTGACGGTGACCAGCAGCACCTTCACCAGCAACCAGATCGCTTCCTGGGGCGGCGGCGGAACCTACGCGTTCGGTGCCGGCATTCTCAATTTAGGCACATTGACAGTGACAGGTAGCACCTTTACCGGCAACCAGGCCTCAGGTACCGCCGGTGCGGGCGCTACTGCCAACGGTCCCACTGGCACTGCGACGATTACGGGAAGTTCTTTCGATAGTAATACAGGCTATGGAGGAGGCGCCCTTGTCAATGTAGGCGGTAAGATGACGGTGGAAAACAGCACCTTTACCAGCAACAGTGCCGTTGCCGTTTGGGGCGGGGGAGGCGCCATTTGGAATTCTAGTGGCAGCTTGCTGGTGACCGACTCCGCCTTCACAGGCAATACAACCTCCTCCGGACCTGGTGGGGCTATCGCAAGCGGCGGTCCTACAGGGAGCACAGGTACTTCAACCGTGACGGGCAATACATTTATTAACAATTCAGCTTCCGGCGATGGTGGTGCGCTGGCCGCTTCGTATGCTGCTCCCCTGCCCATAATCGCTGCCGATAACACTTTTCAGGGAAATAGCGCAACCGGGTCGGGCGGGGCAGTCTATGCGTCGGCAAATGCCGCTTCTCTCGCGATCGCCCTCACCAACAATACCATCTCAAATAACGCTGCTTCAAGCGGCGGCAACCTTTACCTTGAACAAGTCAACCAGGTCTCCGGCGGAAGCCTGACTGCAAATTTGTACAACAACATTCTGGTCAAGGGTGCAACAGGTGGGAATTGTGTTTTTTATGGGGACGTTTCCAATCCCATCCCAACTGCCGGAAACGACCTCGCAGATGACTCCACTTGCGGGACAGGCTTCACCAATTCGGCCTCCATCCTGCTCGGTGCGCTCGGCAATTATGGTGGCGGCACGCAGACCTTCCCACTTTTGCCTGGTTCAGCGGCAATCAACGGGACAAGCTCCAACTGTCCGTCAACCGACCAGCGCGGCGTGACGCGTGGTTCCACCTGCGACATCGGCGCGTTCGAGTCGCAGGGCTTCACCTTGAGCAAAACCGGCGGCGATAGCCAAAGCGCCGTCATCAACACCGCCTTCACTGACCCGCTCAGCGTTAACGTAACCTCCAACGCCACCCCGGCCGATCCGGTGGATGGCGGCGTGCTGACCTTCTCTGCCCCCTCTTCCGGCGCCAGTGCCAGCATTAGCGGCAGCCTGGCCACAATCGGCTCGGATGGCACGGTGAGCGTAAGTGCCATTGCCAATGGCACGGTCGGCGGCCCCTATAACGTGACAGCCAGCGCGTCCGGCGCGCCCAGCGTGGATTTCGCCCTGACGAATTTGACCTCGGCGACGGATACTCCCACTTACACGCCGAGCAATACGCCGACAGATACGCCTACCAACACCCCAACGTTCACGCCGAGCAATACGCCCACGGATACACCTACCAACACACCGACGGTCACACCCAGCAATACGCCCACGGATACACCTACCAACACCCCAACGTTCACGCCGAGCGATACTCCGACGGATACGCCTACCGATACGCTGACCTACACGCCGACATTCACACCCAGTAGCACTCCGACGAGTACCGGCACACCGACATCCACACTCAGTAGCACTCCGACGAGTACTGGCACACCGACATCCACGCCATCCGTCACCCTGTCGGTCGTTTCTATCCTGCGGCATGATCCGGCCACGAATCCGGCCAACGCAGACAATGTAACCTTCCGGGTGACCTTCAACGAGGACGTACAGCACGTGACCCTGGACAGCTTCCGCCTGATAAAGAGCAGGACGGTCACTGGCACGCTCAACACAGTCACGGCTGTGAGCGCCAGTGTGTATGACGTCAACGTCAGCACCGTGGCCGGCAATGGCACGCTCGCCCTGGGCTTCGCTCCCACCAACATCATCTCCGACCTGTCCGGCAACCTGCTGGGCGCCCATCCCTCCATCGGGACGGATGAGTTTTACGTCATTGACCAAACGACCATCGTTGTGATCGCTAACGGGGTGATCGGCAACCCGGGTGTAACGACCATCCAGGATAATGGCAGCTATACCAGCCATTTCACCAGCCTGGAAGTGCTCTTCAGCATGGATGCCTACAACCCACCAGACAACACCGATCTGAAGGCGATCACCAACCCGGACAATTACTTGCTCCTGCAGGCCGGCCCGAACAAGATCTACGATACCAACACCTGTGCCGACTTCGCTGCCGCTGGGCAACCGCTCGGGGACGATGTTGACGGAAAAGCCCGTGTGTACATGCCCCATCAGGACTTTGCCGCAACCGGGCAACCGCTCGGAGACGATGTCCAGATCCCGACCGGGCCGGTGACCTATGATAATCACAGAGGCGCGGGTCCCTTCGTGGCGACCGTGACACTTAACAATGGCGCGCCGCTGCCGGATGGGCAGTACCGCCTGTTCGTTTGCGGGACGACTTCCATCACCGACCTGGCTGGCAGTCCTCTGAACGGCGGCACGGATATGGCCCTAAACTTCCGCATTGCCGATTCTGCCCCTGCCTCAGCCCCCGCTCCCGCCGTTATGCCCTCCACCGGCTTTGCGCCGAACCGGGCAACTCCACTGCCGGCACAAACGGTTTCCTATGCGGACCTGGGTGACCTGTGGCTGGAGGTGCCGCGGCTGGGAGCGCAAATGCCGATCGTGGGCGTGCCACAGGCGGCCGATGGAAGTTGGGATGTCACCTGGCTGGGGAAGGATGCCGGCTGGCTGAACGGTTCAGCCTATCCCACCTGGAATGGTAACTCGGTGCTGACCGGGCATGTGTATGATGCCTTCGGCCAGCCTGGTCCGTTTATCGCCCTGAACACTCTCTGGTGGAATGACCAAGTCATTGTGCACGCCGGGGGCGCGCAGTACGTTTACGCAGTACGCAGTGTCCAGCAGGTCTTGCCGGATGATACGGCGGCAATGCTCAAGCATGAGGATCTACCGTGGCTGACGCTGGTGACCTGTCGTGGTTACGACGAAGCCAGCAATTCCTACCAGTACCGTGTGCTCGTCCGGGCAGTGCTGGTGGAAGTGAAGTAGTCCGCATCTATTCCGTCGCCGACCAACTCCCGCCCGAAACACCCCTGCTGCGCAACCGGCCGCCTGCCCTTGCCTGCACCTTGCCGCGGGCACAGGTGGTGCACTTTCAAGGGTCCGCTCCCCACGCCATCAGCCACGCCGGGCTGGTGAGCGGCGGCAACGGACCGCACCCCGGCAACACTACTTATTGAGAATTCAGTAGATATTTAAATCTGTCGTGGATTTTACCGATCGTGATTTCCCCGCTTCTTTGTCATCCCTTGAAAGATGTAATGAGTCTTGACGTTATCTTATCTCCCGATATACATTAACTTACTCTGTAGGCTAATGGCCTTTTTCAGCACCTGCTGCCAGCAGGTGAATGGGTCGACCTCTGAGGCCAGCACCGTGCAGATCGGCCCACCGGCAGGAATAATCTCATCCAGGCGCGGGATGTCGACGATGCCCTGTGCCTCCCAGCCAGCCGTGTCGCCCACCGATAGTTCCCGGCAGGCATACAGGATGCCTTTCCCCCAGGCCAGTCCGGAAGACGGTCGGGGAAGCCTGGCCGGCAGGCGGCCCTGACAGCCGTCGACGTGGGGAAAGAAGGCGTTGACCCCCAACTGGCGCTCGAACAGTTCGAACGAGGCGGGCGGGCGCGGGTTAACTTCCAGCAGGACCGGACCTTCCGGACCGACGATGAAATCGATCCCGTTCATGCCCACCAGGCCGCAGGTCCGGACAAGGCACTGGACTGCATCAGAGATCAAGGTGTTTAGTGGCTCCTCCCCGCGCAACGTGACGTTGCCGCACCAGGTGAATTGACCGGCACCAAGCGCAGCCACCCCGGCATACTGGCGGGTCAGGCCGAGTAAATATGCATCTCTACCATCCGCCAGGAAACAAGCCGAGCCCAACGTACCTTCCACGAAACGCTCCAGGAATCTCTGCAGGTGCAAGCGGAGTCCTCCCATCCCATTCCCGCACCCCCAAGCCACCGCTGTGTCTGGTATCCTTGACCAGCCAGCGTCCGATCCCGGGCAGCGGTTCCCCGGGCAGCACGATTCCCGGCAGGGCCAGGCCTGTCCCGGCCAGGACCGGCGCCAACTGTCTCAAATCCCGGCATGCGCGTACAGCCTCGGCCGGGTTGAACCAGCGCTGCTCTGGCTGGCCGACCACCTGCAGGGCCGGCTCATTCTCCAGCCCCAACTCGATAATCACGGCGTCGACAGTCGGCGCCAGTTTCTGCGCTTCCTCGGCCAGGGCGAACAATTCGAGCGGCCGGTGGAGGTCGCGCCCCAGGGCGTAGACCTGCGCACCGGTCGGCTGGTCGCGGTCCCCGAAAAAATCCAGGCTGATGACCTCCACCCCGGCAGCCGCGGCCGACTGCGCCAGGGCCCGGGTCGAAATACCGGCAAGCAAGATTTTCATGGCAGAAATTATAAACGGCAAGCAAGGTCAGACGGTGGGCAGTGTCTGCAGGCAATACTCTGCCAGGCGGTCGGAAATGGCGAAAGGCGTCACCTGCTGCAGCCCCTGCCAGGCTGGCATGCTGTTGACCTCCAGCAGGAACAGTTCACCCTGCGGGCTGCGCAACAGGTCCACACCGCAGTAGTCTGCTCCAACTGCCCGGGCGGCGGCTAGGCTGGCTGTGCGCACTTCGTCTGTTAAGGCAAAGGGCTCGGCGCGCCCGCCTGCGGCCAAATTCGTCTTCCACCCGTCCGAGACACGCTGCATGGCAGCCAGACATTCCCCGCCCAGCACCAGGACACGCAGATCACGGTTATCGTGCTCGATGAATTTCTGCAAGTAGTAAATGTACCCGCCAAGCTGCATGGCCCGGAAAACCCGCCCGGCAGTCTCAGCGTCGGTCAGGCGTACCATGCCAACGCCCCGGCTGCCAAAGAGCGGCTTGAGTACAACGTCCCCACCCAGGGAGTGAAAGGCCTCCAGCGCGGCGGAGGGGCTCTCGGTCAGGCAGGTTTCGGGGACGCGCAGCCCGGCGCCTCCCAGCAGGGAGAGGGTGTAATATTTATCGACCATTCTCTCGATGGCATGGGGGGAGTTGATTATCCGCACACCGACGTTCTCCAGTTGGTGCAGGGCGTCCATGCGATAAATCACCTGTTCGAGTGACCCACCCGGGATTTCGCGTACCATCATCAGGTCTGTGTCCGAGAGGTGGGTTGGGCCGGATGCCACTTCTGGCGACTTTCCCAGGCGAACCTGCAGGTCATCCGCCGCGGCGAATTCGACCGCCACCCCAGCGCGCAGGAAGGCAGCCTGCAAGGCCTGAGCGTGCCAACCCTCCGGTCTTCCCAGGATGACAACCTTGCGGAGGCTCATGCGCCTAGACCCCCAGCGCTTTCGTCAGCCGGGCCTGGTCGATGCCGCCGGCGTGGCAGGCCCCGCCGCTGTCCAGGTTTACAAGGGTGACTTCGGCCGGAGCAAACAGGCCGGGATCAATGGCATAGAACCCACCGGCATGCTTGAGGGTTTGCAGGAAGGACTCACCATAGCTCGGGCTGGTGGCCGCCGGCAGGCGTTTCGCCCAATCCGCCAATTCCCCATCCGGCACTCCACTTACCGAGAGCCACACCTGCGAGCCAAACATGACCATGTCGTTGGTCCTGCCGAGGGATTTAAGGTCATTGCCGGCAGGCGCGGCTGCCGGGCAGCGGCCCATCCCGCTCACCACTTTGCGCAGGTCGAAACCCAACTGGTAGAGCTTGTGCAAACCGGTCTCGAGCGAGCGGGCCGCGATCTGAACCGAACCCGCCTGGCTGTCGGTGGGCGCAACTACAAGAGCCAACCTGTCTGGACTGACGCCACACGTCTTCGCCAATGCCTGGCAGGTTTGCTCATCCGGAAGGACGGCTGCCTCGAGCACCAGAACGGCACACTCCGAGGCCTCCTGGTATTCGAAAACTTTGCCAACGCCCAATGCGCGGTTCAACAGGCAGGCCGGGCCGGATCCCATTGCAAGGAAACTGCCGATCTCCACCTGCCAGTGAGCCGCCTGGCTCAGGAAACAGCCTTCCAACGGACGGTCGGAGCGGATCGTGACCCAGGGCCAGGGCATATCGCCAAGCGGCGCCATTTCGATACCCGGCCGGCCCAGGCCGGACATGCCGATGCCGCGCCATGGCCAGGCCGGCCTCCAGCCCACCCGGAGCAGACACGCCCGCATCAAGGAGGCGCGTTCCTCCCGGCCGCAGCTCGACCGTGATCCCCAGGGAGTCTGCGTTGGGTATGGTCCCTTCCAGTTCCCTCCAGGCACGTTCATTCAGCGAGGTCATATACGATCAGTTCTCCTTTGCCCAGCTCGAGGGAATCGCCGCTGAAACGATGCAGGCCCCCTTCCAGCCAACCCGCCGGCGTGGAAATACCCAGCTTTCCAAGGCACCTGAAATAGATCCGCAGCCACTCATCATCTGCGGGGCCAGCCGGACTGAAACCGGGCAGCCGGCGTTCCAGCTTGCCTGTCACCAGGCTGCCGCGCCGCATCCCCAATCCGGCGCCCGACTCAACCTTCCCGGCAACCAAAAGCGAGCCCGCCTGCATACGCGCCCCGGCATAATCTCCGGCGTTCCCGGAAACGTAGATCAGTCCGCGGCGCATGCCTGCGCCCGTCTCCCGGCCCGTATCCCTGCCAACCAGGATTATCCCACCGCTCATTCTGCTCACCTGCCCGGTCCGACTCGCCCCGCACCAGTCGCCGGCACTCCCCTGCACACGGATCAGGCCCCCCTGCATGTCCTGCCCCAGACAGTCCCCGGCTGAACCCAAAATATTGATCTCGCCGGCGTGCATTCCGGCACCCAGGGAATTACCTGCCCCCCCGGCAATAACCAGTTTACCGCCGTCCATGCCATGACCCGCATGTGTCAAGCGGGCAGTGGCGCCTTCGAATATTAACTCGCTTTCATCCTGGTTCGTGCACTCAACCGTGCACAAATCCCCCAATAGGATCGTCCGGTTGCCGGCTATCAGGGGTAGTTTCTCGATCTCAGACCTGGACAAACCCGATAAAGCCATCGGCTGCAAAGAGCGCACGTCGATAGGCAGGGGACCACCATCCGCAAAGGTCAATGTCACGCGCATGCGCCCAGATCCTCCAGGATCCTATGCAGGTGCAGGTGATAAGGGCCGAGCTTGCCGCCATAATTCCCGGCCGTGATGCGCAGGACGCCCGGCTGACAGGCGGCCAGCAGCGCCCCACCCATGGCCTGGCGGACGATGTCCTCGGTGAGTCCATCAACAACCAACTCGTAAACAGCCGCGGCTTCCGGCGGTAATTGTGTCTCGACCCGGCAGCGCAGGGTCGGACAATATGCCGCGTTGGTGGAGGCGCGCACATTCTTGTATTTCGAGCCCGGTCTGCTCGGACTGCGGCAGACCCCACCCGGAAAAGGCGCAATCGCCCCGCGTACCGAGCGGATCGCCTCTGCGGCCGCCTCGGCAGCTTCCAGCACCGCCCCGCGCGCACCCCCCATCAGGATCAAGTTGCCCCCGCCCACGCCTTGGCCGAGGCCAAAGGATTCCTCCACCACAAACTCCCCATCGGCCACCGGCAACCGCCAAAATCGACGGCCCCCCAATAGCTTACTCGACTGGAATCCGTCGGCAAAATAACGCAGTCTACCACCTATCTTGGCAGACCTATCAGCCTGCAACCCATTGAAACAGGCCGAAGTGGCTGATGGCAGGATCGCCTGGCCGATGCGCTGAAAAAGCTGCTCCTCCAGCTTCTCTGGCGAGTAGCTGAATAGCAGCAGCACCTGGCCTGGGCGGCCATCCGGGGTCTCGTCGGGGGTAGCCACCCCTTCCAGGCCTGACTCGCAGCCACAGCCGATGATCGATGTGGCCATCCCCACGGCCATCTGGGCGGCCTGCAGGGCCAGGCGCGGCGTGTCAGCCGTGACGATCAGGCGGCTGACCCACATCGGGAAAGCTTCGGCAAAGGTATCATCGATCAGGACATTCTGGATGCGCATGGCACCTCCCGGAATCCTTGATATTCCGCATCTGCTCCCAAGGCATACACTTCGGGTCGGATGGTCACCACCTCGGACAGGGCACGCTGCAGGCGCCCGGTCCGTTCTCGATCCCAGGCGGGCCGGGCCACCAGGACCTCTCCCCCCGTGCCGTCAAGGATTTCCCCATCCTGGTATACAATCCGGCCGCGGCGCATGACCCAGGTGGGCTGGGAGAACATGGCTTTCAAATCGGCCTGCCTGTGGTAACAACGCAAGTCTGCCAGTGCCCCGACTTGCAGGTGGCCGCGGTCGGTCAGGCCAAGGGCCTGCGCCGGTCCATAACTGGTCATGGTAAAGATCTCACCCAGGCTGTATTCCCGCTCCAGGCCGCTCAAACCGCATTTCTCCCGGCCAACCGGGTGGATGTGTTCCAGGGTCTCCTGGCGTGCCGCGCGGTTCATCAGCCACTCGATCACCTGTGGATACGAGCTGAAAGGTCCGCCGTTGGGGTGATCGGTGGTCAGGAACATGCGCCGCGGGTCCGGGAAACGCAGCATCAGTTCCAGCCCGACCGCCCATTGCACCGAACTGGCCGGGTCCCGTGCCAGGTAGGCCAGCGGAAGGACATTGTTGCCCCCCTCTCCCTCCACCTGGCGGCTGATCCATGGCTGGCGGGTGCGGACGCGCAGGTAATCCAGCGTATTGGTATCAGCCGTGATCGCCATTGCCGGGCCAAAAATGACCTGGCCGATATCAAATGTGATCTGCCGGAGCGGCTCAATGCATTTCACCACCTGTTCGGCTGCCGAGGCGTAACCGCCATGACCATCGTCAGCGTAGGCATAGAACTGGATGTGACACAGGTGGCTGCGTTGACCTTCGAGAGCCCGGACTGTCTCGCAGAAGGATTTCCAATTGCCCGGCTGGCCGAGCCGCCCGGCATGCAGGTGGACGGCGTGCGGCAGGTTCAGCTCGTTGACTAACGCCACCACCTTCTGGATGATCCTGCGCTGGGTCAGGTTCAGGTTTCCGATCGGCTCGTCCAGGCCCGGGGCGGGCTGGTTCGCTTTCCAGGCAATCCCACCGCCCGGGTTGACCAGCTTGATGGCATAGCCGCCCGAGACCTGCAAGAGCCAGGCCAGGGTGTCGCGCAACTCGTCGGGATCATTGCGGGCAAGGGCCTGGAGCAGCAGAAGGTGATCGCCCATCAGGGTGTAGGTACCGCGGTCCACCCCGGACATGGACGTCAAATCAGAGTGGGTTACGCGGGCATAGAGCGGCGAACTGGCAGCATCGAAGACAGTGGTATAACCCAAGGAAAGGTATCGCCCGGCGGCGACCTGTGCCTGGGGAGTTAGAAGCTGCATCGTCTCGGGGTCTGAAGATAAGAAACGCCGGGCGGCGTTGAGGCTGTAGCCGGCCACATGCGAGTGGATTTCCACCCCCGCCGGGGCCAGGATCATGCCCTTGGCCTCGATGACTTGGTACTCCGGCGGGTTTTCCGGTGCGGGCACAATACATTCCCCATCCACCCACAGGTCGCGCACTTCGCCCTTTAAGCCTTGGGCAGGATCGTAGACCTCGGCGCCGCGGATCAGGATCATGCGACCGCCTCACCGATCAACCCGGCCAGGACCTGTGCGGCCGTTGGGCGCTCGCTTGGGACCACCGGCTGCAGGTGTACCGGGACGGCGTCCAGTCGCAGCATTTCACCGGCCACCTCCCGCCCGGGCCGGGCGGACGGGAACCACAGGTCGCGCCGGCCTGCCGGTAGATCAGGGCTGATCTGGATGGACCTACCCTTCATTTGGGCCAGCCTGGCAAGACAGGTCGGGTCCAAGGCGCCCGGGTTTCCGACCAGGACGACTACATCATTCATCTCCTGGCGGATCAACCGCTCGATTTGTAATTCGCAGGGAGCAAACTCCGCCTGGCCGCGCGAAAAACGGATGTTTCCCGGGTAGCCGGTTTCGGACAGGAGCGTCTCGACCAGGCCAACGTGGTTCGGTTCCGGGAGGATCGGGAAACCGTACCAGTGGGCGGCCCGGTTCAACTCCTTGAGCCAGAGAAGCAACTCGGTTATCAGGGGGGCACCATCTTGCAGCCACGCTTCGCCAAACAAGATCGCGCCGGACGAGGTGGTGGCAATTTTTTTGGTCAGGCTGAGCCAGGGCTCACCCTGTGCCTGTCCACCCTGCCGCAGTGCCAGGCGCAAGTGCTGGACGGCTTCCGATGGGTTGTGTGTATCGATGCGAAATGCGCTGTTTTTATGTTCTGCGCTCAGAAAATCCCAGAAGCGCGGCATGTCCGCCTCGGGGTCAATGTCGAACAGGACCACCTGGCTGAGGCAGGCGCGCAGCTCGCCCAGTGTCCCCGAAAGCAGGCCGGCAGACTTCATGGCGAGCGAGAGCGAGCTGCCAGCGTTGCAGTCATCCAGGGCTAGGGTTGCCTCGTAGACACGAGCCAGTTGGATGGCCACGCGGGCAGTTTCCATATCCACGTCTCCAGCCAGGATGACCATTGCAGAACAGGCCCCTTTGAGCCAGCCAGTCGCCGTTCGAACAGCCGATTGCCGGTCGAGCGCCTCTCCTGATGCGGAAAGCGGCAGGAGACCACCCGACGTCTCTTCGTAGCCAGCCGCCGCACGCCTGCATGCAGGGCTGCAACGCAGCAAATGCCCCGCCTCCATTTCCAGTCGGAGGTCGTCACAATGCAAGCCACAAAATGGACAGGTGACCGGTTCAAAAATGTTCATAAAAAGGACAATTACTTTTTCAGCCTCTGGATGCTCTGGTTCACGCTCTTCACAGCGTCGTCCATGGCTTTTTGTGGGGAGGCGGCCCCCAACTCAACCGCCTGGATCGCCTGCCGGAGCGCCAGATCGCTTTCGCCCAGGGCAGAGAATTCCGGGATGGCCACGGCGTAATCCAACTCCTGGATCGCGGCCATGCGGTTCGGATCGACGTCGAACAAAGCCTTGATCTCCGGCCAATCGAGGGCATCTTTATAGATCGGAATGTATCCGGTCTGGGTCGTAAGATATATCTGGCTGGCCTTGGAAGCCATGAACTTAACGAAATCCCAGGATGCCTGAGTGATACGGGGATCTTTATTCTTGAAGACCGCCAGGCTACCTCCACCGATTGGAGCCTTGCGCACCGTCCCGACCGCCGGGAACATGGCCACGCCGAGTTCGAACGTGGCGCTCGATTCCAGGCTGGTAACCAGGGCGCTCGAGCCAACGAACATGCCCAGCTTGCCCGCCTGGAAATCGGTTTGGGCTTCGGCGTGCTGGTTGACCGGCATGACCTTGTACTTTGTGGCCCAATCCCCCCATAGTTGCAGCATGGCGACTGCCTCAGGGCTGTTGTACAGCACCTGGCTTTGGTCGGCGCTGACGATCTGGGCGCCATTCTCGAGGAATAGGGCGCTCAGATACCATTGGTCATCATCTCGGAAATTCAGTCCCCTTTGAGAAGGCGTACCGGTATTCCCGGGATCCAGGGTCAACTTCTGGGCGGCAGCCAACAGCTCGTCCAGGTTTTGAGGCGGGGCTGCGGGATCCAACCCGGCATTGGTGAAAAGGTTCTTATTGTAGTACATCACCGGGACCGAGTTATTGAACGGCAGCGCCCACAGCGTGCCGTCGGCGGTGTTATAGTCGAGAAAAGCCGGCAGGATCTGGTTGATGTCGAAACTGGGGTCGGCCTGGATGAAATCCGTCATCGGCACGAGCACGCCGCTGCTCCCCAAAAGAGGCGCCCCACCCACCTGGGTCACATTAGGCAGGCTATTGCCTGCGATGGAGGAGTAGATCTTCGCCATGGCCGAAGTGTAGTCGCCTTGGTAGGTGGCGACAACGGTGATGGCTGCTTGCGAGGCATTGAATCGGTTGACCAGTTCCTCCACTGCCTTGCCGCTGTCGCCGCTCAACGCGTACCAGAAGTCCAGGGTCACGTGTCCCTTGGAATCCACCTTGCCGCCGGTTGGTGAATTGGCGGAGCCGCCTCCACCGCAGGCCGGGAGAAGCAGCACGACCATCAGGATTGAAACCAGCCAGCCCTTTTTATTCATTGCAAACATCCTTCCGGGGAAAAGGAAAAAGCTCCCGTGCCCTCCCAAGGCGCGGGAGCCTGGGCACCGGGTTAATTCATTAAAAGTGCCATTACTGCCTTCTGTACGTGCAGGCGATTCTCGGCCTCATCGAATGCCGCTGAGAGCCAGCCCGTTCCGGAAGTCTTGTCGATCACTTCATTGGTGACCTCGTAACCGCGGTCGCACGGCAGGCAGTGCATATAAATGGCGTTCTTGTCGGCCAAATCCATGACCTCTTTATTGCAGATCCAGTCCTTGTTCTGATCGAAGATCTCCTGGGTCTTCTTGGGGTCGGATTGGCCAACCGGGGGCAGGAAGATGGGCGTGGCGCACCAGGCTTTGGGGTAGACCACGTGGGCGTCCTTGACGCCATCCTCGAAATCGTTGGTAATGCGGAATGAGCCGCCCGCCTCTTTGGAGTAGGCCTGACATTGCTCAAGGATTTTTGGATCCAACTCCATACCCTTGGGGTGCGCCAGGGTGACTTCCATTCCCATCATGCTGGCATACAAGATGGCCGATTGTGGCACGGCGCGCGGCTTGTGCACGCTCGGGGAATAGGCCCAGGACATGGTGTACTTGATGCCCTTATAGCCACCGAACTTCTCCTTGACCGTTAGTGTATCTGCCAGACCTTGAAAGGGATGATAGATATCATCTTCCATGTTGATGACCGGGATATCGGCCCAACGGGCGAACTCTTGCAACATCGCATGGGCGCCGCCGTATTCCCAATCGACCGGGTCGCCATAGCAGCGGATGGCGATGGCGTCACCCATGCGGTCGAGCACGCGTGCCACGTCCGATACGCGCTCGGTGGAATAAGCCACCTCGTGGCCTTCCATCGCCGGGGTGTAGATCTTGCTTGGGTCCAAGTAATGGGCATGACCGCCCAGTTGGGTCATACCGGCCTCGAATGAGTTGCGGGTACGCAGGGACTGGTTGTAAAAGATCATGAACAGGGTCTTGGCACGCAGCAGGTCATCGTGCAACTTGCCCTTGGCACGGTCCATCTTCAACTCTTCCGCCAGCGCCAGGATCTGCTCGATCTCCTCGCGGCTGTAATCGGTCTCAGCCAGGAAATCCCTGCCTCGAAATGTGGTTGTCTTCATTCTAACTCCTTTATAAAAAGATATGTGCGATCGGTCTCAGATGTCTTTGAGACCGGTGGTAGCCATACTCTCGACGAAAGTTTTTTGAACCAGGAAATAGACTGCGATGACCGGCAGGCAGACCAGCACGGCTGCCGCCATGTACACACCCCATTGCGCGCCCCCCTCCCCGCCGACAAAGTAACGCAGGCCGATCTGCAGGGTGCGCATCTGGTCGGAGTTGGTGACGATCAGCGGCCAGAGGTAGGAGTTCCAGTTGCCCATGAAGGCAAACAAGGCCTGTGAGGCCAGGATTGGGGTGCACAAAGGCAGGATGATCTGGACCAGGAAGCGGAAACGCCCACACCCGTCTATCTTGGCGGCATCCTCCAATTCCCTCGGCACGCCCCGGAAGGATTGCCGGATCATAAAGACTCCGAAGGCGTTGGCCAGGAATGGGATGATCAGTGCCTGGTAATGGTCGATCCAGTTAAGGTTCTTCATGATCAGGTAGGACGGGATTAACGTGACTTGGGTGGAAATCATGGTAGTGCTCAGGAAGAGCAGGAACATAAAATTCTTGCCCTTGAAATTCAAGCGGGCGAAAGCGAAAGCCGCCAGGATGCACGAAGTCAGTTGGCCGGCGGTCACTGCCAGGGCCACGACCGTGCTGTTCAAAAAATAGCGGGCGAAGGGGGCATCCTTCCAGACCTCCAGATAGTTTTGCCACTGCCATTGCTGCGGGATCCAGGTAGGGGGATAAGCGAATATCTCCTTGGACCCCTTCAAGGACGTGACCAGCATCCATACGAACGGCACAATCACCACCAGCATCAGGATGATCACGACCACATACCAGAGCACGTTCGACAGGGTTTTCCGGATGTGTAGCCAGCGGCCGGCCATGCCAACCGGTTGATGGGTGGACCCGGTCACTGGCCTATTCATAAAAAACTCCTCGATCGATGAAGCGGAACTGAACCCAGGTCAGCGCCAGGAGCATGATGAACAGCAGCACGGCAATGGCGGAGGCCTGCCCCATCTGAAAGAACTGGAAGGCATTCTGATAGAGATAGTATGACATGGTAGTGGTGGCGTTCAACGGCCCACCTTGGGTCATCACGTCTATCTCGGTAAAAGCCTTCAAGGAATTGATCACCCCGACCGACAGCACATAGAAGAGCGTCGGCCCAAGCAGGGGCCAGGTGATATTTTTGAACAACCTCACAGTATTCGCCCCGTCGATCTCGGCCGCCTCGTAAAGTGCACGCGGGATGGATGGCAGCCCGGCCAGGAAGATGATGATGTTATAGCCCATCCCGGACCAGACTCCCATTAAGATCAGGCATGGCATGGCCAGGAGCGGGTCGCGCAGCCAGAGTTGGATCGGCAGGCCCAACTTGATTAGGAAGCTGTTGAACAAGCCATACTGTGCCGGATTGTACAACCACATCCAGACGACGGAAATTGCCGTTATGGAAGTGATAGCCGGCAAGAAGAATGCCGTGCGAAAAAACCCCACTCCGGGTAGTTTGCGGTTGAGCAGCAGGGCGATCATCAAGGAAACGAACAGGTTGATCGGGACGCCCAGGGCGAAATAAAAGGTATTGAGGACGGATTTCCAGAAGATCGGTGCTTCCAGGGGGTCGGTAAACAGGTATTTGTAGTTTTCGAATCCGATGAAGACCGCCTTGGCGGGCATGTTCCAACGGAACAGGCTTACCACGATGGAGTAGATTGCCGGGAAAAATGTGAAAACAATGAAGATGACCAGGCTGGGCAGTAGGAACAGGTAGGCAGAAAAGGTCTCTTCTCCCCAGCGCCGCCACCATCTGGACCTTAAGCCCGCCTTCGCCGCGGTGGGATTCGCAACCGCCGCGTTCATGCCAGCGCCTCATGCAAAAAAGAAATGTTTGCCTTAAGCACTTCCGTAATCCGCTCCCGAGACCAGTCCTGCAAATGCTTCCCTTTCAGCTCAAGTACTACGTTGCCTCTTCCGGACAACACCTTCCAGGCTCCCAGCCAGTGCTCATACGGCACTCTCCCGAAGATCAACGGAAAATGATCCTCACCGTTCTCATCGACGTCGTGTACGTGGACATGCACGACGTTTGCCAGCCACTCCGGTGCAGGCTCCTCCCCACGGTGGCGTAGAAAATCATGTCCCATATCCCAGCAGGCGCCCAGGCGCGGGCTGTTTATTGAGGCGATCAGCGCCAGTACCTCCTCCGGCTCCACACCGACCTTGACCTCGCCCGGGGCAGGGGGATGATTATTTTCGAGCGCCACTTGCAGATCGGGGAATTCTTCCAGGACCCATGCCAGGAATGCCAGGGTATCGGCTTCCAGGAAACCCCGGGAAGCGGGTTCCCGGGCAACCGCCGCGTGCACGACCAGGGTATGACACTTCATGGATTTCCGCGCCCAGGTTTCGGCGATTGCCAACAGGGGGCGTATATCTGCCTGGATGCGCTCGCGCGCCTCACCGGAAAAGCCAACCAGGCTGCGCGGCAGGCGGTAGGGGCCATGAAAACTCAATCCCAGGCCCATCTCGTGGGTAATCTCCATGAGGGTGCCAAACGCGGACCAACCTTCCAGATGATCATCCAGTTCGAACTCAAGCGCAGACAATCCGACCTGGCGCAGGGGGGAAATAAAATTTTCCAATCCCCCTGCATCTGCCCAGCGCGGGTGCATGCTGAAACCGATCCGGATGTCACCAGCCATCAGATAACACTCCGTTGCTTGATCAGGGCTTCCAGGCGGGAAGCTTCCACAGCCAGGTTGAGGCCGTTGACATCTTCGATCTGCGCCAGCATTTTCCGGTCGATGGCCTCAATGCCACGCCAGGCCCCGCAGATCGCTCCGGCCAGGGCCGCGATCGTGTCAGTGTCGCCGCCGATATTGGCACCGTAAACCACTGCCAGCATGGGATCACCTTTTGCCAGGGCGATCACGCCAAAAGCGGCAGCAACTGACTCGGCCACCAATATGTCCACGCCGACGTAATCGTAAAGCGCCTGGAGTGCCTTTTCTGGACGTGGATTTTCCGCAACCAGTCGAAGGGCCAGGTCGATGCGCTTTTCAAGTAGTGTTCCCCAGGTCCAGGTGCCCTGCCGGCGTCCCTGCCCGGCCCCGCGTTTGGCCGCGGCCAGGATTGATTCCAGGGTAGACTGCTCCGTCAGTGCTTCTGAGACCGCCCCGGCCACTGCAGCAGCACCGGAGATCGCCACGCAGGTACCGTGGGTCGGCAGGCAGGCTTCCACAACCTGCTGCATGCACTGGTCCGGCCGGGCGAAGTTTACCAACCCCACCGGGACGGCCCGGTAGGCGGCCCCATTGGTCACGCCTTCCCGCCCGCTCTGGCGAGGATCCTCCCCGGCCCTCAACCTGTCCAGCGCCCGGCGTGTGCTTGGGCCGAGGATGGCCGGGAGGGTTTCCCCGGCTGCATCAGCCCAAGCCAGCAGCCCTCCGGCCACCGCCGCGGCGGTCAGGATTCCGTCATCAGTGAAAGCATGGGAAATTGCCAGTGCCTGGCCGGTATCATCCGTGACTTGTCCAGCAGCCAAATCCTTATGAGGATGCCAGGCGGGCGCCCGGACGAAGCGGTCCACCCAGCCGAATTCGGAGACAATCTGTTCAGGCGTCAGTAATTCGGTCGGCATACCCAGGGCATCACCGATGGCCAGGCCGGCCAGGCAGCCATGGATCCGGTCGAGCCGCATCATTTCTCCAGGGTGTCGGCGTATTGTGGCAGGCGCGCCTTCCGCAAACCGATCAGGACACCCACCCCGACTGCCGTGGAGACCAGGATGATCACAGTATCCACAGCGATCCAATAAGGCAGGGTAGGCACCCAGTACTGCCAGCCCAGCTTATACATCCAGTTGATCATGTCGTTGGTGGTCAGATATTCCGCCGAGTGGCCGACGCAGGCCATCAGAAAAACTGCCGGCCACATGTAGACCTTGTGCAATGTCAGAATGGATTTGCGTACCCACTGGCGCAGCGGTTTGATGAAAATGACCAGTACGGCAACTGCCGAATAAGGCAGCGGGACCATCCACATGCCCGTCTGGCGGGCAGCGGGGTTGACATACCAGGCACCGATGACGATGACTTCCAGGGCCGCGGCCGGGATCCACAGGTCGGCGAACAAAAGTCCGGCCACCAGCCCACCCAAGGTGACGGTCAGGAAGCCGAGCGGGCCGGCTGAAAAGCCATAGGGATATAGCAGCATCCCAACGATGCCGCCGGCAGCGTTGGCAATCGCCGCGGCCGGCCCCAGTACCATGCCAGAAATGGCCGTCATGATGGCATTGACAGTGATCATGCCGCCCATGCCTGGAACGGGCAGCGCCGGGATGGCGCTGACAGCGATGTACAGGGCTGCCCAGATCGCCAGCACAGAGATCGGCATGCGCAGGATCCGGCCGCGTGCTTTCCAGGTGCGCCGGGCCGGCTGCTCGACAAGCTGGGATTGTTGTTCAGGTTGAGGGGTTGTCATGTTTTCTCCTTTTATGCCTATAGCGCACCGTATCCACGGACGCGCAGATAGATGCCTGCGACTAGCAGGAGGAACGTCATAACCAGGACGATATAGTCAACCGCTCCGAGGTGGCTTTCCAAAAGGAAAGTCCGCTTGACCGGGGCGCCAAAAGCGCGCGAGCTCATGGCGACATCCAGGGTTTGCGAGTCCCGGAATGTCCCCAGGATGAGCGGAACCAACAGGCCGGCCAGGGCCCGCAGCTTCTTCAGCAGGTTTTTGGTCTCAAAATCGGTAATGCCGCGGCAGAGTTGGGCCTGTTGGATGATGGCAGTGTGGTTTTGGATGGAGGGCAGCAGGCTGAGGGCCGTGGTCATGATGAAGGCAAAGCGATAGGGAACCTTTAGCTTGACCAGCGCCACCATGAATTCGGGTAGGGGTGTGGTCATAACCATCAGCGGTGCGACGATCATGATTACCAGCAGGCGCAGCACCATGGCAACACCGAAGAGAACTCCTTCCAAAGTGATATAACCGCTGAAGCCGATAACCTTGATTGGAGCTGAGATCCGCAACAGGTCGGTTTTTCCCGGGTAAAAGAAGACTTGCACAACCAGGATGATGATGGCTATCACCAGGGTGAACTGCAGGATATTCTTGATCATTTTCCACGGCAGCCGGCCGATCCACCAGATCACCATTACCAGGGCCAGTAGACCCAGTCCGTAGAATGGGTTGGTGAAGACCAGCGCCAGGACGAAAATACCCAATAAGGCGATCAATTTGGTTCGCCCATCCAATTTAAGCAGGGGCGAATTATGGCCGCCGAAATCAATGCTCAGCATACCCGGCCTCCTTTGACTTCCCTGGTCGTGGCAAGATATTCTTGATCGAGCCAGCCATCCAATTCCTTGACGGTAAGAATGGTACGGGTCTTCAACCCGAGCCCTTGGGCCAGCAAGGTTACCTGCGGCGAACGCAGGGAGAGCGTGCGCAAGGAATCGGTCTGGCTGAAAACTTCCTGCGGGGTGCCATCCAGGGCGATCTGGCCCTGGTTCATCACCACGACCCGCCGGGCATGTTCGGCCACCAGCGGCATATCGTGGGTAATGATCACGACTGTTTTCCCTTTTTGGTAAAGCTGGTCGATCAGGGCCATGATGCTCTCCCCTCCAAAGTAATCCTGGCCGGTGGTCGGCTCGTCGAAGGCAAACACTTCCGGGTCAAGTGAGAGTACACATGCCACCGCCAGCCTCTGGCGGTCCCCCAGGCTCAGGGCAAAGGGATGGGTTTCACGCTGCGTTTCCAGCCCAAGTTCCTGGAGGATTGCATCCACTTTCTCCTTGATCCCGGCCGGGCTGAAGCCCAGCATGGTCGGACCGTAGGCGATCTCTTCAGCCACGCTGCTGCAGAAAAGCATATCGTCCGGATTTTGGAAAACATAGCCCACTTTGCGCGAGAGTGCCGACACTTTCTTGTCCCGGGTTTCTTCATTGAAAACGCTCATGGACCCTTGAGTAGGCTTGAGCAATCCATTGAAGTGCTTCACCAGCGTGGTTTTCCCGCTGCCATTCTGCCCGACAAAAGCAACATATTCCCCTCTATGGATTGAGAGGTTGATATTTTTCAAAGCCTGGACCCCGTTGGGGTAGGAAAAACTGAGGTCCTGGCAGCGGATAATTTCATTCTCATTCATTGTGCAGCCTCTTGAATGTTTCTACCCCTTCTGCCAGGGTGATCGGGATGCGCGGAATGGAAAACCCGCATGTACGCAAATCCTGCGCCACTTCACACACCTGCGGAGGACGGATGCGGGCCGCTTTGAGCAGGGCCGCTTGGGAAAATATCCGTTCCGGTGCACCGTCATCGATCAAGCGACCATCATTCAGCACCAGGACCCTCCCGGCATATTTGGTTACGAAATCCATGTCATGCGTGACCAGGAAGATCGTCTTGCCGAGCTCCCGGTTGAGTTGGGCAATCACTTCCATGACCTGCTCGGAACCGATCGGGTCGAGCTCCGAGGTGGGCTCATCCAGGACGAGCACCTCCGGGTCCATCGCCAGGACGCAGGCGATCGCCACGCGCTGCTGTTGGCCACCTGACAAGGCTGAAGGCTCGCGACTTTCGTAACCGGTCAGCCCCACAAAGGCCAATGCTTCCTTCACCCGTTCCTGGATTTTTTCGCGCGGCCAGCCCAAGTTCTCACAGCCAAAGCCCACCTCCTGCAAGACCGTGACGTTGAATAACTGGGTGCGGGCGTTTTGGACCACCAGGCCAACATGCTGCGCCAGGAGCGGGATCTCGTCCTGGCAGGTATCGCAGCCCGCAACCGTGACGGTACCGCTCATCTCCCCTGAAAAAAGTTGGGGTACTACGCCGTCAAAACAATAGCAAAGTGTGGATTTTCCCGCTCCCGTCGGTCCGATCATCGCCACGAATTCGCCCGGACCGATCTTGAAACTGATGTCGCAGATGACGGGTTTATCCGTACGCGGGTAGGCAAACGTTACCTGGTGGAATTCGACAATGGATTGCATAAGATCCTTTTCCATCTGGAAGGACTGCAGCAGGCTGTGCCAACAGTCCTTCCAATTGATGATTCGAAGCGCTAAAAGCGGTCGATTTACTTGAATTGAACCTTCACCACCCACCATGCCCAGGAATCAGAGGTGTAGCTGGTTGCGTCAGCCGGATAGGCCACTTTCACCGGGCCGCCCGATTTCTGGTCTAGCATTGTGCCAGCCACCCAGTGGGTTAGCATGATGTTGTACTTCTGGGCGTCGGCCATCGAAACATCATATTCTTTGCCATCCGTACAGATCAGGGCGACGGTAGTCACATCACTGGTGGGTTTCACGAGGGCGATCAAATCCTTCAGCAGGATGCCTTTTTCCATGACATCGGAGCCGTTGGTGCCGACCCAGGGGTCATGGTATTGCAATTCTGTTGAATTCTTGTCGAAGGTAGCCTCGGTGAGCTCGTAGGTGCTATTGGCGATCTTCCCAGTGACTGTTACCAGGGACGGAGCTTTGGCGTTGGAGCCGCAGCCGGCCAGCATCACAGCCACAAGCGCCACCGAAACAACAATTAACAAACTCTTTTTCATGGTGCACTCCTCCTAATAAATATTGGATTCGAATGGACTTTCAATAGTTGGTTGTCGGCAAGATATGGAACGGGGTTGGACCTTTGGGTCGGATTTTTTCTATGGGTTTCACCTCCTCTCGTTATCTTCAGCCAGGACCGCGCGTGCGGTCGCCGTGTCGGTCACCAGGGTTTTGACGTAACCTCCCCTTAGGGCACCGAGCACCGCTCTGACTTTCTCGATCCCTCCCGCGATGGCAATCACTTCCGGGAGAGCTTCAACGCATTCAGATCGATCCCGATCACGCCGGTGGTCGGGTTGACTGGTTCTCCAGCCAGGTCGTAAAACCGTCCGCAGATATCCCCGACCGCTCCCTTTGCCTCGAGTTGGCCGAGCGTCTCCGGGCTGATGTGGTCGGCAAAGAACATGGAGGAGATCTCCTGGAAGCCAACGTGCCCAATACCGATCACTGCCAGGTCCATGCGCTTCCACAACTCCATAACCTGGACGATCTCCGGCGTCTTCAACAGGCTGTCGAGCACCAGCTTATCCTGGAGAAAAGCTGGGGCATACAGATGGCGATAGGTTCCCCCAAACGCTTCCGCCAGGCGGCGGACGAGATCGTTCACTTGAAAGAATGGGGATATATCTCCCAACCCGCCGATCAGTGGAATCACATTGATGTGCCGCGTGCCGTCCTCGCGCAGCAGATTGATCGCCTCGAACAGCGTGCGTCCCCACCCGATCCCAACGGTCTGGTCATTCTGTATCACTTTTAGCAGATACTCCGAGGCTACCAGGCCAATGGCAGCGCGCAGTTGCTCACCCTCTAGGCTTTCACCCGAGGCCAGGACTGCATCCCGCAGTCCAAAGCGGCTCTTTAGATTCCTCCCGCAAATTGGGATCCGGCGGATTGGGGTCGTAAATCGTGATCCTGACAATCCCCTGCACACGCGCCTCGATCAGGAGGCGCGAGACCTTCTGGCGGGAAAGACTCAACCGCTGGGCAATATCTTCCTGGGTCAGGTTGTTTTCATAATACATCCTGGCAACCCGGGTCATGATTTGGATTTCGTCTCGGGTAAACATGGGTATCCGTCCTTTACCTTTCCCCCACCGGAAAAATCGATTTCAGGGCAGGGTACAACTGGCGGTAAGTCCGGTAGGCTTGCTCATATACATCCGCCGATTTCCCGCTGAGGCAACAAAACGTCCTTGAATACGATCATCTGCTCGCAGGCTGTCCTCAGATCCGGATGGAACCCGGTGCCGGTGCCGGCCAGGATGGCCGCACCCAGGCAGCCGGTCTCGCACACAGCCGTCGGGTGAACGGGTTTTTGCAGGATATCGGCCTTGACCTGGTTCCAGAAATGGCTGTGCGAACCGCCTCCGCACACTACCATCTCCGCTGCACTTTTTCCGGCGGCTTCTTCCGCGATTTCCAGGATGTGGCGGATCGCAAAGCCGATGCTCTCGTAGACCGCCCGTGTAAAATGCCGGCGGTCATGGGCGATCGTCACGCCAAAGAAAACCCCACGGGCATCTGCATCCCAGACCGGTGTCCGTTCACCGCTCAGGTAAGGCAGCAATACCAGCCCGCCGCTCCCGGCTGGAACTGCCCGGGCTTCCATTTCCATTTTTTCGAAGGGCGGGACGGTACCGAATCCGGGATAAAAACAACCCGCCAGCCAGCGCAATGTATCCCCGCCAGCCTGGGTCGGCCCGCATAGGAACCGCCCATCCTTGCCAATCTCTGCCGGGTAGACCCCTTCGGCATTAACCTTCCGGTCGATGCCCAGCGAAACGATCTCGGAGGTTCCGGCGACGTCCACCGCCCGGCCGTCGAAGATCACTCCACCGGCCAGGTTGTCACAATAGGCATCGATCGTGCCAATGACCACGCGGGTGCCCGGGTTCAGGCCGGTTTGCCGGGCAGCCTCGGCCGTGACCTCGCCCACGACTGCAGTCGGGTCGAGAACGGCAGGCATCTTCTCCACCGGCAGGCCCAGAGCGTCAAAATAACGCCTGTCATACGCAGTCATTTCCGGGTTCGCCAAACAGTAAGCGCTGTGGCGGTCAGTAGCTATGTTCCCGGTGAGACGGAGCGCAATGAAGTCCTTGGGCTGGATCACCTGCACAGCCCGGCCCCAGTCCAGGGGGCGGTTTTTCTTGAGCCAAAGCAGGCGCGCCGGCGGAGAACTGGCCTGGCCGGGTTGGTCTGTGCCAATCCATTCCAGCGCCTGGGTATTGGTGATATTTTCGGAGATCCAGGCAGCTTCCGCCCGGGCACGCAGGTCCCGCCAGATGATCGCCCGGCCGAGGGCGTGTGAATCCTGGTCGACCAGGACGTGACCCGGGCACTGGCCGGAAAGGCCCAGGCCGGCGACCCGCCCCGGGTCGACACCGCGCAGGATCTCCACCAAGACGCGCTGGCTGCCCTTCCACCAGTCCTCGGGGTTCTGTTCGGCCCAGCCGGGTTCGTAGGAATAGAGCACAACCGGCGTGCTGGCCATCGCCAGCAACCTCCCGTTGGTGCTGAAAAGACCGGCTTTGACGCTGGAGGTCCCAATATCCAGCCCGATCAACAGGCTTTCCATGCTACGCTTCGATCTCCTGCAATGCCTTTTCGACCCGGCCGCTGCCGTGCACCAGTTCCACCAGGGCGCGGCACACACCGCCCGGATTGGCATGTTGCCAGACGTTGCGCCCAATGGCAACGCCGGTCGCGCCGGCTTCCAGCGCCTCAGCAATTGCCTCCAGCATCTCCGCCTCGTTCTTCACCTTCTCGCCGCCTAGGACGACCACCGGGCGGTAGCAGGATTGCAACGCCGACCGGTATGCCTCCACTGGCCGGGCGAATGAGGCCTTGATCACATCCGCGCCCAGTTCGACGCCGATACGCATGGCAAAGCCGATGTCCCTGGCAGTGGTGTTTTCGCCTTCCTTTGGCTTGACCAGCATTTCGGCCACCACCGGCAAACCCCAGGTCAGGGACTGGGCAGTGAACTCTGCCAGGTTCTGTAGTGAGGAAGGCTCTTCCGGGAAACCGATCATGCCCATGCAGATAATGGCATCCGCGCCCAGCTTGACGGCATCCTCCATCGAAAACAGCGGGCGCAGAGTCCCCATGACCGGCGAAGCCATGCTGGCGCCGCCGTCGGCGCGCAGGATCAACCCCAGTTTGCCCAGCTTCCCGGCGAAACGTTGGGCCACCCCACGCGTGGTCAGGACGGCGTCGATGCCGCTGCCAGCAAGAGTATCCAGCAACTTGCCCGGCTCCTCCAGCCCTTGGACCGGCCCCATGAACCCGGCGTGATCACATGCAACGATCACCGCCCTCCCGTCGCCCCCAAAGATACGACCTAACCGCAACTCTTTCAATATGCCTCCTTATTTTTATGAAAACAGTACCATGGATTTCAGTCCCAACTGCTGCTCCACATAGGCAACGGCTTCACTCACCTGTGGAAATGGATAGCTGGCGGTGATGACCTTCGAAAAATCGACCCTGGGAGACCCCAACAAGGCCAGCGCCTTTGCCATGTACTCGGGTGTAGTGCCCGAGGAGCCAGTCAGATAGAATTGTTGATAATGCAACTTGCGGACATCCAAGTCGATCTTCGTCCCATCAGGAACGCCGGCAAATGAGTTGACCGTCCCACCCGGCCGTACATTGGCAAGGCCGGTGGCAAGTGCCTCGCCACTTGAAACCGCCACCAGGACAACATCGGCGCCGCGCATGCCGGTCTGCCCGGAGGCGATTGTCTTCAGGTCCTCGTGGTTGACGTCCACCGCCACGTCAGCGTAATACTTCTGTGCACAAGCCAGACGGTGACTGGTCATACCTGCCACGATGACTGGACTGGCGCCCAGTGCCTTCCCGGCCGCGGCGGTCAACTGTCCCATCGGCCCGTCACCAATCACCAGCAGCAAATCCCCTGCTTTCAGGTGGGAAGCTTCCAACCCCATCAGCACACAGCCCAGTGGCTCCGCCAGGGCAGCCAACTCGTCACTCATCCCGGGTGGGACCAGGAACAACCCGCGTCGGGCCAGTTCCGCCGGGACCAGGACACGTTCTGACAGCCCACCCGGCAGGGGAAAGATCTCGTACAGGTGTGTGCATAGGGCCGCCTGCCCATGCTGGCAGTAGTAGCACTCACCGCAAGGCAGGTAAGGAGCCACGACTACGTGCTGGCCAACTCCCCACGAGCTCCCCTTTGGCCCCTGGATGATCCGGCCGGTCATCTCGTGCCCAAGGGCATATTTCAGGTCCTTTGCGCCCTTCTGGACCAGTTTCACGTCAGTAGCACACACTCCGCAGGCCAGGGTTTCAACAACTACATCCTCCTCCCCGGCCAGGGGCTCGGGAAAATCAGCAATAATGACCTGTCCAGGTTCGCTTGCTGCGGCAGCCTTCACTTCGTCACCTCACAAAGGATGAATTCAATTCAATTAATCTCATAAGTCCAATAATGGCTGAACCTGCTCGCGGCCGGGCAAACCGCCGCGGGCGCCCAGGTGGCCGATCTTGATGGACGCAACCGCGCATCCCAGGCGAGCGGCTTCTATCCACGGCAGCCCTTCAAGATATCCGGTCAGGACACCGGCGGAAAAGGCATCCCCGGCACCGGTGGTGTCGACCACCGCCTGGACGGGAAAAGCCGCCACGTATGCCAGCTTTCCCTGTTCCAGGATCAGCGCGCCCTGGCTGCCGAGGGTTACCATCACCACGCTAGGTCCCCGTCGGGACAGTTCGCGGGCAGCTTCCTCGACCTCGCTGATCCTGGTCATGGCCTCGGCCTCAACGCGGCTGGCGATCAGGATATCGGCTCGACGGAAGAACGGCTGCAGATATTCTTCGCCGGCGGAGGTCATCAGCCCGCCTGGGTTGAATACCACCCTGGCATTCGGGTCCAGATAGTCCATGGCAGCGCTGGCAACTTCTGCATAGGCATCGGCAATGAACAATACCTGGACGTCCGCCACCCAGCCCGGCTGGATCTCGTCGGGCTTTTCGTACAAAGCCACGCCGCCCAGACTGAAGATCATCCGTTCGCCATGTTCGTCGATGGCGATGAAGCAGGCGGAAGAACGCTGGTCCTGATCGATGCGAATTGCATGCGTGTCCACACCGGCCTCGACGAATGCATCCAACAGGATCCGGCCTCCCTCGTCTCCGCCCAGGCGGCCCAGAAAGCGGACCTTATGCCCGAGGCGCGCCACCCCGACGGCCACGTTACCGCCGGTGCCTCCGGGCATGGGTGTATACTGGTCGGTATAGACAATCCCATCCCGTGCGGGCATGGCCTTGACGCGCGCCACCCAATCCATGGCGGCGGCGCCCAGAACAGCAACTTGCGGAGAGGCTTGAAATTTCGATGGCATGTTCTGTGGCCGGAAAGTAGCTCTCCAGCGCTAATCCTGGGATTTATTTTCCGGCTCCATTTTGGCCGGTGCGTCCAGGGGTTCGGGCTCATCGGTTTCACTTTCCTTCTGATACATGATAGGCCCGACCGGGATGCTGATCTTGGGCAAACCGATCAGCAGTGGCGTGCCGATGACCATGGCACCCAGGGAGAACAGCATGCGTTCTATCGGCGCAATCGGCAGGGTTGTATACCAGATGGCTGGCGGCAGTTCGAAGAATAACATTGCCCACAGGTTGCCCATGGCCTGGGTGACCACGATCCCGGCAACCGAACAACACAGGATGCCCCAAGCCATTATGCTGCGGTTGGCCGAAAGCAGGGGGTCGTGCTTGCGGCTGTTGAACCAGCCAAGGACGATGAAGGCGAATCCCAACAAATACAGGAGCGGGGTGGCCCATGCTGCCCGTCCGTTCGGCAGGAGGTACCAGACCCCGGCCAGCAGGGCAATGATTAAAGCCGGCACCAGCCATTTGCGCTGCATGGCATAACCCGCCCCGATGGCGCCCATCATTGCAATGGTGAACTGGAATGGTCCAAACAGTACGGTATGAGGTGCAAGCAACTGGCCAATAAAGGATCCTACGCCCGCCGCCACCGCTCCCACCCATGGGCCAAAGAATATTCCCGCCAGCGGAATCAGGCAGTTGCCGACGTTGAAGGTCACGCCCGTCCCGATCACCGGGAAGGCGGGCAGAAGCGAGGCGACCGCAGTCAAGGCTGCCCAGACCGCAATGACGGCTGGATGGGCAGAAATCAATACCGACTTCTTTTTCATGGCATCCTCCTACGCAGATTGGAAAACGATCCAGCTGGTTAGCTGGTTGCAACCTCTTTGACACGCACCTGCTTGTTAACCAGGGCGACCAGGTCGACTACCTCGAGCTTGTCCTTGGTTTGGGTCTTGACCTGCTGGAACTCGGTCATGCAGGAGCTGCAGGTGGTTAACAGCATCGTTGCCCCGGTTCCCACGGCTTCGTTCCAGCGCTGCAAGCCGGCGGTATCGGTCAGTCCGGGAAAATCGTAGCGGACGTAGGAACCGGCCCCACAGCAAAATGAATCGCGCTGGTTGCGCGGCATCTCATTGAAGCGCGCCCCGGGGAAGGCGTTGATGATCGTGCGCGGAGCATCGTAAATTCCCAGTTGGCGACCCAACGTGCATGGATCGTGATAAGTGAGCACTGTCCCGGCCGGCATACCGGCCAGCTCGATGCGCCCGCTCTTGATTTCCTCGGCGATCAACTCGACCAGGTTGAGGGTCTTGAACGGCATGGACTCGCCCAGCACCTCGGGCAGTTCATTGGTGAAAGTCATCTGGCAGCCTGGGCAAAGGAAAACCATGCGTTCCACCCCCAGCCTCTGGTAGGTCTCCAGGTTGTGGCGCATGAACTCGGCGGCTTTTCCCCTTTCACCGGCGGACATGAGCGGGTGGGCACAGCACCATTCCTCGGAGGCAATGGTGTAATCCAGGCCCAGCTTGTCAAGCAGGCCGACCGCCTCACTGGCCGATGACCGCCGCACGTAGGAGGGCGTGCACCCTACAAAGAAGGCCGTATTGGCGGTATGGTCGAGGTGGGACTTGTCCTTCAGCCAACCGAAGCGTTCTGCCTGGGTCTTGGCGTATGGATTGCGCTGCTGGTAGGTGTCCAAAGCCGCCTGCTTGAGGCCGGCCGGGGTCAGGCCAAGCGCAGCCATGTCCTCGCGCATCTTCTGGTAGACGCTGCGCAGGTCAATGAACTTGAAGCAGTGCTCGCTACAGGAGCCGCACAATGTGCAACTGAAGATGCGCGAGGCAACCTTCTCATCGTACTCAAGCTCGCCTTCCAGGATCGCCCTTGCGGTGGCCACCCGGCCGCGCCCGACATAAGACTCGAAACTTCCATATTCGTAGGATGGGCACAGTGAGTAGTTCTTGCCCACCCAACTGACGTCGAAGCAGAAACCGCAGCGCAGGCACCGGTAGGTCAGGTCGCCGCTCTTTTCCAGCTCGAGGCCTTCCGGCTTGGCACGTGCCGGGATCTTGCCAAAGGTCGGGTCGCCCGCCAGCATCAGGACGCCCGGGTTGAGAATGTGGTTTGGATCCAGGCTGTCCTTGAGGGTCTGCATGAGCTGGAAGGAAGTACCCAGCTTGGGCATGATGTACGGGGCGATGCCCGCCACGATCCCACCGGGCGACATCCACTTGCTGAACAGCAGTTGGGAGATATCGGCGCGCACCTTGAGCCCATATGCGTGCGCTTCAACATTGCTCTCGTTATACAGCGTGTCCACCCACAGGAAGCCGCCGTTCCGCGAGAAATACACGTCGAAGCCCTTTACGCGCATGCCGTGGCTGTCCCACTCCTGCTGCGTATCCTTGATGTACTGGTTCAGGGCCGGGATGGCTTCCTTGAGCATCTGGGTGGGCAGGAAGCCCGCCACCTCCGGGCAGTAGTACGGCCGGCTGCCGTAATAGGTGCTCGGCCCATCATTGCGCAGCCAGGAATACATGTGCTCCGTCCAGTAGCGCTTGGTGGCGATCGGATCCTGCGCCACACCTTGGAAGCTCTGGCAGATCACCTCGCATGCCTGCTTGCGTTCGCGAGCAGTCGTCTGGCTATCGCGAATGATCATGTGCAGGGTGTAGTTGGCGCTGATCCCGGAAGGCTTGGGACCGCCGAACAGGCCGATGATGAAAGTCGCTGAGGCCTGGCGTTGCAAGGCGGAGACGGCATCCACGGCGTTGTTGAGTTGGTCGAAGGTGTAGAACAGGAACTCCTCCACCTCGGGGATCCGGCGGATGCCCAGGGTCGCCCGGGTGATCACGCCCAGGGTCCCGCACGAACCAATGAACAAACCGGCCAGGTCGGGACCATTGGCGCCGCGCTCGATGGCAATATTACCGTTGGCGTCATTGGCTGCCGAACCGGTATGCACGACTGTTCCATCCGGCAATACCACCTCCAGCGAAACAACATGGTCGCCAGTTACCCCGTATTCGGTGATGCCGTGGGGGACAGCATTGTAGGCGATCGTGCCGCCCACGCTGGCCGAGAACATGCCGCCGCCTCCCGGTGCCGCCAGCTCCCAGCCATATTTTTTCAATTCCCCGTCGATGGCGTGCCAGATGGCACCTGTCTCCGCATGCACCACCTGGTTCTCCAGGTCGATCTCAAAATCATTCATCAAATCCAGGGCCAGGACGATGCAGCCGTCCGCTACGCCGTTGTCCACGAAAGTCGTCGCCCTTCCCCACAGGAAGAGCGGTTTCTTCAGTTGGTTGGCCAGCTTGACCAGGCGGACCACCTCCTCGGTCGACTTGGGCCGGCAGACATAACCCGGGACTCCGCCCGGGGTGGGGCCGCAGTCACGACGGTAACATAAGAGATCCACTTTTTCATTTGTGACATGCTCATTCCCGCAGATCTCCTGCAACTGGATTAATATCTCGTCCATGTTTCAAATCCTCCGATATAAATAAGCTTAAGCAGCATAATCGAGCCGCGCGATGATCGCCTAAGTCATGGTACGGACCGACAACGGGTTGCAGGGCAGCCCCAGGCTGGCTGGCAGCTTCTGTCCGAGCTCGGTGATCTGCGGTGGGATGATCGATGCCTGCCGTACGACCTCAGGCCGGGAAAAAACGCTGGCGGTGGCGCCATCCAGCAGCACCTTGCCGCCGGTCATCACGATCACACGTTCGGCATATTCGGCCACCAGTGCCATGTGATGAGTGACGAAAACCACCGTGCGCCCCTGGTCGTGGAGTTGCCGGGCGATCTGCATGATCTGGTGGCAACCTTTGAAATCCTGGCCGGTGGTGGGTTCGTCCAGAATAATGATCTCCGGGTCGAGGGCCAGGGCGCTGGCGATTACCACCTTGGCGCGTTCACCCTTGGGCAGGGCAGGAGGGAACTCCTTGCGCTTTTCCTCCAGGCCGACCAGCTTGAGCGCTTCGGCCACACGCCCATCGACGGCGGCCTTGTCCAGCCCCAGGTTGGTAGGGCCATAAGCGACCTCCTCCTCGACCGTGTCTGCAAAAAGCTGCTGGTCCGGGTTTTGCAGTACGAAGCCCACGTGGCGTGCCATCTCAGCGACGGCCGTGGTGCGGGTATCCTGTCCGGCGACCAGTACCTGCCCGCCGGTTGGCCGCAACAGCCCCAGCAGGTTCTTGAGCACAGTGGTCTTGCCGGAACCGTTCTGGCCGATCAAGGCCACGAACTGGCCTTTGTAGATATCGAAACTGACGTCCTTGACAGCGTGGACGTTGAGCGGTTGGTAAATGTAGTCCAGGTTCTGAACGTGGATGATCGTCTCTCCGGTCGATGGCAGTGTTTTCCCTGCCTCGACCGCTGCCTGTTTGCACACCGGGTCGTTTTTTACCAACTGCAGCAGGCCGTCCCTGGCCTCATCGACGGTGATCGGGAAGACCGGCAGCTCATGCCGGGCGTCTTTGAGCTGCGCCGCCAATTGGGACACCTGGGGGGCGCGGATCATGAATCTTTGGAACAGGCCCATGTCGGCAAACACCTGGCGTGGGATGCCCTCGGTGACCAGCTTGCCCTGGTCCAGGACGACCACGCGGTCCATCAACCGGGCGATCATTTCGGAGGCGTCTGTTGCCATCACAATGGTGATTCCATATTTATGGTTCAGGTCACGCGCCACCCCCAGGACCTCCTCCACTCCGACCGGGTCGAGCTGCGAGGTAGCTTCGTCCAGGACCAGGATGTCCGGGCGCATGGCGATATTGGCGGCGATCGCCAGGCGCTGTTTTTGCCCGCCAGAGAGGGCGGTCGGCATGCGCTGCTCATAACCGGCCAATCCGACCACCTCCAATGCCCAGGCCACCCGCTGCCGGATCTCGTCCACCGGCAGGCTCAGGTTCTCCGGTCCAAAAGCCACCTCGCTCTCCACGGAGGTGGTGAAGAGCTGGGTCTCCGGGTCTTCGAGCACGATCCCGACCTTGGTGGCCAATTCAGAGATGCCAGCCGTCTGCGTGTCCAATCCGTGGATCAACACCTTGCCAGCCAGGCGGCCTCCAAAGCTGTTCGGGATGATCCCGTTCAGCATCTGGCAAAACGTGCTCTTACCGGCGCCGTTCTCCCCCATGATGGCGACAAAATCACCCTGCTTGATCTTCAAGCTCAAATGGGTGATGACCCAGCGCTGGGTGCGCGGGTAGCGATAGGATACATCCTGGAATTCAATCGCGGGCGTGTCGATGGCAGTACTCCTAGAACAAATTCTTGAAGATGAATGAGGCGGCGACGATTCCGACCGCCAGCAGGATGGAAAAGACCAGGAAGACCCAGTCTTTGGCATCCATGTGGATGTCTTCCATGTAGGTGCGGGATTGGGTGGCGCCGAAGGCGCGTGAATCCATGGCTACCGCCATGAGCTGCGCCCGGCGCATCGAACCGATCACCAGGGGGGTCACCAGCGCCGGGTAAGTCTTGACCTTGTCGATCAGCCTGCCTTTTTCGAAGGAATGCATGGCGCGCAGGCGCTGGGCGTCCACGATGACGCCCGTTTCCAACTGCAGGATCGGCACCATGTTAAGCGCGGTGGTCATGGTATAGGCAAGCTTGTAAGGCAGTCCTATCCGGGTCAACCCCAGGGCAAAGTTCTGCACCTGGGTGGTAAAGATGACCAGCGGAAGCATGATGATCATGGCCATCAGGCGTAGTGCCAGCAGGACGGCAAACAGTATCCCGTCCAGGGTGATCTGGCCGATGCCCTTGCCGATCGGGATCAGAGGCTTGATCAGGGGTTGCACGCCGGGATAAAAGATTGCCTGGACGACGAACAGAAAGGCGATGATGGGGAGCAGCACTTTCATGAAACTGACCAGGACTTTGAAAGGCAGGCGGGCAGCGAACCAAAGCAGGAACATGATCGCCAGCACGATCAGGGCGATCGAGATCTTTTGTACGGTGAAGATGGCGGTGCTGACGATCACCATGAACACAATCTTGACCCGCGGGTCCAGGCGGTGAAAGAGGGTCGTGCCGGGATAGTAAGCAATCAGTGAACTCACCCTGGTCTCTCCTTGCGCAGTTTAGGCGCTGGGCAGGTATTCTGCCCGCATGAGAAATAGCCGTGCTTCGAGCGCTGCGGCTTCTTCGATCAGATCCGATTCGTTAAGATCCGGGAAATGGCGGTCGTGCATGACCAGCCGCCCGTTAATGATGGTATCGCGCACATCGGTTGATTTGGCGCAGAAGACCAGCATGTTGAACAGGTCCGCTTCGTGGAAAGGCTGCAGGTGGGCGCTCTTGAGATCGACCGTGATTACATCCGCCAGCTTTCCAGGCTGAAGTTCACCGGCCGTAATTCGGGCGGCCCTGGCAGCCTCGATAGTGGCCATACTGAAAGCTTCCTGCGGAGTCAGGGCGGCGGCATCGTTGCGGGCGAGGCGCGCCAGCAGCACCGCCGCGCGCATTTCCTCCCACATGTCCAGCAGATCATTGGAAGCGCACCCATCCGTCGCCACACTGACCGGGATGCCCAACCGTCGCATGGCCGTGACGGGTGCAGCCCCGTCGGCCAGCTTCATGTTGCTCTTCGGACAGTGCACCACGTTCGTCCCGGACTCTTTCAACAAATCCAACTCGTGGTCATTGAGGTGTACACAATGCACCGCACTCAGGTGCTCTCCAAGCAGGCCGAGCTGTGCGAGTTTTTCCACCGGGCGCTGGCCGGTTTGCCTGACCAGGTCGTCGACCTCTTCGGCAGTCTCCGAAATGTGGATCTGCATTCCCAGGTCCAACCGGCGAGCCTGTTCGCCGGCCCATCCCAGGAAATCGTCGCTGCAAAGGAACAGGGTCGAGGGCGCCAGGAAGACCGTGGTCAACCCCTCAGGGTGATGGAACTGTTCGACAAATTCCAGTGTCTTGCGCTTCATCGTCTCTTCCTCTGAGCGCAGTTCCGCCGGGACCCACTGGTTGGTCAGGGTATAAGCCAGCACCCCACGGAAACCCAGTTCCTGCCAGGCCTGCACCACCTCCGGGTAGACCGTATCCATGTCGATGCAACTGGTTACGCCCCCACGCATCATTTCGATGGCGCCCAGTGCCGACCACAGGTAGGCGACCCGCCTCTGGCCGGAGGCGATGGCCTTGCGCACCGCGTCCACGCTCGGGAAGAGCATCTGGTTGCACCAAGGTACCAGGGACAGGCCGGGGGAAATACCCTTTATGAAATTTTGATATAGATGGGTATGGGGATTGATCAGCCCGGGCATGACCGCGCAGCCGTGGCCATCCAAAAGTTCCGCATCGCCGGGAACAGGCAGGCCCCTGCCAATCGCGCTGATCAGGCTGCCTTCGATTAACACATCGCAATCCCGTTCCACCTGAACGGGGCTGCGGATCACGTAAGAGCAGTTGCGAATGAAGATCGACATATACGGCCGTTCTTCCTGAGTGAGAATTTGCTCACAACATTTGCGCAAACAACAATTCCATCTTAGCAAATCGATACAGGAATTACAATGTCGAATGTCACCTTGAATCGGTTACATCAATCACCCCAAGGTCACCAGTGGGTGCCAAAACGCTCCAAAATAGTTCAATATTACTTAAAAATAATAAATTGCACTTGACACCTCCCGCTGTCTCGCTATAATGCGGTATGGGCAGATAGACATTATTCTTGAAGGGAGCCAGCCGTGATCGGACAAAAAATTAAAGAACGCCGCCAGGAATTGAGCATGAGCCTACGCGACATTGGCGAGAAGACCGGGCTGAGCGCCAGCTTCATCAGTCAGGTCGAAAATAACCTGACCGAGCCGTCGATTAATTCCCTGCAAAAGATCGCCCTGGCGCTCAATGTGCCCATGTTTACCTTTCTCAATGGTGGCGAGCACCCGGAGCGCGTCGTGCGCTCAAACGCCCGCAAACGGCTCAGCTTCCCCAACCCCCACCTGCAGTATGAGCTCCTTACCGACGACCTCAGCCGCCAGATGGCTGGTTTCCTGATCCGCCTGAAGGCCGGAGAGAGTCATGCCGCCCAGCAGCTCTACAAAGCCACGGAGGAAATGATGTACGTGCTCCAGGGAAAGTTGGAGATCCGCATCAGCGAGAATACCTACGAATTGGAACCTGGCGACAGCATCTATTACGAGGGCGCCTCGCTAGCCAGTTTCAGCGCCGTGGGCAGCGAAGACCTGGTTGCCCTGTGCATGATTACTCCGCCCGCGCTGTAGGCGATTCTCTCCCGGTAATGCGGCACTTTATGGCAGACAACGATTTTGACTTGGTCATCCGTGCTGGCAGGCTGGTTGGCCCTGACCAAACCCTGGAAGCCGATATTGGCATCCGGGGCGAAAAGATTGCCGCCGTCGGCCGGGGTCTGCAAGGCAAACGCTTTATCGAAGCGGGCGGCCTGCTGGTGCTGCCCGGTGCGATCGACCCACATGTCCACCTGGAGATGCCGGTTGGGGCGACCCGCTCGAGTGACGATTGGTTTACCGGGACCCGCGCCGCCGCCTGCGGTGGAACGACCACGCTGATCGATTTCGTCGAACCCAAAACCGGGGAAGGCCTTGCGCACGCCCTGGCAGCACGCCGGGAGCTGGCCGAAGGGAAAACCGTGCTCGATTTTGGCCTGCACATGACGATCATGAACGATGATCGTCGGACACTGGACGAGATTCCCGGGCTTTGTCAGGAAGGTTGCACTTCCTTCAAGACCTACCTTACGTACGAAGGCTTCCGCTTAAGCGACTCTGCCTTCCTGAACGTGCTCTACGCAGTGAAAGCCGCCGGCGGGACTGTCCTGGTGCACGCCGAGAACGACGCAATCATCGGTACCCTCAAACGCCGTCTACGGGCCGAAAAGCAGACCACCCCGATAAACCATGCCCGCTCGCGACCGGCGATAGCGGAAGGGGAAGCCATCCAGCGCAGCCTCGCAATGGCCGAGGTGAGCGGTGCCCGCCTGTACGTGGTGCATACCTCCACCGCCCTGGGTGCCGAGGCGCTGCGGCTGGCCCGCCGGGGCGGTATGACCGTCTTCGGAGAAACCTGCCCCCAGTATCTCCTGCTCACGGAAAAGGAACTTGCCCGGCCGGATTTCGAAGGCGCCAAGTTCATTTGCTCTCCACCCCTGCGGACTGACGCTGACCGCGAGCGCCTGTGGCTGGCCCTGGCCGAGGATGACCTGCAAACGGTCGGCACGGACCACTGCCCGTTCTTCTTCCACGGCCAGAAGGACCTGGGCCGGGAAGACTATGAAGCCATCCCCGGCGGGTTGCCAGGTATCGAATCCCGCCTGGCCCTGCTCCACCAGTTCGGCGTCCGGGCAGGCCGTCTGTCACTCAACCGCTGGGTGCAGGTCTGCTGCACCAACCCCGCCCGCATCTTCGGTTTGTATCCTCGTAAGGGCTTGCTGGAGCCGGGTGCGGATGCCGATGTTGTGCTTTTCGATCCGGACAGGCATGTAACCATCACAAGATCCGTCCTGCACGAACAGGTGGATTACACTCCCTACGAAGGTTTCGAGGTGCAGGGTTATCCCATAATGACCATCCTGCGCGGCCGGGTCATCGTCGAAAATGGGACCTTGATTATGTCCCCCGGTTCTGGGCGCTATCTCACCCGGCAGCCGGGCGAATCGATCTAGGACAGGAGTCAACGTGGCCGGATTGCTTATCCTCCCTGAATGGTTGATCGTCAGCGCCATGCAGCCCCCCAGGCAGGGCTGGGGTGTTCGCATCCTGGCCGGGATTGTCACGGACACCGGCCCGAACGAGGATCTGATCAAAAATTTCCCCGATGACCAGGTGCTGCGCGCGGACGGCCAGGTGCTATCGCCGGGCTTTGTCAATACCCACACTCACCTGTACGGGGTGCTGGCGCACGGCATTCCGCTTGCCAGGGCGCCCGAGGGCTTTTGGCCTTTCCTCAAGGATTTCTGGTGGCCGCTGGTCGAGGACCGCCTCGACCTTGAGATGGTGCGCGCCGCCGTCGACTGGCAGTGCCGGTTGATGACACACAGCGGGGTGACAAGCTTCTACGACTGTCTGGAAGCTCCCAATGCCTTGCCTGGTTGCCTGGACGTGGAAGCCGAGGTGGTTGCCCGGCACGGACTGCGCGCCATCCTGTCTTTCGAGGCCACCCAGCGGGTCAGCGAGGCCAATGGTCTGCTCGGCCTGCAGGAAAATTACGACTTCACCGCCGCTCGTAAACAGCAAGGCGGCCTGATCCAGGGGTTGATGTGTTACCACACCACCTTCACCTGCCGGCCCGAGTTCATCCGCAAGGCTTTCGAAATGGCAGGGAAGCTGGATTGCCTGGTGCACATGCACTGCTCCGAGGGCAGCTACGAGCCGCAGTACTGCCTCGAACACTACGGCCAGCGTCCGGTACGTTTCTACGACCAGCTTGGTGTTCTGGGAGCGAACATGCTGGCCTCCCAGTGCGTCCAGCTCGACCCGCAGGAAGTAGCCCTTCTGGCCAGGCACGCTGTCCAGGTGGCGCACATGCCGCTCTCCAATTGCGAGGTCGGTGGCGGGATCGCCCCCGTTCCCCAACTGGTGGCGGCCGGTGTGACCATTGGCCTGGGCAGCGACAGCTATATCGATAATTTTTTCGAGGTCATGCGCGGCGCATTCCTGATCCACAAGGCTGCCCAGCAGGATCCGCGTCTCATGCCGGCGGACCTGGTGTATTTCATGGCGACCGAGGGCGGCGCCCGCGCACTCCACCTGCCGCAGGTGGGAAAGCTCGCCCCCGGTTGGAAGGCCGACCTGCAATTGATCGACGCGGCTTTCCCCACCCCCGCCACCGAATGGAACCTCTACGACCAGTTGGTACTCTATCGCAACCCCGAGCATGTCCGGCTGGTGATGGTGCAGGGCAGGGTCCTGCTGCGGGATGGTGCACTGCAGACTGGCACAGAAGCCCGGCCGCGCCAGGCACTCTGGATGCAGGCCGGGCGCCTGTGGCAGGCTGCCCAATAATCCCACACAGAAACGAGGCCCCATGCACACACGCTTTGCCCTTTACCTGCAAGACAAACATGCCATGCCGTATGAGCTGGAAATGGTCCGCTACGCCGAGGCGCGCGGCTTCAGCGAGATCTGGCAGGCGGATACCCGCCTGGCACGCGACTGCATCGTCATGATGAGCGCCTTCCTGTCCAATACCCGCCGCCTGCGCTTTGGTTCCGGTGTCCTGCCGATCTGGACCCGCAACCCGGCTGTCATCGCCTCGACCTGGTCGACGATGTGGGAATTGGGCGGAAAGGTGGACGGGCATGGTCGGGTCATGCTTGGCCTGGGAGCCTGGTGGGAACCCATCGCCGGCCGGGTTGGCGTGCAGCGCGAAAAGCCGCTCAAGGCCATGCGTGAATACATAGAGTCCATCCGGGCGTTGTTCTGCATGCAGGAAGTCAGTTACCAGGGCGACTTCGTCCACCTGGACAAGATCCGCCTGGATCGTGGCCTACGGGGACCCATCCCCGCGCGATATCCCGATCTACCTGGGCGCCACTGGTGATAAGATGCTCGAGCTGGCCGGGGAGGTCTGCGACGGCGTGGTGCTCAACTATGTAGTCTCGGTGGACTACATCAAGCGCGCCATCGCCCTGGTCGAGCAGGGGGCCAGGAAAGCTGGCAAGAGCCTTCAGGACGTCGACCTGCCTGAGTTGCTGGTCTGCTGCCTGTCCGACAAAGATCCCAAGGCAGCCATGACGGAGGGCAAGAAGTTGGTGGCCTACTACCTGGCCACCGAGCCTCATATCATGAAGGCCAGCGGGGTGAGCGAGGAACTGCTCGAGAAGGTCCAATCGATCCTGACCTGGCCTGCCAAGGAGGCCGATTATATTCGCGCCAGCGCGTGAGATCCCCGATGATGTGGTGCACGGCCTGATGGCCGTTGGGACAAGCGCCGAGTGCCGTGCCAAAGTAAAGGAATACATCGCTGCCGGTGTGACCTGCCCGATCCTTTTCCCAATGATGCCAGACATCCAACCGGTCATCGATGCCTTCGCCGACGGAGTCTAACCGGGAACTCCAAGGAGGAAAACATGCCGCAAGGATTTGAGTATTATCGGCCCAAAACCCGCAAAGAAGCCATCGAGTTGCTGGCCCGGCCAAATTTTAACGCCGCCCCGCTGATCGTCCATCCTCGCCCTGACGCTCCGGGAGAGCTGGGAGTGGATGCCTTCGTCGACCTGAGCCTGCTGGGCCTGGACTATATCCGGGAGTCAGAAGGCGGTTCCCTCCATGTTGGTGCGGCAACCAGCCTGCAAACCATCCTCAACGACCCGTTGCTAAAAACCCGGACAAAGGGCCTGATCAACCGGGCTGCCTGGCAGGTGGCCCCCGAGAGAATACGCAACTTGTCCAGCTTGTGGGGCGCCATCCAGGCCCGCCGCGGGCCACCGGAATTTCTCCTGGCGCTGCTTGTCCTGGAGGCAGAACTGCAGCTACAAGGCGCAGCAGGAACGCAGCGCACGCTGTGTTTTCCGGCATTTTACGAGATGGGAAATAACTCCCTGCAGAAAGGCGAGTTGGTGATTGAGGCCAGCTTCGCACGTCTTCCGGAGGCCGGCTGTGGTTGGGCCTTGGAGCGGGTCGCCCGTACTCCCCGGGACGAGGCCATCGTCGCCGCGCTGGCAATCGTCGAGGTTGAGGGCGGAGTTGCTGGCCGGATCCGTTTGGCGCTGGCCGGCGCAAACCCTCTACCTGGTCGGGTCGAAACAATCGAGAAACTGCTCCCGGGCCGGCCGCTGGACATAGAAGCGATCTCCCGCGCTGCCAGGGCAGTCGCCGAGGAATGTACGCCAGCCGGGGACTTCCGGGGGAGCGCCGATTACCGGCGCACCATGGCAGAGGTGGTGACCCGCCGCGCAGTCCATGGAGCCTGGGTACAGGCCAAAAATTCCCTTGCCGGCTGAGCTGCAAGGCGGAGGCATATTATGCGTATCCATCTGGAACTGAATCGAGCAGACCTGCAAGTAGACGTGCATCCCGGCGAGCTCCTGCTAACCACTCTGAGACGGTTGAATTGTTGGAGTGTCAAATATGGTTGCGGGACCGGGGAATGTGGCGCCTGTTCCATCCTGCTGAATGGAAAACTCGTCCCGTCCTGCCTGCTGCCCGCTGCACAAGCGGATGGCGCTGCCATCCTGACCGTCGAAGGCCTGTCCAAGAGTCAGGAACTGCACCCTCTCCAGGCGGCCTTCATGGAGACCGGCGCCATCCAGTGTGGGTATTGCACCCCGGGAATGTTGCTGGCTGCCAAGGCGCTCCTCGACCGGGAACGCTACCCCGACCTGGATCAGGCGCGTGAAACGCTCGGCTCGGTACTTTGCCGCTGCACAGGCTACACCAAACCGGTGGAAGCCATCCTGCGCGCGGCTGCCAGGCTGCGCGGCCAAACCGTCCCACCCCTCAACGAAGGCGTGGAAACCCGACCGGATTCTTATTCCTACTTCGCCGACCGACCGATCGAACTGCCTGTCCCCAACATCGCTGGCGTAGCTGGCGGGGTCGACACCGCCCCGCTCCTCGCCTCGCAAATCGTACAGGACACCGGCACGGTCGTGGTCGGCAAACCCGAACAGAAAGTCGATGCCTTGCGGTTGGCCAAGGGACAGCCGGTCTTCACCGACGACTTTACCCTTCCCGGCATGCTCCACGCCGCCCTGCTGACCAGCCCGCATGCCCATGCCCGCATTCGTTCCATTAACGTTGGGAAGGCGCGCACCCTGCCCGGCGTCCGGGCAGTCCTGACTTACCAGGACCTGCCGCGTGTGTTGTTCGCCCCCGGCTGCCAGTCCTACCCCAACCCCAAGCCCTACGACCAGGTCAGCCTGGACAACAAGGTTCGCCATGTTGGCGACAAAGTGGCGGTGGTGGCAGCCGACACGCCCGAGATTGCCCGTCAGGCGCTCGGGCTGATCGAAGTGGACTATGAACCGCTGCCAGCCGTCTTCGAAGCCGAAGAAGCGCTGAAGGAGGGCGCCCCGGTGATCCATGACGAGCCGGACGCCATCGGCATCAAGGACGCCAGCCGCAACCTGGTGGTCACCATCACAGCCAATGTCGGCAATGTCGAGCAGGGCTTTCGCGAGTCGGCCAGCATATTCGAGCACACTTACCGGCTGCAGCAGGTCCAGCAGACCCCGATCGAGCCGCACGTTTGCATCACCTATTGGGACGAGGACGAGCGGCTGGTCATCCGTACCGGGACCCAGGCGCCTTTCCACATGCGGCGTGTCCTGGCGCCCATCCTGGGCTTGCCGATCGGCCGCATCCGGGTGATCAAGCCGCGCATGGGCGGTGGGTTCGGCGGCAAGATGGACATCATCCTGGAAGATCTGGCTGCCCACCTGACCATCAAGACCGGCCGGCCGGTGCGCTTCGAGTTCGATCGCGAACAGGAGTTTACCAGCACCCGCTCGCGCCACCCGGCAGCCATTACCTACCGGGCCGGCGTCGACCGCGCCGGCAACCTGAAGGCGCTCGAGATGACCGTTATTGAGAACACCGGCGCCTATGGGGTGCAGGGCATGACGGTCGTCAACCTGATCGGCGCGCGCGGTTTGTCCACTTACCGCTGCCCGAACATCCGCTTCGATTCTAAGGTGGCTTATACCAACCTGCCGGTGCCGTCCGCCTTCCGCGGCTTTGGCGGCCCGCAGGCCCAGTTCGCCATGGAGAGCCTGATGGATGAGATCGCCGCCGAGCTCGATCTGGATCCGGTCGCCTTCCGCCTGCAGAACGCCATCCGGGTGGGTGACGATATCGCCATCATGGCCCTGCTGGGGGAGGGGGGATCGGTAGCTCAGAACGTCCCGAGCAGCCGGCTGCCCGAGTGCGTCGAACAGGCTGCCGCCGCCATCGACTGGAGCCGGGTCAAAAACCCGGCCTGGAGGCACGATCCGCAGCGCCCCAACATCCGTCGCGGCCTGGGCATGTGCGCCCTGATGCACGGCACCGCCATCCCCGGCCTGGATATGGGCGGGGCGATGATCAAGATGAACGATGACGGCAGTTTCAACCTGCTGGTCGGCGCCACCGACCTGGGCACCGGCTCGGATACCGTCCTCGCCCAGATGGCAGCCGAAACACTCGGCGTGCCGCTCGACAAGCTGCTGGTCTACTCGTCTGACACCGACCTGACCCCCTTCGACGTGGGCGCCTACGCCTCCAGCACCACCTATATTTCGGGCATGGCAGTCAAAAAGGCTGCTGAGATGGTTCGCCGGAGACTGTTCGAGCGCGCCGCTTTGATGCTCAATACCACGGTTGAAGGCATGGTCGCCAAAGACGAGCACATTTTCGCCCCGGATGGGCGAAACGTCTCGCTCAACGAGATCGGGCTGCACAGCCTGCATACCCTCAACCAAGAGCAGATCATGGCTACGGCCTCGCATGTCTCGATGGTCTCGCCGCCTTCCTTCGGATCGCAGTGTGCTGAAGTTGAAGTGGATATCGAGACTGGCGAGGTGCGCGTCAAGAAGCTGGTCCTGGCAGTGGACTGCGGCACGGTCATCAACCCGCAGACGGCCATCGGGCAGATGGAGGGCGGCATGACCCAGGCCCTGGGTTACGCCATCTCGGAGGAGATGGTTTATGACGGACACGGCAACCTGCTGAACCCCCGCTTCGGCGATTATCACATCTTCCAGGCCGATGAAATGCCGGAAGTTGTCTCGATCCTGGTGCCGTCCTACGAGGAAAGCGGCCCCTTCGGGGCAAAAGGCCTGGGCGAGATCGTCGCTGAGGGCGTGGCCCCGGCGGTGGCCAACGCGGTCTTCAACGCCACCGGGATACGCCTGCGCTCCCTGCCGCTCACGCCGGAAAAAGTCTGGCAGGCGCTGCATTCCTGATTTGGAAGAGGGAACCCTTATGCCCTACGGTTACAATGGCAAGATCCTGCATGTTGACCTGGCCCGGCAAACCTTTCGGGTCGAAGAACCCGCCGATGAGTTCTATCGGGAATACCTGGGCGGCAGCGCCATGGCACTCTACTACATTTTACACGGTACGCCGGCGCATATTGACGCGCTCGACCCGCGCAATACCCTTGTCCTGGCATCCAGCGTAATAACGGGCGCGCCGGTCGCTGGCCTGAGCCGCCTGACCGTGACAGCCAAATCCCCTCTGACAGGCGGGATCGGCGACTCGCAATGCGGCGGGTTCTTTCCCGTTGAATTCAAGTTCGCCGGTTTCGATGCCGTGGTGGTCACCGGCCGCGCCGCTGAGCCGGTCCTGCTCTGGATCAGGAACGGGGGATACGAACTGCGCCCGGCTGGGCATCTGTGGGGGAAAACCACCGGGGAAGTCCAGGAAATTCTCCGGGCGGAACTGGGTGATAAAAAAATCGAGGTGTTGCAGGCCGGAATTGCCGGTGAGAACGGTGTCCGTTTCGCCGCTTTGATGAACAACGCCAACCGTGCCAATGGCCGCACCGGGATGGGTGCAGTCATGGCCAGCAAGAATCTCAAGGCGGTGGCCGTGCGTGGCGCACTCCGGCCGGCGCTCTCCGATCCAGCCGGCGTCCACAGCCTGGCCAAGTGGGGTGCTGACCACCTCAAGGAAAAGGAAGTGTACATGCTCAGCCAGTCCGGGACGGCCGGTGGAATCGCCTGGGCAAGCGACACCGGCGGACTGGCCACGCGCAACTGGTCGAGCGGAACCTTTGAAGGTGCCCGGGAGATAGATGGCGCTGCCATCAACCAGGAGATCCTCAAACGGCGCGATAGCTGTTATGCATGTTCCATACGCTGCAAACCGGTCGATGAGATCACCGCAGGCCCTTACCCGGTCGATCCAACCTATGGAGGCCCCGAGTACGAGACGCTCTACGCTTTCGGCAGCAGTTGCGGGATCGGCAACCTCTCCGCGGTCGCCTACGCCAATCAGTTGTGTAACATGTATGGGATGGACACTATTTCCTGCGGGGCGACGATCGCCTGGGCAATGGACTGTTTCGAGAAGGGTCTGATCACGAAAGACGATACCGGCGGTCTGGATCTGCACTTCGGGAATATCACGGCCATGCTCCAACTGGTGGAGAACATTGCCCACCGGACCGGTTTCGGCAACCTGCTTGCCGAAGGTTCCGCCCGGGCGGCAGACAGGCTCGGGCGCGGCACGCAGGAACTGGTCGTGGCGGTCAAAAAACAGGAGCTGCCCGCCCACATGCCAACGACCAAACCCGGTCTGGGTTTGATCTACGCGGTTAATCCCTTTGGGGCCGACCACCAATCCAGCGAGCATGACCCCGCCTATACCTTCTACCCCGACCGGGCCAGGCAGCTCGGCTTGGAGAAACCGCAGGCGGAACTCGAGCTGAACGAGGAAGTGGTCCGCTACGCCTACGTGACCCAATGCCTGTATTCCTGCCTAGACTCGCTCAATATTTGCCAGTTCGTCTTCGGTGCCGGTTGGCAGCTCTATGACCCGGCCCAGTTGGTGGAACTGGTCCGCCTGGTGACAGGCTGGGATGTTACCATGGATGAATTGCTGCACCAGGGTGAAAAACGGATCAACCTGCTGCGCGCCTTCAACATGCGCGAGGGCATGGATGGCTCGGCCGACGGTCTGCCCAAAAAATTAATGCAGCCTCTGACCGGCGGCGAGAGCGCAGGGCGCTTCGTCGACTTTGCGCGTCTGGAAAAGGCCCTTTTATTTTACTACCAACTCGCCGGCTGGGACAACCAGCGCGGCGTCCCGGATCGGCTCAGGTTGGAAGCACTCGGGCTGGGTTGGGTCTGGGAGTTGGTGGAAACCGGGAGTTCCGCCTAACCCTGGGTTTCCCTGCGGAGCAGGAACTCTCCGGCAGCCAGCGTACCTGCCACTCCCACCAGCACTGGGATAGCAAACCCCCAGTTCACCGCCAGACCCGGGACCCAGATGAAGAAGATGATTGCCTGGGTTACGAAGAGCAGACAGATGATGGTCGCGCACCATGCTGAAAGCATGCCGCCGGGGAAACGATAGGGGCGGCTGGTCCCCGGGTCAGAACGGCGCAGCTTAAGGAAAGCGGGGAAAAGCAGCAGGTAGGGCAGTAGAAAAACGATAGAGGCGAAGGCGAACAGGCTCCAGAAGTATTGATCGTTGCTGCCAGGCAGTGCACCATAGGCCACCAACACCAGTGTGGAAATAACCCCGCCAATCAAAGTCGCGCCGATAGGTGTCTTGCGGACTGGATCCAGCCGGCCAAAGGCCACCGGCAGCGTCCTCTCCGTTGCAGCTTGTGCCGCCGACCGGTTGGTCCCCAGCGTCCATGTGACCATGGTAGCAAAGAAGGTGGCCAGCACCCCTGCCCCTAAAATCTTGACTACCGCGCCACCTACTCCCGAGCCGCCGAAGGTTACCGCCAGCGTGCCTACGATGCCATGCACCAGGCTGATCCGGTCGAGAGGCAATGCCAGCAGCATCCCCAGGGTAGCGAAAAGGTAGAAGAAGGCAATCAACCCACCGGAAATGACGATCGCCGCGGGCAGGTCGTGCTCGGGGTGTTGCATCTCCTCTCCTGCCCCGGAGGCCAGACTCGAAGCCCAGGAAGTTGAAGACCACTACCGGCAGGAAGGCCAGGCCGCCATTCCAGCGCGGCAGGAGGGCAGGCAGCGACAGATCATTGGCAGCCCCATTGTGGAAGGCAAAAACGATCCCGCCGACCCCGAGTACCAGGAGCACGACTGCCTTAACTAGGGCCCCCAGGTTTGGGATCCAGCGGCCAAGCTCCAACCGGGTCAATCCCACCCCCATCGTGGCCCAGGTCAGCAGGATGCCGGTCAGGGCGATCCCCGCTCGTCCCAGTTGAGGCAGGAAGAGTTGCGAAAGGATGCCGGCGAACAAGACGTACACCGAAGGGATACCCAACGGGACGCAGACCCAGTAACACCAGGTGGCCCGCGCCGCCCAGCGCGGCCCGAAGGCGCGCCCGATCCATACATAAATTCCTCCCTGGCCCGGATAAGCTGTCCCGAGTTCGGCAATGATCAGACCATAGGGGATAAAAAACAGGACTAGGGTGACGAGGTACCATGTCAGTGAGGCTGCCCCGATGGAAGCCGATGCGCCCAACCCGTCCAGGACCAGGATGGCACAGACCGAGAACAGGGTCAAATCCAACCGGCGCAGGATCCGCTTGAAGAGGCCGGCACCCGGGTTTATGGCCATCTTTCCAGCAGTTGCGGATCGCTTTGGCTGGAACCCTGTTTTATTATGAGCAGAGTTCTTTCAACTTTATTATTCTTATGCTGCTTTTTGGTCATTTCAACTCTTCTTGATAAATTTATTATAAATTTCATAATACCATCTGTTATTCGTCTCAGGGTCCGTAAGGCAGAACTGGGATGGTTCCATACATTTCTCAGCCAGAATATGTATATCATATAATAGCTACACATTCCTCCTATTTTGCGTCCGTGTGGATTAGAATACGATTATCGTGAATTGCTTCCAGGCCATTGATCTGTGCCGGGGCGTCTCCGAAGAGGCCGCTCTCGAATAAGGAGCTATCAATGATAAATAAACCCTTTGCTCTATCGGTCAAAGTCGTCATCCGCGATCAGTCTGGCCGCATTCTACTCCTCAAGCGCTCCTTGAGTTCCAAAGGCAGCCCGGGCAAGTGGGAGTTCCCCGGCGGGAAAGCGGAGCTGGGTGAAAAATTCGATGAAGCTCTTTTGCGGGAAGTTTCTGAGGAAACCGGCCTGACCATCCGCCTCACGCACGTTGCCGGCGCGGCCGAACACGAGTTGCCAATCCGGAAGATTGCTTATATCATCATGGAAGGCAGGTTGGAATCGGGAGAGGTGCGTTTGAGCAGCGAACATGATGATTACACTTGGATCACCCCACTTGAATTACCCACCTTTGAGCTGGTCGAGCAGTTTGCAGAATTTGCTCGCAATTTGATGTAGGGTAATATTCAGCTTGACACGGTAATAAATTTGTAACTGGTCATCCGTAAGGAGACTCCCTATGGCACAAACAAACCAGGAAATGGACCGTCAATGGGGATGCGAGCAGATCGAGAAATACCAGGCCGTAAAACATCGCTACCAGGAGTGTGCGGAAGCCCTCCAGCAGGTGCTTGAGAAAGCCATCAAGGAGATTGCTCCACTTTCCATTGTGCAAACCCGGCCCAAGTCTCCTGTAAGTTTTACCGAAAAAGCCATCCGCAAGAAGAAAGCTGGCCGCTACACTGATCCGCTCATGCGCATGACCGACTTGTGCGGTGGGCGGGTCATTACACAAACCCTCTCTGAGGTCGAGGCCGTCTGTAAATTCATCGAGAAGCATTTTGAAGTAGACTTGGAGAACAGCCTCGACGTCAGCCAGCGCCTCAAACCGTCAGAGTTCGGTTACCGGTCAGTCCATTATGTGGTCCAGTTCAAGCCTGGCGTCTTTCCAACCAAAGAGATCCCCATTGAAATTCCTGATGATGTCTATCCGGATAAAACCTGTCCGATGAAAGCCGAGATCCAGGTCCGCACGCTGGTGGAACACGCCTGGGCCGGTTTCGGTCACGATCGTGTATATAAGAGTGCCTTTACCGTCCCGGTCAGATGGCAACGTGAATTGGCTGTCCTGGCGGGGATGCTGGAGGAAGTTGACCAATCTTTCACCCGCATCCAGGCTGGCCTGCAAACCTATGCGGCCAATTATGGGGCTTACATGAATAAAGAACAGATGTGTGACGAGATTGAGATCCTCGAGACTGTTCTTACCTGTGATTCGGATAACCCTGAACTGGCTCACCGCATCGGGATGCTGGCAATGACGTTGGGAGATTGGCAAAAAGCGACCGGGATATTTACAAAATATGTCAAGACCGGATACCAGCCCATCCTGCGTGATCTGGGTGTGGTTCTATGCAAGGTCCATGCAAAGAATCCGACCGGCCCAGAATACCGGCAGGGCCAGAAATACCTGGAACTTGCCAGCTCTCCACCTTATCAGGATGCGGACGCCCTGGCTTCCCTGGCCGGCACCTGGAAAGCTCTCAACAAAGAAAAAGTACGTGACCTGTATCGTCAGGCTTTTGATGTCAATTCATCCGACCCGTATGCCGTTAGCAATTATCTGGTATATGAGGTTGCATACCGGCAGGACCTGACGCCCGTCTCCCTGATGAAACCCGCCATACGCAAGGTTATTCAACGCTGCCGCGACCAGGCGGATGTCGGCATGAACCTGCCCTGGGCATACTACAACCTGGGCATTTTCTATTTGCTTCTCGGCCAACCCTACGACAGCCTGAATGCCTATGCAAAGGCTGTCCAACTCAGTACCAATGACTGGATGATAGAGACCTCACTGCGCTTGCTGGACCAGTTGGCGGGGATACAAAATATCCCGGAGGGTTACGCCTGGGTTCGCAGCCTGCTGCTTATCAGTTGCGCCTCAAAATTCCCGGATGAACTTGCCCTGGAGCAGGTGAAGGGTCTGGCATCGCCCGGAACCGAGCCGCTTTCAGCACCCGTGGTCATCGTTACAGGCGGCTGTGATGCTTCCATTGAGCAAAAAATGCGAGGTTATCGGGATTTCCTTATCGAGGCATTTCGTGATTTCAATGGCACAATCCTTTCCGGCGGTACGACTGCCGGAATCAGTGGCCTGACTGGAAAGGTGGGACAGACTTATCCCGGCGCTATCCGAACCATTGGGTATGTTCCCAAGCTGGTCCCTGCCGGTATAGTGATCGACAAGCGCTATAGCCAAATCCGGCGCACGCAAGGGAGTGATTTCAGTGCTCTGGAACCCCTGCAGACATGGATCGACCTGATGGCCTGCGGAATAAAACCCTCACAAGTAAAGCTATTGGGCATCAATGGAGGCACGATCGCTGCGGCCGAATATCGCATGGCACTGGCATTGGGAGCCACGGTCGCCATCGTGGAGGGCAGCGGAGGCGAAGCGTCCAAATTATTCCCGGATGATGCTTGGAGTACCTCCAAAAATTTGCTTCGTCTTCCATCTGACGCAATGACTGCCAGGGCTTTTATTGGATCCATAATTCCCCAAATGGAACCTCCAGTTCGGGAAAGCCTTGCCAAAGAGATTCACAATGCCTTTCGAGATGAACAAAAAAGACTCCATCCAAACCCGGACCCAGCCTATGTCAGTTGGGATGAACTCCAGGAGAATCTCAAAGAATCCAACCGCCTTCAGGCTGACTACATTTCCGAAAAGTTGCATCAGATCGGTTGCACTTTACAGAAAGTGGATGGTCAGGCCGAACAATTGGAATTTACTGAATCTGAAGTGGATATCATGGCTAAAATGGAACACGGTCGCTGGGTGGTCGAGCGGCTTCAGGATGGCTGGAAATGGGCGGAAAAGAGAGACGTTGAAAAGAAGCTCAGCCCATACCTTGTACCCTGGTCACAACTAACAGAAGAAATGAAAAATAAGGATCGGGATACAGTACGCAAGATTCCACAATTCCTGGCTGTTTTAGGAATGGAGGTAAAAAGGACGAGATCGTTGATCATCATATGAACATTCTATTCTTTTGCCCAACAATAGAGAAATCGAGTGCTGAGCAAGTGCTTGGAACTTTACATGCTGCCGCATCCAAAACGGATCAGAAGAACATTGATACCGTCGATGAGAACACCGCATCGTTTTCCCTGGAGGGTAAGAGTTATGAGGCGGTTATCCTCGTTTACACTCCCGAGGTAGAGTTCTCAGATACCCTGTTTGAAATTATCCATTACATTGATCAAAAGAGGCCTCCGGGACGTTTCATTCTATTGCCCAAAACCGGCGAGAAAAAGATAATACCGCCCATTTTTCATTCAATCCGTAACCAGCAGCAGCATTTGTTCTTTTATCCCACATCCGGTCAGTCGCCTCATTCTCTGGAAGCGCCACTCGCTCAATTCAAGGAAGCCTGGAACGAATTCATCACTCCAGCTTTGGTCGACCAACCAGACGGCGGGAAAAGCAGGTCGAAGCGTGTTCCGTTCGGTCCTATGCTCTTGTTCAGCATTATCATAATCATCCTGGCTGGCCTTATCGCTGTTGTCATTTCACCAGCAAAAAAATACCTGTTTTCTCCCCCCACGACCCCCATACAGCCGCCGATTGCCACGGCATTCTGGCTGCAGGAACATTTTCAGGGCATCGATACCGTCTCCACATGGAAAGTGCAGCACTATTATTCCGGCCAGCAGACCATTCAGACGATATTACCTGGGAATATGCTGCGCTTGACTGCTTCTCCTGCCGTGACGGATGCCGTCTTCCAATTGGACAGCCTCCAGGACTGGCCGTTGGACGAACTGCAAAGTATCTCTTTTTCGTTTGCATTGTCTGCCATGACCGACCTGTCTGCAAAAAGCGCCCTGACTTTCAGTTTATATCTGAGCGAAAACAGCGCCTATCACCTGGATTGTTTAATTATTCCGGCAGAAGCGGATGGTAAAATTCAATGTCAGGTACAGAGTCCCAACCAGCACGAAGCCCTTTCGGATGCGGTTTCCTTGTCACTCAACACAGCCCATACCGCCACCCTGGTCTTTGCCCCGAGCACCTACACGGTCCAGTTCTTCCTGGACGATCATTATTATGGGCAGCGTGAAATCCAATCCGTTGAATACTGGCGTACACGTTCGTTCAATCTGCAGATCAGGAACCAGGTACAAAACTTGAGTACCGGCTCCTTCTCTTGTGACCTGGATTCCATAATCCTGGCACATCAGCCATGATAAACAGGGAGTGGAGTATGCAGCAACTTGTCTTTATCAATTGCATGCCCGAAGATTTGCATCTTGTCGAAGGGATCGAAAAACGCCTGGAGCTTGCCGATATCTCTTTTTACGTTCCACCTGCCAATCTTAATCCGATGATGCAGAAAGAGATGGTGGAAACGATCAGGAACATCGCAATCGCCCACGGCGGGATGCTTTGCATCCTTTCAAAGAAGGCTTTATTGAATTCGCCTTTCATCAGCAATATCCAACTGATGTGTGAAACCGCCCATAACGAGCGGGTTCTCGTCAAGTATCAGGTCGAAGAATCTCGAAAACGACCAGGATATCCGCCTGTTTGATTCGCAAGCTTATACAGTGAAAAAGACCGATCACCCCTCTGAAGACACATCGAAGATCATCGAGCGCATCAACCAGATCATCCATCCACCCGCCAGGAACATCTTCCGGTTGCTCCGGCAGAATGTATCCAGGAAAGCGCTCACCTGGCTGTTCACATCTGTTGCCGTACTGGGCGTGGGCGCCTCGCTGTTGTTCAATTATTTTCAACCTGCACATGCTGCGCCGGTACTTCCGACTCCCACGCCGGTCGTCATGTACGTGCCCTTCAGCGGTCAAAGCCAGGATGCTGGCTTGACCGTGGATGCTCGTTACGTCCCTGCTTACAAGCCGGACTCCGACCCGGCGGCTGTAGCGCCATTTGCATTCAAACCCAATACCATCCTTGAGCAGGATGATTTCAATGATCCCGCCTTTAACGGTACCTATGATGCTCAAAAGTGGGATATTAACAATGCCCGGTTGGATGATATCTCCAGCATTGCCGTAACCCAAACCAATGGCGTCTTGCAACTGGCGATTGCGCCGACCGGCGATCATCAAGTATCCCTGACAGTGAATTCGAAGTATTTATTCAACCCTGGGCAATTGACTTATCTGGGCTACCGGTTTCGGCTGGACGATTACCAGGGCACCATCCAGGGCAATACTTCCCTTAATGGCAGTTTCTATTACCAGGCCACCGATGGCCCATCCACCCCGAATATCGATTTCGATGGAGTATCGCAGAAGTTGTCCGGCAATGGCTTGAATATTGCTCTCGGTACGCGCTGGCATACGGTTGAAATGGTCAGCCAAAAGGACAGGCACGTCGTCGACGTGTACCTGGATGGCACGAAAATACGAACCCTGTCGTTCGACGATGAACAGTTCATCCGGTGGATGCACTATGCGTTCACGATGGACGTATCCAATACGACCGATTGGGTCCGTTTGCAGATTGACGAAGTCCTGTTTGGCTCGGACCAGCCATTGCCGGAAGCGCTCCTGCCGGAGAACGCGCCCTATCGTTTCACGCCCGATACGATCGACCTCCATGAGAATTTCGAAACGCAGGCATACCAGCAATACCTGGTGGATGGGAGTGGATATGTTACCCAAGCAGGGGGCATTCTCTCCTTTCGTGTTCCAGCCGGGAACAATGAGCAAAATATTCAGCTTGAAATCCCCGGAAAACCCATCAATATAAACAACTATTATGCGGCCCGCTTTCGTTTCACCAGCCCGGACGACAATTACTGGGCCAATTGGGCCAGCTTTGACATCGCATTGGTAAACAAAACTTTCCAATACCCGAATGGATATCCCTTGGAAATTGGGGCCATGCGCCGGCAGTGCAATTTCCGTGGTCAGTGGGGAACCAACGATATATGGAATATGAATGCCTATAATCAGGCTGCACAGCCTGGCAACTGGCATACATTGGAAATGATGATTAAGCCACCTGATGAAAGTTCCCCGCAATATACGATCTTCTTCTGGGTGGACCGTTATTTGTTGGGAAAAGGCACATTGCAGGACACCGCTCCATTTTTGAATGTCAATGCGCCCCTGTTCACTGCCATTCAAATTTACAGCGGCTCCTACCGCCAGGATGTTTTTTCCGGCGAGATCGATGACCTGGTCATCGGCACGCTTTCCAGCGACAAAATACAGGAGTGAATCGCATGCCTGCCTCCCCAAAACAAACCATCTTCATCAGTCATTCTTCCGCCAATAAAAATGTGACGGACGAGTTATATGATGCGCTGACTCGCCGCTATCAACTGACGTGTTGGGTGGATGCCTTCAACCTCCATGCGGACCAAGGCCCATTTTCCGGGGAGATCGTCAAGGCGATCAAAGGTTCGAAACTGCTGGCGCTGGTCGATTCACCCGCCTCCCGGCAGTCAGATTATGTCCACCGTGAGATCCAGCTTGCCAGGGACCTGCAAATCCCAATCTACCGCTGTTCCATTGACGAGAATCAAAGCCCTTTTCTCAGGAGAATAAAGATCCAATGGCTGGCGTTGAGCATCCAGGTACGGTTGGTGAGGGGATTCTTGTTCGCCGCCCTTATGTTATTCCTGCTGTTGGCAGTTATGGCTCTCGGCATCTTCCTGTTGGGGACCCGCGTGGTACCCGTCCTGGCGAATGCCAACCTCCGTGACCTGCCGGCTGCCTTCCGCCCAACCCCGACTAGCACGGCGACGCCCAACCCGTCTGATCCCAAGGTGGCGGCCCCGTTCCATTTCAAGCCTGATACCACGTTGTTGCAGGATGATTTCGATGACCAACGCTTCGATAACAGTTTCAACAACCAGATAATCTATTATGACATTTCCCCGCGTGATCCGCAGGTGAAGGTGGGTCAGCAAAACGGCATCCTGGTGATCTATTTCCCGGCCAGATGTCTCAGCGAAGAGAGGCGCTGGGATTGTGAACTGCAAATGAATTCCAACGTATTGAACTTGGCCACCATCCAGTATTTTGGCTTCCGCGCTCGCACCGTCGGACGCACTTCTTTGAGGGACGTCTCGGTCTCCATATCGATCAATGAGCCCAACCGCAGCCGGGCCGGTTTCGGCTGGGACGTCACCGACCACGCCATGGCTTTCTTTCGTTCCATCCCGCCGTTCCCGGAGAAGGACCTGTACGCGTATGTTAATATCAATTCAGGTTGGCATGCGTATGAGATCTTGCGGGATGTCAAGACAGCCACCTACTATTACTATGTGGATGGCCAGTTGGTGGACACATACAGCCCTGTCCATGCGCAGGAATGGGACCAGGCGCCCCTGCAATTGATTATTTACTCTATGACATCGTTGATGAATAACGAAGGGGAACAGGCCGACACACGGTTCGAAATGGATGAATTCATAATTGGCGGATTCAATGGCCAATAAAGAATCTGGCCCGCTTTTATGGGCTTCATGGTTATATATGTAATACAAATCTCCACAATACACCCGGCAACGGATTCGAAGCCCTGATGTAGTGAAAAAAACGCGCCGACCAGCTACTTGACCAGGCAGCCGGTTAATTTGTGTTGCCTAAATACAAGATAATCCTGGTTTCGTGCTATACTAAAATCGTCGTGCCAAGCATTCCAATATGCGCACCGGACGAATATCCTGGTAAGATTCCCATCGATTAAAAGGACAGGCATGAAAAACCAGCCCGAGCCCAAAGCCCCTCGTAAAACAAAAAAATTGAACTCGCTGACCGCCGCGGCGCAGGCCGAAGCCGCATTGGAATGGGAAAAGGCTATTGGCCTGCTTACGCAGGCGCTGGATGCGAAAATGCCAGGGATGGAACGCTATGCCCTGCTGGACCGGCGCGCCGCCTGCTACCGTCGAATAGGGCTTGTTGACCCTGAAATCGCGGATATCGAAGCCATGCTGGCCCTGGCGCAGCAGGATGGCAGCCTGTCCATGCAGGTAAAGGCGTTGACCGCCCTGGAATGGGCCCTTACCCAGCGCGGCCAGATGGAAGAAGCCCGCCAGCGGGCCGAACAGGCCCTCAGCCTGGCGCAGCGCAGCGGCGACCGGAAACTGGAAGCCGACAGCCTGAGTGCGCTGTGTGACGTGCACCTGCGCCAGGGCCGGCTGGCCGAAGCACTGCAGATCGGTGAACAGGCTATCACGTTCTTCCGTTCCATGGAGGACGCTGCCGGAGAGGCGAATGTTCTGGGCCTGACCTGTTATTCCAGAATTGTCCAGGGTCACGCGGATGATGCCCGCCCGGATGCCGAGCGCGCCCTGGAACTGTTCCGCCAGACCGGCGATCTGGAGGGCCAGGGCAATGCGCTTAATATCTTGAGTATGGCCATTTCCGACCCGGCTGGTAAACGCGACTGTCTCGAACAGTCCCTGGCGCTCTTCCGCGCCGCCGGCAACCGCGAGCGCTGCAGCGTGATCGAGAACAACCTGGCATCACAATATAGCCTGCTGGGCCTGTATGAACGCGCCCGCCAGATGTTCCAGGAGGCGCTGGACTTTGCGCGCCTCTCCCGCCAGGCGTTGAGCGAGGCGTATTATCTTGGCAACCTGGGTGGCGTCATCCTGTTATTGGGGCGGACCGCAGAAGCCATTCCCATGCTGCACGAAGCCCTGCAATTGGCTGAGCGGGTGGGTGACCGCCCGCTCTTGGCTGGCTCCCAGGTGACCCTGAGCCAGGCTTTTCTGCAGCAGGGTCAACCGGACCAGGCCGCCCGCTGGTGCCGCAAGGCCGCGCAGACTTCGCGCGCTTTGGAATCGCCCGACCAAATCAATGCCATGGCCTGGCTGGGGGCCGCGCAGTTGGCCCAGGGGGAGCCGGAAGCCGCCCTGCGAACCGTCCGCCGGATCACCTCCCTGCGTCGGAAGTTCACTGCCAGCCTCATGACTACTGCGAATACGCCGCCCCAGGAGGCCTGGTGGTGGCAGTATCGCATCCTGGCAGAAGCGCAGCAAGCCGAAGCAGCCTGGCAGGCGCTTGACCAGGCCCGCCAGGCCATGCTGGATGGTGTGGCCAGCCTGAGCGATGACGGGCTGCGGCGCAACTATTTCAACAAGGTTGCCATCAACCGTGACATCATTAAGGCCTGGCTGGAAGAGGCCGACCGGCGCAAGCTGCCCCTGGCGGCCCTGACCGGCCACCTATCCGGCGCAGGGAACGTCCAGGATCCGTTCAAACGGCTGATCGACATTGGCGTGCGTCTGAACGCCCTGCGCGACCCTGCCAAACTGCCCGATTCGATTTTGAGCGAGGTGGTGGAATTGAACGGGGCCGAGCGGGCCGCCCTCTTCCTGGCGGAAGCGCATCCGGCTGCCATTCACCTGCCGGCCGGTGAGAGCCAGGCGGACTTCGTGAAGAAAATCCAGCCGGTGCTGAAAGAGGTCGCCTCCAGCGGCCAGCCTGTCCTGCGATATGCACCGGAGAAAGCCGCCGCCCTCAAGCAGCGCTCGATCCTGTCCGTTCCGCTGATCGCGGCCGGCAGGCAGGTCGGGGTGATCTATACCGAGCTGGACGGCAGCTTTGGCCGCTTTACCCACCAGGACCTTGACCTCTTGACCGTCCTGGCCAACCAGTCCGCCGTGGCGCTCGAGAATGCCCGCTGGACCCAGGGTCTCGAGCAAAAGGTGGCGGAACGCACCGAAGCCCTTAACGCAGCGCGTGGACGAACTCGCCATCCTCAACACGGTCGGCGAAGCCATGGCCAAGACGCTGGATGTCAAGACGGTCACCCGCATCGTCGGCGATAAAGTCCGGGATATCTTCCACGCCGAAGGTGTCGGGATCAATCTGTTGGACGCCCAGACCAACCTGATCCATAACCTTTACGAATATGATGCCGGCGAAGGCGGATACGTCGATTACCTCGAGCCTTTTCCACTTGGCAAGGGTCTGACCAGTAAAGTCCATCCAGACCGGCCAGCCGCTGCTCCTGGGTAACCGGCAGGAACAAAATGCACTGGGGGCTTATCTTGCACCAGAAGCATTGGAAAAAGGCAGCGGTATCATTGCAGAATCCATGCTAATGGTGCCGATCGTGGTTGGCAAGCAGGTCCTGGGTGTGGCGGTTGTGACCAACTATGCACAAAACGCATTTACCGAAAACGATCTGCGCCTGCTGCAAACGCTTTCCGCCAACATGGGTGTGGCCATCCAGAACGCCCGGCTGTTCGAAGCCGAGCAGCAGCGCGTGGCCGAACTGCAGATCATCAACAGCATCCAGCAGGGCCTGGCGGCCGAGCTGAACTTCCAGGCCATCGTCGATCTGGTCGGCGATAAACTGCGCCAGGTACTCAACACAGGCGACCTGGGGATCGCCTGGTACGATGAAAAAGCCAATCTCGTTCACAGCCTGTATGATTACGAACACGGGAAACGAATAACATCGGCTCCACCCATGGCGCCTCGCCCGGATGGGGTCCATGCCAGGCTCACCAAAACACGCCAGCCGCTTGTTTATGGAACGGCGGCAGAAGGGGATGCGATCTCACCAACCGTTCCCGGTACGGATACCAGCAAATCCGGGGTCTTTCTTCCCATCATCAGCAGTGACCGTATGCTCGGTTCCATCCGGGTGGAAAATTATGAGCGCGAGAATGCCTTTGGCGAATCCGAACTGCGCCTGCTGACCACCGTCGCCGGTTCGCTGGGCGCCGCCCTCGAGAACGCCCGCCTGTTCGATGAGACCCAGCGCCTGCTCAAAGCCGAGCAGGAGCGCGTGGCCGAGTTGCAGATCATCAACAGCATCCAGCAGGGCCTGGCGGCCGAACTGGATTTCCAGGCCATCGTGGACCTGGTCGGTGACAAGCTGCGGGCGGTCTTCAATATTCCCGACTTATTCATCAATTGGTACGATGAAAAAACCAATCTGGTCAACTTCCTGTACAGTTATGAACACGGTCAGCGTCTGATAATTGCACCCCAACCACACCGTCCCAACTCCATCGTTGCAAGGATTCTGCGAGACCGGCAGCCGGTGGTCTGGAATACGGTCGCAGAAGGCGATACGCTCGCGCCTGCCATCCCTGGCACGGATCCGAGCAAATCCGGGGTTTCCGTCCCGATCATCAGCGGCGACCGGGTGCTTGGCGTGATCCAGATGGAAAATTATGAGCGGGAAAATGCCTACGGCGAAGCCGAACTGCGCCTGCTGACCACCATCGCGGCTTCGCTGGGCTCCTCGCTCGAAAATGCCCGGCTCTTCAACGAAACCCAGCGCCTGCTCAAGGAGACCGAGCAGCGCAACGCCGAACTGGCCATCATCAACAGCATCCAGCAGGGTCTGGCGGCCGAGTTGAATTTCCAGGCCATCATCGACCTGGTGGGCGACAAACTGCGCCAGGTGTTCACCAATGGTGACATTGGCATGCGCTGGCATGACCCCCAGGCGAACCTGATTCCATTTTCTGTATGAATACGAACATGGCCAGCGGATTTCCCTGCCCTCCCCAGCAGCTGGACGATGATTCCATCAAGAGGATTGAAGAGCACGCCAGCCGCTTGTCTTGAATAACCGTGCTGCCCATGGCAGTACATGGCATGACGCTCATTCCGGGCACCGATCAAAGTTTATCAGTGGTCATGGTGCCCATCATCGGCTCTGACCGCGTTCTAGGCAACATCGATCTGGAGAATTACGAGCGCGAGAACGCCTACAGCGAAGCCGATATCCGCCTGCTGCAGACCGTGGCCGCCAGCATGGGCGTGGCGCTCGAGAACGCCCGCCTGTTCGACGAGACCCAGCGCCTGCTCAAGGAGACCGAGCAGCGTGCCGCCGAACTGGCCATCATCAACAGCGTGCAGGCAGCCCTGGCGGCGGAGCTGAACATCCAGGGCATCTATGACACGGTCGGCGACAAGATCCGCGAGATCTTCCATAACACCGATATGGGCATCCGCATTTATGACCCGGCTACCAACCTGATATCGTATCCCTATACCTACGAAAACGGCCAGCGCATCTTCATGGAACCTGACCCGCTGCCCGAAAAGGGTTTCAGTGCGCATGTCATCCGCACGCGTGAGACCCTGGTGATCAACGAGAACATCGAGCAAGAGACGGAGAAATACGGCAGTTACATCATGCCTGGCACGCAGTCTGAGAAATCAGCCGTCTATGTGCCGCTGGTGGTGGGGGACCAGGCGCGTGGGTTGATCAACCTGGTAGAACATGGAACGCGAGCATGCCTTCAGTGACTCGGATGTGCGCCTGCTGCAGACCCTGGCCAACAGCATGAGCGTGGCGCTTGAAAATGCCCGCCTGTTCAACGAGACCCAGCGCCTGCTCAAGGAGACCGAGCAGCGCGCCGCCGAACTGGCCATCATCAACAGCGTGCAGGAGGCCCTGGCTTCCAAGCTGGATATGCAGGCCATCTACGACCTGGTCGGTGACAAGATCCAGAGGCTGTTCAATGCGCAATCGGTACTCATCAGTTCGTTTGATCATGAAAAGCAGCTAACACGTGTGGTATACGGTTTTGAAAATGGGGAGCATATATCTGATGATGCTTTGACTCCATTCAGTCCCATGACGATGCACCAGATCGCCACCCGCCAGCCGGTGGTGATCAACGAAAATATCCTGGAAGTAGCAAAGCAATATGGATTAACACTCATCGAAGGAACACAGACGCCCAAATCCTTGATCTTTGTCCCCTTCGGGACAGGCACCCAGGTCAACGGTACGTTCAGCCTGCAAAACTTCGAACACGAGCACGCTTTCTCCGAATCGGATGTGCGCTTATTGCAGACACTGGCCGGCAGCATGGGCATCGCCCTCGAGAATGCCCGCCTCTTCGGCGAGACCCAGCGCCTGCTCAAGGAGACCGAGCAGCGCAACAGCCGAGCTGGCCATCATCAACAGCGTCCAGCAAGGCCTGGCTTCCAAGCTGGACTTCCAGGCCATTGTGGACCTGGTGGGCGACAAGCTGCGCGAAGTCTTCAAGACTCCCGATCTCATGATCAACTGGTATGAAGCAAAAACCAACTTGCTCCACTATCTGTATACCTATGAACATGGCCAGAAATTGACCATTCCAAGTATGCAACCGCAACCCGGCGGATTGTTCGAGACAATGGCGAAGACCCGCCAACCGATTGTTCTCAACACTCAAGCCGATTATGAAAAGACTAATACGAGTATCATTGAAGGCACGGACCAGAGCAAATCAGGTGTAACCGTCCCCATCATCAGTAGTGACCATGTGCTCGGTGCCATTCAACTGGAAAATTATGAGCGCGAGTACGCTTACGGCGAATCGGAACTGCGCCTGCTGACCACCATCGCCGGCTCGCTGGGTGCGGCCCTCGAAAATGCCTGTCTCTTCGACGAGACCCAGCGCCTGCTCAAGGAGACCGAGCAGCGCGCCGCCGAGCTGGCCATCATCAACAGCGTGCAGGAAGCCCTGGCCTCCAAGCTGGATATGCAGGCCATCTATGACCTGGTCGGTGACAAGATCCAGCAGCCTGTTCAATGCGCAAGTCGGTCATCATCATTTCGCTTGATCATGAAAAGCAGCTTACCCGTTTGGCCTATGCTTTTGAAAATGGGGAACATATATTTGATGATACATTGCTTCCTTTCGGTGCTATGACGAAGCACTTCATCGCCACCCGCCAGCCGGTGGTGATCAATGAGAATAATGAAGAAGTATCGAAACAGTGGGGTATAACGGTCATTGAAGGAACCCTGACACCCAAATCTTTGATCTTCGTTCCTTTCGGGACGGGCACACAGGTCAATGGTACGTTCAGCCTGCAAAACTTCGAACGCGAGAACGCCTTCTCAGAATCGGATGTGCGCCTGCTGCAAACGCTGGCCGGCAGCATGGGCATCGCCCTCGAGAATGCCCGCCTCTTCGGCGAGACCCAGCGCCTGCTCAAAGAGACCGAGCAGCGCAACAGCGAACTTGCCATCATCAACAGCGTGCAGGCGGCGCTGGTGGTTCAAACTCAATATCCAGGATATCTATGAATCGGTCGGCGATAAGATCCGCGATATTTTCAACAAGGCGGATTTAAGCATCCGTATTTATGACTCAAAGACCAACATGCTCCATTACCCGTATTTTTTTGAAAACGGAACCCGGTTGATGATCGAATCTGAACCTCTCAGGAAGGGCTTTAGCTATCACGTTCTGCAAAGCCGGGAGACGCTGGTCATCAACGAAAATATGGTCCAGGAAATGGAGAAGTACGACAGCTACTTGCTTCCCGGCACGCAGATGGTCAAGTCCGCCATCTTTGTGCCATTGGTGACAAGCAACCGGGCCTACGGGGCGATCAATCTATCCAGCATGGAGCGCGAAAATGCCTTCAGCGACTCGGACGTGCGCCTGTTGGAAACGCTGGCCAACAGCATGAGCGTGGCGCTGGAAAATGCGCGCCTGTTCGACGAGACCCAGCGTCTGCTCAAGGAGACCGAGCAGCGCGCCGCCGAACTGGCCACGGTCAACACCCTCAGCCAGGCCCTGGCCTCCGCCACTGAGCTGGATGCGCTGATCGAACTGACTGGTGAGCAGATGCGCCGGACGTTCGAAGCGGATATCGTCTACGTGGCCCTGCTCGATCCGCAGACCCGCATGATCCACTTCCCGTATGCCTTTGGCGAGGAATATTCGCCCCTGCCGCTCGGGGAAGGGCTGACCAGCAAGATCCTGCAAACCGGCCAGCCGCTGCTGATCAACAAGGATATGAGCGCCCGCCGGGCCGCCCTGGGCGTTAAGCTGACCGGCCATGAAGCCCTTTCCTACCTGGGCGTACCCATCCTGGCCAGCGGGCAGGCCATTGGCGTGATCAGCGTGCAGAGCATCCAGCAGGAAGGCCGCTTCGATGAAGACGACCTGCGCCTGTTGACCACCCTGGCTTCCAACGTGGGGGTGGCGATCGAAAAGGCCCGCCTGCTGGATGAGACCCGCCGCCGGGCGCGTGAGTCGGCTGCCATTGCCGAGGTGGGGCGCGAGATCTCCGCCACCCTCGACCTGCCAACCGTCCTGGAGCGCATCGCCACACATGCCCTCGATTTGCTGAAAGGCGACACCAGTGCAGTTTACCTTGCCGGATGAAGAGGGACAGAACTTCCGTGCCATCGCCGCCGTCGGGCAGGTTGCCAACGAGGTCAAGCAGGATACCGTGGTTCTTGGTGATGGTCTCATCGGCGATATTGCCCTGCGGGGCGTGGCGGAACTGGTGTCGGATTCCGCCCGGGATCCGCGCGCCCGCCAGATCCCCGGCACGCCTTTCCCCGAGGTCGCCGAACGCATGATGGTGGCGCCTTTGCTGGCCGGCGAGCAGGTCATCGGCATGATGACCATCTGGCGCGAGGGCGGTGAAGAGTTCACCCAGCCGGAATTGGAGTTTCTGACCGGTCTTTCCCGGCAAGCCGCCATTGCCATCCAGAACGCCCGCCTGTTTTCTGAAGTCCAGGATCAAAGGAAGTTCTCTGAAACGCTGATCGATTTCCTGCCGGATGCCACCCTGGTGATCGATCCGGCTGGCATGGTGATCTCCTGGAACCGGGCCATGGAAGAGATGACGGGCATCCCGGCAAAGGATATGCTGGGTAAAGGCAATTACGAATACGCCCTGCCCTTCTATGGGGAACGCCGGCCGATCCTGATCGACCTGGTGCTTTTGCCGCGCCAGGAATTCGAGCAGAAATATGCCCAGATCCAAAAGGTGGGCAATGTCCTTATCGGCGAGACCTATACTCCCAGCCTGAAAGGCGGTGGAAGATATATGTATGCCACTGCTTCGATCCTGCATGATTCAAAAGGCAATATCGCCGGCGCCATTGAGACGATCCGCGATATTACCGAGCGCAAGCAGGCCGAGCTGGAATTGCAGAAAGCCAAGGAAGAAGCCGAGTCCGCCAACGCCTCCAAGAGCGCCTTCCTGGCCATGATGAGCCACGAGATCCGCACCCCCATGAATGCCGTGATTGGCATGAGCGGTCTCATGCTGGATACCGAACTAACCCGGGAACAGCGCGAGTTCGCCGAGATCATCCGCAACAGCGGTGATGCCCTGCTGGCCATCATCAACGACATCCTGGACTTCAGCAAGATCGAAGCCGGCAAGATGGACCTCGAGAGCCAGCCCTTCGACCTGCGCGAAGTCGTCGAGAGCGCCCTTGACCTGATGGCCCCAAGAGCGGTCGAAAAAGGCCTGGATATCGCCTACATCTTCGATAACGATGTCCCACCCGCCATCCTGGGGGACGTGACCCGCCTGCGCCAGATCCTGATCAACCTGCTGGGCAACGCAGTCAAATTCACTGAAAAGGGTGAAGTGGTTGTGACAGTGTCATGTGTTACCGTGCCACGTGTCACGGAAGAACGTGACACTGGAAAACCTGGCACGCTAACACTGAGATTCACCGTCCGTGATACCGGCATCGGCATCCCGCCCGACCGGATGGGACGCCTGTTCCAATCCTTCAGCCAGGCCGATTCGTCCACCAGCCGCAAGTATGGCGGCACCGGGCTGGGGCTGGCCATCAGCAAGCGTCTCACCGGCATGATGGGCGGCGACCTGTGGGCCGAGAGCACGGGCGTCCCTGGCGAAGGCTCCGCTTTCATCTTTACCATCCAGACCGAGGCAGTGGAACTGCCCGAGCGCTCCCACCGCGACCTGCGCGGCATCCAGCTTCCACTGAATGGGAAGCGCGTCCTGATCGTGGACGATAATGCCACCAACCGGCGCATCCTGACCCTGCAACTGCACAACTGGGGCATGCAGACGCGTGATAGCGAATTCCCCGAGAAGGCTCTGCAGTGGATCAAGCAGGGCGATCCGTTCGACCTGGCCATCCTGGACATGCACATGCCCGGCATGGATGGGGTGGAACTGGCGAAAGAGATCCGTAAATTGCGTGAACCCGCGGCCCTGCCACTGGTGCTGTTCTCGTCGCTTGGCCGGCGTGAGGCGGAAGCCGGGCCTGATCTCTTCGCGGCCTACCTGGGTAAGCCCATCAAGCCCTCCCAGTTGTTCGACACGCTGGCCGGCCTCTTCACCGAACAAGCAGTCGAGGAGAAACCCGCCGCGCCCAAAAAGACCCAGATGGATCCGGAGATGGCCAGGAACCACCCCTTGCGTATTCTGTTGGCGGAGGATATCCTGGTCAACCAGAAATTGGCCCTGCGCCTGCTCCAGCAAATGGGCTACCGTGCGGATGTGGCTTCCAATGGCATTGAGGCGGTTCAATCGGTGGAGCGCCAGCCGTATGATGTGATCCTGATGGATGTGCAGATGCCGGAGATGGATGGCCTCGAGGCCTCCCGGCGCATCTGCGCCCGCTGGCCGCGCGGCCAGCGCCCGGCCATCATCGCCATGACCGCCAATGCCATGCAGGGTGACCGGGAAATGTGCCTGGAAGCCGGCATGGATGATTATGTCAGCAAGCCCATCCGCCCGGACGAACTGATCAAGGCCTTGATGAAAGTAACCCCATTACAACAAAGGTAGGAAAATGAACCCACAATCCATCATCGATCTGCCCACCTTCGAAGCCCTCAAGGAGGCCATGGGCGCAGACTATATCAACGAACTGGTCCAGGCCTATTTTGAGGAAACCCCGCAGTTCCTTTCCAAGCTCCAGGAGGCGCTTGCCAGACAGGACTGCGAGGAGTTCCGGCGGGCGGCTCACTCCATCAAGTCCACCAGCAACAGTTTTGGCGCCCTCGAATTCGGGGCACATGCTAAGGAACTGGAGCTGTTGGGCAAGGAGGCCAGGCTGGGTGGCGCCGCCGGTAAAGTGGAGATGCTAGCGAACGATTATGGCGCTGTAAAAAAGCGGCTCGAGGAATTGTGCAATGGCTAACGGCAGTACGGGCCGCCTGCTGGTGGTCGATGATAACAAGGTAAACCGTCTGCTGCTGGGGCGCAGCCTGGAGCAGCAGGGCCATACCGTCGAGATGGCCGAGAACGGGCGCCAGGCGCTGGAAATGCTGCATGCCCGGCCCTTCGACCTGGTGCTGCTGGATATCGAGATGCCCGAGATGAACGGTTATCAGGTGCTGGAGAAGGCGGCCACCGACCTGCAACTGCGTGATATTCCCATCATCATCACCTCCGCCCTGGACGAACTGGACAGCGTGGTTAAATGTATCGAGATGGGCGCAGAGGACTACCTGAACAAACCGGTCAATCCGGTGCTGCTTAAGGCCCGCATCGGCGCCAGCCTGGAGAAGAAACGCCTGCGCGACCAGCAGCGCGAACTGATCAAGAAGTTCGCCACATCCGAGGTGGCGGCCGACATGGAAACCTCCGGCTTTGCCTTGGGTGGCAAATTCGTCGAGGCCACCGCCATGTTTTCCGACATCCGTTCCTTCACCACCATCGCCGAATCCCAGACGCCCGCAGAGACCATCGAACTGCTCAACACCTATTACACCCTGATGTTCGAAGCCATCAGTGACCAGAGCGGGGTGGTCAACCAGATGGTTGGCGATGGGCTGATGGCCATTTTCGGAGCGCCCCTGGTCCAGCCCGATCATTGCGAACATGCCGTCAAAGCCGCCCTGGATATGATCGACATGATCCGGCTGCTGAACGCCGACCGGGTGGCGCAGGGAAAATCCGAGATCCGCATTGGCATCGGCATCGCCTCCGGCCAGGTGATCGCCGGCTATACCGGCACCACTCGCCGGGCCACCTATACTTGCGTCGGCGATACCGTCAACCTGGCCGCCCGGCTGGAATCGCATACCAAGGTGGTCGGCAAGCCCATCCTGATCGATGGCGCCACCCAAAGCGCTCTCAGCAGCACCATTAAGACCGAGGCAGAGGGTCTGGTTCAACTCAAAGGCAAAACCGTCGAAGTGCCGGTCTTCTCCGTGCCCCTGGACCAGAAAGGCTAGTGTGCCCGCCGCAAACCTCCCCAGCCTCCCTCTCTTCGCCTCCCTGCCGGTTGAGGAGATCCGACGGCTGGAGACGGAATTGCGCGTTTCCACCTGTGCTCCCGGAAAAGTGCTTTTCCAAGAGGGACACTCAGATGACAAGGTCTATATCCTGCTGGAAGGCCAGGTGGAAGTGATCAAAGCGCTTGGCAGCCCGGAGGAGCGCCTGCTGGGTGTGCGGGAAGAGGGGAATATGCTGGGGGAGATGAGCCTGTTCAGCCGGGATGGCTGCCACACCGCCAGTGTGCGGGCCCTGACGCCTTTGCGGTTGTTGAAGCTCCCCCATGCCGAGTTGGATGCCCTGCTGCGCCGCCAGCCGCAATTGGCTTATGAGCTCATCCGGCTGCTCAGCCACCGCCTGGAAGAATCCGAGAACGTCACTATCCTGGACCTGAAGGAAAAGAACCAGCGCCTCAAACAGGCGTACGATGAACTGAAAGCTGCGCAAGAACAGATCATCGAGAAAGAACGCCTCGAAAAAGAGCTCGATATCTCCGGCCAGATCCAGCAAAGCCTCCTGCCCAGGACTTTACCAGCCATCCCGGGTTATGAGTTTGGCGCCTTGATGGTCCCGGCACGCGCCGTTGGCGGTGATTTCTTTACGTACTTCAAATTGGGCCGGGATCGGCTGGGCTTGGTTGTGGGGGACGTCTCCGATAAAGGCGTACCGGCGGCGCTCTTCATGGCCCTCACCTACAGCGCGGTCCGCCTCGAGGCGCTCCGTACCGCTTCCCCAGTCTTGGCCTTGCGCAAAGTGAACCGGCACCTGTTGCAAATGAACGCTTCCAGAATGTTCGTCACATTGGTATATGGCATATTGGATTTTGCCAGCGGGGAACTCCACTTTGCGCGCGCCGCCCATCCCTCTCCTTATCTCCTGGACGAAAAAGGCCGGCTCATGGATGTGCCTGTCTCTCCAGGGCAGCCGTTGGGCCTGTTCGAAAACCTGCCCATCGATGAACAAACCATCGCCTTGCCCCCCGGCGGCACGCTCCTGCTCTACAGCGATGGCGTCAGCGAAACCAAGGATATCCGGGGTACCGACTTCGGGCCCGATTCGCTCCACCGGAGCATGGCGGTCAACCGCATGCGTCCGGCCGGGGAGATCTGCGAGCAATTATGGCTGGACGTGCAGGCGCATGGGCAGGGCTTGCCCCAGCAGGATGATTTCACCTGCATGGTTGTGAAAAGACTCGTGGACAAATAAGAATGAAACCCTCTGCCGATCCGGTGCCTGATGCCAGGACTTTTCTAAAGGGTATGTCGCTCCTTTCCGGCTTGAGCGAAGCCTCCCTGCTGGCGCTGGCCCGTTCCGGTAAATTCATGCAGGTCGAAAAAGGTCAGTTCGTTTTCTTTCAATCCGACCCGTCCGACCAGGTATATCTGGTCCGGTCGGGACTGGTATCCATCGTTTTGGAGAGTCCGGATGGCCGGGAGATGGTCATCAACGAGATGCATCCAGGTGACATTTTTGGCGAATTGGGTCTGCTGACCCGCCAACCCCGCTCGACCAGTGCCATCGCCCGGACGGGAAGCGAATTGCTGACGCTGCCTCGCCAGGCATTCCTGGGCATTCTCGAAGCCGAACCCGCCCTGGCGCGCCGGATCCTGGAGATGACCGCCAACCGCCTGCGCAGCAGCAGCCAACGCGAAAGCGCCTTGGCTTTCCTGGATGCCCAGGCCCGGCTGGCGCGCCTCCTGTTACAATTGGAGCAGCAAGCGCCTGAGAAGGGCTATGTTACCATTTCCCAGGAAGAACTGGCCCAGCGCACCGGCCAGACCCGCCAGACGGTGGCAAAAGCACTGGGCCGCTGGCGGCGGGCCGGCTGGCTGATCACCGGCCGGGGTCACATCATGCTGCTGGATCGTGAAGCTCTCGAACAACTGGAACAGGAATGGATATGATAGGGCGTTATGTCGCCAAGTTGACAGACAGCCAGGCCAATCAGTGATATATTTTGAACATACCAAACAAAAACCATAACCATTCAAGAAAAGGAGAAGCGAAAATGGATACCAAACAGGATCAGGCACTAAAAAGATTGCTCAAGAAACTGTCTGCATTGCGGGCCACCCTGAAGAACGACGAACGCACCTTACTGGATGAGCTGGTTACCGGCGCCGACGAAGTGGAAGCCCACTCGATGACAACCCGCCCAACCTCCCGGCCCACAGCCCGCCCGTCCGCGGCCGCCGACGAAGTCGAAGCCCACTCGATGACGACCCGCCCAACCTCCCGGCCCACAGCCCGCCCGTCCGCGGCTGCCGACGAAGTCGAAGCCCACTCGATGACGACCCGCCCAACCTCCCGGCCCACGGCCCGCCCGTCTGCGGCCGCCGACGAAGTCGAAGCCCACTCGATGACGACCCGCCCAACCTCCCGGCCCACGGCCCGCCCGTCTGCGGCCGCCGACGAAGTCGAAGCCCACTCGATGACAACCCGCCCTACTTCCCGACCCACGACCCGCCCGTCTGCGGCCGCCGACGAAGTCGAAGCCCACTCGATGACGACCCGCCCTACTTCCCGACCCACAGCCCGCCCGTCCACGGCCGCCGACGAAGTCGAAGCCCACTCGATGACGACCCGCCCTACTTCCCGACCCACAGCCCGCCCGTCCACGGCCGCCGACGAAGTCGAAGCCCACTCGATGGACTCCCGCCCCACTGGCCGCCCGCGACCGATTGTTTTTGACCCTGTCAAGGAAGAATATCGGCCCCACCCGTAGACAGTTGCATGCAAGATCAATGAAGTGGAATTTCTGCAGTCCAGGCCGCTGCAGAAATTCCACATTTTCCGCGTCCCCTGGAGGTGAAAGCCGATGTCCGTGGATAAAGAATCGCCTGATGAGGAACTATCCGAACAATTACAGCGGCTGCTGGCGGCCATTGAAGCCAGCGGGTGGGCGGTGGCGCCCAGGCCTAAGGATGCCTTGCTGCAATCCATCGTGGACGCCGCTGGTTCCATTTTTGGGGCCGCGGCCGCCTCGATCCTGTTGGTGAATGCGCAGGAGCAGTTCCTGGAGTTTAAGGTCGCCTATGGCGCCTCCGATCATGACCTGGTGGGCACCAAATTCCCGCTCGACAAAGGCATTGCCGGCTATGTCGTGATGACCGGCCAGCCCATCGCCATCTCCAACGTGCGCCAGGATGCGCGCTTCAACCAGGATTTCGCCAAGAGCACCGGCTACGTACCCACCTCGATCCTGGCAACCCCCCTGCTGGCCGGGGAGCATGTCATCGGCGTCATGGAGGTCCTGGATAAGCTCAACGCGGCTTCCTTTGGCATGCAGGATATGGAGTTGCTCGGGCTCTTCGCCAACCAGGCCGCCCTGGCGATCGAACAATCCCAACAGATGGACCAGATCCGCGATTCGCTGGTATTGGGCCTGAAAAGACTGGCCTCGGCCGATCCATCCCAACCGCTGACGGAGCTCCTGGCAGAACTTCAGAAGGGTCCGGGCGACAAGCAGGTGGCTTCTGACCTATTGGCGCTGGCTGACGCTTTCAACGAGATCAGCGCCCTGGGGCTGCCGGAGCGCAAGGCCTGTTTGCAGATCTTGAAGACCTTCGCAGAATACCGGCGTTCCACCCGCAGGCTGCACGTATGACCGAATCAGAAAACGTTCCTGCCTGGTCCGAGCAGTTCACCGGGCAGGCCATCCACCAGTTAAGCGCCACCGGCCCGCTCGCAGAGCTTACCCCGGAATGGGCCTGGGGAGGCAGCACCGGTGCAGGCGTGCGGGTGGCAGTGGTGGACAGCGGCATCGAACACGATCACCCGGCCCTGAAGGGTTGTGTACGCAGCGGTGTCGTGGTGGAATACGACGAGGAAGCGGAAAATAGTGTCCGCATCGAACCGGATGAGCAACCTTGTGATTTTGCCGGTCATGGCACTGCCTGTGCCGGGATCATCCATGCGATTGCCCCGCAAGCCGAGCTTTACAGCGTGCGCGTCCTGGGAAAGGATATGCACGGCCGGGCCATCCAGTTCGCCGCCGGCCTGGATTGGGCCACCGAACATGCCATGCAGGTGGTCAACCTGAGCTTGAGCACTTCCAAGGAAGAATACTTCGGCCTTTTCCACGACTTGGCCGATCAGGCTTATTTCAAGAACGTCAACCTGGTATCGGCGGTGAACAACATCCCTGCACCCAGTTATCCTTCCCTGTATTCGTCTGTCATCTCGGTGGCCGCACACGCCGGTCACGATCCGTTCATCTACTATTACAATCCCTCTCCGCCAGTTGAATTTGGCGCGCCCGGCATCGATGTGGAAGTGGCCTGGAACAATAAACAGTACGTGACCAGCACCGGCAACAGCTTCGCTGCGCCGCACATCGCCGGGATCGTCGCCCTGATACGGGCCAAGCATCCGGAGCTGACCCCCTTCCAGGTCAAGACGGTCCTGCTGGCCTGCGCGGCCAATATGCACCGCGAGGAAAAAACTTGCCTTCAAAGATTCTACGTGACCCGATAGTAAAACGTAATGCGACATTCATGTCGCCTCTCCCCGTCTGAACGACATAAATGCCGCCCTGCAAGTCATGCATACTTCTTGTTTGAAATTCTTCCGCCATATACGGGAGAGTTGGAAAGAGAAAACCATGCCAGAACTTACCCATTGGAGTTTGAAGGATCTGCTCCCCGAACCGGTTGACCAGGCAGTGGAAGCCCAACTCGTAACGCTGGATGCCTGCGTCTCAGACCTGGAGGCCATGCGAGTCTCGATGACCCCAACAATCTCCGCCGAAGCCTTTGCAAAGATCCTTGCCACGCTCGAGTCGATTAATGCCGTGACGCGGCGGCTGCAGGCCTACTCCTTCCTGTGGTTCGCGGAAGATACCCAGAACGAAGCCGCCCTGAACCTGCGCGACCGCCTGGACCGCTCCCTGGTCGATCTTGGCAACCGCACTTTGTTTTTCGAGATCTGGTTCAAAGATCTGCCGGAGGACGCCGCCGCAAGGCTCATCGCCGGGAGCGGCGATATGAAATACGCCCTCGAATCTATCCGGCGTTTCAAACCCTACACATTGAGCGAAGTCGAGGAAAAACTTATCAATCTCAAGGATGTGAATGGGATCGATGCCCTCGTTAATCTTTACGAGATGATCACCAACCATTTCACATTTACGCTGGAGCTGGAAGGAGAGAAAAAAACTCTCACCCGTGACCAGTTGACGGGGTATTTCTTCAACGCTTCAGCCGATGTACGCCGCCTCGCCTATCAGGAACTTAACCGGGTCTATGCCGACAATTCGACCATCCTGGCCCAGATTTACAGTCACCGGGTGCGCGACTGGCACGCCGAAGGCGTGGAATTGCGCAGCTACGCCTCGCCGATCTCCGCCCGCAATGTGGGCAACGACCTGCCCGACCAGGTGGTGGATACCCTGCTTTCGGTATGCCGTAAAAATGCCCCCATCTTCCAGCGCTATTTCCGCCTCAAGGCTGGCTGGCTGGGACTGGGGAAACTGCGCCGGTACGACATCTACGCCCCCCTGGCCGAGTCAGATAAGAAATATGACTTCGCCCAGGCTAAAGAAATGGTACTGGATAGTTTCCGGGAATTCTCCCCCCAGGTGGCCGGGTTGGCCGGGCGGGTCTTCGATGAGAACCACCTCGACTCGCAGGCCCGCCCCGGCAAACGCGGCGGTGCTTTCTGCTATGCCGCCCTGCCCGGACTCACCCCCTGGGTGCTGGTCAACTACGATGGCCGGCCGCGCGACGTTGCCACGCTGGCGCATGAACTGGGCCATGCCGTGCATGCCATGCTGGCTGGCGGGCATTCGGTCATGACCTTCCATGCCTCCCTGCCGCTGGCCGAGACAGCCTCGGTGTTTGCCGAGATGCAACTGACCCAGCGCTTGCTCAGCCAGGAGCAGGATCATGCCGTCCGGCGGGATATGCTTGCACATGCTGTTGACGATGCCTACGTGACCGTGCTCCGCCAGGCCTATTTCACCCTTTTTGAACGGGAAGCCCACCGCATGATCGTCGAAGGGAAATCCTTCGATGAGGTGGCGGCCGCTTACATGTCCAACCTGGTGGAACAGTTCGGGGATTCCGTCGAACTTAGCGACGAGTTCAAATGGGAATGGCTCTCCATTCCCCATATTTACAACGATCCATTTTATACCTACGCCTACAGCTTCGGGCAATTGCTGGTACTGGCCTTGTACCGGCAGTACCGTCTCGAAGGTGCCGCCTTCATCCCAAGATACCTGAAGATCCTCGCCCATGGCGGTTCGGAAGCGCCTGCGAAAATCCTGCAGGAAGCCAGGCTGGAAATTGACAAGGCCGCTTTCTGGCAGGGCGGTTTTGATGTGCTCAATGATATGATCACGGAACTTTCTAATTCGGCCTAAGGAGTTCAGCCCATGACGACTGCACTTGCCCCCTCGCCTTCATTATCCCCTTTCGCGGTCTTCCGCAACAAGAATTTTTCCCGCATGTGGACCGGCGAACTCGTCTCGACCATGGGTTCCGCGCTGACCTCCCTGGCTGCCTCCATCCTGGTCTTCCGCCTGACCAACTCGGCCATGAGCGTCGGCCTGATGCTGATGGCAACCGCCGCTCCCAGCCTGCTGGTGGGACTCTTCGCTGGTGTCCTGGTGGACCGCTTTGATCGAAAGACCATCATGATCGCCTCCGACCTGGTGCGCGCCGTGCTGGTATTCCTGATCCCCTTTCTCGTCCCGCTTAATATCATCTGGCTCTACATCATCGTGCTGGTTTCCAGCGCCGTCGGGCAATTCTTTGACCCGGCTCATGAAAGCGTCCTGCCAGAAGTCGCATCAGAGCAGGAACTGGCCGCAGCCAACTCGCTCATGGCCATCAGTTCTTTTGGATCAACCGCGATTGGTTTCGCGGCTTCCGGCCTGATCGCCGGCGCGACGGACATCCGCTGGGCGTTTTTCCTGGATGCAGCCTCCTTCGTGTTTTCGGCTGCCTGCATTTTCCTGATCCGCATCAAACCTCTCCAGGCTGAAGAAGATACCAGTGTCGCTGTGGTGATCAAGAACCTGCGAGCCGGCCTGCGCCAACTTTTCGATACTCCCGTCTTGCGTTCCATCTTCACTTCCCAGATCCCCACCCTGCTCGCATTTGGCCTGTCCAATGCCCTGCTCCTGCCCTTCGCCCTGCGGGCTCTCAAAGCCACCACATTTGAATATGGACTGCAGGAAGGGCTGACCTCGGTTGGTTTTGTACTGGCCAGCCTGCTTCTGGCCGGTCTCTTCGACCGCATGCGCGAAGGCGCCTGGATCGCCGCCGGTTACATGGGCATGGCGCTGGCCGGGATCGCCTATTCTTTCACGCGCTCGATCCCTCTGGCAATCGGTATTGTGGCAGTCTCGGGTTTCTGTAATGCGCCCGCTTCCATCGCGCGCCGGCTGGTGATCCAGCGCAACACGCCGCGGGAAATGCGCGGACGGGTCAACAGCGTATTTTTTGTTTCGCGGGATGTTTTGTTCCTGATCGGCATGGCGGTCGCTGGTTTGGCCGACTTCATGGATGTGCGCCTGTTGTATTTGATCAGCTCCCTCTTCGTTCTGGGCGGGGCCGGTATGGTGCTGGTCTTGCCAGGTCTGCGCCAGGGCCGCGCGGAATGGCGCCAGGCGCTCAACCTGCTCAAGGCCGCGCCGACCGTTTCTACTTTGGGCATTGGGCGCTTGGCCGTGCCGGCCGATCTGGATGCACTGGTCGGGTTGCTGCCGTCCCTTTCCACGCTGTCCGCCAAGGAACGCGACAATTTCATCAACAATGCTCATGTTGTGGAAGCCTCCGCCGGTTCGACAATTCTCCGGCATGGCGAGACAGGCGACCAGGCCTATTTCATCCTGGCCGGGCGCGCCGTGGCTGGCTTTGCCCCTCAACCCGGTCGGTACCAATCCCTTTCCAGCATGACCCCGGGTGATTTCTTCGGGGAGATTGCCGCTCTCACCGGCGCAGCCCGCACCGCCGATGTGGTTGCCACCGAAACCACCACCCTGCTCCAGGTACCCGCCCAGGCCCTGCGGAGTCTGATGGGGAATCCAGCCATGAGTTCACTCTTCCTTGCAAAGATGACCGAGCGTCTCGGCCGCACCAGCATTAACGAACTGCCGCGCTTCGCCGGCGTCGACCAGCAGGATGCACTGGACCTGCGTACGGTCCCGGTGGAAGGATAAGGCATTCTTCTAACTTCCAGAGGTAAATACATAAATAATATGGGAAAACAATCCAATATCATCCAGGCCGCCAGGCCGGATGGACGACGACGTTTCGCATATAAATGGATCGCCTTGAGCGTGACGACGATCGGCGCGCTGATGGCGGCGATTGACAGCACCATTGTGATCCTGGCGCTGCCGGACATGATGGTGAAGCTGCATGCCGACCTGATCGAGATGGTCTGGGTCATCATGGCGTATATCCTGATCAGCACCGTCTTCTTGCTGACCTTCGGGCGCGTGGCGGATATGCTCGGGCGCGTGCGTATGTACAACCTCGGTTTTGTTGTCTTTACAATCGGCTCTGCGTTGTGCGGCTTCTCGCAGAGCGCATTCCAATTGATCCTGTTCCGGCTTGTTCAGGGTTCCGGCGCGGCGTTGATGATGGTGAACAGCCCGGCAATCATCACCGAGGTCTTTCCGGCCAACGAGCGCGGGCGTGCCCTCGGTATCAACGGTATCACCTGGGCGCTCGGCGGGATTGCCGGCCCGCTTCTAGGCGGCGTGATCCTCGCCGCTGCCAGTTGGCGCTGGATTTTCTATATCAACGTGCCGATCGGAATCATCGGCACGATTTGGGGTTATCGCGCTCTGCATGAAATGTCAAAACCCCGGCAGGGCGAAAAATTTGACCCTCTCGGCGCGATAACCTTCAGCCTCGGCTTGGTCTCGCTGTTAATCGCGCTGACACTTGGCATCCAATACAGCTGGACCTCGCTGCCGATCCTGTCACTCTTCGGGCTATTCGTGGTGATGTTCATCGTATTCTTTGCCTGGGAGCGGCGTACGGTAAATCCCGTGCTTGATCTTTCGCTCTTTCAAAATCGGGTCTACAATTTTTCGGTGCTCGCGGCAATGCTCCAATCGCTGGCGATGTTCGCAGTTGATTTTCTAATCGTTTTCTACCTGCAAGGGGTGCGAGGCTATAGCCCCCTGACCGCAGCGTTGCTGCTCATTCCCCTTCCTCTTGTGAGCGCGGTGGTGGGGCCGCTGAGCGGGATCCTCGCCGACCATATCGGGGCGAGGATCCCTGCAACGATCGGGGTGTTGTTGCAGGCGACTGCGTTGGCGTGGTTCATCATGAGGCTTTCGCCTGTAACACCTTACTGGGAAATAGCCGTGGGTTTGGTGTTAATGGGCCTGGGCGGAGGTCTGTTCTGGTCGCCGAACACGAGCGCTGCTATGAACAGCGCACCGCTGCCTCGGCTTGGCATTGCCTCGGCCACGCTTGCCACCTTGCGGCAGACAGGCATGGTAACAAGTTTTGCACTGGCGCTGGCGGTCGCGGCCGGGAGTCTGCCAAGTCAAGTGGTAATGAATCTCTTTGTGGGAACGAACGTGGCACTCGGTTCACAAGCCATGCAAGCGTTCATCATTGGCATCCAGAATGCTTTCCTGGTCTCAGCGATACTATGCGTTGTGGCGGCAGGATTTTCGTTCGTGCGTGGCAGGGAGAATCGGCGCCAACAGGTGCCCATGGATTCAATGGCGAAATAGGAGCAGGTTTGGCGTCAGACCGTCACAAGTTGGGTATTCGGATGAAAAAGATTGGACGCGTTTTACGGAATAGCTTCAGATCTGTTCAAAAAGCGTTTCTCGATCAAATCTGAAATCCCGTCGATATCATTTAGATCGAAACAGGGTATCCCAATCGCTAAGGGAGTATCCGCAACAACCGCGAAGTGCTGCCCCGGCGTGCCGATCAGCTCTAGGCTGACCTCGGACCGCAGGACTTCAAGGGTGGGGTAGCCGGCTTGTTTATATCCCTCCACGAGGATCAAGTCGGCCTCGCGCACCTCCATCACGATCTCAGCCAGGCTCAGTTCCGCTTTCAGGGGACGGTAGGAAGCAATCTTATCCGGTGCGGAGATGATCACATGCACACTCCCGGCCCGGGCATGCCGCCAACTATCCTTGCCCGGTTGGTCCACTTCAAACCCTGAGTGGGAATGGTGTTTTATCGTGGCAATTCGGTACCCCCGGCGACTTAGCTCCGGAATCAGTGCTTCCATCAGGGTCGTTTTCCCGGACCCGGATTTGCCAATAATGGTTACCACAGGAACAGGCATGTCGTCATCCTTTCGACAAACAGTTGCAGTGGGCAGAAAGATGGTTGGTCCGGATCATGGGATTTCCGGCCCTGCGTAGGTCGGGAGTGGAAGCTGAAGGATTTGACCCCATGGCCAGTACTCCAATGCCAACGCCAGGAGCGAGGTGCGAATAACTACACATGCCAGGTTATAGCGGCGTCCGGCGATCAACCCGATGCCGTTTATCAGGCCAACACCCCGTTCCAACTCCAGCGGTCCCAACTCATCTAGGATGAAAAGCGGACAAGTTCCGGATTGCGCCAGAATGGCGTTCCCCCACTCCAGGGTTCCTTCATCAATAAGCCAGTTTTCTGTCATTTGACCCCTGTCGGATTCCCCCCGGCGGACCGCCAGCCGGCGTTGAGCACCAGATCCCAGGTCGCGCAAGTCAATGCCCACCTTAATGTCCTCTTCGAACACCGCTGGAGAGACCAATCCTTCAATGGGAATATTCAGGGAAGTGGCAGCCTCAGCCAGGGCCAGGCACCAGTCTGTCTTGCCAGATCCGCGTTGGCCGGTGATAAGGATCAGCCGCCCAGGTTCATCTCCAGACATAAAACTCGCCAGGAGAGAATCTGGCGAGTCAATGAGTACTTGCACAGTAATTCTCCTTTCCAATTCAATCCCATGAAGGGATTTCGGGAGGCCGCTGCGTTTCCATAGCGACCCTGGTCCTCGCTGAGAGAGGACTGCCTGCTTGACCATGGCGCAAGCTTTTAGGTCAGACAGATCGGAGTAGTTTCGATCTCGATCTAATATATTCTTCTTATGCTCTTTATCATACCAATTCAGATTCTATCTGTCGCCACCCAAAGGGGTAGTTTTTTAATGCCTGAGTGGGTGGTTGCCTGTCATCCAAATATTGGATGCGATTGCCTAGGATGGAGCTTGGGACGCCCTTTCTGTTCGAACAGGTAGTTGGTATACTGGTTGTTCTACGCAGAAGGTATCCCATGTTCAACTTATCCATTTTTCGCCAGACTCCAGTTAGGGTACAATAACCGCCCATGAACATCACGAGGTCTTTACGAGAGGCTATCGTCCCTGGACGGATCCTGGCAGTCCAGGTCGGGCTTTCCCGGACCGCAGTGTTGGCCGAAACAGAGGACGGGATCCGGTGCGGCTTGGCGGCTACATTGGTCAACCCGGAATGGGAGCACCCTCATCAACCAGCCGTGCATCATGCCGGCCATTTGCACGAGATGGATTACACTGAACTGGCAGCCTTGGTAGAGTCCACAAGTTATACAGAAACTTCCATCGGGCTGGCTACCATCAATGCCCTCCTCCCTCGGAATCCTGGACTATGGACGGACTTGAACGCGGAAGATTTCCTGATTCAAAATTGCGCCGGCAAAAATGTGGCCATAATCGGCCATTTTCCGTTTATCAACCGCCTCAGACCTCGTGTAAAAAATCTATGGATCCTGGAATTGAACCCAAGGGAGGGGGATTTACCCGCCCAGGCTGCTCCTGAAATTGTTCCCCAGGCCGACTTCGTGGCGATCACGGGGACAACCTTGATCAATAAGACCTTTGACGGCCTGATTTCTCTCTGCCGGCCAACTGCTACCGTGGTAATGCTGGGGCCAAGCACGCCTTTATCTCCCATCCTTTATGATTTTGGTATTGGCATTGTGTCCGGCACCATTGCCAATGATCCCCAAGCGACCTTGTTGGGTGTTGGCCAGGGAATTTCATTGCAACAGCTTCGTCAAACAGGCTGTGTCAGGCTTGTAACCATGGAACGGGAACGATAAACAACGGCAATGCGGTTCGCCAGGCTCTCTTTTGAGTAGTGGTATAATGTTGCGTCTTTAAGGTGACGATTTTAACGTTAAGCTTGCGCGAAGCTCAAGAACGCATATTGAACACCTTTCGGCCGGTCGGTTCGCTAAGCCTGCCTCTCGATCAGGCCACGGGACGCGTGCTGTCCAGGGATATACTGGCCGAAGTCGATTTGCCCCCTTTTGACTATTCGAGCATGGACGGTTTTGCCCTGCAGGCTTCGGATGTGGAACGAGCCAGCCCGTCTTCCCCGCGTACCCTGACAGTGGTCGCAGATATTCCAGCCGGTGCTTCTTCGGATATCATGATTCGATCCGGCCAGGCTGCCCGCATCATGACCGGTGCCCCGCTCCCCTCTGGGGTGAACGCGGTAGTGAAGGTCGAAGACACCGAATTCAACCTGTTCAGCGCCGGAGCAGCCGCGCCGCAGCAGGTAACCGTCTCCCGCCCGGTTGAACCCGGACAATTTGTTCGCTTTCGTGGGGAAGATCTGCATGCCGGGCAGAAGGTGCTCATTCCCGGCCGAAAGCTGCGCGCCCAGGAGCTGGGCCTGCTGGCGATGCTCGGTGTCGCACAGGTGGAGGTCTACCGTCCCGTCCGGGTGGCCTTGCTTACCAGCGGAAACGAGCTGATCCCGGTGAATGAACCGCTCTCCCCGGGAAAGATACATGACGCCAATTCGTACAGCCTGGCAACCCTGGCAGGGGCCTGCGGGGCAGAGGTCATCCGGCTGGGAGTTGCTGCGGACCGGATCGAGGATGTCCGGACCCATTTGGACGGCGCAGTGGAGGCGCAGGCGGATGTGATCGTCTCGTCGGCGGGGCTCGGCACCGGGGCGTTCGACTATGTCAAGGTTGTAGTGGAAGAACAGGGTGAGCTGGACTTCTGGAAGGTCAACATGCGTCCCGGGAAATCACTGGCCTTCGGCCGGTACCGGGGCATCCCCTTCTTTGGGCTGCCTGGGAACCCGGTCTCGGCCTTTTTTGGCTTCCAGCTCTTCGTACAGCCCGCCCTTGAAAAACTGGGCGGTTTGACCGCAGGTCAAAAAGTGCGCCTGGCGGCCCGCCTGGCCGAGCCGATCGAGTCGGATGGACGTGAATCCTACCTGCAAGCTGTCGTTGGAGAAGAAAATGGGATACTGGTCGCTCGCCTGACGAGTCACCAGACTTCCAGGAATATCTTCTCATTGTCACAGGCAAACGCTATCCTGATTGTGCCCCCCGGGGTAAAATCGCTGCCTGCAAACTCGGAAGTGGAGATATGGCTGAACGCATGATGCCCCCGAAACTTACCCATCTCGATGAGACCGGTCGTGCCCGTATGGTGGATGTGGGCGGCAAACCGGATACTGACCGTATGGCTGTGGCCAAAGGCGAGGTCATGATGAAGAAAACCACCTTTGACCTGATCCAGGCCGGCGCGCTAAAAAAAGGCGATGCCCTGACCGTGGCCCAGGTGGCCGGAATCGCAGCCGCCAAACGCACTTCGGATTTGATTCCCCTCTGCCATCCATTGCCGCTTACACACATTCAAGTCGCTCTGGAACTGGATCCCGGCCTGCCGGGCGTGATCATCACGGCCTCCGTCAAAACTTCCGGAAAGACCGGGGTTGAAATGGAGGCCTTGACTGCCGTTTCCGTGGCTGCGCTTACCGTTTACGATATGGCGAAGGCCGCCGAGAAGACAATGAAGATCCAAAACATCCGTCTGGTCGAGAAACACGGCGGTCAAAGCGGGGATGTGGTCAATGAATAGCATGATCCTGGTCGAACTTCAGAAAGGAGAATGCGGTATGCTCCACTTGTAAAGCCGGTGGTTTATGCCGCTGTACATTAAATTCTATGCTGCCAATCAAGGTATTGTTGTTTGCCACTTTACGTGACCGCGCAGGAGGCAGGAAATCGATCGAGGTCGCTCTGCCGGCGGGGGCTACGGTCAAGGACCTCAAGGTGCGGATTAGAGAAGATTTCCCCGCCTTGAAAGAGTCGATGACGTCGGTCCTGGTTGCCGTCAACCGCGAGTTCGCCTTGGATGAAACCCCACTTGGCGAAACGGCAGAAGTTGCCCTTTTCCCGCCTGTATCCGGAGGTTGAAATGGTCGACATGCCGACGATCTTTAGCATCACAGAAGAGGTGTTGGATATGGATGCCCTTCTGGCCCAAATTACCCTGCCATCCACTGGCGCCGCAGCCATTTTCACCGGCTTGGTGCGTGGGCTGACCGAACGGCGGGTTCCTCATGAAACTTACTATCTGGAATATGAAGCCTATCAGCCGATGGCCGAAATGAAAATGCGGCAGATCGCCGAAGAGATGCGTCAGAAGTGGCCTTCCATTGAGGGCATCGCCATTGTCCAGCGGGTTGGGCATCTGGATCCTGGCATCCCGACGGTGATAATCGCCTGCACTGCCGCGCACCGCGATACCGGAGTTTTTGAGGCGGCACGCTACGGTATCGACCGGTTGAAGGAAATCGTACCAATTTGGAAAAAGGAAGTCGGCCCGCATGGAGAAGAGTGGGTGGAGGGCAACCACCTTCCGAATCCAGGTGAGTGATTTGACGAATAGGAAATCGGGGGCTTAGCCCCCGATTTCACTCATCACACGGTTGAGGTGGATCGCCCCTACTGCCAGGTCATGCCCCCATGGTTTGTTCCAGATGGCCTCTGCAATGATCCCCCGCAGTTCCTCCGGCGAGGCGCCGGCACGCAGCGGCTTGAGCAGGTCGGTATCATGCTCACACAGCAGGCATGTGCGCAAGACGCCATCCGAGGTCAGGCGGGCACGCGTGCAGGAGCCGCAGAATGGGGCAGTGACAGACGAAATGAAACCAATCTTGCCCTGAGCGCCAGGAACATGAAAGAGGCGCGCTGCCCCTTCCGGTTCTCCTTCGTTTACATGGACCAGCTCCCCCAGCGCCTGTTCGATGCAAGCCTGCGTTTCGGAGGTCGTCACCATCTCCTCCGTTTGAAAATCCCCCACCCCGGCAAAAGGCATCATTTCGATGAAACGCACCTGCCAGGGGTGTCCCAGGGTCAGGCGCGCCAGGTCCACCACGTCTCTCTCATTATAGCCGCGCACAACCACTGCATTGAGCTTGACCGGCGCGAGACCGGCCGCTTCAGCCGCCTGAATGCCCTCCAGGACCATCTGCACATCCCCTCGACGGGTCATTTGCTTGAATTTGAGAGGGTCGAGCGTATCAAGGCTGACATTTACCCGCCGCAGCCCGGCCTCGGCCAAAGGGACGGCCAACTTTGAGAGCAGGACGCCGTTGGTCGTCATGGAGACCGTCCGAATCCCCGGGGCGTGCGCGATCCCGTGCACGATCTCCACGATATTCGCACGAACGGTGGGTTCGCCTCCCGTCAGGCGGATCTTGTCAAAACCCAGGTCAGCAAACAAACGCGTCAAGAGCAGGATTTCATCGTCCTGCATCATTTCTGCAGTCGGCCGGAACGTCATCTGCTCCGGCATGCAATAAACGCAACGCAGGTTGCAATGGTCGGTCAAGCTGATCCGGAGGTAGTGGATATTTCGCCCAAAACGGTCAAGTGCCATCTTTGCTCACCAATACCGGGGACTGGGGATATGCGTGAAGCCATCGATTGCGGTATTCATGCCCCAACCTCCTGAGGCTGCCTGTATGAGATCGTTATTGATGAACTTGCGTCCGCAGGTTGATAATAGCCCTGGCCGGCACACGCCTGGCAGAAAATACCATCCGGGCGGATGACCTCCCGCTCGTTGATGATTTCCTCGCCGCACTTGGAACAGGCTGTACGCACGCCAGCCCGGCTGATGATCTTCTGGATGGGAATGGCTAGGTGCACTTCCATAATGGTAAGCAAATCTTCATCCGGCATATGCTGGTACGCCTCAAGTTGCGCGAAATAGTGGCGGGGCTCTTCTGAAGCATGCTCCAACGCGCGCTGACGGACATCCACCCGCGGGGCAACCCGCACTGATCGGCCGGTTTTTGTATCCACGAACGTTGCGGCAATTTTACCGTAATCCTCCACGCGCAGGCTGCGGTGACCTACCGAACAACTGGTTGCCACTTCCACACCATCCGCAAAACAACCATCCGATTCCACGATCACGAGCAAGCGCTTGTCTGCACCACACGGATTAAAGCTAAGGGCAGCCTTACCTGCCAGGCCAATGCGCACCCCAAGGATTTGGCGCGGGCAGAGATGGCTGTGCCGTGAACTACTTTCTCGGAGCAATTCTTCCAGGTTTTCACCAACCATATACTGTGTCTCCTTATCCATTAAAAAAGCCGTCTCAAAATGAGACGGCCCAAAGATGCCCTACCTACGGGCAAGTCGTCTCCTTTCCAATTCAACCCCTTTTAGGGGTATCAGGGGGTCAGATTGTTTCCTCTCTGGCCTTGCCATGGTGGGCCGTGTGCCAACCAGGCACTCTCTTGAAGAAAGAGAGCGGTAACTCGACCGTGACGCTGCTGTTTTAGGTCGAGTAACTCGGAGTAATCAGGTTCTTATTTTGTAAAGATCAATTGGCCGGTGATAAGGACCGGCCGCCCGGTCGTTTCCATATTACATAAAACTCGCCAGGAGAGAATCTGGCGAGTTGATCACACCTTGCACAGGCTTTCTCCTTTCCAAATCCATCCCATGAAGGGATTTCGGGAGGCCGCTGCGTTTCCATGGCGACCCTCGTCCTCACTGGGAGAGGACTGCCTGCTTGACCATGGCGCAAGGCTTTAGGTCAGGCAGATCGGAGTGGTTTCGAACCTTAAACTACTATATTCTTTTTACCATTCATATCATACCAAGACAGATTCCATCTGTCGCCACCCAAAAGGGTAGTTTCTTAATGCCTTTTCGGGTGGTTGCATGTCATCCAATCAACAAGGTGTTTACCTTGCTCCTTCATTTCTCTCCGCCCGGTAATGGATGGATACCCACAGCATTCAGGCGTCCATTCTCCTGGAAAGATTGCACTTTATCTAAAAACTCCCAATCAAATCGAAGCGAAATGCCGCAGTCACTGGAGAGCTCGCGTGGCGTGGGAATCAATTTTACTTTCAGGTCAGCTTTCAAAAGGATCGCCTCGGCCTGCATCGCGGCTGAACTGGTCTGGAACAGGATTACGCCGTATTTATCCATGCCGGGATGCGATCCTCTCAAAGGCTGCAATTACCGAACGAATATCCTCCGGAGAGGTAGAAACACCTGGCGCCAATCGAACTGTCCCTTCCGGGAAGGTGCCGATGGTTCTATGCGCCGAAGGCGCGCAGTGCAAACCGACCCGACATAGTACACCGAACTCGTCATCCAGCCGCCGGCCAACCTCCGAGACGTGCTGCCCTGCGACACTGCAAGAAACAACTGCGGTCATTGCGGCCGGGTCACCCGTACCATGCACTCTCAGTCCCGGGATATTCTTTAGCCCCGAAAGTAATAGTGCGGTCAACTCTGCCTCGTGCGCCCGGATCGATTTCGACCCCGCGGGATTGAACCCATCCTATCCCTGCCCCCAAACCGGCAATACCAACGCTGTTGATGGTTCCACTTTCATACTTGTCGGGCAGCATATCCGGCTGCTCTTCGAATTCCGATTTGCTGCCGGTCCCCCCGCGCACCAACGGCTCCAACTCCGCAATCTCCACGCTTTCGCCCAAGACAAGCCCGCCGGTTCCGGTTGGCCCGTATAACCCCTTATGTCCGGTGAAAGTCAAAAAATCAATTCCCAGCGCTGTCTGGTCGATCGGGATGACACCGGCGGTCTGCGCCGCATCTACCAGCAGGTACGCTCCAGCCTGGTGTGCCAGATCCGCAACTTCCTTGACCGGCAGGATGGTCCCGACCACGTTACTGGCATGATTTATGACAACCAGGCGTGTCCCGGCCGTGACCGTCTTTCGCATCGCCTCCAGGTCGAGGCGGCCATCCGCACCGCAATGTACTACCTCCAATTGGATGCCGGCTTTCTCCAAGGCCCGCAAGGGACGCATGACCGAATTGTGTTCCATGCTGGTGGTGACCACCCGGTCTCCCGGTTTTAATAGCCCGCGCAAGGCCAGGTTGATGGCGTACGTGACATTGTAGGTGAAAATTACGCGCATGGGGTCGGAAACATTAAAAAATCCAGCCACTGCCTCCCGTGCGCCGAAAACGATCCGGGCCGCAGAAATGGACAGGCGGTGCCCCGAACGACCTGGGTTACCGCCGGAATTTTCCAGGAAGTCGGCCATTGCGCGCAGCACTTCCTTCGGTTTCGGCCAGGATGTGCTGGCATTGTCAACGTAGATCATTTCAATCTCCTTTAATTATCGAAGGATTTGGAGAAAACATAATCACGTATAATTTACAGGCTTGATGAACCCATACATCGGATCAACAGTCGACCGCTTCGGAAGATAATGCGACAATAACATAGGATCTTTGCGGATTACCCGGCTGGGGGATCATCCAGACATATAAATAAGTGCTCACCAAAACATAGTAGACCCCCACAACGCCCTGTGCCCTTTCCACCCAATTGACTTCCATGTAGTTATATGGTTCCCCTGGTAATTGGGCCCGATAAAAAGCAGCCACTGCTGCCTGGGGCTGGTCACAACTATAATATCCCCAGGTAGCATCTGTGATTTGTTCTATATTCGGCCAGGAAAAAGCGATCGGGTTTTCCTGGACTTCCATCCCGGCGCATTGGGGGATGCTTGAAAGCAATGATTCACCATCTGATTTGTAATCGGGAGTCGCTGCGACAACAGGAGCACCAGCGGTTGGCGTAAAGGGCTCAGCCGTGGGTGTGACGGCCGGAACAAGCACGGTTGGTGAAGCCGGTTGGGGCGCGCTTGTACACGCGGTTACAAGGCATATGCAAAAAAACGCCATTAAGAATTTTGTGAGTCTCATAATACCCTTTAAAGGAGCGCCCTGATTACTACCATGAGATGGACCGTGACCAGGTTGTAAAAGACCAGCCCGATATAAAATCCCAGCAGATAAAACCATTGGGTCTTTCTGCCTTCGGCAGCCAGTACGTGCATGCGATAGGGGCATCCCCCCGAGAGCACACCGACAATCCCCACTCCCAGGCCGCCGATCAACATGATCAACCATTCAGAGCTAAAGTTCCCAATCCCCGCGTTCAAGAAAATTGGAAATTCGGGAATGGCGCCGCCCAGGTGACTGAACAGGATATAGCCGCCCAGCGCACCCAGAAAGGCGCCCACCACTCCTTTTAGAAGCGTGGTATTGTGCGTGAGAACAAAATCCCGGTATCCCGAGACAAAGCACAGGCGTGATCGCTGTCCCAAATAACCAATCACAAAACCGAGCACCAAGGTCGCAATCGCTGCTGTCATGAGTTGATTTGCCTTTCAACCACGCGGCGGGCATACCACCGCATAAACCAAGTTCCGAGTACTACCCCTGCCACGATACAGACCCATGTGAAAACGCCGGTAAAGTCCCCATACGCGCTTAGAAGTACGATCCGGATCGGGCAGGAGCCGATTATCAACCCGAAATTGATCATCAAAAAACCGTTGACAAAGTAAAAGAGCGGCCGCTGCGCCGACCTGAAGTGGAGTTCACCATGCAGATATGCCGCAGTAAAGGCTCCTAGCACAACTCCTACTACGGTCAGGACAGGCCAATTGGTGGAAGCCATGCTAAAATTCCAATTGAGGTTAAACAAGTGATCTGCGATCCAATTGAACAAATCCCTGGGATGGCAAACCATGCAGACCCCGTATGCCACGGGGGGTACCACCTTGAAGTAGGCCTGGACGAGGGCGGACCCCAACCCAAGCACGAGACCTGCCTGGAACGGTGACACCTTTAGCTGGCGAAATGACAAGGCCGACCTCCTCATTGCCCTGGATTGACTTTGAATCACCTCCCCGGCGCTGTTCTATTCAGCAATCATTTTCCTGAAGCAGGTGAGATTTTTGAAAAGATTTTTCCCTGCTCTACTATAAAACCACGCAGCATGAGCAGGTGACCGTTATAGAAATCCGTTTTGACATATTCGAACGCCTTCTCGACAAAGCTTGGGACCCAGGGCTCCAGGTGTTCGCGGAAGAACTGTTTTTGCACTTCGAGCAGGGCACCGGCCTTTTCCGTTTCGCCGGCTTCCCTGGCAGCCGTTTCACGCATTGCCAGGGTATGCAGGAATTCCAGCTCCAGCCCGATATAATCCAGGCGGTCAACGACCTCGGTGGAGGGCGCCAAACCATTTTCACGATAGATAGCCGCAAGGGCCTGCAGCAAGCTGACATCTATCCAAGTCTTGCTCCACACCATCTCATAGGGCGGGGGGGGGCCATAGGATGGCGAGACACCCCGATATAACCTGGTCCGGTCAACACCCAATTTTTCCGAAAGCTGGGCCGGCTTGTCCTCGCGGGTCTCCTGGAGGAATTTTCCCATCAAAGAAGCCCCGGCAGCAATGTCTTCATTGACAGATTCGTCTTTTGGTAAAACCTGCAGCATGGAGGTTACCTCTTTGCGACGCATCTGTCTGACAAACTTCTCATCCGGGAGAGCGGTAAAGTGGATGGTGAGAAATGAGCTGAAGGCTGCCCGCGCCCGGGCAATACCAGCCAGATCGTTCACGCTTGGTTCGGATTCATTCATTCAAATTTCTCCTTTATTTTTAACCCGTTCAATATATCATTAAATAGTATGTGTTGCCAGACTGGTATTACCGCATAAGTGTAATGTAGAAGTGAAGTGGGTTCATTGGCATGTCCCAAGGTTTCGCAACCATTAGAGTTTGCCAATGAACCCATATTTCTTCACAGGGCGTTCCTGCTCACGAAGCTCGATGGAGTGATGCCGCCAAGACTTACTCGATCACAGGTGAAGGCACCTGTTCTTTCTTACGCCTTCTTTTGGGGGATGAACATGGTCCCAAGCAAGTACAACAACCCGGCCAGTCCTACCATCCCGATCACGCCGCCGATTTCCACAATGGAGGGGGTATAGGTCGCCGTTCCCTGCAAGAAGGAAATCGCCTCTCCGGTAACCAGCGTCAATGATTTGTCTGCGAACACTCCCAACACCACCAGGACGCCCGAGACAATCAGCATGGTGCGGTTCTTGCCAGCCCACAGAAGCAGCACAAAGGGCAGGACGATCCCCAGGACCACCGCAAGCCAGAAGAGCGGGTTGGCCAGGAGCAGGTTCGTCCCGAACAGATCGTCCACGTCGCCGGCATAAAGGTTAGCTCCCATCTCGAACACGTTGAACAGGAACAGGACCGGTAGTGCCACCAGGAGACCGGTGCGAAGCGCAGCGGAGGCCTGAGGATTGGATTCGGCAACCAAACAAACCGCCAAAGCCAAGAGCAACCCTTCGACCAGGAAGATGGCCGGCATCATGCCGCCTGACCATAGGGGGGAACCAGCACTCATGGCCAGGATCCAGCCTTCGAAGACGACGACCGCTCCCGCCACGATTCCGGCTACGACTGGGAACCACTTGCCTTTTGGTACGGCCAGCAGGTAAATGACAGTCACGATCACACCCAGCGCCAGGCTCAAGAAATCCCATACGAAGGGCGATGAGAATTGCGCATATATGATCATGTTCAGCACGCGCGCCGGCTTTCCAATGTCCATCAGGATCATGAAACCGCCCGCTATGTAGCTTGCCAGTGCTCCGATCAGCAGATTGAACCGGGAGGCGGCCAAGCCCTTGATGACTCCCAGGTCCGAGAGTACCGCCAGGACCAACAGTCCGCTGGCCAGGCCGACAAAGGTGAAGAAAGCCGCGATGTATACGCCCCAGACGACTATCTGGCCAATACCGAGAACGGCCATGCCTTTACTGAGTTGGACGCCCCAGGCGATCAAGCCGATCACCAGCAGGACAACCGTTACAACCAACCAGGCAGCGCCATTCGACGTTCGTTGTGATTTAACTTCTGTTGTCATATTCATGCTCCTATAAGCCGATATAGTACACGTTCGGCTTGGTCCCGGCTTCCGGTTGAAGCGGCTTGGCGTCGTATTTCACGATAAGCTGGGATACTTCGCTGTTCGGATCTTCCAGGTCGCCGAAGAATCTCGCTTGTCCAACGCACGTCAGCACGCATGCCGGGAGTTGCCCAACGGCCACCCTGGATGCACAGAAGCTGCATTTCTCAACCGTTCCAACTTGGTGAGTTGCGTACGCAACCTTTTCATAGGTCGTCAGCCCACCCTTATCGGGATAGTAGCCTTGTGGCGCGGAGCCGATGAACTGGCGCACGTTGTAGGGGCAGGCCACCATGCAGTAGCGGCAACCGATGCATTTATTCTCGTCGATGAGCACCATGCCATTGGCTTGTTTCGCGCTTGCGCCCGTCGGGCAGACATCAACACAAGGGGGCTCGTCACAGTGGTTACAAAGAACTGGCAGAGGCACTTGCCTGGCATTCGGATATGTTCCCACTTCGGTGATGTTTACGTGGGAATAGAAAATGCCGGGCGGATTGCCATACTGCTGTTTGCAGGCGATGGTGCAGGCGTTGCAACCAATGCATCTGCGTAGGTCGATTACCATTCCGTATTTCATGATCTTACCTCCTAAGCCTTATAGACTTTCACGGCCGGGCCTTCTTCTACCTGGGCAGTCAATGGATCCACTGCCATATTGCTTTCTTCCAGGTTGCAGAGGGCGTTAAAGTACCCACCTTCAGCCGTAATGGGGTTCGCCATGGATGAAGCCGCTCCGTGCCCGGCCGGGAATCCGATCACGTCCGGGTGGATCAACTCGGTCACTCTGGCCATTCCTTGCGTCTTGCCATAGCGCGACTCGACCACGATGGTGTCCCCATCCTTGATGCCTTTCTTGGCAGCGGTGGCGCTGTTTATCCATAAGGCATATTCATATGGATCAAAGGTCTTCATGGTTTCATGGAGCCAGACATTGCCGTAGGTATTGCCGCAGTAGAACGGAGCCATGGGCGTCTTCCAGTTGATCGCCCACATATCGTACTCTGCGGGTGCATTGAACTCATGGCACGGTACCCAGGAAGGAATTGGCTGGAAGGCTTTGAAGAAATCATCCTGGTTGTCCCAACCCGGGACGCCGGGGATGCCGGACTTCGCCATGTTCTGCTTCAACCGGGCGGCTACACGTGGCAGCATGACGAAGTACATCGGGTGCCGCGTCGTGTTGTTGGGCCAGTACGAATAGTTGTAGTTCTTGGCGCCGCGCGTGTTATATGCGTGGATCGGGCCATTCGCATCGGTTCCTATGGTAGCCAGTGACATGCCTGCGCCGAAGTTCTGCTTGAGGAAAGCTTCAGAATACTGCTGCATGGTGAATTTCTTGGTGTTATCCAGCGGGAATTTCGCCAGCGAGGCATTGATCTTGTCTGATCATGCCGCCTTTGCCGTATAGAGTACCGGTGGCTTCGGCAAGATCGATCAACATTTCATCCATGGCGCGGGCATTGTAGACCGGCGTGATGGCGGAGGAGTCGCGGAAGAGGAAATAGACGCCGCCGCGGGTATCTTCGACCGCGACCTTGTGTCCGGGAGGCGCGCTGCTCCCGCTGTACCGGCCATACTTTTCGAGGAAGGCTTGATCCGGCAGGACGATATCCGCCAGCACGGCGGTCTCGTCGTAGACCAGTTGATCGGTCACGTGGAAAGGCACCGCAGACCAGGCCTTCTCGAACCCGGCTCGATCGAAGCTGGAGCGAACAGGACCACCACCGAAGGAGAGCAGGGTATCCAACTTAAAGCCGGCGCCGACCGCGTATTTCTCAGGATTGTTGATGAATTTGGGCATACCCCAGATGAGCGTATGGGCGACGGGATAGAACTGGCGCAGGTCTGAAAAGTTGATCGGGTTGGTCCATAAATAACCGTAATAATCGGTTCCACCCTCGCCGGACGGAATGCGCACGCCATCCGCATCTGGTTTGAGCCAGTTCGGTCCTGGCTGGGAGTTGCCGCTTTGCCCGCCCGGCACTTCCAGGTTGCCGAGCAGTTCGTCGATGATTTTCCCGGTGAAGTCGCCAAAGGGACCTTCGATCGGGTGGGCATAGGCGCCTTTTTCGTACTGGATGCTCACCGGCCGGAACGGCATGGTGACGCCGTCGATGACGATCGTCTCGCCGATGTGGGCGTGTGTCACCAAGTCATTGGCGATCTCGCGCACCTTTGCCGCTGTAACGGTGGAAATGGGCTCCTGCCACTCGGGTGTGTAGGTCTTCATGGCATCCTTGATAAGCTGGAATGCCGGGGAGACCTGCGCACCATTGACAGTAAACGTCCCCTCTAGGGCGACGTTGGCGGTGTCCGGGTCATCAAAAGTGACCGCCGCATTCTGCTTGGCGTTCCACATGAGCGGCTTTTTGGACGCAGGGTCGCGCACGTAATCGCCGTCCGCGCCGATCAGGTAAGGCGCATTCGTGCGGTTCTGGACGAACCAGACGTCGAAGGTCTTGATCTCGTAAAGGATCGTATTAAGTATGGCCAGCAGGAACGCTGATTCCGTGCCGGGGCGGATGGGCAGCCATTCCATTTTCGAGGCTTCCGGGCCGCAGCGGGGATCCACATTCACGATCTTTACGCCCCGGTTGACCAGGGCATCCATGACATGACGGGAAGAGATCGAAGAGACAGCAATGTTCGGGCCAAGCGTTCGAGCAATATTGAGGATATATTCGACCCTTTTAATATCCACGACATTGTCCGGGCCGTTCTGGTTGGTCATGTATCCGCCCAGGTGGTAGGCGCAGGCGGAACCGCGCGCGGGTGTGTCCTGGATCGGGTTTTTGCCGAAGGCAGCTTCAAAATTGCCCAGGAAAATGCTGTTCACGCCAAAACCGCTGACTGCAGCGACCTTGCGGGTATCGTCCATGTTTTGCTTTAACCGTGCAGCCACGGTCTGGATGGCTTCATCCCAGGTGATCTCAACGAACGCGGGATCTTCCTTCAGGCCCTTGGTCGGGTTGGTTCGTTTCATGGGCGCTTTGACCCGGTAGGGGTCATACATTTGCATGATGGCGGAGTTGCCGCGCGGGCAAAGCGTGCCAACATTCTGAATTGCGCGTGGGTCGCCTTCGACCTTTACCACCACCCCGTCCACTACGTGGACGCGTGTCTGGCAGTCGCCCTGCATACACATTTTGCAGAGGCCCGGGTACCAGGCATCCTGGGTCATCAAACCGGCCGCTTTGGCGCTTTCGACCAGGCTCGTACCATGCGCCGTGGAGAGCAAATCGCTTGCCGCCACAACCGCAGCCGCTGACGCCGAAAGCTTCAAGAACGTTCGCCGGGTTATCTTTCGCTTTATTATGTTTCTGTCCATATAGGTTTTCTCCTTCTCGATATGACAGTCTTTTGGTGCATAGGCAATTTCAAATGCATTTACCAGGGTTTCGGCGGTCTCTTCACATCTCTTCTTGAACATCCTCCTTAAAAAAGGAATATGCGGCTTTTGACATTAAGGAACCTCAGATAATCTGAGAGAAGATATTCCTAACGATATGATAATAGGGATAAGGAATGAAGAACCCACCCTTCCGGGTGGGTTAAGAGTAGTGAAAAAAAGAACAAGCGGGAAACCTTATTGCTCTTCTTTTCGGATCATTCTGGCCGCTTGCGTTCGATTAACTACCCCCAGCTTTCCATAAATATTCTTCAGGTGATACTTCACCGTGTTCAAGCTGATGTTCAATTCCTGGGCGATCTGTTTGTTTGGATAGCCGGCCTCCAGCATGTCCAAAATATGCAGTTCGTGGTCCGTCAGGGGATCCGACCCTGCCACGGTTCGGGAGAGAGGCAGGTTGGTGGATGCTTTCAGGGTATCCTTGGCCACTTCATCCAGCAGGAAATACAGGTACTCGGTCGAGCATTCTTCAGAACTCGGGCTTTTGTCTTTCCCGGAAGCCAATAATTGCTTGATCATGGAGATCACCACACCGCCTTCATCGAGAAAGGACCGTACAAAATGATTGGGTTCTGCTTTGAACAAAGCGCTCTTGAGGATCGCCATGGCTGCCAGCGGCTCTCCGCTCATAAACAGGCACTTGGCCATAAGCACTTCATAGGAAATTGCGGCTCTCACATGCCCCTGTCGAAGTACCAGCTCCCAGATGGGTTTTATCACGCTACGCACTGCGGAATATTCTTCTTTTGCACATAGGACACGTGCAAGGGCAGCCTGTTCATATTGGGAGAATAGTGTGGTCGGGTTGGGAGGACTTTTCTGGCCATATGCCAGCCAGTTATCCACAATATGAAGAGCGCCGCGTTGTTGCGCCATATCGGCCTCCAGCGCATTGAGAAATGAAACCGCTGCTGGAGGATCCCCATATTTGTCAGCCAATCGCCTGGCCCTTTGGATTGTCCCCTGAACGCCCGCCAGGTCTCCCAGTAGATTCTGGATACGCGCCAACGCCGCGCAACCAGGCAGTAACTGGTCGAGATATCCCCCCTGTTCGGCTAGGCGGACTCCCTCGGTAAGATAATGCAGGGCCTCCGACGGCCTGTTCCACTCATAATAAAGACAGCCCAGGCCCAGGTTTGCCTTGGAAAAAACGGCCCCTTGCTGCAGGCCCATTTCGTGCACATATCGATTTACTTCCCGGAAGAGTTCTTCCGCCATCCGCAGGTTTCCAGCCATCGCCGTCATCTCTGCAAAATGGCTGGTTCCCATCACTATCGACAGTGAGAACTTGGTTGTTTTCCCCCATACAACAGTTTTTTCGAAGGTTTCCCGTGCTTCTTCAATCTCCCCAAGCAGCATACAACTGACTCCATAATTATTGTTCGCAAAGGCCCAGCCGAAATCGCCATCTGCTGATAAACACTCTCGCGCCACTTTCGTGAACCCTTTGGCTTTCGAAGGATCCGCCTTGCTGTGTAAATTGATCACCCCTTGAACAGAAGCCAGTTCTCCTCTCAGCCTGGTCAGCTCTTCATTTGAAAGATCCAGTCCATTTAAATCTTGGGCATTTATTTCTTCTATTTTTTGGGCGGCGTCAGCTATTAGACCCGCATTGATCAATGTCATGAAATAGGTTAACCAGAGATCGGGATATCTACGAAACTCGGCTTCCGGGATTTTGCCATACCAATTCAACAATTGATTCCAACCACCATGGGAGAGAATGGGTAGACCAATTTCTTTTACGAGAGCCGCAGCCCGCGTAAAGTCATTTCCCTCCAGGGCATAATCAACCGCCTCTTCCTTCATCCCATGCTCCGCATGCCAGGCACTGGCACGTTGATTTAGCTCCGCCACAGTTTCCGGCGATCTGCGCAACAGGCGGGCATACAACATTTCACGGAATAAATGATGGTAACGAAACCATTGGCGGTTGTCATCCAGAGGAATGATAAACAAACGCTGCTTGTCAACGGTCTCCAGGAGCTCCTGGCTGTTCTCGATCTGCAAGACGTAATTACACAAGGAGGCTTCCATCTGGGTCAAAATGGAAGAACGCAGAAGGAAATGCTGCAAATCCGCCGGGATGAGCATTAATACTTCGTCCACCAGGTAATCGCCGATATAACGATTATCGCCTTTCAACGAATGGATGAAAGCGACCGGGTCCGGTAGATCGCGCAAGGATAATGCCGCTAATTGCAGGCCAACCAGCCAGCCTTCCGTACGATTTTGTAGGATCGCGATATCCGCGGGCTGCAACTCCGCTCCCATCATCAAATTCATGTACGAGGTACTCTCATCGAGGCTCAGGCAAAGGTCCCTTTGCGTAATCTCCAGCAGTTCGTCACTCGCCCGAAGCTTTGACACAGAAAACGGAAGTTCAGTTCGGCTGCAAATGATGAAATGCAATTCTTTGGGAGAACCCGTAATGATCTGGGAAAAGGCCGTGTGAATGGCAGGATTTTGGATTAAATGGTAATCATCGATTACCAGGAAACAATCCTGCGTTAAGGATGAGATTTCATTGAGGACCAATTCAACGAGATTGTCTTCTGAGGGAGGGCTTGAAGATTGGAGCATCTGCAAAAGAGTCTCCCCTATGCGTGAGTCTTTTCGATGAAGCGCCTCCAACAGGTAACTAAAGAAGCGATAATAATCATTATCGCCTGCATCTGCCGATACCCAGGCTATCGGTATGACCTGGTCTTTCAACCAGGAAGTAATAAGCGTAGTCTTCCCATAACCGGCTGGAGCCGAAACCAGGATGAGTTTGCAATGGATACTTTTATTCAAAGTGTCATACAAATGTTCCCGGCGAACAAGTGCCTTGCGTGGTTTTGGAATGAAAAACTTGATGGAAAGAAAGGATGTCGCCATCTTTTTGAACCTACTGCATGTATAAAAGATGCATGCTAGGCACCTGGTTAATGGACTTCAATCTGCCTGACAATACGAGACAATCAGGGAAGGCGCCGAAAAGGGCCGGAATAGGAAAGATCATAGAATCAAACACTTCCCTGAAGGCATAGTCGCGTTCACTGGCATCCCAAAGGACCAGCTCCTCCAGGCTTGGGAAGGCCGCTCTGGAGTACAGTTTCGAGGCTGGCAGTACCGCTGGAACGAGTGTCAGGACGCTTTTTCGGGAAGTTTCGTCCCGCAAGAAGCACAGAAACGCGCTTCAGATGGATTGGTCGCGCCACATTGGATGCAGAAATTCCCGGCAGGAGCGGTGAAACCGGCTGAGGCAGGGGCAGAAGCCTGCATGGGCGCTGCAGAGGCAGCCGGGGCTTGCGGGGCCTGGTTGGTCTTACTGAATTCTTCTCTGAAACCTTCAGTAGCTTCTTTCGTCCCCTTGCGAAATTCGCTGATGGTCTTGCCCATGCTGCGTCCCATCTCGGGCAGCTTGTTGGCCCCAAAGACTAGGAAGCCTATCACGACAATTATCACGATATGAATGGGTTGGATTCCGAATGGCATTTTATTCTCCTTTATAGTAATAAACTGGGCGGTTCTTTCAAATTTGCTGGATCATTCTGTTCTTATTATCAAGCGCGGTCTATACTCCTTGAGGCCGCCTCGATCCAAACGGATTCTGACGCCGAAATTCGCAGACCGGGCACCGGCTGAGGCCCGGCCTGGCAGCATAGACTGCCTGGCACACTTCGCAATGTGCAATTTCCCCTTTTAGCAGGGGCAGGGTACCCCCGGCTCCAAACACCTGGTGAAAAGTGGGGGCATGGTCTATGGATACTGCTTCCGGCTTGCATACATGGGTGCACAGGTCGCAACCGATGCAGAGCTGAGGGGAAAAATTCAATTGAAAAGTCCGAGACTGTTCGTCCACCCCAAGTTGTAAGGCGTGGGTTGGGCAGGCACGTACACAGGTTCCACAAGCAGTGCAGGCCTCCGAGACCGCCAGGATCGCGAAGTCGCCCGTGGACAGTTGCGGGTCGGCAACCGAAGAAGGGGCCTTCAGATGAGCCATCGCGCTCAGAATGCGCATCCTTGCGAGACCGGGCTTGCCACCGCCGCTCTTTTCGGCATGTTCCATGACACCCGCGATGGCACCCCGACCCTGCCTGACCGCAAAGGTGAAGAGGTCCCGGCGTGAAAGCGGGGGATTGTCCACATCCCAGATTGGGTGTTCACAAGGAGCATCCACTGCATCAGCAAATTGGAAGATGTGCTCCTTCTGATATGGGCCCAACAGCGCTTGAGCCAGGGATACCTGTGCTTCTACAGAAGGACGCAATGGTTGCCATGGACATTCCTCGCAGGCGTCCAATCGAACTACCACTTGCTCCAACTCGAGGGCAGCCAGCGCCACGTACCCCCCTGCTCCCAAACCAGCCAGGCAGCCACGCACTCGCAGCCCAACGCTGGCTTTCGACCGCCCCCCCTCCACATGCGGGTTGTGATCACACAGCAACTCAACCTTGTTGGCATCGCTGCGCGTCACACAGTTCAACAAGGCAGTTAGCGAATCCTCCCCAAGGAATGCGCCTGAAGGGCACGTCTGGAGGCACGCCAGGCAACGCGAGCATTTCTTGGCATCAAACACGGGTGGTTTCCCGGGTTTGACAGCCTCTGCAGGACAAACCTGTACACACGCCTGGCAATTTGCATGCTTATCAAGAGAATGGAGGCACCTGCCCGGATCGAACGCCATCGCGTTATGGTCAACTCCGGCCAAGAGCCCAACAACAGAGAATAGACTCACCGGGCTGTCTCCCGTGGGAGCACAATTTTCAGCCACCCCGTGGATCGATCCTCTGCTTTTCTATCTTGTTCGCCGGTCAGTGTAGTATTCAGCATATTCTTTGTAACGGCTTCCATCAATCGGAATATCAGTATACTCCGTATATGAAGGGAAAAAGTATGATAGAAGCATATAAAAAATGGTAACAAAGGTCACTAATTTAGGGTTATCAGGCTGTAAAGCCTTCGCCAAAGGCTTAAAACCTGTATAAAACGAAGCGAAACCTGTTGTGGATCAGCATGAATCAATTTCGCTCATCAACCAGAGCATATCCGTGCTAAAATCAGTAGGCAGCCTGCAGATGGCACTGGGAACGAGTGCATTCAACCGGTGCACCTGGTCAAAGCCAGGCGGCACCGGCCACGATTGAACCTGTAACAGGTGAGCCATGAAGGATAGTCTATATCATTTCATCGCGGGTGTGCTGGATTTGTTCCTGTGGAATGGAAGGCTGATCGGGGAGGAGAACCTGCCCCAGCGTGGGCCGGCAGTCTTTATAGCCAACCACCAGGATGCGACCGGCCCAATTGGGGCCTGCTGCTCCATCCCCCTGCGCCTGCATCCATGGATCATTGCGGACATGATGGATAAAGATCTGGCCCCGGCCTGGATGCGCGAGGATTTCGTTGAACGCCAGTTGCACATCCAGCCGCCGGCCAGCCGATGGATTGCGCAGGCGTTGTGCAAGATTGCCCTCCCGCTGTTCTACTCGCTGGGCTGTATCCCGGTCTACCGTAACGATTATGATAGCATGCAAGGGACATATAACATGAGCATGGATGTGCTGCGGCAAGGCAAATTCCTGTTGATCTTCCCCGAAGATAATCGCCTGCCGGCTGACCTTCTGACAAAAATGCAGCCCTTCCAGCACAGTTTTGCCCGCTTGGGAGAGATGTATTACGCGGAAACTGGAGAATGCCTGGAGTTCTACCCGGTGACGATTCATGCGACGAAACAACTGGTAGTAGGAAAGCCAGTCGCTTTTAATCCACTCAACACAGTCGGACAAGAACGGCGGAGATTGAAGAATTTGATGGAAGATACTATCATCGCAAGATACATGCAGTTTGAAGGGGAGAATGCTTCCGAGGAGCCGCCCTTACAGCATGACCAAGATCCGACCAAAGAAATCTCATGACAAAGCTTTCAACAAGTATCTAATACTGGCGGCGATCATTCTATTGAGCGTCGCTGGGGGGGGCATCGCCGTCTATACGACAGCCAACGGTCCTTGGGGATATTCCGATCCGGTTATCTATATTTCCACCGCCCGCAGCCTCGACCGGGGACAGGGGTTGGTCTACTATGAGGCTGACGCTGCCTTCAGGCCGATCACCATTGAACCGCCCTTTTACTCGATCGCATTGAGCGCCATCGGCTTGTTCGGGGTGAATCTGGTGGTTGCCGCCCGCTGGTTGAATATTTTTGCTTTCATTGCTTCCATTTTCATTGCCGGATGGATCTTCTACCGCTACAGCCGCATCCCGGCGCTGGGAATTGTGGCGAGCGCACTGATGTGCGCCTTCCCCTATATGATCTGGATGTTCAGCTCGGCGTATTCGGAACCTCTGTTCGTCTTTATGTTTTTAGCCGGCGGCTTAGGCCTGTTGGCCTACTTGCACAAGGAAAAAATCTCCCTGTTCGTGCTGAGCGCGCTATTGATCGGCTTGATCCCAGGGATCCGTTATGCGGGAATTGCCATGGTACTGGCCGGGGGAGGCAGCCTCCTGCTGCTTGCATCCGGGAAGTGCCCGGGCCCGCATCCGGAAGGCCGTCCTGTTCACCTGCGTTGCCGGTATACCGATCCTGCTCTGGCTGGCCTGGATCTATTTTTCCACTTCCCACAGTGTGGGCGGGCGCAGCCTTGGCCTGGACTGGCATGGGTTATTGGCCCGGTTCCAGGGCTTCCGCGGAATCTTCATGGATACGGTCTGGAAGTGGGTGCCGTTTCAATCAAATGGTGCGCTCCTGAGCTATCGCCTGCGTTTTTTCCTGATGGGGGGCATCCTGGTTGGCCTGCTGGGGCTTTCCTTCCTGGCAGACCGCCGGCTACACAAGGATCAGGCAGAAGCAGGCGCGCATAACTCAGGGATGCAAATCTTCGTCTTTTTTGGGTTGTCCTCTCTATTTTTTACGGCTGTTTTGATCCTGACATACCTCTTTACCCATCCCACCATTGACGTGGACAACCGTATGCTCCTGCCGCTATACGTGGGCAGTGTGATGACCATTTACGCCGCGTTCGCCGTGTGGCAGGCAGCCTGGTTCAAGGGTAAACTGCACGTGCTGCAGGTGCTCCCCTGGCTGCTCGCGATCGTCTGCGTGGCCTGGTATATTCCGCAAACACGCGACGAAGTAAAATTTTATCACGCCGGCGATGGACTAACCGCCTACCATTGGAACCGCTCCGGCCTCCTCCAGGCCGTGCGAGCCCTGCCAGCGGGACAACCGGTCATTTCAAATGACTGGGAATTGCTCCAGCTCTGGACCGGGCGACCGATCTATGGTTTCTGGAATACGTTCCCCTCCAAACCGCCCATCCAGGCGACGGCCTATGGGACGGTTTCAGACGATCGGGTCCAGTCGGTCTTTTGCCAGCAGGGCGCCGCGCTGGTCATCGTTAGCGATTTTTCCTCCCAGTTCCGGACTCAAGTTGGCGGCACCGCCAATGCAGATAGCCTGTTTACAGGCTTACCGGTCTACGGAACGTATCCGGACGGGACAATCTACCTTTGTCATTGATGTGTTTACTCGGAGGGGGAATGGCTATCTGTGGTATTACCCCTTATCACGCGCCTCTGGCAAGCATGTTCAGGAAGGCCTCCACGATGGCGGGATCGAAATGCTTGCCGGATTGCTGCACGGATATACTCGATAGCCTGCTCCGCCGGTCCAGGCCGGGCGGTAGGGACGCTCGTTCGTGAGGGCATCATACACATCCACAATGGCGAATATGCGTGCATAAAGAGGAATTTGCTCGCCCTTCAAGCCCATCCGGGTAGCCGGTGCCATCCCACTTTTCATGGTGATAATGAGGAATGTCCAGGGCCGGCCGCAGGTATGCAATGGAAGAGAGCAATTCATATGCAAACACAGGGTGCCGGCGCATGACCTCCCACTCTGCCTCGGTAAGTTTGCCCGGCTTGAGCAGGATGGCATCCGGAATGCCCATTTTGCCGATATCATGCAGGAGCGTGCCGCGCCGGACATGTTCCAGTTCGCTATCGCGGAACGCCAACCAGTTGGGCCAATTGTACGGTCCGTTCTGTGACACGCCGGGCATGGCCTTCGGTTTCCTTATCGCGCAGTTCGAGCGCCTGCGACCAGCCCTGGATGGTGGCGTCATAGGCCAGGACGATGTTCGTATTTGAACGCTGGAGGTTCTCAAAAAGGCTGTTATTATCAATGGCGATGGCCGCCTGGCGGGAGAGCGTTTCGAGGAAAGTAAACCATTCATCATCAGGCTGGAACGGGGAACGCATGGAAGACTTCCAATACGCCCTGAACCTGGCCCTTGGCGCTCAACGGAATGGCATGGTGGGCCACGAACCCCTCCCCGTCATAAATATTGAAGGCAGTTTTCTGCCCATCCAGTGCGAGGCAGGCCATCCTGCAGGTCGGAAACACTCTGTATTTGCCGTCGCAAAGCCGCCTGTCCCGCCAGCCCGGCGCCCAATGGGATATGCAGCCCGTTCGACCTGGTGATTACGGAAACCCTGGCTGGCGGCATATTCCAACGTTCGGGCAAGCGGGTTGAGCAGGAGCACGGCCGCGGCATCCGCATTCAACTCGGAAACCGTTTGCTCCAGCAGGATATCCAGGGTGACATGGATATCCACGCTGGCGCTGATGGCAACGTCAATCTCGTGCAAGGCCGCCAGGTTGTGCAAGCGTTTTTGTGTCTCGGCAAACAGCCGGGCGTTCTCGATATCCACTGCGGCCGTATTTGCGACCAGGGATAATAAATCCGCATCGGATTGGCTGAAACGGTTCAAGGTGTAACTCTGCACCTGCATGACGCCAATCACCCGGCCATGCACGAGCATGGGCACATACAATCCGGATTGCGTGACCCGGCCATCGTCAGTCCCCACATCCATTTTGAAGGTGACCTTCTTCAGCCGTTCGCGCAAATTATTGAGGATGACCGGCTGGCGGGTATGAATCGCCTCGCTCTGCGTGCCCTGGCCGGGCGGCTCCAGCGGCACCGGCGGCAGAGCTGGCGGCATCCAGCCTGCCCTCATCGCTATTAAACCAGACGCACGTGATCTGTTTTTTCTCGGCATCGTAAAGAGCAATGGCGACCATGCGAGATATCATCCAGCAACTGCCAGACAATCTCATCCAGTTTTTCGTAGATTTGATCGAGGTCGAGCGTTTCTGCCAGCAGGCGCCCCATGGTGTTGATGGTCAACAATTCTTCCGCATGCCGCAGGGCCTGTTCGTGCAAGCTGGCGCGCTGGAGCGCATTGGCAGCCATATCGGCGACGGAACCCAGCAAGCGCATTTCATCGGGCGTAAAGGGGAGCGGGGGTTTCCACTTTCTTCCTGCCCGTGCGGCCGACCCACAGGGAACCGATAAACTGGCCCTGGACCAGCAGCGGCACGCCGGCAACTGCTTCCAGGCGGTCGGCAGTTTCCCCCTTCATCAACCGTTCATCCTGAAGTGCACCATTGCTCTGGTAAGGGCAGGCGGGTCTCCGCCACCAGGCCGCTCAGGCCTTCGCCGGGCTCCAGGCGCAGCCCTTCATTTTTGCGCCATTTCCCGCGCGCCGCCTCGACAATATTCCCGCCGGTGCCGGGGTCGTAAGCAACCAGGCAGGCCTCATCCGCGTGGAACAAGCCCATCATCAATTGATCGAGGATGACCAGGATTATTTCCGGACGAGTAAGGGCAGTGCGCAGCGCAGACGAGACATTCGCCAGTGCGCCCAGTTCTTCAACCTGGCGGAGGCTCTCTGCCAGCAGGCGGGCATTTTCAATGGCGATACCGGCCTGGGCCGCCAGGGTTTCAACAAGCGTTCATCAGCTTCCGTAAAAGCCCCGGCCTGTTCACTTTCCACGCCGATCACGCCAATGGTGCGATCCCCCACCAGCATGGGTACGTACAACCCGGATTGGATGCCCTTGAAGGCCCGGATAAAACGCGGGTCAGCATTGACATTCCCGCAGCGGATCGACTGGCCATGCTGGACGACCCAGCCGCTCAAGCCCTGGCCGGGTTTCGTAATGATTCTATTCAGCCGGCGCATCTCGGCCTGCAGTTGCCGGGCGTTCAAGCCGGGACGGTTAAACACTAGCAATTCCATGCGCTCCGTTTCAGGGTGGTACAGGCGGATCGAAGCATGCCGCCAGGATAGTTTTTCGGACAGGGCTTCGATGACCTTTTGCCCGATCTCTCTTGGCTCCAACAGGCGGCTGATGCTCAGGCCGGTTTCGTAGAGCACTTCCAGTTCGGCCAGGTGTTGGCGGATATTTTCCTCGGCCTGCCTTCGGTCGGTGATATTGTGCAGGTTGATGACGACCGCCTGGACTGCACTTTCCGCAAGCAGGTTGGTGGCCGTGGCTTCGAACCAGCGCCACGAACCGTCGATGTGCTGGTTGCGGAAAGTGGCGGTAGCGCTCCCGTCTGGTTTCTGGACCAGCTCGTTGAATAACTTTACAACAGATGGCCGGTCCTCCGGGTGTACGTACTCGAAACTGCTCTGGCCGAGGCGCTCGCGGACATCCCGGCCTATCATCCTGCCATAGGCCGGGCTTTCATACAGCACCCGGCCGTGGGGGTCGACCAGGACGATGGCATCGGTATTGTTTTCTATCAAGGCGCGGAAACGTTTTTCGCTTGCTTGGAGAGTTTCGTGCGCCTTTTTGTTCTCGGTGATATCGTGCCCCGATGCCAGGATGGCCAGCGGCTGCCCCTGTGGATCGCGGATGACCGAATACGTATTCTCACTCCAGAAGATCGTGCCATCCTTTTTATATAACTCCAGTTCGATCTTGATGGAGATGGGCAGACCGACCTGCGTCAGCCGTTCGGTGGCCAGTTCCGTGGTGAACATTTTCGCATGACGCATGAAGGATTTGGGTGTCATCTGCTGGTCGAGCGGGATCGTATTGAGTTCGTCGAGCGTAAATCCGCGCTGGCGGGTCACCGAGGGGCTGATGTAGGTGGTCTTCATATTCAAATCCATCAACCAGATCCGATCGGTCATGTTTTCGGCCAACATGCGGTAGCGCTCTTCGCTGGTGCGCAGTTTCTGCTCGGTGCGTTTAAGCGAGATGAGGTGCCCCAGCGCAGTAGCATAGAGGCGGATGATCTCGCAATCATTGTCGTCCAAAGGCCGCTGGCGCAGCAGGTTATCCACAACCAGATAGCCTATTACATCTTTCCCATCCCAGAGACCGGCAGAGACATGCATGCCCCGCCCGACCACCTGTCCCTTCAAGGCCAGCGGCACATCTGTCCGGCGAAGCAGCGGGGTCCGGCCTTGAAACACAGGCCAACTGGGAAAATCCGGGCCGATAGGGAACCTCTCGGCGCGCTCATCGGTAATACGGCCTTCCTCATCCACCCCAAATGTGCCCTGCGTGCTGACGCGATCTTCCCCCAAGAACCAGATGGCGAGACGGTCAAAATCAAGCCGTTCCCGGCCGAGTTCCACGGTGCGGCGGCAGAGTTCATCCAGGCTGTCGGTTTTGGAAAGCTCGGTGGTGGTTTCTGAAAGGACCGTCAGGCGTTCCGCAAAATTTCTCTCGGCCGCCCGGCTCGCCTGCAAGGCCGCCTGGGCCTGCCGGCGCACGCTGATATCACGGGAAACGCCGTAGATTTCCCAATGATCGTTCTCTGGATTCAGGTGGTAATGCGTGGTGGTTTCCGTCCAGACAGTGCTCCCATCCTTGCGGGTTTCTTCCACCTCGTCAAGGTACGCGCCGAGATAACCCAGTTTGGCTTGCTCGAGGCGCACGGGGAACACATTTTGAATGTGCTCGAGGGAAGCTTGGGTAAGAGCCGCAGACATTTCCTGGGCAAGCACTTCTTCCGCCGTGTAACCGCGCAATGCCTGTGCAGAGGGGCTGACGTAGGTAAAGCGCTCGGTTTGCAAGTCCAGGATCCAGATCACATCCGAAATATTATTGGCAAGCAGCCGGTATTGCGCGTCACTCCTGCGCGAGGCATCCTCGGCATGTTTGCGTGCGGTCACATCGTGAAACGACCAGACCCGGCCTATCCGTACGCCATCCTGTACGAGCGGACGCGATAAGCGCTCAAATACCCGGCCATCTTTGAAAAACAGGCTGTCGGAATCTTCTTCGTCCGACTGGTAAAGCTCCTGGACCTTCTGGAGAAAGCCTTGCGGATCGACCAGTTGGTCAAGGACATACTTAAGCAGGACAGCATCATCCTGGCCGGCCAAAATCTCCGCAGGAACATGCCACATTTCAGCGAAACGCCCGTTGGCATACAGCACTCTATTTTCCGTGCCAATCGCCAGGATGCCATCCGCGGTGGATTGCAGAACCGCCTGCAAAGACGCCTCACTTGCGCGCAAGGCCCTTTCCGCGGCACGTTTCTCCCCGGCGCGCTGGATGGAAAGGACTAGTTGGTCAACATCACAGGGCTTCTGAAAATACGAATACGCCCCGGCGTTAATGGCCTCGATGGCCGAGCTTTGCGAAGCGTGGCCGGTCAACAGGATGCACTCGATGCCGGGAGAATCCGTTTTGAGGCTCCGCAGCAGTTCCAACCCGGGCATATCTTCCAAGTGGAAATCGATCAGAGCCACGTCTACAGCCTGCCCGCGGGCCTGCGACCGCGCCGCCGCGGCGGTACGGACCGGGATTGGCTCGAAGCCTTTGACCCTGAGGATGTCGCGCATGGTCGCCAGCAGGTTGGGGTCATCGTCTACGATCAGGACATGCAGGGTTTTTGGTTCCATCGTGTTCATTATACTGGCAGTGGGCCAAGCGAGCGCTTCAGCGTAACGGTGATGGTGGTGCCCTGCTTGAGGACGCTTTCCACCTTGATACTCCCGCCCAGTTCTTCGACAATCGATTTGACAATGTACAGGCCAATCCCACTGCCCGGGATTTCGGCAATGGTGACATTCCGGCCCCTGAAAAACCGCTCGCACAGGTGCGGGATATCCTCCGCCGGGATGCCCATGCCGTGGTCCAAGATGGCCACCCGGACCACATCGGCCTCCAGCCGGACATCCAACTCGACCGAACTGCCTTCCGGTGAAAACTTGACGGCATTATTGATCAGGTTGATGAAGACCTGCTGCAAGCCGCTCTTATCGCCCATCACGATGATCGGCCCGGCGGGCCGGGAGACCCGGATGCCGATATTTTTTTTGTTGGCAAACAACTTTACCGCCAGGATGGATTCGTCCAGGATGGAGACCAGGTCGATCGGGGCAATTTCCAGCTTGAGCGCCCGGCTTTCCAACCGGCCAGCCACCAGCAGGCGCTCGATCAGCACCTTCTGGCGGTCCAGCTCACTGGTGAGGATACTCCAATATTCCTGCAGCTCCGCCGGCGTGCCGCCATCCTGGATCAGGTTTACCATCAGGATGGCATTGGTGAGCGGCATGCGCAGTTCGTGCGAAGCCCGGTTGATGAAATCGGATTTCATCTCGTTCAGCTGGCCTGCTCGGTGATATCCCGCACGACCAGCAAGGCTTCATACGAGCCGATCGGGGCAAGGCGCGCTTCGTAGATCTGCGTGCTGAAAGGCAGCCTGAATTCCTTCAGGTAGATGCGGTTCCGTAAAGACTGCGCCGCTGTTGTTCCCCATGATCTGGCCGGCAATATCCTCCGGCCAGATCTCGGAAAGCAGCTTGCCGGCCACGGCATCGTGCGGCTGGAAGAGCGGATGGTCGGGCTTGGCATTGTAATCCAGGATCTTCCCTTGGGCGTCCATGCGGATGATCAGATCGGGCAGCGCCTCGATGATCGTGCGGTTGCGGGCTTCACTGGCCAGGATGGCTTCTTCGTGCTGGTTGCGCTGCCAGGCCGCCCCGATCAGGCTGGCTGCAATCTGGAGCGCATCCCGCTGGGCAGGCAGCCAGGCCTGCACCTCCTCGGGATAAAACAGGCCCAGGAAACGCGTGAGCGCGCCGGCCTTGCCCATGATCCGGACGACTGCCACGGAACGGGCCTGGGGAATATCCATGTCCCCGGCAAAGAGCGCCTGGCGGGCTGTTCAAAATGGATTCCAGGCTGGGCGCCAGGCTCCCGGCAATATCCAGCCGGAAAGAACTGTCTTTTTTCCATTGCGAAGAGTACATGGAATGAGGCCGGGCAGGGGAGCGCCTTTGATCTCGACCATGAAGCAGGCGGCGGCTCCGCTGGCCTGCCCAAGCGACTCCAGCACCGCGCCGATATTATTTTCAAAGCGGGTGGATTGGAGCAGGCGCGTGGTGGCATTACTGATGGATAGCCATGATCTGGTTGCGGCGCTGGAGCAGGCGCTCCACTTCCTTGCGCCGGGTGATATCACGCGCAATGCTCTGGATATAGGCCGGCTGGCCGGCGCCATCATAGACAATGGAAGTGCTGATCTCAACCGGCACCAGCGTGCCATCTTTTCGCCGCAGTATCCGTTCCGCCAGGCTCGAACTGTCATCCAAAACGGTGGCATGGCCGAGGGATTCGTCCAGGGCCATGACCTCGCTGACCGGCTTGCCGACCAGTTCGCTTTCCGTATAACCCAGCAAGTTCAAAGCCTGCGGGTTGGCAGCCATGTAACGCAGGCCCAGGCTGATGATAAAAATACAATCATCCGACTGTTCGAAAAGGGCGCGGTAATGGAAATCATCCCCCCAGGCTTTCCGGGCCTTGTTTTGGATCCTTCCGCCTGGGACTGGTTGGCCAGAAACGTGGAATGCGGGATGGTCTTTTCATCCATACGCCGGCTCTCCGGAGGACTGGGCGGGCAGATACAACCCAACCCGACAGCCCTTGGGCGCATCCAGGATGCGCAGGCTGCCGCCCAGCTTCTCCATGACCGCCTTTGCAAGCGGCAGGCCAACTCCCAGGCCTTCATGCTCGCGCGTGTTGCCCTGGCTGAGTTGGATAATACCGTTCAAATACCTTCTCGCGCAGCTCGGCCGGGATACCCGGGCCTTCATCGCTTACACCCAGGCTGGTATTGCCGTCGGCGTCTGACGAGATGGATAATTCCACCGTCCCGCCTTCCGGGCTGAATTTAAAAGCGTTATCGAGCAGGTGGATGACAATATGGGTAAATTCCTTGCGGGGCGCGCGGATCTGGCCCAGCACGGATACATGGGTGACAAGCTGGAGATGCTTGTCCTGATAGCGCTGCATGCGCCGGCGCACCGGCGCCAGGATATGCACATCGACATCAATGGGCTGCCGGACGGTGTTCAGGTTGCCCTGGTCAAGATTGGTAAGCAGGATGAAATCGGTTGTGAGGGATTCCAACCGGTCGGCATTCAAGAGCGCCGTGCGAATAAAACGGGCCTGCTCTTCGGGATCGGTGAATTTTTGCTTGAGGGCGGCTTCGAGCGGCAGGAGGATATTGGTGAGCGGGGTGCGCAGTTCGTGGTGGAAATTTTGCAGGATCTCATGCCTGAATTTTTCCATCTCCTGGTCGGCAATGCTTTTCATCTGCTCACGCCCGCGCGCCTGTTCCAGCTCGATCCTCCTGAAGACGGCCTCCACGCGTGCGACCAACTCTTTGGGATCGAATGGCTTGGTGATGTAATCGTCCGCCCCTTTATCGATTCCGCTGAGACGGTCTTCGATCCCGCTGCGGGCGGTCAGGAAGATGAATGGGATGCCGACCAGCGCCGGGTCCAGGCTCAACAACCGGCGCAGCTCGAACCCATCCGGAGGCGGCATCATCACATCGCAGATGATCAGGTCTGGGCCAGCTCGACCTGGCCTTTTCCAAACCGGCTTGCCCGTTGCCGGCCGCAATGACGGTAAGCCCTTGCGCTGCAAAGTGGCAGCCAGCCCAATCCGCAGGGCCTCGTCATCGTCGATGATCAGGATGGTGCGCTTATTTTCCATGGGCCTTTTGCCTGTCCTCCGAGGGTAAGCTGCGGGTAGTGCTGGTTGAATTGCTGGCGATCTTCGAATTGTTGTTGACAAACATGAACTGGACATTGGCCAGCGAGATCAGGTCCCCCGAATTGAGCACGCAGCGCTCGATGCGCCGGTTGTTGACAAAAGTGCCTGAAGTGGACTGTAAATCATGCAGGACAAAATTTCCGTTTTCGCAGCGAATCTCCGCATGGTTGCGGGAGATGGATGCCTCTTTAAAAACGACATCATTGTCCAATTGGCGGCCAAGCCGGGTCACATCCTTGGTTATGGGGGTGATCTGCTGGTTGATGATCAGGAATACATTTTTCCCACGCGGAATTCCGTTTTTGGTCTGGGCGTCCATCTGCCACCTCACTTATTTCTTCTTGATCGCCTTTCTCAGGCGCTTCAGTTGAATATCGGCCAGCGTTTGCAGAAGCGTCGGGATTTCCAGCGGCTTGTACAGGCAGGCAAACGCATTGATCTCCAGGGCTGCCTGGATGGCAGCCGACATTTCCTGGCGGTAAGCCGTTACCATCAGTACGGGCAGGTCCGGGCAGCACCTGCGGATATCTCTAAGCACGTCCAACCCGCTGATGCCATTGAGTTTCATGTCCAGCAGGATCACCTGGGCCTCGCTGGTGATCGACTCCACCTCCACATGCGGGTCGGAGATCTGCGCCACACTGAAGCCGCGCTGCTGCAGGATTTCGCCGAGGGTTTTGCAGAAGTCCGGGTCGTCGTCCACGATTACGATGGAACGGCTCCGGGCCAGGGATGCAAAGAAGCCCAGCAGGTAATTTACATCCAGGGGTTTATCGAATACACCCACCACGCCCTCGTCCAGCCCCTTGCGGATTATCTCGTCGGCGGCATACGCAGTCATTAACATCACCGGCAGGCCAGGCTGGGCTAGGTGCAATTGGCGGTGCAATTCCACGCCGTCCATTTCCGGCATGCGCACATCCGTCAGTACACAATCGAAAGTCTGCGTACGGGCCAGTTCGAGCGCCTGCGCGCCGGAAGTGGCTTCCACCGACTCGTGCCCGACCACGGAAAAAATATCGGCCAGGGTGCGTGTCATGCGCCGGTCGTCATCTACGATAAGGATGCGAAGTTTTGGTCCCATTTTCCTCCTTATAAACTGGCAAGATAACCGTAAACGTACTGCCTTGTCCCAACTGGCTGCGGGCCTCGATGTGGCCGCCGTTGGCTTCGGCCAGTTTCTGGCTCACCGCCAGACCCAGCCCGATGCCCTTGGTCTTGGTGGTGAAGAGCGGTTCGAAGAGTTTACCCATGTTCTCCGGCGGGATGCCTGCGCCGGTATCCTGTACCGCAATTTCTATCATATCACCGTGCAGACTGGCGGAAAGAGTCAATTTCATGACTAAGGGTGCCTCCGATGTACTTTGTGGATCTTCCATGGCCTGGCAGGCATTGGCGACCAGGTTGCCGAGCACCTGGACGATGTGCTGTGGGTCGGCGAGGACCGGCGGCAGGTCCGGCGGTATTTCCAGGGCCACTTCCAGCGGGGCCGACACGGGGTGGCGCTGCAAAGTCTGGCGGAGCAGGGTGGAGACATCTACCCGCTCCCGCTCCACGGCCTTGATGCGGGTGAAGTCCAGCAGGTCGGTAACGATCTTGTCGGAGGTGCGCGTCTCTTTTTCGATGATATCCAGGTATTCCTTGATGGTCTCACTGGCGTCCGGCTGGGTCAGCTTCAGGAAATAGACGGCGTTCGAGATGACTCCCAGCGGGTTGCGCAGTTCGTGGCTCACGCTGCCGGCCAGTTGCCCCAGCGTGGCCAGGCGTTCCTGCCGGATCAGTTTCTCCTGCGCCTGGCGCACTTCACGCGTGCGCTCGGCCACCATCTCCATGAGATGCTCGGTGTATATTTTCAATTCCTGCTCGGCCCGCTTGCGGTCGGTGATCACGTCGAACACGGCCACGAAGTATTCCTTCTGAGGACTGTACACCGAGATGGAAAACCACATTTTCAGGGCTTCCAGGTATATCTCGAAAGCCTCGGGGTTGCCGGTAAGGGCCACCCTGCCATACCTCTCGAGCAGCTCCGGGTCGGACTCGCGGATTCCCGGGACGACCTCCGAGACTTTTTTGCCGACCACATCCTGCAAGCCGGTCAGCGTTTCGAAGGTGCGGTTAACCTCCAGGTAAAGAAAGTCCTGTGGGTGCCCATCTTCGAAGATCATCCTGCAGTACGCAAAACCATTCAGCATGTTCTCGAATAAGGAACGGAAACGTCTCTCCGAAGCTGATATCTTCTCCAAGGCTTCCACCTGCGCCCGGTAATAATGCAGCCCTTGCTGCCGCCAAAGCATCAGCAGGCCCGCTCCGGCCGCCAGGATCAACACGCCAAAGAAAAGGATGGTTTGCCACATGCGTTCCCGCAGCGGGGCATAGACTTCGGCGGTATCCATGCTCGCCACCAGGAACCAGGGTGAATCCGGTATGGTGGCTACGTAGCCAATCGCTGCCAGGCCGCGGTAATCCACGCCTTCCACGATCCCGCTCCGCCCCAGCACAGCTTGTACCGCCAGCACGCGGGTATCCGTCAACGGGATACGCAGGCTCAGGGCCGCATTGGGCTGGAACCTGAGTTCATTTAGGAACAGGGCGTCGTTCCCATCCTGGCGCACCAGCAGGGTCTCGGCCGTACTGCTTGGGGCGGGCCACTCACGGATAAATGGATAGAGCGTTATACCTGGGTCGATGGACAGGGCGACCACGCCCAGGGGCTGGCTGCGCTCCCCCCCTGCGTAGACCGGCACCAGCAGCGCCAGCCGGATGGGGCCGCTCGGCGCATCCCGGTAGAAATCCATAAAGGTGATCTGGCCCTGCTCCAGGGCTGCGGCAGCCTGCCCGGCCAGGGTGGCACTGGCCGCTTGGGGGCCGACCGGGGAAGCCATCCGCTCCACACCGTTCGTATCAAGTAGGGAGACCCGCTCATAACCCTCCCCGGTTTGGACGGCCCCCAGCCAGGCCCGGAGTTGCGCCTCCGCCTGCGCATCGCCCGGATTCTCCAGGAAGGTTTGCGCCAGCGTAGCGAAAACGGGATTGTTGTAAAAAATATTCGCATCGTCCCTCCGTTCGGCGCGCCAGCTTTCCAGTTGGTTGACTTTTAATGCGGCGATGGCGGTCAACTGCCCATCCATCTGGCTGCGGAACCGGCTTTCATATTGCCGGTAGGTGCCATAACCAATGACAACCAGGCCGGCAGCCAACAGGATGAAAATGAGCATAAAAACTGCCAGGGAACGGTTTTCCCAGGCTCTCAGTTCGGATAGCGAAGCGGCGCGTGCCGGCGCAGGAATACGCTTCGAGAAGGCGACTCGCAGGGAATCCAAGATGGTATGCAAATTCATAATGCCTTCACTGGTACAAAAACAGTGAACGTGGATCCCTTCCCGGGTTCGCTCTGCACCTCGATGCGCCCACCGTTGGCCTCCACCAGTTTCTTGCTGACCGCCAGTCCCAGTCCGATGCCTTTGCTCCTGGTGGTGAAGAGCGGCTCGAAAAGCTTCTGCATGTTCTCGGGGGCGATGCCGGTGCCGCTATCCTGCACGGCGATGGCCACCATTTCTGCCTGCCGGCACGCGGAAATGGTCAGCCGGCCGCCCTCCCGCATGGCCTGGCAGGCGTTCGTGGTCAGGTTGCCGAGCACTTGCTCCATCTGGCGTGGGTCGGCGTACACATCCGGCAGATCTGCGGGGAATTCTAGCTGCGTCGTGATGAACTCGGGCACCGGGAAACGTTCCAAGACACGCTGCACCAGCGCGGGGACGGCTAACATTTCCCGGTCAATCGATTTGATGCGGGCAAAGTCCAGCAGGTCGGTAATGATCTTCTCGGCGTTATGCACCTCGTGTTCGATCATGGCGTGGTATTTCCGGATGGTTTCGTCCGCCTCCGGCTGGACAAGTTTCAGGTAATAGACTGCATTATTGATGACACCCAGTGGGTTGCGCAGTTCGTGGCCCACACCGCCCGCCAACTGGCCCAGTACCGCCAACTTCTCCTGGCGGAGGAGCTTTTCCTGGGCCTCGCCCAGTTCACGTGTGCGGGCTTCTACTGCGCTTTCCAGGCGAACATTGGATTCTTCCAGTGCCTGCTCGGCCAGCTTGCGCTCGGTGATGTCGTCGCCCATGATCAATAAGAATGGGGCTTTGTTCAGGGTGATCATTTCCGCACTGAGGAGCATGGTAGCCGTCACGCCGTCCTTCTTACGAATATCCACTTCATAGTTGTGCACCCGGCCCTGTTCGAGCAATATTTTCTTCATCTCCATGCGCTTCTCCGGATGTACCCAAAGCCGCAGGTCCCGGAAGGTATGACCGATCATCTCGTCCCGTGTGAAGCCGGTTGCATGCAGGAATGCATCGTTGACTTCCACCCACCGCTCCGTTGCCGGGTCGGTCAGGCTGACCGGGATGGGGCTGAAGCTGAAGATGGAGGAGAAACGCGCCTCGCTCTCGCGTTCTTTCGCCAGGGAATTTTCGAGCGAATCGAGCATGGAATTCACGCTGTTTGCCAACACGAAAATCTCGTCGTTTCCGGAGACCTTCACCCGCGCGGCGGCGCTTCCCTGGCTGCCAATCTTCATTACGTTTGAGCTCAGGCTGGTCAGCCGGACGATGACCAATCTCTCGAGCAAGAGCATCGTCACCAAGCCCAGGACGATGCCGATGGAAAGCAGTGCCAGGCCTAGGTTACGCATGCTCATTTTTGCCTGGGCATACGCCTCACGTTGGCTCTCGACCCGCAAGATCAGGGCCGGGCTCCCGTAGACATCGTTGACGAGGGCATACCCTGCCAGGGTAGTGTCGCTCTGAGGGGCGACAAAAATAGTCTTCCCACCAACCAGTGATTTCCGTGCCAGGGCAACATCGCCGGGCACGCCGCCACCGGTATAAGGGAAGGCGCTTATCGAAAGCTGAGTCGTTTGTGACAATTTGGCAATTTCAGCCTCATCCAGGCGCCGTCCCATGATGAGAGTCCCGCGGATTGGCCCTTTTCCCTGGCTGGTGACAATGGGTTGCGAAGCAATGATCATCGCTCCTTCAGGCAGGGAAAGGATTCCGGCCAGTTTATCAGTCGGATCCTTATGGCTGAGCAAGCGGCTGCCGGCATGCAGTTCGCTGTACAGGCTCTTCGGGATGGGAATCTCTACTGCGCTTTCAAGGTCGACCATCTTGCCATAGACGATTTGACCCGAGTTATCGATGAACAAGATCAATTCGACCCGAATGTTGGTAAATGCCGAATTATTGAGAAGGTTGGATGCGATATAGCCTGGATCGCCGCTGTTAATAAATTCGTATGTGTCGTCCCAGGGCGCCCAATCGCTTACAATCGTATCTATATCTGCGATTTGGCCATCCAGGCCATTCAGGAGACGGGTGATATCTCGTGTTGTGCTTTCTTCGTCAGCGACATATGAATCGTGGAAGAAAAACCACCTGGATGTAAAATAAAGTATCCCAAGCGTGGCTATAAAAGTCAGGCAGATGATGATCAGTACCTTTATCCGGACGCTCATCCTTGCCTCCTTACGGAAGTAAAAATACTCCACCGGGTCCACTTTTGGATTCTGCACATGCTCACCTCATGACAGGTGCAGACACTTCCCGATGAAATACGCTGGCGTTTTGCTTTCATTGTACAACGAATCATTCTGTTGCGTACGTACGCCGACTTACGGTATTTTTAAGTCCGAAAGAATGTTATTTTTAATGAATATCGCGCCCACTTGAATGGGCGCGATGGATAAAAACGATGCTCTCAAGAACCTGTCTACTCGTCATTCAATCCGGTGATGCCTTCCCGCAAAGCATACAGGGCAGCCTGGGTGCGGTTGGCAAGATGGAGCTTATCCAGGATGCTGCTGACATATTTCGCAATGGTTCGTTCGTTGACCACCAGTTTCTCGGCGATTTCCTGGTTGCTCAGGCCACGCGCGATCAGGCGGATGGTCTCCAATTCACGCCGGGTCAGCGGGTCCTCCGTATAATGCAGCTCGGTCGGATGGTTGATCTCCTGGATCAGTTTTACCGCGATGGAAGGCTGCAGGGAGGCCCGTCCTTGATCTACATCCCGGATGGCCTGTAACAATTGGTCGCGCGTGGCATCCTTGAGGATATATCCTAACGCGCCGGCCTTGATGGCCTGGTACACCAGGTCGTTCTCGGCATAGGCAGTCACCACCAGGATGCGCGTGTTGGGCGAGCTTTCCCTGATCTTCGGGATGGTGGTAAGCCCATCCTGGTTGGGCATGGCCATGTCGAGCAGCACGACGTCCGGCTTTTCCTTTTTGATGATTTCCATGGCCTGGATGCCATCGGAGGCCTGGCCGATCACTTCAATATCCGAATAATAGCTCAAGATGGCCGCCAGCCCTTCCCGGACTACGGTCTGGTCATCCACAACGAGTAAACGGATTTTTCTCATAGAATCCTCTTATCCCTGCTCGCAGGCGGGGTTTTGTTTTCCTCAACCATTGCGATTACTTTTGTCCCTTTTCCCGGGACTGACTGGATGGTCAGCTTGCCTTCCACCTTGGCAGCCCTTTCCTGCATGATCTTTAGTCCCATGCCGCCCGGCTTGACATCCGTTGCATCGAAGCCGCAGCCGTCATCCACCACTTCGAGGATGACAGAGGCCTTGCGCCTCTTCAGGCGGACCGTCACGGACCTGGCATTGGCATATTTCATGATGTTGTTCAATGCCTCCAGGGCAATACTATACAGAACGTTCTCTTTTTCCAGCGACAAATTGATATCCTCATCCGCCAGCACACGCGCTTTGATATTTGCCCGCCCCTCCACCGCCGCCAGCCGTTCGGTCAGGGCTGCCACCAGCCCTTTGCGTTCCAGGTCCACCGGCTTCATTTGGAACATTAACAGGCGCAACTCCTTCAGGGCCTGCCGAGCGCTCTCGCCAATCCGGGAGAGATCGGCCGCCTGCAGCGGGGAACCCGTCTCCAGGCTGGCCTGGGCGGCTTCGGTCAGGGCCACCACGCCGTAAAGTTTCTGCGCCATGGAATCATGGATGTCCTGGGCCAGGCTCCGGCGTTCCTCCTGGGCGAGAGTCTGCTGGCGCTTGCGGTCATTGCGGATAAAGGAAGCCAGCTCCTCCGCGACGATCCCCAGGCGGGTGATCTCGCCGCTCCCGAAGCCGGGCGCATCCTCTTTCTTGACCAGGCCGATCGCGCCCAACGCCTGCTCTCCGGCGATCAATGGCAGCAGGAGCAGGGACTTGATACCCGATTGCTGCATCAGGGCCGGCAGGCGGGGATCCGTGAGGACATCCGGGACATGGAACGGTTCCTGCTTTTCCAGGGTTTGTGTCACGATCCTGGCGACTTTCGGTGAGGCGGAAAGGTGCTCGAGCTCCTGCCGGGCAACCCCGTAGTGCGCCGCCAGGGTAACCTTGGGCGCCGCAGCTTGCGAACCGACATCTTCCAGCAGGAAGATCATGCCGGCCTGGCTTCGGAACGAATTTACGATCTTGGAGATGGAATTCATCAAAAAATCATACTGGCTTAATGTCCGGAAGGCTGTATCGGAAATGGAGTGCAGGAGCACGAACATCTCATCGCGCGCCAGTTGGCGGGCGTTGTCCGTCTTTCTGCGTTCCGTAATATCGCGCCATAAAACGACCTTGCCGACCTGTTGTTCCGGCGGGTGGAGCAGAGGCAGGATGCGCACGCTGAGATAATGCAACTCCCCGTGCAATCTCACGCTGCCTTTTGTTTCAAGCTCCCGTACGAAAGGTTCCTGGTTCAGCACATCCCAATTCTCCAGGATATTTCCCGCCGGTTGGCCGAAGGTTTGTTCGCGTGAGACTCCCAGGAGTGTCTCCGCAGCCGGGTTAAGGTCCACGATCCGGTTATTCAAATCCAAAACCATCCAGCCATCGCTCATGCATTCAACCACCATATCGCGGGCGATGGGGATGATATCCATTAAGTTGAAACGGTAGATGCTGTAAACGAGCAGGCCGCCCGTGATAACATAGGAGACCAGCGGCGGTTCCAGGTTGAGGATGAACGTGAACACTGCCAGGCTGACGATTTTGGTCAAGATCGGGATGAAGGCTGCGATGATCACCGTAATGGATTGGAGCACGTACTGCCGGGGTTTGTTGAGGAAAGTCTGGGTTAACAGGATAAGCGCAAGGATCACCAGGCCATCCGAATAGGAGGCATTTATCCAGTACCAGGGGCTGGGACTCAGAAAAATTCCTGTCTTGGTGAGCATGTAGGTGGTGGAGAAAGACCCCTGGAAGCGGCTCGTCCAGAACAATACTTGCGTGGTCAGGGGTTCCAGGCACAGCAGCAGGATACCCCACTTGCTCAACCATTCTGCGTGACTGGTGTAAGCAATGATGAATGTCAGTAAAGCGGTCGCCGTGACAGTTGCGCTCAAGGTAACCAACGCCAGCCAGAATCGCCCGTCCGAGTGTGAATTTTGAGTAGTTACATATAGGAGGATGCCGTACGCGCAGGCCCAGGTGATCAGCGCGAACGAAAAGACAACCAGGCTGGCAACCCCGCGGACTTTCCGCTTCCGCAGGATCAGGATGGCGACGCCTGCTGCAATTCCGATGATCGGTAGAGCAAAACCCATTCCCATGCCCAGGTCGCTTCCTTATGGTTTATCTTCCCTTGAATTCGGTTGCGCCGGTTTCTTTTGCTTTTCGGCCAGGTTGGTCTTTCCCGACAGGTGGAGACATGCCTCCAGGGATGAATTCGCCAAAGGATCGTGCGGATCCAGCCGGACGGCCTCCCGATATGCAATTATAGCATCGGAGAAGCGCTTCTCGATATGGTATAAATGCCCAAGATTGCTCCAGAGACCGGCCTCCTGTGGGTTGAGCCGGACGGCTTTCCGGCAGGCCCGCACGGCGCGATACGGTTGGTCCAGGTCCAGGTAAACCATCCCCAGTTTCCCCCAGAATGCAGCCAGCCTGGCGGCATCGTTCCGTTGCCGGGCAAGTTCCAGCCCCTGCTTCAAGCGTCGGATGGCCTGGTCGTAGGCCTTTTGGGCGTGGTAGAGGCCAGCCAGGCCGAGAAGCAGGTCCATCCGGTTGGCCATGCATCCGGCTTGCCCGGACAGAGCGGCCAGCCTGGCTTCATTCAGCTTAATCTGTTCGTCAAGGCCCGCAGCCTGGCCTGAAAATCCCTGGTCGCTTCCGGCCCATGCCGCGGCTGCCATTCCAACCTGCTCCGGTTCTGCCGAGTCTTGGAATTCCACCACGCGGTGACGGAAGGCCCAGAAATCCGGTGCATGCCGGGAGAGCGCCATCGCCTCGGCCCCTTTCAGCCAGAGCATGACCCGGATGGCATAATCGACGAAGTACTCCCGGCGTATATTGAGGGCGCGGTACGCGTTGGCGCCCTCTTTCCCACCTCCCTGGGACAGGCCGGTGACGGAATAAACCGAGCGGTCCCGGTCCGGGCGTTCGGAAAGCAGGCGGGGGATATCGAAATGCTTTTCATCCGCCGGGAATGGTACCAACGCCTGTCCGATTTGGGCCAGGCGCTTTTCCAGCGCATGCTCTGCCCTCTCCCGCAGCGCTTCTGACTCATAGAAGGCCAGCAATATGGAGGGCCGCTGCTGTTGCAGCGCGAACGCGAGTTCTTCAAAGAGCATATCGATGCGCTCTTCAAAGGACTCGCTTTGTCCAGGCCTCTTTTCGTCAGATTCGACAGGATTGGTCATCAGGAGGTTAACCGGCGGCCGGCGGCGATTTTCTTCGCATTCTCAGCGATTTGTTGTATTCGAATATTTACATTTGGCGGATTTGTCATAGTTAAGCTTATCCACATACTAAAGGAACAATATCTAGAGTATACAACATCCTCTCTGATAAACAAAACTTTTTTGGTTTCATCCAACAGTGCAAATCTCGTAAATAAATCTTTTTTGTTAGGGTGCGCTTGTCACCAAATCCACCAAGCCCTCCGACTATAAGACTATCAGACTATCAGACTATTTAATATACAATAGGCTTGTGATGAAAATATCCAGTTTGCGCCGCTGGTATCTGTTTATCGGATTCTTCCTTCTGCTGGTAACTGCCTCCTGTGCTTCCTCCTCGCCGGTCAACCGCAACTGGGTCTATGCTGATCTGCGCGCCCTCGACCCCGTGGATGCCCCCAGCCCCGCCACCGACATCCTGGCCGTCTACACCCGCACCACCTTCCTGAGCGTGGACATCCGTGTGGACCTGTTGGATATTAACCCGGGCGACAACTATCGTCTCAAGATTGCCCTGTGGGATAACCGGGATTTCTCCAACACTCCCCTGACGATCACTATTTCGTCCACTGGCGCGGTCCGGACCGGCGGGATCCAGCCGGGCAGGCCGGAGATCTGGCCGCGTGTCGTCCAAGACTTCCAGTTGGACACCATCACGGTGAACATCAACCGGGCCTTCATCGGCACACGCTACCGCCTGGATGTTTCCACCTACACCACTGACCCGCTCGCGCTGGCAGACCAGGTCGACAACGTCCGTTCCGATGCCCGGCCCCCGGGGGAGCATGCCCCCCTCCTGGTGGCCTTCTGGGATGTCTTCCCGGCTGCCACACCCACCCAGGCCCTGCGCCGCTGGGACGGCGCTCACACCGGTCCGCTCGGCCAGCGGCACGGCCTGAAGTATGTCCTGGAGACCGCCGGGAAGCATGCCGTCCCGGTGGCGCTGCTCGACCTCAAGACCCCAGCCAGCCTGGCCGCCCTGGATTTCATGCAGGCCGTCCCGGAAATTAAAGCTATGCTTGCGGGCGGCCTGCTCATCCTGCCGGACGTGGCTTATGGCGCACCGGCGGATGTTGCCCTGGGATTAAGCAGCCGCGCCGCGGCCGGGTTTGGCCTGCCCGCCAGCCAGTTCCTCTATGTTCTCCCGTCCGGCCCTTCGGCAGGTACCTCGCCCCCCTTGCTCGCCGGTTACCGGGCCCAGTTCGTGCCTCTCGCAGATAATACCCATCTGGTGGAATCCGGCGGGAGGCTCCTTATCCCCCTCCCATCTGCCAATGCCACCGAAGCCACCGCTGACGGCCCATCCCTGGATGTACGGCGCCTTCTCATCAAAACCGCCCTCTCATCCGACCCGGCCGACCTGGTGGTGCTGGGTGGCAGCCTGCCTCAATCCACCTGGGGCGACCCGGATATGGCCGATCCGACTCTCGAATGGATCGTCGCCCACCCATGGATTCATCCGCTGAGCAGCCAGGATATCCTGGATTTTCCCACGCGCAAACAAACGGTTGCAGCGCAGCCCCCCGCGACCAACCAACCCTGGTTACAGGCTTTGCAATCCGCCCCCGAAAACGCTGCCACCCTGTCAGCCTGGCAGGCCTACCTGACCCTGACCGCCTTCACATCAGACACGCAGTTGCAGGCCCTGGGCCGCGCTTATCTTGGCCAAGTGGGTGAATTACTGGCAGCCGCAAACTGGGCAAAAAAGCCAACCTCCCGCGCGGATTGCGCGGATGATTTGAACGGTGATGGCCGGGCTGAATGCGTCCTGGCAAACCAGGCTTATTTCGCCGTTCTGGAGACTGACGGAGCCCGCTTGACGCAATTCTTCTTTCTGGATGCAAATGGCCCACATCAGGTGGTTGGGCCATCTTCGCAGTTCGCGATCGGGTTGAGCGACCCAACCGAATGGCACCCGGAGCGCGGCGAGGCGGCGGACCCGAGCGTGATCCCCGGTGCGTTCACCGATGCCACCGACACATGGGCAACCTACACCCCCACCATCCGGGCGGATGCGATCACCTTCACCAATCCGGACGGCAGCCGCCTCAAAACGTACCAACTGACCGGGACTGGCATTGAAGTGCGTTATCAGACCCAGGGTCAAGGTAGCGCCAGTATCCCGCTGGCCCTTGACCCGCAGAAATTCTATTCCGGCCGGGCGGATTATCAGGCCACGCTCGCGCCCCATTCGTGGACCTGGAGCCTGGCAGGCGGGAGTGCGGTCGAGGTCCGCACCGATGCGGCACTCTCAGCAGAAGGTTTTATCTCCGAAATCCCCTTCCGCTCCCTATCCGAAGACCCCAACCTGGATTATCCGAAAGGAGATTACCTGCCTTTCCCGCTTTCGCTGGTTACCATCCAGAGTGGCGGGGATTTTAGCGTGGAGATAATCCCTAAATGAAGAATTGCACAATCGCGCTATTTATGGTAAAGTTTATTAAGAATAGTATATTTGCGAGCATGCCATGAAGAAGCAAGAGATTCCCGATATCATTGTCAGTAGACTCCCGGTTTACCTGCGCGCCCTGCGCCGTATGCAGGCGCTGAAACAGCCGACCACCTCTTCGCAAGAACTGGGCGAGCTGGTGGGCATCTCGGCCGCGCAGATCCGCAAGGACCTTTCTCAATTTGGAGAATTTGGGAAACAAGGCACCGGCTATAACATCGCCTTTCTGGCCAACAAACTAAGCGAAATCCTGCAAGTGCAACGTGTCTGGGATGTGGCATTGATTGGCATGGGCGATATGGGCCATGCCCTGGCGCGCTACCAGGGTTTCAGTGACCGTGGTTTTCGCGTGGCAATGGTCTTCGATAATGACCCCACGAAGGTTGGCAAGCAGGTGGATAGATTTGTCATCCAGGACACGCGCGAGATGGGTAAGGCTATCCGGGAGGCCGGCATCAAGGTGGCAATGGTCTGTGTCCCGGCGGCAGTGGCCCAGGATGTGACCGCCCAACTGGTGGAGGCAGGCATCAAAGCCATCTTGAATTATGCGCCCATCAGCCTGAGTGTCCCGGCGGGGGTAAGGGTACAGTACCTCGACCCATCCATTGGGCTGCAGAGGATGACGTATTACCTGGACTGAGCTATAAAGCCTATTTTCATGTACGCCCCTCGCCGGCCGAGTCCAATACAACCAGTCCGATACTGCGGGGGCCAAACAGGGCTGCCAGAGGCGGTTGGATGGGGTGTTCGCTGAACAGCGTTTCGGGAAAAGTATCTTTTACGTACTGGCGCAGGGGACTGGTGCGCAGGCTGCCATGCTCCGTACTGTACACCAGGGCAATCTGGGCAGGGGTTTCGAACTCACCCATAAAATCCTGGAAAGCCTCGAACAGGTGGCGCGGTGTGCGCACCTTTTCCATGGGAACCAGCCGCCCCTCCTCAAAGGTGAAGATCGGCAGCATTCCCAGCATCTCGCCGACCAGCGCCTGGGCATGCTCCATATGGCCGGAATACGCCAGGTATGTCAGGTCCGGGATACACAGCAGCATGTAGACACGCGGAAGGCTGGCCCGCAGCCGCCGGTCGATCTCCTTCAGGGAGGCCCCCTCCGACGCCGCGCCGGCTGCGATCTGGACAAGCATTCCCAACCCGATGGAAGTTGTCTGTGAATCCATCACTTCCACAAGCGCGCCATTGTGGTATTGTTCCGAAGCCGCGCTGGCAGCTTTCATGACGGGGCTGAGCAGGGAGGAAAGCGTGAGCACGAGGATCGCGTCGAATGTGCGGCTCAACCTGGCATAAAACTGGATGAATTCCTGCGGAGTGGGGGGATCAACTGCCCCTGAGATGAAATACCACCCGGCCGGCGCCAGCCTTCCTGATATTCGACCTTCCGGATGTCGAACGGGATAACGTGTACACGTTCATGCCCGGGGAATTGGGGTTGCGTAAACTGGGCCGTGCTGTCGGTGAGGATGCAGACGTTGGACATGGGGTGCTGTCTGGCCGGGATGGCAACCACCCCGGCCAGACATGGGATCATTCTACCGAAATGATGAACTGGTAATGCGGTTGGCCGCCGTCCTGTAATTCGATTTCCTGCGCAGGATACGCCGCGCGGATCGCGTCGACAATACGATTGGCTTCGGTTGAGGTAAGGTCCTCGCCAAAGAAGAGCGTGATCAGTTCGCGCTCGGCTGCTCCTGCTTTCTCCAACGCCCCCAGGCAGGCTTCCTGCACGGAGCCCGCCGAGAAAGCCAGTTTACCATTCACCAACGCAATAACCTGCCCGTGCTCCACAGAGACGCCCTCTATCTCCACGGTGCGCGTCGCGGTCGTAATTTCAATAGTTGTAACATCCTCGACGGATTTGGTCATCCGGGCGGCTACTGCTTCCACATCGCCATCCGGATTCAAATGCATCATGGCTGCCAACCCCTGCGGGACGGAACGGCTGGGAATAATATATACGTGCTTGACGGTCACTTCCTTGGCCTGTTGGGCAGCCAGGATGATGTTCTTGTTATTGGGCAGTATGATAACATTGTCGGTCGGCAGGTTCTCGAAGGCTTCCAGGATATCCTTTGTAGATGGGTTCATCGTCTGGCCTCCCTCGACGATGCCGGCCGCTCCCAGGCTGGCGAAGACGCGCGAAATACCACGCCCCGGTGAGACGGACACTACTGCGATCTGTCCCGGCTCTATACCTGGTAGTTCGATGCGGCTGCCGGCAGATTTTTTGTCGACATTTTCCATCTGGGCCACCAGGTTTTCCATCGCAATCTTGGTGATTGTGCCCAGGCCCATGATGTAATCGGCCGGTTTGTTGCGGTTCTCGATCGGGACGTGGATGTGCATCCGGTACATGCCTTCCCCCTCGCCCACCTGGATGGACGTCCCCATTGTTTCCAATTCAGAATAGAAGTTCCGTAAATCAAGTTCTTTGGTGGGGACAAAATCCACCACCACTTCAAAATCCTGGCCTGGCTCGATGTCTTCCATGGCGTTCTCCAGATTCATTGCCGAGAGTGGCTGGATGGCTGCGGCTGGCGTATCCAGCGGCTCGCCGTTGATGTAACGCAGCATTCCTTCCAAAATGAAAAACAGGCCCTTGCCGCCAGAATCGACCACACCAGCCTGTTTGAGCACCGGGAGCAGATCCGGCGTTCTTTCCACCGAAGCATTTGCCGCCGGTACGATCCGCGCCAGGATTTCGAAGGGGTCATTTGTCTCGCGCTGGGCTTCTTCCGCGGCAGTCGCGCTGTCCTTGGCAACGGTCAGGATGGTCCCCTCGACCGGTCGGACTACGCCTTTATAAGCCGTATCGCGCCCTCGGCAAAGGCCCGTACCATGGCCGGCCCATCCAGGAATTCCTGGTTGTGCAGGGCACGCGCAAAACCGCGCCATAGTTGCGAAAGAATGACGCCCGAATTGCCGCGTGCCCCCATCAGGGCCCCTTGCGATACGGCCGCTGCCATCTGGCCGACGTTGTGATAGCCAAGTTGGGCAATCTCATTGTAGGCCGATTGCATGGTCAGGACCATGTTCGTGCCGGTATCGCCATCTGGTACGGGAAAAACGTTGAGTAAGTTTACCGTCTGCTGATTGGCCCGCAGCCAGACCAGCCCCGCCTCGACCAGTTTCTTGAGGGTCTGCCCGTCGATTGGCGTGGACTTAAAACGCTCCAGCCGCGCTTGAACATCCGGATTCATGCTAATAAATTCTCCTCACATTAATCGGGATTGCTTATGCGCAGGCCCTGAATATGTACGTTGACGTGGTGGATTGGCATCCCCAATGCCTTTTCCACCTGGTAGCGCACCGAGTTGGCAACACTGTCAGCCACCGATGTAATCCGGGTGCCATATTCAATGATGATATGAACGTCAATATCTATCTCTTCGCCATTATAGTTCACGGAAACGCCGCGCGCCGGTTCGTGGGTGATGGTCATCGCCAGGCCTTCTGCCAGGTTCTTGGGGGCCACGCCGACAACGCCATAGGAGGTCAGTGTGGCATGGTAAGCAATGGTTGCCAGGGCATTTGGCGAGATGGAAATGGTGCCCAAAGTAGTCGTTTCTTCGCCCATAGTTTTATCCTCTGCTTATTTATATAAATAACACTCGACTTGTACAAGGGTGCGATTCGTGGTAGAATACGCCGCCTGTCCAAGACAGATTGGTATTATCTGGTTAGAAAGGAAATCCGAAAATGGCAAAATGCGCTCACTGTGGTAAGTCCACTACTTTTGGTCACAATGTTTCGTTCTCCAAGCGGGCGACCAATCGTCCGTTCCATCCCAACCTGCAAAAGGTGACGGTTATCGAGAACGGTCAGAAAGTGCAAAAGATATTGTGCACCAAGTGCATCCGCACGCTGGCAAAGACGGCGTAATCAGTTTTTAATCTGCTAAGACAAGGTCACGGCGCAAGCCGTGATTTTTGTTTTTTATTGCACTAAACCGTTATTGCACTCTTCAACGCCTGGATGCCTGCTGCGATCCCGCCGGGGTGTTCGAAGATCGCTTTTGCAGCGACGAAAGCCTCTGCGCCGGCTTCCCGGATCCGCAAAATGGTCTGGGCCGAGATGCCGCCATCCACCTCCAGCCAGGCGGACGAACCGATCTCGTCCAATCTGCGGCGCACTTCGGCAATCTTCGGTACTTCCTCGTTCATGAATTCCTGGCCGGAATAACCGGGATGGACGGTCAGGATCAGGACAATATCTGCCAGCGGTAGGGCCGCCTCGAGACTGCTGGCAGGCGTGGAAGGATTGAGCGTTACTCCAGCCTTACAACCCAGGTCCTTGATCATTCCCAATGTACTCGCAATTTCCGGGCAGGTTTCCACGTGGACGATCAGGTGGCTGGCGCCGGCTTTTGCAAATGCTTCCAGCATGTTCTCCGGATGTTCGACCATCAGGTGGACGTTGAGCGGCAGTTTCGTGGCCCGGCGGCAGGCTTCCACGATGAAAGGTCCCATCGTCAAGTTTGGCACGAAATGCCCATCCATGACATCCACATGGATCCAGCCTGCCCCGGCAGCCTCGGCCTCTGCAATCTGCTCACCCAGGCGGGTAAAATCTGCCGAAAGAATGGACGGGGCGATCAGGAAGCGTTGTGACATTTGATCCGAAACCGAAATGTGCCTTGGGCCAAACCGGCTTACCGAATGGGCGGATTATACACGAAATAAACCCATAACCAGAAAGGAACCAGCCCAAGCACAGCCACGAGTGCAAGCAGCCCCAGGCCAATTGAAATCCAGTCGATCTCAGGGTCGGGGGCAGGCACCGGCGCAGCCACGGGGGTTGGGGCGGTGGCTGGTATAGGAGCCGCTTCGGGGGTCAGTGTCAGCGCCGGAGCAGACCTGGCATTGCCAAAATTCAGCAGGACGCGACCGAGTTGGTCCGCCGTCCGGTAGCGCTGGGAAGGCTCCTTCGAAAGGACTTTCGTCAGGATCTGCTCGAGAACGGGGGAGATGTTTGGAATCATCTCGGCGACTGGCGCCGGTTCGGCTTCGATATGCAGGTGGGCCAGTTCCTCAGCGGTATCCGCATGAAAGGGCAGCGAGCCGGTCAACATTTCATACATGATGACGCCCAACGAATACACGTCCGAAGCCGGCGAGGGGGCCGCGCCGGCGGCCTGTTCGGGAGAAAAGTATTGCGGTGAACCCCAGATCACGTCGCTCTGCTCATCGGGGTGAATGGTGGAGAGCGCACGCGCAATCCCAAAATCGGCGACTTTGAGGCGCATGTCCGGCGTGACCAGCATGTTTTGCGGTTTCACATCACAGTGCACCAACCCGGCGCGGTGTGCATAGCCGATGCCGGCACAGGCCTGTATGAGCAGCGGCAGGGCCTCCTCCGGGGTAAACCGGCCGCGCTGTTTGATGAGTGTTTTCAGGTCCGCGCCCGGGACATATTCCATGATGATGAAAAGGCTTCCCTTATCCAACCCAAAGTCATGGACGGTAACGATGTTCGGGTGCGACAGGTTGGCGGCTGCTTTGGCCTCCTGGCGGAAGCGCGCCAGGAAAGCCGGGTCGCGTGAGTAGTTCTCGCGCAAGACTTTCACGGCCACCGAACGTTCCAGCATGGTATCGCGGGCGCGATACACAATGGCCATGCCGCCTTTCCCGAGCTGTTCAAGGAGCAGGTAACGGTTATTGAGCAGGCGAGGTTCTTCCATGGATTGCCTGTCGAGATTATAACACGGGGCTTTCGCGCGGCATTCCCGCGCTGCCAAGGTATAATCCAGGTGTCCCACGCATCCCGCGCACCCCGTCTATTGCGATGTTGCCAAGACTCCTTCTTCCTGGTAACGGTGTAGGATGAAAAATATCCTGAACGGCAAAGTATTGATTGCGATGATGGCGATTGCTTCGGTGCTGCTCTGTGGCAGCCTGGCTTATATCCTGGTAATGCGCCCGGCCGCCGATTCAAATCCGGCCCTGGCCATGGCCACCTCCGCACTGACCATTATCCCTGCGCCAACTTCCACGCCGCTCCCCCTGCCGCCTACGCTGACGCCGCTCCTGCCCACCCCCGGGCCAACCTCCACCCCCGCGCCCGGCCAGATCGCCATTGGCGTGTATGTGCAGCCCAGCACCGGCGGAGCTGGGTTGCGTGTGCACACGCAACCCAGCCTGAGCGCCGACTTTTTCACAGCCTTTGATTCGGAGGTTTTCCTGGTCACCAAAGGCCCGCAACAGGCCGATGGTTATACCTGGTGGTATCTCACCGCTTCCTACGACGCGACCCGTGCAGGCTGGGCCGCCCAGGATTATCTCACCGCCATTCCATCTCCATAAACTCCCCATTAAACTCCTATGAAACCCACTTCCATAACTGCCAACCGAGAAAAAAAAGAATTAATTGTCCTCTGGGATGACGGGCACACCAGCCGGTATTCGTTTTCCCTGCTGCGGGCGGGCTGCCCATGCGCCGAATGCCGCGGCGGGCACGACCGCATGGGCGATACTCCCGATCCGGCCGTTTTTGATACCCCCATCTCCGATTCCTCCGCCACCCGCCTGAAGACGATCGTGCCGGTTGGTTCCTACGCCATCTCGCCCGTCTGGGAGGACGGGCATGACGCCGGGATCTACCAATGGCGCTATCTGCGGGCATTATGTCCGTGCGAGCAATGCAGGAAATAACCGTTTCTGCGGAAAGTGCCTGTCACTCTCCTGACGTAGCCGTTGCTGTAAACGTCTTGGTTGGCGAGGCGTAGGTGCGGCACGTACCTGTGCTTCGTGTGGAGAAGATGTAGGCGTAGACGTGGAGGTAAATTGGTGTGATCGTAGGTGAGCGTCGGGGTAAAAGTGGGGGTTATATTGAGATATTGAAAAGCCTGCGTGCGCCAATCCGCGGGCATCGCATCTGCCGGAAGAGCAATCAGTTGGTACCAGGCATTATTGGCTCCTTGAAGGGATAATGTGTCGCCGATTTCCTCCAGGAAGAGAGCTTCCCAGTAATAAACCTGCGCTTTGGTGGAATCGGTCTTTGCCAGTGGGTAGGCTTTCTGTTCGATCTGCATGTAAGCATCGCCGGGTTTCTTCTGCATATCCAAGACACGCGCCAGGCCGAGTTGAGCATCAAAATCAGACGGGTTGTAGGTTATCGCCGATTTAAAATCTGCCTGGGCCAGGCTGGCCTCTTGCAGATTAAGGTAAGCGTAGCCGCGCTGGGTATAGGCCTCGGCGTTGTGCCGGTCGGCGTCAACGGCTTTATTGAGCATATTTACCGCCAATTGATACTGCCCGGCGGCGTTGTAGGCCGTCCCCAGCGCGAGAAAGGCGCTGGTATCATTTGGCGCGTAGATCGTATATGTCTGCAGCACACTGACCGCCTGGTCACCCTGGCCGGTGGCGATATACGCCCTGGCCAGAGCCAGGTAGACCGGGATGAGGGTAATATCGATCTGGTTGGCGCGCTGGGCGGATGCGAGGGCGGCATCGTTCTCGCCCAGGGCCAGTTGCGCATCTGCCAGATAGAGATAGGCCAGGGCAGAATCCGGGGTGATTTCAATGGCAGCCTCGAAATCCGATTCTGCCGCAGCTGGGTTGCTTGGAAGCCGATACTTGCCACGTTCGATATACGCTTCGGCATAGTGCGGATCGAGAGTGATGGCTTCGTTCAGATCGTTGGTTACATCTGCTTGCGGGTTCAGATCCAGATTTAGCCAGTGCACGCCCCAGGAAAGCCGGGGCAAAGTTGGCATCTTTATTAATGGCTTTCTGATATTCATCCAGGGCTGACTGGAAATTACCCTGGGCGCGGTAAATCTCGCCGATGTAATAATTGATATCCGGAGCAGCCGGCTCCAGGCCTTCCGCCTGCTGGAACAGGGCCAATGCGTTCTTGTAATCCTTTGCGGCCAGGAAACGCAGGCCGGCTTCAAAGGCGCTGCGGCTGGTGATGGGATGCAGGGTAACCACATAAAGCGGCGTAGGAGTATAGGTTTTATCCAGGAACATCCAGAGCGGCGTAGGGCCAAGGAAAGTCGGCGTGGCGGTGCGCAGGCTGGGAGGGACCGTGGCGGTTGGAGTGGGCGAGATGGTTGCAGTCGGACGATGGGTGGGAATGATGGAAACGGCCGGGTTGCGCGTTCTTCGACAGCAACAGGTAACCGCCCAGAACCAGGCCAAGCACGACCACGGCGATCCCCAGGATGATGAATACACGTGTCAGCGGGTTTGCCCAGCCAGCCAGCTTCTCCTGCGCTTCGTGGGAGATGGTCAGCTTCTCCTCCCAGCGGCGCGGCCGGTTAACCGGGAAGGGCGGCACCGAGTCGTCGGGCGGGAGCGCCCCCAGCAGGATCAGGCCGCGTTTGGCGGCGGCATTTTGTGGGTCCACCTGGATGGCGGTCTGCAGGCAATACAGGCGTTCCTTCTGTGTGTCCACCGACTGCGCTGAGCCAGACCCAGTATTGGGCATTTTTCTGGTCGGCCTTGAGCAGGCGCGTCAGCAAATCGCGTGCCCGTGCCCGGTCGCCTGTGCGGAGCGCCTCGATGGCCTCCCGCAGCATGGTGTTTTCCCCGGATTCGGAGGATAAAAGTTCCTCATCATCAGCCATGAATTGAGTTTAGCACAGCCTGGGGGATGGGGCAAGTGGAACGGGTATAATTTCCCCATGCGAAGATGCCTGGCCTGCCTGTTTCTTCTCTTGACTCTGGCTGCCTGTCGAGCCGAAGGCCGCAGCAACCCCGGACCTGGGAACGCGCCGTGCCATACCAGACGGTTTCCCCCACCCAGACGCCCACCGTTATCCCGGCGCTGACGGAGATCATCCTGCCCACCCCGACAACTTATCACATACACCGTTGTGCAGGGTGACACCTTGATCAGCATTGCCCAACAGCACCGGCGTCACGCTGGAGGCATTGCAGGCGGCCAATCCGGGCGTTTCGCCGACGGCGCTTTCGGTTGGTACGAAGCTGGTCATTCCCACCGGCAATCAGGTCCCCGGCGAGCCAACCCCCACACCCGCCGCGCTCCCGGTGCGGCAGGCGCACTGCTGGCCGGAAACGACCGGCGGCCTGTGGTGCTTCGCCCTGGTGCAGAATGACTACGCCGAAACGCTCGAAAATCTTTCGGCGCAGTTCGCCTTGCTGGATTCGAGCGGGCAGCGAACTCGCCAGCCAGGTTGTTTATGGATTGCTGGACATCCTTCCGCCGGGCGCATCCATGCCGCTGGCGGCCCATTTCACCGCGCCGGTGCAGGCCGATGCCGGCGCTGCGCGTCCAGGTGCTGACGGCCATCCGCCTGCTGCCGGGGGATACGCGTTACCTGCCGGTCAGGCTGGAGAATACCCTGGTCAGCGTGGATGCTTCCGGGCGGACGGCCGAGGTCTCCGGCCGGGTTGTGCTGACCGGCACGGGCACGGCGAATACGCTGTGGGTGCTGGCAAGCGCTTATGACGCGGCCGGGAATGTGGTCGGGGTGCGGCGCTGGGAATCCGCTTCAGCGCTGACGGCGGATGCGCCCGTTCCTTTCGATTTTCCGGTATCCAGCGTGGGGCCGGGAATTGCGAGGGTGGAATTCCTGGCCGAGGCGCGGCCATAAAATGATAAGGCGCGGGACTTGAATCTCGTGCCTACCGTTCTGTTTTAATGCTGCAACCACAAATAGCGTTCGAGTGGAATGTCGATCGGCGTCAGCACAAATCCTTTCACATACGGTTTGACCAGCATGTAGGAAACATCGTGCGAGATGAACAGCGCCGGGGCATCCTGGACGATGATCTGCTCGGCCTGCTGGTAAAGCTGGATGCGTTTGCTCACATCCTGCTCGACGCGCGCCTGGTCGAGAATGGCATCCAGGGCCGGGTTGCTGTAATTGCCGATATTTTGCTGCGCGCCGGTATGGAACAGAACATCGGCAAAGTTCTCCGGGTCGGGGTAATCGGCGCACCAGCCGCCTGAGAAGATCTGGCCGTGCTGGCCGGAGTAAAGCAGGTCAAGATATTTGTCGGGTTCGAGATTCTCGATGGTGATCTTCACGCCCAGGTTCTGCTCCCACATCTGGGCCATGGCCGCCACGTCCGGCCCGGCGGTATTGCCAATTCCCTCGGAAGTGAAAACGATGGGCGGCAGTCCCTGCGGGCCGCCATATTTGGACTGCGCCAGCAACTGGCGGGCCTGCTGGGGATCGTAAGGCAGGCCCTGGAGATTCGGGTTGAAGCCGGGCAGGGCCGGCGGGTAGAGACCCTTGGCCGGAATCCCAACGCCGTTGTCGACCACGTCAATGAATTTCTGCCGGTCAAAGGCCATGCTGAAAGCCTGGCGCACCTTGACATCATCAAAGGGCGGCTTGGTTACATCAAAGGTAACGTAATTGGTGCACAGGCTCACGCCGCTGACCAGATCGGCATGCAGCGGGTCGGCCGGGTCGAGCACGCGCGCCACATCCGAAGAAGAAACGCCGGTCATGTCGATCTCACCCGATTCGTACAGGTTGATGCCAACGCCCGTATACAACTCCACGACGATTTGCGGGATGGAAGGCACGCCCAGGTAGTAATCCGGGTTGGCATCATACACCATCAACTTAAAGCTGTCCCAGCGGGTCAGCTTGTAGGGCCCGGTGCCGTTGGGGGTGCGGTACCAGTTCGGGCCGGATTCGACGTTTTTCTGGTCCAGCACAAAAGCGACCGGCATGGTCAATTTGAACAGGAAGTACGGCTTGGCCGCATCGATCGTGACCTGCAGGGTATGGTCATCGAGCGCTTTCAAGCCGGAGATATGCTGCGCTTTGCCGCTGTGCATATCCGCCACACCGACGATGTCGCCCAGGTAGGTCAGGACGGTATCGGACTGGGTGGCCGGGGCTGCGGCGCGTTCCCAGGAATAGATCACATCCTGGGCCACCACCGGCCGGCCATCCTGGAACTTGGCATTCGTGCGCAGGTGGAAGGTGTAGACCGTGCCATCCGCCGAGATATCCCAGGATTCGGCCAGGTCGGCCACCAGGTGCAGGTTGGTATCCAAGGAGACCAGCCCGCTGTAGATGCGTTTATCGCCGGAATCGTGTTCGGTGGCCGGGTCATAATCCCTGCGGGTTGGTGCTTTCCCCGCCCGCCAGGAAGAGCGCCTGGTTGCGGTTCACCCCATTGACGACCGGGGCACTGAAAACTCATCCCGCTCACCAGGGCGTTGATATCATTGGCGTTGGCATCGTAGCTTGGATACCGCGCCATAGGTCAGCAGGAAAAATTCGCGCGGCCCGTAGATGAGCGTGGTCAGGTTGATCTTCAGCTCGGTGCCGTTACTGGTGGCCGTCACCACCCGGCTCCAGGCCGAGGCTGGTATCGCTGCGCGTCAGGGCGGCGTCACTCACGATGGTGATATTCGTCCAGCCCCTGCAGGGCGCTGCCCGCCATCTGGCCGGTGACGGATTCGGCCGTATCGCCCGGTTGGAGCGGGGAGACGAACAGTTCGGATTGAACGCTCTGGTCCGGGCTGATAAAGATGACCAGGGATTGGTCACCCTGCGCGGGGGCCTGGGTGGTCCAGCCGCTGGGATAATGGACGGTGAGACCGTTTTCCTGGCTGACGTAGGTGAACGGTTGCGTCGCCGGCGTGGCGGGCAGAGCCGTTCAACGCGGCCGGGGTGGCAGTGCCTGAAACCTGGCAGGCCAGCAGGAGGAACAGCATGACCAGCAGGAAGGAGAGAAATTTCCTGGTCGGTTTCATTTTCGGCTCCTGTTCTGGCTTCGGACGATCAGGAGGATTACCAGGCCGGCCAGCAGCACGCGATGACCAGGCAGGCCAGCGCCATATTCGAGGAAGGTGGTGATATTGCCCAGGTTGAGGCCGGGCAGGTTGGCCGGCGGTGCGGCGTGCTGGCGGTTGGAACCGCGGTCTGCAGCGCTGCGGCTGGAGTGGCCGCAGCCTGCGCCGGGGTCGGGTGCGGGGTGGAAATGGCCGACACGGCAACCGGCGCGGCGCTGATGGGTACAAACGTCGGAACTTCGGTCGGCGTGGGGACGGGGTCGGTTGCGATGATCCGGCCAGCGGCGTTGCGCCGATGGAGGTGCGCCAGGCAGTTTCCAGCCCGTCCGTGTTGAAACCATAGACTGCCTGCAGGGCCTGATCTATCGTCTGGCCATCCCGCAGGTCCAGCAGCAGGGCTGGTCATTTTGTCCCGGCCGTAGGTCTTGATCATGAAATTGACCACGCTGTACGCCTCGGCATACGAGAGCGTCGGCACGCGTGGCTTCCGCCGAAAATTGCCGGTGAGCGAACGCAGGGAAGTGAGCGTATTGGCTGGCAACCTGGCCTGGTCGAACTGCGGCCTGCTCGGCAGCCTGCACGCCCGCCCTCGCCGTACATCGGCCAGCCCTTCATTCAGCCAGGTGGGGATAAAGCCCAGGCAGGAGAAAGTCAGATGGCCGACCAGCACGTGGGTCAATTCGTGGGCTTCGGTGCTCTTGCCCCAATCCAACTGGTCGGGCGAGACGCCAATGATGACAATGTTATTTTCGGGAAAGGCCTGTCCGCCAACCCAGGAGGGTGCATAAAGGACTGGCATGCCAGCAAATCGCTCTGGCTGGCATAAATATAGATATCCACCGGGCTGTCGGTGCTCACGCCGACATCCTGCGAAAGCCGTACCAGGGCCTGCGCAGCGGCATCGTGCAATTGCTGGCCAAAGGAAGCACCGCCATTGTAATAATGCAGGTTGATGTTCCCGCCGGTGATGACCTGCCAGGGGTGGACGTTATCGAGCCACAGGACGGTCTTGGTGGGGCTGGTGAACTGCGCCCCGCTGGAATCGGTCACCAGCCAGTGCCACCAGACGGTGGCGCCCGGCGGCAGCGAACCGGACTGGAGCATTTGCCAGGTCCAATCACCTTCACATCCGTGCCGGGGGTAACCTGCGGGAAGGCCTTGGCATCCACCGTCCCGCAGGTCAACTGGTTCACTCCATATTCGAGCACCACGGAGGTGATATTGGTCGCCGGCCTGGAACTCGGCCTTGAAGAGCAATGCTGTCCGGAAAAGTCAGGCTGGCGGCGTCGCTGACGACCTGGATGTTCGCCTGGGCGTGCGCAGGCGTGACCACAGCTGCCCAGGAGCACAAGCAGCAGGACAAAAACAAAAATGCGGGATCTTGTCATGGGCCCCTTTCCTATAAATGTACGAATGACAGGAAGTATAGCATTTTTGTCCGGATTTGCGTCCCGGTTCTAATGCTGGCCTAATTTTCTGGGGAAGGATTCGGCATTAGGTGATCAGGTGATCAGGAATTCGGTATTCGGGATTCGTTATTCGAAAAAAACGAATGGGGAACGAATGAGGAAATTTGATATTGAGGATTGAGGATTGCTGATTCCGGAAGGGAAACCCCACCCGCCCTTCGGGCACCCTCCCCAAATCCTGCCCCTACGGAGACAGGGCGAATTTGGAGAGGGGGAATAAAAGTCACTTTTTTCGCATTTCCCGCGGAACGAATGGGGGGGACTGAAGACCAGGGAGAAAGGGATTTTCTGCAATACGATAAGGAGAAACGAAAGTAGGGAGCAGGGATGCCAAGAAAAAAGAGCGATGAAGAGATAAGAAACGGTTGCATAAGACAATATTAGCACAAAAGTTCTAATTTGAGAAGACAAGAAGAGAGGCCTCGTTTGGTATAATCATCCAAACAGTAATAGAGACCGCACAATGCAAGATATCCAGTTTGAATGGGATGAAACCAAGGCCAGAGATAACCTGGAGAAGCACGGGGTCAGTTTCGAGGATGGTACAACCATCTTCAATGATCCGTTGCTTGCCACCATTCCTGACCCCCACCATTCTGTCGATGAGCAACAATTTATCTCGATGGGCATCTCGATACAAGGGAACCTATTAATAGTTATTCATAACGAACGCGGGGAAAGAACCCGCCTAATCAGTTGTCGTAAAGCTACTCCTGCTGAAAGAAAAGCCTATGAAAACGCTTAAAAAAAAGAAGAGTAATGATGATATACGCCCCGAATATGATTTCACCGGCGCAGAACGCGGCAAGTTCTACAAGCCGTTAAACCAGGGTTACTCGGTACATGTTCAGCAAGAAGATGGTACAACAGTTCTAAATCAATATATTCTGGCGGAAGGGACGATCCTGCTTGAACCTGATGTGCGCGCTTACTTCCCTGACTCCCGGGCAGTTAACGATGCCTTGCGTTCTCTGATCCATTTGATGGAACGTGTGCCTTCCCGGAAATATATCCAAAAAACGCCCAAATACCGGCAGGTGACTGAACGGCGGAAATAGCCAGAGGTTCCCCCCGCTGCATGTCACATATTAGCCGCCTTGTAATCGGCCACCATGATTGCCAGTGCCCCTAAGTCCAATTCAGGTGATTCCAGGATACAGCCGCGCCGGCAGCATAGATTCTTGCAACCATCGGATCATCCGTATTGAGCGTATTTTGTCCGAACATTCTCTTGTAGCCAGATATAAACCGGGCTACAATAGCCGCATTATGATTACAGTTGTTAATCCCCTCATCGACAAATACAAGCCTAATTAACCATGTCACCTACCCTATCAGACCTCGAACGGCTGGCCCGCCAGGCCGGCGAAATCCTGCGCCTCGGGTATGAGCAGGAACATCAGGTGGATTATAAGGGGTCGATTGACCTGGTTACCGAAGTGGACCACCAATCGGAAGACCTTATCCTCGGCGAGGTCCAGCGCCTCTTCCCAGGGCACCAGATCATCTCCGAAGAGATCGGCCTGGTACCCGGCCGCCTGGGTGACCAGTGGTACGTGGACCCGTTGGACGGTACGGTCAACTACGCCCACGGCATTCCCTTTTTCTGCGTCTCGATAGCCTATGCACACAATGGGATCATCACGCTGGGGGTGGTCTACGATCCGATGCGCGACGAACTTTTCGCGGCCGAACGCGGCCAGGGGGCTCGCCTGAATGGGCGCAGCCTGCGGGTCTCGCAGGTGACGGAGCTCCAGCGCAGCCTGCTCACGACCGGATTCCCCTACGATGCCTGGTCCACGCCCCACAACAACCTCGAGTATTACGGCCGTTTCGTCAAAATGACACAGGGCGTGCGCCGCATGGGCTCGGCTGCTCTCGACCTGTCCTACGTGGCCGCCGGTCGCCTGGATGGGTACTGGGAACTGAGCATCAATCCGTGGGATGTGGCTGCCGGAGGCTTGATCGCCTCGGAAGCCGGGGCAGCCGTCACGAACATCGATGGTCAGGCCGATTACATCATTCCACCCTGTTCCCTGCTGGCGGCTCCGCCCGGTTTGTACCCGAAAATGAAGGCTGTTCTGGAAGAGAAAGACTGAAGCGGAAATTTGCGTAGATTAGTGGATTATAATTCTGCATAGATTATCAGACAGGAGAATTTTTCATGGCAGATGCGCGCGTCGAAAAACTTGCTCAAATCCTGGTGGACCATTCCGCCGAGATCAAACCCGGCGACCGGGTGGCCATCGAGGCCACCACCGCCGCCCAGCCGCTGGTGCGCGCACTGTACGCCGCCATCCTGGAGCGCGGCGGGTACCCGCACCTGCTGCTGGACTGCCCGACCAGGAGGAGATCCTGTTCGCCCACGCCAAGGACGAGCAGTTGGATGCCATCCCGACCTTCCGCAAACTGGCCTACGAGCAGTTCGAAAGCCGCATCCGCATCCATTCGGATACCAACCCGCGCGCCCTGTCAGGCGTGGACCCGGCCAGGCAGCGGCGGCGGCAGAAGGCCAGCGCCTCCATCCTGGAGACACAGATGCGGCGCGGCGCCGACCGCTCCTTCAAGTGGGTCACCACCCTCTATCCCACCGAAGGCTATGCCATCGAAGCCGAAATGAGCCTGAGCAATTTCGAAGACTTCGTCTACCGCGCCTGCCACGCCGACCAGGCCGACCCGCTGGCATACTGGCATAAAGTGGAAACCAGCCAGCAGAAGATCATCGACCGGATCGAGGGGCATGACCAGGTGGTCCTGCGCGGCCCCAACGTGGACTTGAGCCTTTCCATCAAGGGACGCAAGTTCCTGAACGCCGCCGGCAAGAGCAATATGCCGGATGGCGAGGTCTTCACCGGCCCGGTCGAGGATTCCCTCAACGGCTTTGTGCGCTTCTCCTATCCCGCCATCTACAGCGGCGTGCTGGTGGAGGGCGTGGAACTGACCTTCAGCAACGGCAAAGTGACCCGGGCGCATGCCGAGAAGAACCAGCCCTTCCTGCTGGAAATGCTCGAATCCGACGCCGGGGCGCGCTACGTGGGCGAATTCGCCATCGGCACCAATTACGAGATCGACCGCTTTTCGCACAATATCCTCTTCGACGAAAAACTGGGCGGCTCGTTCCACATGGCGCTGGGCGCGGGCTACCCGGAGACCGGCTCCCATAACAAGAGCATCATCCACTGGGACATGATCTGCGGGATGCAGAAAGACGCCGAGATCCTGCTGGATGGGGAGGTCGTTTACAGGAACGGGAAGTTCGTGTTCTAGAACACAGCCGGAAAATTACTTCGGAATTTGCTGGCGGAAAAAAACTTCACCACGAAGAACACGATCCCGCGGAAGAGCACCGCGGGACAGGCGGAACACAAAGGAAAAACTTTTTTTGTCTTTTGTGGAAAGCATTCGGAAACTCATTGCCGTATCCGCCGGGGGGATTAATCCCCCGGCTCAGAATACAAAGTCCGCTAAAGCGGGCTTAATTCGTTTTTTAGCCGTCTTCAGACGGCTTGGCAAATTCAGCCCGGCGATTTACGTGTGCCCGATAGGGTATCGCCGGGCGAGGCCGGACAGCGGAAAATTTTCTTAATCTATCGCCAATCATTTTCAGCCCAATATTATTAATTTGGAACAAAGACAAAACATTGTTCAGGAAAAACATTACCATGAAATGCGTTAAAATTGGGTAGCCTCTACGCAATGATGGAACGACATTGATTGGGATAATTTATAATACCATCAAAGCGAGAGATTAATTATATATACAAAATCAGGTGAAACTTATGATCCTGACAAACCAAAAGTATTATTTATAAGCAACAATGCCTACCTAAAATTTAGGTATGGCTTATAATAGGTTAAAATACTTGTATTGTATAATATGTCAGGATTGCGTGAGGAATAACATATGGGTTGGGGACTTCGTGAGAAGAGGAGGACCAGTCAAGGGGGTGAGGATAGAATATTCCAATAATATTATTATCATTGGTTAGGAGGGTAAAATGAATGACGCCTTAGCCAAGCATATTAGAGAACAAATAAACAAACTCCAAAGTCCGAAAGCTGATATACGATATGAAGCCTGCGAGTACTTACGTGTCGCCTCGGAACTGACACCTGAAGCGATAAAGGCTCTTCAGGATGCTTTGAAAGATTTTGACTCTGGAAGTTGTAAATGCTGCAAAGAGTGCTCTTCAAATTCATCTTTCTTCAAAAGGTATTCCTCAAGAAAGTAATGAAGTAGATAAAAGCAAAGAGTTGGAGAAGCCCAAAACACAATCCGTTACAGTTAAATTAATGAGGATAAATTGGGAAACAATAATTAGTATTTTTGAGCCGATATACAATAGTAATGGAAGTGAGTGGATGATTTGGGGAAAAAACATAAAACAAACAATTCAAATTGGTTTTGGACAAAAAAATGCACAAGATGTAATCCCGGTAACTTTTCCAATAAGTAGCTGGGATACCATTTGCAGGGTTATTTCCAATAATTGTAAAAACAAGGATAAGGATTGGCTATCATGGGCAAATTCTATTGTTCAAACGATCAATCAAACCATCGCTGACGCGCCAGTTGAGTCACCGAAGGAACAAACATCTTACAAAAATGCTGATGATAATTCATCAACTTCAAATGATAAAAATGAATATGACAAATCAAATGAATCAAAAAAAAGGGAAGGAAAAAAACAAGAATTTAGGAACTATTATGATATCCTAGGTGTGGAAACAAGCGCCTCCGCTGAAGTAATTAAAGAAAGATTCCGCTTTTTATCACAGGCTTACCACCCTGATAAGTTTGCTAATGCGTCCCAAAAGCTTCAGGCAGAAGAAGAATTCAAGGTGTTTAACGAAGCTTATCAAACATTATCTGACCCAGAGAATCGGTCCCGGTACGATGAGAGAATATTAGGCAAGGAAAGCCAGACTAAACGGAATAATGATGCAAATCCAACTGAACCAACTGCATATAAACAATCTAAAACCGATGAATACTACTATAAAGGTAGACAGAGTTTTTTTGACGCATTGTCCGAACCGGATATAGGAAAAAGAACTGGACTTTATTCCAAGGCAAATGGTTACTTAGCCATGGCTTACAAGGAGGCAGGAAATAATATTGAGGAGAAAAAAGGCATTGCAGGTTTAACATCCCTTGTCCTAGCTTACATGGACGATTGCAAAAATGCTGAAACCTGGGCAAACGCAGAAATCTCAATAAACCCAACAAATGTTTATGCAAAATTAGCGTGTTATCACATTGAACTTGACAAGCTGATAGGTCACAAGGGGTTTGTTTTACCAAGCGACGGAAGTGGAGCTGGCATCGTTGCCAGTCTCCTCACAGTAGGAGTGGATGCTGGCCGTGTTCAATCGAAAAAGAATAATGTTAGGATAGCAGCAATAGAGGCCGCAAAAATAATCGAAATGCACGCCAAAACCGATTTAGACCCAGATCCAAGCTCATGGCTTATCTGGGCATATCTCTTATTATCAATCATAGATAATATGTGGGGAAATAAAATGAAAGAGCCATATCTTTGCAATGTTTTATTGACCCTTCCATGGAACAGGTTCCGTAATGATCAAATTAAAGATATTCAGGAGAATATTGAGGAATTACAAATACAGGCCCATGGATATCTGGGAAGATTAAAATAAAACAAGCGTTTGATTACTATTCGCAGGATGAGGAGAAACAAATATGGCATCATGGAAATGTCCACAATGTGGAACATGGAATGATAACTTTAGTAATCAATGCTCTAATCCAAATTGTCGTTCCCATAAAAAAACTTGGCGGAATTGGAAATGTAATAAATGCGGCACATGGAATGATGATAACCGATCCCGGTGTACCAGATGTGGAGAAGTAAGGAAAGGTAACGAGATCACAAACAAATAACAATAATTTGTGAATATCCGTGTAAAATTTTCTAGGTTTTAGCCACAGATAGGCTTCCGATGGCTAAGAAGCAACTTTAACTGCGCTGGGATGAGAAAAACCCAGCAATATAGTCTTTTATAATACGCCCCCGCTACCGGGCGGGTAGCTCAACTAGTTAGAGCACTGCTTTGACATAACAGAGGTCGTAGGTTCGAGCCCTATTCCGCCCACACAAAGAAGCCCCCGCGAACGAGGGCTTCTTTAATATTTAACTCGATAATGGTGGATTAGGTCTTTCAATACGACGCGCGTGGCAGGGCCGCTGTCCGTTGGAGGCAGCCCCCTTCCCGTTTCATTCGCGTGGCTTCCTGAACGACAGGCAGTACAAGTCACCGCCCGCAATGTCTTTGACTTGCACGTCTTGCATTTCGGGAGGCAACAAGTCAACCGGCGCAGAGATCGCTTGTTTGCGATTGCCGTAGAACCCGCCTGTCACAGGCAGGTTTTCATACTTTTGCGCCAATCTTTCGTTCTCATCACCGATGATAAACTTGGTGCCCGGCCTGGCGACGCGGATCATCTCGCGGATGGCGGCCGTCTTGTCGTTGAAAAAGTTGATCCCCCCAAAATGGAACACGACATCGAATACTTCGTCCTGGAATGGCAGCCGCTCTGCTGTTCCCGCAAAGAGCGTCACGTCGAGCTTCCATTTTGCCGCGTTGCGTTGGCATTGCTTCAACATCCCCCACGAGAGGTCAAGCCCAAAGAACTGTGCGCTGCGCGGCAGGAATTGCAGGTTGCGTCCCGTGCCCACGGAGACTTCCAGCACGCGGTCGCCCGCTTTGACTTCCAATTCATCCAGGTATTCCCGCAAGCGGGCTTCGACGCTCATTCCCTTCCAGCGCGAATACAGCCATGTCGAGAGATCATAGAACGGCGCGAAACGATCATACATCGCCTGATATTTTTGATTCGAACCGGACGTTTCGCCCTGGGAGAGAAAAATCGGGATGCCGTCGCGAACGGGAAAGCGCTGGCCTGTCTTTGGATTGGCGAGAAATTCTCGGGGGCGACCGTGTCTGTCAGGCTCGGTTTTGATTTCAAGCGCAGCGCGGGTGATCGGATCGCAGAGCAATGGGAGAATGTCTGGTTTCATTTCGGTTCCTCTGGATTCTGGTGGAAACTCTAAACGCACTGGCGGCATAACGGATTGACACATTCCCCGCAGCAGGACAGGCGAGACTCTTTCTCATATTATTGCGCATTTCTGGTAATACGGAATACCTGCGAGCGTAGGAACCACTGTCCGTTGGACTCTGTAGCTGGCTAGCTACAGGCCTATTTCCTACAATCCGCCGACAAATCAAAACCGATAGAACCAATACTTGAGATATATGAATTCCCGTTTACAGTTTCTGCAATGGTTGGGATGATGTAATCTTGATAATTTCCATTATCCTCGGTTACAAAACTTGCACACCATAATTCATAACGAGAGACGCCATTGGCTCTCATCGCAGGAGTAATCTCAGTAGAAGAAACAAGGGTTATTGGTACATGTTTACCAACTAACACAATTCCCTTACCAAACAGCCCATCCACCGATTTCTCAAGAGTTCTCAGTGACGACTCCAATATTAATTACAGAGTCAGGATTAATAAGTAAACTAACGGCGGTTGTTCTATCACCCGATGCAATAGAATCTGCAAACGTCTGAACTACTTTTCGGGTTGAGTTATTATTATTTAACAAGTTATCAAAGAAAGGCATAGTAAAATAAATTACTAAAGAGATAATAATCCCAGAAAGTAGCCCTAAGAAAAATGAGCGTTTATTCATAACTGATCCTCCTCTTGAATAACGACATTATTTACGAAATTTCATATTGATCTCGCGCTGAACCAGTTAACGAATTACCCATCGGTAGCGATGAGACAACGTAATTCTAGCTTTATTATCGTGCCAGTTCTGAAACACGGCTGAGACCCGAGCGACTAAGCCGCTATCCGCCGCTAGTCCCACATACTGTGGGGAGAGCTAGTGTCAGCCCGTTTTTTAAATTGGGTCATCCTTTGGGGCTTCTTGACGGCTACTTGGTAAAACCGCATCACCCAAGATAAGAATGAAGCCAATAATGGCTAAATATCCACCAGTTTTTAACTCAAACGCGCTTGAGAAACCTTTGAACTCTTGTTTGAAGATGATATAAGCAGTAAGAAGCGTTCCTAGTCCACCAATTCCAGATACTAATAAAGCCCATTTTGCATTTACAAGTAATGCGACGATTGCAAATAGTAGCGCAATAATTAGCATTACTTTTATGTTGATGCCAATACTTTTGTCGGAAAGTAAATCGAGACTTGACCACGTCATTGCCTGATTGGTGCAACCAACCAGAGGTAAAACTAAAAGGGAGACAATTGATAAAGCCCCGCCAATTTTAGAAAGCAAGCCTCTTGGTATCATAGGTTTCTCTTTACTATATTTTCAGTTAAAAACCGCGTCATTTAGCAAAGAGCCATTTCACAATGTATACAAGACAGAAAACCAACCCGATTATGATTCCTATGACGATCAGGAGAGAGGCTAATAAAAGGTAGCCCAAGGTAAAAGTTTTCCAAAATTTAGATGGGCCTTTTGAAAGGGTAATCTCTTCATCTTCAACTAATGAGACTGATATTTTACCTAAAATCCAACCGAACAATAATAAGCCCCCTCCGCTCGTTAGAATTCCTAAGATTCTCCCTATAGTGTAATTTAAATTGGGGAATGTTGTCCAATGAATTGTTTCTCCTACCAAATAACCGCATAATCCGATTCCTGCTGCGCTGAGGAATATCAAACTTAAAGCGATAAATCCACCAAAATTCGAATTAGCAACTTCCTCGATAATAAATCTAATGATATTTTTCATAGTTTTTCCTCATTGCGCGCGTCCTAACGGTTTGACTCAGCGGCAACGGCGGGACTTCGCGAGCCTCCTTCTCAATTACCGAATCACTTCTTCTTCAACTGCGCCCTCGCTTTAGCGAAAAATTCATTATCGTCTTCGTAATTGCTAAGAACCCACTTGATGAATTCATTACTATATTGAGGTGAACCGAATTTAGGTTTGAAGTAAAACTTGGGATTTTCATCCACACCGTAAACTTTTCTAATCGCAAATACATCATAGGAAGAGATAACTATATTATCGGGCAAGCGTTCCCTAAGCCTTATGACTACTTCATTGCGATTAAATATGTGGGTTTGATTGGGATTTACTGTTATCATTTCATGGTAAACAGTGGGAGCAGAAGGATCATTTGTAAGCTTGATAGGCATTGCCCCCGGATCATCCGATAGTCGTACTGTAGGAGGCAGCACTTTAATCTGCGAGCCCCTTGGCGCTTCCGCAATCATTTGAACACTGGTAAGCCATTTTATTCGCTCTACTTGTATTTGTTGTTCAATTACGTCTCGTAAATCGCTGGAATTGCCTGGTTCACTCTTGGCACCGTGGCGAAAGTAGACTGCGCCTTTGGTAAATGCAATACCTGGTTTCCTATCGCCAGGAATATAGTATGCACCATCTTTCGTAAAAACTATCGGTACACTCGCGGCGTTAACCTTTATTAAGGCTAAGACTGCTTCATCCTTCTCGAACGATTTGATTTCAAAATCAGCAAACTGAAATTGAGTGTATGCGTTTATCTTGTCCGTGATTGTTGCTTGGTCTATTTCAAGAATTGGTTTTGTGTCTATTCCGGCTATGTTCCCATCCTTTTTTAATCCAAAAATGATAATTCCTCCACCCGAGTTAGCCATAGCCACAATAGACCTGACCATCATCTCAAGCCAGTCTCGATCGGAATTGGGATTGAATGATTGCTTGAACTCTATCTGTTTCGACTCTCGTTTTGCCGTCTGGGCTTTCTTCAAAAGGTTCATAATCTTCATCTATTGTCATGCATAACGGTTTGGTGCATCGGTCGAACCTGCTAGACTATTTACTCATTATCTCGCATGCCTAGCCCTTGTCCCGTTTTTGCCGTTTCGGCCGGAAACACCATCCTCTAGATACAACCAGCCTTGCTCCAACCCTCACCGCTAAAACCACCCGATCCTGATTTCATTATAGAGTTTTTCCCACCCGAGTCAAGTACCCGCCCCGACAATCGCATCTAAATGCGATGTTCAAATTTCCTTCCTGGCATCCAAAATGGCGTGTTCTGCCTGATTCGGCGCGGCTTAAGCCGCTTCTCAGCACGTGGAAGCCCCTGCGGGGCTAAGATTTCCCAGCCCGAAGGGCTTCCATGTACTGAGCAGGGGATTTATCCCCATGCGGAGCCGGGGAAATAGGCACAAGGCGGATTTAGATGCGATAACCCTATAATCTCGTATCCTTCTATTGCCAATTACGCTGACCCTCGTTTATAATATGCCCTCGCTACCGGGCGGGTAGCTCAGCTGGTTAGAGCACTGCTTTGACATAGCAGAGGTCGTAGGTTCGAGCCCTATTCCGCCCACTCGGTCGGTTTTCAATGACCGGTAACCAAATAATACGCCCTGACCGGGACGAGTAAGCGGTTCCCTTGCCGACAGGGAGAGCAGGCCATTGAATGAGAGCCTGCTCCGGCAAGCCCGCCGAAAACCACCCGCGAGCGTGACCCCCAACGGTAGGGGCGGATTATCAATCCGCCTGCTCATTAAGGGAAACGGCCGGCCCCGTTATCGGCCCAAAGAGATATGTCCGGAGACCTTTAGGGTCTGGACATAATCTGGGTGGAACCGCGTGAGCCAGCTCTCGCCCCAGGATTGGGCGGGAGTTTTTTGTTTTCAGGCGGATGGACCGCAGCGATGGAGACCGGTCGATCACCTTCCTTCCAGGGTCTATCATCCATCGTCACTTTATGGAGGCAGAAATGTCTGACCAAAACGAACGCTACGAAGATACACAGCTCTACCGCATCCGCCACTCGGCCGCGCATGTCATGGCGCAGGCAGTGCTGGAATTCTACCCGGAGACCAAGTACACCATCGGCCCGCCGGTCGAGAACGGCTTCTACTATGATTTTGACCTGCCCGCAGCCCATCACGCAGGAAGACCTGGAAAAGATCGAGAAACGCATGCGCCAGATCATCGCCGGCGGGCATCCCTTCGTCAAAAAGGTCGTTTCGGCCGAGGAAGCCCGCCAGGTTTTCAAGGACCAGCCCTACAAGCTGGAACTGATCGATGGGCTGGAAAAAGGCGGACTGGACGAATATGGCAACCCGCTGGACGACAAGCCGGAAATCTCGCTCTACCAGAGCGATACCTTCACGGACCTGTGCCGCGGGCCGCACGTCGAGACCACCCGCCAGATCAACCCGTCCGCCTTCAAGCTGATGTCCATCGCCGGGGCCTACTGGCGCGGCGACGAACACAACAAGATGCTGACGCGCATCTACGGCACGGCCTGGAAGACGCCGGATGAGCTCAAGCAATACCTGAAGATGCTCGAGGAAGCCAAGGCGCGTGACCACCGCAAGCTCGGCAAGGAGCTGGAAATCTATATCTATGATGAAGAAGTCGGCCCCGGCCTGCCGCTCTGGCTGCCGCGCGGCGGCGTCATCATCGAGGAACTCGAACGGCTGGCCAAGGAGATGGAAGAGCAGGCCGGCTACCTGCGGGTGCGCACGCCGCACCTGGCCAAGGAAGACCTGTTCCTGCACTCCGGCCACCTGCCCTATTATGCCGAGAGCATGTACCCGCCCATGGAAATGGAAGGGACGAAGTACTACGTCAAGCCGATGAACTGCCCGATGCACCACAAGATCTACGGCTCGAAGCCGCGCTCCTACCGCGACCTGCCCATCCGGCTGGCCGAGTATGGCACGTGCTACCGCTATGAGAAATCCGGCGAGCTGTTCGGCCTGATGCGCGTCCGCTCCATGCAGATGAACGATGCCCACATTTATGTGCCCGAGGAACTGTTCGAGCAGGAATTCATGGCGGTCATCGACCTGTACAAGAAGTACTTCGACCTGTTCGACATCGGCAAGTATGTCATGCGCCTTTCGCTGCATGGCAAGGAAGGCCTGGGCAAGAAGTACGTGGATAACGAGCGCCTGTGGCTCAAGACCGAAGACATGGTGCGGAACGCCATGAAGAACGGCAACGTCCCGTTCGTGGAGGCTGCCAACGAGGCCGCCTTCTACGGCCCGAAGATCGACGTGCAGATCTGGAGCGGCCATCGGGCAAGCGAGTTCACCCTGGCCACCAACCAGGTGGATTTTGCCCAGCCGGGCCGCTTCAACCTGAACTTCATGAACAAGGCCGGGGTCGAAGAGACGCCGCTGTGCATCCACCGCGCCCCGCTCTCCACGCACGAGCGCTTCATCGGCTTCCTGCTCGAGCACTACGCCGGCAATTTCCCGGTCTGGCTCAGCCCCGAGCATGCGCGCGTCATCCCGATCACGGATAACCAGAACGAATATGCCGAAAAGGTCGTGGCCCAGCTGCGCGAGCAGGGCATGCGTGTCAGCGCCGATCTCAGCGCCCAGCGCATGAACGCCAAGATCCGCGATGCGCAATTGATGAAAGTGCCCTACATGCTGGTGGTCGGCGAGAACGAAGCCAGCGCCGGGCAGGTCTCGCTGCGGGTGCGGGACGGCAGCCGCGCCGATAACATCCCGCTGGCCGAGTTCATCGCCCGGGCCAAGGATCGGATTGGAAAGCGCTCGAGCGAACTGTAGGAAGCCGGCCGCAGAGGTGCACATTAAACCCACAAAGACGGAGAGCATGTAACTCTCCGTCTTTTTTGACCGGCTGGCCTGCATTCCATGGAGGCCCCTCCGTCTGGGTAAGGGATATCCTGGCTTAGAGTGCCTGACAAAACCTCACTCTAGCAGGCTGTCGGAGAACCCGATGGTTGACCGTATTTTTACCGCGAAGACGCAAAGAACGCCAAGAAAAACCATAAAAAGCTTCGCGTTCTTCCTTTCTTCGCGGTTAAATTGGCGTTTTCCATCGCGAAACATTTCTCTCCGACAAGCTGCTAGGCGGCGGGAGCCGGTTTTGTTAGAGGTTCTTATGGACTCCAGCCCTCGACCATGGCATCGACGGCTTGCAAGCGCGCGCTCTGGCAAGTGAATGGATCGACCAACACCGGGATTTGAGCACCTTTGGTGGTCTGCGTGTTGAGGATCAACCACTGACCACCTGTACCCGAAGGGGTACCCGGCCCCCAAATCGAAGTAAAGGCCGTGGGGACTCCCGGGTCTGCCACCAGCTTGCGTTCGGTGCCATCCAGCCGGGCGATGAAGATGCCCCAGTTCTGCGCGCCGAACACCTTGTCGCTGAAAACGATCCACTGCCCGTCCGCTGAAATATCACCGTATCCTGCCTTGTTCTGGAAGGAGAACAGGCTCTTCGTCTCTCTGCTTTGCAGGTTGTACGTGGTGAAAGTAAACCCGTCTCCGCCCATCGCGCCGTAAACGATGGTCTGGTTATCGGGCAGCCAGCCCACCGATGAGATGACCTGTGCGGAGCCGGTATCGATTTCTTGTAGCCCTGTCCCATCTGCATTGATCACATACAAGTGGAAAGTGGTCGTATACAGGATCCGTGTGCTGTCCGGCGACCAGATCAGGTTGTAACCATCTGTCCCAAGCGAAACACTTCCTCCGGTGGAAAGATCGAGGACACGTAACCCATCCGCCGCGCTGTAGGCCAGGCGCGTTCCATCTCGCGAGAGGCTCGGCCATGCACCGGTATAGAGTTTCTTTGCGTTCGTGCCATCCAGGCTGCTGATATATATCGCAGGCAAGGGTCCGCCCTCGTTGACGGTTGTAATAATTTTGCCTCCCAATCCGGCCGGGACCGGATCATTCCCTTCCATCAATTGATCCCATTTTTCGAGCGTGAGACATGCGCCTGGTTCCATTGTGGGGGTGGGCGCTTCGACGGCCGGCGGGGTCCAGGTAACCTGCCATGGTCCGGTGATGAGATATGGGATGGATGCGCGGATGGTAAAGTGGTGTAGGCCGGTTGGTATGCCGCTGTAGGTGGTACCAGTGGAGAATGTTTTTGGGTCTGCCGGTCCGCCGCCCCCGCCGCCTCCACCGGCAGGGCAAGGCTGCCCTGGGGTCGGCTGGGGAACAGTGTCGGTTATAAAGGCAGAAATACCTTCTTCGTCGCTGGCAAAGTTGAACGCAACCTCATACTTCCAGCACGGATCGGAATTGGTCAACAGTTGGACCGACGACAGGTGGATGGTATGTCCTGCGAAAACGAAATCACGCTTGACGTCCCACTCTTGCCCAACTTGGGGAGCCGGGCCGAGGTCCAGTTCGAAATCGGTTTCCGGTGGAAGGATGGTCGTGTTGACTGCCGGAACGCTAAATACCAACGGCCCGGAGAAATTTTTGCGGTTGGTGCGGAATGACCACGCCAGTTTATGTTCATCTGCGGAATATCCGTTGGCAACCTGCACCTCTTCAATTGGGATATCCTGGTTGCCGGGATCGGTCAAGGTTGGCGTGACCATCCCCGAGATCATGCCCTTGCCGGCGGGGAACACCGTATCCTCCCAGGACAGGCTTCCGGTAAAAACAAATCCGTCTTCCAGTTCAACGACATTTTCCAATTGGAGGGTAAATCCATTATGCGTTGCAGCGCTGGAAAGCGTGGACACGGCGATCTCCCTTGTTGCCGGTGTCCCGTCACCAGGCGTGGCCGGCGGGGTAAAGGCGATCACCGGGGCCATGGTCATATTTGCCGGTGCCGGCTTGAGACGGAAGGTCAGTGCCCAGTTTTCAGGTGCGGCACCGGCCGGCATGGTCTGAAGGACCGGGATAAGCAGCATGGCTTCGTCCACTTTCGCCGGGATCGGCGGATAGACCAGCCGCCACACATAATTCGGCCACCCGCCCTGGGTATGTTCATCGTTAATAAGCGGTTCAGGCGTGCCTGCATAGCCGATATCCGGTGTCTCTCCCAACAGGGTACCATCGGGTAATCGAAGGAAGGCCGCTGAACCGAGAACTGCGCCTTCTCCTTGCGAGTTGGCCGCTGCTAACGACAGGCCTTCCGTCTTATAAACGATGACCGTCCGTTCCGGATCGACGATGACCTGTTCGATGGTCACGGTAATCCCAGCGCGGCTTTGGCTGACAGGCTCGGCCAGCACACGCAGGGAATTATCCTGCACGAAGCCAATGCCCGGGATGTAGCCGGTAATCCGTCCAATCGCGTATACAACGCCGGTCACCACGGACAGCCCCAACAAGACGAGCACGATCGTCCAAACGAGTTTCCATTTCAAGCTCATGGCGCCTGTGTCCTTTCGCGCAAGGCGGGCCGCCAGGCGCGGCCACAGGTCGGTGTTTTCCGGGATGGTTTCCCGTGCGATGGTTTCCAGGCTTTTACGGATGCTTTCGTCGTTCATTTTTCTGTCCTTTCCGAAAGCAGGGCCCGCAGGTTCTTCCGGGCGGTATGCAGCAGCCATTTGACCGTCCCGGGCGCAGCCTCGAGTTCTGCGGCGATCTCTTTCTCGCTCATGTCCAGGAAATAGCGTTGGACAATGGCGGCGCGCTGGCGGGGAGAAAGATTCTGCATGGCTTCCCAAACCTGGCGCTGGAACTCGGAGCTTTCGACTTGTTGCTCGACCGATACGCCGGGAGCAAGCCAATCCTCCAACGTGGAACCGTCCGAGGCGGAATCCGCGCTAACCTGTCGCGCCGTCTTTTGAGCGGCCTTTACTGCGGCATTGATGACGCTGCGCATGAACCAGGCTGCAAACGGGCGATCCTGATCGAAGTGCCGGATCGAACGATAGACTTGCAGAAAAGCCTCCTGTACTGCATCCTCGGCCTGGGCCGCGTCACGTGTGATCAGGAACGCCGTGCGTACCGCCCGCACCTGGTAAAGTTCGACCAGGCACTCCAGTCCGCCGATATCACCGGATTTCAATCGCCGGATGGCATTTTGTTCGTCCATCATCCTCCCGCTGTAATATAATGAATGCTCACACTATATATATCCCATGATACCCGAAAAGGTTTGAGCCTGTTTTCGTCTCTTTGACGTCTTGCTTGTTCTTCCCTTTGCATTATTCGCGCCATTTCGCGTTAAATCTTTTCCGGGTTGGGGCGGGGAACTACCGTTTTACCGAACGCACCTGTACCTGCGGTACACCGTCCTGCGGTCGGTGCAGGGCTGACGCAGGCAGGGCAGCCTGCGCAGTCGAAGGGCCTTCTTTTTTTGTTCTTCCCTTCGCAATATTCGCGCCATTTGCGTTAAATCTTTTCCGGGTTGGGTTGGGGAACTACCGTTTTTTGGCACCAGTTTATTGACGATTCCTCCGACTCCATGGTATCATCAGCCCGCTTAAGCCAGCCTTATGGCTGGTTACTATTATTATTAAGGAGAGAAGTATCAGCGCTAACGAATTTCGAGTCAACGAGTCCATACGAGTTCCCGAAGTACGGCTTATCGGTGCGACCGGCGAAAACGTGGGAGTGGTCCCCACTCGCGAAGCCCTGCGGATGGCCCAACAGGCGGAACTCGACCTGGTAGAAGTCGCCCCCAACTCCACCCCACCCGTTTGCCGGATCATGGACTTCGGCAAGTTCCTGTATGAAAAGGAAAAGAAGGAGCGCGAGGCGCGTAAGGCCCAGACCAAAGTGGAGGTCAAGGAAATCCGCCTGCGCCCCAAGACAACCGGTCACCACCGTGATTTCAAAGTGGACGACGCCCGCCGCTGGCTGGAACATAACATGAAAGTTCGTGTGACTGTTCGCTTCCGCGGCCGCGAGATCACCTACCCGGAAATTGCACTCGAAGACTTGAAAGAGATTGCCCAGAGCTTGGCAGATGTGGCTGTAGTGGAACAGGCGCCCGCCATCGAAGGCCGGGCCATGTCCATGATGCTCGTCCCTGCCAAAGGCGGCAAGAAGAAGACCAGGGAAGACGCTGACGAGACCTCTGAAAAGGTTGAACTACCGCAGGAACAAGTCCCTGCGAAATCTGTAGTAAAGGAGTAAAAGCTGTGCCGCGCAAGTTGAAAGATGGTAAGTTGAAGCTGAAGACCCATAAGGCCACTTCGAAACGGTTTGGCGTTACCGGGTCTGGCAAGGTCGTGCGCACCAAGGGCGGCAAGGCCCACCTGCGTCGCAATAGATCGCGCCGCGTGAAGGCCTTGTTCGGTGAAATGGTTGCCGTCCAGGGGAAAAGTTACATCAAGCGCGTCCGGCGCCTGGCGCCAAATATGAAGCCCTAGCTTCATAGTCCCTATCCGTTTTTATTGCGGCTACCGGGTGTATGCAACTGGAGCGCAGGGGCTATCCCTGCACCGGCGCCCGGGGGTTCGCAGGAGGTAAACAATGGCTCGCGTGAAAGGTGGACCGCAAGGTCATCTGCGTCACAAGAAAGTTTTGAAGTATACCAAGGGGCAGCGAGGTTCGAAGCATTTGTTGTTCAAGCGCGCCAATGAGGCGATGCTGAAGAGCATGTGGTACTCCTCGCGCGACCGGCGTGTCCGCCGGCGCGACCTGCGTAAGTTGTGGATCGTCCGCATTAACGCCGCGGCCCGCTTGAACGGCACAACCTACAGCCGCCTGGTCTCCGCCATGAAGAAGGCCCGCATAACCCTCAACCGCAAGATGCTGGCAGACCTGGCCGTGAAAGAACCGCAGGCTTTTGCCGCCGTCGTGGCGCAGGCCAATAAATAATAGCAATCCGTCATGATCAATAATCGGTCGGGGTTCCAGGACCCCGGCCGAATCTTTTTAAATACCGTTCTCTGTTCTCCGCTCTCTGCTCTCCTCCACCCCAATTCACCCCAATAATTGATCCTCATTGTTTCATCATTTGCGCCTCCCCCAATCTCCAATTTAAAATCTACAATCCTCACTCTCATCCCCTTCCTATCCGGGGTAAAATATTCCCGTGAATATCCTCCTGACCGAAACCACCCTTCCCTCCGGCCGGACCCTCCAGCTTGTCCGGGGAGACATAACCGACGAGACGACCGACGCCATCGTCAACGCTGCCAATGCCTATTTGCAGCATGGAGCCGGCGTGGCCGGCGCCATCCTCCGCCGGGGCGGGCCGGCCATCCAGCGCGAATCGGATGCCTGGGTAAAGACACATGGCCCCGTCAGCCACGCCGCACCGGCCTGGACCTCCGGCGGGAACCTGTCATGCCGGGTCGTGATCCATGCGGTCGGGCCGGTATGGGGTGACGGCGACGAGGATTCCAAACTTGGCGCAGCAACAACCGGATCATTGCGCCTGGCCGATGAGTTGGGGCTGGCATCCATCGCGTTCCCGGCCATATCGACCGGGATCTTTGGCTTCCCGAAGGAGCGCGCCGCGCACGTGATGCTCGAATCCATTCGGGACTATTTGGAGAAGCCATCCAGTCTTAAACTTGTCCGGGTCGTGCTCTACGATACCGCCACGCTAACCGCCTTTGAGAAAGCCTGGCATGCTCACTTCGGCCCAAAACCCTAAGCTCAAACTGGCCCGCAGCCTGATGGGCCGCCCGAAGGAGCGCCATGCCGCCAGGGCCTTTGTGGCGGAGGGGGTGCGGCTGGTGGAAGAAGCCCTGGCGGCCGGCTGGCCGGTGCAGTTTGTTCTATACGCTCCCGGGTTGAGCGAGCGCGGCCGGGAAGTCGTCAAGAAGATGGAAGCAAAAGGCATCGACGCGGAGCAGGTCCCGGCTGCGCTCCTGGACTCCATTTCCGAAACGGAGACCTCACAAGGCCTCCTGGCTGTACTGGATCATTCCCCGCTCGCTATCCCCCAACCTCTCACCTTCGCGCTCATCCCCGACTCGCTCCGCGACCCCGGTAACCTGGGCACGCTCTTGCGGACAGCCGCCGCGGCGGGTGTGCAGGCGGTCTTTTTACCGCCCGAAACGACGGATGCATTCGCCCCGAAGGTGGTGCGGGCCGGCATGGGAGCGCATTTCCGGCTGCCCATCCGCTCTCTCACCTGGGAGGAGATCCGGGAGGCCACGCAATCCCTGCAAGTCTACCTGGCCGACATGTCGGGCAGCCCCTGCTGGCAGGCGGATTTCCGCCTCCCGTTGGCGCTCATCGTTGGCAGTGAGGCCGAGGGCGCCACGCAAGAGGCACGCTCACTGGCAGATGGCACCGTCAGCATCCCAATGCCGGGCGTGGCCGAGTCGCTCAATGCGGGGGTGGCAGGGGCAATCCTGATGTTTGAAGTGGTCAGGCAGAGAAAATTCGGGTAACGTTTATCTCCGTTCATCTCCGGTTAATTTACTATCCCCCGATCCCTTGAATTCTTCTGCCGTAACATGCCCGGGCTGGCTGATGCCTTCGCGCTTGAACACCTTCCACGGCGTCTGGAATAGGATCTTGAGGTCCAGCCAGAAGGACCAGTGGTCCACATACCAGACATCCAGGCGGAATTTTTCCTCCCAGTCCAGCGTGTTGCGTCCGTGGATCTGGGCCCAGCCGGTCATGCCGGGCAGCACATCGTGCCGGCGCATCTGTTCGGGAGTATAGCGCTTCAGGTATTGCATCAGCAACGGGCGCGGCCCCACCAGGCTCATCTCGCCGCGCAGCACATTGAAGAGTTGGGGGAGGTCATCCAGGCTGGTGGAACGCAGGAAACGCCCGAAAGGAGTAAGGCGCTCGGCATCCGGCAGCAGGTTCCCGTCCGGCCCGCTGCGGTTCGTCATCGTCCGGAATTTATAAGTGATAAAAGGCCGGCCTTTGTAGCCGGGGCGTGGCTGGCGGAAAAGGATCGGGACTCCCAGGAAGATCCAGACCAGCAGGGAGAGTACCAGCATCAACGGCAGGATGATGACCAGGCCCAACGTGGTTACCAACAGGTCGAAAAGGCGTTTGGATAAGTGCATGGCTTCCATTCTACCAAAAGTTTGTGGTATATTTTGAGTAGAGGCCCACTATGAACGAACGAATCCTGATTATCGAAGATGATCCGGCCATCCTGAAAGTGCTGCAGCGTGGACTGGCTTACGAGGGTTATACCGTGGACGTAGCCACAGACGGCCGCACCGGCCTGAACCTGGCGCACGACCATCATCCGGATCTGGTCATTCTGGATTGGATGCTGCCCGGTATGGATGGGCTGGAGGTTTGCCGCCGCCTGCGCCTGCAGGGCGGCCTGCCGATCCTGATGCTGACCGCCAAGGATACCATTCAGGATCGTGTGCAGGGCCTGGACGCCGGAGCAGATGATTACATCGTCAAACCGTTCAACCTGGATGAACTGACCGCCCGCATCCGCGCCCTTTTCCGCCGCACCCAGACGGAACGCAACCAGGTCTACCAGTTTGCCGACCTGACCATGGATTCCGACTCGCGCCAGGTGACGCGCGGGAAACGCTTGGTGCCTTTGACCGCCAAGGAATATGAACTGCTCGAGCTCTTCCTCCGCCACCCGCGCCAGGTATTGACACGCGAGGTCATCTTTGACCGCGTCTGGGGCTATGATTTCGGCGGCGAGAGCAACGTGCTGGAAGTGTATATCCGCTACCTGCGGCAAAAGCTCGAATTGGAGAACGAGGCGCGTCTCATCCATACCGTCCGCAGCGTGGGATACGTCCTGCGCGAGAATCCGTAATGTCCCTGCGATTACGCCTGACAAGCTTATATTCAATCACTCACCGGGGGCATTTTGCTTTTATTTGGAGTGTTGGTCTTCTTTCTCGTTAATGTTCTGCTGGTTACACAAATTGACGACACGATCATCCAGACCTATACGGCTCTGATGCAAGACTTGCGGGTAAACACAAGCGGTGGCATCACCCCGGGTGTCATGAACGAACTGAACCTGACCGCCAACATCAGTTATCAGGTCTGGGATCAACACGGTCACTTGAGTTTTTCCTCGCCAAATCTGGGCATTTTCGATACGCCGCTCGACCCGGCCGGGTTTCGATCCAGGATTTCCGTCTACCACGACTCATACCTGTCCTGGGGACACTTGCGCGTGTTGACCGTTCCGCTGGAAGCCGGCGGGCGCCCGATCGGGACATTGCAGGTGGCCGCCAGCATGCAGGTGGTCGACCTGGCCCGGCGCGCCCTGCTCGAGATCATCATCATTACCGCCGCCGCATCCATGGCCGTGGCGGCTGCGGCCTCCTGGTTTGCCATCGAAGGCGCGCTTTCTCCGCTCTCGGCGGTTACGGAGACTGCTCTCCAGATCAGTCGCGCCGACGATCTTTCCCAACGGATTCCCAATCCCAGTTCCAAAAACGATGAGACGGGCCGTTTCATAGATGCGTTCAATGAGACCCTCGAGCGCCTGGAACAAATCTTCACTTCCCAGCAGCGTTTCCTGGCGGATGTCAGCCATGAACTGCGCACACCGTTGACCGTCATCAAAGGGAACGTGGATTTGATGCGCCGCATGAAACAAGTGGATGAAGAATCTTTGGACACCATCGAAGATGAGGCCGACCGCTTGACCCGCCTGGTCGGGAATCTCCTGCTGGAAGCGCAGGCTGAATCCGGGAAATTACCGCTCTATTTTGCCCCGGTCGAACTGGATACACTTTTACTGGATGTTTTCAAAGAAATGCGTGTGCTGGCGCGTGATCGCGTGAATATAAAATTAACCGAGATCGATCAGATCATCGTCAGCGGCGACCGTGACCGGTTGAAACAGGTCCTCATCAACCTGATCTCGAATGCGATTAAATATACCCCCAAAGGTGGTGAAGTCTTTCTCAGCCTGGGAAGATTGGGCGACAATGCCCGGCTCATCGTTCGTGATACCGGGCAGGGTATTGCTGTCGAGGATTTACCGCACATCTTTGAGCGTTTCTTCCGGGCGGAGAAATCCCGGACCCGCTCGAAGACCAGCGGGTTCGGGTTGGGGCTATCGATCGCCTATTGGATTGTCAACCGCCATGGGGGACGCATAGAAGTCAAATCGGCGGAAAATAAAGGCACGACCTTCTGCATTTTCCTGCCGGTGCTCAAGTCGGCCGGATCATCCCCTATGGATTAATCCCCAGCCGGGCACGCGCCTGCCGGCACAGGCTCGCGCCGCCGGCTGCCATCCATTCCTGCAGGCGCAGGCTTACTGCTGCGCCACTGGATGCGTCGGCGTAAATCCCGCTCCCCCAGTAAGCATACCGCTGCGTCTCCGCCGCCCAACTGGATTCGGAGCGCCCGATCACACCGGTCCCACCGTTATATCCCGCCAGCGCCAGGCGCGCATTACCGTTGGCTACTGCCAGGGAATGCTTTAGGTAGGCCAGGCCGCGGCTGGCGTTGGTATCCTGGTTGTAGGGATCGTCGCCTGCGGAAAAGTGATCGGGCATCACCTGGAACAACCCCATTGCCCCGGCACGCGAGCGGGCACGCGGATCGCCGCAGGACTCTATCTGCATCACTGTGGCGACCAGGTTCGGGTCCAGCCCGGCAGCGACAGCCCAGGTCCGGATGGATCCGCTCCAATACTGCACCTCCGGCCGGAAAACCGGGGAAATGACGCCTGCCTCCTGCACGTTGACAAAGAGAGCTGTTGCCGCGCTGCTCCCGTTTTTCCCTGGCACGGCGGCGAGAGTGGAGGTTGGCCCGGAGCCAAGCCAGGTCAATCCCAGGATGATCCCAACGCAAACCACTGCCAGCGGCGGGATCAGGAATCCAGACAAACAACCGCCTTGTCCCAAGGCGGTTGTCTGGTTGGTGGGAGCCGCGGCGTGTCTGGAAGGCATGGCGCCTCGAACTTATCAGGAAGCGCGCGGACCATCGACATACTCAGCTTCGCGGGCTGGCTTGGCGCTTAAGGACATGTTGTGGTAGGTCGGTTCGGGACGGGCATAGGCCGACTCCGGGCGGCCAACTTTCGCAGCAGCCTGAAAGGTGTTGGAAACGGAAGGTCGCGCATGTGATGCCAATGCGCTGGCCGGCTGGAGTGCCGGGCGCAGGGGACCGCGCGTATCCGCCTGCGTGAAGAGACGTTCCCCGGCAACCGAGAAGGTCCCAATGATCAGCACGCGGATCAGCCAGACCATCAGGGCAACGAAGACCGGCACCACTTTTGTAAGGGTTGCATTCGACATGACCACGCCTCCGGCCAGGCTGGTGTGGTCGACAATGGCCACGGAGACGCCCCACCAGGTCAACGCGGCGTTCATGGAGGCCGCCAGCAGCCAGGCGCCAAAGAGATACCAGACTTCGGCAGGCTCATCGCGACCCTGTTCCGGGGTGAAAAGGCGGGCGAGACCGGCAAAATCGATCCCGCAGAAAGCCAGCGCCAGGATGGTGGACCAGGGGATCCCGGCGAATTTCAGGCTGCCAAGCACATCCGCCAGTGCGAACTGCGTGGTGCTGTAATTGAAGATCTCAAATGCCAGCAGGGCACCAATGATGATGACGCCCCAGGCCATGCCGCGCCGGACGGTGACATTCTTGAGCAAGGAACCGATTCCACGATTGTTTCGAAAACTGGTGTTCATGACAACCTCCTGTAGGTGTTGAACGGCTAGAACAAACATTCTATTGCCCGAGTATAGAACATATATTCTGGTTTGTCAAGGCTGGAATTTTAGAAAATCTTCTTTCTACCGTACAATTTTCAACGCAAATAGGGCAAATGAACAAATGACGCGAATAACCTAAAAAAATTCGTGGACTTCGTCCTATTCGTGTCACATCATACCCGCAGGGTATTCGTGTTAAGAATCGTTTGAACCAATCTGGGTACGCCTTGCAACGCCTGCAAGTTATGGTAAAATCCTCACTTCCGGAGGGATGGCCGAGTGGTTTAAGGCAACTGACTTGAAATCAGTCGTGGCCGCAAGGTCACCGGGGGTTCGAATCCCTCTCCCTCCGCCTTGAACCCACAGGGGGAAGTTGGTTTGCACCTGGGGAGGTGCCAGAGTGGCCGATTGGGCTCGCCTGCTAAGTGAGTGCTGGGATTAAAACTCAGCCGCGGGTTCGAATCCCGCCCTCCCCGCCAAAAAGAAGAACGCTTCCGCAAGGAGGCGTTCTTCGTGTCAGCCACAGGTCCCCGTAAGGGTAATGATGATATTACTATAGCCTGCGCACAGGCAAACTGCGCAGACTATTCGCACGTTGCAGGCAATATATTTCGATTAATAGCTGGGCTGTGTGCCGATTGCAGTTGATAGGGACTGAGGATGAGATGCTTGAAGCGGTTTACCTATTGACTCTGAGGAGCTAAATCATTATTATTCATATTATGAATAACTTTTATTCACCCCCAAAAATATATTACGAACGCTGGCTCACTTCTTCGCTGCAGATAGCCAGCCAGGATCACCCCGTCATCGTCTTGAGCGGCGCGCGCCAGGTTGGCAAGAGCACCTTGCTGCTCAATGCCGACCCTTTTCGTAGTTGGCGCTTCCATACATTGGACGATTTCGATGTTCTGGCGCAGGCACGCCGGGATCCGGAAGGCCTATGGGCTGGAACAGACCGGGTTGTACTCGATGAGGTACAAAAAGCGCCCGATCTTCTGCTGGCTGTTAAACGTGCTGTTGATCGGAATCCCGGTAAGTACCATTTTATGCTTTCTGGATCAGCCAACCTGCTTCTTATGAAACAGGTCAGCGAAAGTCTGGCTGGGCGGGCGGTCTACTTTGTGCTTGACCCGCTGGCGCTTGGCGAAATCCACGCGATCCCGCCGACCAACATGCTCACACGCCTCTTGGCAGGCGATTTTCCGGAAGAAGGGATTTTGCCTGCAGCCCTTCCCGACCCTTCGGAGGTTATTCTGCGTGGACTGATGCCTGCCTTGCTGATGCTTGACTCTCAGCAATCCTGGACGCGCTGGTGGGATGGCTATGTTGCCACCTATCTTGAACGCGATCTGCGTCAGGTGGCCCAGATCGATGCCCTGCTTGATTTCCGTAAAATGATGGAACTGGTGGCGTTACGTTCTGGCCAGCTACTGAACCAATCAGGAGTCTCGCGGGACGCACAACTGTCCCAGCCGACCGTACATCGTTATCTGAATTTATTGGAAACCACCAACCTATTTGAACGTCTGCCGGCCTACACAGTCAGCCACACCACCCGTTTGCTCAAATCTCCCAAGGCATTCCTGAATGACCCTGGACTGGCCGTTTTTCTCTCCGGGTATTTCGATCTTGATGATTTGCGTAAAGCGCGGGAATATGGCGCCTACTTTGAAACACTCATCTTCCATCATCTCCGGCTGCTGACTCGGCTGATGAACCCGTACGGACGTCTCTATTTCTGGAGAAGGCGGGATGGCACCGAGGTGGATTTTGTGGTCGAATATGGGCGGCAAACGATTGCTGTTGAAGTCAAAATGACGGACAACCCCGGCTTTCGCGATGCAGCGGGCTTGCGCACTTTCCTGGATGAACATCCGGATACTTCTGCGGGCCTGCTTGTACATTGTGGCCGGGAAACCAAACGTCTGGATCAAAAAATGCTGGCCATTCCTTGGACAATACTGACGGGGTAAAACTAACATGGAAACCATCGGGATCATCGCGGCGATGAAGCAGGAAAGCCAGGCAGTGCTGCGCCTGATCGAGCAGCGCAATTGTTCCGACGTGGGCCCGTTCCGTTGTCAGCGCTTCCGGCTGGCTGACCGGGATTGCTGGCTGCTTACCTCTGGGATGGGTCTCAAGCAGGCTGCCCAGGCCGCGCGTACCCTGATTGACGCGGCCGATCCACAACTCCTGGTTTCCGTTGGCGTAGCCGGCGCAGTCAATGCTGACCTGGAGATCGGGGACGTGGTTGCATCCGGACATGCCTGCCTGCTCGAGCAGGGGTTGCCGGGGCCGTTCCAGCCTCTCGCCTTATTGTCTGATGCGGCCTGGCAGGCAGCCGTCCAGGCCCTGCAGGCGCGCCGGGCGAGTCCGTACCATGGAACCGCTATCACCACGCGTGGTTCTCAATTTATCCAACACCAGCCGGAGCAGATGATTAATCCCATTCTGGAAATGGAGACGACCGGCATTGCCCAGGTCGCCGTGGAAGGCGGGGTGCCGCTCCTGTCCCTGCGCGCCGTCAGCGATGGCCCCCGGGCGCCCATCCCCTTTAACCTGGAAGCGCTGCTGGACGAGCAGTACAACCTGCGCACGGGAGAGATCATCAAGACCATCCTCCGCCATCCGCAAATGCTGCTCCAATTCCGGCAGATGGGGCGGAATACCAGGAAAGCCGCTGAGAACGCCGCCATTGCGCTGGTCGCAGCTCTCAGCCAGCCGGGACCGCTTTTATCTCCATGAAACAGGCGGACTCTGGGAAAATCCGGAGATACAAATAACGCAGAACGGGTGGCGCTGCCACCCGTTCTGCGTATATTCCGGGATTGGCTAATCCAGCCGGCCCGTCGCGATGGCTCCTTTGACCTCGCCGATGGCCTTGGTGATCTGGATCTCGCGCGGGCAGGCCATGGTGCAGTTGAAGACGGTGTGGCAGCGGTGGACGCCTGTGACTTCGTTCAGGATCTTCAGGCGCTCGGCGGCGGCCTGGTCGCGGTTGTCGAAGATGAAGCGGTGCGCGGCCACGATGGCCGCCGGGCCGACGTAGTCATCGCTGCCCCAGAAGGATGGGCAGGAGGTGGTGCAGCAGGCGCACAGGATGCACTTGGTGGTATCGTCGAAACGCAGGCGCGCTTCCGGGCTCTGGTAGCGTTCCTTTTCCGGTTCGGGATCGTCGTTGATGAGCCAGGGTTTGACGGAGCGGTAATTCGCAAAGAACGGCTCCATATCCACGATCAGGTCTTTCATGACCGGCAGGCCGAGGATGGGTTCGACGGTGATCTTCGCGCCCACATCCCGCACCAGGGTCTTGCAGGCCAGGCGGTTCATCCCATTGATCCGCATCGCATCCGACCCGCAGATGCCGTGCGCACACGAGCGCCGGAAGGAGAGCGTCCCATCCTGGTAGCCTTTGACCTTTTCAAGCAGGTCCAGCACGCGGTCGGTCTCGATGCGCCTCCAGCTTGTAGGTCTTGTAGGAGGGTTTCTTGTCTTTTTCAGGGTTGTAGCGGAAGATTTTAAGAGTGACTTCCATATCTGTCTCCTGCCTCCCCATCCACTCTATCTCCCTCCTTTCGGAAGGGCCGGTGAGGCTAATACGTTCGCACTTTGGGCTCGAAGCTGGTGATGACCACCGGCTTGTACTTCAGGTCGATCCTGCCATCCTCATGCACCCAGGCCAGCGTATGCTTCAGCCAGTTCTTGTCATCCCGCTCGGGATAATCCTCACGCGAATGGCCGCCCCGGCTTTCGGTGCGGGCGATGGCCGAGACGGTGGTGAGCTCGGCCAGGTCGAGCAGGTTGCCCAGTTCCCAGACGTTCATCATTTCCATGTTGAAGATCTTGCCGGTGTCGGTCACGCGTGACGTGCTGGTAGCGTTCCTTAAGTTCGCGCACCACATTCAGGGCATTCTCCATCCCCTTGCCGCTGCGGAAGATGCCCATATCGTCGAACATGACTTTCTTCATCTCGTGGCAATATCGAAGGCATTTTCCTTGCCATCCGCCTGGCGGATGCGCTCGAACTGCGCCCGGGCGAATCCGGTCGGGTCATCCGGCAGGGGCTGGAAGTCGGCGCCTTTGGCGAATTCCGCCGCCCGCAGGCCGGCATGTTTGCCAAAGACGACCAGGTCGAGCAGGGAATTGGTGCCCAGCCGGTTGGCCCCGTGGATCGAGACACAGGCGCATTCCCCGGCCGCATACAGGCCGGGAACAACGGTATTCTTCTCGTCCGAGAGGACTTCACCGAACTTATTGGTGGGGATGCCGCCCATGGCATAGTGCGCCGTGGGCTGGATCGGCATGAGCTGCGTGACCGGGTCCACGCCCAGGTAGACGCGGCAGAAATCCACGATATCGGGCAGTTTGGCCAGGATCTCCTCGCCGGTGACCGTGTAAGGGGAGCCATCCAGGTTCTTGCGGCCATCCAGGGCGGCATATCGGTTGACGCTCTCCGGGCGCACATCCAGGTAGACGTAGTTCTGCCCGTTGACGCCATTGCCGTTGCGGATTTCCATGTAGATGGCCCGGCTGACCACATCCCGCGAGGCCAGGTCCTTGACCTTGGGGGCGTATTTCTCCATGAAGCGTTCGCCCTTGCCGTTGATCAGGATGCCGCCTTCCCCGCGCACGCCTTCGGTGATCAGGATGCCGAGCTTGTAGATGCCGGTGGGATGGAACTGGAAGAATTCCATATCTTCCAGCGGCAGGCCGCGCCGCATGACCATGGCCGGGCCGTCGCCGGTGAAGGCGTAGGCGTTGGAGGTGATCTCCCAGATGCGCCCATGCCCGCCGGTGGCGAAGATGACCGCCTTGGCATGGAAAACGTGCATCTCGCCGGTGGCAAGTTCGATCGCAACCACGCCCGCCGCCGCCCCGTTGACCATGAGCAGGTCAACCGCCTGGAATTCGTCGAAGAAGGTGACATTGTTTTTCATGCACTGCTGGTAGAGCGTCTGCAGGATCATGTGACCGGTGCGGTCGGCGGCATGGCAGGCGCGCCGGACCGGTTTGCCGGTCACGTTATTGGTATGCCCGCCAAACGGGCGCTGGGAGATCTTGCCATCCGGCGTCCGGTCGAAGGGCAGGCCCATGTGTTCCAGTTCGTAGACGGCCGGCACGGCCTCGTTGCACATGAACTCGATGGCATCCTGGTCGCCCAGGTAATCCGAGCCTTTGACGGTGTCGTAGGTGTGCCATTCGGGATGGTCTTCTTCCTGGCTGCCGAGCGCCGCGCCGATGCCGCCCTGGGCGGTGCCGGTGTGCGAACGGGTGGGGTAGAGTTTGGTGATGATGGCAGTTTTGGCGGTCCGGGAGGCGTACAGGCCGGCCATCAGACCCGCCCCGCCTGCCCCGACCACCAGCACTTCGAATTGATGGGTTATCATGCCGCGGCTCCTAGCGTGTCCAGATTACGTAAATGGCGATGGCGATCCCGACGAAGGTGAGCACCAGGACCACGTATCCGCAGGATCCGGCGCACCACGGGATTCTTGAGATAATCTTCCACCACGCTGAGCACGCCGTGCAGTCCATGCGAGGTGGCAAAGACGACGAACATGCTGCCCATGATCTTCCAGAACAGGCTTGCCCAGGCAGCCGTATTGGCAATATTGTTGAGGGTGGTGTTCATCAGCACATGGTTCGAGTCGGGCATGAAAGTCCAGCGCATCAGGTCTGCAAAATTCACCTGGGTGCGCGCGCCCATGATCAGCGCTCCCACCAGGCCGATGAAGGCGCACAGGTACATCGCCAGCGCCGAGAGGCGGGTGAAGAGCCACATGAAAATCTCGAAATCGAAACCTCGCTTGGCGAGGGAAAGCGTCCTGTTTTTCGCTGCCATGTTAACCTCCCAGCGCCGTGCTTACGATGACATACACTGCCATGCCGTAGATGGGCAGGAAAACCATCCACTCCAGCCAGATGGCTTCGCGCTGGTATTCGATCAGTTTCGGCCACAGGTCCAGGATGACGATGCGCAGGCCGTTGATGACGTGGAACAGCACGCAGAAGAAGATGACGATCTGGAAAGCCCAGTTTTCGTAAATGAGATTGATGAAGCTCCCAACGCCGTCCGCCCACGAAGGAAGCCAGGACATGCAACCCCACGAAGGTGACCATCCCCAGGCCTCCGATGCGGTGCAGGATATAAGGTCAGCATCGGACCTTTGCCCTGGTACCGCAGGGCATCTTTCAGGCTGACATTCCTTTTCAAGCCCATCTGCTCCTCCTAAAAATGTAGTAGCGACTTCAGTCGCATCTTTTCCAACGAACAAAGTCGTTACTACCCACTCACGATTTGCCAAACATGGTCTATTATCCCATCCGTAAATCAGACAAGAATAGTGACAATACTCATGGATTATTCGTTCCAGACATCCTTATGGGGAAGCCTGCAACATCCTTTATAATGACCCATTATAAAGGTTTATGGTTTCTTTTGTAACATCTCAATAAACTGGCATCCCGATATTGAGACCATATTACTTTATGTACCACTCAGGAGGTTCGCATGGCAGGTTCCGATCATATCAGCCGGCGTGATTTCGTCAAACTGACCACCGCGGCCGTGGGTGCGTTCATCACTGCGGTCGTTGGCCTGCCGGCTATCGCACTACCTGATCGAGCCGGCGCTCACGACCACCAGCACCGACGCCTGGATCCCCTTGGGAAATTGGACAGCTTCGAGGTCGGCAAACCCACTCTGTCCACATTCACACGCAGCAAGGTCAATGGCTGGGAAAAGACGGTCAACAGTTACGGCGTATTCGTGCTGCGCAAATCGCAGACGGAAGTGCTGGCGTTTTCCAACGTTTGCACACACCTGGGCTGCCGCGTCAACTGGAAGGCGGACAAGCAGGAATACATCTGCCCCTGCCACGATGGTCATTTCAATATCGACGGCAAGGTCGTTGCCGGGCCGCCGCCGCGTCCGCTCGACACGTACGCGACCAAGGTCGAGAACGGCATCCTCTCCATTCACTTCCTGGAAAGCTGACATGTTCAAAAAACTCTTCGCCTGGCTGGATGAACGTCTGGGTCTCAACGACCTGTATAAAGCCGTTCTGGACCGTCCCGAACCCAAAGGGAACTGGTGGAACACGCTCGGCAGCGCCAGCCTGTTCCTGTTTGTGATGCAGGGCATCACCGGCATTTTCCTGACCGTCTATTACACGCCCTCCCCCGACCACGCCTACGACAGCATCCAGTACATCATGAACGGTGTGGCCTTTGGCTGGCTGATCCGCGGCATCCACCACTGGGGCGCCACCCTGATGGTGCTGGTCGTTTTCATCCACATGATCCGGGTCTTCGTGACCGCTTCGTACAAGTACCCGCGCGAACTGACCTGGATGGTCGGCGTTGGCCTGCTGATCCTGACCCTGGGCATGGGTTTCACCGGCTACCTGCTGCCCTGGGACCAGAAAGCCTACTGGGCCACCACGGTCGGCACCTCCATTGCCGGGACGGTGCCCTGGGTCGGCCCGATCATCGAAAAAGCCCTGCGCGGCGGGCCGGAACTGAGCGCGCTCACCCTCAGCCGGTTCTTCGCCGCCCACATCTGGATGTTCCCGGCCCTGCTGGTCGGGCTGATCGGCGTCCACCTGTACCTCATCATCAAGCACGGCGAATCGCAGTTCCCGGACAAGGAGGACTAAAGGAGCGCCGCGATGAAAGACGAACACAAAAAGTCCATCCTGGAGAAATACAAGCTGGCCCTGCAAAAAGGCGAGCGCTTCTGGCCCGACAGCATCTACAAGGACCTGCTGATCTCGCTGGCAATTTTTATCGTCCTGATCCTGCTGGCAAGCTTCCTCGGCGTTCCCATCGAACCCAAGGCCGACCCGAACGATACCGCCTACATCCCGCGCCCGGAATGGTATTTCCTGTTCCTGTTCCAGATGCTCAAGTATTTCCCCGGCAAACTGGAATGGGTGGGCACAACGGTCATCCCCGGCCATTGCCATCCTGGTGCTCCTGCTCCTGCCCTTGCTGGACCGGAACCCGAAGCGGCATTACTCGAAGCGGAAAATCGCCCTGACGGTGATGGGCGTGGTCGTGGTCGGCATGGTCGGGCTGACTGTGCTGGCAGCGGTAACCACGCCGCCCCAGGAGCCGGTCGCCGCCGCCGGGACGATTCCCCAGCAGATCGCCCTCGGCCAGGACCTGTATTCGCTCAACTGCGCCGAATGTCACGGTCGAGATGGCAAGGTCACGGTCATCACCGGCGTGAAGGGCCTGGAGGGCAAACAGATCATGGCCATCAACAGCAGCGATGTGATGTACACGCTCGACGATACCGCCCTGGCCGATATCATCAGTTATGGCCGGCCGGATTCGGGCATGACGCCCTTCGGGAAACCCTACGGCGGCGCACTTTCCCCCACCGAGATCCAGTCCATCGCCACCTTCATGCGCTATACCTGGGACAACCGCTCCGTTCTCCCTGCCGGGACAACGCTGACCAGCTCGATCCCGGCCCTCAAACCCGGCGAGGTCCCATCCTATGATGTTCACATCGGCGCCGCTGGTCAAGCGCTACTGCATATCCTGCCACCAGGCTGGCAAGCAGAATAACAACTACCTGATGACCTCCTACGACGAGATGCTGAACTCCGGCGATAACGCCCCGTGATCGCCGCCGGGGACCCGCAGAGCCTGCTGCTCCAGCTGATTAACGGGCACGAAGGCACCGATCCGAAAACCGGCCAGACCATCCGCCAGATGCCGCCCACCAAACTGCTCGACCAGCAGTATATCGACATGCTGACCCGCTGGATCATGGCCGGGATGCCCAAGACTGCCAAGGATGCTGCGGCCAAAGGGCCAACTCCAACCCCGACACCAACGCCATAGAATGTCCTCGATTAAGAAAGGAGCCGGTTCCTCACCGGGGCAATCACATCTTAATCGGTGGCGGCGGGCACTTTAAAGTCGATGATCTGCCCGCCCTCTTCAACTGGGAATTCACCTGGCATGGCATCCTTGTATAAAGCCGGCATTCGTTCCTAGGAATTAAATAATTTTCACGCAAATTTGAACCGGAAATTTCCACATTTAACCGCTTCCCGATGGCTGCTCCTGCAGGAAGCCTTCTGCTGTCTGCATGCTGAGCAAAATTTCCCCCGCAGATATCGCCGCAAGTCATTCCCTTCCGATCAGAGAACCCAATTATTCCATATCCGTCACACCCTCTGGAAAGGTGTAGAATTGAAATAAGGGCAAGATCGAGACACCCGGCATACTGATCGAAATCGGTTATCAAGAAGGAGAACAGCATGAGCGAAGCACAAAAGACGCAACACGACGAGCAGGAGCAGGAACGCAAACAGCGCCAGCAGGAACAGCAGCAGATGGAGCAACAGCAGAACCAGGGCAGAAAACAGCGCGAGCAGGAGCAAAAAGTGCTGGATCAGGAACTGGAACAGAAGCGCAAACAACGCCAACAGGAACAGCAGGAACAGGAAGAACAGTTGAAACGCAACCGGAAAAAGGGGTAAGCGCGGTCCTTAGGCTGGCTAGGTCCATCTCCATCCCGAATTGAACAGGAATTCTTATGACTACAGATGATCAAAGCCATCGCCTCATTTTGCAGAGAATTGCCCATCGGGTCATGCTCGAGCGTGGCCTGCTGCCCGATTTTTCCACTGCCGCCCTGGATGAACTTGCCAGGCTGCATGCGCCCGCAAAAACACAGACGGGGCAAGATCCTCGGGGGATGCGCGACCTGCGCAGCCTGCTCTGGGCTTCCATCGACAACGATGACTCGCGTGACCTTGACCAGCTTAGCGTTGCCGAGGCCATGCCCGGAGACAAAATAAAGGTCCTGGTTGCCATTGCAGATGTGGGCTCTTCAATTATGGATGGCTCGGCGCTCGACCAGCATGCCCGCCATAACACCACCTCGGTCTATACCGCCGCCGAAATATTCCCGATGCTGCCGGAAAAGGTTTCCACCGACATCACCTCCTTGAATTTCGAAGAGGACCGCCTCTCCATCGTTGTTGAGATGCTGGTCGGCGTGGATGGATCGTTGGAAGGCTCCAGTATCTACCGGGCCTGGGTGCATAATCATGCCAAACTGGCTTATAACAGCGTGGCGGCCTGGTTGGAGAAGGGCGCGGCCATCCCCGAAGCCATCCGTGCCGTCACAGGATTGGCCGAAAACCTGCAACTGCAGGACCGGGCCGCCCAAAGGATGAAGAATTTCCGGCATGTCCATGGAGCGCTCAGTCTGGAAACCATCGAGGCCAGGCCGGTCTTCGACGGCGATCAAATCAGTGCCCTCGAAGTGGAGGAAAAGAACCGCGCCAAGGAGATCATCGAAGATTTCATGATCGCCGCCAACGGCGTGACCGCCCGCTACCTCTCGTCCAGCCAGTTCCCTTCGATCCGCCGGGTGGTGCGCACCCCCAGGCGCTGGGACCGCATTGTCGCGATTGCCGCGGATCACAAGTTCAGCCTGCCCGAGCTCCCGGATTCGAAAGCGCTGGAGCAGTTCCTCGTCGGGCAAAAAGCCGCCGATCCGCTGCGCTTCCCGGATCTATCCCTCTCGGTGATCAAACTTCTGGGTTCCGGCGAATACGTTGCCGAACCTCCCGATGGGAACGTCCCCGGACATTTTGGCCTGGCGGTCAAAGACTATGCTCATTCCACCGCCCCCAACCGCCGTTACCCCGACCTGCTTACGCCAGCGCCTGGTGAAAGCCGCCCTGGCCGGCCAGTCTGTGCCCTACAACATCAAGGATCTGGATCTGCTGGCCGCCCACTGCACCGAGGCGGAAGATGCCGCCAACAAGGTCGAACGCCAGGTTGGCAAATCCGCCGCGGCGCTGCTGCTCGAATCGAGGCTCGGAGAACAGTTCGATTCGATCGTCACGGGCGCATCCCAAAAAGGCACCTGGGTGCGGTTGCTCAGCCTGCCGGTGGAAGGAAAGCTGGTGGTTGGCTTCGACGGGTTGGACGTCGGCGACCGGGTGCGGGTGCAGTTGATCGAAACCAACGTTATGCAGGGATTTATCGATTTCAAGAAAGTCGGCTCTTCCAGGCGTCGCTGACGCAAACGGAAAAAGCAACAAGAAACGGCCTGTTCTTTTGGACAGGTCGTTTGTAAACTATAATGATTATTGGTTGGCTTTAATAAACTTTGGCAGGCTGGACTGTGATCAGGTTGATCTTTCGATCTTGTATACCGTCAACAAAGCTCTTTGGTAAATTTATATCAGTTACTATCGTATGGAAATATTCTAGTGAACAAGTTCTAGCAAATGCATTGGTACCAAATTTGGTACTGTCTACAACTAGGATGGATTGTTTAGCCCGTTTAATAGCAGTAAGCCTGACTTGGGCTTCTTCATAGTTAAAGTCAGATATTCCTTCGTTGAAGGTAACACCTGCTGCACCTATGAATGCTTTTTCTACGTTGAATTGTTCGAGCGAGTTAATCGCAATGCTGCCTGACATTGACAATTCATGAGGACAAATCTTTCCTCCTAAAGAATAAACGGTGACATTGGAATTAGCGAGCTCGTTCATAATTGTTAACGAACTTGTTATAACAGTAATGTTCGTTATTTTCTTCAAATTGCGGGCAACTTCCAGAGTGGTCGTCCCAATGTCTATATATATAGTATCTCCTTCTTTAACCATTTCCGCAGCCACCTTACCAATGGCTACTTTTTCAGCCCTGTTTTCCATCTCCCGTGTAAAATACAATGGTTCGGTACCAGATGGCATCATAAGGGCGGCGCCACCGTAGATTCGCTTGATATAAAGTTGCTCTTCTAGGATATCAAGGTCACGGCGTGCGGTTGCAACAGAAACATTAAATTTTTCTGTAATATCGTTTATCTTTAATAATCTTATCGTGATTAACTATTTCTAGAATTCTGTTGCGTCGCTCTTCAGATAGCATATTACCTCCTTGCTTTGCAAACATTATATTATTAAACGTTCAAAATTTGGGCGACAACATACCATTAAATGATATGAAAGATCATGCGTTTATGATATTTTTATTTGATATTCATCCAAAGTTGAGAACGGATAGAAAGTATCGGGCACCTTCCGATAAGGAAGGGATTTTAGATTCGCAGAAGCTGCGCCCGGTGTATCAGTGAGGCAAATCCTTTCAGAAATGGGACCAAATGCTTCCCTGAAAGAATTGCATGCTTTTACTACTACCATTTGATAAAAAGCGGGTTCAACGCCAAATCCCCGATATATCTGTGGATCACCATTGAATACCATACAGTGGCAAATGACAATATCAATTTCCCCAATTTTAACCACCGCTGTACGCCCAATATCATTCAGCATGCCGCGTCCTGCGGGCCCCTCCAAACAAAACAACCCATCGTGAAGAGACTTTACATACGCTTCTGCCCTTACAGGCCTGAACATATTGGGATTTAGTGTCCCCCCGATAGAAAATTCAGCCTTATTACCAACATTAACTTTATATGCCAACTCCACGGCATCAGGATCATTAACAATGAGTGCCGTCTTTAGTTTTAGTTTTCGTTCAAGTAACCGCTTTAAAACAGCTACACTATCCCCCGTAGACCCGGCGTTGGCAGAATCCGCAAAATCTACAAGGATTATCGGTTTCCCAGATTTGTTTTCCAAAGCGATATCAATCACTTGGTCTATGGTATACAGATCGGTCTCAAAATTTTTCCGCATTTCATAAAGGCGCCTGGCAAGCTTCAGAGCGTAGAAATTGGCTTTATTATAATCTTTATCAATTGTAACTATTACAGAACCACTGGCAGGACTTACATCAAGCCAAGGTTGCATCTGGAAGATAGAGCAATCATACAACTTGCCCATTCTTACCAGTTCTTTTGCCTCATCAATCACTTCTTTAAAAAGACCAGACAAACTGCTGTAAGAACTGGCTGGTATTATCATGGGAATTGATACTCGAACCATATGCAGCTTTTCGCCGTAAATGCCCCTCATTCCCAACTTGGCCGCACGGTAGCCTGTATCGAAGAAATCCAAATGTGGGTAGGACTGATAACCACATATAAAATCAGCATTCTTCATCCATTCAGATGTGACATTGGCATGTAGATCGGCAGATACTGCTATGATAGCACGATCACTTGCTTCTTTTCGCACTGTCTCAAGGATCACGCCACAAGCATCATCAAATTCGGTTGTCTGAGTTGCACCATGTAGTGAGAGGAATACGCCATCCACTGGCATATTTTGTTTAATGACAGCATTTGTTTTCTCTAAAAAATAATCCATGACCTTTTGGTCCACAGGTCCACCACTTTGAGAATTCATTGAGCAAGCTGGGATAATCTCCCCATTGCTTTCTTCAATAGCCTGAAACATACCCGCCAACTCTCTTTTATTGTGCATATTAAACATTTCTTTCCCCAGGTGGATCGTGCGTCTTTCAAAGTCCTTCAGAGTGGTGATCAAAGGATTAAAAGAATTAGTCTCCTGATGGAACTCAGACACAACAATTTTCTTCATTGATCCGTTTTCCCTTACTTATTGATTCTTGGGGTTTCCATCCGAAAATCATAATATGAACGGCATTTTGAGTGTATAAAGCTACGTCGCACGCACTCACAATGCGCTCTCCTGCTAAATCTCCGGATGGATTCTCTAATCAGCCGGTCCCACTCTTTCTCATTTATTAATAGAGTTGAATATATCCTCCATTGTGGGGCATATATCCTTATAGATTTTAAAGAGTTCATCATATTTATCTTCATGATCCTTCAGTGGGAGAAAGGTCTTTTTAATTTTAATTTTCCGCTTTGCTTCTTTAAAATTATTACACAAGCCCAAGCCGATAAAAGCACAATACGTAGAGCCAATGGCACCTGCATGGGAGGGATTTTCAGGTATTTCCACGGGAATCTTAAGTACATCCGCCATCATTTGCATCCAATGATCACTGGATGCGCAACCACCTACAACGCGTATGGAATTAATCGTCTTGCCAATTTTGTTATGGTATATCTCAATAATCCAGCGCATTTGGTAACATATGCCTTCAAGCACTGCATTTACCATATGGCGGCGATCATGAAGATTGGTAACATTAATGAATACACTCCTTGCTTTTGCAGGAATGGGCGGAAATCCGCCGAATAACCATGGGGTTGCAAGCATGTCCAAAGAACCAGAAGGAACGTCTTTGATCTCTTTATTCACAAAATCGTAAATCTCCCCTTTCATCACCTCTTTTTCCGAATGATAGAATTGATCAATAGCCCAATTAAATGCCATGCCCGCGGATTTCAATCCATCCAAGCGAATATCTTTATCCCTTTCAAATGTAAGATAAAAATCATCAGAACTGGTCCCACGTTTGGTTATTGTTCCCATCCAACCAGATGACCCCAAATAAATATGAGCATCATTGTCTTCGGAACACCCGGAACCGATTGTAATGGCCGGAATATCCCCACACCCACCAAATACCGGCGTTCCTCCTAGCAGGCCCATTTCATCTGCGGCATGTAGAGTAATCGAACCAACTTTCTCAGTTGTCATAACCAGCGGTGGGAATTTAGCTGGGTCAAGGTCTCCCGCCGCCAATATTTTAGTGAAGAATGCCTGAAGATCGGGATCTGTCGTATAAATAAAATTGTTCGTGAGGTCTACTGCTTTCCTGCCGGTGGCCTTAAATTTTAGAAAGCATTAACTTCCAAAAAACTCTCCGTTTTCTCATAGATTTCCGGCAACTCTTCCTTGACCCACATCAATTTGGGCCAGTAGTCATTACCCATAAACAAATTAGCGCCCATCTTCTTATTGAGTTTTTCTGCCTGTTTCCCTGCGCGGCTATCCAACCAAATGATGTTGTTATAGAGCACTTTATCTTTGGAATCCAATGGGATTATTCCTTTCCATTGTGTTCCAAACACAACTCCCTTGACATCACGAGGTGATATTTCAGCTTGCTCCAAGGCTTTTTTAGTCGATATGCATACAGCATCCCAGTATGCCTCGGGTTTTTGTTCCGCCCAACCTGCTTGCGGCATAAGCAAAGGATAGATGGCATTTGCAACACTTACAACATTACCTTCAAAATCTACAATCACTGTTTTTACACTGCCAGTTCCAACATCATATGAAAGAACGTATGAATTTTCCATGTTGTTTTTCTCCTTTTTTGTTCATTAATTATCAAAAATTATTGATCGACTAGTACACCATCGAATACAGCTTCAATTTTCAACCATCTGGTCCACCAAATGACAACTTACATAATGTCCTGGTACGACTTGTCTTTCCATGGGCTTTTCGTGGAAGCAGCGTTCCACGCTAACCGTACATCGTGTATTGAATAGACACCCTTTTGGTAATGATTCGGGATTAGGTGTATCACCTATCTTAATATCCAGGTTGAACCCTTCTTCGTTGATCCCTTTAGATATACTGGGGGCGGATTTCAATAATACTTTTGTGTAAGGATGCTGTGGATTATTATAGATTTCCCAACTAGGCCCACTTTCCAGTATGGTACCAGCATACATTATCATGATCTTACTTGCCATCTGGCGGACAACAGCCAAGTCATGCGCCACAAACAGCATGGACATTTTAAATTCCTCCTGCAAATCCATCAACAGATTCAACACCTGCGCCTGCAGTGAAACGTCCAAGGCCGAAATTGGTTCATCCGCTAAAATAATATCTGGCTGCTCCACCAGCGCTCGTGCAATTATCACACGCTGGCACTGACCACCGGAAAGTTGTTCTGGAAATCTATGACGATAAATTGGATCAAGGCCGACTTTCTTCAGCGTATCGATGATGATCTGCTCCCTCTTTTTTCGGTCATTCATTCCGGTCAATATCAGTACCTCTTCCAATGACTGCTCAATGGTAAATCTTGGATGAAGTGCTGTAAAAGCATTTTGGAATATCAGTTGCACTTTTTTCCTAAATTCTTTCATGCCCCTCTTATCCATTTCATAAATATCCTTTTGCTTGAACAGAACCTGTCCATCCGTGGGTGGTTCAAGGCCAATGATCGTGCGAAGCAATACTGATTTTCCACAACCAGATTCGCCCACCAGGGCGACAGTTTCACCATCTTCGATTTTAAAGCTGATGCCATTCACGACTTGTTTCAAGCCCACTTGCTTATTAAAAAAACCTTCGCGTATAGGATAATGCTTATTAACATTTTTAATTTCCAGAATAGGTACACTCATAAATTTCACCTTATCCCAACTTTACATCATCACTGGTTTGATAATTATATAGCGGGTAATGGCAGGCAACCTTTCGGCCTGCTCCAATATCCCGCAATTCTGGAAGCTCCTCATCGCACTTTTCCTGCTTATACGCACAACGTGGTGAAAAGGGACAACCCTTGGGTACGTTGACCATATCCGGTGGAAAACCCGGTATAGACTTTAATCGCCTCGTCTTACGAGCTTCCAACAAGGGCACGGATTGGATCAACCCAATCGTGTAAGGATGTTTGGGATATAGCAACAAATCCCTTTTGGGGGAGTATTCCACGCAATGACCCGCGTACATGACAAGTATTTCATCAGAGAACTGTGAAACCACTCCAAAATCGTGGGTGATGATAATCACAGAGTTTCCTACGCGCTCTTTGACTTCAATAAGTGCTTCGATGATCTCTGCCTGGATCGTTATACCAAGATTAGTAGTTGGTTCGTCCGCGATCAATAGGTCCGGATTGAATATCATCGACATTGCAATGAATATCCTCTGACGGAAACCTGCGGAGAACTCGCACGGATAGCGATCGAGTATGTCTTCATAATTGGAAATGCCAACCATCTTAAGAGCATCAATTACGTGAGCCTTGATTTTCTCCTTGCTCTCCTTTTTGTGTACCCGGTATGCTTCCGATAAATGCTCACCTATCTTTAAATATGGGTTGAAGGAAGTAGTTGGATCTTGAAAAATCAGTGAAATCTGTGCTCCTCTAACCTTAGTCATCTCTTTTTCAGATAAATCTAACAAGTTCTTTCCCTTGAAAATGATCTCGCCGCCAACCACTTTACCAGGCTCATCCACAATGCGTAAGATAGATCGAGAAGTGACACTTTTTCCAGATCCGCTCTCGCCAATGATCCCCAAAACGCTGCCCTTCTTAAGAATAAAATCCACACCGTCTACTGCCTTGACTACGTCGCCTGATTGCATATAGAAATAAGTCTTCAGGTTCTTCACTTCTAGCAAGACATTCCCCTGATCATCCTTATTTGTGGAAATTTTGGATACTTGATCCATTATTTTCTTCTCCAGAGGTTTTTTTACTGCTTTTTGCTTGACACTGATTGCATGGCATCAGCCATGAGATTAAGTGCAAGTACAATGATCATGATGACCAAACCAGGTAAAGCAGTTATCCACCATTGAATGCCAATATAGTTCATTCCATCAGCCATAATATTGCCCAGGGATATCCCGGGCGGTTGTATACCCAGGTTCATAAATGAGAGCAAGCTCTCGGCAATAACGATAGTTGCAAGATCCATCGGTGCAACTGGCAAAATTGCGGGAATGAGGTTTTTCCCAAGATATTTAAATGCAATCCGAAACCTGCTAGCCCCCATGATTTTCGCTACTACCACGTAGTCCATTTCTTTTTCAATGATAACGCCTGATCGGATGACACGGGCATAAGCTGGCCAGGCTGACAAGCTAAGCACTATTATGATTGTCACCAAGGATGGCTGAACCAGTGTTAATATAATGATAGCCAGTAATACGAACGGGAAACCCATTTGTATATCCGTGAGACGCATTAATAGGGAGTCAAGAAATCCAGGGTACGACAAACCGGATAATAGTCCAATCGCTGCGCCTAGAATTATTGCTATGCCAATCGAGAAAAGCCCAATCACCATGGAATTCTTAATGCCCATGAAAATTCGTGAGAGCAAATCCCTGCCAATGTTATCTGTACCCAACAAATGAAACGCATGGGTTGCAGAACTCCACAATGGCGGCATAAGCCTATCGCGTGGAGATATTTTTCCTGGATCATAGGGAACTATTTGCCTTGCAAATAAGGCAATGAATAACGTGATGATAATGATGATCAGACCAAATACAAAATTCTTATCTTTCCAGAGCAATCCAATCATCTTGTTCTTTTTCATCACAGGCCACCCAATGCCTTTCTGATACGAGGATCAAGGTAGATATATCCGATATCTATCGCAGTATTCACAACGATGAAGAAACCAGATATCAATACGACAAGACCTTGGACCAAGTAATAGTCACGTCTGAGGATGGCGTTAAGCGTGGCCAACCCAATACCAGGATAACCAAACATATATTCAACAACTACTATCCCGCCCATAATGAAACTCAACTGGGCTCCAAATAAAGTTAACAAGGGAATTAAAGAATTACGGAATGCATATCTGAACATATAAATCCTCCAGGGGACACCCCTGGCTTTCGCAGCTTTAACAAAACTTTGTGAGAGACTGCCTATCATGGAGGCACGGATGTTTCGAATTAAAACCGCCATCGGTTGAAGCGAAAGGACAATTGCCGGTAGTACCGCATAAATAGGCCCCTTATAACCAATGGAAGGTAATAGTCGCAATTTGACGGTAACAATAGTGATCAGTATTATTGACACCCAGTAATTTGGAAAAGATTGAAATATCACTGCAAATCCGGAAATTACTTTATCTATCCATGTATTTGATTTGACAGCCGCTAAAACACCAAAAACGAACCCGAATGTTAGTTCCAATATGATGGCAAACAACAATAACAGTCCTGTCTTTGGTAATGCATTGGCTATTACTGTGGATACGTTCGCTTTTTCAAAAAACGAATAACCCAGATAGCCATGGAAAAGATTTTGAATATACTTTACGAACTGAACCGGAATGCTCGTTCCAATCCCCATCTGCTGTTTGAGCTGCTCGATCTGTGCTTGAGTGGCAATTGGCGCCAAAGTTCTTGAAGGATCACCTGGTATCAACCTAAGCATAATGAATGTTATGACCATTACCGCAAAGACAACGACCAATCCCTGTAACAGGCGCTTAATAATTGTTGTTATCATTAAAGCTTCTCCAATAATTATATTTTCCAGGAGGCAGATGCATTCGCTAACTAGACATATACCATATAAAAAATCTGCTGGGCATTCAGATTAAGATCAAAATGGGAAGGGGTGGCCATTTCCGTTTCAATTCACTTTATTGATTGATTTGTTAATTAGACCATTAATATTCACATTTGAGGATAGAGGCCTTGTAACAGATATTGATGAAAAGCCGAGAAGAAAAAAATACCGAACAGTCTAAGAAAGTCTGGTTCTTTTACCGTGCCCAGGACTATGGGAGCTTATCCTGGGCACGGTAATCTGGATCATTTGTCTATCTATTTGAAATACGCATTCCTTATGGATGTCATTTCTGATGTAAAGGCCGGCGAGAATCCTTGAAGAGCTTTACTCTTTGCATAGATCAACATGGAGTTGAATAGAGGTAATTGGGGCACCTCCTCTGCAAGCAAAGGAAAAACAGTATCTTTCAAATATTCTGCCCGCTTTACCGGATCAACTATCCTGCTTTCGGCGAGAATTACTGCATCTATCTTGGGATCTCCACCGCCCGTGGTTAAGCCAGGGCTTTTATACAACGAAGCGAGGGTGAGATCTGGTTCAGTAGTGGGTGGCATCCAACCAGTATCGACCATATCTCCTGATGTAGGTGTATAAAGCGCATTCAGCCAACTGGCGGTCTCCATCGGTACTAATTTACAATTAATACCGACATCGGCCAGGTTCGATACAATCACTTCACCATATTCCTGGGTCTTGGGATAGAAGCCTACCGAGGTGAGGTAAGTTAGTTGAGGCAAGCCCTTACCGCCAGGATATCCAGCTTGAGCCAAGAGGGCCTTGGCTTTTGTCGGGTCGTATGTGGGGAATCCGGCTGCCGGGGCATAGCCCATCGCAACCGGTGCTACAAAGCTGTCTGCAACGGTAGCATACCCCCCCATAATATCTTTTACGATCGTGTCACGGTCAATGGCATAGGAAATCGCCTGTCGAACAAGCTGTTCGTTCATCGGAGGCACCTTCCATTTGAAGACCAAATCCTTCTGTTCGATCGAATTAATCGTGATCAGATCAAGGTTGGCATCCGCTTTGATGGTCGGGATTCGATCAGAATCCACGCGCTCGATCAGGTCGGCTTGGCCAGACTGCAGTGCAGCCAGGCGGGTAGCAGCATCGGCCACGTAACGATAAATCACATTCTTGATTTGCGGCACCTTATCCCAGTAGTTTTCATTGGCTAATAAAGTGACCTCACCATTCTCATAACTGACAAACTTATAAGGGCCTGTGCCATTCATTCGAGCCTTCAGGTTTGCTTCATTTTTTATATCGTTTGCAGACATCATCGATATCCATGAGAGATTGTTGACCAATGGAGCATATGGTTGGCCGCTCTTTGTTCGTAGGTCAACGGTCAAGGGATCCACCACTGTCGCAACGATTGGTTCAGCCCAGAAGAAACCCATTGGCGTTTTCGGATCACTATATCGTTCCACACTCGCAGCAACATCGGCTGCACCAAAATCAGAACCATCCTGGAATTTCACTCCTGGCCTCAGCTTAATCTCTAGAGTTACACCATCGGGCAAATAATTCCAGGAGAGCGCCAAGCGAGGAACATAATCAGTGCTGCCGCTCGCCCAATCCACTTCCCAAAGACGGTCGAATACAAGGTCCTCGAGGTGGATGTTCGCCAGAACAGTACTACCAGTCGGATCCCAACTGCCTGTGAAACTTTCGGCCGATAATATAACAAGTGTATCCTTCGCTTTGGCTGGGGCTGTAGGCGCTGTTGTAGCTGCCGGCACGACAGGTGCTGTTGTAGAGGCCAGCTGGTTTGATTGTACAGGTGCTGCCGTGGGTGTCGAAGCACATCCACCCAGTGCTGTGACAATCATCATCGAAACCATCAATAGTGCAAAAAATCTTAAGCTAGTTCTCATCGCAATCTCCTTTTGATTTGTTTTCCAGAAAATTGATCTTGGATAAACGATCCTCTATTTTTATTCTACTTGCAAGCCTCCTTTCCCAACATCCTTATTCAAAATGTGATTTTCGGCCTAGCCACCCGACAGTTTGATGTCATAGGTAGGTACAAAGCGGAACAGAGATAGAAAAGGCATTGGTCAATCTCCTTTGGATATAGCGCAGGCCGATCTGGAAAATGCTTAAATCGCGGCGGTCATTCCGATCGACCAGGTGTCGCAAGCCTTGATGAATGGTACGTCCGCCGACAGAAATCAACCAGACATACAAGATGGCCACCGCGAGTGTCAGGCGAGAGAGACGCAAGAAATCACGTAACATCGTACTTTCCAAATCGAAGCCATGTTTTTTGAAGTCGGCGTGCATTTCTTCGCACCACATCCTGAGCCGGTAATACTTCAAAGCCATCTTGTGGTCGGGCAGGTTAGTGGCTAAACACCAGGGTTCTTCTTCACCGGTTTTCCAGTAGATCAGCAAGTTGGTTGGATAGATTTCGCTGGAGGTCAGGTAGCCAGCACCGAGCCAGTAGCTTTCACCGGCCTCGTGAACGAATCTGCCGAACGGCTTCCACTCGTTGTATTGGTTCAACCAGACACAGGTATCTGATTTTTGGCGTAAAACATAGAACCAGGGCCATTGATCGAGCCATTTCAGGACTTCCACCGAGCCAAATTCGCAGTCACCGACCAGAAAAACGGCTGCACCGACAGGTAAGAGCTTCCTGATATAGTTCAGCAAGGCCAATTGCTTGAAGGCACTGCTGTGTCCACGAACATGGCTGACCCAAGTCCATGCAATCGGGATCGCCCGTTTTCGATATGCCAGACTGACCATGAGCAACTGATGCCCAAAACCAACTTTCGTACCATCCACGATCAGATGGATCTCTCTCAAACAACGCCATTGCGCTTCCAGCCATTGGCGTGCAATCGGCTCATACCATTCTCGAACATTGACTGCCGGGTTGTCCAAGAAACGGCTCAGGCGACGAGCAATGCTCACCAACTTCGCCGGCCCAGGGATCTTTCCGGCTATTCTGCTCAAATAGACCGAGTGACTTTGGTAGATACCCTACAATCAGCCAGACAAAGTTCCGTTGCTGGGTAATTCTTTGGTTTGGCCGCAATTCACAAATTCGTCGCATCCAAGTATGATAGAGTTCGTTGATCGGCATTCCGCATCTCCAAGTATTCGGTTTCGTGGTAGGAACCTAATTTACTCGGTTTTGCTTGCCGATCAACATCTTTTTACAAAACTGTCAGGTGGCTAGATTTTCGGCCAAATATCAATAATGCCAATTATTTTGCGATCACATCCTCAAGCTCCTTTAAAAAATTCTGACAATCCTTCTCATAGATCTCACCCATATTAGCAATTTGAAACATCCCCATGACAGCAAACTTCTCCTTGCCAATGTAGGCCACAAAGCCACGCGCCCTCCAGGTCAGCTAAGAATTGGTGAATATTCCTGCCTTCCGGCAAAAAGACCGAAGTGACCGTATTGGACAAATGCTCATCAAGCAGAAGCTTGAGCCCGAGCTGTCGGGCACCTTCTCGTATTATTGCAGCACAGGACTGATAGCGCTGGATGCGAGAATCAAGGCCCTCATTGAGTATATTGGTAATGGCCTTATTGAGAGCCCAGAAAAGTGTGACATTGGGTGTGTTGGGGGTTTGATGCTTTGTAACCGCAAATTGATAATGCTTGTATAGATTGAGAAAGACATTTTTACATTGGGCCGCGCCGAGTTCTTTCAAATACGCTTCTTTTGCACAGATGTAAGCGGATCCCGGAAATGCGCCTACACACTTACCCCCAACAGAAGTTGTAAAATCAATATGATTCTGTATTACGTTTACGTGCTCACCACCGGCCGCAGACACAGAATCAACGAAATATTTCTTGCCATACCTGACACAAAGCTCACCCACTTCATGCACCGGGTTGATCATTCCAGTGGAAGTTTCATGGAACACCATTGCTATCAAAGATATTTTAGGATTTCTCTTTAAGATGCTCTCTATTTTGTTCAGATCGGGATATGCAGCCCATGCAAAGGAGGCAATTTCGTGGGGAATATGGTATTGATTTAAGATCTCCTCTAATTTATCGCCAAATATCCCATTTTTGATTAAAAGTACAACCTCACCGTCTTTTAATACAGAAGAGAACACAGCTTCGTTGGCTGCCGTTCCTGATCCAGATATGATGACAGAATAATAGGAATCATCTGCGTTGAAAAGTTTATTGATCTTGGTCTGTGAATCAACAAACATTTCCTCAAACTCTTTCGTCCTATGGCAAATATCATAATGGAGTAATGCTTGACGTACATCGTCACTGACATTTACAGGACCTGGGGTAAATAATTTCGGTGTATTCATCTTGACCATTCTCTACTTTTTTTATGAGATACTGGGCATATAGCATTCACAAAGTGCCATTACCCATTTGATCCGAACGCAATTCCCATAACCTCACATGCTTGAATAAAGGTTATCGTTCGCTTCTCACAAGCTCTCCAAACCGACCAATAACTTACTCATCACGTTGAGTAAATCAAAATCCAAAAGGGTGCTTATGAGTTCATCAAGCTTCATAATATATCCACGTTTTATTATAATATTATGATAAGTTATTGTCAATAAGTTGGTAATATTAATCAATTGTCCCACCGTTATTGTTAACATATGCGTCATAAATTATGTAATAATTGTCGTATTATTAGCACATATTAGAGTTATTATGCTATTATTGTCATAGTTTTACTGGAATTGTTTTTAGTCTCCATTAACTTGTGTGTCTCTTTTATGGTAATATCTCCCCAAAATGTTGATTCGAACAGCATTCTTGGGAATTGAAATCCGAATCCGCTGATGAAGAGTTCACCCAAGAGATAGCTTTTGGGGGCTTATAATAGCGCTGAATGATGATCCAATGAGCCTCTGGCAAAAATATCTCCGTCCAAAAAATGTGGAAGAGGCATTGGCGGGATTGGCTTCAGCGCCCGGTCCGGCTCTCCCCATCGCGGGTGGGACGGATTTGCTCCTTGACCTCAAACAAGGCCACCACCCGCCCGTTCACACGTTGGTGGATTTGACGGCCATTCCCGAGCTGGCCGCGCTGGAAATTCGCGCGGATGAATTGTTCATTGGGGCCGCGGTTCCACTCAGTTCCATAATCACCTCGGGCCTGGTCCAGGAGCACGCCCAGGCGTTGGTTGAGGCCGCACAGTTGGTCGGCGGGCCCCAGGTCCGCAACACTGCCACCCTGGGCGGCAACGTCGTCCATGCCCTCCCGGCCGCCGATGGTACCATCGCTCTGATGGTCCTCGATGTACAGGCTGAAATCGCCGATCTGCAGGGCCGCCGGATGGTACCAGTGGCTGATCTCTTCCTGGGCCCCGGGAAATCAGTGGTCAACATGCAGCGCGAGATCCTGGTCGGATTCCATCTGCCGGTGCACAAGCCGCATCAGGCCTCCGCCTTCCGCAGGATCATGCGCGCCCAGGGCATTGCCCTGCCCATCCTGAATGTATCGGTATGGCTGGAACGAAAAGCGGAGCTCATCCAGGCTGTGCGCATCGCAGTCGGGCCCGGGGGGCCAACGCCATGGAGGGCAAGTTCTGCAGAAGGGACATTGCGCGGGCATCCCTATACTTCGGCGGCCTTTGCAGCCGCCCGGGCGGCCGTTTTGAAACAGGTCGGCTTCCGGACCAGCGCCCACCGGGCCAGCGCGGAATATCGCGCCCATTTGATCGATGGTTTATTGAACGAATGTCTGGAAACTGCCTGGAAAAGGGCAGGAATGGATTAATGGTGTGTCTGAAGATCAGGATTTAACATTTACAGTTAATGGCAAGAAGGTTGCCCTTGCCCCACTTCCCGGCGAGACCCTCGCCGGTCTGCTCAGGGAGAGGTTGCGTCTGACGGGTACAAAGATCGGGTGCGACGAAGCCGAGTGCGGCAGTTGCACCGTCTTGGTCGACGGCGAACCTATCCTGTCGTGCACCTATCCTGCGGAACGCGCCGGTGGAAAGGATATCGTTACGATCGAAGGCCTGGCCAGTTCAAGCAACGGAAAGCTTGTGCTGCATCCCCTCCAGGAAGCCTTCATCGTCCATGGCGCCGTCCAGTGTGGCTTCTGCATCCCCGGCCAGCTCACGACCGCCTATGCCTTGCTGCAAAAAAATCCGGTCCCTTCCCGGCAAGATATCCGCACCGCCCTGAAAGACACACTCTGCCGCTGCGCCGGCTATCCTTCGATCGAGAACGCCATCCTGGCCGCGGCCGCGGCCATGCGGACAGGCGCCGCGATTAAACCACCCGTGCTGGCTGACTCGACCAACCAATATCGCGTTATCGGGCACTCCCAGGTTCGCCCGGACGGCGTTGAGAAAGTGACCGGGCAAGCGGTTTATACGAATGACCTCGTCTTCGCTGGGATGCTTTTTGCCGCCGTGAAACGAAGCGGCGTGCCGCACGCGATCGTCCGCTCGATCGACATAGAAAAAGCACAGACATCCCCGGGCGTGCTGGCCGTGCTCACGGCGCAGGATATCCCCGGTTCCCATTACCACGGCCTAGTGATCCCAGACTGGCCGGTCATGGTCGGGGTCGGCGAACGCGTCCGCTATGTGGGCGATGCCATCGCCATTGTCGCCGCCGAAACCCAGGCAGCCGCCGCGCAGGCCGCCTCCCTCGTCGAGGTCGAATTCGATTTGCAGACGGTGGTCACCGACCCGGTCAAGGCGCTTGCAGCGGATGCGCCTGCCCTGTTCGAGACCGGCAACCTGCTTGAACACATCAAAGTCCGCAAGGGGGACATGGAGCAGGGTTTTGCCGAAGCGGATGTCATCCTGGAACACACTTTCCACACGCCCATCATGGAGCACGCCTTCATCGAGCCGGAATGCAGCATCGCCGTGCCCCGGCCGGATGGGCGCATGGAAATCTATGTCGGCTCGCAAATACCCTACCAGGATCGCGAACAGGTTGCGCGCGCCTTGGGCTGGCCGGAGGAACGTGTGCGGGTGGTCGGGCAGTTGATGGGCGGAGGTTTCGGTGGCAAGGAGGACATCGCCGGGCAGATCCATGCCGCCCTGCTGGCAAACCGGACCGGGCGCCCGGTCAAGCTGCTCTTCGACCGCCATGAAAGCCTGCTGGTCCATCCCAAGCGGCATGCCACCCAGATCCGCCTCAAGATCGGGGCGAAGAAGGATGGCCGCCTGACGGCGGTGGAAACGGAGCTCTACGGCGATACGGGCGCCTACGCCTCGCTGGGTGAGAAAGTGATGACACGCGCCACCACCCACTCTGCCGGCCCTTACGACGTCCCGCATGTGCGCGCGGATTGTTACGCCATGTATACCAACAACCCTCCCGCCGGCGCTTTCCGCGGGTTTGGAGTGACCCAGTCAGCCTTCGCGGTGGAAAGCATGATGGACATGCTGGCGGAAACCCTCGGCCTCGACCGGATCGAGCTGCGCCGGATGAATGCGCTCAAGGTCGGCAGCCTCACCAACACGGGCCAGGAACTGCGCAACAGCGTTGGGCTGGTCGAATGCATCGATAAGACCGAAACCAAAATGCGCCAGATTAATGGAGATCGACCCTTGTTTGCCTCCCGGAAGGTCCCCGGCGCGCCAGCCCTGCGCCGGGCCTGGGGTTTTGCCGCCGGCTACAAGAACACCGGCCTGGGCGGCGGCTCGCCCGACAAGTCTTCCGCCGAGGTCGAGCTCTACTCCGACGGCACCATGCAGGTGCGCACCTCGGCCGCCGAGTTGGGCCAGGGACTGGTGTCGGTCCTGCAGATGATCGTTGCCGAGGAGTTATTTGTCCCACTCGACACCGTGCGCGTCCTGGTCATGGATACCGACCTCACCCCTGACGGCGGCCCGACGACTGCTTCCCGGCAGACCTATGTTACCGGCAATGCCGCCCGCCTGGCGGCTCGCTCGCTGCGCCAGGCGATCACCTCCACGCTGGCCGAAAAATACGACCTGCCCCCCGAAAAGATCCACTACAGCGAGGGACTGGCCCACGTCGGCGCTCGTGCCATCTCTCTGGGAGACATCGCCGTGGAGATGAAATCCCATGGCCAGGAACCCAGGGCGGTTTACGAATATTGGGCGCCGGAAACCAAACCGCTCGGACAGGGCGGCGATATGCATTTCGCATTCTCCTTTGCCGCCCAGGCAGCCGAGGTGGAAGTGAACACGCTCACCGGGGAGGTGCGTGTGATCCGCGTCATCTCCGCCAACGACGTCGGGCAGATCATCAACGCCCTTGGCTTGAACAGCCAGGTGGAAGGTGGCGTCATGATGGGCCTGGGAAATGCCCTGACCGAGCATTTCATAGTCAAGGATGGCTGCGTCGTGACCGACCGGCTGGCGCGTTACCGCATGCCCTCCATCGTCAACACGCCCGAGATCATCCCCATCATCGTCGAACACCCAACTAGGGACGGCCCCTATGGCGCCAAGGGTGTTGGTGAGATCGTCAGCATCCCGACCATCCCGGCCATCACGAATGCAATCTATAATGCAGTCGGTGTACGGGTGAACTCGCCTGCCGGTGGACCAGGAGCAAATCCTGTGGGCGATCCACAAGGTTTCGCCCCGCATGGAAAGGGCATCGGCGCCCTCACGACCTCCGAAGACACCCGCACCGAGCTGACCAGGATGATGGTCGGGTGCGAGCTCAAAGATCTCGAGCCGCACCCGCTCAAGCCCGGGCCGGTCAGCCTCACCATCCACCGGCTCCACGCCGTGGGCGACCGGGTCAGCGAAGCCTTGCGCGGCGTAGACATCGGCGCCGCTGAATACATCCACCCGCTCCGCTTTTTATTCTGCCACCGTGAGTACCAAAACGTTATGGCATTCGAATTCCCCTTATGGCGAACAGAGCGGCTCTACGCGGTACTGGCTTTTTTCTGCACAAGTTAATGGGGTCACATAACGATTCTCCCGGATCCAATTCAGCAGCTCTTGCAGGGATTTCTCCGCGATTTTCCATTGCACCAGCATGCCGTCAGTGGATATAGAGAATGCAATCTGACTGTTTGGGCTGAATGCTACACCGTATATCGGCTGCTTGTGAGCCGTTAGCGTGTGCAGCTCCTGGCCGGTCGCGAAGTCCCACAGGATCACCTCGTTATCGGAGCCGGAAATGACGTACTTCCCATCCGGACTGATATCCAGGCTCCAGGGAAAGGAAGTATGGCCGTCGAATCGGCGGATGACCTTCCCCGTTTTCACGTCCCACAGGCAGAGCGCGGTACGATCAGCGCCCAAAATCGTGCTTTCGCCCGGTCCAAAAGCGACATCGAAGATGGGGCTGAAGCCGGCACTTTCCAGGTTGAAGCGACGTATCTCCAGGCCTGTGCTCACATCCCAAAGGATGATCCGGTTTGGGTCGGAAAAGGCGCTGCCGGTGATCGCCCGCATGCCGTCGGAACTGAAAGCGATGCCGGTCACATCCTCGCCCTCATTCATATTAAAATGTCGGACAGCTTGGCAGGTCCGGACATCCCATAGTACCAGTTCATTTTTCTCACCTGTATTCAACGCCTGCGTACCATAAAGGAGCCAGTGGCTGTCCGGGCTGAAGGCCACGCTGCGAGGCATAGCAGCCTGAACATTAAATCGGCATTGAACTGCCCCATTTTCCAAGTCCCATACCATCAGGCTGTATACTGGTTTATCCAGATATCCCCCACCTGCGGCTACCAGACGCCCATTGGGACTAATGGCTATCGAACCGGGAGAAGTGGCCCCATCAAAACCCTGATATGTTTTAACCACCTTGCCACTCGCAATATCCCATAGAACCAGATTTTGGTCACTTGGGTACATGTTCCCGATGAGCAGGTTTTTTTCGTCCGGACTGACCGCAATGGCATCCGCTTGCATGCCGGTGTCAAAGTGATGATAATCCAGCGCTTCGACCAAATCCCACACCCGCAGTGTCCCATCCGAATAGCCTGCCAGACCCAGTGGCTCATCCTGGCTGATGGCAAGAGCAGTGACATCCTCAGTGCCGATGTCAAATATCCTCTCCTCGCGCCAGTCCTGTAAATCAAATTGGGTTAGGATGGTTCGTTCAAGAAGTACGAAAGATTCATCCGAGCCGAGCGCCAATTTCCCCGGCTGTCCACCCCAGGCCTGCGACTTCTCCACTTCACCGGACTCGCCATTAATTTTGCGCAAATCGAACCCAGCCGTGGAGAGAATCCAACTTCCATCATGGTTGATTGCCACTGATTCCACTCCGTAGCCATTCCCCTCGATCGTCTGGACTGGCTGAGGGTTGCTTAACTCCCAAAGGACCACCGCACCATCCGCGTGGCCGGAGACAGCCTCCGCTTTGCCGGATGCAATCGCCAGGGACTCGACCGGGTTGTTGTGTCCTGCAAACTTCCGCGTGATGGAGCCACTTTTCAAATCCCACAAGATCATCGTTCCATCGTCCGAGCCCGAAAGGAGCGCGTTATTGTCCGCTTCCACGGCCAGGCTGGTGATGCCGCCGCTGGAACCTTCTAGCTGCCGGATTTTATCGCCGGTTATAGCATCCCAAAGGATCAGCAAGCCGTCCTGCCCGCCCGAAATGAGCGTTTTCCCGTCATTACCAAAGGCCACCGCATTCACCCAGCCCGGCATGGGCAGACCACTGGTGCAGCGCTTTACCGGTCACCAGGTCCCATAGGATCAGCTCACCTGCCTGGCAGGCACCCTGGCTGTCCACCTGTGCGCAACTGCCCGCGAAAGCCATGCTATTGTCGGGGCTGATGGCTGCAGACTTGACTTCCATTTTAACCCGCCCAGAAGCATGCGTGTGGCCGGGCTCTCCGCTACCACTCGCAGCGTTTGGAGTGCGTCGGAAGGAGGCTGGTTCCCCTTTACCGCTTCCATTGCAAGTGCCAGAGCCAGGTCCTGCCGGCCGGCCTGGTTCGCCTGCTGCGCCGCGGAAGCCAGCATCAGGCTGTAATTGGTATCTGCCGCTACCAGCGCTTCTGCCTCGGCGGTTGCGCGCGAAGCTGCCTCGTTTACTGCCTGTGTGCTGGCAGCTTGCGCAAGTGCCCGCTGCACGATCGCCTGTGTGCTGGCTGCCTGGGCTGCGCTCATGTTCTGCCCGGCCAAATGTGCATTTTGGGAGGCTTTCCATCCAAAGAGTATCGCCAACACGACCAGAATAAAAGCAGCCGCCAGGGCCAGGGCCAGGTAGATGGCTCTTCGACGCAGACGCTTATTGGAACGGTTTTCCGCTTCTGCCTTTTGCTTTTCTGTCTCAGCCCGCTGGCGTTCTGAATCGGCTAATTGCCGGGCCGCCTCCACTTCGCGCTGGTGCTGCGCTTCGCGTTCGGCTGCTTCTTTCTCGCTTAATGCAACGGAAGCTGCCAGAAACTCGTTCTCCTGCAAATTCATGTCCTCTGCATGAGAGGCTGCCCACTCGCGCACCTGCGCCAGCCGTGCCCCGCGATATAACATGCCTTGCTCACGTCCGGCCTCCAGCCATTCCTGTGCTGCATCCGTGAGGTGCCGGTGCAGCCGCAGCCCTTCCCGGTTATCCTCCAGCCAGCCGCGCAGGGTAGGCCATTCGCGGATAAGCGCTTCATGCGCCACCTCGACCGAGTCTTCGCTGGTGGTGATCAGCCTGGCATCTGCCAGTGCTTTTATCACGGTTTGTGTGGCGGCCGATTCCTCCGGTTTCAGGATCAGCTCGTTGAACTTCGCCCTCCGGCGTGTGTCGCCGGTGGCAGTTTCATCGCCCAATTCCGTCAGGCGCAGGAAGATGCGCCGGGCAATCGCCTGCTGTACGGGGGTGAATTGATCCACAAATACCGTTTCCGCCGTCTCGGCAATCGCCCCGCGCACACCGCCGGCTGAAATATAACCGCTCAACGTCATCATGCGGCCATGTCGGCGCCGCCACGTTTCCAACAGCGCATGGAATAGTAGCGGTAAGGCGCCCGGCTCATGGCCTACGTCATGCATGATCAAGTCCACCAAGCCAGGCTCGAACTCCCACTGGCCGCGCCTGGCTGGTTCTTCGATCGCTCTTCGCACCTCCTCGTCGCTCATCATGCCGATATACTCCTGCTGCCTGACCAGGGCTTCCCGCAAGTTTGGATAGCCGGCGCAGTGGGCATAGAAATCCGCCCGCAGGGTGATGACGATGATCGCCTGCCCACCGCTAGCGACGGATGCGGTGAGGAGGTTGTTTATGAATGCAATCCGTTCTTCTTCTGAGCGGCACAACGCAAACAGTTCTTCGAACTGGTCGATGACGAGCAGGTGATGGGAAGCCCCTCCAGGTTTCAAGCTTCGCTTTATGAATAGAGCCAGACTGCGCGGCTCGCGTGCCAGGTCATCGATGAGCGTGGCTGTGGCGGCAACGGAGCCGGTTTCCTTGGTGAGCGTCATCGCCATGCTTTCGAGCGGATGAGTGGTGGGGGTCAGGACATGGATCTGCCAACCTGCCGAGGCCTTATTCCAACGCAAGGCCGGCACCAGGCCTGCCCGTACCAGGGACGATTTGCCGCTCCCAGATGCGCCGACGATGGTATAGAATCTTTCCTTGCCTGTTTCGCCGTTCGCGGCCAGGGATAGGACGCTTTCCACCAGTTTCGCCGTCAGCGTTTCCCGGCCGACGAAGAGGTCTGCATCGGTTTCATCGAAATAATCCAGTCCTTTGTAGGGGCAAAGGCCCAGACCCGGCGCGTCTTCACGCCGGACGTTGGCAGCCAGCTTCAGCAATAACTGGACCGCTTCCGGTTGATTTATTAGGTCCAGGGCAGGCACGAATTGCGCCTCGATCATGGGGATATCCGGCAAGCGCAGGTTTTGTTCCAGGCGGCTGATCTGAGCATCGCTGTACCCCACCTTCATGGATAATTCCAATTAAGTCATGCCGGCACGCCGCCGAAGATAACGAAGCAGATCACCAAACGTGGTAAATTTTTCCAAGATACCTGGGGAGATAGAAGCTGACATGTGCGCCTCCTTATTTCACTCGACAGGTGAGCGTACTTTAAAGACCATTAATCACACGGACACAAAGAATGGATACTTCATTCAAACCCGTCCTGTACTTCGTGTCCATCCGCCACCGTCTCTTAGTGGTTGTGGTGAGGTGAGATACCTATTAGCAATACCTATACGAGTGGGTATCTCTTATTAATAATAGAATAGCACGGATTTATTCTTTTGGGGAATTTTGGCAGGATTTGGCAAGGCAGGTAATTTCTGGAGTGCTATATTCTAAATGTAATATATGGCGAGCAAACCAACCACACGATGAAACCGGCCAAACCAGCACTACAGGGCATAAAAACCGCAGGCTGAGGCGCAGCCAGGTCCCTGAAATAGAGAAAGGAGCAGATATTATCCAGTCAAAAGGGAAGTGGTCTCCTGTCCAGGCCGCTGATGCAGGGCCATTGATCAAATGAGAGGGTTTTAACCATCCAGGCAAATGCTCTCTGTATTTGCCAAAATCTAAGGAGGAAGAAATGAAATCCTGGCTGATGTTCCGTATTCTGGCAGGTCTGTTGATTATGTCGCTCATGATGGGCTGCAATGCCTCCCCCCAGCCCACCTCGCCGACCCTGACCTTTGCCACCAATAAATGCAGTTATAGCGGTCCAACCAGCCTCTCTGGGGCATTTTCGCTCAATATTGTCTTTCCAGCCAAGAATCCACCATTATCTGGCTATGCCCTGGTCACGCTTAAGAACGGGAAGACCTTTGCAGACCTCAAAGCTTATCCATCCTCCGATCCGCCGAATTGGCTTACCGATCTCGATGATAAAGGGTATCTGGCCAATAGTGAAAGCTTTAACTACGATACCGCAAAATTGGGCTTACATGCAGGCGATCAACTGTATCTGGTATGTTTTCAAATGGATTTAAACGGAAATATTAACAAGATTGGTCAATACGGCTCGATTAACATAAAGTAATGCATACCGCTGAAAGAACCTGAAGGTCTCCCCACACGGGAATGGCAAAAAAGTTGGCGGTGCAATGGTCGCCAACTTTTTCATATCATAGCCGATGCTCACCAACGAGAGGATATTCCGGAAGTTGGTTAATGGATTGGATTTGTTCTACAAGGAGAAGTGATTAGGGATTGTTGGTTGCTGACTGAGGAATGAAGGATGGGGGATTGGCGACAGAACAAACGTTCTGTATAATCCATTCGGGTATCTACGCCAACCGGAATCCTTTCTTTCGGAGGTTGCCATGAGGGTCATACACGATAAAGTTGCCGGATTGGATGTTCACAAGAAGGTGGTGGTGGCTGCAATCATCGTCAAGCAGGATGATGGCAGTTGGCTGGAAGAGAAGCACAACTTTGAGACAATGACGACAGATTTGCTGGCATTGTCGGACTGGCTGCTGCTGCATGGTGTGACGCATGTAGCCATGGAGAGCACCGGGGAATATTGGAAGCCGGTGTTCAACATTCTGGAGAACAACTTTGAAGTGTTGGTAGTCAATGCACAGCATATTAGCAAAGTACCCGGGCGCAAGACCGACCGGAGTGATGCGCAATGGATTGCGGAATTGCTGCAATATGGCTTGTTGAAAGCCAGTTTTATCCCACCGCTTGGACAGCGGGAATTGGGCGAGTTGACGCGCTACCGCAGCAGTTTTGTGCGGGAACAGGCGGCGTTGGTCAACCGGGTGCATAAGGTGTTGGAAAGCGCCAACATCAAGCTGACCAGTGTAGCCACCGACGTGATGGGCGTATCGGGACGGGCAATGTTGGAAGCGTTGATTATAGGCAACGCCACCCCGGAGCAGATGGCAGAACTGGCGAAAGGACGCATGCGGGAGAAGCGTGACCAATTGGCGAAAGCGTTGGAAGGGCGCGTCAAAGCGCATCACCGCTTTGTTTTGACAGAGTTGTTGTGCCAGATTGACAGCATTGATGAAACCATCGCCCGTTTTGACCAGGAAATCGAGAGCTATTGTCGCCCTTTTGAAGAAGCGGTGCAATTGCTTGATACCATCCCCGGCGTCGGGCGTGAGGCCGCCGAAATCATCGTTTCTGAGATTGGTAACGATATGAGCCGTTTCCCAACTGCTGACCATCTGGCTTCTTGGGCCGGAGTAGTGCCTGGAAACAACGAAAGCGCCGGGAAACGCCGTTCGGGCAGAACCACCAAAGGCGATCGGGCTTTGCGGATCGTTTTGAACCAGGTGGCCCATGTTGCCGCCAAAACCAAGAATACCTACCTTTCGGCACAGTACCATCGGTTGGCCGGAAGAAGAGGCGCGAAGAAAGCCATTGTTGCGGTAGCGCATTCGATCTTGGTGATTGCTTATCATCTCATTGATCGCAAAGAACCTTACCAAGAATTAGGCGGCGATTACTTCGACCAACGTAATGTCGAAGCCACAGCCAAACGCCTGGCGAAGCGATTGGAGCACTTTGGTTATCAAGTATCCTTGCTCCAACAACCAGTCGGAGCCGTCGCCTGAACAGGCGGTTTATTTTCATAACAGATGGAGAAAATGGTCGCTTTCATCCTGATCGCTTATGCCATTGCCTTGATCCTGGGCGAGGCACTCCGCAACCAGTTATTTCCGGAAGGCTGCCGAAAACACAAGATCTATTCCGGCCCTTTCATCTTCCTGAAGCTCAAACCAGATCTTTCGCCGCCTGCTCTTTCTCAATCCCGCTCTACCTTTTCTCAAATCGTCTGCCCTGTCCGAACTCATGTCTGAACTTGAGTTTTCCCCCTTGACTTTCCAGAACATTAGTTCTATTATTAACGCGTACTTGTTTAGCGTTCAAAACGAGTTAAGGTGGAGCAGCAACCAAAGAAGGCGGCGTTTCACCGAAGCGTTGTAAGCTGACCATGTAATCCAGGATAGGAACATTGTGTTGACGACAAGTCAGCAATACGCTGGCCAAAATCTCGTGAGTCTCCGCTCCCTCATTCGCCCGATTACAGCCATTCGTTTTTCGGATAATCACCGCTGGCCGTATCTGGCGTTCCGCATGGTTATTGGTGGCATCCAAACCTTCCACATACAGAAAACGCAGCAAATGTGGGCGATGTTTACGCAAACGGCGGGCAAAACGGAGATTGTCCCGGTCTTTCAGATTGCGTTGCCTGGAGATCAAGGTATCCAGTTGGGTTTCCAGGGTCTGGGCACGTTGGGCGAAGCTGGCTGGATCCAGGCTGGCTTTTTCTGCTTTCAAAGCCAGGGCTGCCCGCAATACAACGGTCAATTGCTGGGCAAAACGCACCGCCCGACCAGTTTTACTCTCTTCCATCTCGTTCAGATCCTTCAGCAAATGGGACAGGCATTTCTGTTTGAGCCAGTCTGCCAGCCTTTTATCATCATAGGCCACAAAGCAGTCCGAAGCCAGGATGCCTTTGAATTTCTCCCCCAGGATCTCGATCACCACATCACTGCTGCGATTATCCCGGATAGCATAGACTGTGATCTCTTTGTTAGTGAAGACCCACAACCAGGCCGACAAGATGCCGATCCGCCAACCCGTTTCATCCGCATGCACCACACTGCTGCGCCGTATCGCTTCAATCAATGCTTGATAGACCGGCCGGGCGGTTTTGGCCAAACGCTGGTCGGCCTGACACCAGCCACTCCGGCTCACTTGCATCCCAAAGGCATCGTTGAGCAATTCGCTCACTTTGCCGTACGAACATCCCAAACGATGTTTCGCATCTGCGGCCAGAGCCTTGGCCCTCGGCCCCACCAGCACCCCCGCTGCTCCCGTGGCCTGCGATGTCTGCTCTGGGTGCAGCGAGCGCACCCGCTTGCAACACTTGACGCAGTAGCCACTGTAGGTCACATAGCGAGTGGTGACCAGACGAATGGTTTTCGGAATATCCGTCACATACTGCTCATGCTTATGCGTGTCCCGCAACTTGCTCCCACACTGCGGACAGCCATGCAGTTTGGCCACTTTCGTCGCATTGCCCCGCTTCAGCGCAGGCTTTTCTCGCCGGGAAAACTTCCCCTGCCCGGCTTTGCACCCAGGCTTCTTCGGATGCTCCACCCGTTTCCGGCGCGCAAACGGCGCTGCCTGACGTTTCCCTGCCCGCTGCAATTCCTCCTTCTCCGCTTGCAAGCGCTCCACCAGTTTCTGCAATCTCAGCGTGTTGATCTGCAGCCTCTGGAGGTTGGCGCGCTCCCGCACCAGTTCCAGTTCCAATTCGGCGATCCGCTGATCTTTCGTACTCGGTTGAGGGTTCTGATTCCGTTTGCGACTCATCCTGCCAAGTTTACTGCTTTCCATTTCCTTCGCTCAGAGTCATTTGACCTCCATTTTTCTGAGGTTTGACCCTACTCAAATTTCGTCTTTGACGCTAAACATGTACTGCAAAAGATAACCGGCACGGCGCAGCGCTTAGCCCCGAAGAACGCAATCGGCTGGCGAACCTGGCTAAGTATTACGAGGCTGCCAGGATACCTAAGAGCTGCCTTTGCCTGCCGGGAAGACTGGGCGGTACCAAGCTCGTTCAGGATGAGAGGGAGAACAGTCGCGCTTGTGTTCGCCAGAATTCGCTGAACAATGATACATGGTCTGAAAATTTTTTCTCGACATATAGTAAAGATAGTTATCCACCACTAAGTTGATCTGGGTAGGTGTTTTGGCTGAGTAGAAAAGGTTCAGAACCTGTTTTATATTTTCAGCCTGACCTTATCGTTACAGAAGAATTTGGGTATAGAACTTCTGGAGCGTATCTATCGCTTGTCACACCATGAGGTTATGTAATGGCTAAAGCCTCTACTTATCCGCCGGCGAAGCCCGCCGGCAGGCATTCTTTGTATCGGTAATGGCAAATTGCAGGTAATGCTGGGCCATTTCCAGCGTACTGTGTCCCAAAATACTCTGCAAAGTGAATATATCGCCTTGGTTGCGCAGATACTCAATGGCAATGGAGGCTATCGATCTATTGGCTCCATGTGGATCAGTACGGCATCCAGGTTGGGAATCTCCTCTCGCAAGAGCGTTTCCATCCGTTCTGACAACCCGTGTGCGGATTCGATGGAAGTATCGCCCTGCAACGAACAATGGAATGAAATATTCAGGCGGCCTTCCTCCTTCAATAATGTTATCTCGTGGATCTCACATGCAATCCCCATGAATTGTGGCAGTCCCAGAATGAGCTGTTCAGTTTTTTCATCATGGTAGAAAGCAGCTTCGGGGGAGCTACTGATTTGCCTCTGCACAGGTTCCAGATGAGTTCCATACCTCCTCGAAACCGGGGAAGGCCTCGGAGATGGCCTTCTCGAATGCGCTTGCCTGGCTATGCGCCTCTTCAAGCTGCAATTCCTCCTTGACGTCCAGGTGAAGGGTGAGGATTCGCCGGCCGCGCACTTCGGAAATATGGATATGATGCACGCCCAATCCAAACCGGTCGCCGAGTGTGCGCAGAGATTCTGTCAACTGCTCATCATCCGTCTGGATCGGATCGATATGCACCGTTACGCTTGCTTCGGGCAGCAGACCCTGCACAGCTTTTTCTGCCAGGTCGGCGATATGGTGGTCATATTCCGAGCTTGTGCTGCGACTGATGGCCAGGGTCAGATCGACGAAGTATTGCGCTCCACTCCGGCGCACGCGCACCTGCCTCACCTCTTCAACCCCTGGCAGGCCGGCCGCGCGGCTGATTTCATCCTGGAGGTCCGCGGGCACTTCATCCAAGAGTTCACCGACCGCTCGCCGCCCTAGCCGCAGGACGGAATTGGCTATAATTACAGCGACGGTCATCCCGGCGATGGAATTTGCCTTTGCCAGCCAGGGAATATTAAACTTTTCGGCGGCCAAAACCAGGGCCAGGCTCAGGATCACCACCGCGGAGGACCAGATGTCATTGAAAAAGTCCAGCGCCTCTGCCTCCAGCGCCTGGCTGTCATACTTCTTTGCCACCTGGTCGATCTGCTTCGACAGGGTGATATTGACGATAACCGCAACGGTCATGACAAGGAAAGACCAGATTGAGGCATCCACCGCCACTGTTTTGAAGAAAAGCCTTTGGATCGCCTCGTAGACAATGCTTGCACAAGCCACCAGCAGCAGCAACACTTCCACCAAAGCCGAGAGATTTTCAAATTTTCCATGTCCATACGTGTGGGAACTGTCGGCCGGGCGGCCTGCAATCCTGACGGCGAAGAATGTCACTCCTGCAGCGACCAGATCCATCAGGGAATGGGCGGCTTCTGCCAACAAACCCAGACTGCCAGTTAGAATAGCCACGGCAGCCTTCATCAGGGTAAGGAAGATGATGGCCAGCACGGAGGAGAGTGCTGCTCTGTTTTTTCCCCGGTTGGGGACTGTTTCATTCGTGTTCATAAGGTTCTCTATACCTGGAACCGGGTTTCTCTTGCGTAGTTCCGGATGCTTCGCCGATTATATTCTGAATGAAGCAATCTGTGCCGCCAATGGCTTGCATGGATCCTCCGATCAGTCCGGGGAAGATCGGTCATCCCTCTTGCCAGCGTACCGGCCACCGCAAAACCTTTGGTGCAGCCTCCCGGAGGCTGCTTATTTCCCCGTTGTTGTGAATGGAATTTTCGTGTATTATTACAAAGTCACCTGACTGTAAATGGTATTATGCCCATCTGCGCGCAATTGCTTCACCCTGGCGCGCCGCTGGGGGAGGTGCTTATGGAATTTTGGCTTAATTCTTCGGTCGAGGGGAATAAATATGCGTAGAACCGGTAACCGGGAACTCTGGCTTGCCCTTCTGGCAATACTGATCGTTGGCGGTATCTATGCCATTGTTGTCTTGTGGACAAAAGCCATTCCTGCGGCAGCCGGCTTGTTCGGTCACCTGCTGGGCATTATTGGCTTTATCATGATGTTGATGACCGAGATTCTCTATACCCTGCGCAAGCGCAGCCGCTTGGCCCGCTGGGGCCGCATGTCTGACTGGCTCCAGTTCCACATCTTCACCGGCCTGGTCGGGCCGTTCATGGTGCTCCTGCATACCTCGTGGAAATTCAACGGCCTGGCAGGCATAGTAACGCTGGGTACGCTCCTCATCGTGGTGAGTGGTTTCGTAGGCCGCTACATTTACACCCGCATCCCGCGCACGCTGGACGGAGTAGAGTTGGAGTCGCCGGCCGGTGAATCCCAGGGCGCTGCGCTGGTGCGCAGGCGCAGGATGCTCTCCGTCTGGTACGCTATCCACATCCCGATCGGGGTGGCGCTTTTTGTAGCTGCTTTTTTTCATATCGGAGGGGCATTATATTACGCCACGCTCCTGCATTAGGATGAATTATGGGAAATTCCCGCCTTGGATGTCTCACGCGTTCCGGCCTGATCATGGCTGTCCTGACGGCTATCATCCTGTCAGCCATTATCTTGTTTTTTGGCGGCGTTCCTTTCCTCCCCGGGCCGCTCAATACCCAGGCGGGCAAACCGGTCGGGGGAGTCACCTCGCATGCAGCCCTTAACACGCATTGCGCAGCCTGCCATGCGCCCTTCTGGAGTACCACGGGCATGGCGGACCTGTGCATGAAATGCCATACCGATATTACTGCCCAGCAATTCGATCCGACCACCCTGCATGGATCGCTGCTGCAAGGCGGGTTGAGCGGTTCGTGCTGGTCCTGTCACCCGGATCACCGCGGCGCGACCGCCTCGCTGACGCTCGTCGACCCACTTCATTTTTCGCATGATAAACTGGGGTACCCCACTCCCTTCCCATTGACCGGCGCGCATGTTGGCGTGGCCTGTACCAAATGCCATATAAATAACATCTTTCTGAACACACCGCGGGATTGTGTTTCCTGCCACCCCGAGCCGGCCTCGCATATCGGGCAGTTCAGCACCAATTGTGTCCAGTGCCACACCACCAGCAACTGGAATGCGAACTTTAACCACCCCAACGCCTGCGGCCGGGGCAGCTGCCTCAACCATCATCGCGCCACCTGCGCCGACTGCCATCCTGTCAACGACACCACTGCCACCTGTTTGAAATGCCACCGGACCAACAACCCCGGGGGCGGTGACGGCGGTGGTGGAGGTGGAGGTTAAACCGCAATCAAGGGCTGTCCTGAAAGAGTTGGGACAGCCCCTTTGTGAAAGAGGGAAAATGGGAATCTTTCAAAAAACTTTTCAAATTTGGTGACGTCATCCCAGCCGTCTCGCAGAAACCGGAAGTGCTCTTGAAAGATAAAACCGGGGCAGGCTGAGGGCTGCCCCGGTTTTATCTCGCGCTTTACAACTATACATTTTTCAACGCGAATCCCTCATATGGAACGAATGACCCTAAAAATATTCGCAGAATTCGTTTATTCGTGCTATTCGTGGTGAGAATCACTTGCTCGAATAGAAGTGTAAGGGAGAGAATAGTGCGCCAACCTGTTACCACCCTCCCGTCTTCACCCGGTTCCGCAATTCCTCCTGCAACGCCCCCAGCATCTCTTTGAAGGACTCCATGTAAGCCGGGTTTGAGGCTGCCTGCGCCTCCAGGCGGCCCAGCAGGTACACCATCCAGGCTTGCCAGGTGCGCGGGTTGCTGTCCAACTGGGCTATTTCCAGCGCGGCAGCATCGAGAACATCTCGCAGGTCGTCCATACTTTTTTTACTCATAGGTCACTCTCCTGGTTTGTTCAGAGATGCCCGAAGGCATCCGAGTGTTTTTGCTTAATGGTATTGTAGCACTTTCCCTGTTCTGAAGGGATGAAAGACCCATCCCGGGCAGCAAAAATGGGTGGTAAAACATTCGGATAATTTTCAATAGCAGTATAATTAATGAAAATCATTCCAATGGAAATCATTCCGAACGTCCACCTTATTCCCAATATTGTCGCCAACCCCTACCTGATCATTGACCCGGATGGGCTGATCCTGATCGATGCCGGGCTGCCGGGCAGCCACAGGAAGATCCTGCGCTACCTGGCCGGCCTGGGATACGCCCCCAAAGACCTCAAGCGCATCCTCATCACGCATGCCGACTTCGACCACGTCGGCGGACTGGCCGCCCTCAAAGCGGCCACCGGCGCGCGCGTTTTCGCCAGCCCGGTGGAGACCCAGGCTATGGCGGAAGGGCGCTCCTCCCGCCCGCTGAAACCCCGCAGCGCCATCGTCAAACTGCTCTTTAATGCAATGACCGGCCTGGTCAAACCGGCGCGCCTCCGGGCGGATGAACTGCTCGCGGATGGGCAGACACTGCCGGTCTTGGGCGGGCTGCATGTCCTCGAGACCCCCGGGCACACCCCTGGGCATATCTCCTTTTGGGCCGCCTCTGCCGGGATCTTGTTCTGCGGCGATTCGATCACCACGCGAGACAACGTGCTGCGCGGCTCGAGCGGTTCCAATAACTGGGATCAGGCAAAGTCGGACGAATCCGTCCGCAAGCAGGCCGCTCTCGGAGCGCGCATCCTCTGTTCCGGGCACGGGCCGGTGGTAATGGACGCGGCCAGCAAATTCCCGCAAATATAAAGATTATCAGTTTCTACATAAGTCCTACTTGCTTAACCTCCCCCATTCGGGTATGCTTGTCGCCGGGAGTGGTTAGGTCCCGGAGGGCTTCCCGGTCTTCAAAACCGGCGGCGGGTCGCGTTGCGGGCCGCGGTGGGTTCGACCCCCATCCACTCCCGCCTGTCTTTTTTAGGCAATGGACAATTTACCGGTGAATATCTTTGGTTCTCCGCAAGGAGAAGCATGACTTTACCCGATTCTGAAATCCTGAACAATATCGTCAGCCGGGTCTTCCGCTACGATGACGTCACCCTGGGCGACCCGAACAAGGGCTTTTTCCTGCGCTACCGCGGCGAACTGCTGCGCGATTCGGTCGAGGCCTATGACCAGTTGGCCGAAGCCCTGCGCCCCTACGATATCACCCCGCTCTTCCGCCTCGAAGAAGGCCGCCAGACCGTCCTGTTGGTGCGCGGCACCATCCATCCCAAACCGAGCAAGGTCTGGGTCAACATGCTCTTGTTTGCCCTGACCGTCCTGAGCGTCCTGTTTGCCGGGGCAGTTTACAGTTATCAGGGCCCCGTCCCGAACGATGCCCCTGGCCAGATCTGGACGCTGATCACCCATCTCTGGGTGGGCTGGCCGTTCGCCGTCAGCCTGCTGGCCATCCTGCTGGCGCATGAATTCGGCCATTATTTCGTCGGGCGGGCGCGTGGCGCAGCCGTCACACTGCCCTATTTCATCCCCTTCCCGTTTTCGCCGATCGGGACCATGGGTGCTTTCATCCAGATGAAATCCATCCCCAAGAATAAACGCGCCCTGTTCGACCTGGCCGTTGCCGGTCCGCTGGCCGGGCTGGTGGTGGCCATCCCGGTGTTGCTGCTATGGGTTGTCACAGTCCTCCCTGGGGACGGTCACCGCCGTCCAGGGCGGCTTCGCCGAAGGCAATTCCCTGCTCTACCTGCTGGCGAAATTCGTCGTCTTCGGGAAACTCTTGCCCGCCCCGCTGAACCTGAGCGGCCTGCCCTTGCTGTACCACTGGATCAGTTACTTCTTCATTGGCCAGCCCTCCCCGGTGGGTTCCACGGATGTATTCATCAACCAGGTTGCCTGGGCTGCCTGGGTGGGCCTGCTGGTCACCTTCCTGAACCTGATCCCGGCCGGCCAACTCGACGGCGGGCATGTCATCTATGCAGTCTTTGGCAAGCGTGTCAACCGGATTTTGCCGGTCATCCTGGTCGCCACCGTCCTGCTCGGTTTCCTCTGGAGCGGCTGGTGGCTGTGGGCTTTTCTCATCTTCCTGCTGGGCCGTTCCCACGCCGAGCCGCTCGACCAGATCACCCAGCTCGATTCCAGGCGCAAAGCCCTGGCCGTGCTGATGCTGGTCATCTTCCTGCTCGTCCTGGCGCCCATCCCCTTCATAACCTTCTAGCATGACCATGCGATTGACCCGCCTGCTTGCCCTGTCCCTGCTCGCCGTGCTGGTGTTTTCTGCCTGTGGTCCAGGCTCCCCGACCCCTGACTGCGACCCCTGACCTGCCGGCCGTTACCGGGACTACCGATTCCAGCCCCAGCCCCAGCCCCGCTCCCAGCCATAACGCCCACGCCGCTCCCCACCATCGGGGTGGACCCGGCAGCGTTGCACGGCGTCAGCATCCAGGTCTGGCATGCCTTCGCCGGGCCGGCCGCCGATTTGTTTACCAGCCAGGTTGCCCAGTTCAATGCCGACAACCAGTGGGGAATTGTTGTACCCCGACCGGCTATGGCGATTACACCAGCCTGTTCGATGCCATGAACACCGCCCTGGATTCCGGTCAAGCGCCCGACCTGGTGGCTGCCCTGCCCGAGCAGACCCTGGCGTGGGAGGCGCTCGGCAAGGTGGTGGACTTGCAGCCGTATCTCGGCGATCCGCAATGGGGGCTGGGGACCGATGCCATTGCGGATATCCCGTCCATTTTCTGGGCGCAGGATAATGTCAATGGAAAGCAGTTGGGCGTCCCGGCCCAGCGTTCGGCCCGCTTCATCTTCTACAACCAGACCTGGGCGCACGAACTGGGCTTTGCCAACCCGCCCACAACGGCGGATGAATTCCGCCAGCAGGCCTGCGCCGCCAATGCTTCCTTCCTGAAAGATGCCGATCCCAAGAACGACGGCTATGGCGGCTGGATCGTGGATACCGACTGGCAGACGACCTATTCCTGGCTGCTGGCTTTCGGCGGCGGCGTGGCGGATGGGAGCGCCTATGGCTTCCGCACCGACCCGAACCTGGCTGCCCTGCAATTCATCAAAGGCTTGTTCGACGGCCATTGCGCCTGGCTCTCGACCGAGCCAACCCCTTTTGACTCTTTCGCCCGGCGTTCGGCGCTCTTTATCAGCGGCGACCTGGCCGAACTGCCGGCGGAAATGGAGTCCATGACGCGCCTGAAAAACTCCGACGAGTGGACGGTGCTCCCGTTCCCCGGCCCGCAGGAAAGCGGGCTGGTGGCTTACGGGCCTTCCTATACCGTACTGAAATCCACACCTGAAAAGCAACTGGCTGCCTGGCTGTTTGCCCGCTGGCTGCTTTCGCCGGAGAGCCAGGCCCAGTGGGTGGAGGCGACCGGGCTCTTTCCATTGCGCAATTCCGTGCTGGACATGATCGGCCCGTACCTGCTGGCTTCGCCGCAATGGGATGCAGCCGTCGCGAGCCTGTCCCAGGCGCAGGACGTGCCGCAAATGGCCTCCTGGCGCAAGGTCCGTTACGTGCTGGAGGATGGGATGACGGTGCTCTTCCAGGAGAATCTGCCCCTGGACAAACTCCCTGCTTTGCTGGTGGAGATGGATTCCATGGCGCAGGAATTAAAATGATGAATGAAGAATGATGAATATGGTGAAACTGAATGATCCAGAAAGCAAAATTCTACGTGGTCTGGAAAGGGCGCAAGACCGGGGTTTTCTCCAGTTGGGAAGAATGCGCCGCGCAGGTGCAGGGCTTTACCGGCGCGCAGTACAAATCCTTTGCCAGCCGCGCGGCCGCCGAACAGGCCTTCCGGGGAAAATATGCTGCCCAGGTTGGAAAACCTGTTTCCAGCGGGGAATGGCTGTTCTCCCCCCATCCGCCGGTCGCCGAAAGCTATTGCGTGGACGCGGCCTGTTCCGGCAGCCCCGGGCCGCTGGAATACCGCGGCGTCGACCTGCGGACCGGGAAGGAAATCTTCCGGCAGGGACCATACCAGCACGGCACGAACAACGTTGGCGAGTTCCTGGCGATCGTCCATGCGCTGGTGCTGCTCGAAAAGAAGAAGAGCACTCTGCCCGTCTACTCGGATTCAGCGACGGCGATTGGCTGGGTCAAGAAGAAGCACTGCAATACCGAACTGGCTGCCGACGAAAAGAACGCCCCGCTTTTCGAACTCATCGACCAGGCCGAGGACTGGCTGGCTGAACATACCATTACCAATCCCATTTTGAAATGGGATACCAAGGCCTGGGGCGAAATCCCGGCGGATTTCAACCGGAAGTAAAAAAAGAGTAAAATAGATGTAGTAACGACTTAAGTCGTTACTACATGTTATTACCATAAGAGGTAATTATGCCAATTTACGAATATGTCTGCCAGGATTGCGAAAAAGTCTTCGAAACCATCCGCCCGATGAGCCAGTCCGACACGCCCATCCCGTGCGCAATCTGCGGCGGGAAGCATACCAAGCGCAAGATTTCGGTCTTCTTTGCCGAGAGCGGCGGCAAAGCTGTTTCCGGCATGTCCGAGCCGGCCTGTGATTCATGCGGCGGCGGCAATTGCTCGCATTGCGGGCATTGATATTCTGAACACAACGGACACAAGGTCACGATGGTTTACAAATAGCACTGAACATCCTTTGTGACCCTTCGTGTCCTTGGTGCTGAATATTTTTTGGAGGTAAGCATGGAATACACACAACTTGGCCGTACCGGCCTGAAGGTCTCCCGGCTGTGCCTGGGGACGATGAACTTCGGCCCACAGACGGAGGAGAAGGATTCCTTCGCCATCATGGACAAGGCCCTCGAACTGGGCATCAACTTCTTCGATACCGCCAATGTCTACGGCTGGAAGACCGGCGAAGGCGTCACCGAGCAGATCGTCGGGCGCTGGTTCGCCCAGGGCGGCGGGCGGCGCGAGAAGGTCGTCATCGCCACCAAGGTGTACGGGCACATGGGCGACTGGCCGAACCAGCAAAAACTATCCGCGCTGCACATCCGCCAGGCCGTGGAAGGTTCGCTCAAGCGCCTGCAGACCGACCACATCGACCTGTACCAGATGCACCACGTGGACCGCCTGACGCCCTGGGAGGAGATCTGGCAGGCCATGGAAGTGCTGGTCCAGCAGGGCAAGGTGATCTATGTCGGTTCGTCCAATTTTGCCGGCTGGCACATCACGCAGGCCCAGGAGATCGCCAAAGCCCGCCATTTCATGGGCCTGGTCAGCGAGCAGAGTCTGTACAACCTGGATGCCCGCATGGTCGAACTGGAAGTGCTCCCGGCCTGCAAGGCCTACGGGCTGGGCGTCATCCCCTGGAGCCCGCTGGGGGGTGGCCTGCTGGGCGGTGTGCTGGAGAAGATCGAGAAGGGCCGGCGCGCCTCGGATGAGATGAAGAAAAGGATCGAGGAGAACCGCCCGAAGCTGGAAGCCTGGGAGAAATTCTGCAAGGAACTGGGCGAACAGCCCGCCGATGTGGCCCTGGCCTGGCTGCTGCACAACCCGGTCGTGACCGCCCCGATCATCGGGCCGCGCACGAACGAGCAATTCACCGGCTCCTTGCGCGCCCTGGAGATCAAACTGGACGAAGCTGCCCTGAAAAAACTGGACGAGATCTTCCCCGGTCCCGGCGGGGAAGCGCCCCGAAGCGTACGCCTGGTAAACAGATTACCAGACTCCTGAAAGGTTTCCAAGACCTTTAGGGTCTATCTTGATTGATATGCGATTATCCTCAGCTATTCCTACCCTACCCGCCTGGCTCCCGGCCTGATCGTCCAATGTTCTCTTTGGCGGTCGGCGCTCCTTTCGCCGCGGATGGGCTGGCCTGCATGGACGGCTGAAGCCGCCACTACGTGTACTGGGGAAGAGAACATTCCGCAGGGCGGACCGTGCCTGATCACCTTCAACCACTACTACCGTCCCGGTTTCAATGCCTGGTGGATGGCGCTGGCGCTGGCTGCGACGGTACCGGTGGACATCCACTTTGTGATGACCGGGGAACTGACCTTTCCCGGCAAATGGTATGCCCCGCTGGGGATGGCCGGGTAGCGCTGGCTGCTGAAGCGATTTTCGCAGCATCTATGGTTTCACCACCATGCCGCCCATGCCGCCGCGGCCACAGGATGTGAAAGCGCGCGCCCGCTCGGTGCGGCGTGTGCTGGCGTTTGCCAGGACCCACCCGCAGGCCATCCTCGGCCTGGCCCCGGAGGGCGGCGACCAGCCCGGCGGATTGCTCAACTGGCCGCCGGCGGGCGCGGGACGTTTTATCCTGTTGCTGGCAGAGCAGGGCTTCCCGCTCCTGCCGGTGGGGTGCTTTGAAGAGGACGGGGCATTCTGCCTGCATTTTGGAGAGCCGTACCGGTTGCAGATCCCTGCTGGACTTCCGAGCAAAGAGAAGGATCGTGCTGCCGCTGAGATCGTCATGCAAAGCCATTGCGCCGCTGCTTCCGGAAAGGCTGCGCGGTGAATTTATATAGAACGAGATCGATCATTCTCATTTGTCTTGAAAGGAAACGAACTTCCATCCCTGCACAGCTTGCAACTCCTTGAACAATCCTGCGTATATCTTTTCAGAACGATCAACGAGGAACCACAGTGACTGACGAAATGGCCTGGGTGCTCCAGGCCCAAAAAGGCGACGATGAAGCCTTTACCAACCTGGTCGAGATGTACCAGAAACCGGTCTACAACCTGTGTTATCGGATGCTCGGTGAACCCGAGAGCCGCCGAAGACGCGGCTCAGGAGACCTTCCTCAAGGCGTACCAGAACCTGGCCCGCTATGACGTCGAGCGTTCCTTTGCCACCTGGCTGCTCTCCATCGCTGCCCATCACTGCATCGACAAGCTCCGCCGGAAGAGGTTCAGCTCGTTTTCCATTGACGAGGATGAAGAAGGCCAGACCGAATTGCCCGACCGTTCCGCCCCGGACCCGGAAACGGAAGCCGTCCGCAAGCAGACCCGGGAACGCCTGCAAGGTTGTTTGCAGTCCCTTGACCCCACCGACCGCGCCGCCGTCGTCATGCGCTACTGGCAGGATTGCTCGGAAGTGGAGATCGCCCAGGCTCTCAAACTGACCGTACCGGCAGTCAAGAGCCGCCTGCACCGGGCACGCCGGGCACTGGCAGACCTGTGGGAAGAAAAAGAAAAAAAGGCGCACATGCGCCATGAAAGGAAGCCCTATGGATCACCGGCCTTTTGAAGATTGGCTTCTCAATAACCAAACTCTTACGCTGATGAAAAACGGCAACTGAACGCTCATTTACAGGTGTGCTCCTCCTGCACCGCGCTGGCAGAGGTTAATCTGGCGCTGAAATCGGTCAAAATGGCTGCGCCGGCGGCCGGTTTTGCAGACCGTTTCCAGGTCCGGCTGGAAGCGCAGAAGAAAGCCCTGCGCCGCAGGAACTTCTGGGGTTTCCTGCTCCTGACATTGAGTGTTTTGAGTGTCCTGACCTGGATCGCCTGGCCGGTGCTCAAGAGCCTGATCCAATCGCCGGTGGATTTGCTGGCCTCCTGGCTTTCCTCGCTGCTTTCGTTCTGGGCCACCCTCCAGGCAATGGTACATGCCGGGGAGGTGTTGTTCAAGGTTGTTCCAGGCTTTATCCCCGCTTATATCTGGACGATGGTCCTGTTTGCGGCGTGCGGCTGGAGCCTGTTATGGGTCTTCTCGTTGATCAAATTTACCAAGTTTCCGCAAGGAGTGTAACGATGAAAAATGTTTTGAAATTTGCTTCTGTATTGTTACTGGCAATCCTGCTCTTCCTGCCGTTGCAATCTGCGGGCGCCACCAATGGTGCCTTCGAGGGCCAGGTGATCTTTGGCCAATCCTTTACGCTGAAGAGCGGCGAGACCATGAACGGTGACCTGCTGGTCTTTGGCGGTTCCGCCACCATTGAAGAAGGCGCAACGGTCAATGGCAGTGCTGTCCTGTTTGGCGGCAACCTGACCGTGAACGGCACGGTGAACGGCGATGTGGCGGTTACCGGCGGCTCGGTCACCCTGGGGCCGGCCGCGCACATCTCCGGCAACCTTACCACGGTGGCTGCCTCGCTCGACCGCGCCGAAGGTTCCCAGGTGGATGGCCAGATCTACAATACGGCCACTTCATGGATTGGCAACGGCGAGAACGGCTACCATTCCCCAATCGCCGGTTGCCAAACCGGTCATGCCGGTCATCCCTGCGATCAAATTCGGTTTTCAACCGCTGCTTTCCGTGCTGAATGGTTTCGGGCAGTCCCTGGGAATTGCCGTCCTGGCCATGCTGCTGATGTTGTTCCTGGCGCCCCATGCGGACCGTGTGGCGCATGCCATCATCGCCCAGCCGCTGACAGCCGGCGGTCTCGGCCTGCTGACCCTTATCGTGGCTCCGATTGCGGTCGTCCTGTCCATTGTCACATTGATCCTCATCCCGTTGGCGCCCATTATCGTGATTGCACTGGTCGTGGCAGGTCGTCTTCGGCTGGATCGCCATCGGTTATGAGGTCGGCCAGCGCTTTACCAAGGCCATCCACCAGAACTGGCATCCGGCATTTTCGGCCGGGTTGGGCACTTTTGCCCTGACGCTGGTTGCCAAGATCCTGACAGGTATCCCCGTGTTGAACTGTGTCGGCTGGCTGGTGCCTTTCCTGTTGAGCATGGCGGCGCTGGGCGCGGTCCTCATGACCCGCTTCGGGACGCAGACCGTGCTTGCCCCAGCGAACCAGGCCGTGGTCGTGCCGACCAAGCCGGCCGGGTAAAAATCCCACTGCAGTATGTACCAGATACGAAATTCACACCCCGCTCTGAAAAATTGGAGCGGGGTGTTGTTTGTGTCTCTTGGAATATTCTTTACAATAACGAAACCGGATCCACTTCCACCCGCCAGCCTGGCCAGCGCTTTACCGCGCAGCAGCGAGGCCGGATCCGGCCCGCGCACCACGATCTGCCAGCGGTACCAGCCGCCCACTTTGGCGAAAAAGCACGGCACCGGCCCGATCAAATCCGTTTGAATCCGTCCATCCGTCGACAATATCCGCTGATAGGCGCGCCGCCATGCGCGCGCGCTTCCGCCTCGGCTTTGACCGGGTCGAAGGCCCGGTACTCCAGCCGCACCAGGCGGCTGAAGGGCGGATAGCCCAGTTTGCGGCGTTCGTCCAGCTCACGGGCGTAGAAACCGGCATAATCGTGGCGGGAGGCGGCTTGGATGGCGTAATGCTCCGGCTGGAAGGTTTGCAGCACCACCCGGCCGCCCAGGGCCGAACGACCGGCGCGGCCAGCCACCTGCGTCAGCAGGCTGAAGGTCCGCTCGGCGGCGAAGGGGTCGGGCAGGTTGAGGCCCACATCGGCCAGCACAATCCCCACCAGCGTTACCAGCGGCAGGTCGAGACCCTTTGCCAGCATCTGCGTCCCCACCAGTATATCGGCGCGGTGGGCGGCAAAGTGGCCCAGGATGATCTCGTGGGCATCCTTCTGGCGGGTGGTCTCCCAGTCCCAGCGCAGCACACGCGCGGACGGGAACAGCGCCTCCGCCTCGGCCTCCACCTTCTCGCTGCCCAGCCCGTAGGCGCGGATTTGGTCGCTGTGGCAGTGCGGGCATTTCTCCGGCATTTTGCGGGTGTAGCCGCAGCGGTGGCAGCGCAGGTCAGACAGTCCCCTCGGTATGATAGGTGAGCGGCGTGTCGCATTGCGGGCACTTTGCCACCGTGCCGCATTCCCGGCAAAAAACGTAGGTGGCCGTGCCGCGCCGGTTGAGGAAGAGGATGGCCTGCTGGCCTTTTTTGAGCACCTCCTCCAGCCCATCCACCAGCGCCTGGCTGAAGATGCCGCGCCGGCCGGACTTGAGTTCTTCGCGCATATCAATAATCGAGACAGGCGGCAGCCCGCCGCTGTCGGCCGGACTGTTGGAAGTCTGGATACGCTTCGGCAGCTCCAGCCGGAGGCTTTCCCCGACTTCGGCCTGGTAGCGTTGCTGGATGGTCGGCGTGGCCGACCCCAAGATGCAGACTGCGCCGCACAGCCGGGCATAGACTTTGGCCGCTTCCACCGCATGATAGAAGGGCGGTTCGGATTGGTAATACGACCCATCATGGCACTCGTCTGCCACGATCAGGCCGACGTCTGGCAGGGGCGCAAAGAGCGCCGAGCGCGGCCCGATGACCACCTTCAACAGGCCCAGCCGGGCGCGCCGCCAGGTGTCGTAGCGCTCCCCGTCGGAGAGGCGTGAGTGGACGAGTCCCACCTGCCCGGGGAAGCGCGCCAGGAAGCGCCGCACCATCTGCGGGGTGATGGCAATTTCCGGGACAAGGATGATGGCCTGCCGTCCGCGCCGGATGGCTTCGGCGGCCGCGCGCAGGTAGAGCTCGGTTTTGCCCGAACCGGTCACACCATGGAGGAGGAAGGGGGCAGGCTGGTGAGGAGAAGGATTGGAAAGCCGCCTGGATCGCCTCCCAGGCTTTCTGCTGGTCGGGCGTCAGTTCGAGCGGGAGTACTGTTCTCTATTCCCTGCTCCCTGCTCTCTATCTTTTCCAGCGGATCGCGCCAGATTTCCGTCTCCCGCAGGACAATCAGCCCGCGTTCGTCCAGTTCCTGCAAATCGGCCAGGTTGCAGCCCGATTCGGCATAGACCCAGGCAACGTTGACGGCCTCCGGCTCGCGCATCAGCAGGCGCAGGGCAGACTGGCGGCGCGCCCGCGTGGCTTCGGTCTTGCCCAGGTCCGGCAGCGCCGCTTCGGCCTGCTCCGGCGGGACAGCCAGTTGCGCCGTCCGCACAAACTTGGGACGGACAGTGGGAGGCGGGAGGACAGACTGGCTGGTCAGCACCCCGCTTCTTACCAGGTATTGCGCCGCCTTGCGCCAGTCCACTTTGCTGAAATGGCGGTCGATTTGACGACCGCGCAGAGGACCTTTCTCTTGACAGAAGCGTGAGCAGGCGGGATTGTGTGGCAGTCAATTGCTGATTGCTGATCGCTGATCGCTGATCGCTGAATGTATAAAGCACATCTGCCTGCTGGCCCAACCCGGATGGGCAGCATCATGTCAATGATCGCCGCCAGCGGATTGAGCGTGGACTTGGCCATCTGCTTTGCCAGTTCGAGCTGCGCGCCGGTCAGGACCGGCAGCGGGTCGAGCAGGTCGAGGATGGGCTTCGTCTCGGCCACCGAGGGCTGGCCGAGGAGTTCCAGCACCACGCCCTGGACGGTTTGCCTGCCAAAGGGTACGGTAACCAGGTGCCCGGCGCCAATTTTCCCTTCCAATTCGGTGGGCAGGGCATAGTCGAAAACTCCTGTGACAGACGGGATGTTGACGGCAATTCGAACGAAGACGGGATTGGCCACTTATTTATCTGTGATGAATTTTAAGACAGCCGCTGCCCCATATCCCACCACCCGGCTGTAATCCCCGGTCACGTCGCCGGAGGTGGCGTGGCGCAGCACTTTGACGGCATCCGCGCCCAGTCCTTTGGCAGCCCATAACACGGCAGTCAATGCACCCAGGCCGCAGGCAAAACCTTTCCCTTCCTCTTCAGCGCAAAATACATCCTCCGGTGAGAAGGACTCGATCCGCTGCAACATTTCGGTGTCGAAGGCTACCGCCTCTGCCTGGGTGTAAAAGTGTGACAGGTCGGTGGAGGCGACCAGCAAAGCGTTCTTACCACGCAGGGTTTCGGCCAGGACTGCGCCGAGCTGCCGGGATATTTTAGCCGATTGGGCACGCACCATGACAGGCAGGAGTTTGAAATCCCCACCCAGGGCGCGCTGCAGGAAGGGCAGTTCTATTTCGAGCGAATGCTCCTGGTCGTAGGCCACCCGTGTCAATCCGTACCCCAAGGTTTCTTTGAGATGTGCATCCAGGACCGCGACGGCTTCGTCGTCCACCGGGATCTGGCCCAGCGGGGTGGAGTAAGCCGCATGGGCGCTGGTCAGTAACGGTTGGTTATAGGGTTGGTGCATTGGCGAGAGGATGGCGACCAGCTCCGGGGTCTTTCCGCGCACGGTTGCAAAGGCATAACCGGCCACCGGTCCGGAATAGATGTGCCCGGCATGTGGGGCGATGACGGCAATTACATCACCTGGCAGTTCAGGCAGTTCGGCCTGGTCCAGGTACTGGTCCACGGCCCGGGCCAGGGCCCTGGGGTTGCCCTCGTACCACGTGCCGGCTAATGGAGATGGACGAACAGGTGCGATTGTTGCCATGGGTCACTCCTTGTTCGCTATTATTTAAGCGTGTTTTTTCGTTGGAAAGTGTGGTTATTCAACCACCAGACCAGGAAGGCTGAAGCGCCAAGCAGCACGGCCAGGCCCGGCCAGACCAACAGCCAGGGATTGAGCGGTCTGTGCAGCGCTTTTGGTGCGAATGGAGATGGGACAGCACCATTCGCGCTGGGGGCCGTTGCTTCCGGCGCCGACATGACAAAGGCTTCCGCAGTGGGCGTCCCCGGCATATTATGATCTGTTACAGGTGGCTGCACAGCCGGTGCGGCCGTGGCAGGTGCAGGGACAGCAGGCGCCAAAGTGGCAGCCGCTGCCGGGCCTCCACCCACGCCGCCGCCCAGGCTGCGCGGTGCCGCAGCCATCATAGGAGCGGCCGACTGAGAGGCAAGCTGGCTGACCAGGCCGGTCCCCAGTGTAAAGATGAATAAAGCCATGGCAACCGCCGAGGCCCATGAGAGCACCGGGACGAGCCGCGGGACGGGCGGCCGGATGCCGGCCATCCTGGGCGTCAGCGTGAAGTTGCGCGGGGCGCGCCGCTGGGGGGTGCGGCGAAGCAGCGCCCGCGTCTGGCGGAGCTCTTCCAGGGCCGCAGCCAACGCCGGATCCGATTTAATGCGCATCTCCAGGCGCGTTCGCTCGGACCGGGACAGGTCACCATCCAGGTACGCTGAAAGGTTTTCGATATCGCGGAAAGAAGGAGATGTCATATGCTGCTCTCCTCTTCCAGACGGAAGGCAGCCGGTAAAAGTTCCCGGTAGCCTTGCAGGCACTCGCGCAGGCGCAAGCGGGCACGCGCCAGGCGGGATTTTACCGTGCCGATCGGTTTCCTGACGGCAACGGCAACTTCGGAGTAATCGAGACCCTGAATGTCGGCTAGGACGACTACCGCCCGGAAATCGACGGGCAGGGCTTCCAGGCAGTGTTGGACGGCATGTTCGAGTTCAGCCTGGTCCAGTTGCTCTTCAGGGGAGGCATTGGGGTCAGCCAGCCAGCGCGGGGACTCGACTTCGTCACCGTCGCTGGTTCCGGGTTCAAGGGGCGTAGTCGGGCGGCGTTTTTTCCGGCGCAACTCATCGTAACAGGCGTTGGTGACGGTGCGCAGCAGCCAGGCGCGGAAGGAGCCGCCGCGGAAGGAGTTGAGGGCGCGGAAAGCCGAGAGAAAGGCGTCCTGCACCGCATCGGCGGCCTGGTCCTCGTCGTTGAGGATGCGCAGGGCGGTGTTGTAAAGCGCATCCTGGTAGGCAAGCACCAGGCTGTTGAAGGATTCAAGATTGCCGTGTTGGGCATCCAGGATGAGAATGGGTTCGTCCATCAGAGGTATTTTATCACCAGCTCAGAAAATCATTTTATCCGCTAATCTGCGCTAATCTACGCCAAGGAAAATATAAGAGCATATTAATTCCTATATATCGGGTTACCGTAAAAGATGGGAACGATGAGACCAGGTGCTTTATGATTTCAAAACACCTTCTATGGCCTGCAATTCTTCTTCTGCAAAATGCTGATTATTCAAGGCAGCCAGATTGTCCTCCAGTTGCTTGACGCTGCTGGCTCCGACCAGCGCCGAGGTGACCTGCGGCTTGCGCAGCACCCAGGCGAGCGCCATCTGCGCCAGCGACTGCCCGCGCCGCCCGGCCAGCTCATTCAGCTTGTGGATCTTCGGCAGGTTCTGTTTCACGTCCTCGGGCGTCAACCAGACGCGTTCGGTCTTGGTGGCGCGCGCACCCTGGGGGATGCCGTGCAGGTAACGGTCGGTCAGTTGTCCCTGGGCGAGCGGCGAAAAGACGATGCAGCCGATGCCCTCTTCTTCGAGCGTATCCAGCAGGCCGTCCTCGACCCAGCGGTCGAGCATGCTGTAGCGCGGCTGGTGGATCAGGCAGGGCGTGCCGAGGTCGCGCAGGATGCGGGCGGCCTGGCGGGTCTGCTCCGGCGAATAGTTCGAAATGCCGACGTAGAGCGCCTTGCCCTGGCGCACGGCGCTGTCCAGCGCGCCCATGGTCTCTTCCAGCGGCGTGTCCGGGTCCGGGCGGTGGCTGTAAAAGATGTCCACGTATTCCAGCCCCATGCGCTTGAGGGACTGGTCGAGGCTGGCGAGCAGGTACTTGCGTGAGCCCCATTCGCCATATGGGCCCGGCCACATGTCGTAGCCGGCCTTGGTGGAGATGATGAGTTCGTCGCGGTACGGGGCGAAATCCTCCCGCAGCAGCCGGCCGAAGGTCTCCTCGGCCGAGCCGGGCGGGGGGCCGTAGTTGTTGGCCAGGTCGAAGTGGGTAATGCCATGGTCGAAGGCGGAACGGGCGATGGCGCGCCCGTTCTCGAGCACGTCCAGGCCGCCGAAGTTGTACCACCAGCCCAGCGAGATGGCCGGCAGCTTCAACCCGCTGCGGCCGGTGCGGTTGTATTTCATGCTGTCGTAACGGTTTGCAGATGCAAGGAACATATTGTCTCCTGGTTTTTAGAGTAATTGCGGCTGTTCGGGCTGCTCGAAGGAACCCTGCCAGCCGAAGATCTTTAAATCGATCCTACCGCGCTCGTTGAATGGAATGCCTTCTTCTTCGAGCAGTTGGCGCTGTTTCTCTGCGCCGGGGCGCGGGCTGATCTCGCCCTTGGAGTTGATCACGCGCTGCCAGGGCACATCTTCGGGACATGCTGCCATTGCCCCGCCCACCCAGCGCGGGCCGAAGGCCTGGTAGGCCTTGGTATCCATGCCTTCCGGCGGGGGCAGCAGGCGGGCGATCTGTCCATAGGTGGCAACTTTGCCGGGCGGGATCTGCCGGACGATGTCCCAGACCTGGTGGTTGAAGATGATGGGGTCGGGAGGGGAAGTAAATGATGGCATCATTCCCCTACCACTTCCACTTCTTCATCTCTTCCATCGCCTGCCAAGCCGTCAGGTCCAGTTGCAGGGGGGTGATGGAGACATAGCCGGCCTTGATGGCGCCGTAATCGGTGCCTTCTTCGTCGACGCCGGTGGGGAACTCGCCGCCGATCCAGTAATACGGGCGGCCACGCGGGTCGACGCGGGCGTCCAGCGCATCCCGGTAGACGCGCAGGCCCTGGCGGGTGATCATAAAGCCTTTGATCTCATCTTCCTTCAGATAAGGCACATTGACGTTCAACAACACCCCCTCCGGCAGGCCCCCGGCCAGCAGCCTGGCTGCCACGCGCCGCCCGACCTGCGCGGCCGTGCTGTAATCCAGCGTGCCGTGGAAATCCATCCGGCGCATGCAGCGAGACCGCCATGCCCGGCACGCCGCCGATGACCGCCTCCATGGCGGCCGTCACCGTGCCGGAATAGGTCACGTCGTGGCCGATGTTCTCGTGCGGGTTGATGCCCGAGACCACCAGGTCGATCTTCTCCTTGACCACCCCCAGCAGGGCCAGCGCCACGCTGTCGGAGGGGGCGCCGTCGGTGGAGAGGGCCGGCGAGCCGTCCGCCAGGATCTCCTGCGTGCACCCGCAGCGGGCGGTCCATCGTCTTGACGTGTCCCGAGGCCGACCAGTTGCGGTCCGGGGCGAAGACCGTCACATTGCCCAGCTTGCGCATTTCCTGCGCAAGCGCCAGCAGGCCGGGAGCCTGGACCCCGTCATCATTCGTTACCAAAATATGCATGGGAAAAACCTCTGCCCAAATTGTACCGCGGATATAATCAAGTTGTACTGAAAAGCCTGTTGTTTTGGCTGGCCGGATTGTTTTCTCTTGATCATTTCTGCCTGTGCTCCGAAACGGGGGACGGTTACGCTGACTGTCTACTTCACCAACCGGGATCGCTATGCGGTTGGCACGGAGCCGTATGAGGACCCGGTCATGCGCACGGTCCCGCTGAGCGGCTCGCTGGCGGAGACGACGCTGGCGCAGGTCTTCCTGGGCCCCACGCCGGAGGAAAAGGCGCAAGGACTGGAGACCATCCTGAGCGGGACGACCGGCTTCAGCAAATTGACCGTGCAGGATGGGATTGCGCGCGTGTACCTGATCGGGAAGTGTAATTCGGGCGGCGCCACCTATACCATCGGCAACCTGATCTTCGCCAACCTGGCACATTCCCCGGGATCCGCTGGATCAAGGTCTACGACGAGAACGGCGGGACGGAAGACCCGGACGGGCAGACGAATTCTATCCCAGTTTGCCTGGAGCCGTAATAATGAACTCCGGGAGCCGGCATTCCATCCCGGCATGGATTCCCTGCGGGCACAAGATTCGTTCCATGAAAAAAACGAATGGGAAACGAATAGAGGTTGATAAATTACGAGCAATGCGCAGCGAGTAAGGTGTAAAAAGAAAGAAGGGAAAAGTGAGATTTTAAGCCCGCCAATTACTCCGGGACGCGCTGGGTCAAAGTGTACCCGAGAAAAGGCTTGAGGCCTTATCCGCCCCAAGGCATCCGGGCATATTCATCAAAAGCCTGGTCGTGCATCTGCTTGAAGAGCGCGGCATGACGCCGTTCCCAGGACGCCAGCATCTCAAGCACAAGCCGGACCTCGCCCTCGGTCTTTTGAGCCGCCTGTTCATAGAATTCGGTGAAATCCCGCTCGATCAGGTAGGCCATCCGCAAGACCGGCAGGTCGGGTACCATCGCTTCCAGGACGGTTTCATCGATGAATTCAGTCCCGGCGCGTTGGGAGAAGACCCCGGACCTGTTCAACTCCAGCCCGAAGGCAACATCTGCGGTCTTGCCCGATTGCATGGCAGTGAGCTGGGCCTGGATGAATTCGATGTGTTTTTGTTCTTCGGCGGCCAGCCGGTTAAAGGCAGCCACTGCCGCGGCATGGCTCAAACGGGCCGCGTTCGTCTCGAAGAAGCGCTTGCCTTCATATTCTCTTTGCAGCGCGTATTCATATATCTTGCGAATGTCCATGCTATCACCTCGCCGGTAAAAGTTTGTTAATGGCTTTCAGACGGTTGGATCGCTTCCACTCTTACTGCACACACCTTGTATTCCGGGATCTTGGATATCGGATCGAGCGCGGCGATCGTCAATTCATTCGCCGAGGCATCAGGGAAGTGAAAGTTCGCATAAACCATCCCGGGGGGGACGCGGTCGGTAATCCAGGCCTCGGCCTGCAAGCTGCCGCGCCGGGAAGTCAGGCGCAGGCGGGCCCGGTTATCCAACCCCAGGCGGAGCGCGTCCTCAGGGTTTATTTCGACCAGGGCCTTGTCGTAGACCGCGGCCAGGCCGGCCGACCGGCGGGTCATCTGGCCGCCGTGCCAGTGGTAGAGCACCCGGCCCGTGCTGAGCAGCATCGGGTAATCATCATCCGGGGTCTCGGCAGGCGGGATATCCTCCAGTGGCGCAAATTTCCCCACTCCGCGGGCAAATTTATGGGTATGCAGGATGGGCGTTCCCGGGTGCTCGCTGTTGGGAACCGGCCACTGCAGCCGTTCGCCGCGTTCCAGGCGCGCATAGGTGATCCCGGCGTAGGAGGGGGTCATGGCGTTGATCTCGGCCAGGATGTCGCTGGGCATTCGATACTGCCAGCCTGCATGGGTCCCCCCGGCCGGCTGCCGTTCGCCCTCGGCCAGCAGGCCGGCTGCCAGGCCGGTGATGATCTGCCAGTCCGGGCGCGCCTCGCCCAGGGGCTCGATCGCTTTTCGGATAAGCTGGACACGTCGTTCCGTGTTGGTGAAGGTGCCTTCTTTTTCGGCAAAGGAGACTCCCGGAAGGAGCACATCGGCATATTGCGAAGTTTCGGAAGGGAAAATCTCCTGCAGCACCAGAAAGTCCACGGCGTCCAGGCATTTGCGAATATGCCCGGTATCGGGATCCGACATGACCGGATCCTCCCCCAGGATGTAAAGCGCATGGGTCCTGCCCTGAAGCACCCCCGGGATCATCTCGGTTGCGGTCATGCCGATCTTATCGGATAGAGGCACTCCCCAGGCGGCTTCGAAGCGCTGGCGTGCCTCCGGGTTGGTGACTGCCTGATAGGCCGGGTATACGTTCGGCAGCCCGCCCATGTCACATGCGCCCTGGACGTTATTTTGACCGCGCAATGGATTCACCCCGCCTCCAGGGACGCCCATATTTCCAAGCAGCATTTGCAGGTTGGCCAGGTTCATCACGTTGTGCACGCCGACGGTATGCTGGGTGATGCCCATCGCCCAGATGACCGCCATCGGTTTCTGCCGGGCCAGGATCTCCGCAGCCTGGTAGAGTTGCGCGACCGGCACGCCGGTGATTTCGGCCACCTTGTCCGGAGGATAGCGCAAGATCGTTTCCTTGAACTCTTCGAACCCCTCCGTGCGATCGTGGATGAATGCCTCGTCCTGCCAGCCCTTTTCCAGGACAATATTCATCAACCCGTTGACCAGGGCAATGTCGGTGCCGGGCTTTTGTTGGAGGTGAAGGACCGCGTGATCCACAAGATCGATCCGGCGCGGGTCAGCGACGACCAACTGGAGGCGGCGTGTGCGTACGGCTCTCCGCAGCATGGTCCCAAAAACAGGGTGCTGCTCGGTGGTGTTCGACCCGATCACCAGGACCGCACGGGCGAATTCTGCAATATCGTCCATTGAATTGGACATGGCACCCGAACCGAAGGAAGTGGTCAGACCGGCCACGGTGCTGGAGTGTCAAAGCCGGGCGCAGTGATCGATATTGTTTGTCCCAACCACCTGCCGCGCGAATTTATTCATCAGGTAGTTTTCTTCGTTGGTGCATTTGGCGGAGGACAGGATACCGATGGCATCCGCTCCAAACGACCGGCGGATCGAACCCAGCTTCCGGGCAGTCAGCCTGAGCGCAACCTCCCAATCCACCTCCACCCAGTCCCACGCCGCGCCCTGGCGCGATTTTGCCTTTCCATCGAGTAGATAACGCCGCAGGCGCGGCTTGAGGAGCCGATCGGGGTGATGGATGTAATCATATCCATAACGGCCCTTTACGCAGAGAGCCATGCCGTTGACCGGCGCGTTCGGGTTGGAAGAGACGCCAATGATCTTGTTCCCCCTGACCAACAGGTCGAACTGGCAACCCACGCCGCAATAGGAACAGGTGGTGGTTACTTTCCGGACCTGGTGAAGGCGTCCCAAACCGTAGTTCATCTTATTCGAAAGAGCGCCGGTCGGGCAGTAGGCCACGCACTGGCCGCAGGATTCGCAGCGCGCCTCCAGCATCGTCGTCCCGGCGCCGGCCACGATCTGTTCCCCAAAGCCTCGCTCCGCCACCCCCCACACATTCCGTCCCTGGATCTCGGCGCAGGCCAGGACACAGCGGCGGCACAGGATGCAGCGGTTCATGTCCACCCGAACGAAGGGATTGGGGTCGCTGTCTTCCAGGACACGCCCACCTTTCGATCCCCACGCGGGCGCCTTGACCTTATATTCATATACCAGGTCCTGCAACTCGCACTCCCCGCTGACGTCACAGGTGATGCAGTCCTGCGGATGATTGCCGAGCATTAACTCGAGATTTAGCTTGCGCGATTGGACCACCTTGGCGCTATGGGTCTCGACCAGCATTCCTTCGGCAACGGTTGTCACGCAGGCCGCCGGCAGGAAGCGCTGCCCGGCGACTTCGACCACGCACATCCGGCAATTGCCGGTCGGCGAAAGGTCCTTGTGGAAGCATAAGGTCGGAATCTCGATCTGGTTTTCCCTGGCCGCCTGCAGGATGGTTTGACCCGCTTGCGCCTGGATCTTTTTTTGATCGATCGTAAGGGTGATAGTCATGTGCAGCCTTTCTAGCCACGTTCACAGGAATGGAACTCGTCTGCAAAATGAGCCAGGGCGGAATTTATCGGGACGGAGACCGACTGGCCCAGCCCACAGAAGGATGCCAGCAGGAGGTTATCGGCAAGGGCCCGGAGGTCGGCGACATCACCCGGCTGGCCGTTCCCTTCGGCCATCCGGCCAAGTATCTCCCGGGCGCGCCAGGTACCCACGCGACAGGGAGTGCATTTCCCACAGGATTTCGACCGCGAAGAAATGCAACAGCTCACTCAACAGGCTGACCGGGCTGACGGTCTGATCGCAGACCAGGAACCCGCCGGCCCCGATGGAAATGCCCCTGGCGGAGGAACCATAATCGATGGGCACATCCAGCAGGCTTTGATCGACGAGCGTGCCGGCGGCCCCACCGGTCAGGGCGAAATGGAAGGTGCTCCCATCCGACATGCCTCCGCCAAAGTCATCGATGACCTGGCGCAGGGTCAACCCAAAGGGGGCTTCGAACAAACCCGGTTGCCTGACCTGTCCCAACAGCATATACAGCTTCGTCCCAGGGACGGCGTAAGACGAGAGGGTCTTCCACCATTCCGTCCCGTTATTAATGATGTGTCTCACCGCTGCAAAAGATTCAAGATTGTTGACCGCCGTCGGGCAGCCCCGAAAACCATAGCTCGGTGGAAAGGGCGGTCGCAGCCTGGGCTCGCCGCGCTTCCCTTCCAGGGACTCGATCAACGCGGTTTCCTCACCGCAGATGTATGCACCGGCGCCGCGATGAACTTGGATATTGAAAGTGAAGGGGGTGCCCTGGATGTTCTGCCCCAGCCAACCCTTTTGTCCGGCCTGGGCAATGGCATTCTCCAGGCGGCGCGCCTGCGATTCATACTCGCCGCGAATGTAAATATAGGCTTCGCTGGCTCCGCAGGCATAACCGCCAATCGCCATTCCTTCAAGGATCTGATGCGGATCGACATCGATCAGGACGCGATCCTTGAAGATGAGCGGCTCCGACTCGTCGGCGTTACATATGATGTATTTCTGGTTACCCTTTGCCTGGGCAACGAAACGCCATTTCCGGCCAACCGGGAAACCGGCGCCGCCGCGCCCCTGCAACCCGGAGGCTTCGACCATCTCGAAAATTTCCTCAGGCTGGCATGCCAGCGCCTTCGCCAAGCCCTTGTAAGCGCCATTCGCAAGGGCCGAGTCGATGGAATCCGGCTCGACCTTGCCGGCATTTGCAAGCATGACCCGCAATTCACCTTTACGGGGTCGGGAATAATCCGACGGCTCAGCGCGCCAGCCCTGGAAAATTTTCCGGGCGTCCCCGCTCTCCACCGGGCCGGCCTGTTCGTCCCCAACCAGCAGGGCCGGGGCGCGGTCGCACAGACCCAGGCAGGAGCTTCTCTCGATGCTCCACTTTTCTTCCGCCTGCTGCTCGAGCGCCTGGCGCAATCTGGCGGATTTCTTCGCCGAGCAAACCGGGCCGTCACAAACCCTGATGACGTTCTGCCTCGGCTGGAGAGAGAGCATGGAATAGAAGGTGGCCATTCCATAGACCTGGTGGGGGGGCAATCCCAGGGCCCTGGCAGAATCCGTGATCGTTTCCGGATTCAACTGTCCCTGACTGTCGAGGTCTTTCAGGATCTCCAGTGTGTCCTCGCGATTGCCTGCGTGTTTGCGGACCAATTCTTCGATCCCGGGGGGAATGGGCTTGTAAATGATCTTGCGATTGGTCATAGGACCTCTTTGGAGGCTGGCAGTGCGGCATGGTCGGCGGGCAGGTCGATTTTTGCCCGACCAATTTTCAGAACCCTTTCAGGATGCGAATACACGCTGAAGCGGCCTTCCTTTGCGTAACCTATAAGGACGATCCCCATTTGCTCGGCCAGGAGAATGGACAGGGAACTTGGCGATGTGCGCGATATGACGATCGAAGAACCGATCCTGCCGGCCTTCTGGAGCATTTCTGAACTAATCCGGCCGGTGGTCACCAGGATCCTGCACCCGGGGTGAAGATCCTGCAGCAGGCATAACCCGGCAATCTTGTCGAGGGTGTTGTGACGCCCAATATCTTCAGAAGATGCAACAACTGCCGCTCCGTCGCTCAACACCGATGTATGCACACCGCCGGTCAAGCGGTAGAGCTGTTGCGCTTTGTAGAGCAGCAGCACCTGTTGATTGACCTGCTCGGGAGTAATCACTTCCTTTACGTTACCCTCAAGCGGTTGGTGATAGATCAATTCCACGGCCGTGACGCCGCCTGTGCAGCCGGATGTGCGCTGCCAGGTGACTGGCTTCTCGGTCCGATGATTGATCCAGACGTCAATATTATCGGCGTGGTCACAGACATGGATGGAGGCGATTTCCTCTTTCTCCTGGATAACCCCCTCATTGAAAAGGAAGCCGGCAGCCAGCGCTTCCAGGTTTACCGGCGTGCACCGGAAGGTCAACCATAGCTCGCCGTTGACCGTCAAGGATACGGCAAACTCGACAATCACTTCCGACCCGGCCCGCTCCCAGGACCCATCTTGATACCGTTCGATCTGATTTGGATAAGAACCTGCCATACTTGCCTCGTTAACAGTAAATTTGACGATCTGGTTCCAAGGAGGGGGAACCATAGCTCCTGACGCCTCATCGATTATATTATGAATGGTACCACGCTCCCTGTATTGCTGCATGGCTTTATTCAGGCGTTCCAGCCGGGCTGAAGGTAAACCAACCCGCTCTGGTTTGACAGGCTGCATGGCACCTTTCGATCACGTCACGTGATGAGAGGATAAGGATAAAACATCCGGTCTTGCTCAACACTCCCATATCCTCATCTCTATGCCCCGACTATTCCCATGCACCGCATGGCAGCCCTGTTGCGCCAGGGAAGGGTGCCCGCAGAGGTTGTGCAGATGTAATCGTACCATCTGCCACACCGTTGGATCTACCATTACTCACGGGAGGGCTAAAAAGCGAACCTCTATTCTTTTCTTCTTGGGCGTGCTAATATAAGTTGTACAGCAACCCGGCAAAAAATCTTTGGAGAGGTGAGGTAAACCCGTGAAAAAAACATTGCAGCGTATTTTTGGTCAGGGCATTTTCTATACCGGCTGGAAGAATGCCGTCTTCAGCCTCCTGCTGGCCGTCGGCGTGTATTTTACGAGCCTGATCTATGACCTGCTGAACCATGGCCCGGCGGTGCTCAACCTGCACACCGCCCTCGATTCGGCCATACCGGTGGTGCCGGTCTTTGTCGTCCCGTATAACTCCCTGCAGCCTTATATCTATGCCACGCTGATCCTCTTTCTACTTCTCAGGACAAAGTATTTCCAGTCGGCCTGCCTGGCCATGATTACCGTGTGGTTTATCAGTTATGGCTTCTACTACTTCCTGCAAAGTGAAGTCATCCGCCCGGTTTTGACCGGAACGGATGTCTTCTCCAAAGCGGTTATGAATGTCTATGCCGGGGACAACCAGTTCAACGATTTCCCCAGCCTGCACACCTCCCTCTCCACCATCCTGGCCATCCACTGGGTTAAGGTGAATAAACCGCTCGGGATCGTCTTGAGCATCTGGACGGCGCTGATCGTGGCTTCCACCCTGTTCGTCAAGCAGCACTATATCGCCGACATGCTCTTTGGCCTGGCGCTGGCCTTTGGATTATCGTGGCTCTACACCAAATTGATCGTCAGGAAGCCGGATGCGATGTAATTTTGAGGTTTATTGAGGCAGGGCTCTGCATATGGCAAGAGCCCTGCCTTTAATTTATAATGAGCAAATGTGCAGGTAAGAATGGTATAAATTATTCAGCCATTTTACATCTGGTATATTGACAGCCGTGCTATACTTTAACCGGAGAGCGTTCGGTAACTTGCTCCGCAACATTTACCGGTCGATAAATCTGCTCGGCTGGGGCTCTGAAAACCGCCTGTATGCGGCCGTGAAGCGGTTTTCAGCCCACTTCAGCGGGCTTTGTATTCTGAGCCGGGGGCTTCAGCCCCCGGCGGATATGGCAATGAGTTACCGAATGTTTTCTAACCGTAATTATATAGCATCCCCAAAAAACCAAAGAGTTCTTTCACGCAATATACCACCAGTGGGAGCAAAACCAATGATTGTCTCAACTTGGAAGAACGGAAGCGGTTCTTTCGGCATTAAAATTCGCCTTAAAGGACAGAGAACAATTCTTTAATAAAGATTGGTTATCTGTAACTTTAATACTCGAAGGTTCAAATAAACCCATAAAAGTTAATGTTGATAAAGACTCATTCTGGACTCCTGCCTGCGGTGAACTAATAAGTAAAGAAATCAAGGCCTGGCTCAAGAAAAATGGCCTTGACACTTGGTCTATCGGCGAACCCTATCATCTTGAATTGAAATCAATATCGGGAAATTATTTTTCACTCTGTAATCCAAGAGAATAGGATGATATGTCATCAATTGATGTTTCGAATCTTTACAACGCAATTTTGACGGCTGTGCTTACCATTATTGGTGGCATTATCATATTTGTAGTTGGACAGTTTGTCGAAAAGTTCTTTATTACACCACTCGAAGGTTTCCGCCGCACACTTGGCGAAATATCTTTCAATATGGTTTATTTCGCCAATATTTACATGAGTCCTGGTACAGATAACCACGAAACACTTCGGCTATTGGGTCGTCATCCCGGCTGAGTTTGGGCAAGTCATACTTTTCCAGTATTGCTTTTTCAATCGGTAGAAAATCAGGGTGGGATGGTAATAATGTTCCAAGTAATTGACTCTCCCTCATTATTAGCTGCCTATTGGACGAGATCGAAAGAGATTATAAAGGATTGTTTACTATAAACTATTCGTTAGTTGTTCCTGGATAAAATGTGCTAAACTTATGCTGATAAAAGGAATCAACAATAATAGATATTTATTAGGCGGAGTATAGGAGAATAATTATGGTAGCTAATACAGATGGGCCTTATATTCAAGTTGCTTGCTTTTGCGAAAAAGTAATTGAGGATAAATCTGGAGTTCTCTCTCTAATAAGAATCATTGATACACTAGAACATGGGGAAGCAGGTCCAACACCACCAAATGATATGACTCCATTTTCGTTCAACTTAACACTTGTGTTGATGTTGAAATCAGGAGCAGCTAGAGGAAGATATAACTTAAGAGTAGTACCAGAACTACCTAACGGAACAGGTCAAGAACCTGCGCTGGCCACAGTATATTTTGAAGGCGAAGAAAAAGGCCAGAATTTCGTTATGAACTTAAATTTCCAATTTACACTAGAGGGGTTGTATTGGTTTAATGTTTATATAGAAGAAACAAAATTAACCGCAATTCCTTTACGAGTAAAATACAATCGGGTAGTAATTGGATCTAGTGCGCTGCCACAGATTCGACCATAATAAAATTATGAGTAGGCGAATTATGATACATGTAATTGGGCATACTACTGGATGAGCCTGTAATATTAGTTATTAAAGGATTATCTGGTATATTAGTTAATAATGTTGTATATTCGTTCAATACACCTTGTAAGAATTGAACAAGATTTTCATGAGTTTGAATACCCAAATTGAATTCGGCTAAGCCGAGTTCAACTGCAGATACAACATCTAAATCTGAAGAATCAGGGATACTTATTAGAATAGGCAAGTTAGGCACAAGCCATTCTTCTAGCTCAGAAATAGTAATCTGATTTTCCAAGAATTCTTGGATTTTATTACTCAATACGGAGCTTATCATGGCAGGAAAAATCCCTTCAGTTGAATGGGTTTCTAATGATGCTATACGGCAAATTTTTAATGAAAAACAACTTTATGAACAAACTAAGACTGGAAACTTAAGAATAAAGACAAAGAGGAATTCTCATTTGAAGACTCCGCAAAAAGTTGGGGAACCCTATTGCACTTGGAGTCAAATAGTATTTTACTATACGCTAGAAGGTAAACCCATTGCCATTGTACATCAATATTTACGACCTGACGGGACTATTGGTGCAAGTAGGAAACCTGATCCTAAAGAACTCTTTATAGATGGTCGAATAATTTCCATTCGTTCTAAGCAAAAATAAAATCCGACATAATAGTACAAGAGTTATTATACCCAATTTACATTAAATTCAAATGAAATAAAACACATTGAATCACTTAATGACCAGTGGGCGGTTTTTCTTTCTACAATTCAACTTCAATCAAAAAACTTATTTGACGCATTGATTCGGTCAAACTGAATGTCGCATTACGGTTATTTTCATAACAGGTCTTTTCAACACAACGGACACGAAGGGTCACGAAGAAAATGCCTTTTTCTTTCCTTTGCCTGCACTGGGCCGCAGGCACACGTGTGCTCCGCCCGTCCCGCCGCTGCTGCTGGGTCCAATCCGTTGGGCGTCTATTATGAGATTATTATGATAATTCCTGACCTCACACCGGATAACAGCGCCCTCTTGGTGATCGATGTCATCAACTCTTGCGCTCAGCGCAAGTATGAAGACCCGGCGCGGGACATTCACTACCGCAAGATCCGGCAGATGATCCCCGCCCTTTCAGCATTCATCAATTCCTATAAACAACTCGGCGGCCGGATCATCCTGACCACCACCGTCCCATGGCAGGAAGCCTACCTGGCGGAGAACATCAACGAACTCTATAGGAATAACGCCGAGGCGCGCTATTGGTCACAAGATACTACCGGACATGCAGAGCGCTTCTACCGGATCCCCACAGGCGGCGCACGGGTTTTTGCCAAGAACTCTTACGATGCCTTTGGCAATGAAGACCTGACCCATGCGCTGGAAGATATGCACGCCCGATATGTCATTGTAACCGGGATATTTGGCGATGGTTGCGTGATGGCCAGCATCTGTGGCGGTTTTTCAAAGGGATATAACCTCATTATCGCAAAAGACCTTGTCGAAACAACCGACGATGAGGCCAGGCAAGCGCTCCAGCAACTCTTAAAGCAAAGAGTCTGGCCTTTGATGTATGGAACGACGATCTCTTCGCAGGAAATATTGGCAGCTTTTTCGCGCCGGCTGCCAGCAGCCGCACATAACCTCGTCTGACACCCGCGGACCGCGGCTCCGCCGCCGGGGCTGTCCCTACGGCAATGCTTCGTGAAGCCCAACCGCCGGGCGGAGCAAATCACAGGAGAGGCTTGTTAATTCAATCATGAAACAGTCAATTGTACACGTTGCCCTGGTGGTAAAAGACTACGATGAAGCGATTGCTTTTTATACAAAAAAACTTCATTTCACCCTGGTTGAGGATACCTATCAGCCGGAGCAGGATAAACGCTGGGTGGTGGTTTCCCCTCCTGGTTCTGTCGGGACAACCCTCCTTTTAGCCAGGGCCTCCAAACCGGAACAGGAACCTTTTATAGGGTGTCAGACTGGCGGGCGGGTATTCCTGTTTCTCAACACGGATGATTTTTGGCGGGACTATAACGAGATGGTTTCCAGGGGCATCAAGTTCGTCAGGCCTCCCAAAGAAGCCGCTTACGGGCTGGTAGCCGTTTTTGAAGATTTATATGGAAATTTATGGGATCTATTGCAGTTAAATGCGGATCACCCAATTTCCAGGCGGACTGCCTAGCAGGCAGGAACGGGAGCGGCGCAAGTCAGGCGGGCCTGCGCCGGTACCGCTGGAAACTGCTGCCCTATATTTATTGATCAAAACGGTTTTATACTATCCAATACTTTCGCAAGAATTCGTAGTAACGACTTAAGTCGTTACTACCCCACCAGATGTTTGGCTTGAAGCTTGAACCTCGTTCATGAATACTTCGTGGTGAAAAACTCGCTTATGCCTGCTTCCATTTCATTTGCCCGATTTACCCTCCCCAGCGGCCAGCCAGCCTGGATCCCGGATGATATCGAATTGCGCATCCCGGAAAAATCCACGCTGGATCCCGGAAATTTGCATTACCTGATCTATATCCCCTGGCATGACAAATACCTGGAACTGGTCGATGAAGCCTACCGGGATTTCTTCAAGGTGGTGCTGCCATTCCTGCACGCGCGCAGCACGGATGTTCACGTGGCCACCTGCCTGCCCTTCATAAAAGAACTCATCCAAGCCGAGGCGGAGCCTGTCGATGAGAGGGTCGTTCAAATCGCCTTCATGCTGCACGACTCCGGCTGGAGCCAGATGAGCGAGCTGGAGATCGCCGAAAGCCTCGGCGTGACGGGGCTCAGCTTATCCGGGGAAGCCATCCAGCCCAAAGCCAGGCATGCCATCCTTGGCCAACAGGTGGCGCAGAAAATCCTGGCAGCGTATCCTTTCCAGCCGCCGCTGACTTCAGAACAGAAAAACTGCATCTACCAGGCCATCCTTTTCCATGACCGGCCGCAGGAGCTGGCAGCCGGCGGCGGGATACCCGCCAGCGTGAAAGTGGTCTGCAATGTCGACCACTTATGGTCTTTCACCCACCCCAATTTTTGGCAGGATACGCTGCGCAAAGGGGTGCCGCCGCAGGCCTACCTGGAGAACCTGGGCAAAGACCTGGATAATTACTTCGTTTCCGAGCCGGGCAGGCAAAAGGCCCGGCAATGCCTGGGTGAACGGGCGTTGGAAGTGGAAGCCTGGGAAAGTTGGACACAAAAGTTGGATACAGCGGAAGATCAGTAACCCATGGAAGTCCCCCTCCCCAAGGGCCGCTATGAAAATAGCCACCGGACTCCGAAGTCTCCAGACTTCGAAGTCCAACGTCTTCTGACGTTGGACTCCGGCGACAAGATTTTCATCCTTTGGGGTGTTGCCAAAACATGGTATCTGCTCTGCAAAATCCGGTCAGGACAGTTCATCGGGCGAAGCGCACGACCGCCCGGGCGTGGGCTTTGGCGGCTTCTTCCATGCGGTTTCTGGGCGGCGCGTTTGTTTCGAGTGAACGGAGCAGGTCCCGTGAAGCCTCTGCAACCGCCTCGACAGCCGTATGGAATGCCGCTTCATTGGCTTTGGACGGTTGCTTGAATCCACTGACCTTGCGCACAAATTGCAGCGCGGCCGCCCGGATCTCATCCTCGCTGGTCGGCGGTTCGAAATTGTAAAGAGTCCGGATGTTCCTGCACATCTGCTTTGCCTCGATTCTGGCCGGAGACCTTGCTCTTGGCCATTTAAATTCTCTTAAGAGAGTGTTTTGAAACTCTTTTTACCATGCATGAGCGCAGATCAAGTGCCAGGTTGCATTATTGACATATACTATCTTTATTGTAGAGTACACGTTATATTAAGTCAATGGGCTCATCCGGTCGTCTGCTTTTCCTTGGGATACCCCCACATGTGCCATCGTTCCTGGTCGTTTTGGCTTTTTCGCCTCCCCCCACTGCTCTCTGTTCTCCGCTCTCCGTTCTCTCCTCCCCCAATAATTGATCGTTGTTTTGGCATTTTCGCCTCCCCCTACTGCTCTCCCTTCTCCCTTCTCCCTTTTCCCTTATTACCTTATTACCTGATCACCTTATTACCTTATTCCCCAATTCCCTCGTATAATTTGCATGGAGGTTTACCAATGGAATCATTATCCACCCTTTCCAAAACGGTTGGCTGGCGTCGCTTGGTGGCGGGATACCCCTGGTATGACCGCGCCAGTTCCTACCCTCTCCCTGCCTATTCGGAATTCATGCCGGCGCCGCAGCTTGGCCAGTTGCCGGCCGGGGATATCGATGACTCGCTTTTCTCCGAGGCGGATCCCTTTGGCTGGGCCGTCTCCGAAACCGAGGAAGAATACCAGCTCAGACCCGGCCTGGAATGGATCGCCCGGCATATCATGAACCATGTGCTCAGGCTGGGCCAGGGCCTGCCGGATAGTTTCATAGAGGGGCATAAGAACAAAAACCTGCAAGATAACCCCTATTGGCCTCCCGAGCCTGGCTTCCCGGGCCGGGAGCCTGGCGCACGAACGCTATGTCTGCATCCTGCCGCTGGCGCTCTCACCAACCCAGGACGACAAAGGCCGGCTGCTGTGGACCTTTTTCGGCGGCAGCGAATTGGGGCCGGAGGCGGTCTTCTGGAAAAGCTTCTTTTCTGCGCCGGGGGTGGAATTGCCTTCGGAAGGGTTTACCAATTTCATCAGCAGCCTTTTGTCTGCGTGCTACCAGGAGGAGACCGGTTCCCCTCCCGGGCTGTCCGACCTGGGCTTCCGGATCCTGCCGGCCGAAACGGGGGCCGCCAGCGCGCTGCTCCCGGCCTGGGCGGGTGAATTCCTGGTGGATGAACAGGCAGCCTGGGATAAGGTGCGCTACCTGCTGACCTTCCGCCCTTTTAGCGCCCTTCCGGCGGATGCCCGGGCAAACTACCTGGCCGGCCAGCTCCACCTGCTGCCATTCCCGGGCAGCCTGGTTTTCTGGGGCATGCCGACCTATGCACACCTGCAAAAACAGCTCCCGCTGGCCGGGCAGATTCCCGCTGCTGCGGCTGGTGCCCCGGCGCGCCGGGGCGGAGGGCGTGCGCGTCCCCCAGAGCGGCTGGCTGCATGAGCCAGCCCCGGATGTGGATCCCGCCGAGATCCAGAAGGAGCTGCTGCTGCACGAATACACACGCACCCACCGCTGGGACCGCAACCGCCGCTCCGATGACGAGCTGGCGATCAACCCGCGCCTCGAAAAGATAGCCAGGGTGCTTTTCAGCACCGACCTGGAGGTCATGGGCCTGTACGATAAGCCGATGGCCAGGAACTGCCAGTTGTGGAGCAGGGATTTCGAACTGCTCCTGGATGGGCCGCATGCAACGGTTGACGAAATGAAGAAAGCCGAAGCGGCCATCCTGGCAGGCGGCCTGTTCGGGTATCGCTTCCAATTCCCGGCCGCCCAGGTGGGATGCCATGAGGTCTACTGGCACCGGCCGGTCTGCGCCTATGTCTCCGGGTCGGACGAGATACGCCTGCTGCCGGATGCGCCTTTGGGGGTGCTGACTGCCTATGAAAAAGGGGGGCGGGATCAGAATTCACCGGTCGAGCTGTGGCCGCGCCTGCAGAAACGCCCTCTTTACTCTTCCGCGTTGGCCGATTTCCATAATCCGCATGACCATTACCTCCACCAGACCCCTCTCAACCTGGTCTCTATCCTGGATGCCTGGCACGCCCTGGAAGAGCAGCCCCTGCCGGCCAGCTTCGCCCGGCATCTCCTGCGGATCTCCAAGGAGCTGACCCTGGATGAATGGCTCGGGACGGTGCGTGAGTCTCGCCCGCGGCGAGACCCAGGGCAGCCGGATGCAGGCCGCCCTCCAGTCGCTCTTGGAAGACCCCGGGCACACCGCGCAAGTCCCCGAGCCGCTGACCTATCCCGAGACTGCCACCCGACCGTTCGAAACGGCCTACTGGAACGATATTAAAACGCTCGCCCAGGGGGAATATCGCAACAAGGACAACGCCGATTGTGTTCAGGATCACGTCACCCTAAGCCAGGCCCCCTGCACACGCCGGGACCTGGACCGGCTGGGGGATTATTTGATCGCCCGCCACAGGGAATCGATCCGCCAGGCCGGCATGCAAGGCCGGGCGTTTTGCGGAGAAATCCCTTTCCACTGGAAAACGGACTTCGCTTTTCCGCTTTTCGGCGGGTGGAAAGGCAACCAGGAGGAGCGGCTGCATGAGCGCGATATCCTGGTCGTGATCCCCGGGAAAGACCGCTCCCAGGCCGTCCTCCTGGCGGACCATTACGACACCGCCTACATGGAGGACCTGTACGACAAATCGCGCGGCGGCAGCGGGGCACGTTCTTCGGCCGCCGGCGCGGATGACAATTACTCGGCCAGCGCGGTGCTCCTGCAGGCCGCGCCCATCTATCTGAAACTTGCCCGGGAAGGCCGCCTCGAAAAGGACATTTGGCTGCTCCACCTGACCGGGGAAGAGTTCCCGGCCGACTGCCTGGGGGCCCGGCATTTTTGCCAGGCTGTCATCGAAAACCAGTTGATATTGCATCTGGAAGGAAATGCCACGCTTGATCTATCGGCGACGCGGGTAGCCGGGGTTTTCGTGATGGATATGATCGCCCACAACCGGGATAACGACCGGGACATCTTTCAAATCTCCCCCGGGCGTACCCCCCAGTCGCTACAATTGGCCATGCAGGCACATCTGGCAGCCATGGCCTGGAATGCCGGCGCCGCCCGCTGGAACGATGGCCCTGAAAGGAAGCACTGCGGCCCCGGACGGCGCAGCCCGGATGGCATCCAGATGCCGGAGACGGCCGCCCACCTGCCATTGTTCGGGGAGATCCGGACGAAAGATGATCCGCTCAGCTCTCTTTTCAACACGGACGGTCAGATCTTTTCGGATGTCGGCATTCCGGTGGTTTTATTGATGGAGAATTACGATATCAATCGCAGTGGCTATCACGACACCCGAGACACCCTGGAAAACATCGACCTGGACTACGGTGCCACGCTGGCAGCCATTGCGATCGAGGCTTGCGCGCAGGTCGCGCAGGCAGCTTAACATTTTTTGTAAGCAACTGTAACTGCTCAGCCTTACAAAGGTTTGGCGGTGGCACAATTTGAATTCCAATCGAAAAGTGTTGGTTACTGCTAAGGCACTGCTAGAATTGTTCCTTTTTGCATTCCGTAGGCATTCCCTCATCCCCTGCCCTTCCCCCGAAGGGGAAGGGTGTCCCCTCTCCCTTCGGGAGAGGGTTAGGGTGAGGGAGCGTCGGCGGCGGCTAAGTAGTTACAAGCAGCTAAATAAAGAAGCTTCCGCGGTCAGCCTTTCCCCATCGTCCATGAAGAGTTACCACCAAGTCACCAAGGCACAAAGATCAATTGGTTTTCTCTGAAATTTAGTGTCTCCGTGACCTGGTGGTGAAAAACCTTGGTTTAATGGATTAGTGTGGTGCGGCCCAACGATTGGCCTGTAGCGCCTCGACAGCGCTTTTGGCTTCCGCCAGGCCGACATTATAAATCGCCCGGTAGCGTTTGATCGCCTCAAGCATTTTCCACCCCCGGCCAACTGGCGGATTTCATCCATTGCAGGGCTGAGCGCCACCGATGGGGTCGGAATGGCCCCGGAGATTTGAACTACATTACCACAGAACCTGCACCGCACAACTACGCTGCTTCCATCGAACAAAAAATTTTGGGCAGTTTTAAGCCATTTCGTGCAGGGGCAGGAGGGATTTGGGAGGCCTGGGGGGCCGGAGGGGCGAAATCGTTCCTCCGGAAATGGGGGTAAACGGGCGGGTTTTGGGGCAGTTTTTGGCATTTTTGGGCAAAAATGGGAGGGATAACATTAACTATTGACACATTGTGTATAATATTAATGTGAGGTTGTTATGTTAGAAAATGAAATAAAGTGTTTTCAAGAAAACCTTCAAAATTGGTTAACATGCCGGGAAGGGCAATTTGTTCTGATTAAAGGGGATGATATTGATTTTTTTAATACTTTAGATGCAGCTTTGACAGAAGCCGCCCGACGATATGGATTAGGTTCCTACCTCATTCGTCTTGTTTCACCACGACAAGAAGAAATTGTCATACCTGCGCTTTCTTTAGGATTGTTACGTGCCAATATTCCACAGTCAACTGGGTCTTGAAGGAACTGATAAAGACGGAAGTAAAATAAAGTTCTCGCCAAGAGATGCTTTAATGTTACGCGGTCCAGTATTTCAAGTAACCTTGGGACTTGCGGAAAATGTAGCATAACAACTTATACAGCAAGGGGTAGCAGTACCAGAACCCATTGCAGGATGGGCTTTACTCGACACAGGTGCTTCGTCCACTTGCATTGATGATTCAGTTGCGCAAAAATTAAAACTCCCTGTCATAAACAAAGTGAAGATGTCATCTGCTACCCATGAAGCGATTGATGCCAATGTCTATCCCGCTCTAATCTCTTTTACTGGTACTCCAATCAAGATCAATGCGCTTACCGCAATTGGGGCTAATTTGGTGGGCCAAGATTTAATTGCTTTATTAGGCAGGGATATGTTACAGAATTTCACAGTTTTTTATAATGGTGCGGTTGGACAAATAACCATTGCATTTTAAGAAAATAAACGTAAGACTTAAGCCCAGCCTAAAACCGCCGGGTTTATTTATTTAATCGGCTTGAATTCACTACGAAAACTGGCAGGGGACCCCAAAAAAGATTGGGGCAGGTGGGGGATGATCGCGCTGATCGCGGTCAACGGTGAGGCGGGTTACGATCTCGTGATAGTCTTCAGCCTGTTATTAGGATGTCGCCAGAAAGGGCGAGTAAGCCAGCCTCCTATAAGAAGAATAGTTATGACGATGATGGAAATTACGAAAAATACCACTGCGTGGCACCCTGCAAAGTACGCAGGACAGGCAGGTCTGCGCGAATGGAGGCTAATTTTGTGAGCGGGCGTTGGCCAATTTCCTGGCGATGATTAGCGAGGATTAGCGGATAGAAAACTCGGAACAGCCTTATGAAATGCAGTACCAAGGAACCTGAATTACAAACGCCCCTTTTCTTTCGAGAAAGCAAGCCTCCGCCACGAAACCCGCTGGCGGGGGCGGTGACCTGTGCCACGGAATGGCAGGTATTCCCAAAAAGAGAAAAGCCATCCACGGAGAAAAAATCCGGCCGCAAAGAAAGGCCGGTTTGCTCGTCATCGAACTGTGTTTAATTGTTTTTCTTCTCATTCCTTGACGGAGAGGTTAATCTGTGCGCTGTTTCATTTACCGCCAAAATCAGACGGGCCTAAGTAGGCTTCTCCCGTCTGTGAAGCGTGCCTTCGAATGCGATCAATGATCTCTGGTAGTTTCATGGCGCCACTCAAGGCGAGGTATAGGTGCTGATGATCGAGAAGTAAGAGAGGCGTTTTTGGGCCTGACGCTTCTTCTTTGGCAACGCTGGAGTAGCCAGAGATAGAAACCATTACTCCCATGGTATTGTCTGCTTTGTCATTTACTTTCTTCAGGAAAGAGTTGATATCAGGTGCGCCTGCTTGTTGAGAAGTGAACTTTAGCTCAACAAGATAGGTGGTGTCATGGAGAGTTAGCGACCCATCAATCTGCCTGCCCTCGTGAACATAAGGTCGTCTGTTTGTGATTTCGAAGTAATCAAGCAGGTCGAAGAACCATGTTTGGAAGTCATAACCAGCCTGTTGAGACCCAAGCCATTTGGCTGATTCGTTTAGTCTTGTACTAAGTGATTCCAAGTCTATTTGTGAACGCTTAATCTCTGCTTGATGTTCTCGGTACCGTCTTTGAGCGTCCTCGCGATCACCCCGCTGGTTGATCTCGCTTTCTTGCTTTTGAATGTAGTCACGTAATCGGCTGGCTGAGGAAGCAGCCTCTTGAATTTTCTCTTTTGAATCTTCCCAATTCTCAAGGTCTGGAAAGCTATCTTGTTCTGCTAGATACGCTGCCATCTGAAGGATCGCTTTCCTGCCCTTTTCAGTTTTCTGTAGCTCTGTAAAAGCACGATCGAGGAAGTCTCGTTTTGACTCATCGCTGCTCCAAGTAGCCAAGAAACTCTCTGATAACCTACATTGGCGTAGAAACTTTCTCAATGCGTTTTTTCGCCAGAAGGATTTTAAAGCAGCATCGTAGGTGAGTGTTAAAAGATGAGGAGTTAGAGTGTCTATCATTTCTCTACCTATATCATTATGGTTTAGCGAAGGAGCCTTACCCAACTAAACGCACCAAACGGTTTGGCTCACCCGCCGCCGATTTGACCAAGACAAGATTGCGTGAAATCATTTTTTCTTCCAGGTGGCCACCGCAGACCCGCCGAAGGAGGTCAGGTGCATGCTGTGTTAGTGGCACTCCTTCACTACTTACCAGATTTTCTCCGGTTGTCTTCCTTGCAAAGCATCTGACAGTTCTCTGCCATTGTTTTTCCACCAAGGTGCCATGGGGTAATATGATCTGCTTCCATTTCGCTGAATTCAAAGTGTCTACCGCATTTTACACAGATACCATTTTGTCTTTCATATGCGGCTCTCCTATGGTTTTCGGAAAAATCACGGATATTTAAATATTTTTCGTCCCGGATTAAAACATACGAATAAACTCCCTTTTTATTTGTAACATCATCATCTATCATCAGGACTTGCATTTCCTGCTCTAACTTTCCGGTGTCAAATATTTCACCTTTGAATTTAGCGTACAGATTACCCCACTCAATGCCTTTCATTTCCCTACGGTATGTTGTAAATGTTAATTTAGTCCATTCAATTACATTCCTGAAATACATCCACAATTCATTAGCATTTGGATCGTGCTGATGAATGGACATATATTTTTCAATATCGCCTTTTGCAATCCAACTTAAAGCCGTTTCGAGAATTTCCTGACGTATAGGAGAGCCATTCACATAATCTTTTGATAAAAGATACGCAGCACAATTGGTTTTGCTGAATATTGATTTTGCGTTTGTAAGCCAGGTTCCAGTATATACGGCGTTCCGCAATTCCTGATCGGTTAGTCTTTCGCCAGCAATATTGACGATCCTGAACCAGTCTAATTTTTCCTTATCGTTGCCCTCACAGAAATAGATCATACATTTATAGTTTAATATTTGCTCTTTTTCGGTATTAGTCAAGTTGTGAAAAAAGTGATTGTCTAATGAGAAATCACTATTGACATACTGGCAAAAACTAATTGTCCTCTGCTGCCCATCCAAAACTTCAAAAGTCCCATCCTCATTTTTCACCCAATACATTACATTGAGCGGAAAGTCTTTGCGAATAGTATCAATGACGGCGTTACGCTTCTTATCATCATATACAAACTCGCGCTGATATTTTGGGCGTATATTAAGTTTGCCGTTGTAGCCAACAACGCCTTCTTCTGCGTTATCAACATAGTTTTCAGACACTTCACGGACGGTTATTTCGTGTAATTTGATTTTCATTGTGAAGCCCTTTTCGTTTAATTATTATTCGGGCATATATGCTTGAATACAATTCCCCTGTTTCAACATCTTTGAATGCTGGCGGTTTAGTATCAATTCTAGGATTGTACTTACGGTACAAGTCTCCCTTTGCGTTGATTGTATACTTTCCTGTCGGTTGTCCATTTTTCAATATTTCCATTTTCTTTTCGCAAGAATATTCTATGCTTCCTACAATTCCAAGTGCGACAATTTCAAACTGCTCAGGATTATATTTATCGAGGAATGTAATTGGAACGCCTATAGCGCCATCATAGTCAAATGGTATTTCCGTTACCTTATCAACATTTATTGCATCGTAACTAACATAATGGGGATATTCTTCGGTGTTGAATTGTTTGTAAAGAGTAATAAACTCTTTATGTTTTTGAACAAACATATTTGTATACCAGCAAGAGTTTGAAACTCTGACCAACTTTCGCCCATCTTCAATCTTATGGTAGTTATCCCAATGATCTGGAACATAAAAATACATACCTACATTGAAGTTTGTATAACCTGTTCTTAATTTATCCTCCTTGATAAGCTTAAAAATATCTTTATATGTCAACGCATTTGTGTTACCAATAATGATAAATTTCTTATCGTATTCCATTAACTGCGCAACGTACTCACGGAACAGCGAAAATGGTGGATTGGTTACTACTATATCCGCTTCTTTCAGCAAATCTATACATTCAGTTGAGCGAAAATCGCCGTCACCATTCAGCAATGTTAGAGCGTTTTTCCCGTTTTTGAGTAGATACTCAACATCAGTTAGGTCAACCGCGCCGTCAGCGTTTTCATCTTTGACTTCGGTGATTTCAATTATATACGGGTGTTTAACATCGGTGCTTTTAACTTTTATACTCTTTACATCAAATAACGATAATTGCTGACCCTCAACAGGTGATTCGGTATAACAAGTTGCAATCAATTTTTTAAGACTTAAAAAATTGAAATTCATAGCAAAGTATTTGAAGAAATTGCTCTCATAAGGGTCATCGCAGTTGCAGAAAATGACCTTGCCGCGGAACTGTTCTTTATAATGACGCATTTCTGCCTCTATATCTGGCAGTTGCGTATAAAATTCGTCAGCTTTGTTCTTTTTTGCTTTATCAAACAGTTTTTTCGACATAAAGAACAAGTCCCTTCCCAATTTGTACTATTTTATCCCCATGCATTATACCCGTGCATCATAATAGAAATGCGTTACTTCTTCCCACCCCGGCCATCTAACGAATTAAGGGTTGATGCGCCGGGAGGGGCGAGACTTGCATCATTCGAGTGTCCTTTCTGGCAAGCCAACGCTGTTTCGGTAGGCGGAGCCCCTATCCGGCTGGAGACAGTGTTTAGCACGCCTTATATTTGTATAATAGGCAAGAGCAAAGCCACCACGATAATATCAACCACAATTAATATCATGTAGTAATTCAACTTCTTTGAGATTGCATATTGTTTCATAAGGGTTTTTTCGTTGTTCTTAATTGCCGTAAGATAACCATAAACCCGTCGTTCAAGTATTGTCCTTTCATTTTCATTGATAAAGGCCTAGCCACCCGACAGTTTGATGTCATAGGTAGGTACAAAGCGGAACAGAGATAGAAAAGGCATTGGTCAATCTCCTTTGGATATAGCGCAGGCCGATCTGGAAAATGCTTAAATCGCGGCGGTCATTCCGATCGACCAGGTGTCGCAAGCCTTGATGAATGGTACGTCCGCCGACAGAAATCAACCAGACATACAAGATGGCCACCGCGAGTGTCAGGCGAGAGAGACGCAAGAAATCACGTAACATCGTACTTTCCAAATCGAAGCCATGTTTTTTGAAGTCGGCGTGCATTTCTTCGCACCACATCCTGAGCCGGTAATACTTCAAAGCCATCTTGTGGTCGGGCAGGTTAGTGGCTAAACACCAGGGTTCTTCTTCACCGGTTTTCCAGTAGATCAGCAAGTTGGTTGGATAGATTTCGCTGGAGGTCAGGTAGCCAGCACCGAGCCAGTAGCTTTCACCGGCCTCGTGAACGAATCTGCCGAACGGCTTCCACTCGTTGTATTGGTTCAACCAGACACAGGTATCTGATTTTTGGCGTAAAACATAGAACCAGGGCCATTGATCGAGCCATTTCAGGACTTCCACCGAGCCAAATTCGCAGTCACCGACCAGAAAAACGGCTGCACCGACAGGTAAGAGCTTCCTGATATAGTTCAGCAAGGCCAATTGCTTGAAGGCACTGCTGTGTCCACGAACATGGCTGACCCAAGTCCATGCAATCGGGATCGCCCGTTTTCGATATGCCAGACTGACCATGAGCAACTGATGCCCAAAACCAACTTTCGTACCATCCACGATCAGATGGATCTCTCTCAAACAACGCCATTGCGCTTCCAGCCATTGGTGTGCAATCGGCTCATACCATTCTCGAACATTGACTGCCGGGTTGTCCAAGAAACGGCTCAGGCGACGAGCAATGCTCACCAACTTCGCCGGCCCAGGGATCTTTCCGGCTATTCTGCTCAAATAGACCGAGTGACTTTGGTAGATCCCTACAATCAGCCAGACAAAGTTCCGTTGCTGGGTAATTCTTTGGTTTGGCCGCAATTCACAAATTCGTCGCATCCAAGTATGATAGAGTTCGTTGATCGGCATTCCGCATCTCCAAGTATTCGGTTTCGTGGTAGGAACCTAATTTACTCGGTTTTGCTTGCCGATCAACATCTTTTTACAAAACTGTCAGGTGGCTAGATAAAGGCTTGTGTGTATGTTTTCCATGTGGGATCAATCGCATGTTCTAGTGGGTACGGCAGAATTGATTTGATGCAAAAATACATCAAAAGGCAATAAAGTACTGCCATATATAAGATAAGTATTACATAGAAAAGTAGAAATTCCTGTTTTACTTGAGTGGATGCTATTTTGAAAAGAGTAAATAGAGAAACGATGATACTGGAACTTCCTAAAATTAGTTTTCCATGTTCCCTCAAAGTGTTCATTGATGCATATTGTCTTTCTAATTTAGATTGCGCTTCATCAAGCATTGTTGTAAAATCGTAATTGGTGTTATTCTCTCCCATAATTTTAGAACCTTTCTCGGAGGTGAAATATGCCACCAGATAAAAAGGAAAACCAAGCAGAGGACGTCCACGATAAAAAGCAAGCAGTTAATGCTGAACTAATTGAGAAGAATACGCCGCCACCGCAATCCTTTAAAACTGATAATCTTTTGAACTTTGCTATAGCCGAAGAATTATCAGAAGAAAAAATCAAAAAAATAGAGAAACAAGAAAAAGAAATCTGATCTGCAATTGTTAGTTCTCTAAATCTGGACAATCTAAACCTTGAGATTGTCTTTTTCATAAAACATCGAAAGTGCGTGCTAACGGAATGGCTCAGCGGCAGCGGCGGGACGGGCAAAACTCATATCATTTTAGCGCCATATCTAGCAAATCGCACCTGCGCGCGAGTGGCAGAGCCGCTGTCCGCTAGAGCCGGTGTTGGGTGCGTTTTACATCTTTTCATTAGCAAGCAGTTTACGAAGTTCTTTTGAATTTTCAAAACTCTCTAAAGATGATTTTCGTCCCGAAAGAATAAAACTGACTTCTCTAAGTATCTTGCTGTCTAAAATATTTAGTGCATAGTAAATTTCCATAGGAGATGAATTTATCAAACTGTTGAATTCATCTTTTTCAAATACAGCCTTAAGATGTTGCTGTATGCCACTATCTTGACGCCAGTCTCCCGTTTCTCTGCCTTCCTTTATCCATTTCACTAATATTGCAAGACGCCCTAAAATTGCTCTGTAAACGAAAAAATAAAGCCACAAAGTTTCTCCTAGATAAGGGCGGAAATTTTCTAATTCCAATACGCCTTGTGAGCAGTTCGTAATATAGTCATCATCAATTTTTCTCAAACCTTCAAAAGTTGTTGAATTACTAAGGGCAGTTTTATATTCAGAAGGCATTAACATGCTGAAGAAAAATGTTACAAGCGAATAGTGCTCTTTCATTGCCAGTATTGCCCTCCATAATTTATCAACTGCTTCAACTCTATGTTCCTGCAATAATGACTGGCTTGACGAAATTGTTGAAATCGTATCTTTCAACAATAATTGCGTTTCTGCTTGATTATTGCGGAGTATTTCGAGTTCCCGCTGGTTTTTGGCGTCCCACGAACCTATTATTTTTTGGGTTGTCAGATAAGAAATGAAACTTACTATTCCTGTGACTATTACAGTCCAGCCACCGAGAAGTAAGGCTACATCTTTTACGATTTGTTCCATAAATTATCCTTATCGAGAGAGCACCCAACTCGCGCTTAAGCGGATCGCATAACAGCTTTTAGACGATCCGTAGCGTGTCCCCGGAGGGGATAAAACCCCAAACATTTAGGTATTTATGCGGCATTTTATGAACGTTCTCATCCCATGAATTTGCTCTGAATTGATCTTGAAAAACCCAAACCTCCCGCTCTGCTTGCCATCCTGAATGTAACCCAATTCGCCCCTACCGCTAAAATCGCCAACCTCTACTCATCATTATAAGGATTTCCCCCGGCAAGTCAAGCGTGGTAGCACCATTTCTATGCTTGTGCCCCTTCGTGGCACTTTGCCTGCACTGTGCCGCAGGCACACGTGTGCCCGCCTGTACCCCCACCCCGTAGGGGCCACCCATTGGGTTGCCCCTGCACGCGTGGGTCGTCTCCATGCCATCGCCGCCTCCCCCCAACACGCCCGACCTCCGGCCCCTGCCGCGCCGCCTCCCGCCCGGCGGGAAGGAATATGGCCTGCCCGATGACCCTATGTCAGCGAGACCCCGTAGGGGCGGACGGTGTCCGCCCTGACTGCGTCTTTTCCGGGTTGCTTTCGCCCCTCTCCAAATCAGTACTTTGATTTGGAGAGGGGCCAGGGGTGAGGTTGCTTTTCCCTCACCTCGTCTACCTCTGGCACTTTTGGCTCCTCTGGCCCCTCATACACCTCATATACTTTCCCTACCCACCCCAAAAACAACCCCAAAACCTGCGATTGATTGAAACAGCCGGCCCTTTTTTGGGGATTGTTTTCCAAAACAATTCCTGCCCGCCTGCCCCAAAACGGACAAACGTCCCACAAAACCGCTTAAAAATGCCCACAATCTGGGATTAAATACCTTTTTACCCCCTTATTCCTGCCCCCTTCTCCCACTTTTCGGAATTGATCCTCGTTGTTTCATAAAAACGCCCTCGCGCAACCCGTAAAATGCCTGGTTCATCCGGTTAAGCCGTTTCTCAGGATAACGCATATAATTATCCCGAACAAAACACCCCCTCGTAAAATAGGCCGGGCATGTGTCCCATCGATTGATTGAAAGGGCTTCTCTAGGGCTTCTGTATGAGCGAACCTGCCGTCCATCTGCACGAATTGTGTAAAACCTACCGGGTCGCGGAACGCGAGTCCGGCATGGGCGCGGCCGTGCGCTCCCTGTTCCACCGCCGCATGCAGGAGGTCCAGGCCGTGGATGGGCTGACCTTCGACCTGGCCCCCGGCGAGGTGGTCGGCTTCCTGGGCCCGAACGGCGCCGGCAAGACCACCACCCTCAAGATGCTCTCCGGGCTGCTGCACCCCACCGGCGGCGAAGGGCGCGTGCTCGGGCATCGTCCCCTGGAAGCGCGAGCGCGCCTTCCTGCGCCAGATCACCCTGGTGATGGGCCAGCGCAACCAGCTGGTCTGGGACATCCCGGCGGCCGATTCGTTCGAACTGAACCGGGTCATCTACCGCCTGCCGCAGGCGGATTACCGCCGCACGCTGGACGAACTGACCGAGCTGCTCGAGCTGGGCCCGCTGCTCAAGAAACCGGTCCGCAACCTGTCGCTGGGGGAACGCATGAAGTGCGAGATCGCCGCGGCCCTGCTGCACCGTCCGCAGGTGGTCTTCCTGGACGAACCCACCATCGGCCTGGATGTGACCATGCAGCGCCGCATCCGGGCCTTCATCGCCGAATACAACCACCGCTCCGGGGCCACCGTCCTGCTGACCAGCCATTACATGGCGGACGTGGAAGCCCTGTGCAAGCGCGTCATCGTCATCCATCACGGCCGGCTGCTCTTCGACGGCGACCTGTCGGACCTGGTCCAGCAGTTCACCGCCCATAAGACCATCGTCGTCCAGCTGGAGGATTGCCAGGCCGACCTGCACGGCTACGGGGAGGTGCTCGACTGCGAGGACGGGCGCTTCACCCTGCGGGTGCCCAAAGCCAAGACCGCCCGCGTCACCGAGCGCCTGCTGGCCGACCTGCCGGTGATCGACCTGCTGGTGGAGGATCCGCCCATCGAGGAGGTCATCGACCAGGTCTTCACCCAGGAGGCGGCATGACCGTCCTGGCAGGAACTGCGCGGCCTGCTGCGCCTGTACGCCCAGCAGTTCAAGACCACCTTCGCCAGCATGGTCCAGTACCGGGCCTCGCTGTTCATCTGGATGATCGCCCAGGTGCTCGAACCGCTGGTCTACCTGATCGTCTGGTCGACCGTCTCGAACGGCAGCGGCGGCAGCGTGGGCGGCTACACCGCCCAGGGTTTTGCGGCCTACTACCTGGCCCTGATGCTGGTCAACCAGGTCACCTATACCTGGATCATGTACGAATATGAGTACCGCGTCCGCCAGGGTTCGCTCTCGTTTGCCCTGCTCAAGCCGGTCCACCCGATCCACTCGGATATTTCCGACAACCTGTCTTCCAAGCTGATCACCCTGCCGATCCTGCTGGTGGTGGCGGGCGGCCTGGCGCTTGATCTTCCACCCGACCGCCGCCGTTGACGCCTGTGGGCGCGTGCTGGCCTTCATCCCGGCCTTGATCCTGGCCTTCCTGGTGCGCTTCCTGCTGGAATGGACCCTGGCGCTGGCGGCCTTCTGGACGACGCGCGTGAGCGCCATCAACCAGGTCTACTTCATCCTGATGCTCTTCCTGGCCGGGCAGATCGCCCCGCTGACGCTTTTCCCGCACTGGATGCAGATCGTGGCCGACATCCTGCCCTTCCGCTGGATGCTGGGCTTCCCGGTGGAACTGGTGCTCGGCCGGCTGACGCCCACTCCAGGCGCTGGAAGGGCTGGCGGCCCAGGCCGCCTGGGTGATCGTCAGCCTGGTGCTGGTCCGGGTGGTCTGGCGGGCGGGCGTGCGGGTCTACTCGGCGGTGGGAGCATGAAGAGAGCATGAATACCCTGCGCCTGCTGGCGGTCTTTTTCCGGGTCAGCGTGCTGAACGAGACCGCCTACCGGGTCAACTTCTTCGTGCAGCTCTTCCAATCCCTGCTCGAACTGGGCACCGCCCTGGCCGGGCTGGCGGTCATCTTCTCGTACACCAACGCCCTGGGCGGCTGGAGCCCGGACGAGATGCTGGCGCTGGTGGGAGTCTACTTCCTGGTGGGCGGGATCATCAGCCTGGTGATCCAGCCGGGCATGTCGGCCCTGATCAACTCGGTGCGGGATGGGACGCTGGATTTCACCCTGACCAAGCCGGAGGATGCCCAGTTGCTGGTCAGCATCCAGCGCGTGGCCATCTGGAGCCTGCTCGACCTGTTGATGGGAATTGGCGTGCTGGTGACGGCCCTGATCCGGCTGGGGAAAACCATCGGGGTGTGGCAGGCGGCCGGGTTCATCGGCATGCTGCTGGCCGGAGCCGTGATCGTCTACAGTTTCTGGCTGATCCTGGCCAGCCTGTCGTTCTGGCTGGTGCGGGTGGAGAACCTGCTCGAGATCTTCCAGAGCATGTACCAGGCCGGGCGCTGGCCGGTCAGCCTGTACCCGGGCTGGCTGCGCTTCGCCCTGACCTTTATCGTCCCGGTGGCGTTCGCCACCACCGTCCCGGCCGAGGCCCTGACCGGGCGCCTGGGCGGCTCGACCCTGCTGGGGGCGGTCGGGCTGGCGATCCTGCTTTCTGCGGTTGCACGCCTGATCTGGCGGCTGGGGCTGCGGCGCTACTCGGGCGCCTCGGCATAGACCAGACACCAAGCTCAGGATATACTATTGCACTGGAGGTAACATCGCTATGAAAATCGTAGTTTTGGGGTCCACGGGGGTCCTGGGAAGAAACGTGCTGCCGCGCCTGCGTGAACGCGGTCACCAGGTCCGGGCAGTGGCACGCCGCCCGGAACAGGTGCAACCGCTCGAAAGGATGGGGATGCAAGCCGTCCTGGGCGACATCCTGCGACCGGATACGCTGGTAGCGGCAACGGCCGGCTGCGATGTGGTGCTGCACCTGGCAACCGCCATCCCGCGCGCCGGCCATCCCCAGGACTGGAACCTTAACGACCGCATCCGCCGGGAAGGCACCCGCAACCTGCTAGCTGCCTGCCAGGATAACGGGGTCGGCCGGTATGTACAACAAAGCGTTACCCTGCTGTACGGGGACTGCGGGAACAAGATCGTGGATGAATCGCAGGAATTGAATCCCATCCCCCTGGTCGAATCGGCGTTGGACATGGAAGCCATGGTGCGGGAGTCGCCGACGGACTGGTGCATCCTGCGCGGCGGCCTGCTGTATGGTCCGGGCACCTGGCGGGAGGAGACCTGGCGGCAGGAGGCCCGGGAAGGCCGGCTGTGCTGGTTCGGGCAAGGAGAGGCCTATATGTCCCTCATCCATGTGGCGGACCTGGCCAGGGCCGTGGTGCAGGCGGTCGAATCAGCCCCCTCCCAGAGCATCTACAACGTGGTCGATGACCGGCCGGTGACCAGCCGGGACCTGTACCGCTATATCGCTGCATCCGTCGGCGGCCTCGAGCCGTCCAGTGGAGGCGAACGCGACCTGCTTTCCCTGGGATGCAGCAACCGCAAGTTCCATACGGAACTGGGTTGGGAAGCCGCCTATGCCACCTTCCAGTCCGGCCTGGCCATGTAATGAAACAGCCCTTGCGCAAACGCCGCCCGGCCGTGTTATGGGTCCTGATCGGCGTGGCACTGGTATTCTACCTGCTGGTGCATTTCCGACCGCAACTGACCGGTAACGACGAAGTGAACGGACTCGGCGGCGTTTCCCTGGGGTTGTTCACCGCGGCTTTCCCGGCCGCCAACTTCCTGGACATGCTTTTAGCCGAACTGGGCGCGCTGCGGTGGCGCGCCATCAAGCGGGCGGACCTGCCGTGGGTGGCCCTGAATCTACTGGTGCTGTTGATCGGTATAAGCGTCGTCGTGCTCGGGACGAAGTTGTTTTACCAGCACTGGCAGCCCGGTTGAACCGGTTGGCAGCGTATTCTTTGCGCGGCGCGGTTCAAATTGGCATTTTGCCTCACGAAAATCTGCTCTCCGACAAGCTCCCAAGGTAATTCTTTTCCAGTTGCAGCAGGAAATCCTGCGGGGTAGCCTGCAAGAGGATCTCGGTCCGGACGGCACGCGGCAAATGCTGGAGTTTTAAATACTGCATGGCATGCTTGCGGAACAAGATCAGGCCCTTATGCGGGCCATAAAACGCCACGTTCCGCTCCAGGTGCTGGTGTACCATCTGATGCACCATCTCCGGGGTCACCTGCGCCCGGTCGAGGCGGGAAAAGATCCACGGGTTGCCAACAGCGGCCCGACCGATCATGACGGCCTCGCAGCCGGTGTGCGCCTTCATGCGGTCGATATCTGCCGGCTGATTTTCACATCCCCGTTACCGATGACCGGGATCTTCACGGCGGCCTTCACCTCGGCAATGGCATCCCAGTCCGCCTGCCCGCGGTAGCCCTGCTCTTTCGTCCGTCCATGGACGGCGATCGCTGCGCCGCCATTCTCTTCGACAATGCGGGCAATCAATGCATAGTTGCGGTGATCTTCCCAGCCCAGGCGGATCTTGCCCGTCACCGGCACATCCAGCGCGGCGCTCAGTCTGCGAAAAATATGTGCCACCTTCAGCGGCGTGCGCATCAGGCCTACACCCGCACCCCGGTTGGCGACGGTTTTGGCCGGGCAGCCCATGTTGATGTCGATAATATCGGGGGAAAGGTCCTGGACGCGTAAAGCGGCCTTGAGGAGCTCATCCGGGTCATCCCCATAAATTTGGAAGACGACCGGCCGCTCTGCTTCTGCGTAGGTGAAGCGTGGGCTGCATGTGCTCGAAGGCATGCATAATGCCACTCCGCGCTGACGAACTCGGTATAGCTCATGGCCGAACCGAGCGCGCTGCACAGCGAGCGGAACGGCCAATCCGAGAAGCCGTCCATGGGAGCCAGAATGGCATCCCCGTAAACGGGAACATCGCCCACGTGGAAAGTGGGCGACGGAGCAAGAGCAGGGATGGCAGGTGGAACCGGTTTCACTACTTTTTCAATCTCTCGGTAAACTTGCGGCGGAACTTTGCCACTTTCGGTGCAATCACCACCCGGCAATACGGCTGGAAGCCATTATTTTTGAAGTATTCCTGATGGTAATCTTCGGCGATGTAAAACTGGTCGAACGGCGTTACTTCGGTAACGATCGGGTCATCCCAAATTTTGTCGGCACCGATCTCCCGGATGACTTCTTCGGCAACTTTCTTCTGTTCCTGGTCGTGATAGAAAATAGCCGAGCGGTACTGCGTGCCGACATCATTGCCCTGGCGGTTAAGCGTGGTCGGGTCGTGGATGGTGAAAAAGACTTTCAGCAGGTCCTTAAAGGAGAGCACCTGCGGGTCAAATGTCACCTGGACGACTTCAGCGTGACCGGTATCCCCGTCGCAGACCTGGGCATAACTCGGGCTCTGGACGTGCCCGCCGGAATAGCCGGACTCGACCGATTCCACGCCTTTCAGTTCGTCGAAGACGGCCTCCAGACACCAGAAACAGCCGCCGGCCAGCGTGGCTACCTCAGCATCGTTTACCCATAAAAATACCTCCAAAAATAGGGGCACAGCGCCTGCCCAAAGCCAGGCCGAAGGATCGCTGTGCCCCTGCTACCAGATCTACACAACCGGTTCAGGCGTTTCTTCCATCGATCGGGGCACGCGTCAGCACCACTTCGCCTTCCGCAATCTCCACGAGGATGGTACAACCCTCATAGAAGGTTCCAGCCAGCAGGGCATCCGAAAGCGGGTCCTCGACTTTTTGCTGGATGACACGGCGCAGGGGCCGGGCCCCCATTTCCACGTCGAAACCGGATTCGGCCAGCATGTCCAGTGCGGCTTCGGTGGCAGTCAGCTTCACTGCGTGTTCGGCCAGGCGTTCCGTCACTTTGTTCAGTTCGAGAGACACGATCTGGCGGATGTCATCCTTGTTAAGCGAGCGGAAGACGATGACACTGTCCAGACGGTTGATGAACTCGGGGCGGAAAACCTTCTTGAGCGATTCGGTCAGCTTCTTGCGCATTTCTTCATAGGACTGGCGCTCTTCGGTCTTTTCGTCGCGCTTCAGTTGGAAGCCGAGGGAGGTCTGCTTCTTGATCTCCTCCGCACCGACGTTGGTGGTCATCACGATGATGGCGTTGCGGAAGTCCACGCTGCGGCCCTTGGCATCCGAGAGGTGGCCTTCTTCCATAATCTGCAGGAGCATGTTATGGACTTCGGGGTGGGCCTTCTCGACCTCATCGAAGACCACGATGGAGTAAGGACGCCGCCGCAGGGCTTCGGTCAATTGACCGGCATCATCATAGCCGATGTATCCGGGAGGGGCACCCACCAGGCGGCTGGCAGTATGGCGTTCCATGAACTCGGACATGTCAAGCTGGATGAGGGCTTCCTCGCTGCCAAACATGAACTTGGCAAGGGCCTTGGTCAGCTCGGTCTTGCCGACGCCGGTGGGGCCGAGGAACATGAACGAGCCAATCGGACGCTTCGGGTCCTTGAGCCCGGCACGGGCCCGCCGCACGGCCTTGGCGATGGACTGGATGGCTTCCTTCTGGCCGATGATTGACTTTCTCAAGTTCTTCTTCCATCTTGAGCAAGCGCTTCGACTCTGCCTCGGCAATCTGCATGACCGGCACGCCGGTCCACATGGCGACCACTTCGGCGATATCCTCACCGGTGACGACCGGGCTCTTGGCGCGTTCCCAACTGGATTTCATCTGCTTGAGCTGTTCGTTCAGGTCGGCTTCCTGGGCATCCCAGGTGAGCACGTCCTCGGGCTTGCCCTCTTCCTGGGCCAGGGCCCGGTTGGAACGCACCTGCTTGAGTTGCTTGTAAATCTCCTTGGCCGACACGGTCGCCCCGGACTTGTACATGCGCACGCGCGAAGCGGACTCGTCGATCAGGTCAATGGCCTTGTCGGGCAGGAAACGGTCCGAAACGTAGCGGGCCGAAAGCTGGGCGGCGGCTTCGAGAGCCTCGTCCGAGATGACCAGGTGATGGTGCTCCTCGTACATCTTGCGGATGCCCTTGAGGATTTCAATGGTCTCTTCCACCGTGGGCTCATCCACGACGATCGGCTGGAAGCGGCGTTCCAGGGCCGCATCGGATTCGATGTGTTTGCGGTACTCATCCAGCGTGGTGGCGCCAATGCACTGCAATTCACCGCGTGAGAGCGCAGGCTTGAGGATGTTGGCCGCATCCACCGCCGAACCGGCCGAACCGGCTCCCACCAGCATGTGGAATTCGTCAATAAACAGGATGGACTTGGTGGACTTGAGCTCATCGATGACACGCTTGAGACGCTCCTCGAACTGGCCGCGGTACATGGTGCCGGCCACCAGCGAACCCACATCCAGTTTCAGGACGCGTTTGTTCAACAGCGGCGCGGGCACATCGCCATCGGTGATGCGCTGGGCCAGGCCCTCGACGATGGCGGTCTTGCCGACACCCGGTTCGCCGATCAGGGCCGGGTTGTTCTTGGTGCGGCGGGCCAGGATCTGGATGACACGCTCGATCTCGGTCTGGCGGCCAATCACCGGGTCCAGTTTGCCTTCCTCGGCCAGGGTGGTCAGGTCGGTGGCCAGTTGGTCCACCAGCGGGGTCTTGGCTTCCGGTTTGCCGCCCGCCTTGGCTGTCTCGGGAACGGCTGAGCACCGGAGCCGGTACTTTCCTGCAGGACCCGGCGGGTCTGGCGGCGAATCTGGTCGGGCGTCACACCCAGTTTCTTCAGCACTTCCATGGCCGTGCCTTCCGAGCGCACCAGTCCAAGCAGCAAATGTTCCGTGCCGATGTAATGATGGCCCATCTTGCGGGCCTCATCGATGGCAAATTCCAGGACCTGCTGCGTATCAGCGGCGAGTTCGATCTTGCCGCTTTCGATAGTCGTCCCGCGCTGCTGATGCGTTGGATCATCTCGCGCACCCGTTCGATCTCCAGGCCAAGTTCGCGCAGGACGCGCCCGGCCACGCCACCGTCTTCCTCCAATAAACCCAGGAGCAGATGCTCCGTACCGATAAATCCCTGGCGGGCGCTGTTCTGCTTCCTGGTGAGCCAGCGCCAGCACATGCCGGGCCCGCTGGGTAAAACGTTCCATGCTAGCCATATAAATCTCCTGTGGAACGGGAAACATATCCCGCCCTACGCATTTGGACAAAAAGTGTCTGGTTTGATTCTACCAAAAAGCGGGGTGGATTTTCGTATGAGAATGATTAGAGTTTACGAAGGGAGGAGAGAAGAGAATAGAGAGTAGAAAATAGTGAGCAGGAAATCAGGTGATCAGGTACAAGGTAAATAGGGATCAGGGAGAGGCCTGCGAGGGCATCAGTAGAGGAAGGGGATCAGGAATTTGGTGCGTTTTTTGTATTCCGTCCAGGCTTCGCCAAACCGTTCGGACAGGGCGGCATCCTCGCGCCGGGCGCGACCGACAAACGAGACCACCGAAAAAACCAGGAACAGCAGCACCACCCAGGTGGGGTAGACCAGGACCAGGCCGGCCATGGCGACCCACCAGCCAAAGTACATCGGGTTGCGCACGAAAGCGTACGGACCGTTCTGGACGATCTGGTGATCGTCGCGCAGCCTGACATCCCGGCTGGTGCTGAGCCCCCACATTTTTCCAAGTGTCCGGCGGGCCCACAGGACGAAAGCGCAGCCGGCCAGGTAGATGACCAGCCCGGCAACATCCAGGATATACGCCGAACGTGACGGATAGTTTAGCCAGAGGGATCCACAGGAAATAGAAAAGCGGCACGCACAATGCCAGCCCGAGGATCACTATGGCAACCTGGGTCCAGAGCGGCCAGGCGCCGCCTTTGCGTTCGGGCAGCAGGGTAACCGCCTGGCCTTTTTTCAGGGCAGCCAGCCAATCGGCCAGGGTCAATACGAAGGAAAGATAGACCAACACCAGCAGGACGATTATGGCGACAATCCAATCAAAGAGAGCCATGCTGCCTCCTCCTAGCGGTTATCCCCGTCGCCGCCGATCTTGCCGCGTTCGAGGCGGGAAAATAGTTTTTCGATGTTATATTCCGCCACCTCGTCCAGGGAAAGGTCAACTCGGTGCAGACCTGGGCCAGGTACCACAGCACATCGCCCAATTCGCCTTTCAGGCCCAGCCGTTCGGCTTCGCCGATACTGGCCATTCTTGTCGCGGAAGACCTTCTTGACCTTGCCGGCCACTTCGCCGGCTTCATTGGTCAAGCCCGAGGGTGGGGTAGATGACCGGATGCCCAATGGGAGGATAATTGGCGGTCCTGCGGGATTTGGTTTGGTAGTCAGTGAAGTTCATAATTTACTCAGTCCACATCTATGAGAATAACTTTAACTGGAACTGCCGGAAAATGTCTCTTTAAGACGCTCAATGTCGTAGACTAATTGTTCACCATAAGAAACACCGCTTGACATCTGACTATGCAAACCATGACATGGCACGATCTCGATACCTACGTCAGCTTTGTTTTCATTGAAGAAATATTGAAATTTTGCCATGTCGTAAAACATGAAAGCATACTTACCGAATTGCACCTCAACGAGTACTTTCTCTTTCACAAAATCTACTTGCTTGAATGCTCCAGCTATTTCGATTGCATTATTTGGCAATCGAATAGTATAAGTATCTCTTAATTCGTTATACCCTCGTTCCTGAAACGCCTCAGCAAATTGCTGATTTATATCCGTTGGAGAGTACAATTCTTTTCCAAGTTTTGTTTTCTCCTTGCTAATCTTTGTTCTATGTCCCTCCACTAATCCAATCACATCATAGATTTCATTTTCATATGCAGGATAACGAACTTGCAGAATTTCTGATCCACCAAGGTGTGAATACTCATAGACTATTTTCATTGTTTTCCATCCTTCTTTGCTGAATAAGTCGCTTTATTCTCCAGCAATGTCGGCTGCTGAAGGGGAATATTTTTTAATTTTACAAACTGGGGAGGTATGTTATTAGGAGAATTGGGATCAAAAACAGTGCGCTCCATTGGTCTAATCCGAAGTTCTCCCTTTTCCGCCAAGGCTATTCTCTCCTTGGCAATCTGAATATACTCTGGCATTATCTCTGCTCCAATGGTATTACGATTGTGCATGAGCGCAGCAATCGCCACTGTACCAACACCCATGAACGGGTCTAAAACCCACTCCTTTTCATCTGTCATCGAAAGAACGAGTTTTTCAACAAGCTCGACAGGAAATTGACATGGGTGGATCGTCTTTTCTACATGATTTGCCTTTACATTTGGAATTTCCCAAATATCCCCTGGATTCTTTCCGAGAGGGTTTCCTGATAACAAACCTTTTTTGGGGCCTTTGAAATATTTCTTGTTTGGATATTTCTGAGGTATTCTCACTGGATTTAAATTGAAGGTGTAGGTATCTGATTTAGTAAACCACAGAATTACCTCGTATCTGCCAGAAAAACGCTTTGAGGCGTGCAATCCGTGTCCAAATTGCCAGACAATACGATTTCTTAATTTTAGATTTAAGGAAGAGAAAATCGGATAAAGCACTAAATCCAAGGGAATAATTTCACCATTGGTTACATAGTTCCCAACTTGCCAACAAATACTACCACTATCGTCTAAAACACGAACACATTCATCAATAACTTTCAGTTGCTGATCTAAATAAGCATCTAGGTCGAGCCGAGTTTCATAAGATTTTCCTAGATTGTAAGGAGGCGATGTAACGATTAAATTGACAAATCGATCTGGTATTTGGGCAAGTAAATCTAAGCAATTGCCTTCATAAAGAACAGCATTTGCCTGTGAATCGAAATTACTGGTAATTATTATTTCTTCCATTATGCCTCCAGTAAATACGCCAGCACCCATTTCGCCGTCGCCACCAGTGCCTCGGTGTGGGTGCGCTCGTAGCTGTGCGAGGCGTCCACGCCCGGACCGATCAGCGCCACGGCCACATCCCCCCCGGCATGCCAGAAGGCCTCGCCGTCCGAGCCGTAGTGCGGGTAGATATCCACTTTGTAGGGGATGGCGTGCTTCTCGGCCAGAGCGCGCAGCCGTTCCGACAGCCCATGGTGGTACGGCCCGCCGCTGTCCTTGACACACAGCGAGGCGTGGAACTCGTCCGAGTTCTGGCCCTCGCCCAACTGCCGCCATATCCACCACCAGCAGTTCTTCCACGTCCGCCGGGATGCCGGCGGCTGCGCCATGCCCGACCTCCTCATAGTTGCTGAAGAGCAGGGTCGTTGTCCGGGCCGGCTTGAGACCGGCCTCCGCCAATGCTTTGACCGCCGCCACCAGCACGGCGACACAGGCTTTATCGTCCAGGTGGCGCGAGCGGACGAACCCGGCATTGATTTCAACGCGCGGGTCGAAAGCCACAAAATCGCCGATGCCGATGCCCAAGTCGAGCGTCTCATTCTCGGAGGATGTCCGGGCATCCAGCCGGACTTCGAGGTTGTCCGCGTTGCGTTTCATCTCACTGACCTCCGTCACGAAAACGTGGTAGGAGGCCCTGGTCAACAGGATGGAACCGCGCAGCGTCCGCCCGGAGCGGGTGAAGACCGTGCAGCCTTCGCCCTCGATGGTGTTCCAGGCGTAGCTGCCGATCTGGGATAGTTTCAGGCGCCCGTTGGGCTTGATCTCCTTGACCATGCCCGCCGAGCGTATCGGCATGGGCGGTCAGGGCGCGCGGAGCGTCATCCCGTTCCCCAGCCCAGGTGGCAAGCAGCGCGCCCTTGCGCGTGCGGGAAAGCTTGAGGGCGGGAAACGGTTTTGAGCGTTTGCTCGATCAGGGCAATGGCCGGCTCGGCCAGCCCGGTGGGGCTGGGGGTATTGAGCAGGCTGGTAAGAAAATCGAGCAGGAACTGGGTGTTGATCTCAGGAAGATTGGACATAATCGGGCTCTTTTCTAATGGTATGGGAGAACTTCATACACGGTCACATAATAGATCGATTCTATCGGTTTGAGCGTTGCCATATCCAGCAACTTCGGATCGGGGCCATACAACCGGAGCGTATCCGCTACCGGTTCCGTTCCGCAACCGGCTTTTGGCTGATTATAAACAATTGCAAAAACCCGGTCGAAGGGTCTGGCCCTATCCGGTTTATAGAACACAGAAAGGGGAACACCATGGTTGAAAAAATAGAACCAGTAGCGCGCATCGAAGCAGCCGTCAACCGCCACATAACTGTCGGGAGTTAAATGCGGGAGGATGGCAAGCGTGACGTCTTCGGCAACCGGATCCTCCCCCCATTGGTTTATTTCAGCAGTATGGGCAAAAGAAATCGCGTTCGTCGACAGCCCGATAATAATGACAGCCGCGATCGTCCAATTGACAACATTTCTTACCGATTTGGCCCGAATCCATTGGAAGGAAGCCACGAGCCCCGCAGAACTCCAAATCGCGAGCAGTGGAACGATCCATAACCAGATGCGGGTGACCGAATCAGGGCGTTGGATGAGCAAAAGGATGGCGAGCGCCAGGATAAAGGCCAATTGGGTCGGTATTTTGAATTTGTCGTTCTTCCTGATCCACACGAGCGATAGGATCAGGCCGATCAGGATGACCACCGGCCACACCACCGGCAAATACCTCTGCCATTCCGTCAACAAGGATTGGAGCCTGGATGGGAAGATTTGGAAAAATTCTCCAAGAGAAAGGGGGTGAAGCGTAACATTCTGGTGATAAATATTTCCTGCATTTGGGGACAGAAGAATGGGGGAGTATAAGAAAATCGTCAGCCCGGCGGTCAGTACTGCCGCAACAGCCAGGTATTCGACCCATTTTCCACGGCTGTACTGCTGCGGATCCAAAACAAATATTGAAAGAAGCAACCAGAGGTATACCACGCTGAGCGGGTATAGCATGATCGGCACGGAGTAGAAACCGATCGCGCCAAAAAGGCATAACAGGCTCCACCCGAACAGGTTTTTCTTCCGGATGAGATAGCCAGCCACGATAAAGCTCAACAAAGTCATGAGCACCACAATGGTGTACCCCCGGGCGCTGACCGACCTGAGGATAAAATCGGGCAGGCAGGCGAGTATGCCGGCGGCCAGGTACCCGACTGTTTTGCTGTACAGCAGCCGGCCAAGCAGATAGGCGCACAAAATGACCAGCAAACCAGCCAGGAAGGCCGGCATTCGGATCTGCCAGGCCTGGTCACCGAGCAGCAAATAAGCAATCCGCACCAAAATAGTGTGGAAGACATGATTGTTAGGTGCGCTGTAATCACTGACAATCTGGCGGAATGGATACCGGGCGAACTGGGTAAAAGTATAGGCCTCATCGTATTCGATGGGACGGTTGAGCAGCAGGAGACGCGGGATCAGGCCAAGGACGAAGATCGCGGCCAGCAAAAGGGTTTCTTTCCAATCAAGCCGCAATGCGCCGAAATCGCGGAAGAGTTGTTTACCATCGGCAAACCATCTCCGGAGTAGATGGGCGATATACAGAAGCCCGCGTTCGGTCACGCCGGGAAATACAAACATTCCGATCCCAATGACCAGGAATACCAGGCCTGCGACTAGGGCAGGAGGGCGCAGTGTCGTATATAATGCAGGTGTAAAGGATTTATAATTGCCATCCGGGGAGAGGTGGTCTCCGATGTTCTTGAGGAAACCATATGGCGAGACGTAAATTCCGAAAAAAAGGAGGGCAGTGAGAAAAAATCCGACCGAGAAAACGATCCTGGCCCTTTTGATCGAACGAGTTTTCATTGGATGACGTTCTTTTCTAATAGAGGTGATTTTTGAAATTATACTGTAAGTTGACCACGAACACGGATTTACTCACCCTTGCCTGCGCCAGTACCGCAGGTACAGGTACAGGCGCAGGCAAGGCTGTCTGATGAAAACCATCCGCGCTTCTGAAGTTGGCTCCTACCTTTTCTGCGCACGGGCTTGGTGGTATGGTCAGCAAGGGGTCGAATCCACCAACCAGGCCGAAATGATCGCCGGGACGGAACTTCACCGCCGGCACGGGCGCACGGTCATCGCCTCCGGCCTGACGCGCACGCTGGCGGTGATCCTGCTGCTGGTGGCGCTGGCGCTGCTGGTGGCCTTTTGCACGGCAAGGTTCATTTAGGATCAGGAGGTCTGCATGTCTGTCTTGAACAAAATTGCCTTCTACCAGAGCCGGCGGGATGAGGTCCCCAACCAGGAGCTTGCCCGGGAATTGGCTGAATCGAAAGACCGGGCCGGAATCCGCGAGATCGCCGAGAACCTGTGGAACAAGGAAGAAAACATCCAGTCCGATTGTCTTAAGGTGCTCTATGAAACCGGCTACCTCGACCCGACGCTGATCGCCGATTTCGCCGGAGAGTTTCTCAAACTGTTGAAAAGCCGCAACAACCGCCTGGTTTGGGGCAGTATGATCGCCCTGTCCACGCTGGCGGATTTGAAGGCCGACGAGATTTTCCCGCATTTCGATGAGATCGTGGAGGTCATGAAGAAAGGTTCCGTCATCACGATGGATAATGGTATCAAGACGCTGGCGCTGGTCGCCTCCCAAAGAAACGAATATCTAAAGGTAATCTTTCCATATCTGCTCGACCACCTCAAGTCCTGCCGCTCCAAAGAAGTGCCTCAACACGCCGAAAAAACCCTCCCGGCCGTTACGGCTGGCAATAAAGCCGATTTCATTCGCGTGCTTGAAAAACGTCTGGAGGACAGCTCCGCCTCCCAGGCCGACCGGTTGAAGAAGATCATCAAGGTCGCGGAGAAGCGCTAACCGCCAAACGCCAATAGCCAAATGCTAATTGCCGGTCTTCTTATCCTTCTAGCTGCCTTTGTCCTGTTCTTCATTTCAGGGCAGCAGCGCCGCGCCGCCGGTCTGCCCGGCGGACGGGTCATCTACACCGACACGCGCGCCTGGGGCAAGGTCGAGAAGCCGCTCTACGACCAAGACCTCGGCCTGACCGGAAAGCCAGATTACCTGGTCGAACAGCACGGCAAGATCATCCCGGTGGAGGTCAAGACCGGGCGGACGCCCGAAGCGCCCTATGACTTGCACATTTTCCAGGTGGCAGTCTACTGTCTCCTGGTGCAGACAACCTATGGCAAACGTCCGCCGCATGGTATCATCCATTACCCTGGCCGCGACTTCGCCGTGGATTACACTGCAAAACTGGAGTATGCACTACGCGACCTGCTCGCTGACATGCGGATCAGCGAGCACCACGCCGAAGTAGGGCGCTCGCATGAGGATGAGCAGCGTTGCCGTCGCTGCGGGTTCCGCCAGGTTTGTGACCAGAGATTGGTATGAAGTACTCCAACTGGACAAGATAAATCCTTTCAGGTATTATTCCATGGAGGCATATGTTGCATGGACTCAGTTGAACAACTTCTTAAAGAATTGACGGAAGCTCATGGAGTGCCCGGATACGAATCTCCGATCCGGGCAGTCGTGCGTAAATACATGGAACCATTGGGGAACCTTTCGCAGGATAAGGTCGGCAGTGTTATCTGCGAAAAGAAAGGCGACTCCGCCGCGCCGCGTGTGATGCTGGCCGGACATATGGATGAGGTCGGTTTCATGGTCAGGCAGATCACCAAAGAGGGCTTTATCAAATTCGTCCCGTTGGGAGGCTGGTTCGACCAGGTGCTGCTTGGCCAGCGTGTCCTGGTCAAGACAGCCAAAGGTGATTTGACCGGCGTCATTGGCGCCAAGCCGCCGCATTTGGTGACCGCCGAGGAACGCCAGAAGGTGGTGACCCGCAAGGACATGTATATCGACATCGGTGCAATGAGCGAGGGCGAGGTCCAGGAAGCCGGTGTGCAGTTGGGGGACCCCATCGTGCCGCGCGCGGATTTTCAAATCCTGGCGACCGGTAAAACTTACCTGTCCAAGGCCTTCGACGACCGGGTGGGCGTGGCGCTGATGATTTCGGCGCTGCAGATCCTGAAAGGCCGCAAGCATCCGAACAGCCTCTATGCCACTGCAACCGTGATGGAGGAAGTCGGGGTGCGTGGGGCAACCACAAGCGTGGAAGCCGTCCAGCCGGATGTGGCCATTATCCTGGAATCCGACATTGCCGGAGATGTGCCGGGAATCAAGCCGGAAGAGTCATCCATCAAGTTGGGTAATGGGCCATCTGTCGTCATTTACGATGCCCGTATGATCCCGAATTTGAAACTGCGTGACCTGGTGCTCCAGATCGGCCGGGAGATCGACGTAAATGTGCAATTATCCGCCATTGAAGGCGGGGCCACCGACGGCAGCGCGATCCATCTTTTCAAGACCGGTGTTCCAACGGTGGTGCTGTGCGTACCGGCGCGGCACGTTCATTCCCATAGCTCGATCATCCACCGCAAAGATTTTGACGATGCGGTGAAGTTACTGTTGACATTGATTGCCCGCCTGGACAAGAAACAAGTGGAAGCGCTAACGATATAACTTACGACGGAGACGAAATGACGGACCTTATTAAACAGATTACGAACGACCTGCAAAAGAAAATCGAATCCTTCGAGCCAAGGATGGGGATTGCCGATGTCGGCACGGTACTGGAGGCAGGCGATGGGATCGCGCGTGTCACCGGCCTGGCGAATGTCAGGTCGCAGGAACTGGTTCAGTTTGCCAATGGGGTAATGGGTATCGCCTTCAACCTGGAGAAGGACGCCGTCGGCATCATCATCATGGGCGATTACGCAGAGATCGCCGAAGGAATGGATGTGCGCGCCACCGGCCGGATTGCCTCGGTGCCGGTCGGTGACGGACTGATCGGTCGCGTAGTCAATGCCTTGGGTGAACCGGTGGATGGCAAAGGGCCGGTCAAGTTCACGGAATACCGCCCGATCGAACGCATCGCGGCGGGCGTGGTGGAACGCCAGGATGTGGATACCCCGGTCCAGACCGGTATCAAGGCCATAGATTCGATGATCCCCATCGGGCGCGGCCAGCGTGAGCTCATCATCGGCGACCGCCAGACGGGTAAGACGGCCATCGCGATCGATACCATCATCAACCAGAAGGGCAAGAACCTGATCTGTATATACGTTGCCATCGGACAGAAAAAAGCTGCGGTCGCGCGAACCGTCAGCATCCTGGAAGAGCATGGCGCCATGGCACACACGATCGTAGTGCTCGCGGCGGCAGATGAGTCGGCTGCGTTACAGTACATTGCCCCGTACGCCGGGTGCGCCATCGGCGAAGAGTTCATGGAGACCGGGCGGGATGCGCTGGTCATCTACGATGACCTTTCCAAGCATGCCTGGGCTTACCGCCAAGTCTCACTGCTCCTACGCCGCCCCCCGGGGCGTGAAGCCTATCCGGGGGATATCTTCTACCTGCACTCGCGCCTGTTGGAACGCGCCTCCCGCCTGGCGAACAGGTATGTCATTGTTAAAAAGGATTTCGAGAATGAGCTGGCAGTTGAAGGAGATGCGCTGAACGGCAAGGTCTTTACCGGCCCGATGGCCAAGCACGACGCTGATGAAGCCTGCCAGGCATTGGAGAACTCCGGAGAATGCAAGGTGGCCAAACTGGCCGGTTCGGGCGGTTCGCTGACAGCGCTGCCGATCATCGAGACCCTGCTTGGCGATGTCTCGGCCTATATCCCGACCAACGTCATTTCCATCACCGATGGCCAGATTTACCTGGTCAACAACCTCTTCAATGCAGGAATCCGCCCGGCAGTCGATGTGGGCATTTCCGTTTCCCGTGTGGGGGGTGCGGCGCAGACGAAAGCCATGAAACAGGTGGCCGGGAAATTACGCATCGATATGGCCTCCTACCGCGAACTGGCCGCCTTTGCCTTGATGAGTTCCGACCTGGATAAGTCCACGCAGGCGCAGTTGACGCGCGGCCAGCGCATGCAGGAGATCCTGAAGCAGCCACAGTATGAACCCATGCCGCTGGAAAACCAGGTTATGATCATTTTCGCCGGGACGAACGGATATGCCGATGCGGTCCCGCTGGAACGCATGAAGAAATGGGAGACTGACCTGATCCGTCACCTAAGCACTTCCCATCCGGAGTTTGGCAGGGATATTGCCGAAAAGAAACAGATCGTCCCCCAGACCGAGCAGAAACTGCGTGAGGCGCTTGAATCCTTCAAGACCACCTGGCAGGTATGATGGTTACCAGGCGATCAAACTATCCGACTCTTTGACTATTTGACTAACCTATGTCTTCAGCCCGCGAAATGCGGATGCGAATCCGCAGTGTCAAAAACATTTCACAGGTGACGCGTGCCCTGGAGGCTGTCAGCGCCAGCAAGGTACGCAAGGCGGTCGCGGCAGTCACTGCCACGCGCGCGTATGCCACCAAGGCCTGGCAAGTGCTGACGCACATCGCCCGGCAGCCCGGACGGGCCGTTCTGCACCCGCTTTTAGCGCGCAGACTCAAGATCAATAATGTGCTCGCAGTGGTGGTCAGCGGCGACCGGGGCCTGGCGGGCGCTTACAATACCAATGTAATCCGCTTCATCAACCAGCATTTCGACCATTTTAAAGTGCCGGTGCGGTACGTTGCGGTTGGGCGCAAAGGACGCGATCTGCTCTTGCGCCGCCGGAAGCAGGTCATCGCCGAGTTCACCAACCTGCCGGCTGCGCCATCCTTCGCAGATGTTTCGGCAATTGGCCGCCTGGCGGTGGACGAGTTCCTCAAGGGTGAGGCGGACGAGGTCTACCTGGTTTATACCAATTTTATCAACATGGCCAGGCAGAAGCCGGTGATCAAGAAGCTGCTTCCGCTGGAAGTCGGCGACGAGGCCGGGCGGGTGCAGGATTATGCACAGCCGCGTTTGACTGCCGCGTATATTTATGAGCCGACCGAGGAAGAACTCCTCGATGAGATCATCCCGCGTTTTACGGCATTGCAGGTCTACCAAGCCATCCTGGAATCGCTGGCTTCGGAACATGCCGCCCGGATGGTCGCCATGAGCAATGCCACCGAAAATGCGATCGAGTTGGTCTCTCACCTGCAGTTGGAATATAACAAAGCCCGCCAGCAGACGATCACCAGTGACCTCTTGGATATTGCGGGCGGCGCGGAAGCGCTGGCCAAATCGATGGCGCAGGAATAAATTTTGGAGGTAAGTGAATGGCAAAAGCAATTGGCCGTGTGATCACAGATTCAAGGCAGTGTGGTGGATGTGGAGTTCCCCGCAGGCGAACTCCCGGAAGTATTTGAGGCCCTCGAAATTCCGCGGGCGGGCGGGCGGCCGCTGGTCCTGGAAGTGGAAAAGCACCTGGGCCTGAACCGGGTGCGCTGCGTCTCGATGGATACCACTGACGGTTTGCAGCGTGGTCTGCCCGCCACGGCCACCGGCTCACCGATCATGGTGCCGGTGGGGCCGGCAACACTGGGACGCATCTTCAACGTCCTGGGCCTGCCGGTGGACCAGAAGGGTGATGTAGTGGTCGACCAGTGCTACCCCATTCATCGCCCGGCGCCGCTCTTCTCCGAGCAGTCCACCCGCACCGAGATTTTCGAAACCGGCATCAAGGTTATCGATTTGATCGCGCCCTTCACAAAAGGCGGCAAGACCGGCATCTTCGGCGGTGCGGGCGTTGGCAAGACCATTGTCATCCAGGAACTCATCCGCTCGGTCGCCACGGTGCACCAGGGCAATTCGGTCTTTGCCGGGGTGGGCGAGCGCAGCCGTGAAGGCACGCAACTCTATCGCGAAATGCTCGAATCGGGCGTCATGAAGGATACCGTCATGGTCTTCGGCCAGATGAACGAGCCGCCCGGCGTGCGCCTGCGCGTGGCGCTTACGGCGCTTTCGATGGCCGAGTATTTCCGCGACCAGGGCCGCGATGTCCTGCTCTTCATCGATAATATCTTCCGCTTTACCATGTCCGGGTCGGAAGTATCGGCGCTGCTGGGGCGCATGCCCTCCGCAGTGGGTTACCAGCCCACCCTGGCGACGGAGATGGGCGAATTGCAGGAACGCATTACCTCCACCCGGCATGGCTCGATCACTTCAATGCAGGCTGTCTATGTCCCGGCGGATGACTATTCGGACCCTGCGCCGGTAGCCACGTTTACCCACCTGGATGCCACCATTGCGCTGGAACGTTCCATCGCCGAAAAAGGCATTTATCCGGCCGTGGATCCATTGGCTTCCACCAGCCGCATCCTCGACCCGAATATCGTCGGAGCGGAGCATTACAACACCGCCCGCGAATGCCAGCGCATCCTCCAGCGTTACAAGGACTTGCAGGATATCATCGCCATCCTCGGCATTGACGAACTGAGCGAGGACGATAAACTGGTCGTTTCGCGTGCCCGCAAGATCGAGCGTTTTTTCTCCCAGCCATTCTTCGTGGCCGAAGTTTTCACCGGTACACAGGGCAAGTACGTCCCGATCAAAGAGACCGTGCGCGGTTTCCGCGAAATCCTGGATGGGAAATGCGACGACTTGCCCGAACAGGCTTTCATGATGGCCGGGACGATCGATGATGTCCGTGAAAAGGCGGAAAAACTTGCCAAGAGTGAATGAACAAGTGTCACGTGTTCCAGTATCAAGTATCATGTTCTGAAGCCGCATGACACTGAAGCACATGACACAGGAGAACTGATATGTCCATCCGTTGTGAAATCGTCTCGCAAGACCGCATCGTCTTCCAGGGAGATGCAGATATGGTGCTCCTTCCCGGTACAGACGGGGAGATGGGCATTCTGCCGCACCATGCGCCCCTCCTGACAACGCTGAAATACGGTATTATCAAAGTGCGTTCGCAAGGACAGGAAACCATTTTCACCGTGGCCGGTGGGATTGCCGAAGTTCAGCCTGACATTGTCACCATCCTGGCAGATGCGGCAGAAAACGTCGAAGAAATTGATGTTTCTCGCGCCGAAGCTGCCCGCAAGCGCGCCGAAGAAAGCCTTGCAAAAGGCATTCCGGCGGACTCGGATAGTTATCTGAGAATGGAAGCCGCCCTGCGCAAATCCAATTTGCGACTGGATGCGGTCAGGCGTTACCGGCACGGGCCTGCCAAGCCGTCCCGCCTTCCGACCGAATCGAGATAATATGCCAATTTTGCCTTCCTTTTCCAAAGACCTGGGAATTGACCTTGGTACCATCCAGACCCGCATTGCCGATTCCACTGGCATTCTGGTGGATGAGCCGACGGTCGTGGCTATTGTCATCGAGGAGCAAAAAATGGTCGAATTCGGCAAAGCGGCAGGCGATATGGCGGGACGCGTGCAGTCAGAGACCATCGAGGTGGCGCACCCGTTGCAGAACGGCGTGGTGGCGGATTACGAGATCACGGAAGCATTATTGCACTACCTTCTCCAGCGTGTCAGCGGCCCGATGCGTTTTTTCCGTCCACGCGTGATGATCAGTGTTCCCTACGGCGTTACCAGCGTTGAATCGCGGGCTGTCCACGAGGCAGTGCTCCAGGCAGGCAGCCGGGATGCCTATCTTATCCAGCAACCTCTGGCGGCGGCGCTCGGCGTGGACCTGCCGATCAGTTCGCCTTCCGGGAATATGGTCATTTGCATGGGCGGTGGGGCCACGCAGGCCGCTGTCATCTCGATGTACGGCATCGTTGCCGCCGAGACGATGCGTTCCGGCGGCCTCTTGATGGACGAAGCCATTGTCACTTACGTGCGAAGAAAATATGGGGTCATCATCGGCCCGGCCACGGCAGAACAGTTGAAGATCCGGATCGGCGCGGCCGTTCCACAGGATAAGGAGGAAAGCCTGGAAGTGCAGGGACAGGATCAGGTCAGCGGCCTGCCGCGCCCGGTCACCCTGACCACCGGCGAAGTGGTCGAGGCACTCCAGGAGCCGCTCAAGCAGGTGATCGAGACCTGCCGGCGTGTCCTCGAGAAGACCCCGCCTGAACTGGTCTCGGATATCATTGACCGGGGTGTGGCGCTATGCGGCGGCGGAGCGCTGCTGCGCGGGACCGATAAACTGCTGACGAAAGCCCTCGGCATCCCGGCTTATCTGGTGGATAACCCGACGACCTGTGTGGTGGAAGGGGCGGTCAAGGCGCTGGGGATGTACACGATCCTCAAGCGCAATCTGCCGCCTGTTTAAGATTGACCGGGATGGCTTATACTAAACGAATCGACGCAGTATGCGCTCATCCGTTCTTTGTCGAGATGTCAAATTATTTCCTTCGAGACGAAACATTTCACAATTCTGCCACCACCGAAGGGATCAGCAGCAATGGCAGGACGATTTCCCATTGCTGCCAGCCGAGCGGCACGGTATTGAAAACGTTGTTCAATCCGGGGATATAGACCACCCCCAGCAGCAGCGCCATGGAAGACAGGAAGGCCAGGTTCATATTGCGGTTCTTGAAGACGCCGATCTTGAGAAGGGGATAGCGCTCCGAGCGGGAGGTGAAGGCCCGGAACAATTCGGAAGCTGAAAGGGTGACAAAAGCCATCGTCTCTGCCATCAGGTTCGATGTGGTAGGGGAACCATTTCAAGCCGATGAAATAGGCTGCCAGGATAACGGAAGTGATCGCAATGGTCTGGGTGAGAATGCCGACCTGCATGAACCGGTTGATGATGGGTTCCTTGGGCGGCCGCGGCGGCTGGGACATGATATCCGGGTCGCCTTTCTCGGTGCCAAGCGCCAGGGCGGGCGCGCCGTCGGTGACCAGGTTCAGCCAGAGCAATTGGATGGCCGTCAGCGGGGAGTTTTTCGTGATCAGCGTTCCCAGGAAGATGATCAGGATCTCGGCGACATTGCAGGAGAGCAGGTAGTAGACGAACTTGCGGATGTTGCTGTAGATCACACGCCCCTGCTCGACCGCGTCCACAATGCTGACATAGTTATCGTCGGTCAGCACCATGTCGGCGGTTTCCTTGGCCACATCGGTGCCGGTGATGCCCATGGCCACGCCGATATTGGCGCGCTTGATGGCGGGGCATCGTTGACACCGTCGCCGGTCATGGCCACCACTTCGCCGTTGGCCTGCAGGGCATCCACGATGCGCATCTTGTGTTCGGGAGAGACCCGGGCGAAGACGTCCACCTGTTCGATCTCGTTTTTCAGGATATCGTCGCTCATCCGGTCCAGGTCTGCGCCGGTCAGGACCTCGTGACCGGGTTGCAAAAGCCCGATTTCCTCGGCGACCGCCCGGGCGGTGTTGGGATAATCGCCGGTGATCATGACGGTGCGGATGCCGGCGTGGGCGGCTTTCTCCATGGCATGTTTGACTTCCTCGCGGGGCGGGTCGATCATCCCGACCAGCCCGACAAAGACCAGATCCTTTTCCAGCTCGTCCACCGCAACGGACTCGGCCTTGGGAGCCTCTTCGACCACCCGGTAGGCCAGCCCCAGCACGCGCAGGGCATCCTGGGTCATGGCATCGTTGGCATCCAGGATGCGCTGGCGGATGGCATCGTTCATCTTCTCGGTCTTGTCATCCACCGTCTGATAGGACGTGCACAGAGTCAAGCACCAGGTCGGGTGCGCCTTTGACGGCGATCACATCCCAGCCCTGCAATTTGCTGTCCGTGAACGGAGAAACATCTTTTGGCTTGGGTTCCCGGATATCATGGATGGTGACCATGCGCTTGCGTTCCGAGTCGAAAGGGACCTCGTCCTGCGCGCGGATAGGCCTTGTGCAAATCCACATGGTAGGCATCTGCCTTGGCAGCCGCGATCAGCAGCGAGCCTTCGGTCGGGTCGCCCACGATCCGGTAGGACTGGTCATCGCCCTCGACCGCTTCGAGCTGGGCGTCGTTGTTGAGCGCGCCCACCCAGAGGGCGGTCCCGACGCCGGGATATTTATGCAGGTCGACGGATTTGCTGCCCACCTGGAATTCGCCCTGCCGGGAGTAACCCGAGCCGGTCACATTGACGAACTGCCCATCCACCCAGATGCGCGTGACGGTCATCTCGTTCTGGGTCAGGGTGCCGGTCTTGTCGGAGCAGATGACGGTGGCCGAGCCGAGCGTCTCCACCGAGGAGAGCCGGCGGATCAGGGCATGCCGGTGGATCATCTCGCGCATCCCCAGCGCCAGGCTGATGGTCACCACGGCCGGCAGGCCTTCCGGCACGGCCGCGATGGCCAGGCTGACGGCCACAATGAAGAAATTAACCAGTTCGCTTTTGGCGGCTTTAAGGTAGGCCAGGATACCGCCGCCGGCGGCCGTCAGCAGGCCCAGGTTCGTATTTTCGATCACTGCGACGAGAAAGACAATCCCACAGACTGCCAGCGCTCCCCAGCCGAGGGTCTTGCCAAGCTGGTCCAGGCGTTTCTGAAGAGGGGTTTCCTCCTGGTCCACACCTTCGAGCATCTTGGCGATCAGGCCGAGCTGCGAGCGCATGCCGGTCCCGATGACCACCCCATGCCCGCGTCCGTAGGTGACCATCGTCCCCATGAAAGCAGTATTCTTGCGGTCGCCCAACGGGATGTTCTTTTCCAACATCATGGCGGCGTTCTTCTGGACCGGCAGTGACTTCGCCGGTCAGGGCGGCTTCCTCGACCTGCAGATTGACCGCTTCCAGCAGGCGCACATCCGCCGGGACATGGTTGCCAGCTTCCAGGAAGACGATGTCACCCGGCACCAGGTCGCGCGAGGAGACCGTGACATGGTGCCCGTCACGCAAGACACGCGCTTCGGGGGCGGCCAGTTTCTTCAAGGCCGCCAGGGCTTCCTCGGCGCGCTTTTCCTGGACGATCCCCAGGATGGCATTCAAGACAGACGATGGCGATGATGGCAGAGGCGTCCACCCACTCGCCCAGCAGAGCCGAAACGACCGAAGCCACGATGAGCAGCATGACGATGAAATTGTTGAATTGTTCCCACAGAAGTTGCAAGAAACCCGGGCGGGGCGCCTCGGTCAGTTGATTAAGACCATACTGTGCCTGTCGCTCGGCGACTTCCGTGCTGGTCAGCCCGTTTTCGCGGACTTTGAGATGTTCGAGAACTTCTTCTGCTGACAGGGCATGCCAGCTTTCGTTTTCGATGCAAGGCGGGAGTTTCATTGTTCTGAAGAGCGGGTTTCTTCATCAGGCGCAGTTCTCCAATTAGATGGTTTTATGTACCTGGAATTAGCTCAGGCTTTTTCGATCTCGATGCATGTGCCGGGCGGGATGACAGTATCCTTCGGGACGACGACGATGCCATCCTGGACGGTCCAGTTCGGGGTGTTGATGTCTGTGCCACGCGGGAATGGGCGGATGACCACGTCTGCGCCGAGGCGGGCGTTCTTGTCGATGATGGCGCCTTCGATATGGCAATTTGGTCCGATGCCGATCGGCGGTTGGGCGGGCTGTTCGGCGGAGTAATAGTCTGCACCCATGATGATGCTGTCTTTGATGACCGTCCCGGCGGAGATGACGCTGCGCACGCCGATGACCGAATGGGTGATCTCCGCTTTCTGGATGCGGCAGCCTTCAGCCAGGAGCACATCTTTCAGCAGGCTGTCGTCCACGGTGGAACCAGGCAGGAGGCGGGAGTGCGTATAGATGGGATTTTCCGTATCGTAGAAATTGAAGGCGGGGGTGGCCGTTGTCAGGTCCAGGTTGGTTTCGTAGAAGGAGCGGATGGTCCCGATATCGCGCCAGTAACCGTCAAAATCAAAGCCGATAAACGGAGCAGTTCTTGATGGCATGCGGGATGATATCTCCGCCGAAATCGTCAAAACCGGGGTTTTCGGTGAGCAGGTCAATCAGGATTTCTGTTTTGAAAAGATAAATGCCCATCGAGCAGAGGAAGGGGCGCTGTTCGTCAGGCGCGGCTGACGAATTTGGACAGGATGGCGGGATCCTTGGGCTTTTCGACGAAATCGGTGATCCGGCTATCCTGGCCGCGTTTAAGGATGCCCAGGCTGGGAGCATCCTCGCGCCTGACCGGCTGGACAGCGACTGTGATATCTGCGCCATGCTCCCAGTGGAATTCGGCCATCGGTCCGTAATCCATGCGATAGAGGTGATCGCCGCCCAGGACGAGGACGTATTTGGCGTGGGAAGAACGCAGTTGGAATAGTTGTTTGCGGACGGCGTCGGCATTGCCCTGGTACCAGTCGGTCGATTCGGGGGTTTGCTCGGCGGCCAGGATCTCGACAAAGCCGGTGTGGAAAGTGTCGAAGTTATAGGTTTGGGTGATGTGACGGTGGAGGGAATGGGAGTTGAACTGGGTCAGAACGTCGATCCGGTAGATGCCGGAGTTGATGCAATTGCTGATGGGAATATCGATAAGGCGGTATTTTCCGGCAATCGGCACGGCCGGTTTCGAGCGGAGTTTATTCAGCGGATAGAGGCGCGAACCGCGTCCACCTGCAAGGATGAGAGCCAAGATATCATTCATGCCAGGCATAGTTGTTCCTCCGGTTCAAGCGAGATGGATGGGACAGGTTCCACTCTATTTTATCTCATCTGCACCTGGAAAATACCGGTTCCCTGGGAGTTGCCAGGAGGAAAGATAAAAAAGCGGGACCACCTGCATGGCGGTCTCGTGAAGCGCTCGGAACGCACACAGGCAACCGGGAGCTTATGCTCCGTCTTGACGAACTACCTGTCCCGCGAATGCGGGCGCTACTCCCCGACAAAGGGAACTTTTCTTGATATAATGCCGAAGGTGGGAATTGAACCCACAATCCCGTAAGGGAACACGATTTTGAGTCGTGCGCGTCTGCCAGTTCCGCCACTCCGGCTAACGCCCAGATTTTACCACAACTAAAAAGGTTAAGATGAAATTAGGAATTATCGGCTTTCCCCAATCCGGCAAGACAACCATCTTCAACGCCCTGACGCGCGGCAATGCTCCGACCACTGCCTCAGCGGGGCGCATTGAAATCCACACTGCGGTGGTGGATGTTCCCGACCCGCGCGTGGACAAGCTCTCGGCCATGTTCAAGCCGAAGAAAACCATCTATGCCAAGGTTACCTACGCCGATATCGCCGGACTGGATAGCGGTGCGGCCAAGTCCGGGTTTGCCGGCCCGCTGCTGAACCAGTTGGCGCAGATGGAGGGCCTGATCCACGTTGTCCGTTGTTTCGCGGATGATAACGTGCCGCTGCCCTCCGGCAGCGTGGACCCGGCGCGTGACATCGCCTCGATGAACGGCGAACTCCTGCTCAACGACCTGATCGCCGTCGAGCGCAAACTGGAACGATTGGTCGAGGAACGCAAAAAAGGCGGCACGGACAAGGTATTGAATGAGCGCCAGACGGCGCTGTTCACCCGCCTGCACGAAGTCCTATCAGCAGAGAAACCCCTGCGCGGGGTGGAGATTTCAGCCGAAGAGGAGAAATTCCTCTCCGGATTCGGCTTGTTAACGCGCAAACCCATCCTGGTGTTGTTGAACTTGGGGGAAGGGCAGGCCGCGCCGGATATCCAGGCTGAAGTGCCGGTTGTTGCCTTGCAGGGCAAACTGGAGATGGAAATTGCCCAACTCCCGGCCGACGACGCGGCTGTCTTTATGTCGGAGTATGGCATCACTGAATTGAGCCTCAACCGCATGATCAGCATCTCGTACGACCTGCTCGACCAGCAGTCTTTTTTCACCGTCGGTGAAGACGAGGTGCGTGCCTGGACGACCCGCCGGCATGCCACGGCGGTCGAAGCAGCCGGCGAAATTCACACTGACCTGGCACACGGTTTCGTGCGGGCCGAGGTGGTGGCGTACCAGGATTTGATCGATCTGGGTGGGATGACCGAAGCCAAGACCAAGGGTAAACTGCGCTTGGAAGGGAAAGAATATGTCGTCAAAGATGGCGACATCGTTCATATCCGTTCGAGCCTGTAATTTTTATTGGTGAGGAAAACTATGACTTATCAACCATCTCCCTGGAGTCTGAAGGATTTGTTTTCCGGCATAGACAGCCCGGAACTGGAAGCTGCTTTTAAAAATCTCGAAGAGCAGGTGGCCGGTTTCGAAAAACTGCGCCCGCAACTCACACCCGATCTGCCTGTGAGCAGTTTTCTCGAAATCATGAAAAACAGCGAAGAGATCACGCGCATTGCCCATAAACTTTATTCCTTTGCCGAACTGGCCTTCGCCGCCGACACGCAGAGCCAGTCCATCCAGGCCCTGTTGGGCCGCATCCAGCAGTTCATGGCCGAGCTCGAAAACCGCACCCTGTTCTTCAGCCTGTGGTGGAAAGACCTGGAGGATGCCAATGCCCAACGCCTGATGGAGGCTTCCGGCGATTACCGTTATTATCTGGAAGTCATCCGCCAGTTCAAGCCGCACACCCTCAGCGAACCGGAAGAGAAAGTTGTCAACCTGAAGAATGTGACCGGGGTCGAACGCCCTGGTGACGCTCTACGATGCCATTACCAACCGCTACGTCTTCAAGCTCGAAGTGGACGGCGAGACCAAAGAACTGACGCGCGGCGAGTTAACGGTCTACATGCGCAGCGCAGACCCGGATCTGCGTGCCAAAGCCTACCAGGAACTGTACCGCGTTTACGGTGCGGACGGCCCCATCCTCGGCCAGATGTACCAGACCCTGGCGCGTGATTGGCACAATGAAAACCTGACCCTGCGCAAGTTTGCCAGTCCGATTGCGGCCCGCAACCTGGGTAACGATATCCCCGACGAAGCCGTGGAGGCCTTGTTGAACGTCTGCAAGCGCAATGCCCCGCTCTTCCAGCGCTTCTTCCGGCTCAAGGCGCGTCTGCTGGGCGTGGATAAACTGCGCCGCTACGACATCTACGCTCCGGTGGTTAAATCCGACAAGACCTATGCTTTCGGTCAGGCTGCTGAGATGGTGCTGGAATCATTCTCGTCCTTCCATCCGGATTTTGCTAAACTGGCCCGACGCGTCTTTGACCAGAACCACCTTGACAGCGAAGTCCGCAAGGGCAAGCAGGGCGGCGCCTTCTGTGCCAGCGTCACTCCCGAGATGACCCCCTGGGTGAAACTCAATTACCAGGGCCGCGCCGATGACGTGGCCACCATGGCCCACGAACTCGGCCATGCCATTCATGCCATGCTGGCAGGGCATCACAGCGTTTTCACCTTCCACGCCTCCCTGCCGCTGGCCGAGACGGCCTCCACCTTTGGCGAAATGATGCTGGTGGATAGGTTGCTTGCCTCCGAGCCTGACGAAGCAGTGCGGCGTGACCTGCTCTTCCGCCAGGTGGATGATGCGTACGCCACCATCCTGCGCCAGGCCTTCTTTGCCCGGTTCGAGCAGCAGGCCCACGCGATGGTGCTGAAGAATGCTTCGGTGGACGAGATCGCTGCCGCCTATCTCGAAAACCTGCAGGAGCAGTTCGGCGATGCGGTGGAACTCAGCGAAGAGTTCAAGTGGGAATGGGTCTCCATCCCGCACATTTACCACACCCCATTCTACGTGTATGCTTACGCGTTCGGACAATTGCTTGTACTGGCGCTTTATCAACAGTACAAGGCCGAAGGCGAAGCCTTCAAGCCGCGCTACCTGAAAATTCTCTCCGCAGGGGGAAGCCAAGCCCCAGCCCGGATCTGTGCCGAGGCCGGCATTGATATCCGCTCCGAGGAATTCTGGCAGGGCGGGTTCGATGTCTTGGAGCGGCTGGTGCAGCAGTTGGAGCAAATGAAATAAGCAAAAAATGCACCAAAGTCAAGATGTCTAACAGGTGATTTCCATGCAGACGGTGACGACTCTTCCTGAATTGCGTGCCGCGCGCAGCGTCCTCCCCACGCCGGTTGGCTTGGTACCCACCATGGGCTATTTGCACGCCGGGCACATTTCCCTGGCCCAACGTGCGCGGGCTGAATGTGCCAGCGTGGTTGCCAGCATTTTCGTCAACCCGACCCAGTTCGGCCCAAACGAAGACCTGGCAAAATATCCGCGTGACCTGCCGCGTGACCTGGCCCTGCTTGAAGGTGCCGGCGTGGACCTGGCCTGGACACCCACACTGGAGGGCATGTATCCGCCTGGCTTCCAGACCTGGGTAACGGTGGATGCATTGACGCGCCGGCTGGAGGGGGAGGCACGCCCCGCTCATTTCCGGGGCGTGACGACCGTCGTTGCCAAGTTGTTCAACGCGGTCGGGCCGGATAAGGCCTATTTCGGCCAGAAGGACGCCCAGCAGGCGGCGGTTATCCGGCAGATGGTGAAGGACCTGGATTTTCCGATTGATATTGTGGTATGCCCGATCGTGCGTGAACCGGACGGGCTGGCCATGTCGAGCCGGAACGTTTATCTCAGCCCCGAGGAACGCCAGGCCGCGACGGTGCTTTTCCGCTCCCTGAGCGCGGCCCAATCCGCTTATGATTCCGGCGAACGCGAGGCCGAAAAACTACGCGGCATGGTGCGCGCAATAGTCGCGGCTGAGCCGCTGGCGAACCTGCAATACATCTCCTGCGCGGACTACGATACGCTGGAGGAGTTGGAAACGGTCAGCGGAAAAGCGCTGCTCTCGATGGCGGTATATTTTAGGAAAACCCGGCTGATCGATAATTTCGTGATCGGGTAGCCAGGAACCCGGTTCTTCAAAAGAACCGGGTTCTTTTCATTTTGTCGGTAGCCCATACTCTGGCTATTTCGCCCGCTTTACGGAAAGGTTGGTAAAACCGCCTGTCGTGTACGAATTGAAGAAGATGCCAACCTGCCCTTCGGGGTATAGGTCATCCTGCACCCAGCCCAGCTCCTGGCCATTGGCGCTGAAAATCAATTCATCGCCCTGGCAACTAACCGTAAGTTGGTTGCTATTGGGCTGGATGGCGCTGGATGTGCCATGAGCAAGAACGGTGATATTTGCCGCGCGAGGTGCGTACCAATCGGACGTGTTGCGGCGGATGACCCAACTGCCATCTGGTTGGATCAGGAACTCATAGCGGCCCAGGGAGGTCAGGCGGCACATCAACCCGATGGCCCCCGATTTGCTGGTAAAGGTGGTGTCCGCGCTTATTTCCAGCGGCAGATCCTCATACTGGGCGGGATGGAAAATCCAGACGGTCAGGTTGTTTTGGGCGGGAACCTGGATCTGGCCATCCTGTCCGCCTGACGGAGCGCCCATCCACCTTCCCCAGGTTCCATCCCGATTACCATTACCTTGCGTGAATTGATTCACATCCTTATTATTCCATTCATAGATTGCCATCCCAGGTTTGTAAACGGGGAGGGAGACCTGGTTGAGAACCGTGGCTGCCGGGAGAGGGGACGCGGATGACTGCAATACTATGAAAGTGATACTGTTCAGTTGGATCTTGGTGCCACTATCAATCCAAATGATTGGTTTTCCAGATGCGGGCACATAAGACGGCAGTTCCATGGTCGTCACGGTCTCTCCGTTGGCGATCAAGGTCACTTGATCGCCAACACAACGCAGCGCGATCTGGTTTGCATCCGGGTGGATGCTGGTGGAGTTTCCTTTTGCCGAGCCGAGGGTCCAATCGCCGTTGCTGTGGATTTCGAAGGCGCTTAGAGAAGAATTATTGTTGCGGCAGCCGATTCCAAGCCCGCCCTCACTCAGGAATTTCATATCCACAGTCACTTCTGTGTTTTCGGATGGGATGGTGCCGTCAGACCGAATGCCGTCTGTTGAATTTAACACCAGGGAATTTCCCTGAATCTTGATGTTCGAATTATAAATGGGGTCCAATCCCCAGTTGGCGGCCAGGGTGTGTGGTGTGTCGGAAACGAAGGATAAAACTGTCTCGCCCGGCTGGAAGACCGACTGGGAGGCAGGCTCGACCGAGAAACTACCAAAGGCAGCCTTGATGCTGGTGGATGTGGGGCCGCTGATTGAAAAGCCATATCGGCCACTGCTCCAACGCGTATCCTCCATGTAAACGAACGGTTCCCCGTTGACATACGCAATGATCTGGCTGCCGGCGCAGGTCAGGCCCAGCGTTTGGATCGGCTCAGTAATGACGCGGCTGGCCCCATTCGTTTCCTGCGTCAAGCCATTCAAGCTGCGTTCCACCCGGCTCACCCCGATAAATTCACCGGCAGGAGTATCTGCAAAACCGGCTGAATATCCCCCGTCTTCGGAGTAGCGGCAGATCAGGCTGCGCCACAGGGTATTGTTCATGAAATCGGCGCTGATCTTCACGTTGCCGGTGCCGGGATCGAAATCATTGATGTACGTTGTGGTTTGCAGCGAGGCTCCCGGCCCAAGGACAGTCGTCTGCGATTGCGTAAACCAGTATTGGGATAGGGCATCCAGATTTTCGAATTTGGTTGTGTATATCGTCCCATCCGGTGCGGGCGTAGGGGCGGGACCGGGGGCGCTGGATTCGCTCCAATCGGCATGTTTGACGATAAAGTTATCGATGAACCCAACCTGTCCGGCTTTGTCGTAGCTCCAGCCCAGTACACCAACCTTGCCATCGGGGAAGGTACTATCATGCACCGAAGCCTGTTGCTGGCCGTCGGTGTAGACTGTCAGCCGGTCGCCCTTGCACTCGAAGCGCAGATTTGCTATTCCGATAGCGTTGTCGGAAACGTAATTTCCCCAAAGCAGTTTATAGAAATGCAGTTGTCCAGTCTCATCGTATTTTGCCATGCGCAGGGTCCATTGGCCCGGCTCGAGCATGAATTGGTACCAGCCGGCTTCTGTGTAGCGACAGACCAGTCCGATGTAGCCGGTTTCCCAGACCCGCATCCCCTTGAGCGCGAGGTCCACATCCGAGGTGCCTAAATCCACATCATAGATGGAAAAGATGCGCTGGTTGGCCTCGGTGGCGTTGAAGCGGTAGAAGCTCGTGTTCGTAGTGACCTGGTAGCCTTCCGTTCCCAGGCTGTGGGAAGAGAAGGAATAGGCAAAGGTGCGCCACTTCGACAGGCTGGCATCGTTGTTCTCGAAACCGGTCTGGTAAAGGACAAGTTCATTCGTCGGGATGGGGGTGGGGCGCAGGGTGGGGGTGGCGAGGGGAGCGGGAGTTGCTGTAGGAGCAGGCGTTGGTGTGGATGGAGCCAGGGCGACCTGGACAGGCCCAGAACCAACCGGGGAGGCCGGCCCGCTGACGGTCAGGTTATCGAAAGCGATATCCGCTTTCCCAGTCGATTGCAGCGCCAATCCGATTTGACCTTGCGAAAAAGAATCGTCTTGGGCCGAACCAAGCTCCACATCGTTGAGCGTGAAGGAAAGCTGGTCGCCAATGCAGGCAACCGTCACTTTGTTGACGCCTGCCCTTAGCGCCTGGGTATCGCCGCCGGGAAGTTTTTTTCCGGAAGCGTCTATTTGCCAGTGTCCGTTACTGGAAATGGAAAAAAAGTACCACCCCTCGCCGTTGCGGCAGATGATTCTGGCTGTGGCCGGGTCGGGACCCAGGAATTCCAGATCAACTGTCAGGGTGGTATCGGTAAAGTCTTGCTCGCGTTGGAAGCTTGCCACCGAGCTATTCTCCACGCTTAGACGGTAAACGCCGTCTTTGGCCTCTACCTGGGAGTTTGCATCACTCGATTTCACGTCCCAGCCCGAGAGTTTGGAAGGGTCATCAAAATTCTCGGAATACAAAACCTGTGCTTGGGGTTCGCTTGTCGGGGTATCACTCAGAGCAGCCCGTGTCGGGGTTTCACCCGGGGCAGCCTTTTTATTGAACAAGAAATAGCTGCCAACCGAAAGGAGCAGTACCCCAACGATAATACCCGCCGGAAGCAGGAGCTTCTTTATATACGGCTTTTTATGTTCAACCCTTTCAGGCGTTCCACTTCCCGGGAGTTCCTTGCCGCAGTAGCGGCACACGACCGCTGCGTCCTGGATCTTTTCGGCGCAATAAGGGCATTTCTTCATGGTTGTCCTCCAAAATTGAAGAATTGACATTATGCATGGATGTGGGTATTGGGATTATACCATGTGGACACGGTAGATGTTTTGAAGATAAACAAGCCCCGGTTCTTTCGAGGAACCAGGGCTTGTGCTTATCCCTTAAGCGCAGACCAAAGGATGGCCGGCAAATAGCGCCATTTGGGAGCTAAGGTGATCTTCGCAACCCTGCGCGTGGTAACGTGGGCGGTCTTGTTGGTGACGAACCAGGGTGGCTTGGGCAGGAAGGCTGGGTCGCCGTGCAGCCAGGTGCGCGGAAACGGATAAAAAGGACCGCGTACCACGGTCCGCTCGGGCTTCTCGAACAGGAAGGAATTGCCTACGATACCAAACCCGCTCTGAATGTCAGCGGAGGTATGACCCGGGAAAGCGCCCCAGGTGGCCTGGACCAGCAGGAAGGCGGCCGCGTTCCAGATATTGACACCGATCGAGCCATAGCGTAAAGCGGTCAGGGCGGCCTCGAAATCCGGACCGAGCTGTTTCATTGTTTTGGGGTGAATGAGGATGCTCGCACCGAGCGTCCCATACAATCTTTCATTGCAGAACCGGATTGCGTTGCGCAGGAAGTCGATGGCATCCCTGCCAGGCAGGTTGGTCTGGGCGAGCACCGGGCAGAATAATTCCTTCTGGAAACAGAGCTCAGCCTCGGCGTCCGGGTCCAAGCCAGCGATGAGGGTACGCGGCACATCCCCACTGAATAGCTCAGCCTCGGGGTGGATTTTAACAGCCTCTTTCTGGCGTTCGGCCGCGCCCGGGTAATAGGGCGTGCGTGCCGGCAATTCTTGCATCAGCTTGCGGACTGCATCGAGGAACTCATCACGCTGTTCCCAGGTTTCGGATAGGATTAATACCTGGGAGGCCACGCAGTTGAAGCCGGCATTCTGCAGCTTCATCGTCACCACGTTCTCGGCCTGGTAATGGATGTCGGCTTTGCTCCATTTTCCCGGGACAATGATCGTAGGGGTTACACCGCCCAGCTCACCGGTGAAAGGTTTGTTAAGGTACGGCCGGTTCTGGCGCTTGCGTTCCGCGCCTTCCGGGCCGCTGCCGAACAGGATCGCCTCGTACGTGTGGACACCGCCGGTCATGTGAACCTCTTCCACGCCGGAGTGGTGGACCAGGTAGTTCCCCACCTCCCCGCCGCCGTAGGCGAAGCGCAGGTAACCGGCCTGGACAAAAGGCGCAAAGATGTACTCGAAGATCGGCCCGAGGTAATCATTGATCGGACTCATCTTCAAGATGACCACATGCCCCAGGGCGAACAGCCGGTGGAGCACATCACGCGGCGGGATGCCAGCGATGTTGCCGGCCCCAAGCACCAGGCAGACCTTGCCTTCAACATTCTTATTCTGGTAAAATGCGGCCATTTTTTCTTCCAGGTTTGCCTCGGTCACGCCGGGCTGCATCCAGATTTCGGCCGTGATCCCGTTCAGCATTATTTTATCCAAGATCGTGTTGGGGAAAACCTGGGCTGCCACCTGGCCATTGGAGCGGGTGTGGATTATCTTCGGCTTGAGGATTTGACCCCGGTCCAGAGCGCGCAGGGTATCCATGTAACCATTGATTCCTTCTGCCAGCGTCCACGGCCCGCCGGTCCATTCCTCACCCTCTTCCGGAGCATGAAGCGTCATCTGTTTCCCCCGTACGGAGGCTTCCACCCAGGCCTCACTCTTTTCCGCCAGGCGCTGGCGGACGGTATCGAGCATGGTCAGCTTTTCCGGGATCGGCAGGCCGGCCCATTCGTTCTTGTGGTCTTGAAGCACCCGAATAGCTTGATCCAGATTACCAGTATCCATTAAATTCTTCTCCATATGCTCTTCTATGGTTCTTAGAGAGTCTTTCTTACAACACCATCAGATTGGCAATGGTACGCGCACATTTACGGGTTGAACACTATACCGCAGGTTCTATTGACCGGCTGGGTTAATACCCTCGAACCTGCTGAGAGTGCCCCGCGTATTTTGCGGGGCGTTTTGTACAAGATGAGTTAATACACTTGCCAGTGCAGGACGCTTTCCAGTGATCGCTTTTCGACCTCAGGCCAATCCACTGGCACGCCCACCGGGACCAGGGCCAACAGTCGTTTCCCTTCGGGGACGGACAGGAGGGTCTTGAACTCCTCTTCACGAGGCAAGGCATCCCCTTCCACCCAACAGGATCCATATCCCAGGGCGGTACTTGCAATCAGCATGTTCTCTATCGCGGCGGAGCCATCCTCCAGCCACCAGCGCGAGGTTGGATCGAGCACCACGGCAATGATCGCGCCGGCCGTCCTCATCCATTTCCCAACCACGGTAAGCCGGTCGATCATCGCCTGGTCGGTGACCACGATAAAGTCCCTGGGCTGGCGGTTGCTGCCCGTGGCAGCCAGCCTTCCGGCATCCACGATTTTCTCCAGGTCTTCGCGCGGAATGGGCCCGCCGGTGAACTGGCGGACGCTCCTGCGCTTTTGTATAGCTTCCAATGCTTCCATTTGATCTCTCCTTCCGCCTCGACGTCCATTTATTTATCAATACCTGCATGCCTGGAAGCGAATCTTATTGTACAATGAAAACGGCTTCGCGGCATATGCTGGAATAGGGCAACCGCACCCACATTGAGAAAGGTCATCTCTGAGTAGGCAGCCAATAAGAATCAACGGGAAGCTGCGTTTATAATGATAAAACAACGAACAATTCCAGGATGAACTACATGTATAATTAAAGCCCTATATCTACCGCAGGTTTTGTCCAGAGGAAGACAAGGAATCCGATCCCGCGTAAGGATTTTTTGATACGAGGCACATATGGATACAAAAAAATTCCCTCACCCGATCTCCCTGAACTGCCGCGTGCTGGTGGAACTGGTGGGTAGTTCCGGCGAGACCGAGCGGCGTGAATTCACCCTCGTGGGCACAAAGCAGGCTGATTTCAAGAGCGGCCTGCTTGATGAGAATACTCCTTTGGGCCGGCTCCTGCTGGGTCACCACGCCGGGGAGGCCGTCCCTTACCCGGTGGGTGACCTGATGGAAGTGCGCATCCTGGCTGTGCAGGTAGAAGATGCATCCGTTTCCTCTGACGCGGCTGCAAAACGACGTGAAGCCGTCCAGAAGGCCGCCGCGCAATCGGAGATCACCAACCAGATGATCTTTGCTACAGCCAGCGGCAGTAAATGGGGGGATTACGATGTGGATATGGACAAACTGCTAAAAGACGAGTGATATGCCTGCAAAGGAGGAAAAATGGATTTCACGCCGCTGCACTTCTTTGACCGACCCATCGAAGTCCGCTTCGTTACCGCCCCTCTCTTGCCAAAAATACCCTCCTGCCCGGATGGATTCACCTGGGATGGGAAAGATTACCGCGTCACCGGGAAACTTTCGGAGTGGACGGATTTTACCCGGCGCGGGCGGATGAACCGCAATATGAGCCCGGCCCACGCGGCCGGCGCGGCGGAACGCGGTTCGCTGGGTGTAGGCCGTTTCTACTTCCGGGTGCGTGTGGATAGCGGCCAGGTATTCGACTTGTATTATGACCGCGCGATTAAGGATGTAGATGACCGCCTTGGACACTGGTTCCTGTATCGCGAATTATCCGAAACCTCAATTCTCAAAATTTAACCGGAGATGAACAGAGATAAACGTTATTTGACATAAAAAACGTAACGCGACATTTATCGCATCTCCCTGCTTGAGCGACATAAATGTCGCCCTACGGAGTTTTAAATCCTGTTCATCCCCGTTTATCTCCGGTAGCTCTTTCTTTTATGCAAACATGATCAAAGAAATCCAGGCCAAAACCCTGCTGGCGCGTGTTAAAGGGCCCGACGACTGGTTCGGGCTCTATTACAATATGAACCTGTACCGCGGCTGCCAGCACCAGTGCATCTACTGCGACTCGCGCTCCGATTGCTACCAGATCGAAGATTTCGACCACGATGTGCTGGTCAAGGTCAATGCCATCGATTTGCTGCGTCGCGAACTGGCCGGGAAACGCGTCATCGGCACCATCGGTACGGGCTCCATGAACGATCCATACATGCCGCTGGAGGCGAAAATCCGGCTGACCCGGCGCGCCCTGGAAGCCATCGCAGAATATGGTTTCCCGGTCCACGTCATTACCAAATCGGACCTGGTTCTGCGCGATATCGACCTGCTCGAAGAGATCAGCCGCAAGACGTACGCCGCCGTGACTTTCACCGTCACGACCGCCGACGACCGTCTGGGCAAACACCTCGAACCCGGCGCGCCGGTCTCTTCCCGGCGGCTGGCTGCGTTACGGGCCCTGCGCCAGGCCGGTCTTTTGGCGGGCATCACCCTGATGCCGGTGCTCCCGTTCATTGAGGATACGGAAGAGAATATCTGCGCGATCGTCGGCTTGGCGCACGCTGCCGGGGCAAAGTACATCCTGCCAGCCTTTGGCATGACCCTGCGCGACCGCCAGCGCCTTTATTACTATACCAAGCTGGACACATTCTTCCCTGGCCTGCGTCCGCGTTACGAAAAGATATTTGGCGAAAATTATTCCGCCCCGGCCCGGAATGCCCGGCATTTGGGACAGGTCTTTGCCAAATTGTGCAATGAACTCGGGATCTCGATGAGAATGCCGGTCTTTACTCCCCAAAAACGCGCGCGTGAAGAGAAGAATCAGCCGCCTTTGTTCTGAAAGTACTGTTGCCACCTCCCGTCGGTAAACCGAAGTGATAATCAGAAGCTTGATTTGTATGTACGCGGATAATGCGCGGGTCGAATTTTCCTCGGATAAAGCCATTGTGTGCCCCGAATTGCTCTCATCCAGGTTCCAACCCGCCGGAAAGCAGAATCCCCAAGATGCAACAGCGGCGGAAGCACAAGACTTAATACCGCGCAGATGGCAAGGAAGCCTCCCTGAAAGCCCAAACCGCCGGGCCCAGCTTCAGCGAGTTATCAGGCTACTTGGATGAGGTCGGCGGGCAGAAAGTCACGTGCCACCACGCGGTATGCCGGACGGTATTCAGCCTCGAAAGAAGGCGAATGATGGACAGCGGGAAAGCCATTTTCCTTCATCCGCCCCACGTAGGCCGCTACTTCATCTGCGCTGAAAGGGAATACACCTTCTGCAGCTTTCCGGGCAGCACTCCTGCCGTAGGACTCCAATCGCTGAACTGACCCGTGGAATTCGCTCGCCGTATGGAGAAACGCGTCGAGAAGCTGCTCAACGTCCCTCCTTGCTTGTACAAATGGACGAAGGTGTACTCGGACCACCGCGCCATCGGGGGAGATAATATCAACCAAGGGCTCCTCAGGGCCGGACCTCAAATTGTGGATTTCCTCCCGAAGCCACCTGCGCGCCCCGGCCTCATCGGACACTGCGTGTTCGGCCCCCATCGCCGCCTGGTAAATAAGCTTATAGAGATCCACGACGCTCCATCGGGGATAACGATTTGAGTGGGCGGTAAGGATGTGGTGCAAACTCGATGGCGACCGCAGGCCGGGAGTGGATGGCATTCGAATGGCTCGAAGAGATGACGATATGCAATGGCGAAATCGGTTTGGAAATACTATCGGGTATACATGATTCTCGAAGACAGCCAGTCAATCCAGGCGCTGACCCCTTCATCGGTTTTACAGGAGAGGGGAAAGAAAGCTGCTCCGGGATTAAGTATCTTTACCCCTTGTCGGAAGTAGTCAAGGTCGAACTGCATGTAGGGTAGCAAGTCAGTCTTGTTCAAGATCAACGCGTCGATGCCGCGATAGATATTCGGATACTTGTAGGGCTTGTCGTCTCCTTCGGGGACACTGGCGATCAAGACATTCGCGTGTGTGCCGAGGCGAAAGGCGGCCGGACAGATCAGGTTACCCACGTTCTCGACAATCAACAAAGCGATCTCGTCCAGAGGCAGGCTGGCCAAGGCATTGCTGACCATGACGGCGTCCAGGTGGCAATCGCCCCCCGTATTGATTTGTACGGCCGACATCCCGGCCGCGATGATCTTATCGGAGTCGATCGTCACCGGAGCGGTATCGCCCTCGATCACGGCCATACGGCAGGATGGGGCGAGCTTCTCGATCGTCGTTAAGATTAGGCTGGTCTTCCCGGCGCCGGGAGAAGCCATGATGTTGAGCGCAAATACTCCTGCTTCATCCAGACGCTGACGGTTCTGATCAGCAAGCTGGTCGTTGGCACTGAGGATTTTTTCAATAACAGGGACGCGTTGGGTTGTCATGGATACTCCTTCTTGGTTAATTTTCAACCTCGATACTATCCAGCCGAAACTCTTCCCCAGTATCTACTTTGACACGACCGCGCTGGCACTGGGGACAAAGGATAAGCTCGTCGGTCAGGGTATAGGTTGTGCCGCAATCCAGGCAAGTCAGCCTGGCGGGAATCCGCTCAAAATGAAGTTGAGCACCCTCACAGACGGTGCCCTGGCTGATAGTATCCCAATAGAACTGGACTGAATCATCCACGATACTGGCAAGCTGACCGATGGTAAGGTAAAGGTGTGTCACCCGCTTCGCTTCGACCCGGTTGGCGTATTCCGTGGCAATATTGAGGATGCTTTCAGTTATGGCGAGTTCATGCATAGGCGAGTATTCTACCTGCTAAATCTACACCTTAGAATGTGAATTATTGCACAATATGAGATGACATCTGACCCTTGTTGATTATATTCGCTATTGATATTATTATCAATAAGGAAAAAATTATGACATGTATCCCCCGCCATACCCAAACGCTGCGTTCGCGTGGTTACCGCATGACTCCCCAGCGCCTCGCCATCCTGCAAGCCTTGCACGAAGGCGGTCATCTCTCCCCGGCGCAAATTTTTGAGCGCGTCCACCAGACCGGGATAACCGAGGCTACCGTCTACCGTACCTTGGAGTTCCTGGCCGGGAACGGCATTGTCCATCCCGCCCAGAATGGCGGTGGTCACCTGACCTATGAGCTGGCCGGACACGACCACCACCACCTGGTCTGCCGGGTCTGCGGCGCGCAGGTGGACCTTGCGCCGGATTCTGTTCCAGGAAGCGATTTCCCGACTTGAACTCCAGACCGGTTACCAGATCGATGCCGGCCATCTGACATTTTTTGGGCTGTGCCCGAAATGTATACCAAAATCATAGAAAGGAGAAACCATGTCAAAAATCAAAACCGCTTTCCATTCATTTACCCGGGGAACACCCCGCAGCCTGATGATCTATTATGGCATCTTCGCCATCTGGCTGCTCACGACCGCCATGCACATCCCGGATGGCTATCTCAGCCCGGTGACTTCGATTGTCATGTTTCTCATTGTTTTGCCATTTTGGATCATGGGAGTCAGGAAGCTTCGCGAGAAGATGAACTCCAAGAATGTCCCGCTGGTTGCCTTGCTGGCTGCCTTTTCATTTGTGATCATGATGTTCAACGTTCCTCTGCCCGGCGGCACCACTGCTCATGCAGTCGGCGGGGCACTGGCCGCCATCGTCATGGGCCCTGAAATTGCGACCATGGCGGTATCGATCGCGCTGGTCATCCAGGCCTTTTTCTTCGGGGACGGCGGCATTCTGGCACTGGGCGCAAATTGTTTCAACATGGCGGTCGTGTTGCCCTATGTCAGCTATGCCATCTACCAGGCTTTCTCGAAGAACCAGCCGGCTACCTCGAAGCGGCGGGTTGCCGGGGCTGCAGTTGGGGGCTGGACCGGCCTGACGGTGGCGGCCTTTTTCGCCGCGGTTGAATTTGGCATCCAGCCGATGTTGTTCCATACGGCCAATGGCACACCCTTGTATGCGCCCTACCCATTATCAGTCTCCATTCCGGCCATGGTTATCCCGCACACGCTGATCGCCTCGGTGGTGGAGGGATTAATCACGGCTCTGGTCGTTGCCTTCCTGCAGCGCGCTAATCAACCTGCATTGGAATTTGTCAAGAAATCCGAAATTTCCCCGGAGCTGAGCAGTTTTGCAAAATGGCGCGCCTTGTGGATCGGCCTGGCGGTCCTGATTGTGCTGGTTCCGCTTGGCCTGCTGGCGCCCGGCACAGCTTGGGGGGAATGGGGCACGGAACAACTCTCCGGCCTGGGACTCGCCTTTATTCCGCAGGGAATGGCCAAGCTATCCGGACTGTGGTCTGCGCCGTTGGCTGGTTATGACCTGCCGGCTTTAAAGAATGCCAATCTCGGCTACATCCTTTCGGGAATTACCGGGACGATCGTTATTGGAATAGTGGTCTGGCTGTTCACGATGCTGGTCACCGTGCGCAAATCACAACCGAATGAGGGCAAGTAATCCAGCAGTGATGGCCTCCTCCAAAAGCGCGAAACACACCCGCCGAAGTAGTTTCGTTGAGCGGACGCTGGTGGATATCAATTCCACCCTGGAGCAAACCCTGTTCGCCGAGCGAACCGCCCGGGGGCCGGGATTGCTCCAGCGACTGGACCCGCGCCTGAAAATCCTGTCTGCGCTGCTGGTGCTGCTGGCAGTCGGCCTTTCCCGCAATCTTTTTGTTATCCTTGCTTTATATTTTCTGGCGCTCGTGCTGGCCTTTTTTTCCAGGATCCCGCTGGCGTTCTTCGTCAAGCGCGTCTGGCTGCTCATCCCATTCTTCACCGGCCTGGTGGCGCTGCCGGCCCTGTTCATCACGCCCGGAGCGGTACTGGTGCACCTGCCGCTCGGGCTGGTCATCACCCAGACCGGCCTCACTACGGCCTTGTTCCTGCTGCTGCGGGTCGGGACCTCCGTCTCGGTGGCAGTCCTGCTGGTGCTCACCACGCCCTGGAACAGCGTGCTTAAGGCCCTGGGTGTATTGCGCGTCCCGGCGGTCATCATCCTGATCCTGGGCATGACCTTCCGGTACATCCATTTATTGCTTCATCTCACCAACGACATGTTCCTGAGCCGGAAAAGCCGGCTCCTGCGGCGCATGAGCGGGTCCGAAGAACGGCAGTTGATCGCGGCGACATCCGGCACATTGCTGAACAAATCCCTGCAGGTGAGCAGCGATGTGTACCTGTCCATGCAGTCGCGCGGCTTCCGCAATTATCCGCGTACCATGGATACCTTCAAAATGCGGACGATTGACTGGCTCTCGGGCGCGCTGAGTGGTCGTCGCGGCCGCGGCGGCCATCTGGCTGGGAAAATAAAAGAATTTTTTCCGCTAATCTTCGCTAATCTACACCAATCTTTTTTTAAGCGAAGATTAGCGTGGATTAGCGGATAATATTTTTTAACCTCAAGGAAGTTTTTGAATGGAAACATCGTCTGTCTTTGAAGCAAACGAGATTTGTTACGACTATGACAACCAGATCCAGGCCCTGGACCACGTCAGCCTGACGGTCAGGCCGGGCGAACGGCTGGCTATCGTCGGTTCGAACGGTTCCGGGAAGAGCACGCTGCTCAAGATCCTGGATGGGCTTTATTTTCCAAGCCGGGGCTCGGTCGTCGCTTTCGGCCAGCCTTTGACCGAGCAAGCCTTCCTCGAGGATGCCTTCAACTTCGACTTCCGCCGCCGGGTCAGCCTGGTCTTCCAGGATAGCGACGTCCAGTTGTTCATGCCGTCCGTCTGGGATGAGCTGGCCTTCGCGCCGCTCCAGCTTGGAGTGGGCCAGGAGGAAGTGAAGAGGCTGGTCGAAGCGGCGCTGCGTGACCTGCAGATCGAAAAACTGCGCGAGCGCGCCCCGCACCAACTCTCCGGGGGCGAAAAGAAGCGCGTGGCGCTGGCTTCTGTGTTGGGCCTCTCCCCGGAGGTCTGGCTGCTGGACGAGCCCTCCGCCGGTCTGGACCCGCGCAGCGTGGCCTGGCTGCTCGATTTCATCAACCGGCAGGGCCAGGCCGGCAAAACCGTGGTCACCGCTACGCACGACCTGGGCATCCTGGAAACCATCGCCGAGCGCGTTTACATACTCAGCGAGGAACACCGGGTGGTTGCAGAGGGGACTCCGCACCAAATCCTGGCTGATAAAGCATTGCTGGTATCCAGCTGCCTGATGCGCCCTTGACATTCCCTCATTTCTGCGGATAATTCATCCCAACAGGCGAGCCAATCAAAAACGAAGACGGAGGAAAGTAGGTCAGCGGAAGCCGACAGGGAGACGTGGGCGCAGACTGAGACCCGCATCCGGCGGAAACAGGCCGAAGTTCCCTCCTGAGTGTTCGGGTGAATAACGTTTCACCGTGTCAAGTAATCCTGTATCACGTGATACTGAAGTACTGGAACACGTGAGACGTCTGGTAGTCCGGACCGCCCTCCCAGCGTTACCGGGGAAGAGACTAGAGTTCCCTAATCCCTGATTACTGATTACTGATCCTCTGCTCTCCAAAGCGAGCCGTGCGAGCGGCTAAACTGGGTGGTACCGCGGGAATCCCCTCCCGTCCCTTTTTCGGGCGGGAGTATATTTTAAAAGAATGAGATTAGAGAACAGTGAGCAGAGAATAGTAAAAGAGAGAGAAAAGAGATCAGAAAACAGTCAAAACAAACCAATGACTTTCCTAATTAAAGCACTGTTTCCTGATCGCCTGATCACCTAATCCCTATTCTCTTCCACGGAGGCAAAATGCTTGAACAATTGAAACAAGTCGAACAGGATGCTCTCAAGGCGCTTGAGTCTGTCCAGGATGAAGCCGCGCTGGAAAGCTGGCGCGTGGCGCACATGGGACGCAGCTCGGGGCTGATGCAGGTCTTCGGCAGGTTCGGGCAGCTCTCGCAGGCAGAGAAGCCGGTGATCGGCCAGCGCGCCAACCAGGTGAAAAAAGCGCTCGAGTCTGCCTACGCTGCGAAGGCCGAAGAAATGCGCCAAGCGGCCCTGAAACGTTCGCTCGAACAGGAACGACTGGATGTCAGCCTGCCGGGGCGGCGGGTGCCGCTGGGCCGCCTGCATCCCGACACGCAGACTCTGCGCGAACTGTATCGCGTCTTTGGCGAAATGGGTTTCCAGGTCTTCCGCTCGCGCGAGGTCGAGACGGATGAGTACAACTTCCAGTTGCTCAACTTCCAGATCGGGCATCCCGCCCGGGATATGCAGGATACCTATTTCGTAGCGGCCGAGGGACGCGGGGATAACCCGATCGTGTTGCGCACGCATACCTCGCCGGGGCAGATCCATGCCATGCGCTGGATCTCGGCCATGCACCCGCAGGACCCGGCGCCGGTGCGGATCGTGCTGCCCGGCATGTGCTACCGCTACGAGCAGGTCACCAACCGGCATGAAACCCAGTTCGACCAGTTAGAGGGCCTGGCGGTCGGGCCGGGGATCACCTTCAGCGACCTGAAAGGGACGCTGGCCGATTTCGCCCGGCGCATGTTTGGACAGGCTACTCGCACGCGCTTCCGGGCTTCCTACTTCCCGTTCACCGAACCCTCGGCGGAATTCGACGTGGAGTGTTTCCTGTGCGGCGGCGTGGGTTGCGGCGTATGCAAGGGTTCCGGCTGGCTGGAGATCGGCGGCTGTGGGATGGTGCACCCGCTGGTGCTGCGCAACGGCGGTTACGACCCGCAGCGCTACAGCGGCTTTGCCTTCGGCCTCGGGCCGCAGCGCATGGCCATGCTGCGTCACCGCATCGATGACATCCGCTATTTCTGGCAGAATGATTTACGCTTCTTGGAGCAGTTCTAAAGGCGATCAGGGATTAGGTAATCAGGCAATCAGGAGCAGGTAATGGAGAATACGGCCACGAAAGGATTGGAGACTTTGCAGATCTGGCAACGGTCATTAGAATTTGCCAGATTGGTCTGTAAAGAGATTTTGCCTTTGTTGCCATTCCACGAGAAACGGGCCCTGGCAGAGCAATTGCGCAGATCCGTTCAGAGCATCCCTGCAAACATCGCTGAGGGCTACGGACGGTATTATTTTCAAGAAAGTGTGCGGTTCTGTTATATCGCCCGCGGATCATTGGAAGAAACCTTCAGCCATTTAGCCCTTGCTCACGAACTCGCATACCTTCCGGATGAAACTTATAAAAACTTGACTGCCGAGATCCAGGAATTACGCGGCATGTTGAACGGCTACATTGCTTATTTGAAAGAGAGTAAACGCGGTTTGAGTGAACCCGGATCAGCTGTCTATGTTCGTGAATCTTCTTTTCCCTATTTGGAAGATGGAGATCCTTCATGCCCCCTGATTTCCTTTTCCCTGATCCCTGATACCTAATCCCTTATTACTGGAGTTCCCCATGAAAGTCCCCATTTCCTGGCTAAAAGATTTCGTCGATATCGACATTCCCATCCCCGACCTGGCCCACCAGATGACAATGGCCGGGCTGGAGGTGGAGGAGATCCGTTTTGTCGGCCTGCCCATCCCGAAGGAAGGCTCGCGCGATGCCAGCCTGGTTGGGATCGAATGGGACCGTGAGAAGTTGGTGGTTGCATCCATTTCGGAAGTGCTGCCTCATCCCAACGCCGACCGGCTGGTGCTGTGCAGCCTATTCGATGGCCAGCAGGAACACGTGGTGCTGACCGGCGCGCCGAACCTGTTCGAGTTCAAGGGGAAAGGGCCGCTGCCCAGGCCCTTGAAGGTGGCCTACGCCAGGGAAGGCGCACAGATCTATGACGGCCATGCGGCTGGTCAGGTGCTGGTCACGCTCAAGCGCGCCAAGATCCGCGGGATCGAGTCTTATTCGATGGTCTGCTCGGAGAAGGAACTCGGCATCTCGGAGGAGCACGAAGGCATCCTCATCCTGGACAATACAGCCCCGGTCGGCACGCCGCTGGTCGATTACATTGGCGATGCCGTGATGGAAGTGTCCATCCTGCCGAGCACGGCCCGCTGCGCCAACATGCTGGGCGTGGCGCGCGAGATCGCCGCCATCACCGGGAAACCGCTGAAACGAACAGCGGTTAGCGGTCAGCAATTAGCAATTAACGCCGGCGGCTTTGCTGAGATCGAGATAACCGATCCCGAGCTGAACCCGCGTTTCGTGCTTGGCCTGATCCGGGATGTGGCGATCCGCCCCAGCCCCTACCAGACCCAACTGCGCCTGAAGCTGGCCGGCATGCGTCCCATCAACAATATCGTCGATGCCACCAACTATGCCATGCTGGATATCGGCGAACCGCTGCACGCCTTCGACTATGATGTGCTGGTGGGGCGCGCCGGAGGCAGGCCGGTCCGGATCATCACCCGCACCGCCCGGCCCGGCGAAAAACTGACCACCCTGGATGGCGTCGAACGGACCCTGGACGAGAACACCGTGCTGGTGAGTGACAGCGCCGGGCCGCTCTCCATTGCCGGCATCATGGGCGGGGCCGAGTCCGAGGTAAGCGAAAAGACTGCCAATATTTTGCTGGAGGGTGCGGCCTGGAATTTCATCAACATCCGCAAGACCGCCGCCGCGCAGAACCTGCCATCCGAAGCCTCCTACCGCTTCTCACGCGGCGTCCACCCGGCCATGGCCGAACGCGGCGTCCGGCGCGGCCTGGAGCTGATGCATGCCTGGGCGGACGGCACCATCGCCTCGGGACTGGTGGATGTTTATCCGCTGCCGCCCGCGCAGCCCGAGGTCCAGGTCAGCGCGCAGGATGTGAAGCGCTGGCTTGGCATTGATCTCTCCGCCGAAGATATCGCCGGCCTGCTTCGCCGCCTGGAATTCACAGTGACTTTGCGCGGCGATACCGTCACCGTCATTGCTCCCGACCACCGCCTGGATATCGGCGAGGGCGTGACGGGCAAGGCGGACGTTATCGAAGAGATCGCGCGCATCTATGGTTATGACCGCATCCCCGAGACCCGCATTTCCGATGACCTGCCGCCGCAGATCGGCAACCCGTTGCTCGAAAAAGAGGAACGTGTGCGCGACCTGCTGGTGGTACAGGGACTGCAGGAGATCATCAGTTATCGCCTTACCACGCCCGAGCGGGAAGCCCGCCGGCTGCCCGCCGGCAGCCCTCCCGACAACACCCCCTATATTCGCCTGGCAAATCCGATCTCAGCCGACAAGGCCGCCATGCGTCACAGCGTGCTGGCCAGTCTATTGGAAACTGCCGAGCGCAACGCCCGTATCCGGGAGCGCCTGACCCTGTTCGAGATCGGCCCGGTATTCTTTGTATCCGAGTCGGGCGAAGGCTTACCCGACGAATCCCAGCGTCTCTCCATCTTGCTGGCCGGTCCGCGCGGCCTGCCAACCTGGCAGGGAGCCGACGATGCCCCGATGGATTTCTACGACCTTAAAGGACTGCTCGCTGGTCTGTTGGAAAGCCTGCACATCCCGGAAGTGCGCTATGAGCCGGGTACGAACCCGACCTTCCACCCCGGGAAATGCGCCCGCATCCTCTCCGGGGAAAAGCAGTTGGGTGTTTTTGGCGAGTTGCATCCGCAGGTGCGGGAACGCTACGACTGGCCGGCTGCATTTGCCGGGACCCCGGTCCTGGCCGCGGACCTGGATATGGATGCCCTCCTGGCGCTCGTACCGTCGCTGTACGAGATCGCGCCCGTGCCGGAGTTCCCGCCTGTTCTGGAAGACCTGGCCCTAGTGGTGGACGAGAGTCTGCCGGCGGAACGGGTGGCCGAACTGATCCGCCAGACCGGCGGAAAAGTCCTCCGGGCTGTGCGCCTGTTCGACGTGTACCGCGGCGAGAAGATCGGTATGGGCAAAAAGAGCCTAGCGTACAGCCTCACCTACCAGGCTGCCGACAAGACCCTCAGCGACAGGGACGTGGCCGGCATCCGGACGCGCATCCTGCGCCGCCTGGAGCAGGAACTGGGTGCAAAATTGCGCCAATAAACGCTTGCGTAAATGGTACAGGAATTGTATACTGACAGAAGGAAAATACAAGAAACCGAGAGGAGATTCGCGATGGAAATGCCCGTGGAAAAGAAAGAGGACAGGACCTGGCCAATTATTGGGACAGTGGCGGCCATTGTTCTGTGTGGTTTGCCCGGCCTGTGCCTGTTGTGCCCGGTTGGTCTTTTCGTACTCGCCGGCCAGGCTAACTACTCCAACGTAGGCTTTGACCTTACTCCCGGCTACGGAGCCGTCTTCCTGTGTCTTTCGGTCATCTTCATTGCCATTGCAGTCCTGGTGCCCGTACTGACCCTGCGCAAGAAAAAACCCGCTGTTCCTCCCGTGGAGGTTTTGCCCCCGCAGGATCCCCTGCCCCCGGCTTCATAACCCAGGCAAAAAAATGGGGCGCTCTTCAAAGAGCGTCCCATTTTTATTTGAGATGGTCGCCCTGAACTGCTACCGGAAAATAGCACAGTCCGGCGGTGCCCGGACCGGTATGGACCGCCAGCGCAGGCGAGAGCTCGCCGATGATCGATTCGACCGCGTTCAACTGGCCTTCGACGATCCTTCTTATTTTCTCCACTTCCTGTATTGCTCCGGCATGCACGTAAGCCACTTTGACTTTGGATTTTCCAACGGCTGCTTCGATCCTGTCCACCATGGCCTGGTATGCCTGGGCGCGGCTGCGGGCGATTCCGAGCGGCGCAATTTCGCCTTCTTCCACGCCGATCAGGGGCTTGATATTGAGCAGGCTGCCGACCAGGTTCTTGGCCCTGCCGATGCGCCCGCCCATGTAGAGGTACCTGAGCGTATCGGCAGTCATGATCAGGTGGGCAACCGGGATCATTGCCCGCACTTTCGCCGCCACCTCCTCCAGCCTGAGCCCGGACAGGGCGGCGCGTGCCGCCTCGATGGCCATCCAGCCCTGGCAGAGAGCGGCGTTGCGCGTGTCGATCACCTCGACCCGCAATGCTGGCATCTGCTCTTCCAGCATGGATTGGGCGATACGGGCAGCCTGGTATGCTCCGCTGGCTTTCGCGGTCATGTGGATGCTGATGATTTCCTCTGCTCCTGATCTTGCCAGGTCCTTATAGGCTTCGATATAGTCCCCCGGTCCCGGGCTGGCGGTGACCGGTAAAACACTGGCGGTTGCCAGCCAGCGTAAGAATTCCTCCCGCTGTATCGTGACCAAGTCGCGCAGCACTTCCTGGCCGCGGTGGATATAGTAGGCCACGGTATGGATATGCAGGTCCTCGAGCATCTCTTCCGGGATACTGGCAGTGCTGTCAGTCAGGACAGCTACCTGTTTGGTCATGGGCTTCTTCCCTTAAATCATGCAAGACGAATAGTGACGAACCGTACATTTCCATTGTACTCTTTTCCTTCCGGTGCGAGCTTAAAACTTATAGGGATTTCATGGTGTTCACACGTTCTGCGCATTTTTATATTGACCTGACCCCTGTTTACTCGTACAATCATTGCATGAGAATTATCCGCCTCTGCCAATCTGGTTTCTTCCGGCCGGATCACGATCCGCCATGCGCCGCAATGGCTCTTTTGTTCACTGCGATCCTTTAACTCGTTAGCCCTTTCACTCGTTAACTCGTTACCCATTTTCTTCTTACACTTCGACTTTGGAGAAAAAATGAATTTGCCTTTCCCTTCCAAACGTGCTCCCGCTTTCGCAGATATTCCCGATGAAAAGTGGAATGACTGGCGCTGGCAGTTAAGCCACCGCTTGAACACGGCGGAAGAAATCGAAAAGATCATACCCCTGACGGAGTCGGAACGCAAAGCGCTCAGCGCCGACCGGCTCTTCCGGGTGGATATAACCCCATACTTTATCTCCCTGATCGACCCGGCTGATCCCGACGACCCCGTCCGCAAGCAGGTCATCCCGACCGACTGCGAAATGGTTCCCTTCACCGCCGAGATGGAGGACTCGCTCGCCGAGGATAAGCACTCGCCCGTACCGGGCCTGGTCCACCGCTATCCCGACCGGGTGCTGATGCTTGTCACCACGCAGTGCGCCTCCTACTGCCGCTACTGCACGCGCGCCCGCATCGTCGGTGACCCAGCGGCTACATTTTCCCGCCAGGAGTTCGACATGCAGATCGAATACCTGAAGCGCACGCCCCAGGTGCGGGACGTGCTGCTCTCGGGCGGCGACCCGCTCGTGCTGGCGCCCAAGATCCTGGAGGAGATCCTCACCCGACTGCGCGCCATCCCGCATATCGAGATCATCCGCATCGGGTCGCGCGTGCCGGTTTTCATGCCCCAGCGCATCACCGACGAACTGTGCGGGATGCTGCAGAAGTTCCATCCGCTCTGGATGAATATCCACGTCAACCATTCCAACGAGATCACGAAAGAACTGGCCGAAGCCTGTGATAAGCTGACCCGGGCCGGCATCCCACTCGGCAACCAGACCGTCCTGCTGGCGGGTGTCAACGATAATGTCCACATCCAGCGCCAGTTGGTGCAGGACCTGGTGCGCATCCGGGTGCGCCCGTATTATCTGTACCAGTGCGACCTGGTGCATGGCGCCGGCCACTTCCGCACACCCGTTGCCAAGGGCATCGAGATCATGGAAGGCCTGCGCGGGCATACCTCCGGTTATGCCGTGCCGCAGTACATCGTGGACGCTCCCGGCGGCGGCGGCAAGATCCCGGTCATGCCCAACTATCTGCTCAGCATGTCGGACCACAAGATCATCCTGCGCAACTTCGAGGGCTACATCACCACCTACGAGGAGCCGACCGATTACACCCCGGCCATGGCTGCCAAGTACAAGGGCCCCAAGCGCCCCGAGCCCGGCCAGGCCGGCCTGACCGCCCTACTGGACGGCGAGCAGATGTTCCTCAAGCCGGAAGGCTTCGACGAGACCCATGACCGTCACGGCATGCAACACCGTCTCAAGGATGCCGCCAAGTGGAAGCCACTCGGCATCGGGCCGGGGGAAGAGAAGGAATAACAGATTAGAAAAGAGCCGGGAGCAAATGCCCGGCTCTCTTACATCTATCGTACTCAACGGCGGCAAGCAGAGGCGCGGCAAGACAGACCCGATGTACGGGATCCGCGCGCAATCGTTGAAACAACGATCAATTATTGGGGTGGAGGAGAGCAGAGAACGGAGAACAGAGAGCAGTGGAAAAACGGACGCGAAAATAATGAAACAATGAGGATCAATTCCAAAGAGGGACAGATATGGGGTCCAGATATGGAGAGGAAGACGTTCCGCAGGCAATAGCGCATAACTTACTACAGGATTGATAGAAATAGGTTCTCATGGCAAACTGACCCCTTGCTGAGAGAGGAGAGCGCCATGAGAACCCAAGGGATATTTTACTCGGGAAAAGGGACGGTATACGTTTGTGAATTGGATAGGTGCCCAAAGTGTAACGGGCCAATGCGGGTTGCCTACACCAGTAAATACAAAACTGTGCAAGGGATGAAGGAAGTAATGATGATTGCGCAACGGACGAAGCGCTGCGTGAATCTCAGTTGTGAGGCTTCCCCAAGGATATTGGGTTCGGTGGAATGGGGGCAGGTAGCGCCGGTTTCGTGCACCTATGGATATGATGTGATTGCGCAGATTGGTTGGCAGCGACAAACCATGCAGCAACCCTTTGCAACCATCCACACGGATTTGAGACAGCGGCTAAGGATCAGCGAGTCGCAAGTGAGAGGGTTGTATCACTATCGATATTTGCCCTTGTTGGCGTGTCACGAACGGGAGCAACTGAAGCATCTAAAAATAGTAGCTGACCAGGTGGGGCTGTTATTGAGCCTGGATGGATTGGCACCCGAAGGAGGCGAGCCGCAGTTGTGGCTGGTACGGGAATTGGTGAGTGGAGTGACATTGCGGTGTGGCTGGATGAGCCAGCAAGATCAAGCGGCATTCGTTCACTTTCTGCGGCCCATTGCCGATCTGGGTTTGCGGGTGACTGCTGTTATGAGCGACAAGCAGAGCGGTCTGTTGTCAGCCGTGGCTGAAGTCTTTCCACAGGCCAGGCATGCTTTTTGCCAGAGCCACTATCTGCGCAATATTGCAGTTCCTGTGGCGGAAGCGGATGAAGCCATGAAAATGCTCTTGCGACAGGATGTCAGAGCAGCCATTGGTCAATACATCCGCCAGGAAGACGTTGAGTCAGAGGGTATTTTGACCATTACCGGGGTATTGCCTTCGCCGGTGGAAGCACCCGCCATGCTTTCTGAACCCATATTGCCAAAAGATGGTGAGCAAGTTCGCGATGCCATTACCCGAGATATATGTCGTCGTATTCGTTATCTGTTGACCCTCAAAGGTCGCCCGCCTTTGCGCCTGGCTGGAATTGAGATGTTTGTGGGTCTATCCGAAGTCAAGGAATGCCTGGACCGCTTGATCGTTCATCATTCCACTCCTCAATTACTGGCATTGCATCACGGACTGCAAACAGCACTTCAGTCTGCCCAGGCAACTTATTCCATTGTGCGTGAGGCTGCCAATTGGTTGGAACACATTGCCACTCTGTTGGATCCTGAACAAACCCCCACTCGCTCCGGCATTCAAGTACGCCAGGATCTGTTCGCCTACCTTGTCAAAATCCAATCCAATCGCTTTCGCGATCCAATGCTGCGAAATTCCTTTCGCATCATCCTAAAAACCACACGTAGCTATGCCCCCGGCTTATTCCATTGTTATGATGTACCTGGCCTGCCCCGCACCAATAATGATCGAGAAAGCGATTTTCGAGCCCTTGGCCGTCGTTTGCTCCGTACCACTGGACAAAAGGGTCTCACACTGCGCATCATTCAGCGTCAGGGCGCATGGGAATTGCTACCCCACCCTGATACGCTGCATGAAACCATTCGGATTGTGTCCCAGATTGTCCCAAACAAATTTCAGGATGAACGGCTTCGCATGCGTCAGCATCGCAACCGTTTCAGACTCCATACGCGTTCCCCAAAACTAGCCAATCATCAGCTCGTACATCTGGAGCAACTCTGGAACTCTATCCCGGAAGATAGCTCATAGTAAATTATGCGCT
>CAVUZS010000009.1:0-240609 GCA_963746015.1 uncultured Chloroflexia bacterium
GGACATGAGTACGGACAAAAGAGGAAGCCTCGATAATTGGTAGACTTGATTAGCGACAACCAAATTCCAAAAACGAGGCTTCCATGAACAAGTTTACCATTCTAGGATTTGTACGGGCGATATTTGACGAAGAAGAGACGGCGCAACAAGCCGCCGAAATTGGGCAAGCGATCCTGGCGGCGCGGTCGCTGCGGATGACGGACATAGCCAGTCACATGGAGGGGAATGGAGCTGCCGCCTACAAGCGGACCCAGCGTTTTCTGAAGCGGAATGATCCCAGGCAGGTATTAGGGCGGTTATATCAGCCGGATGCGGAGTTCATGATTGGAGATCCGACTGAGATCGAACGAGCACAGGCCTGGAAAACCGAATATGTGGGGACACTCAACCCTGCTTGTCTTATTGGGGAGGAATTAATCGGGAGGGGCTGGTTGGTCATAGGAGTGGTCGGTTGATAATATTGCACATCGGGAGATGTACTGATCGACCAGGCGGTTCATGGTAGTCAGAGGATCGTGGTGCAAGCGTTGGATGAACTGGCGCGGGTGCTCAGATTGGCGGAGGCGGGTTCGCCAGACCCGATACTGCTCCAATGGCACCTGACGGATCTGTTCCAACAGAGCGGCTTCGCTTTCCGCCTGAAAGAGGACCTGCGCTTGTCCAAAGTCTCTGAGTTCCCGGGTGGATTTCCGTCCGCTGATGCGCCTCTGTCGGCGGCGTAGTCGCTCAAACAGGCTTTCCATCTGGAGGTTGTCCTGCGGCAGACCGGGGATATCATAACAAGGCAGCAATTCTTGCTGGTGCAGTCGCCAGCGTTTTCGCAAGGCAGACAGTAACCGGCTTTGGGGGCGTTGTGTTCTTGGATTGGGGTGAAGTGATTGGATCAGCATTTCCATGTTTTTGGAGATCTGAGCGCTGCTGAGAGAAGATGTGCCTGTGGAGTTATCCGGAGGGTAGTGCAGGCAAGCAGCGATCTGGCGCAACCACTGATGAGCTTCGGCCAGGTTTTGAGCATCGTGTCGGTTTTTCTCCAGGGCACGTTTGACCTGGATTTGCAGACGCTGGAAATAACCGCTTTCACCCAGAGATTCTGGCAGAACAGACAAGGCTTGCTGAATCGCTTCCAGTTGTTGAAACCCCACCAGCCCACCCCAGTAAAAGGGCTTGCGGCTGTTGCGATTGACCGCATCTCGAATGGCCTGGCGGATAAGCTGTTTGAGCTGCTGGAGTTCTACATCCTTGGCAATGGCTAAAAAAGGGAGGTCTGGTCTTTCCCAGTTGGCTGTTTGTGAACGCCGGGTAAACCGCCCAGGTCGTTGCGCAGGTTTTGACGCAATTGCTCATCCTCTTCCAACACTTCTTCGGCCAAATTGCCCAGAAAATGCATCTGGCAAAGCTGGTGCGGTGCTCCCGGCCAGCAACTCTGGAAGGCCGCCGCAATCGTGTCTTCCCCATCCGAAAGTGTCGCCAACACCGGATAAGATAGATCCTGGTATGGTTTCAGCCAGGTCGCCAACTCAACCGAGTTCACATGTTCCACCTGGATTGCCGCTACAGGCGTACTGCTCAATACTTCGTACAGCACATACAGCAAGCTCCCACAACCTTCCGGTTGCAGAGCATCCATGGCCCAGATTACTCCCCCGTGCTGCTTGACCGTCTCCTCCAGTTTGCGCTTCGTTGGCTCTTGCAGCGCCCCCAATAACGCCAGAAACTGCCGATATAACTTCCCCACATTCCGATTATTCACCAGCACCCCACGCCCGTTCAGTTCGCTTTGGATCTCCCCCATTTGCTTATGCTCATGCTCATGCCGCCAGCCAATATATGCCAGCACATCCAGCCCGTACGTGCTGAACGGCACACTGATCAGGCAGACCCCACTCGCATAATAGTACTCGCCCGTGTGTGAACATCCCGGATTCACACACTTCTTGCTTTTCCCCGTCACCCACACGGGACCTTTCAGCGTCTGTACATTCTTACGCATGTGCCGCGAATGGCGTGGCTTCAATTCTGCCCCGCAATGCGGACATACATTCAGTTCGCAATCGATCAGCAGCCGCTGCTGTTTTTCAAAATGTCGAGTGGGTCGATGCCGAGGTAGTTTCTCCATGCGCTTGACTCCTGCTACTTAGTTCTCGGCTCTAGTATACACCCCCCTCACTAATAAGACAAGCAGGGGACACTCAAAGATGGGAAGACCAAGGGGTTCTGGGCACTGGTGTTTGCAACGCCCTATCGAGGCCGGGCAATTCCCTGTGGTCTGGTGACCTATTCATCGAAGACCATTGCCACAAACATGGATTCGCGTAATCGCAACCACTTTCGAGCCTTTGCAAGCATCCAGGATCTGTTGGGAGATAAGCCGTTGGTGCTGGATCGCGAGTTCAGTTATCTGGAACTGCTGACGAACCTGATCAATGAGCAACTCAAATTCGTCATTCGGCTCAATTTGGGTTCTCATCCGCCCAAGTTCTGTGATTTAAAAGGCCGGGATGTGGCACTCACCATATCCCCTGGACAAACTGTGATCCACTCGGATGTTTGGTACAAGGGGAAGGCCTATGTCAATTTGATCGGACGCTGGAAAGTGGGCCTCTCAGAACCTTTGTGGGTCATCACCAACCTGAAAGCCGAAGAGGGTCTGCGGATTTATTTTGGTCGTATGAAAATCGAGGAAAGTTTCAAAGATTTGAAGGACTTGTTGGGCATGACCAAGCTCATGAACCAGAAGCAGGATTACATGGAGAAAATGATCGCATTGCTCTTACTCATCTTCCCGATCGGTTTGTTGCTCGGGGAAGAACTACGCGATTTTCTCTATGGAGAACCGATTGCCACAGAGGATCAAGTTCCTGAGAAAGAACTTGTCCCTGGTTCTCCAGATCGAAAAAAAAGCAAAAAGTGGAAACGCTATTCCGGCTTGTTCATCTTGCTCAGACAAAAATGGTCCCTGTCCAATGAACAGAATAATGCTATCTATCAAACAGTCTTGCTCTCTTTCACTTCCTTGGTCCAATGCCCTGTCCGAACTTAAGTCCGAACCTCAGATCAACTGATATTGGTAGCATTTAATAGTAATGTCCCCTTTGCGCACGAGTTAGAATGTCCCCTTCTGAAAGGGACAAGAAATGGATTTGATACGCATGAGCAAAGGTGAAATCAATCGTTTGGAAGTGATGGGGCATTTACAAGAGAAGCGGATGGGACAAAAAGCAGCCGCTGAGATTTTGGGGGTGAGTGTGTGGCAAGTCAAGCGCTTGTTGCGAGCCTATCGGCGAGAAGGTGCGGCGGGTCTGGTATCGAAGCAGCGCGGGCAGCCCAGCCATCATCAATTGGATCGAGAGACGGAGCAGGCAGCCATCGATCTGTTGCATGGGCGTTATCTTGACTTTGGGCCGACACTGGCGCATGAGAAGCTGGTGGAGTTGGAGGGTTTGAAGTTGGGATTGGGGAGTGTGCGCAAGATCATGATCGAGGAGGGGTTGTGGAAAGCGAAGAAAGCCCGAAAAGTGGAAGTGCATCCAGATGCGGGAGCGGCGGGCCTGTGTTGGGGAACTCGAGCAGATGGACGGGACGGATCATGATTGGTTCGAAGGGCGTGGAGAGCGCTGCACGCTGCTGGTGATGATCGATGATGCCACGGGGCAGTTAGGCGCACTGTTATTTGTGCCGGAAGAGAGCTTTTTCGGGTATTGTGGGCTGCTGCAACAGTATCTGGCGGCCCATGGCAGGCCTGCTGGGCTGTATACCGACAAACATGGCATCTTTTCGGGTCAACATCCCCAATACGGGCGCTGGAGACAATCTGACGCAGTTCGGACGGGCCATGCAAAGCCTGGAGATCCCGATCCTGTGCGCCAACACGCCCCAGGCCAAAGGACGGGTGGAGCGCGCCAACGAGACGTTGCAGGACCGCCTGGTCAGAGAAATGCGCCTGCGCGGGATCAACGACCTGCAGCAGGGCAATGCCTATTTACCCGAGTTCATGGCCGATTTCAATCGCCGTTTTGCAGTGCCGCCACGCAGTTCCCTGGATGCCCACCGTTCCCTATTAGCCGACCAGAACCTTGAGCGAATCCTGGCCTGGCAGGAACCCCGGCTGATCTCCAAAAACCTGACCCTGCAGTTCAAAAATGTGGTCTACCAGATCCAGACCGATCGCCCCGCCTATGCCTTGCACAAAGCTCAAGTGACGATCTGCCAAGATCCTCAAGGTAAAGTCACCATCCTCTACAAGGGCGATCAACTCGCTTACACCATCTTCCAGAAACAGAAACACCAATCCGAAGTGGTCACCTCAAAACAGGTGTCGCATCCACGCAAACCTTTCCATCCCGCTCCCGACCACCCCTGGCGTCAGGATTTTGTCGTCAAATAGGAATGTCCCCACGCGGGGGGACATTCCTATTTGACGCGAACAGGGGACATTTCTATTAATCCTTGATATTGGTATCAACTGATATTACCATTCCAATATTCTGGAACGGTACGGCTAGGAGTACCTCCTAAATAAATGTCAGCGACAGATGAAACAGGAACATAATTCCAAGAATTACGCTCCATAATCTAGTTTCTCCAAATTGTTGCGAATTGTTCTTTCCAATTGATCGCCTTCTTCAAACTCCGCTTCCAATTCATCTTTCAAGCGCACCATCTTTTGCTCGAAGGGCTCGTCGTCTTCTTCGAGATCGGCGGCGCCCTGGAACCCAGGCCGATGCCGGAGATCAAATCGATCAGGCCTCCCAGACGCTCCACCTCAAGATTGCGGCGGGCATATTCGGCGGGTAACACGCTCTTAAGCGTGGGGTTATCGCGCTCAATGGCCAACATGGCATCGTCGATCAATTTGCCGACATTGGGCTGGCGGGCATTGGCCTGGAGGGATTTCCAGCGGGCTTCCGGCGGCACCCAGAAGACATTCTCGGCGAGGTACTCATCGCGGTCTTCGGAGTCGGCACCTTCGAACTGCTTCTCCAGCAAGCGAGCGTGGACTTCCTCGAAGGCATCCGAGATGTATTTCAGGAAGATCAGGCCCAGGACGACGTGCTTGTATTTCGGAGGCGTCCATGTGGCCGCGCAGCTTGTCGGCAGCGGCCCATAACTGCGATTCAAAGTCGAGGGTGGCGCCGTTGGTCTTGTGAGAGGAGGTGTGCTTTGAGGCTGGCACGCGATTCTCGGTTTCGATATATCAGATTGGTACGAACAAATCCCTGGCCCTGTTTGGTTAACCGATACGTGCGACAATAGAATATTAACACAATTATCCGATTTTGACGACAATTCCGCCCACCTGTCCAGGACTTTAACATTTTCGGTAATCGGAGCCATTTCCGCCCACCTGTCCTGCGGACATCCCCCCATTTCAAGTACTGTACAGAAATGGGGGGAGAGGAGGGTGCGAGAGTTTGCAAAGGTAAAACGGGCCCAGACGGTCACCTTATGGGATTGTTAGAGATCAAACGACACTATTGACACCAGAATAATTCCATGTGATACTAATTCCACAGCAGGTCCTGATTTATTGGCAGGCCTGCCTTTCATCCGCCATCCTTATAGAAGAGGAGGTGGTGCCGAAAATGGATAGTAGTACGAAACGCAGCGCTGTGGCATCCCTCCTCGCTCTGCAGTAATATCCGCAGATCGTTAAAGGTGCCACAGCGCGCCCAGGAAGACCGCCTCTCGGCGGTCTTCCGCTTTAAAGTTGTCCGCTAATCTTCGCCAATCCGCACGAATAGAAACAAATTAGTGAAGATTTGCGGGGATTAGCGGACGAAATGAGCTCTGCCGGGTATGAAATCAACAGACGGGCGCAGGCGCAATACTGTCCCATTCCAGCCAAACCGGCGCGACATTTTCGGGGATAACGCTGTAGGCCTGCCCGAGCGGGATGGCGCGGAGCTTACAAATAACGGTGGCAAGCGCAAGTCCATGAGAAACGACCAGCACAGAGGCGCCAGGATGCATGGCGGGCAAAATCATCCAGCGCGGCGTGGGCGCGTTCGGCAACTTCCCCGACCGTTTCCCCACCGGGCGGACGCAGGCTGGCAGGATCCACGGTGCGCTGCTGCCATAACTCTGCATAGCGGGCCCGGATGTCATCGACGAATTGACCTTCCCATTGGCCCTGGTTGATCTCCCGCAGGCGCGTGTCGCCTGTAACCGGCAGGTGAAGGGCGGCGGCCAGGATGTCAGCGGTCTCCCTGGCGCGTGACCAGGTCGCTGGTATAGATAGCTGCAAAAGGATGGCCTTTTAATTTCTGCGCCAGGATGCGCGGCCTGGATACCGGCCATTCTCATTGAGCGGAACATCACTTTGACCCTGGTAGCGTCCTTCAAGATTCCAGTCCGTTTGTCCATGCCGGACAAGGCAAAAGCGCGTCATTTCTTATAGCGCTCCAGGTAGGCGGGGATAGTATTCATCGGAGGGCGTTCCAATTCGGCCACTTCTTCCACATCCAGGAAATAACCGCCATCGGCGCGGCGGATCAATTTCATGGTCTTATTGACATCCTCGATGATGGCGCGCTCGTAGCGGGTTTCCAGTTTGCGGAGGACGGTCTGGATGATGGCAAAGGACATTTTACCCAAGGCCTCCAATTCCTGGTTGTGGTGGATGCGTTCCAGCAAATCCACCTGCGCAATGGAACGCAGGCCATAGCTTTCAAAAATATCAATCAGCAGGCCGGTTTCCACGCCATAGCCTGAGAAGAAGATTGCTTTTTCGAGCGACTCGCGCCGGCCCGCATATTCTCCCGAAAGCGGCTGGATGACGCCAGAAAGCTCGGGATAAAAAAGGTTCAACAAGGGCCGGGCGGTCAGTTCGGTGACGCGGCCGCCGCCGCCCGCCTGTACTTTGCCACCCAACCCTAAGCGGACGACGATAAAAGCCTTTGACGAATTGAATATTCCGGTTAAGCAGGAGCGGGCCGATAACGCCATAGACAAAACGCGGGTGAATATTGACGATGTCGGTGTCGATCCAGGCGATAATGTCGCCTTTGGTAACCAACAGACTTTTCCAGAGCGCTTCGCCTTTTCCGCGGCCGTGCCCCCAATTCGGGTAATAGTTGTTGGTGGATATGGACAGGAATGCCAAGCTCGCTCGGCAATCTCGCGGGTGCGGTCGGTCGAGTCGGAATCGATCAGCACGATCTCATCCAGCAAAGGCACATCATCCATCAAGGCTTTTTTGATGGTTGTAATCACTTTGCCGACTGTTTTCTCTTCGTTCAAAGCAGGCAGGGCCAGGCTGATCGTCGAGCCTTGCTTCTCTTTCAGATCCATGAGCTGTTTCAGGTCCGAGAACTCGTCTGCATGGAAGGTGCTTTCGGCAAACCACTTGTCCACCAAAATGGAGATGGCCTGAGCGCCGGCGCTTTCATCGAATATGAATTCTGAGATGGGGCGGCAGCGTCTTCACGACCATCACTGTGGCAGGCGATTCCGATAAAAGTTTCTCGGCCACCGGGCCAATGGATGAGCTGCCCATGCTCTTGCTGGCGGTGGCGCCCAGGATCACTAATCGTAATGGTGTGATTCCTCGAAGATGGTTCGGGCGGCGTCTTCGGTTGTGATCGAGCGAAGATTGACTTCAGGGATATGGCGCAGGATGTGTTTCAACCCCTTGAAAGGTGCGTCATTCATTGCGCCTGTCAGGGCAAGATGCAGCACATCCATTTGCGGCGGAATGCAACCCCATGCCCATCTGGAATGCCAGCTCGGCATACGGCCCGCCACGTACTGCGATCAAGCCCGCTCCAATTTGACAGGCCTGGCGCCACGCACAATGGCAAGATTGCAAAGGGAATTGGAAAGAACATCTGAGAGCGGAATGCCGCAGGATACCTGCCCGTCTTCCCACTCGATCAATAAGAGATCGGGCTTCTCGCTGGCAATGACACTTTGGAGATCCTTCCAGGGCGTTTCTGACACGATCACGGTGGATTTGAAGCGGATGGATGGACCGCGTCAGGGAAAGCAGGCGCTTGCGGACCTGCCGGGCAGTCTGCGCGCCTGCGCTGATGGATGCGTTCTTTACGATCGGGACAATGCCGACCAGAATGACTTCCCTGGCAATGATCTGGGCGATGGCGAGGGCGGTTTGTCCATCCGTGCCTGCGCCAATCGGGACCAGCACGGTCTTGATATTTCGCATAGACATTTTCATGGCACCACCTCCTGAATCAACGGCCCGATATGTAACGTATAGATCGAATCCCAGGCATAGCTATGCTTGGCGCGCCGCGCCCAGCGGGAGGTGGTTTCGCTTTGCAGCCTGTCGAGATTTGCTTGGCGATGGAACGCGGCTCGGCATCCGGATCAAAGTAGCTGACATCCTCGCCGCCCAGCTCACGCAGAACGGGGATATCGGCGCAAAAAACGGGCATGGAACTGAAGGCGGCCTCGATGATGGGAATGCCAAAGCCCTCTTCGCGGCTGGGAAATAACAATGCGTCGGCCAGGCGATAAAAATCGGCGATGACCGCATCCGGCATGAATTCGGGAGTGACATCCGCCAGGAAATGGGCCGCGTTTTGCAGGTTCAGTTCATTGCGCAGCGCCAGCAACTTCTTCCGGTAGGCTGCGTTGGCGGGGTTGTGCGGCCCTTCCGGCCCGGTGACCAGTAACATGGCTTTTGGGAACTCGTTCCCGCAGTTCAGCCATTACGCGCAGCGCCAGCTCGATATTTTTCCGCGGCGTCAGGCGCACAGGTAAAAGGAAGAGCGGGTTGGCGTCGAGCAGCTTCAACTGCTCCATCAAATGGATGGTTTGCGGTTCGAGTTTGAAGAATGTCGTTCACATCCACGCCGTTGGGAATGACGCGAATGGACTCCCGGGCAATCCCGAGCAGTTTGCCAAGTTCCTGCCGGCGCAATTCCGAGATGACGACATGTGTCACGTCCCCCCAGTCGGTGCGCAACAAATCCCAGGGATAACCGGCGTGCATTTCGTGACGGTAGCGGGGCGTCGTCCAGGCCAGGTCGTGATGCCACAGGATCAGGCGCTGGAAAGCCCGGCAGTTTGTGCACGGCCTGGAAGGCGGCAGTCAACGCCAGGTTTTTATGCAGGGAAGCAACGTTATGCGCGATCAAAAGATCAAACCCTTGCAACCCGGCCAACAATTCCTGCTTGATCTGGTCGCGCAGGCCGTCAAAAGCGGGCGTGTACCTGCCCCCTGTCCAGTTCCCGCTTCACTGCCAGTACCTCGGCATGGCGCGAATCCAAACGCGGCAGGATGCGCACAGGGATGCGTTCATCAAAAGTTTTGCCGCGCCCCGCAAAAATGGTGACTTCGTGACCCGCCTTCGCCATCAAGCGGGCGTGGTGCGCCAGGACGCTTTCCACTCCACCGACAATGGGCGGGGAGGAGTAATGCAACAACGCAATTTTCAAATCACTTCTCCAAAGCAGTCGGCCAACAAATGCCGGAGGCGGCGCTCCAGCATGCTGAACGAGTAATAGCGGCGAGCCAGTTTGTAATTTTGTTCGGCATACAGTGCGCCTTCCTCGGGATGCAAGAGCAGACGGCGCGCATGTTCCAAGCGTGGCGTCATTGATATAGCCATCGAACTCAACCACCTTGAAGCCTTTGGGCTTGATATCCGTTTCATAGATGGAATAATTGTTCACCACCAGGGGGCGTTTGTAATAGATGGCTTCGAGGAAGGCGTTGCCAAACCCTTCGATGGAGGATGGATAGGTGACCAGGTCTGCCTGGGGATAAACATCTCCCAGCGTATAGATTTTTCTCCCTTCCGGCGTGACACCGCGTGCATCGCCGACAATGGCCGACTCAAAATTGACCGTGACATTCAAAAGGGCGGCAAACTCGCGGACACGCTTTTCATAGTCGGTGCCTTCATCCCCGGCGGCGTGGGAGATGACCAACCTGGCGGGCAGGCCCAGGCGGCGGGTCAACTCGATGGCGTGCTCGATGCCTTTGCGCTGGATGATGCGGGTTGGCTGGAGGATCAAATATTGGCCCGGAGCCAGCCCGAGGTCTGCCCGGGCCGATCGTGCATATTCATCCAAAGGAGCAGGTGGGGAGTCGAAATCCATGACATTGGGAATGATCACCGCAGCCACGCCGATGCGTGAAGCGAGTTGTTGGCCTGCACCGAGTTGATGACAACATGCCGGATGGAGGGCAGGTCGGGCGGGAAGGCCGCAGCGAGATAATCTTGAACCGAATTGTTCATGAAACGCTGGCGTTCCCAGTAAAAATCGTGATGGTGCGCGATGACCGGGTAACCCGTCTCGGCGATGAACTCGGTCAATGCCAGGCCAAGCGGCAGGTTGATGGGAATGGTAAGGGCGTTCTCGATAATGAGCGCTTCAAGACTGAACTTGGTGCGCAAATTTATAAAGATGCTCCTTGAAATAATCCTTCAATTCCTGCACCTGTCTTGGTGACCTTCTCAGGGCGGATATAAACCGAGAAAAAATCCTGGTGCAAGTCTTCCGATCTCAGGATGCGCCTTGCGGCCTCTGTGCATCTGCCCCCACGTGCCGGCATAGACAACCTGGTTGATGGCATCGATGCTGGGATGACGATAAAAGGCCTCAGGGACAAGGTAACATTTTCCATCCGGGCGGTCACACTGGCCGGAAAAATAAAAGCAGGTATGCCCCATGCGTTCAAGGACGGCGGCCCATTTGGCGGTTTCAAGAGAAACGCCATCGGTGCCTGCAAAACGCGTAGAGATAAATCCGATGCGTCGTGAGAGTGTCATAGCCTGACTCCTTGTGTAAGAAGGCGCTCCCCTATTTTCAGTATAGTACAATGTAATGCATGGCGCAATCATCTTTTATCACACCGCTTACCACCCTTTACGGTGCGGAACTTGCCGGCCGGGTGGGGGCTCATTTAGATGAACTGGTCGAGCATTATCGAGGGCGAATCCCAACTCCCCCGGTGACTTCTTTATCGGAGCGCGACTCGATCCTGATTACGTATGGCGACCAGGTGCGCAAAACAGGCCAACCGCATTTACAGACCCTGAGCGGAATTTTGCGAGCACCACCTGCGCGGCGTAGTAAGCGGGATACACATCCTGCCGTTCTTTCCCTGGTCATCGGACGATGGGTTTTCAGTCAAGGATTACCGCGCCGTGGAACCCAGCCCTCGGCGATTGGGACGACGTGGAACGATTGGGAGGTTCCTTCCGCCTGATGTTCGATGGCGTCATCAATCACGCCTCCGTGCAAGGGAAATGGTTTCAAGCTTTTCTGCGCGATGAAAAACCGTATCGCGATTATTTCCTGACCGTTGAAGGCGATCCCGATCTATTACGGGTTGTTCGCCCGCGCGCATTGCCCCTGCTGACAGAATTCCAAACCGCCTCGGGCGCGCGGCGTGTTTGGACGACTTTCAGCGCCGACCAGGCCGACCTGGATTTCCATGCCCCGGATGTGCTCCTGGAGATCTTCGATATCCTGCTGATGTACGCCGAACGCGGTGCACAGTTCATCCGCCTGGATGCAATCGCCTATCTCTGGAAAGAATTCGGCACGCCGTGTATCCACCTGCCGCAAACGCATGCCATTATCCAACTCTTGCGTGCGGTGCTCGATGAGGTTGCGCCGCACGTGCGTCTAATCACAGAGACGAACGTTCCGCATTCAGACAACCTGACCTACTTTGGCGACGGAAAAAATGAGGCGCAACTGATCTACAACTTTGCGCTCCCGCCGCTTGTCCTGCATACCTTCCGCGCCGGCGATGCAACAATCCTTTCGCAGTGGGCAGCCGGGCTTGACCTGCCTTCGGACCAAACCACTTTCTTTAACTTCCTGGCTTCGCACGACGGGATTGGATTGAATCCCGCCGAAGGAATTTTATCCCCCAATGATATCGAGCTGCTGGTGGCGCAAACGCTGGCCAACGGGGGCTTGATCTCATACAAACAAAATGTGGATGGTACGCAGAGTCCGTATGAGATGAACATCAATTATTTCGACGCACTCTCCAATCCATCCAGTGATGAGCCACTGGCCACGCAAATCGACCGTTTCATGGCAGCACAAGCCATCCTGCTTAGCCTGCGCGGTTTGCCGGGTATCTATTTCCATAGTTTATTCGGCTCACGAAACTGGCTCGAAGGTGCAAAGGCCAGCGGACAGAACCGCTCGATCAATCGCGAAAAATTGAGGGGGACGGCACTGGAAAGCGAACTGGCCAACCAAAACACTTTAAGGGCGCAGGTCTTCGCGCGTTATTGTAGCTTGCTCAACATGCGCGCCGCATCGCCCGCCTTTCATCCACACGGCCGGCAAAAAATCCTGGATATGGGGCGGGCGGTGTTTGCCGTGCTGCGCAGCTCCCCGAAGGGCGATAAACAGGTTCTTTGCCTGCAAAATGTCACGGCACAAACACAATCTGTTTCAACATATACGTTGAAAGCGTATCAAACGCTTTGGCTGGATAATCGCCCGATCGAACGAGGGGATTAATCGTCTCCAAACGAGATGCCGATGCCGCGGGCGGTGAAGACGGCATCGCTGTTCAAGTCGACGCGCTTGGGGGCGGCAAGGGCTTCGCTGAGAGGTATATCGACCACCCTGGAGTCGCGCAGGGCCACCATGCGGCCAAAGGTGCCCGCGGCGGCGGTGCGGACGGCGGCCGCGCCATAGCGGGTGGCCAGCCAGCGGTCGAAGGCAGTGGGCGAGCCGCCGCGCTGGACATGGCCGAGCACGGTGACGCGCGCTTCGAAGCCCTGTTGCTCGATGTACCGGCCGACCTCCTGCCCGATGCCACCCAGGCGCGGCACATAGACGGCGTCACCGGCACGCGCGAAGACTTCCTGCCCGCCGAAGGGATGGGCGCCTTCCGAGACTGCCAGCAGGCTGAACTTCGAGCCGGCCCGGGCGCGTTCCTGGACCTTGCGGATGATGGCGTCGTATTTGAAGGGGATCTCCGGGATGAGGATGACATCCGCGCCGCCGGAGACGCCGGAATGCAGGGCAATAAAGCCGGCATCGCGGCCCATCAGCTCCAACACCATGACGCGGTGGTGTGCTTCGGCGGTGGTATGCAGGCGGTCGAGGGCTTCGGTGGCGATCATCAGGGCAGTATCGAAACCGAAGGTGACCTCCGTGCCGCCGACGTCGTTGTCGATCGTTTTAGGCACACCGATGACCGGCACGCCCTTGTCGCACAGCTCCATGGCAACGCGCAGGGTGCCATCCCCGCCGATGACGATGACCGCGTCCAGGTGCATGGCCTGTATGGCCTTGACGATTTCATCGGAAACGTCAATGACCACTTCCCTGCCCGCCTGCATGACCTTGCGGGCAAAGGGATTGCCGCGGTTGGCCGTGCCCAGGATGGTGCCGCCGCGCGGGAGAATGCCGCGAACGGCTGCCAGGTCGAGAGGCAGCACGCCGCCGGCCGCGATGAAACCGTCGTACCCGTCCACGATCCCAAAGACTTCACAACCATAGACGTTGATGGCCGTCTTGGTGACGGCCCGAATGACGGCGTTCAAGCCGGGAGCGTCACCTCCGCCGGTCAATACTGCGATGCGTTTCATCAGGATATTAGTTATTACGGCATATTATGGGTAAAGCGCCAACTCTGACCGTTCTGCGCCAGGGCGGTATTCACTCCAACCACCTCAAACCAAGTGTCGCCGGGTTTGAAGGCAAAGGGGGTGCCATCCGGATTCTTAAGCGAGACCACGTCCGTGTCGTTGCGCTGCCATTTGACCTGGTAGACCTGCCCATCCCGGAAAGCATAGCCATCTCCCGAGCCGCTGAACTGAATGTCATAAATCCCGGGACTGTAGAGTTGGTAGGAGGCATACAGAACCACCATATTGTCAAAGGCGATGGGTTGGTTGGTCAGGCGATCGAACAACTGGGCATACTGTTCGGGCTGGCCGATATTGTTCGCTTCTGCAGTGTCGGAATAGCGCAGATACTTCCCAGAGATGGGGTCGTAATCCCAGCGGTTGTAAATTTCGCCCGAATAGCGCACAAAGATCTGGTTGACCGCCTGGCCTCCGGCAGGTGGAGTGAGATTGAAGGACATCCCATCCAGGTCCTGCCGGCCGTTCGCGACGCCTTTCTTGGTAATGTAAGCACTCATATCGGCAGTTTTCACCACCAGGTAATTGTAGCCATTTGGATCATACCGGAACAGCGGAGAGCCCGGCCCTTCCACGACCAGGCGATCCGCAAATTCGGAGGTAAGGAACTGATGCATTTCCGCTTCGTAGGCATACCCAAAGGCAAAGATGGCTTTATAGCCGCGCACGATATCAGAGTCGATGAAGCGTCCGGAACGGATCGGGCCGACCATGTCAGCATTATTGCCCAAAAAGACCGCCGAAAAACGGGTCTCACCGACCTCTGTATAATACTCGAACACAATGTCGGCGAGGGAAAGTCCCCACTGCGGGCGGACATAACGCGGCAGGTTCGCGACCTTGATGAGCATGGGACGACGCTCCAGCAAGGCCGGGTCAATGACTTTCAGGCCGGTGAGCGGATCCACATCCGGCGGAAAGTTGGTCGGGCCATAGCCTGCCGACGGATAAAGCGGCGTCGGCGTGAAGGTGGGAGTATTGGTCGGAAGCGGCGTCGGCGTATCAGCGAGGGTGGGTGTCTCGGTGATGGTCGGCGTTGGAGCGGCGGTTGGGGCCAGTCCACAGGCAGACAGCACCATTGACAGGAATACGAGGACATATAGAAGCTTCTTCATGAATGGGTTCCTCCTGACGGGTATTATACGTCATCATCCCGCGTTTTTCCGGTTATCCCATATTTTCTACATAATACCAAATGGTTTCCCCTTGTAGCGATACACGCCCGGAGGACCCTTGGAGCAATCAGCGGGCGTGCAATTGCGCCCGGCGGCGCGCATTGATCAGCGGTGCGACGAGCTTCCGGACCAGGTATTTGGCCGGCAAGATCCCCAACCATGTCCCGCCGTCCCGGAAATGCACTTTCAACATCTCGGTCCAGCAACGGTCATCCGCGGTGATGGTCTTCCCCTGGGTATGTAAGCGAAAACTTGCCCATACGCGCCGGGTATACCGTACAGGCGCCAGGGCCGCCAGGCGCACCCAGAGATCGTAATCCATGGCAAAATAGAACGACGGGTCGAGAGGAGCGACCCTGCGCCACAAGTCTGCCCGCCAGAAGGAAGCCTGCTGGGGAATATGCACATAGCCCTGGCGTAGACGCCGGTAATCGGTCTGGGCGGCCGGGAAACGCCCGATAATGCGCCCACCCTCATCAATGAAGTTGGCATCGCCATATACCAGCCCAACCTCGGGCAGAGCCCGTAAAAACCCAACCGCCTCCGTGATGGCATGCGGCTCGTACGTATCATCGGAATTGAGCCAGGCCAGGATCTCTCCGTGGGCGTGCGAAAAACCCTTGTTGATGGCATCGGTCTGGCCGCGGTCTTTTTCCGAAACCCACCAGGCCAACCGGTCCGAATAGCGGCGGATAATTTCGGCGCTGCCATCCGCCGATCCGCCATCTACGATGATATATTCGACGTTGGGATAATCCTGGCCCAATACCGAACGGATGGTGCTTTCCAGGTAACGCGCCTGGTTAAAGGACGGCGTAACAATAGAAACGAGAGGCGAGGCAGGGTCAGACATGGATCAGGGCTTGAGGTTGTAGATCAGGTAACCATCTCCCTTGGCCAACACTGGATAGTGGGCAGCTAGGTAATCGCGCAACTGCGGCTGTTTATCAAGCTCACCCAAGGAGGTGATCACGAACTCGTCCATACCGGAGGTTAGCTGGGTGAATTCTGCTATGAATACCGGGGCGGTTTGGCCGGCCATGGTGCGCAAGTCAGTGTCCATGGTGCTCGGCCAATAGGATCCTTCCACCCAGCCCCAATAAGCCAGCCTGTACCCGTAATCGCCGGATACTTCGACTATTTTTTTATCATGGCCGATCAGATTGCCAAGGTCCTGGTAGTAGGCAACGTCGGCCCGATAGTTCACCGCTGCCATGGAATTACGAGATACCCACATTTGCATCGCCACGCCGAACAGCAGGATCGCGGCAAAGGCAGCCTGCCAAATCCAGCCTTTCTTCTCCACCACCAGCCGCACCAGGAAATCCGCCACAGGGATCAGGCCGAAGGCGACCACCAGTATAATTGGGAGATGGTAATAGTCATGCGTTATAAAGTTATAGGGGAACGTAAAACCATAGGCGATATACCCGACCCATAGGCCAATGGCGATGAAGCGCTGCCGGTTGGTGGGATATAGAAGAATGCCAACCAGGGCAGCAAACATGGCTGCAAACCCGGAGAACCCGGCCGCCATGAAGAGCCAACGCCCGTAGAAGGAGGGATCCGTCCAATAAGACGGGAAGAAGCGCAGCGAAAACTGGCTGCCCAGATTTGCATAGATGGTCCCATAAATATAGTAGATGAGGCTCGGGACAACCGTGATGCCGGCCACGGCCCAGGTCTGTTTATCGGCGAAAATGCGTTTCCAGGACAAGCGGCTGATCACCAAGCCGGCTGCCGCGCCCAAGAGGGGAAAAACCGCCACCGATTTGACAAAGATCGCCAGGCCAGTCAGTACCCCGGCCAGGATGGCCAGTTTCCAGGTGCGGTACTTTTCCCAGCGATAGAGCGCCCAGAGCGACCAGGCAACCATGACCACCATCAATGGATCGGGCAGGAAGGCCCGGCTGACCGTTACCGCAAATGGAACGAACAAAAAATAAGCAACAGCAATGAGGCCACCCATCCGCATGGACATTTCTTTTGCAAGCAGCCAGATGGCAATCCCGCCGATCAGCCAGAACAGGGAGGCATACAACCGGCCCATCCAGGTCCGCACGCCGGTCAGGTCGTAGGTCAGCGCGACGACGCCTTCCATGATGGGAGGCTCGATCAAGCCCTCCCCTTTCCACTGGGCCACCGCCATAGTGCGCTGCCAGGCCGGGACGGTGGTCAGGTGCGAGTAGTACATCCCACGCGCGATCAACAGCGAATGGTACTGGCGGGTCATGTAGAAGTCGTTGGGCAGGTCGGTCAAGTCATAGAGCCGGATGCCAAGGGCGGCAACAAAAAGCACCACCAGCAGGGCTGTTGTCAGCCAGGGTTTGGTAAACGATTTGGGCTGCACACCGTTTTCCATTTTCGCTATTCTCCTTAAGGTTGCGCCTGGAGAGGATGTTGGAGGTCAAAGATTACATAATACGGCCCCTGGGCATAAATGGGATAATTCTTATAAAGCAAATCCTTGACAGTGGGTTCCTTGTCCAGTTCCCCGAACAAGGTAACCAGGAAGTATTTCTTGCCGGCCGTATCATGCTGGAAGGTCTGTAAAAGATCCACGTTCTGCCCGGCCAGGTAACGCAGGCCTAGATCGGCGCTGGTGAACCAGTTCGTCGAACCCTGCCAACCCCAATAGGCCAGGCGGTAACCGTAGTCTTCGGTCAGGGCGACCACACCGCCGTCATGACCGAGTTTATCACCGACCCCGGCCCAGAAATTGGGCTGGTCATAATAGCTGGCGGAAACGATCAGGTCACGCGCGTACCAGGCCGGGATGGCAATCCCGATCAACACGACCGCTGCCAACACCAGGCGTGGGAAGAGGCCCCGACTGAGCTGGAAGAAACGCTCGAAGAACAGCCGCAGGCCGGGAGCCATCGAGATTGCCACCACCGGGATGAAGGATAACTGGTAATAATCATGGGTATAAAAGTAATAAGAAAAGGCCATTCCGAAGAGCAGGTAGCCGATCCACATTCCAACCAACAAGGGCCGCTCACGCTTCGGATCCGCCAGGAAAATGCTCAGGGCAGCCAACAGGACGGCCGCCCAGCCGATATTGAAATTGACCGTATACGCCCAGCGGAAATAGAAGGCCGGATCGATCCACATACTAGGGAAGAAGCGCAAGGCGAATTGTCCCGCCAGGCCCAGCTTCACCATCCCATAGAGCGTGTAAATCCCCACCGGCAGGACCAGCAATACTGCCATTGTCCAGAACTGCGGGTCGCGGATGGAACGTTTCAGGCCTCTTGCTCCCAGGATGACCCCGACAAACCCACCCACAACGACGAAGCTCGACAGGTTCTTGACGAACAGCGCCGCACCGGCAAAGATTCCAAATGCAATCGCCCATTTCCAACGGGAAGTATTCTGCCAGCGAAAAAGCGCCCACAATGTAAAGATGATCAGGCAGACCATCAAAGGATCGGGCATGAAGGCCCGACTGGCAATCACACCGAAGGGCACGAACAGATAAAATAATGTCCCAACCATCGCCGCGCTGGTGGAGGCGAATTCCCGGATGAGCAGGAAGAGCGCCAGCCCGGCGATCACCCAGAAGAAGGAGGAATAGATGCGGGCGATCCACAGGTATTCGCCTGTCAAACGATAGGTCTGCGCGACGATATTTTCCATAACAGGAGGCTCAACGATACCCACATCGCCGAGGGAAATTGCCAGGTTGCGCGTGGCTTCAGGGACATTCGTAACATATTGATAATATATGCCGCGTGCTTTCAGGGCGGAGAACATCTGGCGGGTGCTGGCGAAATCCAGCGGGGGGTTTTTCAGGTCGATCATGCGCAGCCCAAAGCTCGCCAGCAGGGCTACCGCCAGGAAGGCTTTCCACAGCCAGGGCCGTTCATAGAACGTGATCTTTTCCAGGAATTTGTTCATCGTAAATCCTATGATAGAGGGGTTGACGGAACCGGCGCCAACCCGGACGAAAGGTTGGCCGCGCGACCCTGATAATCTGGAATGGTACCACAAGTGCGGTCGATAATCATTACTCCAGGCGCAGGCGGCGAGTACGCAGGCGATCGTACCACCGGCGGGCTTTCTCCAGGCCCAGCAGGGATAAAACCGCCAGAAGGACATGTTTCCAATCCCGGCCAACTGTCTTTGGATGAAGGCGGAATGCCCGCCCATAGGAACGCAGCGCCTGCCCAGGCTGGCCCGCGTCGGTGAGATAGAAGGCATCGAAGCGTTCCAGCCCTGCCAGGATGCGTTTCTCGTCCGCCCGGATGAGATCGGAAAATTCAGGGCGGGACTGCAGGTCGGCGATCAGCCGGCGGGCTTCCTGGCCATAACCGGCTCCGCGTGTGCGGTTCTTGGCCTGAGCGTGGTAACGGGCCGCCGCCCAGGGCCGCGGGGAATAGACGATGGGAGCCTTCTGCGCCATGCACATCCATAACAGGTTATCCATCAAAAGCTGGTAGGCCGGGTTGAGGTAGCCAGTCGCTTCCAGAACCGACCGCCGCATGAAAGCCGCCGGCTGGCAAATAATGTTGAACGCCATCAAGTCCGCCAGGGTATATTGGCGGGCACGCATCAGATTAAATGGCTTGCCATGTGCGTCGATCGCCCAGGCATCTCCGTAAACAAGGCCGGCCTGCGGGTGGGATTGAAAAACCGTCACGGCTGCCGATACTGCCCCCGGGAGGTAGATGTCATCAGAATTCAGCCAGCCGACGAATTCGCCGCGCGCCCGGCGCAAGCCCTTATTGATCGCTTCCGACTGGCCGGAGTCCTTTTCGGAGATCCACCAGGCCAGACGGTCCGCATAACGACGGATGATCTCAACGCTGCCATCGGTGGAGGCCCCATCCACAACCAGGTACTCGATATTGGGATAATCCTGCTCCAACACCGAGCGCAGCGTCGCTTCCAGGAAACGCGCCTGTTGATAAGAGGGGGTGACGATTGAGACCAGAGGAGGCATGGATCAGCTCAAAGAAAAACCCTGCCGGGAGCCGGGTCGGCCATCCGGGGAAAAATGATCATTCCTCATGAAAAACCTGCCAGGACCATCAGGCTAATATAATAAGCCACGCCCGCGAGAACATGGAGGGCATAAATGCCTAATTCGATGGCTTTTTCCCGAGTCGAATATGATACGCTCCCGATTTTATTACGCCACAAATACCGGGTTGAAACTACAAACAGGATCAACAGCATGATCTGTGAACCCCACAGAAAATTTCCATTTCCGAACCTGTCGCCGCCTTCAGCCAGGAAATAGGTTTGCGCCAGGCTGACCAGGAAACCCAACCAGGCCAGCAGTAATGCCTTATCACGTACGACCTGCCGAAAGTTGAGAACCAGCACACTGAGCGGAAATAAAATGGAAAGGATGAGCTTCGGCAGTAAATTGCCCGAAAGACTGCTCATCACGCCCAATGGACTGAATATGACCGAATTGTTATCGCCGCTCGGGATATAAAAAGTCACAGCGTATTGGACTACCAGGATGACTATGCCCGGTATCAGAAACCCTCCCAGAAACAAGCGCCAGTCGAGCGATTTTTTCAAGATCGCATAAACCACCGACAATAAACCCATCGCTGGCAGGATGCACATTATGTAATTCGGTTTTATTAATGCGGAAAGAATCACAAGAAAGGCCGACAAAAGAATAACCTTCCGCGAATTATGCAGGGATGTGAAGACCCGCACGGCATAAATAAAACTAACCAGGGCAACCGGCTTTAATAATTGAATGGTCGGGTTGTGGTATACCGCCAGCCCAATGTAACCCAGATAAAAATGCGCATCCCAAAATACGAGCAGCATAATCGGACTGACAAGGGTTAATGTCACCGCCCAGGCAGCCCGGAACCAGTTCCCATTTTTCTTGTCTGCAGAATTGCCAAGCCAAAAATAGATGATCAGCACGACCAGGATCTGCACCGCAATCTGGACGAAGACTGCGAGCGCAAACAAGCCCGCTTTTTGCAGTGTGAGGTAAGTTAATCCAATCAGCAATAGTTGATAGGCGGGATGGGATAAATTAAGGTAAGGGACTTGTAGATATTGCCCATCCATGATCAGCTTCGTAAAATGGATATGGAGAAGAAAGTCGTTAATGGACGACGATGAATAAATCCGGTGGTAATAGATTGGCCCGGTTATCAATATCGTCACCAAGACGATCGCCAGAGTTACCGTCCATTCCCGTTTATGCCGTGAAAAAGAATTACCGAGGTGTTGAAATTGCATGAGGTTATTCCCAGAATTACCGATCAATACATCCGTATACGAACGATTATTGAAATGATGTCAGATGCATACAGGATCATCAAAAAGACCAGGCTTGCATTGAGAATAACAGGAACCCCGCGCAGGCGTTTTGACAAAAACCCATATGCTGATTCAATTGCCCGAAGGAAAAATAAAGGGAAGGTCAGTAAAGCTGGAAAGATAAAAATAGCTTTCATGACAAGGAACGTCTGGTAAGACAGTGCATATAAGATGGCGAAGGAAATATAGCCAACAAGAATTAGAACGAAAAGACCATAGCTTGTAGTTTGGGCAATGCCGGCATCCTTTGTAAAAACGAACTTTATTACTAGGAAGGTTTCCATTGCAACACCAAGTAGAAGCAATAAAGTGGGAATTAACGCCAGAATAAAAATCCCACGAGCCAGCGTAAAGCCCTGCGTTCCTGTGGTGGACCAGGTGGGAGGATAATCGGCAAAACTGGCCGAATTTCCCATGGCGTAAATCATTGTCCAAAATGAAGTCCGGTTGGGAGGATAATTGTCATGCTGATATTCCAGGCGGGGATGCTCCAGAAGATTGGCAAACTTGAACGTAAAGAAACCATCCCGGATGGAAAGAATGCCGCCGCGATCGTTATAAGGTGTTTTCCCCACCAGGGGCGGCAAGGGAAGAGTATTGATGTTCATTGTGACCGGTGTTCCGTATGTTTTATAGTTGGCAACATATTGGGTCAAAGGGTCCATTACGGTGAGAGTCGGAACAGCGATCAAGAATATGATTGCAAAGAAGATATTTTTCCTTCTCCCATCCGGTTTTAGGAAAGCTTGAATGAACAAAGCGAGTGCAATCGCTATGGCAGTCACCCAGGCGTTCGTTTTCGATGCAATCCCCAGGCAGGCGAACAAGATCATCAGGAGAAAAGGCGCGATCTTTTGCCGCTGGAGAAAAACATAGGCGCAATAAATCGCAAGGGTCGAAAAGAGGATCGCAAAGGTATCGTTGGTGGCCTGGGAATTGATTCCAATCAGCACCGGATTCAGGGCCCCCAGCCCGAATGCCAGGACTTTGAGCCATTTATTCTTCACGGGCAGGTGCAGGATAAACGCCCATGCAACTGCCAGTGTAATCAATCCGGCCACCATGTTGATGATTTCCGCCACTAGAGCCAGTCCAGTTGGGCTGAGCGCGGTCAACCCGAATAGTTGGACAACCTGCGCAACCGTAAAGGTGAACAGCTTGGGTTGAAAGCATTCATAACAATCCGCTTTTGTTGGTAAGCGGGACGAGGCAAGGATGAGCTGGACAACCTGGATATGATTATCATTCGACTGCCGGTTATACAGTACAAGCACCAGTCGGAGTGATAAAGATAATAAGAACAGTCCGAGGAAAATCAGACCAGGGAATTTGTTTTTGAGAACGGGATGGGATTCGCCGTTATCAGGCTTCGCTATATTATCCATGGGAGACTATCAAAAAAGGCTGCTGTAATCCACCTTGGGAAAAACGGCCAGCTTGCCATCGACCGTGGCATCCAGGACCTGACGGCCGTCCGCCTCATAGGCGGCCCTGGCCATGCGATAAGCGCGTTCGGAAGTCTCCAGGTCGGGCAGTTGCCATTTGAAGCCTTTCCCGAAATAATTCGGGGCAAAATGATTGGGATCATCGCCCTGCGATGTGACGGTTTTATTGGCATCACCCTTGGTAACGAAGTTATGATCCACGCCAATCAGGATGGCTTTTTCGAAGCCCATGTGATAGGCCAGTTGCAAAGCCACGTAGGTTACTGTGGCGCCTTCCCAGACCCTCCCGGCCACATTGCGCGCAAATTTTGGGCCGGTATACGAGGTATAGAGAAAGTGGGTATCCGAGGTGGGGCTGAGGAAACGGCGCGCGCGCCAGGTCAGGAACTTGGGGATGGGCAAAGCCAGGATTTCCGCGGTGCATTGTTCGATGACCAGGTCGTTCATCGAGAGAAAATAAGTTGTCGGAAAACCCAACTCAGGGAAAAGCAGGTAGATACGGTTAAGGCCGAAGGTAAATTCGGTACGGAGTTTCTTCAGGTCGGTCTGCCGTAAAGATGGACCATTTCCAATAATGAAACAGCGTTGTCCCCTGTGGATATCTTTCAGGGCGGCGAGGCGTTTCCGGCTTTCCCGCCGCCAGGGGTGTAAGGCCGCAGCCGGCAGCTCCGGGAGGCGAACCAGGGCATCATAGGTGGAGCAGGCCGCGTTCCAGAGCGGCCCGGGTGTAATACGCCTGACAGTCTGCTTCATTCCGTGCTTAACCTTGCCGTCGCGCCGCCGTCCACGATCATGGCCTGGCCGGTCATGAACGAAGACTGATCATCATCAGCCAGGAAATAGATGGCACGGGCGATCTCTTCGGGCCGGCCAACCCGTCCGTTAACCGTCTTACGAGCCAGGTTGTCCAGGCGGGCGTGGATATCCTCGCCTGCCAGATGGCCCCGGTCCAGTCCGGCGCGCAGCATGGGTGTATCCACCGCGCCAGGCAGGATGGCGTTGACACGGATATTGTCCCTGGCAAACTCAATGGCGATGGCACGCGTCAGTGCCAGGAGGCCGCCCTTGCTGGTGGCATACGCGGCGATATTCGCCGAAGTCTGCACCGCATGGACAGAGGAGACATTGACAATCGCCCCGCCGCCGGCCGCTTTCAAAAGTGGGTAGGCCAGCTTGGAAAGCAGGAAAGCCGGGCGCAGGTTATTGGCGATCACCATGTCCCATTCTTCAACGGAAGTATCGACAAGAGGCTTGGCCACCTGGACGGCGGCATTGTTTACCAATGCATTCAAAGTTCCAGAAAAGGCCTGCACCTGGCGGGAAATTGCTTCCATCGATTCCGGATGGGAAATTTCGGTCTGGATGAACAGGCCATCGGCAGGGAAATCATCGCCGAAAGGAGCGCGATCCACCCCGATGACGCGCCAGCCTTTTTCAGCGAACCAAGCGACGCTGGCGCGCCCAATCCCGCCGGCCGCGCCGGTGATGAGAACCGCCCTTCGAGAACGATTATGCGATGGTTGAGAATTTGACATGATTTTTGCTTTCTATTTTTTATAATGTAGATTGCGTTACTGGTGATCCTTTCAGGCATGGCTCTCGTCAAAAGTCATTCCAAGCCCTTCGATCAAATTCCTGATCGTATTCCAGTGGACCCTTTCCCAGGCAGCCGGGCTGGAATTGGAGTTGTGCGGGGCAAGGAGGACATTATCCATCCGTTTGAGAGGACTATCGGCCGGCAGCGGTTCTGCTTCGAACACATCCAGGGCCGCGCCGCCAATTGTACCTGCTTCCAAGACCCCCACGAGGGCTGCCTCATCCACGATGGGGCCACGCGCAGTATTGACAAGGATTGCATTCCCGCGCATCAAGCGCAATGTTTTGGCGTTGATGAGGTGGCGGCTGGTGGGGTTCAGATCGCAGTTGAGGGAAACGAAGTCAGAAGAGGCGAGAAGCGCCTCGAGGGTGGTCATCTGGATGCCGGTCTCTGCAATGAAAACATGATCAATCTCCACGATGTCGTTACCGAGCACCTTCATTCCAAAGGCGCGCGCCCGGCGGGTGAGCGTCCTGCCTATAGTTCCAACTCCAATAATGCCCAAGGTACATTCATGCAGGGCACGGCCGGGGAGCTTATCCCATACGCCAGCTTTCATGGCCCTGTCCATCCACGGCTGGCGGCGGGCAAAAGCCAGCAGGTAGCCCATCACGGTATCGGCCACTGGCAGGGTGAAGGCATTGGTCGTCCGGCAGAGTTTTATCCCCAGGCGGGCGCAAGCCGCCGAATCGATCGAATCGATGCCGGTGCCCCACTTGGAGATGACTTTCAAGCGCAGGGCACAGGCCTCGAGGACACGCGAGGTGTACCGGTCGTCACCGCAGATGGTCCCATCGAATTGGCCAGCGTATTTCAGGAGGTCGGCTTCTTCGAGCCGTTCCTGAACCCGACCAGGCACGATCAGGTCCAGCCCATATTGTTCGAGCACCGGGCGGAAGCGGTCGAGGGACTGTAGCATGTAAGGGGCAGAAAAGAGGATGGTAGGCATGGGCAGGTCATTTTCCGGAACAGGGATTTGGAACCGGTGAGAAGTTAAAACATACGGGACGGGCGAATCATAGCTGATATCGTCCAGCAGGGGATAATCAGTACCCAGGTACGTATTGAAGATCACGCGGAAGGTATTGACCGGTGAAATGGCCGGATAGAGCACATTATTATGCCCGGGCAGGTAATACGCATTCAGGATCTTGAACTGGTCACTGCCGGTTTGTGTCCAGGGACCATGGTCGCCCTGGATGATAATGACTGGTGGCTTAGGTGAATCGGCCAGCAGGGTCTTGACAGCTATTTCCATCTCGTCGTCAATATAGGCAACCTGGTTCAGATATCCCTTGTAATAGTTCTCCTGCGAGTAAATCGCCATTTGCATCCATGAACAGGGATGGGTCTGTTGGTGAACCATCCGGAGCAAAGACGAACAGCGGGTGCGGGATGACCATGTGGATGAACACGAACTTAGGTCCTGCCATTTTGGCAAGCGTCTCCATACTATTCAAGTCCAGTTCGGTACGGTCGCGGTAACGCTGCCCATCAATCTGTTCGAGATCGACCAGACCCAGGTCCTCCAGATGACGAAGCGGGGTGGTACGCATGAGCAGTATTTCGAACTCGGTCAGCGCCGACCAGACCGGGGATGGCGAAAGGTAAACGTCCGCCGAAGTCATCTCGGTAAAAGCAAAACCCGTGGCAAAGGCGACCGTTTTATAGCCGGCACTTTTCCAGTTCATAACTGGCCGTACTGTGCAGGATGGACTCCCAGAGTTGGGTGCGGTCCTCGTTTTTGGGGGTGAACTTGTCATTCAGGTTCTGGAGATAATCCAAGTTCAAGGATGATCCCAGCGAGACATCGGTGCGGGGATAGTTGCTTTGGCTGCACGCGGCAACGTAGAATCCCATTTTCTCCAGGTCAGAGACGAAAATGCTGTTGTCGTAATTAAGATTTGATTTCAATAGATCAGAACGCCCGTAAGAATCGAGGATGATATAGTAGATATCCGGCGGAGTTTGGCCAGTAGGGATGTGCAAAGTCTGCACGGGGGCGAGCGGGTCGGCCGGTTTCTCCGCCTTTTCGACGCCGGGGGATTCCTTGATTACCTAGGGCAGCCACATAAATCACCAGGCCAAGCGAGATGATATTCAGCGTCAGCGTGGCATCCCGGAAGCTGATCCGGTGCCAGCCTGTCCCAGACCAGCGCCAGGATCAGGAGAACGAGCCACAACCCTCCCAGCCAGGCGGGAAAAAGGGTTTTCCATTTCTGTTGGAGCAGGTCAAAAACGTGACCGTAGGTATAAAACAATACCGTAAATGCGGCGGTGGCAAAAGCCGCCCGGTGCCAGTCCCGGTAGACCAACCGGAAGAGCAGGAAGAGCAGCGCTGCAACCGCGACCGAAACTATCACCGGACGAATCCCGGCAGTATAGCGCACCTGCGAGATATTGTAAGAAAGCAAGGCCAGCACCGGATAAGCGGCGAGGGGAATAAAGTACCAGGGGGCGTTCAATACTCTAATAAAGTTTCTCTTCAAAGTGATCACCTGAATTTTTGCATACGGTCACGTATGCCTTTAGATTGAATTTATTTGATGCGGTGCTGCATCAGGAAATCGGTAATGGCAAAGTCCAATTCTTCATCAATGTCCCAGGCTTCATCGGCATCCATTTCGAACATCAGCGGGCGTTCGCCGAGACGGTTGCGGCGCCGTTCCAGGGTAGCACGGGTGAAAATATAGATGCAGGAATTCTCTTCATAGACCGGCGGAAGGTTCTGAGTCTGGAGCAGGACATTCGGATCATGGTTGATGGCCCGGCCATGCTGGTCATACAGACGGGTCTGCAGACGTGTCACCGAGAAGAGCGAGTCATGGGCCGGATAATCGACCAAAAAGGTCTGTACCGCTTTCGAGATCGTCCCCGGGCGCAGCAACGGGTTGGTGCTGTGGGTCTGCAGATAATAATCCGCCTGTACCATGGATGTGTCGTACAACAAAACCTCGTTCATCGGGATGGAGTCGGCCCGTAGCTGCTCCGGACGCGACAGGACGACCACCTGCGGAAAATCCCTCCGCAACCCGTCCATAACCGGCCCGGAATCGGTATCCACCACCACAGTGGAGACCTCCGGAACGGATAACAACGTTTCGATGATGTGCCGGTAAAGCGGCTTGCCCGCCAGCGGACGGTAGTTCTTGCCGGGGACACGCTGTGAGTGATGGCGCATGGGGACGAGGGCAACGAAACGGGTCATTCAGGCAACCCCAGGCTTTGGCGGGCCATGCGGCGGAGTTCACGACAGGTATTGAGTGATTCGGTAGCGTCACCTTTGGATGCAAATTCACCCGGGTAGCGAAAATCCACTGCATAATAGCTTACTCGGTTCAAAGCCAGACGAAATGGCTCCCACATAGACTCGACTGGGCCGAGTAAATCCAGCAACAAGCCCAGATCATGAGTTTTGGAAAAATGTATCCCGGCTTCCACCAAGCGAGCCTTCATGTATTTCTCTATACATTGTTGGGCATGGAAACAAGCCGAATCATAATTTGGCAATTTTCGAGCGCGATATTCGCGTTGGGCCGTTAAAAAGTCACCTTCTGCTTTGGCGACCCATTCAAGAACTTCAGGCCTCATAAAGCACCTTCCCATTTTCGACAATTTCGCGCATAAAAAAATCTCCCAAGTCAAGCCGAGTTTTAACTTGCTCCGGCGTCCGTACCAATAAGTCCACCGCAAAGCGCGGATGTGTTAACGTTGCGATTTCGGCAGATTTATGCGCAGCGCGGCCCTCAAACGGCATGATAATCAGCATATCCACGTCTGAATCTTCAGTGGGCTGGCCATACGCATACGAGCCGAACAAAATAATCTTGGTCGGCCGGAAATGTTTCACAATCTGATCACGCAATTCGTAGATTTTTTGGATCTCAATCACGGCGCACCTTCCACAAGTCCATTATACCGAATCGGCTCAATCTGGGACGGCACCCGTCAGGTACGTTCATTTGCCTTCCAATACTTGCGCATCATACCAGCGTGCGGCTCTTCAAAACGGGACCAGTGAAAACCCTTGGAAACGAGAAAGCTTTGGGTTTCATTGTCCAGGTCCTTATTGCCCGGGCACAAAATTATCATGCCTTCAGGCCGGGTGACTCGTTCCAATTCGCGATATTCTCCTTCCGGCTCGTCCCCAAAAGTATGCCCAGCCATCGTCACATCGGCGAAACCATCCGGGAAAGGAATATCGGTAATCAAGCCATCCACGGGAAATACATTCTTCCATCCCTGGTTCCTCGCCTTGGCTTTGAGGAAAGCACGCAGGTTGGCAACCGGCTCGACCGCAAAAACTGCCCTGGCCGCCGGAGCAGCAATCAGAGCCAGGCGGCCTGTCCCGGCGCCTACGTCGATCACAACCTTGCCAGTGAAATCAACGAGAGTGGTCAACTCGTTGGAATCCCAGTCCAGGAAGGGTTGTGCATCATAGATGGCCGGGTTAACCACATAGACCAGTAGATCGGTAATGGCTTTCATTACCGCAATCTCAGCCTGGCGGACCTTTTCGGGATCTTCAGCGAGCCCCACTGTGGAAAGCACGGCATCGAGCCATCCATTCAACAAAGGACATTTATGGCGGAAATACCATTCCACGGCCGGGTTGGCACGCAGCGCCATGGCCAACTCCGGTTCCGGCAGCCAACCAGGAAACCAACTGAGCTGGACTCGCTCGAGGAGCAGCAGGCTGTTGAACGAAAGTGGCGTGACATCCATCCAATCGACAGGCATGAATAATTCCTCGTAAATATACTTTCTATTCCTTATACCGGATCGGTTCGACTTTCCTCGGCGTGGGCCTGCCGGGCATTTCTCTACCATGCGGGTAATAGAAGGTCTGCCGTAAATTCCAGTTCCATTCCAGCGACTGGCGGTAACCCTGATAGGTGCCCCAGAACTGCGCTGTCCGATACCAGAAGATGCTGAGAACGTTCCTCCAGAAGGGGTTTTGCTTCACCGCATGCCACAAATCGCTGGCAATATTAGCCGAGGTCATCCGGACGAAGTCATACAGGCTGAAATGCGCCTCCGGATATATTCGTTTGAAGGCCATGGCCTCACGCCGGTAGCGGTTATACACGCCGCGGCGCGTCTCGTTGTGGACATGGATGATCTCGGCCTCGGCAACGTAGACAAGACGGTGCCCCTGGCCAAGCGCCCATTTTGCCCAAGCCAGGTCTTCCAGCCCCGTCAAAGTCTCATCGTAGGGATGCGCTTTCCAGGCGGAAAGGCGCACCGCCGCGTTGGCATTGTTGCAAAACGGATGTGCCTGTGGCGAGGCGGAGTGCTCCGGGTACCAGCGCTGGTAAACCTGCTGCTCCGAGAAATGCGCCGAAGCGGGTGCGCGCTGCTTGCCATAGGTCAGTGCAACCTGCGGGTCGGCGAACGGCTCCAGCAGGCGCTCCAGCCAATCGGGATAGACCGGGTAAACATGGGCGCTGGCGATAACAACCAGTTCGCAGGTGGCGGCGGCCAATCCCAGGTTCAGCGAACGCCCAAAGGTGAACTCCGACGGGAGGATGTGCACCACCTTTGCGCCGGCCGCGGCTGCCAGGTCTGCGGTGGAATCGGTCGAACCCGAGTCCACCAGGATGACCTCCAGGTCAGACAACGTCTGCCGGGAGAGCCCTTCCAACAGGCGCCCGATATACGCCGCCTCGTTATAGGCACGGATGACCACCGAGCAGCTAGACATCCAGCTCAAACCGCTTGCCGTGCAAAAGCCCATCCAGCAGGGCTTGCGCCGTGGGCGATTTCTCCAAAGCTTTCCAGGAGAATTTTTTCAGGCGCACATACCCAAGGGGAAGGGTGGATTCGATAAATGCGCCAAAAGGCAGGGAGAAACGATAATAACGGTAATACATGAAACGCCGGATGCGCATCACTGCTTCTTGCGGCACATCGGACCGCGTGGTTGTTAAAAAGGTTTCCAAACGGTGCAGATAGGCTTCGCGATCACGCTCAAAATAAACAGTATCATAATCCACAAATGGGGCCCGGGCCGCGCCCGAGTGCCGGAACACCCATCAACATGGACTCCAGCCCGATCTGGGAGTTATACGTCAGCACGAATTTGGATAGCCGGACAAGCTCATACGAACTGATGCGTTCCTGAGGCGGGATAAAGAATACATTGGAGAGTGCCGCCGCCTTCTGCTCGAACCACATTGCCACGGACTCGCGGCTGCGTTTCCCCGGACGGGCCTCGTCAGGATGGGAGCGCAGCACGAAGAATGTATCCGGGTGCGCCTTGAAAACTTCCAGCAGCGCATCCAACCAGGCAAACATGTCCGGGAAAACCGTGTTGGCATGCAGTTGGGCGGTATCAAAGATGACGTTGGTGAAGACCGAGGTCACCTGCTTAAACCCGGCGGCTTTTTGCACCAGTTCCTCCGGCAGAGCGTGCATCTCGCTCCAGAACTGGATGCCCGCCATGCTGAAATCGCCCTGCCAGGCGTTTTTGCAGGTCTGCATCCAGGTGGGCATTTTGCCCGGGCGTAAGATCCAGGTCAGGGATGGTGATGGGGTAGGCGGTAACGTCTCCTTCCACGAAATAGCCGCTAAAGGGTTGGAAACCTGATTCGTGCGTGATGACGCGCACACCGCGTTGACGGCACAGCCAGGCGGCGGTTGCTTCGGGGAAGTGCATACCGTTGAACAGAACAACCGCCTGTGGCTTGACATTTTCCAGCAAGGCGCTGAATTTGCGCGCCACATTCCAGGCCGAGAGCATGAACTCGCGGCAGATAAAGCGGGTCGCCTGGTCATCGGTGAGGGTCTGCAGGCGCATTCTCCACCGCAAGGAAGGCAGAACCAATTTGCCCAACGGGAGCGCCCCACCAACCTCCGGGAGAGGGTGTTCGTAGCGCAAAAGTTCATCCAGGCTCAGGTTCTGCAATACTGCGGAAAGATCGTCGTCCTGCTGGTAGGTAAAAATGCGCGCAACCGCTCCGGTGATGTTCACCCTGGATTGGCGGGTGCACAATTTGCACGGCATGGCTCGTTCTGGCGCATCTTCATCCGTGCCCGCCACGCAGCGGCTCATCCCGGCCCAGCAAATGAAATGGATGACCCGCACTCCGCTCAATCGCACCACCCAGGAGGCCAATAGCGAAAAAGCCGCGTTCTGGCTGTGGCCGCGGATGCGCGTGGAGGCGTTGAAAAAGACCACCGGCAGCCGTCCCTGGTCCGCATGGGCGTGGCTCGCCACTTGACGCGCCATGATAGTGGTCTGCCAGTCATTCTTCAGGCTGTTTAACGCAGCCTGGAAACGTCGAAGAATCCGCTGCAAGGACGCAAACAGATTCACTTCGTACTCACTTTTGATCCATCTTCACGCGCCTTGGAATACGCCTCGGAGAGACGCTGGATGGCCAGGACAAAGCCCTGCCCGCCATGCTGGTGTCCACGCCAGATCTCGGGGATCATGGTGCCGTGATAATTCCTGGTAACGCGAAAGAAATGCACCCAGTCTATGTTGCCCTCACCGATTTGCAGGCCTTCCCCGTCCAGGCCGGAAGCATCCGAGATGTGCAAATGATGGGTATACGGCAGCAGCGCCTGCACCTGCTCGTAAAAGTCGACATGTGCCCAGTTGCAATAGAGTTTCGAATGGGAAGTGTCGAAACAGATGTTCAGCTTGCGAGGAATGATGAATTCACGGATCTCATTGGCATCCATGAAGGCATTTGTAATCCACTGGCCGCCGAAGTACCATGGGTGAGGCGGCAAGTTTTCAAGCAGGATTTCCACGCCTTCGGAATCGATCTGTTCGACCGAACGGCCCAGGTTCTCGTACAGGGGTCGATTATCTTGAATGGGCTGGTCGAGCGTCATTCCTCCGGTGTGAACGATCACCTTGGGTTGGCCCTTAAAGTGCCCGGCCATCTCGCGCGCCCGGTTGACAGACTTCTGGATCAGAGCAACGGAATCGAGGCGCTGCTTTTCGTCCTGTGTGCACAGATCCACCAGCGTGCGTTCCCAAAACTCAGGGGCATGCACGACCAGCGGCATATCGTAATCGATGCCAGGATATTTCTCATCCAGATCGGCATCTGTGAAATGGAATTCCAGGAAACGGGGTTTGTAAACCATCAACTCTTCGTAATCGCGGAAGCGCACCGTGAAGCCCCATTGCATGGGCAGGGTGTGTTCCATATCCAATGCAGTGTGAATACCAAGGTCGCTCTCGACGAAGGGTTCGTCGAACTCAATCGTCCGTTCGGCGCGCTTGCCGAGCAATTCCGGATAGCGCTGCGGGGAAAGGCCCAATCCCGGGCCTTTTACAGTGACCATCTCATCGGTAATGACCTCGCCCGGTTCGATCTGGCGTGCCGCCACCAGACTCTTTGCGAGGGTTTCGCGATTGAGGATCTCACCACGCGAAAAGAATTTCTCCTCACCCGTTCCCAGGGCCAGGGAGACCATGTGGATATCCCGCACCATTTTCTTGAATCCCTGGGGTTCCAGGCTGGCAGCATGGTCGGGGCCATCCATGGCCCGGTCCAGGGTGATATGCCGTTCAATGATGCTTGCCCCCAACGCAGCCGCGACCGTGGAAACGGCAATGCCGCGTTCGTGACCGGAATATCCCACCGGGACATCGTATTTGCGCAATTGATCCATATAGCGCAAATTAATATCTTCAAAAGCGGCCGGATAGGTGCTGTTGCAGTGCAGCAAGGCAAACTGCACAGCTCGCTCCTTGAGAAATCTAACCGTGAATTCCACCTCGTCAGGCCGGGACATGCCAGTCGACAGGATAAGGGGTTTCTTTTTCTTGATCAGATGGTCGATCAAAGGCAGATTGGTCAAATCGGCAGAAGCCACCTTGAAAGCCGGAACACCCAGGGTTTCCAGGAAGTCGGCACTTGCGCGATCAAAGGGGGAGCACAAAAAAGTGATCCCTTTTTTCTTGCAGTGCTCGACGATCTCATGATATGTACTTTCCGGTAATTCTACCTTTTGCAGAATGGGAAGCAAATAACGCAGGCTTTTCTCGCCAGCGTTGACATTATCCAGATATTTCTTGGGGTAGAGCGTATTTAGATTTCGTTTCTGGAATTTAACGGCATCCGCACCGGCATCCACCGCGATATCGATCAACTCAAAGGCAAGCTGCGGGATGCCATTATGGTTGACACCAACCTCTGCAATGATATAAGGGGGATGACCATCCCCCACCAAACGTTCGCCAATTTTGATCTCAGCCACAGGAACCTCCTATAGATAAGTAAACCAATATCTTGCCAACCATAATGTACCGCAAACCGATGACTCCGTTTCCTTAAAAAAGGAGAATCACTTGCTCAATCCGTAAACGACCTGCTCTTCACTAACATGCAATGGCTGCAGACCCAAGGACTGGATGGTCCGGTCGACGTCGGAGAAATTTTCGTAGCGGGAGGAATCCACCACCACGTAGGTGACGCCCAACTGTTTGAGCAGGTCCACGCTCGCCTGAGAAGGGAAAGTATTCATGGCCGGAAGGATGCGGGTGTACTGTTCCGGCGAGTTTGCATTGAAATAGCCGCCCAGGAAGGGCTTCTGATTAACCAGCGTGTCGTACACCTGAGCCTGCCCGGACTCCTCATCGAAGGGGAATTGCGCCAGCGCGCCGGTGTCCGGCTGCGCCGCCAGCCAGGTATCCACCGGGCGGGCCTGCACCGGGCGGAAATCAGTCAACACTCCCGGATAGAAGTCGATGAATACCAATACCAGCAGGCCGATCCCAACCCAGCGTTTAACATCGGAGGAGGCCGATTTCGTCAGCAGGTACGCCCCCAGGCCGGCCAGCATGCTCGTAAAGATCAGCGTGAACAGCCCGAAACGCATCATCACGCGCATTTTGGCGAAGAAAGGCAGGTAACGGAACAGGTAATAAGCCGGCAGGTAGATCAAGGGCATGGTAGTACGGCGCAAGATGGGTTGCAAAAACCGGGGCAAAGAAACGACCAACTTTCCCAGCCAGTGCAACTGGATCCCCAGGGAAAGCACGAAGGCGGCCGCCGCCGTCAGGGTGGTAATACCCAGCAATTCCGGACGCCGGAACTGGCGCCGTTTTATCCAGGCGATCACCACCAGGACGAACGCCACCACCCCAATATACAGGGTGGCCTCCTGGAATATTTCCGGGCTGAAAGTGTTGTCGACCCAGCCGCCCCACAGGAACTGCTTTATCGACGGGATGACATAGTCGGTCGGGCTGGCAGAATAGCGGTTCAGGTAGTCCGCCGAGCGCGATGCCAGGCCATTCTGGGAATTCAGGTTGAGATACGGCAGCATCGAAAGCCCCACCAGCACGACCGCCAACACGCCAAATGCCAGGAGGCTCTTCCAGAACTCTTTAGACTTCAAGACGCTTATATCCTTTGAAAAGGATGAATCCGAGCAGGAAGACAGCCGAGATCAGGATGGTCATGTAAACATAGTACGGGCTGGTCAGGCCGATCAGTCCCGCCGCGATGCCAGCCATCAGGACCGGCTTCCAGGAAAACTTTTCCTGCTTCAGCAGGTCAAACAGGCCCCAGAAATAGAACGGGAACCATTGCGTCCCTGCCAGGCTCAGGTGACCCACGATGAAATGTGCCATGCGGAACGGCAGGAAGGCAAAGACCGTCCCCGCGACCAGGCCGGCGAACGGATCACCCGTCAAGTGTTTCACCCACAAATACATCCCCCAGCCAGACAAGATAAAGCTGAGCAGCATGGCAAAGTTGAAACCCCAGATGGGACCGAACAACAGGCTTCCCGGCAACGCCAGCACCACCTGGGCCGGGGTGATATCGGTGGTCGCCAGGTTCCAACCTTGCGGGTAATTCAGGAAAGGTGCAAAGAACGGCGAGATCTTCAACTGGAAGAGCGCCTTCTGGTACCAGGCCACCAGCCAGATGAAGTAGGTTCCGTCACCGCTCCCCCCCCAGCAGCAGCCGTGCCCATCTTCACGACCAGCGGGTAGGTCATTATGATACTCATGGCGATGAAATAAACAAACGCCAGGAAAGGTGGCTGTCGTAGAAACCGAAGGGGGTTTTTTGAGGAGGTCTGCATAGAATTTCGTGGAGAGAAACAAATTACTTTGCGAACAATGCCCGCTCCACCATCCCGCAGATGACATGCCAGACGAACTCGTGGGCTTCCTGGACTCGGGGAGTATCCGCCGAAGGGACAACCAGGCAAAAGTCGCACTTCGGCGCCATAGTAAGGCGGCCCTTTTCACCGGTGAAGCCAACCGTCCTGAGGCCGCGCTGGCGGGCCACCTCGAGCGCCTTGAGAACATTGGCGGAAGCACCGCTCGTGCTGATGGCTGCCAGAATGTCGCCAGGCTTGGCCAGGGCTTCCACTTGGCGGGAAAAGGTGATTTCGTAGGACGAATCGTTCCCGATGGCGGTCAGGATGGAAGTGTCCACGGTCAGCGCAATGGCAGGCAAGGCGGCCCGGTCCATCCGGAAGCCCTTGACGAACTCGGTGGCCATATGCTGCGAATCGGCCGCGCTGCCGCCGTTGCCACACAGCATAACCTTGCTGCCAGTGCGGAAGCATTCCACCAGGAGGCCGGCAATCTCGTCAATGACCGGCGAGCATTGTTCGACGGTCCGTTCCATGACCTGGATGTGGAGCCACAACTCTTCTTCAAGTTTCGTAGGTTTCATCGCAATCCGCCTTCATAAAGCCTTATCCGGTTTACCAACAGCTTCTTCCGCCGTCAATGACCAGGTTGGTACCGGTCATGTACGAGGATGCATCCGAGCACAGGAAAAGGATGGCTGCCTGGTATTCATTGGCGTTGGCCATGCGTCCCAATGGGATCAGACCGGCGAGCCGCTCGACGAAATCCTCCGCTTGGTTATTGTAAACTCCTCCCGGCGAAATCGCATTGACACGGATGCCGCTGCCAGCCCAATATGTTGCCAGATAGCGCGTCAGGCCGATCAACCCGGTCTTTACCACCGAGTAAGTCACCGGTTTAACCGGCTGCTGATCCTCAGGCAGGCCCGGCTTGCGATAGAGGCGCTGGTCGGGTGCGATGACTGCCAGGTCGGAGGCCACATTGACAATCACGCCCCGCTTGCGGCGGGCCATTTCACTGCCGATGATCTGGGAGCAAAGGAAGGCACCTTTCAATCCAACGTTCAGGTCGGCATCCCACTGTTCGAGGGGGAAGAATTCCAGGCGGGAAAATTCCACCTCGGCCTTGTTTTCCATCTTGGGGTTATTGGCGGCATTGTTGACCAGGATATCGACCCGGCCGAACTTCTCCAACACAATCTCCAACAGCTTTTTGACGCTCTCAGGGTCAGTGATGTCGGTCGGGATGACACAGGCCTGCTCACCAAAACGCTCCTTCCAGGCGCGGCCCTCCGGAGCGACTCCGTTCACCCGCACATCCGCCATGACCGGAATCCCGCCCGCCCGTGCAATCGCCTCGGCATGCTGCTGGCCAAGCAACCCGGTCCCGCCGGTGATAACTGCTACCCGGCCGGTCAGGTCAAATCGATTGATCAAGTTCTCCATTTTCTTTCACCTTTCAAATTCAACAACCTTCCCCGTGGCCAGGGATTCCTTCGCCGCCAGTCCCATGCGCAGGCTTTGCGCCCCATCACGCAGGTCCACCAGAGGTTTCTGTTTCCCCTGCATGCAATCCAGGAAACAGTTCAATTCGTCCAGGAACAACTGGTTGCGCTGGAAACCTTCGTAAGAATCGGCCTCGATGGATTTGCCCTGGCCATCGAAGACCTCGACAGTGAGCGCCCGGATATCCACCAGGATCTTTCCGGCATCACCGACGACCTCACAGGAACGCTTGGTTGGGTTCTGAATGTAATCTTGATGCAAGCTGATGGGGATGGGATGGCCGTCCAGTATGCACTCCATCAGGATATCAGCCGTATCTTCCACGTCAACTTCCAGGTTGCTTAGATGTCCCCCCAACGCGAATACGCGCCGGGGCATTCCAAACAACCAATACAGATAATCCAGTTCGTGAATTTGTGTGAGGATGACGCCGCCTCCCAGAGCCTGCCTGGCAGCATAGCCCTGGCGGTAATCCTCGTACGTATGCCAGCCCGGCAGGTATTCGCCGACATCCGCCCTTACGGACAGAATCCGGCCAACTTTTCTCTCTTGAACAAGCTCGTGGAGACGCTGCAGGCAGGGATGGAAACGCATCTGATAACCAACCACGGCTGCCAGAGCGCGGTTTTCCACCAGGTCGATCAATTCGTCCACCCCTTCCAGACTGTGCGAAAGTGGTTTCTCGATGAACAGGGCGCAACCCTGCCGGGCTGCCCGGATTGCCGCCGGGACATGCAGACTGGTGGGATTGCAAACAAAAGCCGCCTGTGGCCTTTGCGCCAGGGCCTGTTCGATATCCGGAAAGAGGCGCAGGTTGTATTTTTTCTCCAGGCCTGCCCCCTCTTCAACCTTGAGCTGGTCAGTCAAAACCGGTGGGTTGGGGCGGGGGTCATATGCGACGATTTCCAGATCTTTTCCTCGCAACGTGCGCAGGTTGCGAAGATGACGTTGTCCGATCCCTCCGAGACCCATAATCAGTATTTTCATCTTGTTTCATCCTTGCAATCAAAAGCCATCAGGCTGGAAAGAAATACTTCAAAACGAATTCACGGTTCTGCCTGGCCCAGGCCACTTCGTTCCCACCGGTGCCACGCGCCGCCTGCAGGATGAAGTCCCCTTTATAGGCAACTTTCCTCAGGCCTTCCGCCAGGGCCGGGAAATCCGCATCCCCCGTCCCAAGCGGAACCGTGCCGGCTCCCAGCCGGCGGTCTTTGATATGAACGCTTCCCACCCGCTCCCCATAGGCGGCAAATTCTTCCTGCGGGGCGTAACCCAGAGACGAGCTGTTCCCGGAATCATAATTGACCTTCAGGAGCGGGTCAGGCAACCTGGACAGGAGTTCGGCGAACCGGGCCGGGTTCAGGGAGGTTTCCAGGTGAATCTCGATACCGGCTTTCCTGGCCTGCTCCAGAATACGTTTCAAGAGTGTCACCACCCCATCAAATTCATCCGGGGTGTCTATTCGTGAAGCGTCCACAAATGGGATAACCGTCCGGTTAATCCCGATCAAACGGCCCCGCGCCAACAACCAGGTGAGAGTATTGAGGCGGTCGTCCAGTTCGGACTGGCTGGCCCGCAAGAGCGGCTTATCCATGAAATAATCCGCACAGATGGATAGCACCTTGACCCGGTGCCGGCGGGAAAGGTCTGTGAGTTTTTCCAGACCGGCATCAGTCGCCAGAGGGTTAATATCGGCGCCGTAGAGGTCATAGATCCATTCGATGCAGTCCAACCCGGCCTGGGCAGCCAGCCCGAATTCATCCGCCCAGCGCTCACGCGGGAAGCATTGGATACGATCATCGGTCGGGGGAACCATGCGACCTTGCATGATGCCAATATGTGTCATTCAATCTCCGTATACCCAGCAGATGAATTTAGCAGGGAGGTTCGTTTTGAATGCCCCGCAGCCTGGACCAGGGGCATTCAAGGACGAAAAGGATCCCTCACCTGCCAAGGGGCATCTTGCATATGACTTGCTACCTGCCACTGCCCTTCGTATCAACGCGGCGCAGTTTCTGCATGACCGGAACTTCGCGTTCGACAACACGCTTGACGCCGTCACCCATGGCGGTCTCAACCAGGCGAATATCCCGGACCAAGTGGGAGAAACCCTGCGGCTCGACCGAAGCCGCCTGATCCGATCCCCACATGGCGCGGTCAAGCGTGATGTGGCGTTCCACCGTGCATGCACCCATCGCCACGGCAGCAATCGACGTGGAAAGCCCGGTTTCGTGGCCGGAATATCCCACCGGCAGGCCATAGCGCTGTTTTAACATCGGGATGACGCGCAGGTTCAATTCTTCGTATAAGGCCGGGTAAGTACTGGTAGTATGCAGAACTACCAGGTCTTTTTTACCCAACAGATCGACCGCATGATCGATCTGCTCCAACGTGCTCATGCCAGTGGACATCAGGATTGGGCAGCCCTTGGAACGCGTGTAGCGGAGCAGACCATCGTCAGTGAGGGAGGCCGAGGCAACCTTATAGCACGGCACCTTAAACTGCTCGATGAAATCAACCGCCTGCTCATCCCAGCAGGAGGCCAGCCAGGTGATATTGTTCTGCTTGCAGTAGCGATCGATCTCGGCGTATTCTTCTTGCCCAAATTCCAGGCCATACTTTAGATCGCCGTTGGTATCGCCGAAGGGGCTTTCGCGCGGGCGCGCCAGTTCCTCGGCAGAATAAACCACTTCGACCGTCCGCTTCTGGAACTTGACCGCATCACATTTCGCTGCCGCGGCAACGTCAATCAGTTTCTTGGCGATGTTAATATCGCCGTTATGGTTGATGCCGACTTCTGCAATGATATAACAAGGATGCCCATCACCGACCAATCGATTTCCAATCTTGATTTCCGACATCTTATTGCTCCTATATGATGATTTTCAACCATTACTGGTAGATACCTTGCTTGTCAAGCCGGCCAACGGGCGCAATTGTAATTCAGATGTCAGCCTTCGTGTTGGGGGCCCGGATTGCCCAACAATTTCTCCATAATCAAGTCGCACAGTTCACGTACTGCTGCGTGCCCTCCCGGCCTGGTCAGCACAAAATCCGCCTGGCTGGCCACCTCGGGCATGGCATCCGCCACTGCCACCGACCAGCCCACCAGCGGGAAGCACGGCAGGTCGTTGACGTCGTTTCCCAGGAAGACCGCCTGGCTTGCAGCGACGTTGCGTTCCAGGAGCAGTTTGCGTAATGCGGTCGCCTTATCGTTTTCGCCCTGGATGAACGGCACTTTCATCTTGCGACAGCGCTGGGCAACGACCGGATTGGTCTCCAGCGAAATCACGAATGTTTCCACCCCGGCCTGGCGGAGCCGATTAATGCCAAGACTATCACTGCGGTTGGCTGCCACCATCTCACGCCCATCATCGTCCACCCAGACGCGGTTATCGGTCAGAACACCATCAAAATCCAGGACCAACAGGCGAACGACCTCCGGCATGCGGCGGGGCGGTTTTCCAGGCCAGACCATCTTCGGCCGGTCCTGCAGGAGCCTTTGTTCGGCACGTTTCCAATCCTGCGGGGTATCCAGGTCGGCGTCGTAAATGGGATCGAACAGGATCGGCAGGATTACCCTGCCACTCATCGAGTTCAATCCCAGGATGGTTTCCGGGCGAATGGTATCGATGAGGCCGGTGTGGGTATAGGCTGCCGGTAAAATCTGGCGCGGCGAATTGTATGGCTCGTCGATCCCAGGGAGGCTTGTTACCGGGCGGAGGGGTTTGTCCTCCCCATCCATCAGCCACATCTTGAAAGGGGTTTGGTGGACAGGTGTTATCCCGCGTACCGAGTCCGCTTCCGGGTGAGCCAGGAGCAGGGCAACAGAGCGATCCACCAGGTCCGGCGGGCGGATGGGAGTGGTCGGGCGGAGATGCACGACCACCTGGGGACGATAGTCCTCATGTTCAGCCAGCCAGTTCAGCGCATGCTGGAAGACCGGCAGGTCAGTCGTGCGATCCTGGGCCAGTTCGGCCGGGCGCAGGAAGGGCGTCTCCGCGCCGCAACTACGGGCCACCTCGGCGATCTCCTCGTCATCTGTTGTCACGACCACGCGCAGCGCGGTCGCGGCCTGCAGCCCCGCCGCTATGCTATAGGCGATCAGGGGATGGCCGGCAAATGGACGAATGTTCTTGCGCGGAATCCCCTTCGAACCACCCCGCGCCGGGATCAGGGCCAGAATATCAGGTTTGCCCATCATTTCACCTCGAGCCTGACCATATCCAGGGAAGTGTTGGCGACCACCCATTCGCCGCGTTCCCAGTCTGCGAGAGTATCCATATCCACCTCATAGCGGGCATCGATCATCATCGGAAGGATGCCCTTACCCGTCATCGAGCCTTGCAAAATGGCAGCAGGGCGGATGGCGTTGACGTGACCGGTCTGCAGGTAGACCGCCGGCAGCAACTGGCGCGGGGTATTGTATGGCTCGGAGATTCCCGGAACGGTCAGCAAGGGGATCATGCACCCGGACTGGGGTTCGATCTGCCACATCTTGTAGGGATTCTGCCCCGGGGAAACCACACTGCGAACACATTCCGCCTCCGGGTGTTCCTGTAACAGGCGGACTGCCTGATCGATGAAGCCGCGCGGCCGGACCGGGCTGGTGGCATGCAAGTGCAGGATGATTTCCGGATGATAATTCCCATGTTCGGCCAGCCAGTTCAAAGCGTGTTGAAAAACGGGCAAATCGGTCGTGCGATCGGCAGCCAATTCCGCCGGGCGCAGGAAGGGCACCTCCGCCCCCCAGTGACGGGCTACCTCGGCGATTTCCTGGTCGTCTGTGGATACAATGACACGTGTCACCGTCTCCGCCTGTAAGGCCGCCGCGATGCTATACGCGATCAACGGATGCCCTGCAAACGGCCGGATATTCTTGCGCGGGATGCCTTTCGATCCGCCACACGCCGGGATGAGGGCAAGCACTTCGGGAATTGTCACGGATTGGACTCCTTCATTAAGTTCAGTAGGTATTCGCCCGTCCGCCTTCCGGCGCTCCCGTCTGTATACGTACATTCAGCCTGGATGAACTTGCGGCGTTTCTCGACATCGGCAGACGGATCTTTCAGGTAAAAATTGACCAGCTCGCGCACCTGCTCTTTGCTGGCAGCCACCCGCCCCGCACCCGATTGGCGGAAACGCTGGTGGGTGGGCCAATCGCCGATGGCAGTCAGCGGCAGAGAATAAACATCCTTCCTATTCCATCCACCGGGTGTATCAATGGTGACACTGATGATCGGCCTATCATGGATGGCCGTCTCCACCACCATGGTGGAATATACCGTCAGGAACACATCCGACCAGGCCATCATGGAGGCTTTTTCAGGCATGTCTTCACCGGAGTAATGGCCCAGTCCGCCGCCCAGCGAAACCGGTTCGACGATGTGGACATACGGCATGTCTTTGACGTACGCAACTGTACGCGACCTCTCCTCCTCGAAACGTGAACCGGCGATGAAATGGTTGGGATGGAAACGGATCAGCAACTGGCAGGGTTCGGCCAGCTCGTTGGCATTGACCAACTCGATCAGCGCGGCCATGTTGGGGAAGTTGGGATGGAGAGTCTCGAAGCTGCAGGCATAGGAGAGCAACTTGCGCTGCGGATCGAGGCCGTGTTGGCGGAAGTATTCATCGCGCGGGATCAGCCAGGAGCGCAGGAAGTAGCCGTCATACGCCGGGACGCCGGAGATATTCACGCCGCTGCGGGTCCCAATCCGAGCCAAGCACCAGTTCCTCTTTCTGGACCTCGGACCAGCACGTGATATGATCCATCGGCGCGCCATTCTGGGTGTAGGAGGATGGGTTATCCCAGCCGGCAATCACGGCCGCGGTTTGGATCCCGCGCCGCGCAGCTTCCCGCAGGATGTAGCGATCCAGCCTCCAGCCGGGAGTGCGGGAAACGACCAGGTCAGGCCGGTATTTCTCGAACAAGTCGGCGTATATATTCGAAGTGAATCGATACTGCCGGCGAATTATCAGCCTGCGCAGTAAACGGGAACGGCGCATCAGCCAGATGATGGTCCGCAGGAAAGGCAAAGCCAGCCGGCTGTAACCGGTATATCCGGCAGTGATGAGGTGGTAATTTCCATCCATGGCGACGGTGCTGATACGTTTTGAACCGCCGGTCCAACGCAGCAGGTCCAGCCAGCGCTGGATCACCGGGCTGACCGAGCGGTAATATTCCTGGCATTTATCCAAACGCAACCCTTCAAAAGTCAGGCCGGGTTGGTGGAAGCGCTCCTCGATGGCGGGGAGGGCTTGGTCATCCACAAGCAGGATGATTTCCACGCCTGCTTTCAGAAGGGTGGAGACAATGTCGGACTGGAGGAAGGAAATAAGCGCCAGCCCGTGATCGGCGGCGATAAAGATGCGTTGGGTCATTTTTCCTGGGCGTAATACTCAAAAAGGAAATTATATAAGCGTCGAAAGGTCTTCTTGAAAACCGGTATACGCGCCAACCGGCCAAGAAACTGCATGGCATGTTTTTTAGACGGCGGAACCTGCGCCTGAAGTGGTCCGGAGTCTTCAACAGGGCTGCGGTGCAGGATGGCATCCAGGTTCATTCGGCGAATCTCATCCAGTGCGGTCTCATCCAACCGGTTACCCATGTGGTAGACATAGGCTTCCAGGGAGGTAAGCTGTACCAGGCCAAGCTGGTCGATATAGGCATTTAATCGTTTTGTTTCCTCCCGAAAAAGGGCATGCGATGCCGGCAAGGGCCGGACACGCCGCGCCACCGCGCGTGGTAATATAAACTGCATATGGGATTGGCCGATCAACGCCCGCACTCCGCTCCTGGTCTCTTCGACAACCGGTACCGGTTTCTGCTTTAACGCTTCGATGTCCTGGAACTCCATCCCAACCCCGTGCCCATATTCTTCGACAACCGCAGGGTCGGGGAGGCAACTGGACAGGCGATAGCCCGGATCATTTTCAAGAGTATGCTGGGCCCGGGCCTCGCCCTTCAGCACATCGAAGAGACACGGCTGGACGGAGACCAGCCCGGCAGTGGGGAAGGCCTGCAAAATTTCAAGGGATTTTTCAAACCAGCCCGGACGGAAGAGCACGTCGCCATCTGAAAAGCCGATAAATTCATTGGGCATTGCCGCCAGGATCCAGTTCAACGCCCCGGTTTTCCCTATATTAAACCGGGAAAGCATCAGAAAGTGGATAAACCCCTGCGAGTGCAAATGGCGTAATTCTTCCTGTACCTCCGGGCAGGAGCCATTATCGAAAACCAGCAGATCAAACTCTTTCGTGGAATTATGGATGCTGGCAATTTGATAGCGCAGAACCTCCAGCGATTGGGCAAAATAGCCGGTTTGTGAGGGGATATATGACAATAATGCCATGCCCAATCTCTTTGGCTGGTAGGCGGCCAACCCCATCTTGGCGGGATTTTGTCCTTGACGCATATCTGCTATCCTACGATTGATTGATATTCTCGAACAACCTGGCGCAATATCTCACCGAACTGTTTTTCAACCACTCTCCAGTTAAGTTCACGTTCATATCTATCCCTGGCATTCTGACAAAGGCTGTAATATCTTTCCGGATCATTGGTCAATTCAATGATCGCTTTTACATAGGCCTCCGGAGGACTCCACTTGGGAAGGACGATCCCTGATACACCATCCCGTACCGTAGTGCTCATTCCTCCAACATCATTGGTGATGGTGGGGGTACCAAAGCTGGCGGCTTCTCCGGGCGCAATCGGGCCCGCATCAAAAAGGGCCGGATGGATCAATAAATGGGCCCGGCGATACAGGTCCACGTATTGCGCAAGCTGTTCTGGAATGCTCTTCTTGAACGGACCAACAAACCTGACAGATCCATCGTTCTGCCCTTTTGCGCCACAGACAGTGAGTTCTGTCCGGACGCCTGCAGCGTTGAGCTGGCGGACAACTTCAATGGCAATATCGATCCCTTTCCGGCGATAATCACGGCCGACGAGAAGCAACCGGAGCGGTTCTTTGAGAATCTTCCATTCCTGGATATGGATTTCATCCGGGACGATATTGGGGGGTAAAGCAGAAGGCTCCGGATAGACTATGATTCGATCCTTCGGCACCTTGTAAAAATCAGATAGGATCTTGCCAGACCATTCACTATGGGTGATCACCCTGGCTGAGTGTTTAAATGCTTGCTTTTCCTGCCATATCTCAAACCAGCGCGCCAATTTACCAAAGCGAGGATATTCCTTTTCCACCCCATAAAAAGTGGAGTCGATCCGATACACACATGGAATTCCGGCATGATAAAAGATCAGTGGTGATGGATAGTGCGTGAACAGAACATCGGGTTCCCACTCCCCGGCGGCTTTATTGGTCGCCCAGGATGCCAACCAGGCGGTTGTCAGCGTGTGCTTTAGATACCTTTTACCGCTCCTCTGGTAAAGCCGGGTGAATATTCGTTCCGGCCAGATGGGAGGGGCCATGAAAGGGCCAATTACCTTTCCATCGAAACCATTGTTCTGAACCGCCTGGAGATAGTGGTAATCAGACCCACTCGCCAGGTCGAGAACATAAGGATCATGGTAGGTTACGAACAATACTTTCATTTTTCCTTTTTCACTACTCTGATCGAGGCAGCCATCCATTGCGAACCAGCGCGGTAGGAACTTGGGATAGGCATGGCTAGCCGGATGTGGGCGTCCAGGCCTGTCGCGGCAGCAGATGTTCCAGGGTGCGGCGGCGAAGCATCCCCAGTTGACGCTTGAGAGCTACCCGTTTTTCGGGCTGCAGGATAAAGGCCGGCCGGGAGGCCGGAGCCGGGCGCGCCAGCAGACTGATGTAAAGCGGAAGAAGCCGCGAGCGCGGACGTCCGTGCTGTTCCGATTTCACCACATCAAACCCGGATTTTCCCAAAACCTGCCTGAGGGTATGCGGGCTGTAAGAGACCAGGTGGGCAATTTCGAACGAATCGTGCGCGTAGAGGTTGGGCACTTCGAGCAACAACCAGCCATCCGGCGCAAGCAGGCTCGCGCGCAAGTGAACGAGGTAATCCACCGGGTCCGGCAAGTGTTCGAGCACGTGCACCATGCTGATCAGGTCGAAACGATCCTCTTCGTGATCCTCCAGTTCATCCAACGTGGCATAGACTGGCAACCCACCCTTGAAGGCATGGGCGCGATGCGCGTCGTTCGGCTCAATGCCGACCGACCGGCAATGATACACATCCTGAAAGTGATGTAGAAACAACCCGACAGAACAGCCGATGTCCAGGTGCTGTTTGACTGTGGTGATGGAAGAACGGGAGAACATATAGAGTGATTCGGCCCGGCCGCGCTGATCAGCGAGGTTACGGGGGGTCGGTTCGGCACTGCCTTCGTAGAGCAGGCGATACTCCTCTGCATAAAAGGCCGCCGATTCCCCCCGGTCATGCGCGGGGATTGGTAAACCAGCCCGCAATGCAAACAGAGCCGGTTGGTCACGTTCTGACCGCGAAATTTGCGCCGGTCAACGGACCTGCTGCGACCATTTCCACACAACGGACAGGCAAGCACATTCTCGGTCATGGATCACTCGACATTGAAAAAATACAGGCGGAAGATCTGGTTGTTCAACCAGAGCAATATATGGCGGATGCCCGGCAGCCAGAGCAGACGCTGGAGCAAGGACCTGCGTTTCGATACCGCTACTGCCGAGGCCGAAGCCGGCAGGCGGTTGCCCATGTGGTAAACGAATGTATTCACGGTGTTCAGACGCAGGTAATTCATTCCATTGATGGCCTCATCCAGGGCGCGTTCGCCGCGCATCGGCTGGTCAGATGGTAAGGGAACAACCTTTTTAAGCAGGTCGCCCGGCGCCATGAATTGGAAATGGCCCGCGCCAACATAAGCGGATTTTCCCTGGTAGGTCAGGCGATAGTCGATCCCTTTTGGGTAATCCTCGCGTGTTTTCTCTTCCGTTACGCCGATGCTGCGCCCATGTTCCCAGTAGGTCTCCCAATCCAACAGGCAACCTTCCTCGAAATTAACTTCGGCTTTCTGATTGTGCGCCCACTCGATGGTTGCGGTGGAATACTTTTGAGGCGTACGAAATGGTCGGGCCGTCACCATGCCCACATTCGGGAAAGTTTTGAAGAGCTCCAGCGAGGCCGGCAGCCAGCCAGGACGAAAGAGGATATCCCCATCAGAAAAGACCACGTATTCCCCCTGCGCGGCACCAAAGATGAAATTCCAGGCTCCCAGTTTACCGATATTCCTGTCCGAGAGGACCAGATATTGAATGACGCCCTGCTCATAGGCCTCTTGGAGGTATTGACGCACTTCCCGGCAGGAATGATTGTCGAAAACCATCAAATCATGCGATTCCGGGGTGTTCTCATGGATGCTATTGAGGCAAGCCTTAAGCACATCCAAACTCTGCTCATAATACCCGCTTGTGAATGGGATGCAGTTGACCACCGCGACAGTAAAGATGGAAGGCTGGGCCACTTTCTCGACAAAACGGGCAGGGTTCTGTCCAACGCGCATAGTTTATCTCCTTGGTATAACCGCCAGCGGACGCTGCATATGTTGAAGCCGCAATGAAATCTCCCAACCCCAGCCTTTTTGTTCGTCGTTAATGAACAGTCTCTCCAGCCGCCGCAACAGGCGCACCAGCCGGAGCTGCGGCCTGCGGATGCGCCCCCCGGCCAGTTCGCGGTTGGCATCCAGGATATTGTAGACATGTTTCCGGCCGCCCGCCTTGGCCAGATTCGATCTGGCAACTTCCGAGCCGTAGGGCGACTTATTGCCAGGCAGGTGGCTGTAATCGTGGTTTTGATGAACAACCAGAACATCCCGGGAAGCGTCGATGGCGATGCCAAAAGTAGTGCGGGCATGATACACCATCCAGTTATCCCAGGCCGGCCGGCCGATGGTAAAGTTGGGTACGTCAGTATAGAGGTGGCGCGGGAAGATGAAATAATCGATGCCCCAGGGCGAATAGAACTTCCCCCGCTCCGCCACTTCCAGCCGCAGGTGGGACTCCCAATCGCCGCTGAAATCCAACGGGACATTCTGGTCCAGGTCCCAGCGCTGGCCGACCACCAAAAAGTCCCGGGTTTGCTGCAAGACCTGCTGCGCAGCTATGAAGAGATCAGACATCAGCAGCATGTCTGCATTGGCATAGCACAGCAAGGGGCTGTCACTATAGGTATGCCCAATCTGCATGACCGAGTTGACCAGCGGGATGCCTTTTTCATCGCGCTCCACCTCCGGCACGTTCCTGATGCGGAATTCATCGGCCGCCTCGGGAATGCCGGCTTCATTCCCAACCAGGACAACCTCCACATCCTTTAGCCGCATCCAGGATTGGATGGCGTTGCGTTGGATGATGTTGATATGCGGATTGGTGAATGGCTTGGGAGCCGTAAATACCGTCAAAAAAGCCATCGCTACTTCTGTTCCACTCCCAGCTTCTGAGCCACCTGTTTCTCGATCCAGGAATAGGTACGCTTAAGGCCTTCCTCCAGCGTGAGCTGTGGTTCCCATTTGAGCACTTCGCGCAGGCGGGTGTTATCCGAGTTGCGCCCGCGCACGCCCAACGGTCCGGGGATGTGCTTGACAGTAATCTTGATGCCGGCAATATCGGCAACCATCCCGGCCAGTTGGTTGATGGTCACCATACGGTCCGAACCCAGGTTCAGCGGCAAGACATAATCAGAACGCATCAGGCGATAGATCCCTTCCAGGCAATCGTCGATGTAGCAGAAGGAGCGAGTCTGCTCGCCATCACCCCACATTTCTATCGCGTGGTTGCCGGTCAGTTTGGCCACTGCCACCTTGCGACACATGGCCGCCGGGGCCTTTTCGCGACCGCCTTCCCAGGTTCCATAATCGCCAAAAATATTATGGAAACGCACGATGCGAGTCTGGATGCCGTAATCTTCGCGGTAGTGGGTACACATGCGTTCCATGACCAGTTTTTCCCAGCCATATGCATCCTGGGGCATGGCGGGATAAGCATCCTCTTCCTTCAACGGAACGACATTGGCATCTGTCTGCTTGAATTCGGGATAGACGCAGGCCGACGAAGTATAGAAATACCGCTGAACACCATTAAGGCGTGCCGCGTCCAGGGTGTGGGTGTTGATAAGCGAATTATTGTGCAGAATCTCCGCGTGGTGGGAAGAGATGAAACCCATCCCACCCATATCGGCAGCCAGGCCATACACTTCATCGATACCGCGCGTGGCTTGCAGGCAATTATCCCAGCGACGCAGGTCGAGCAGCTCGAATTCGTCCGCGTCGCTGGTGCGATATTCCGGGTATTTGATATCCGCACCGCGCACCCAGTACCCTTTTTCACGCAGGAATGTTACGAGGTGATGGCCAATGAAGCCACCTGCGCCGGTAACAAGAACACGAGTCTTGGTCATATTTTTTCTCCTTATCGATCGATATATTTAATTTCTGACAACCCGTTCCCTTTTCCAGGAAACACCCGTTTTGATCGCTTTGGCCGGATTTCCTCCCATGATCACGCCCGGTTCACAGGACCTGGTAACAACTGCACCAGTAGCGATGATCGAATTTTCACCAATATTTACTCCTTTTAAAACGATCGTGTGCGGGGCAATCCAGACATGCCGGCCTATAACCACGTCCGCGGCAAAATTCAGCCGTTCGCCGGTCTGCGTGTCGATCACGGAATGGCTGTCGCCGGTCCGAATGTCGATATCATTGGCAAACATGCAATCTTCACCAATGATCACTTTTGAATTCTCCGTTACCGCAATATGGACTTCAACCATTGTGGTACCGGGACCGACCTGCAAAACTCCGTTACTATTTTCAAACCAGAGCACCGCCCCTCGACTCACACGGCAGTTTTCCCCAAATTCGATCCGGTGCCCGGAGCCTCGTATCCGGAAATAGATATCCGAGAGGGCGCAGCCCCGACCAATAAGGATCCGGTTGTTGTCGCCGATAATTTCCACTTTCACACCAGAAAGCGTAGCACCATCGGCTTTAAAAACGTTCTCCTGTCCTCGAATGGTCTTTTGCACTTGTCCAGCCTCACCGAGCAACAATTTCCGCACAAAAGAAACCGGTCCGGGGAAGCGCTCTTTAAGACTCATATAGAACGATTTTGGCATATGGATATCCAATCCTGCTGAGGATCACCAGTTAATCGGAGCACCAGCCAATTCCTGGAAGGTGGTTTCATATTCGTGGCGGCCTTCCGGACTGAGCACATAGGATATTGGACGTTTGTCCAGATCCGCCATGATCTTCTCAAGATGCCAGGGGAAGGGGCGTGTAAACTCATGAAAATAAGCGTAGGCATAATTCCAGGCCTGCTCGATTTGGCTGGGTGTCAATCGTTGGGCCGGCAGATCGGCCAACACCCCTTCCAATTTTTGGAAATATTCGTCCCAGCTATCCGCATCTATGGTAAATCCCCGTTTTCGATAGGTAGCCCGCCCACTCACCAATACTGGGATGCCAAGCGCCGCCATCTCCACCCCGGCGGTCGTAGTATAGACCAGTGCAAGATCGGCGATTTCCATCAGGTCGTACGTATTGATCTTCTCCTTCGACCCAATCAAATGGATGTGAGCTGGCAACTCCGGCAGTACTCGATGGATGATCTCGGCAACGGATGGACCAACTGTCCATGTTTCGGCAGGGTGAATCCGCACCACCAACTGGACCTCGGACCTGTCTGCAAAAAAAGGAACAACTCGCTCTATCCAATCGGTCATTGACCGGCTGAAAACGGTCCGCCCGAGCGTGGCAGAATCACCCAGCACATTGGTCGGCAACAGCACTACCGGCCGGTCATCCAGGCCAAGCGAATCGCGCGTTTTCACGCTGCCTTCACGACCGGATTTTTGCCACAGGTGGGCAAATTTCTCGCCTTTGGTAAGCCCCTGGCGCGCCGCCAGGAAACCTTCCAGCCAGGCGCGCTGCCCGTCATTCAATTTCCGGTCCTGGCGTGTCTCCCACAATTCGTTGAAAGATTCGTTATACATCACCTGGTGGTTCTGGCTCAACCACATGCGCTGGTCCTGTTCCCCAAATTCATAGGTGACCGTTGGAATGCCCAGGTGGCGGGCCGTTTCGTAGACCGCGCCATACTCCTGGATCATGCCATTCGGAACGATGACCACATCCGGGCGGTTCTCCTGGAAATAAGTCAGTACCCTGCTGGCTGCCTCCAGATTGCGTTCCTTACGCAGGAGATAAATCGGCTCCGTTCCGCTTACATCCTCCCTTTGCCGGATGTATTGGGTATCGATAATCGTGACCTGCTCCAGTGCCCTGCTTAATTCCAAAGGCAGGGCACGCGCCCGTCTGACATCCAGTAAAGAGAGGATCTTCAAGAGAGGTTGGGCTTGTTTCAAGACCTGGCGAGCGTATAAATCCTGGCGGCGCAAGTCAAAGCGGCTGATCGGTTCATCGTAATCGCTATAGGGTAGGTAAGCGAGTGTCACATCATGGCCCAGGCCGCGCAGGGTCAGGCCGCTCAGGGCGGTATGCATAATCCAGAAATGCCAGGAGGCAAAGATAAAAACCTTCTTGCCGCGTGGGGCAGATCCGATAAATGGCTCTACTTGAGCCATTACTTCTGGCAGGCGCGCTGCCAGGGCTTCCATATCAAAACGACTGTGAAATTTGCGACCCCGGTTGCGCAATAACCAGTAAATGTCAGCACTGAACGGCAATTCCCCGATCAAGTTCTTGACAAGCAGTCTCGGCTTCATTTCGTTTCGATCTTCCATTCCAGGCGCGGGCGCAGTGCGCCTGGCCGCGGCTCGGACCATTGCATCCCCGGCGCCCCGGAAGTATCCACATTAAAAGCCAGGGCCTGTTCGTCCATGAAGTAACGGCGGATGCGATAGGAACTGGCGTTGACGCCCAAAACATATCGCCCGTCATTCAACAGGTCTTTCGGGAATTCGCAACGGCTGACATAATGCCCGGCCGGACGGGAAACGTATTTCTCGAAGCGGGCGCCTTCGTCTGTGTCAAAGGTGGTCAGGACCTGGTCACCACGGGCCGAGTTCAGGTAGAGGCCTATCCGCAAACCGGTCAGCGGGGCATCCAGGTAATATTCCATCTCCACGGCGAACGGTTCCACGGAACGGACCACCTCCACCACCCTGTCCTTCTGGTCAAGCAGGCGCAGGGCCACCGGGCGGAAAGGCGCCGCAGCAGGAGGGACTTCATCCTTTTCCCAGATTCGCTCCCCGGCCCTGGCATTTCCAGCCGAGAGATAATAATCCACTGCCTCGGCAGAAGGTGCACGCATGGCCATCCGACCTTTTTCGAGCACGATCGCCTCTTTGGTCAGGCGCAAAATGGACGACATATTATGGCTGACAAACAGAACCGTGCGGCCCTGCTGGGCCACATCGCCCATTTTGCCAAGACTTTTCCTCTGGAATTCAGCATCCCCAACTGCCAGCACCTCATCCACCACCAGTATTTCCGGTTCAAGGTGAGCGGCCACGGCAAAAGCCAAGCGCACATACATCCCGGAAGAATACCGTTTTACCGGTGTGTCGATGAATTGTTCAACCTCTGAGAAAGCCAGGATTTCATCGAACTTGCGGTCGATCTCGGCCCTTTTCATGCCCAGGATCGCGCCGTTCAGGTAAATATTTTCACGCCCGGTCAGTTCGGGGTGGAATCCCGTGCCCACTTCCAGGAGGCTGGCAATCCGCCCCTTGACCTTTATATACCCGCTGGTCGGAGCGGTAACCCGCGAAAGGATTTTAAGAACCGTGCTTTTCCCGGCGCCGTTGCGGCCGATAATACCCAACACGGTGCCCTGTTCTACATTAAAACTGACATCCCTGAAGCGCCCAGAGATATTCTTCATCCCGATTCCCATGGTCTTCCTGCCCGATCTTGAGCAGGGGATTGGGTTTGCCGCGCGCTTTAGCCCACCACACCTTAATATCATCCGTAAGCGTGCCGGATCCAATCTGGCCCAGCCGGTAAGCCTTGGAGACGTTCTCCACCCGAATGACATTTCTGCTCATACGGTATCCATGAATGTCGCTTCAACACGATTGAATACCACCACGCCGATGATGATCGCGACCAGCATAATGCCAAAACTGTAACCCAATTGGAGAAAGTCTACCGAGCCAGAGCCAAGGTAGGCATAGCGAAAAGCTTCGATGACAGAAGTAAGCGGGTTCAACCGGATCAGCGCCTGGTATTTGGGAGACATGGATGACAGCGGATAGATTACCGGGGTGGCGTACATCAACAATTGCACACCAAATTGCACCAGGAAACGCAGGTCACGGTATTTGGTCGTCAGCGCGGAAACGATGATGCCAAATCCCAGGCCTAACCCTGCCATCATCAATAACAGCACCGGCGTGAGCAGGATCCACCAGTTGGGATGCAACTGCGTTCCACGCAGATAAAAATAAGCCATGAACATCAGGAAGAATCCGAATTGAATTGCAAAAGCGATCAGGGTGGAAATCAAAATGGATACCGGTACGGCCAGGCGGGAAAAATAGACCTTGCCGAACATGTTGGCATTGGCTACGAACGTATCGGAGATCTTGGTCAGGCTGCTGGCAAAATAAGTAAAGATCACCGTACCAGACATATAGAACAGGAAGGAGGGCAAGCCATCCGTAGGTAGTTTGGCAATGTTTCCGAAAATGACCGTGAATACAATGGTCGTCAGGAGAGGCTGGATCAGGTACCAAAGTGGACCGAGGATGGTCTGCTTGTAGACCGAAACAAAATCCCGCCGCACGAATAACATGATCAGGTCGCGCGAATGCCACAACTCACGCAGGCGCAGGTCGAGCAGGTTACGCTGCGGACCAATGACCATGTCCCAATCATCGGGATCGGTTTGTTCGATTTCAGGGTTAACCAAGACTGTATCTATCATCTTATTATTTATGTTGTCCCTGATACCAGGTTATCGTCCGGCGTAAGCCCTGCTCGAACGGTGTACTGGCGCGAAAGCCAAAGAGCGTTTCGGCTCGGCTGACATCCAGTCCGCGGCGCGGCTGGCCGTTGGGTTTGCTGGCATCCCAGACCAGCTTGCCTTGAAAACCAGTCAGGCGGGCGATCATCTCGGCCAGATCCTTGATGGAAATTTCGTAACCGGAACCCAGGTTGACAGGGTCCGGCCCGTTATATTTTTCAGAAGCAAGCAGGATCCCTTCGGCCGCATCCTCCACATACAGGAACTCGCGTGTCGGCGAGCCATCGCCCCAGACGACGATCTCTTTCTCACCACGCTCTTGCGCTTCGAGGCATTTACGGATCAAGGCCGGGATGACATGCGACGAGGCTGGGTTGAAATTATCGCCTGGCCCATATAGATTAACCGGCAGCAGGAAGATGGCGTTGTATCCATACTGCTGGCGATACGCTTGCGCCTGAACGAGCAACATCTTCTTTGCCAGGCCATAAGGGGCATTGGTCTCCTCCGGATAACCATTCCACAAATCCTCTTCATGAAAAGGCACCGGCGTGAATCTTCGGATAGGCGCATACCGTTCCCAACGCAATAAATTTGCCCGCACCAAGCTGCCAGGCCTGGTGCATCAACTCAACACCCATCATCAAATTATCGTAAAAGAACTCGGCCGGGTATTCACGATTGACCCCGATGCCGCCAACGCGCGCAGCCAGGTGGATGACCACCAGGTCAGAAGGTTTGAAATTGGGAAGGGGGGAAGCCTGAAAGCCTGCAGGGAGAAGGTGGGAGGGGCGTTTTTCTGGTGATAGCAGGGCATCACCCAGGAGACGGCGGATATCCTCACGATCCACCAGGTTGTAATGTTCAATACGCGGAATCAGAATATCCGCTGCGCCGCGTCGAACCAGGTTACTCACCAGGAACGACCCGAGGAATCCTGCGCCCCCGGTAACAAGTACTCTTTTATCTTTCCAGAAGTTTTCTGTCATGGTCATTGGACAATGAATCGAGCGTTGGTATATTTTTCATCCTGCGGGTTGCGGATGATGCCTGTCCGCAGGGTATGGACAACTTCGCGCACACCATCATCTACGGTCATTTCCGCCGAAAAACCCAGCCGGCTGCGGATTTTATCGAACGAGATGGAGATATCGCGAATGTCGCCGCCAAAGGTCAGGTCCTTGTATGTGACCACCGTTTCCGGCAGCCGCTTGATGACCAGACCAACAATTTCGTCTTTTGTGTAATTACCATCCGCAGAGCCCAGGTTGTAGACTTGACCGCGTACGGTCGCCTCGGGCGCTTTCAGGCCTGCAATGATGCCGCGCACAACATCCCGCACATGTATAAATGAACGTGAATAACCGCGCTGATAAATGATAAGCTCGCGCCTGGTATAAGCATCCAGGACAAACTGGTTGACAACCAGGTCGAAACGCGTGCGCGGCGAAATGCCATAAAGCGTCGTCAGGCGAAAAATGAGCGGTGCGGCAACAGAATTTTTCTGTGCCAGCAAATACTCCTCGGCTGCAATCTTGGTCTCGGCATACAGCGACTGCGGCGTGAGTGGGGATTCCTCCGTTACCGGTTTGCCGTCCGCCGGCGTCCCATACGTACTGTATGTGGAAGCGAATACGAATCTGGCAGTCCCCAGGTCCGAAACCTGCTCGTAGACACGCTTTACAGCCTCGACATTGTGCCTCCAGGCTGCCTGTTTCCCGACTGCCTGACAGGCCGGGAAACCTACAATTCCCGCAAGGTGGACAACGGCATCCGGCTTGGGCCAGTCGCGGCTCAGGGCAGGACGAACGGAACCCGGCTCAGTCACATCGGCTTTGGTGAAGTGGAAATTAGGGTGGGCCAAAAAGCCCAACAGCAACTCACCCCCATAAAGGAGATTATCCACTACCGTCACATAACTCCCGGCTCGCAACAGTTCCGAGGCCAGGAGTGAACCAATGTAACCCGCTCCACCAGTAATCAGGATATGCTTCTTTTCACTCATGGCTACCACCCGGGTGCAAAAGCACCTTTAGACCGACAATTTCAAGCACTGGGGCATTGTTATCTAAAGTAATGGCGATACCCTGCTCCAGGCAGGAAAGCCGGCAAATATCGGCCAGGTCACCTTCGCCTCGGATAGACACCTCTTTATAACCGGCATTTTTTATCTGCTCCAAATGCTCGCGGACGCGCTGGCGTGTGTTCCGATAAAGCAGGAACTGCTGTTCGATATAATCCACTGTGAGAAGGGTGCGCAGCGCGATGCCTTCAGGTGTAATGATATAGCGCAGTTTCTTGCGTTCGGCGCGCTTAATCTTGACATAGCCCTTATCAATCAAACGTTTGAGGTGCCAGTTCACCGTTCCAACCGCCACGCCAAGTTGGGTGGCCAGGGAAGCCTGGGTCACATCCGGATTGCTTTCGATATGCTCCAGCAATGCCAGTTCGCGGGCTGTCTCCAAGGGGATGTTCATGGAACCCTACAGCCTATCCTTACATCGTTTCAAATCGGCTTCCACCATCATCTCGACCAGCTCATGGAATTTTATTTTCGGCTCCCAATTGAGCTTCTGGCGCGCTTTCGCCGGATTGGAGATGAGTACATCTACTTCCGAAGGACGCAGGAAATGTGCATCTTGAACAACATAGTCTTCGTAATTTAAACCCACATATTTGAACGCCGTCTCAGCAAACTCACGGACTGAGTGCGTTTCACCGGTGCCGATCACAAAATCTTCAGGGGTCGCCTGCTGGAGCATTCTCCACATGGCCTGAACGTATTCCCCGGCAAAACCCCAATCCCGGCGTGCATCCAGGTTACCCAGGTGAAGTTCTTTGCTCAACCCCAATTTGATGCTGGCCACTCCATGTGAAATCTTGCGAGTGACGAATTCCAGACCCCGCCGCGGGCTTTCGTGATTAAAGAGGATACCCGAAACGGTATATAAACCATATGATTCACGATAATTGACCGTAATCCAATGCCCATAAACTTTCGCAACTCCATAGGGGCTGCGTGGATAAAAGGATGTGGTTTCTCGCTGTGGCGTTTCGGTCACCTTGCCAAACATTTCGCTGGAAGATGCCTGGTAGAAACGCGCCCTGGGGTTAACCGAACGGATGGCTTCCAACAAACGCGTAACGCCCAAAGCAGTTACCTCGCCAGTTAATACCGCCTGACTCCAGGATGTGAAAACAAATGATTGTGCGGCCAGGTTATAGATTTCATCCGGCTTGTATTGCTCCAGAGCGGCCACCAACGAACTTTGGTCATGCAAGTCTCCTTGGATGATGTCGATATCGTTCTGGATGTGCTGGATCCGCTCGAAAGTTACGGTGCTGGATCGGCGAACCATGCCGACTACGGCATATCCCTTCGAAAGAAGAAACTCGGCCAGATAAGAGCCATCCTGACCGGTGATGCCAGTAATTAATGCAGTGGGCATTATCCTGTCTCCTTTTTTCAAAATTCAATTGCTGAATTATAAACGCAAATAAGAATACGTCAAGCGGCCTGATGATACTCCGGAAATCATAATATGTTATACTTTTCAGGCTCATTATGAAATCATCGTGATAAGGGAGAGATATGGTGCAAACTAGTCGAAGGTACAAGATCCTCGTTCTGGTCATCTTCCTCCTGTCCGTCGCTCTGCGCCTGGGGATGGTCAGTTTCAACCGCCAGGCCAACGACGACCATATGCAGGTGATCGGCCTTATCATCAAATCCGGGACTCTGCCCGACAAAGGCAATTGTTGGGAATGTTATCAGCCCAAACTCTTCCATTTCACCGCCGCCATGCTCCTTCAAATTACCGGCGCGGACAGGCTCAGCCAGGATGCCATGATCCTGGTGGTCGAGCTGGTCAACTTCCTGGCCGGGTTGGTCACCGTGGCGGCCGCAGGAGCTCTGATCAACCGCCTCCCCGTGAAGAGCGAGACGCTCAAGCTGCTCAGCTTCGGACTCGTCGCCCTCAACCCGACCCTGATCGGGATCAACTCCCAGGTCACGAATGATACCTTCGTGATCCTTTTTTCCACCCTGGCGCTTTATTGTACAATCCTCTTCCTGCAAAAACAGAAACCGGTGACCTTCCTGCTGATCCTCTTCTTCACCCTCCTATGCATCAGTTCCAAAACCAACGGTTGGGTCACCGCCATCGCCATCACCCTGGCGCTGCTCATAAAAGCCTGGGTGGAGAAGAAACACGCAGCCAGGCTCTGGCTGGCAGGTTTCCTGTTCATTGCTGCAACACTGGTCATCTCGATCTTTAATCCATTGAACCAATACATCCCGAACTACCAAAATTACGGCTCCCCCTTCCTGATGAATGTCAGCCGGAAACCCAGGCCGCATTTCCGCACGATGTCGGCAAAACTTTGTGGGATCCGCTCCATGCTGGACGGATATGCCACTTTCAAATTCGGCTCCCTCATCCAACACCCCCGGATCGAATACAGCGGCGTGCGGCCAGCCAACTGCACTTCCCTGTGGGCAGTGTTGTACGGAGACGCCAATTCCATCCATTTTATCAATTATCCGCCTACCTGGTCCACGACCGGAGATCAGGGTTTCGCCCTCTCTCGGACGATTTACATCCTGGCGCTGCTCCCCACGCTCCTGGTCCTGCTCGGGGCAGTCCTTGAAATCGGTGTGTTCCTGGAGAGCATCTTCAAACGGGATACGACGCTGGCAGCCACCACCCACTACGGCCTGGTTTTAGCGACCTCCATCGGTTTCATCCTTTTTCTCTGCATATACTTAGTGCTGTATACAAACTTATCCATGATGAAAGTCATTTTTATTTACCCGGCGCTGATCATCACCTTCCCGCTGTTTTTCATGCGGGCAGTCGAATTCATCGATGCGCGCTTGAAAAACCGGTTTCACTGGGTCCGGACGGTCTTCACGGTCTGGGTCGTGACACTCCTGGTCCTGTATGCGGCCGACGTCATCACCATGATCCAATTGCTCTATTCCCGCAGAATAGGCATTTAGAATTCGAGACAGGCTGCCCGGTGCAACTCAATGTAAGCTCTTCATCAAGGCGAGACTTTTCATCGAAAGCTGGCAACAGAATTTACTTTCCTGAGGAATATCCTGAGGAAGGTATCCGATTCGCAGTTTACAGGCAATTGAGGGACTTGAAGTTCAGTAAATTCAGTCTCATTCAAATACGATTGCCAGCTTGGATAATCAACTTGTTGTATGATGAATACATCCGCCTCATCCCGCCAGAGTTTTGCCAGTTCATCGTTCCATAAACTAAGGCGGGCAAGTGTATTACTGTCGCCTCCATGAAAAAAATTCCATTGATCATCTAATTGTTGGGGGATAACATGTATATTGGGAACATACAGCAGGAGTGCGACTGCATTCCCGCCATCCCAATAAACTAGTTCGTCCGGGGGAAGAGCGCGCGCAAGGAATTGCCCGGTTTGCTCATAGGTCCTGATAACATTCATGTTGCACTCCCACTGTGTAAATCCACCGCCCAAGGCAACGGAGGGAGAGAACAACATTCCGGCCGCCAAAAAAACCGCCATAGTAATTGCCCCTAAGGAATAGAATTGAAACAGCCTCTTATGTTTCAAGAACGACCAGATACCAAGACCAACCAATAGAATCAGTAAACCGCACAATAGACCGGTAAGCGAGGGAATCAACCAACGGGAGGTATTGTACGCAATGCCGTATCTATTAGACAGAAAGTCCCATAGAGACACATTACCAGGAAGCATTTTCCCGGTCGTGAAGAAACTCCAAATTCGAGGGATGCGGAGATACAACAGAAATCCACTGGTTATTAAAAAACTGCCATAACCTATGCTGGTGGAAATCAAGATAATAATCACGCTGAGAACAATTTGCCTTGCAATAGACAAATTCGTTTGGAGATTTGAAAACACTGCAATCGTAAACAGCAAACCGGTGTACGAAAAGAATGCGAGATAGGGATTAACAGTATAGGCATTCCCGTAATTTACCCCGCCGAAACCCAGACCTGCCAATGTATGTATTACCAAAAGCACGAAGAAAAGCACAGCCAGGAATACGCCAGATCGAAACTGCTTCTCGCTTCTCCACGCTTTGCGGACAGGCCAAAGCACTAATCCAACAATGGAGCCCACCAGGGGGACAAAGTGATATCGAAAACCCTCCAACAGGGAATATAACAGGGTCTTCCAGTCTGGCTGATTATTCAATACTGATGTGATCCCTTCCGGCAATCGCCACGCATTCAGGAATGGCGTAAGATTGGTTGGCAGATAGGGGGCCCATATTACCAAAATTCCCGGCCAAAAAACAACCTGGCCTACGATAACAACAATGCCGCTTGCCAGTGCGGATATGAGACCCTGCTTACGGCCAAATTGCCAGAAAATAAAAACCAAAATAATAGGCCAGACCGGGGCCATATTCTGGCGAGTCAGCAGGATAACACCTGCCAGTGCAGCACTCAAACAGGCCTGCCAGGTCGATCGTTCCTCCCCCAACACGAGGAACAACGTCCACATTAGCAGGCAGGTCACCAATCCTTGAGAAAGGCCAAAACTGTAAAAGCGAATGATCGCCGGGTTGAGCGCAACTGCCCACACGGCCAAGGCCGCCCACCAAGGGCCTGCCAGCCGCCTGGCGGCTGCCCACAATCCCAACAACCCCAAAATGCCGATAATGACCGCAAAAGTCCGTCCTGTACGCAGGCCCGGCCCAAACCACAATTGGATATACCCCGGGATTAAATATGACAACGGACTGTATTCCGTCCGAGGCCCGTAATCCTGATATGGGTGGTAAATGTCCCTGGCAAAAAGATAACCCTTGTAAAGATACAGACCCTCATCAATAGTGGAACGTTGTGTATTCGCAAAATGAATGGAAAATGCAAGGTATACCGCTGCGCCCAGCAAGGCCAATAAAAGCGCAAGGCCAGCCTTGGTACCCCATGATTTAATTTGCTTCTTTAGAGTCTTGGTTGCAGGGGTCATCTTTTTCCCCGTTTCACCTGCCATCGATCCCAGAGCCAGCCGCCGATAAGGATGGCCGCGCCGATGACCGCTATGGCGGCAAAAACTTCAAAGACATTAAAAATCTTCAATTGCAAGAGGGTTTTACGAGTGAAGTACCAGTAACCGAACAGAACCAGAAAGACTCCTTCCACCGCAAAGATGCGTCCCAGCCAGCGGTCGTGGCTGGCACGTTGCCAGGTCAGGGCTTTTACTGCAAGAGCGGCTTGGAAGAGCAGCAGGATGACCCGGTAACGCGGATTGTCCCATTGGTCGCCGCCGGCACGCGCCGATGCCAGGAGAATCCAGATCCAGGTTGCCAGCCACAGCCATAGCCATGCCAGACGCTGGCGTTTATCAGCCATCTTCCAGATCGGCCACAGGCTGTAGACCAGGAAAGGTAATAACGCATACCAACCCAACCCGCGCAGGACGCCCAGCAGACGTATAGGCCAGACACCCGGATCAATAACGGCAGCCGGCAGAACCGGTTGCGCAATCCCGTACGCGACGATGACCGGCAGTTGCAACGATTTCGGCAAGGACTCGAAAACCGTTTGCAGCCAACCGGAGTTCAGGGTCGTAGCGGCTGCATCGAAATTCATCGCATATTTCAGCCAGTTGACTAGGTTCGCCAGCGGCCCGCTCTTTACCTGAAGGCTTCCTCCAACGGACCAGGCCAGGAGTAAAAATGACAGGAGCACCACCATCCCCACTCCCGCAATCCACCACCAGCGCAGGCGTCTTTCCTTTCGCGGCAGCCAGATCCAGCCGGCCAACAGGATGACCGAAACGACCGCTATGCCCGGGCTGAAGAGCAACATCCCGACCAGGCTTCCAAGCAACCAGGCCAAAGCCGAACGGTAGTTATCCGCCCAGCTTGTCACTCCCCAAAATGCCATGGCAACAAAAGTGATCAGGAATGGCTCGCGCATCTGTGAGCTCCCCATCAGGATCGCTTCGGGATATAGGACCATTATCCAACCCACCCCCAGGGCCATGGATTTTCCCCAGGCTTTGTAGGCCGCTTTCCAGGCCAGGGCCACTCCGATCGCAGCCACCAGGGCTGCCGTCAGGATGATCAGCCAGGGCCGGTGTGCGTCGGGGCTGAGATAGCGGTAAAGGAAACTGCTAAAAAACAGCACTCCGCCATATTGGTCGGTGCTGTAGGATTTGTCGAAGGCCCGCCAGAGCGGGTTGGAGGAAGACGCCAGTTCCCAGGATTGCATATCGCGGTTATAGGCATCCGGGAAGATATAGCCGGCTTTTTGAACTACCGTATCGTTACCGGCGGACGGCAGGATGTTGGAAAAAGCCATCCCCAGCCCCATCCGCAGGAGTACCGCCAGGAGCAACAACAAACCGAGAATGCGCCCCAGGCTTCAATTCCGCTCCATGCTGGCAAAGGCAGACCGCCAGAGCGAGGCAAGTGCCAACAGACCGAGAGCCAGCAGGAGAGCGTACGCCAGCCAGCCAATCCACCAAGTCCCTGGCCCAAGCAGGCTGAGCACCAGTCCCATCACAAGGCTGCAGGGGAGTATCCATAACAAATCACGCAAAGATTTCATAAAAATCCTTCCAGGGCGCGTTGTGCGCGCTTTACCCAGGAGTATTGCTCTACATCCGCCCGGGCGCGTTGACCGAGGGCCTGCCGCCGTTGCGGGTCGGCCAACAGCCCATCCAGAGCAGATTCCCATGCCTCAGCCTGTTCCAGTGGACAGAAGACGGCTTTTGTTTCGTCCAACACCTCACGCAGCACAGGCAGGTCGCTGGAGAGAATGGCGCGCCCGGCGGCCATGTATTCGAACATTTTCATCGGGCTGCAAATCTCGGCCGTATTCCCGCCGCTGGAGGTGGTGACCGCCCGTCCATAAGGCATCAGTAACACGTCCGCCGCAGATTGGTAGAGCGGTATGCGCTCATTCGGCACAAAACCGGTAAAGGTAACGTTGGACAGGGCCGCCGCGCGCTTTTTCCAGGCTGCCACGTCTGCCGGACGGCCACCCACCCAGACAAACCGGGCCTGCGGGAATTTCGCTGCCAGCCTCAGGAACAAATCCGCGCCGCGGCCCGCGTAGAGGTGACCGGTGCAGAGCACGGTTGAAGCTTCGGGGAGCTTGAGTTGGCGGCGAGCGGATCGGGAGTCCGGCAGGTCACGGTACCGTTCGATATCCACCCCGTCCGGGGCGACGACCGTCTGTTCTTCCGGCAAATGCAGGGCAGTCCCCAACGCCTCGGTGATGGGCAGCAAGCGTTTCCGTCCGGGTAGAATCAAGAAAAGGCGCAGCCAGAACGGCCCGAAGAGCCCGGTGGGGAAGTCATGCAGCTCCAGCATGGAGATCATGCCGGCCAGCAGGCCGAGCGCGGCAGACTGGAGCGGCCAGGCATACAGCAAGTCTGCGCCCAGGCGGCGCGCCCGCTCGGCAGCTTTCCATGGAAAAATCCGGCGGTTGCTGGCAGGCAGCCACTCTATCTCGAAAAGTTTCTCCAGGCCATAATGCGTCATCAATTGCTGATCGCTGACGGTTGGTTTTCGCTTGTCGGGTACGAGCAACGTAACATGCTGCCCCAGTTGTACAAAGGCCTGGCAGACTTTCATCACCTGGATGCTGTTGGCCGTATCAGAGGGGATTTGCGCAGCAGATATGCAGACAATTCTCATGGCTAACCGCTGACCGCCAGTTGCTGGTGGCGAACTTCCCACAGGCCTCGCAGAGTAATCAGGCCAATTGAAATAATAAAGTAACCGGAGAGAATGAGCGCCATCATCAGATACCCGTACGTTGGCGCCAGCCAGGCCATCAGCGCCAGTTCAATAACGCCAACCAGGGTGGAGATCAGGATGGGGTAACCTGGCTTGCCAAGGGAAAGATAGAGCGAGCGGTTCCATTGAAAAATGCTCGCAAAACCATAGCCGGCAATCAGGATCAATAACACCGGATAGACCGGGCTGGCCTGTGGCTTATAGAGCGTGGGGATGATCCACCAGCCAGTCACAGCCCAGGCGGCCCAATATGTCAAAACGACCGCACTGGCAATCGCGGTGATGCGCTTGAGCAGGCGCAAGGTCGTCTTCCATTCGAACCTGGCGATCGTCCGCGAGATTTCCGCATAAGTCGGTGCAATGAACGGGTCAAGGATCGTTGTGATGGGGATGATAAAGGTCATGGCTATTTTAAAATAGCCAACATCGGTCAGGGAAAGTAAATTTGCCAGATAGAGCGGTATATTATCGCGGAAGACCAGGTTCACGGTACCGTTCAGGTTGGTATTAATCGCAAAGGTCACCAATGAGCGCTTATTGGGCAATTCGCGCAAGGAGACGCGCCACCAACCCGCGCCCAACCTGCGGTTCAATTCGCGCACGGCCACGATGGTAAATGATAATGCATAATACGATTTGCCAAGCACATACGCCAGGAGGATGGCTTCCAATACCAGCAAATTGGAGGCTAGGACCTGGCCGCCCCAACGATAGAGCACGTATGTCCCACCGATCAAAGTGACCGTGATGATGCTCTGGATCAAGTTTGCCCGGGCGAGATGGTCGAAACGTTGCGTGGCCTGTAAAACCCCGGTGGAGGTCTCGAAAACCAGGTTACTGAGCAGGATCAAACCATAGAACGCAAACAGGGGCGCCGTGCTGATATCTTTGCCAAATGCCTGCGAGGCCCAGGGGACCAGCAGCAGCAGGATCAGGAAGGCTGCCACTGACGTGATCGCTTCCGTCAGACCGGCAGCCTTTACCAACATAGCCGCCTCTTCCTTCTTCTCATCATCCACAAGCGATGGGCCGAGATGTTTGAGCACCACCTCGCTCATACGAAAAGAGAGGAAGCGGTTAATGTTGGAAGCGAATGTCTGAATGGCGGAAACCAGGCCCCAACTGGCTATGCCGATGAGACGGACGGCAATGATAGTTTGAACAAAGCTCAAAAGGGAGGAAATGACATTGCTGCTGAAAAGATAACTGCTGTTCTTTACCACCCTCCGCAACAGATTATCTTCCTCCCAGATCGCCGAAAGCTTTTGGAATATGGTCACGGTGCCACTCGCTTGCGCGCCCCGGCTTGCCCGCTAACGAAGCCCTCCGCACCCATGTCAAGGTAGTGTGCCATAGGGTTAAAGTTTTATACGCCAAAAACGCGCCTAGAGCCTGACCACTTTCGGGCTGTCCTTGCCCATTTTCCCGAGGGCATTGCGACTGTCGAAGATGAACTTCGCCGCATCCAGGATGAGATTGTAATCATATGTCTTATGATTGGTCGTGATGACCACGCAATCTGCGGCGTGCACTGCTGCCATCAGGTCCGGGACTGAGCGCATTTCCGCACCCTCGTGGGTCTTCAAGGTTGGAATGTAGGGGTCGTGGTATTCGACCATCGCGCCTTTTTTCTGGAGCAGGCCGATCACATCCAGGGCCGGTGACTCGCGGATATCATCAATATCCGGCTTGTAAGCCACTCCCAGAACCAGGCACTTGCTCCCTTTCAAGGTTTTTCCGCGCTCGTTCATGGCATCCAGGATGCGGCTGACCACATAGCGTGGCATGTTCGTGTTTATGTCCGAAGCCAATTCAATAAAACGGGCCGTGTACTGGTAGGCTTTCATTTTCCAGGAGAGGTAAAGCGGGTCAATCGGAATGCAATGCCCACCCAGGCCCGGCCCGGGTGTGAACTTCATGAAGCCGAACGGCTTGGTGGCCGCCGCATCAATCACTTCCCAGACGTCCACGCCCATGCGTTCGCACATGATGGCCAGTTCGTTTACCAGGCCGATATTAATCATGCGGAAGGTATTCTCGAGCAGTTTTGCCATCTCGGCCGCTTCGGCGGACGAGACCGTATGAATATGCTGTAGGGCCGCTCCGTACCAGGCTGCAGCCACTTCCACGCAGGCCTCCGTGATGCCGCCCACCACTTTGGGTGTGTTGAGCGTGGTGAAATCCTCCCGGCCCGGATCCACGCGCTCCGGCGAGAAAGCCAGGAACCAGTCCTCACCCACCGTCAGGCCATTGGCCTCTCCCAGCATCGGCAGCAGGATCTCACGGGTGGTACCCGGATAGGTGCTGGACTCCAGTACGACGGCTATACTTTTATGCATGTACTTCGCCAATTGCTCGGTGGCGGACAGGATGAACGACATATCCGGGTCGCCGGTTTTGCGCAGCGGCGTCGGGACACAGATGCTGGCCGCGTCCATATCCTTCAACAATGAGAAATCCGTGCTGGCAATCAGGTGCCCGGATTTAACCAGCGGGGCCAGCCGTTCCGTCGAAATATCCGGGATGTAGCTGACGCCCTTTTTTACAGAATCGGACTTGCGCGCGTCCGGGTCAATCCCTGTGACGGTAAACCCCGCCTCGGCAAAAACAACTGCCAGAGGCAGGCCCACATAACCCAATCCCAGAATGGCAATCCTGGCAGTCCTGTCGTTCATCTTTTTGATGAGGGCTTCTTTTATGTTCATATTAACCTTTCGACTTTACATGAATAATGGTCTGACCTACCAGACTTGGGATTAATTAACCTTGCCAATCAAAAAAGGCTTAATTGTTTCGGATCTTCTTTGGGGGTTTCCTCAACCTGTGCCGGTGCGGAATGTTTGAGGGCAGCCCGTGCCTGTTCGAGCAATCTCGGCAACTGGCCAAAATCCTTTAAGATGGCCGGTTTGAGCGACGCCTGGTGCAATGCGGCGGCCGGGTGGAACATGGCAATCGCATAACGATCCCCGACCCGCCGCATTTGTCCATGCACAGAACTGATCTTGGCGCCGGGCATAAACTTGCCCATGGAATAACGGCCAAGGGTGATGATAATTTTCGGATTGATGGCAACAATCTGCCGCTCCAGATATTCGTTGCAGGCCGTCAATTCTTCAGGCAGCGGGTCACGGTTGGCGGGTGGACGGCATTTTACTACGTTACCAATCCACACATCCGAGCGTTTCAGCCCGGCTTCGGTCAGCAGTTCGTTCAAGAAATTGCCCGCCGCACCGACAAAGGGCCGTCCCTGCTCGTTTTCATAGAAACCCGGTCCCTCGCCGATGAACATGATTTCCGCATTCGCCGGTCCCTCGCCGGGTACAGCCTTCTTGCGCGAATGATACAGCGCACACTTTTGGCAGACAGACACTTCTTTCGCAATCTGGGCAAGAACTTCCTCGGCGCTCATACAGCCTCCAGAAAATCGAATTTCTCCAGGTTCATCAAGAGGGCATCCTCGTTATTATCTTTGTAATAGCCAGGGCGGACTCCCGCGACTTCGAAACCGTATTTTTTGTACATTGCCTGGGCGGCGGCATTGCCGGCGCGCACTTCCAGGAAAGCCCGCTGCGCCCCTTCACTGCGGGCAGCCCGGAGCGCATATAACAAAATCTGTTCGCCGAGGCCCTGGCGGCGGAAATCCGGGTGAACTGCAATGGTAGCGATATGGGCTTCGTCGACGATGAACCACAACACCAGCATGGCGGCAATTTTCCCATCCACCTCGGTCACCCAGGCGCGCGAGACCGGGTTTTCGGTCAACTCAAAACGGAACGAGCGCTCCGGCCAAGGCAAACTGAACGAAAGCACATCGATTTCGTGAACTGCCGGAACGTCTGCCAGCGCCATCCGGCGGATAAATGGGATCACACCGGCAGGCCTCCGGCCACATGTAAATAAATGGGCGCGAGAGTCGCCGCAGAGTCGGTTTTACCTGCCTGCCATTTTTGCCAGGCCAGTTCCGCCAGGATACCCGGCCTGCGGACACATTGCGCCGGGGCAGCCAGCGTTACATTTTTGAACTTGCGCTTCAGCCGTTGGCGTTCATCGGCGGACATTTCACCGCAAACAATGACCGGGGTATGGATTTTTTCTGCCAGTTCATCGGCAGTCGTCACCGTGGCTGGACCATCCGCCTGCCACCCACTCTCTACCGCCTTGTACCAGCCCAGGGCCAGCCGGCCGCGCCCGGCTTGCAGCACTGCGGCCAGAGGCTGGCCTGAAAGTGGCACCGCCGCGGCGACTATATCCAAAGTAGGTATACCGATAACCGGCACATGCCGCGCCAGCACCAGGCCTTTTACGAACGCCAGCCCCACGCGCAGACTGGTAAACGACCCGGGGCCAAGCGCCACGCCCAGGGCAGTGAGAGCGTCCGCTTTAATGTCCACGCACCTAAGAAGTTCGGCCAGCGCCGGGGCCAGTTCCTCCGTATGGTGAAGGCCGCTGTGCCAGACGAATTCGCCGGGCACGCTTGTCCCGTCGTAAAGGGCCAGTCCGATCTGGGCAGTGGAGGTGTCAATCGCCAGCAGCATTAATCCCCTCCATAAACAGTCTGGCGGAAATGGCTGAGCAAACTTTCGTATCGGTTCCCGTGTGCCGAAAAGCGCATGGCGCGGTGTTCTTCGGATTCATATTCCAACCAGGCCCACAATCGTTCGCCGGGCAAGATGGGCTCAACCCGCTCCGGCCATTCAACCACCAGAGGCCCCTGGGAAAGCAAAGCCTCCATATCCAATTCTTCGGCCTCGCCGAGCGAGTCGATCCGGTAGGCATCAAAATGAAACAGTTGACTGGAATCAGGCCGGCGATAGGCATTCACCAGCACGAAGGTTGGGCTGGAAACGGCATCCAGCGCTCCCCAGCCCTGTGCCAACCCCTGGACGAGTGTGGTTTTCCCAGCCCCAAGGTCGCCCTGGAGGCAGACCAGGTCACCAGGCTGGAGCAATGCACCCAGTCGCATCCCCAGGCGGCGGGTTTGTTCCGGGGAGCGGCTGAAGAATTCGAATGTGCTTGCGTCCAGGATGGGCATGACGATGGGATTATACTACGCGCGCCTGGCGGCCAGACCGACCTGATTTCCCAGGGCGAGCGCAATCTGTCGTGATGCGTCGGGACGGGCCGCGCGGCGGCAGTTTTTCACCATCGCCTCCCGCTCAGACGAACGGCAGATCAAGCGCGTCAGGGCGCGCACCACCAGGAGTGGTTCCGGGGCCCAGATGCCCACCCCTTCCGATACGACGAAGTCTACATTGCCATCTTCCTGGCCGGGCAATTTGGCATACAGGACGATCGGCAGTTCGGCAATGAGCGCCTCGGCGATCGTCCCCGGCCCGGCCTTGGTAACGATAATATCGGCAGCTCGCATGAAGTCGGGCATGTCTCGGGTAAAGCCATAGATAAATGCCGGGTTTTCCCAGGTCTGTTCTTTTAGTTCCGCTTCGAGTTTGCTGTTCCGCCCGGCCACGATGACCAGGCATATATCCAGCCCTGATTCGTCAATGGCGCGGGCCGTCTCCACCAGTGGTCCCATCCCATCACCGCCTCCGACCAGCAGGACCACCTGCTTTTGCTGTGGCCAGCCAAACCGCTCGCGCAGAGGCGCCTTGCTGCCGATGGGGGCAAGGTAACGGTGTGAGACCGGCTGTCCCACCACGCGGACTTTTTCGGGCGGCATATTGTATTGAATGGCTTTCTCGCGGGCCTTTTCGGTCGGGACGAGGGTCAGGTCAGCGCGCTTATCGAAGCACAAGGCGTGCGTAGTGACCATGTCGGTCACCACGGTGATAAAAGGTGGATGGTTCTTGCCGAGGGCTCTTAGCACAAAGGAAGTTGCCAACGGGTGGACACTGACAAGCACATCGCTGTGATGGTCCTGCACCAACTTGCGCACTGCGCGCCGGACATATGGCCAGAACGTCGAGGTCATAATTCTGGCCTGCGGCCGGCCGTCGCTGATGTCGAACATGAACCCCCACAATTCGGGCAGGCGCACCATGTCCGGGTAAATTTCAGGCAGGTGGTTAAAAGGAGGCGGGGCATAATCCTTGAGGAAATCCACTTTTTCCGTTTCCACGGACTCACCGAATTCAGTATGAATGGCCTCGATGATGGCCTCGCAGGCGGAGCGATGCCCACCACCCGTATCCGAAAAAAGGAAGGTTATATGGGGCTTGTCAGTCTGCTGATCGTCCATGGGGTTCCTCCGGTAAAATGGCCTTCATTCGGCGGGCCAGTTCACGGCGCGTCAACATCACCCGCCGCCCGCAGCCTTTACACTCCAGGCCGATATCCGCACCCAGACGGACCACCGTCCATTCGTAGGAACCACAGGGGTGAGGTTTGCGCATGCGCAGGGCCTGGTTGAGTTGCAAATCAGGAAGCATATGCCAATACAGGAATCAGAAAGAAGAATAACCTCGATGGGAAATTATACCGTAAGAGTCCCGCTGCTCAAAATCTGTGATAAACTATCGCCGAAACCTGTTCAGGAGGATGACAATGTCTGCTTACGAAACCTACGATATCGAAATTGCCGGCCTCAAACGCAGCCTGCGATTATTTGAAATCAAGCCTGGCCTGAAAATCGCCATCCTGAATATCCTCGGTGACACCGAACTGGTTCAGGCCTGCGCCAAGGCCCTGAATAAGAAGCTCCAGGATGTCGAGTTCGACGTTATCGTAACGGCAGAAGCCAAGTCCATCCCGCTGGCATATGCCCTCTCGGTCGAGACAAAAAAACCCTACGTCATCCTGCGCAAATCCTACAAACCCTACATGGGCGCGGCCCTCATTGCTGAGACGCTCTCCATCACCACGGGCGAACCGCAAACCTTGATCATGGACGAAAAAGATCAGGAGGATGTCAAAGGCAAGCGCGCCGTGATTGTGGATGATGTTATCAGCACGGGCTCGACCCTGCAGGGGATGCGCATGATCATGGAAAAAGCCGGGGCGAAAATCACCGGCGAGGCCGCCATCCTGACAGAAGGCGAGCGCGCCAAGTGGGAGAAGATCATCTCTCTCGGGCATTTACCCCTCTTTACCAATTAATTTTTGTTTTCCCGGACGCGAGAGAGCCTTGATGGCTCTTTCGCGTTTTAAAGCCACCCCTTTGTCCGGCAACTCCTCCACGTACACCAGCCGGACCGGACGCCGGCTGCGCGTATAGTGTGCGCCTGCCCCACGGTTATGCTGCCGCAGGCGTCGCTCTGGCTCCGTGCTCCAGCCGGTGTAGTACGTACCGTCCGAGCATTCCAGTATGTAACAATAGAAGGCCATACGCTTATCGGTAAATGGGCAGGGACAAAAGGGCAATCTCCGCGCTAATCGTCCTCCGTCTTTTTCTTGCGCAGGCCAAAAAGTCTCCCCAACCCAAGCTGCTGCCCCAAAAGCTCGCTGGATGTCGGGATTTCCTGCTCAAGGGATTCGATGGACTGCCAGTCGCCATCCGCACGCGCCCGCCGCCATTGGGCGCGCGCATTCGTAATGCGTTCGAGACGCACCTGCAGGTTCTTTTCTTCCTCCCCGTCCATTTCGTCGCGCAGGGATTGCAACGCGGCAATGTACTCATCCAGAACACGCACGGTATTCATGCGATTCTTCTGGGCCGCCTCGGCCAGGGCGCCGGGTTCTTCTGCGTCGAGCGGCCGCATGGCCGCTACAAAAGGCCGTCCGGCCAATTTGCGGATGTCGGCCCAGCCCGGCTGGCCGATGACCATCTCCGTTAGGGCGGCCGCAGCCAGCGCCGGCAAGGTATGGACGGTTGCCATGATGCCGTCCACCTCGGCCAGGTCCGCAAAATAGGCGCGTGCGCCCAGCAGGGTGACAAAGCTGGCAGTCAGTTTGATGGCATCGCCAGCCGTTCCATGCGGGGCCGTGACGGCCGCCAGCCCGTTTTGAAAAAGGTCGGCGCGTGCCGCCTGGATGCCTGTGCCGGTTTCGTCCAGGACGAGAGGGTTGAGCGCCAGGCTCAGGCCGACGTAATGGCGCCCGGGCGGCAGGAGTTCCTCCGCCCAGGCTGCCACCGCCGATTTGACCGGGGCGGTGTCGATCACCACCGCTTCCTCACGCACATCCTGCGCTATGGATCGCAGCGTCTCATGAACCTGGTCGAGAGGCAGGGCCAGAATGACCATGTCCGCTTCTTTGACGGAGGCGGAAAGGCCATGCCCCAAGTTCTCCACCACGCCCATCTTGTGAGCCTTGTGATTAACTTCCGGCGAGGCATCGTACCCGACCGTGGTAACCTGGTCCTTGTGGCTCCCCAGCGCCAGCCCGATCGATGCGCCGATTTGCCCCAGTCCAATAATGGCTATTTTGACGGTCATGGTTTCCTCATTTCTTCAATCTTATCCAGCGGATCAACTCTCATTATCTGCCATTTGCAGGGCAGCCAGCAGGTGTTCGACGTGCGAATCCAGCCTGGGCAGGCGCGGATCATGGTGGCGGCGGATCAGTTCCACGGTCAGGGGGGTCGCGCCTGCCTGGGAGGCCAGGCTCCGCGCCCCATTCGGCGTGATGTTCAGCCACAACGAACGGCAGGCGCAACCCGTGTGGAGTCCCGGCGGCCCAGCGCTGCGTGGCTCTACGGAACAAGCGTTTTCCAAGCACAATCAATATGCGGTCGAAGATGGATAGGGGCGCCATTATTTTCCCAATATCGTGCAGCAAAGCCGCAGTCAACAGGTCAGGGGTGGTCTGCCCGGCAGTCACAAGCCGGTTAAATATCTGGTAAGCATGCACCTGTTCCGAAGGCTGCATCCGGCGGAAAAGGATGAGTTGGGTGGAGGTGAGATAGGGGAGGAGGGCCTCGCTCGTGACATGCTTGCCGGGACTGAGCAGGGCATTCCAGAATTGGCGCGAGCGATAGGTAAGACGGGATAGCATAAGATCATTCGGCGGAGGTCGCCGGTGGAAGGATTATAACATTGTGATAGAATCGTGAGAGCCGGGGACGCCGACCCCGGCTCTCTTGAAAGGAGGAGAAGAGAAATCGCCTTACCATCCTATCTTACCATCCCGGTCTAAAATGTGCTTGACGGCTGCCCTACGCTTACCCTACGCTTGTCTGACAATTTCGTAAGCATTTTCAAGGAAATTTTGGCCTGTTTTGCAGTGGATACTGAAAGAGGCGCCCATGCAAGAGAAATCTGGACTGTATTTTGGCGAGACTGCCAGGACCCCCCTCGGCAAATTGTGGCTGGCAGTATCCGGCCTCGGGCTGGTGGCAATCGAAGCGGGCCTCACCCAGGCCGAATTCGAGGCCTACCTGGTCAAACGTTTTAAACGGCCGGTGGAGTACGCCCCGGAGCGTGTCGGCGAAGCAGCCAGGCAGGTTGGAGAATATCTCTCCGGCCGGCAGCGCGCTTTCACCCTGGGGATTGACTGGACAGTGCTGCGGCCCTTCCAGCAGTCCGTATTGCAAGCCACGGACGAAATCCCCTATGGAGAGACCAGGACATACAAGGAAATCGCCGAACGCATCGGCCGGCCGCACGCCGCGCGGGCGGTGGGTCGCGCCGAAGCCACCAACCCGATGCCGCTGGTGCTGCCCTGTCATCGCGTCATCGGGGTGGACGGAAAGCTGCACGGCTATGGGCTGGGCGAGGGAGTCAAGACAAAGGAATGGCTGCTGAAGATGGAAGGGGCAGTGATGACGTAATAAAATTCATCAATTGGCCTGCTTTCCTTTCTAAAAGTTATTCTTACATCAAAGACATTCCTATCCTTACAAAATGACAGGAATTACTATGATAATTACTGCTCTGAAAGTTCACCAATGGCTACGATCTTGGGATGATGTTCGATATGATCCCAAAGAACAACAGTCAAAACCAAATGACCATTTTTACCTTTGTACGATAAAAGCGAGCCACTTGAAGGCCCTCACAGGTGTCTATCGGCGGTCGACAAAGGGAGGAAAACCCCGGGTTAAAGACCCAAATGTCCAGCGAGGTCACGAAGAAGAACGGTCAAGGATGATACGAGAATTTGTGCAATACGGTTTCCCTTGGTGTGAAATGAGTGATGCAAAACGGAAATCAGAGGGAGCTGATGACCTGCGTAAGCCAGGATGGTTGCCCACGGCTATTCTTGTAAATATACTTATTCCAGGAGACGTCCGCAATGGTGTCAAAATTCCCGATGCCGATTTAGTGCAAGTCGAAGAATCTCGGTCAAACTGTTTCGCTTCATCTTCCGAAAAGCTTTTCTGGATCAAATTGGGAGCCTGATGAAGTGTTTCCTTTAGAAGTAATCGATGGCCAACACTGCCTCTGGGCATTCGATGAATATGATCCGGGTGACGATTTTGAGCTTCCTGTTGTTGCATTTTATGGATTGGATCGAAGTTGGCAGGCATATCTTTTTTGGTCAGTGAACATTACACCGAAGAAGATCAATCGCTCTCTTGCTTTTGATCTATATCCATTACTTCGTCAGCAGTCTTGGCTAGATAAATTCGCAGGACATTCGATTTATCGCGAGACGCGTAGCCAAGAACTTGTCGAAGCTCTTTGGTCACATCCAGAAAGTCCATGGTATGAACGGATAAATATGCTTGGTGAGACACGGGCAGAGCGTGAATACAAAGGCCCAACAGTCACGCAGGCTGCTTGGATACGATCTTTAATGGCTAGTTTCGTCAAACATTGGGAAGGGTCTGGGAATAAAATAGGTGGCCTTTTCGGCCCTCCTGCTACAAGGAATGATCCTATTCTGCCTTGGAATCGTGCAATGCAAGCTGCTGTTCTGATATTTGCTGGGAACGCCTTGAAGGAAGGTGTAAAGCGAAACCAAGCGAAGTGGGCAATTCATCTACGTAAGTTGCAAGAACGAGAACTTTTTGAAACTGGTGACCCAGCATTTTACGGGGAATATTCATTGATAAGCACAGATCAAGGAATTCGTGGTTTTCTTTTTATCGTGAATGATCTATGCTACGTTGAAAGTCAAAAGCTAAATCTAGAGAATTGGCGTTGGGAAAGCGCTAGTGCAGAGATTAGCGATAAAGAAGCTGCTGCTACTGACGAAATTGCGGTATCCGCAGCCTTAAAATCATTTAGCAAGACAGATGGCGCAAAATTTATCAGGGCAATTGCCGACGAACTTGCCGGTTATGACTGGAGAACATCGTCAACCCCGGAATTAAATGATAATGAAAGAATGCGTCAAGCTGTATTTCGGGGAAGTAGTGGATACAAAGAAATGCGTAGGCAATTACTCAAGCATCTTTCCAATCAAGATGGTAAAGTTGGCTTGGCGGCTAAAACTGTTATGAGTGCATTAGGATACAAATGAAAAATCTCAACGTTACGCAAAAACGAGCACTTCAGAAGGCTTCTCGTTCGAATGTAGAAAATTATTTTATTTCGTTTCCGGGTAGCTATCGCGCTGAGAAATGGTTACTTAGAACAAATCGCTATCGAGAAAGTTGCACATCGCTTTATTATAAAGATACAAGGCCTAAAACAACGTCCCTTAATCATCTGGATATGTGTGCTTATGTAAGCGCTTCGGCACCAACCCAGGTTATTGACGGCTGGGCATATTTGGGACGAGCTGTAGATGCTGCGCTCCGAGGTGATTCTTATGCTGCTACTCACATGGGATACTATGCGGAATTGCGGGCAGCAATGGGGCTTCTTGCTAGTGAAGGAATTGGGATTTTAGGAAACCCCCACGCAATTATTGATAAAAAGAACACGATCATAATTCTTAGAGGAGATGGAACCCACAAAGATATATGGCCTATTCTTAGACACTGGGCGAGACTTCAGAGAGCGGCAGATCTGCTCGATGATCTAGTAAGACCTAATTCGATTCAACTGTCTGATTGGTTGACTACAACAAAGGCAATTATCCCAGTTCGTGCAGTTGCACAATATTGGCTCAGATCATGGGGATTGGATTTGGCGAACGTCGATGACGACCACAACTCTCGCAATCTGGTAAGCTATCGGCCCTCTGAATTCCGAAGGCCCAACCGACTTGATGTTCATCAACAAACAAGTTTTGTCGAAGAGCTTTGGCAACTTTTTGAACCGGGTACAACACGCCGGTTCCCTTATCTTGAACGTCTCTTGTTGAGGAACGCTTATCGGAAACGAAATGGAGCAGCACCGACTAACGGTGATCTCGAAAGATTAGGCTTATCACCACAAGAATCTGTAGAGTGGATTACGTTCCTTCAACAGACAAACGATCCAAGCCCTCTACACTTAGCTGAAAAATGGGTACCAATTGAAGATCCGACCTGTCATCTGAGAATCATTTCCAGAGCAACTTTATTGCTTTTTCTTGCTTCAGCGGCAGCAAGGCGGTTGATTTCAAACGCGGGTTATACTTCGGATGACATCCTCTTTTGGTGGGGTCGACAAGGAGAGGAACGAGCGTTATGGAATGTTGATTTAGTTCCTAGTGATCCTCAAGATCTTTGGGCTGATATAGCACAGGCTATTAGGGATTCTGCTGTGTGGCGTGCCAACAATCCAATAGGTAGCGCATCTTTACGGGAATGGCGCCAAAGTCAGTCGAGTGCGCTTGTTGATTTTGGCGGGTTTGAATTAGCTGGAATCTGGGCTTTGATGCCATGAAGTATATGGGCTCTAAGCGGGCCATGCTACAAAACGGACTTGGCGAATTATTGGCGGAAGAGATAGAAGCCGCTAATCGCTTTGTCGATCTTTTCGCAGGCTCAGGCTCAGTTGCCATCCATGTTGCTCGAGAATTTGCAATCCCTGTTCTGGCTTTTGACCTTCAGAGTTACAGTGTAGTTCTAACTTCTGCTATTATTGGTCGTCAGTCTTTACTTAATTGGGAACCAATTTGGAAAGAATGGTTTGAACGGGCGGGCCTTCAAATTAATACGCTTAAAATTCCATCTACCGAAAAAATAACAAAAAAACTCGTCGCTTCTGTCCGTGCATGGTGCAATGAACAAACGGATTTACCTGTCACAAGAGCCTATGGGGGACATTACTTCAGTCCCCAACAAGCCGTTTGGATTGATGCTCTGCGCGCTTCCTTGCCCCTTGACGAAACAGCAAAGACCGTCGCTCTGGCTGCACTCATACAAGCTTCCAGTCAATGCGCGGCTGCACCAGGTCATACCGCTCAACCATTCCAGCCCACACGTACTGCAAAACGGTTCATCATGGAGGCTTGGGGGAAGGATATTGTCGAAAAAACAAGATCTGCATTAGAGCTATTGTCAGGGAAGTATGCTCAACGACCTGGCAAAGCAGAAGTAGCAGACGCCAATCAAGCTGCCTTAAGACTTCAGAAAGGTGACCTTGTTTTTATTGATCCTCCTTATTCAAGCGTTCATTACAGCCGGTTTTACCATGTTCTCGAAACTATTGCACAGGGGAGTTGCGGGGAAGTTACAGGAGTGGGTCGGTATCCCGCACATGAACTTCGGCCCCGTTCGAAATATAGTATCATTTCCGAATCTTCTCAGGCATTTGACGATTTGTTAAAAAATATCTCTTCGCGTGGCGCGGAAGCTATCGTAACATTTCCTGACCACGAATGTTCGAATGGATTGTCTGGTGCTTCTGTTCGAAAAATCGCGGCAAAATATTTCCAGGTTCGTAAACGGCAGGTCGCAAGTAAGTTTAGTACACTCGGAGGCACAGGAAGCGACCGCGGCGATAAGTCAGGACGGTCTCCGCGAAAAGAAACTCAAGAATTAATATTGGTTCTAAAGCCGAAATAATAAGCCTGGTATCTTGTTCGACGAGGCATCTATGACTTTATCATTATTTTCTTTGTGCCGTTTTGCTTTCCTTTGAGGAAACCCGAACAAACTTTGTGAACCTTTGGGATTCTTTGCAAACTTTGTAAAAATTCTTCGTGTTCCTTAGTGGATATTCATGCCTGATTTCCGCTCCGGTTTCATCGCCATCCTCGGCAAACCCAACGTGGGCAAATCCACGCTGGTCAATGCCATCCTCGGCCAGAAGGTTGCCGCCGTCTCGCCGCGTCCGCAGACCACCCGCCGCCGCCAACTCGGCATCCTGACCCTGCCGGAGGCCCAGCTTGTCTTCGTGGATACGCCCGGTGTCCACACCCCCAGGCACAAGCTCGGACAGTTCTTCAACCAGGAGGCCGAAGAAGCCTTGGACGGCGTGGACGTGGTGCTCTTCCTGGTGGATGCCAGCACGGAACCGGACGAGGAGGATCAGCGGGCCGCCAGCCTGTTCGGGAGATTACGGCGCAGGCCGGCTCTGATCCTTGGTCTCAACAAGATCGACAAGGTCCCGACTCCGGCCTTGGAATTGGTGCGGGCCGAATACCAGGCCCTGGTCCCGGACGCCCCGGCGCTGGCCTTTTCGGCCGCCAGCCACCAGGGGCTGAAGGAACTGCTGGAAGCCCTCATTGCCCTCCTACCGATCCGGCCCGCAGAGTTCCCTGAAGATCAAATCACCGACCTTTACGAAAAGGAAATTGCCGCGGAATTGATCCGCGAGGCCGCCCTGGTCTTCCTGCGCGATGAAGTGCCGCATGCCCTGGCCGTCCGGATGGACGAGTTCAGCGAGCGGGAAAATGGCAGTGCCTTCATCTCCGCCACGCTGTTGGTGGAGCGCGACTCACAAAAGGGCATCGTCATTGGCGAAAAGGCCGCCATGTTGAAAAAGATCGGCTCGGCGGCGCGCCTGGAGATCGAGGCCATGAGCGGGCGGAAAGTCTTCTTGGAGCTGCGTGTCAAGGTGGACAAGGACTGGCGCGATGACGAAAACGCCCTGCGCCGCCTGGGCTATAAGATCAAGGGTGAAAAATGATCCCTGGCTTTATCCTGTTTTTCCTGGTTGCCGCCTTCGATTGGGTGGCTGTCGCTAAGAATTGGAAGAAGGTCGAGTACCTGGCCAAGCCGGCGGCCATGCTCGTCCTGCTTGGGCTCATGGCCCTGGTGGGCGGGTTCGGCTCGGTGCCGTTGGTATGTTTCTTCCTGGGGATCTTCTTCTCGCTGGCCGGGGATGTGTTCCTGATGGTCTCTTACGCCCGCTTCTCGGAACGCTGGTTCCTACCGGGGCTGGCCGCCTTCTTATGTGCCCATCTCGCCTATATCGTCGGCCTGAATACGCCTCTGCCGGCTGTCTCCCCGATCTGGTCGCTGGGATTGGCGATCATCCTGGCGCTGAGCGCAGCGCGTATCCTGCGGCGCATCATCGCCGGCGTGCGCCAGAAAGGCCTGCCCCGGCTGGTACGTCCGGTCGGGTTGTACGGCATGGTCATCACCCTGATGCTGCTATCCGCCCTGCTGGCAGTCAATAACCCCGCCTGGAAAATCTCCGCCTCCGCTCTGGTGGCCACAGGGGCGATCCTTTTTTACTCTTCAGACGTCCTCCTGGCTTGGAATAAATTCGCCGATCCGGTCAAGAATGGACGCCTGGCGAACATGATCCTGTATCACCTGGGACAGGCCGCCCTGGTGGCAGGGATAATCCTCCAGTTTGGAAAGTAGGGGGAAGGTTTATGAGGTATGTGAGGTGTCTGATGAAATACTCTCAGGCCCTTTTTTCTTCAGGCACCTCAGGCTCTTCAGGCCCCTCAGGAACCTCATCCCCCTTGCTTCTTGAACTCCTGGAACCCTTCCCCCAACGCCTCGTGCGCCTGGCCGATCACTAGAAATGCTTTCGGATCCATCTCGTGGACGATCGTCTTCAACTGCTGGACCTCCGAGCGGCTCACCACGCAATACAACACCGAACGCGCCGCGCCCGTATACGCGCCCGACCCGTTCAGGATGGTCACCCCCCGTTCCATCTCCAACAGGATGCGCTCCGCCACCGCCTCTGCCTGCCCACTGACGATAAAAGCCGTGCGGACGGTGCCGGCGCCCTCCAGCGTGCTATCCACCACCAGGCCGCTGACATACAGGACGATGATCGCATAGAGCGCCCTCTGCCAGCCGAAAACGAAACCGGCTGCCAGCACCACCAGCGTATCGGTCATCAGGTAACTCTGCGTCATCGGGATGCCGCGCCAGCGGTTCAGGATGCGTGCCAGGATGTCGGAACCTCCGCTGGTGCCCTGCGCCCGGTAGACCAGCCCATAGCCGATCCCGTTCGCGACCGCCCCGTAGAGCGAATTCAGCACCAGGTCGTCCGTCAGGCCGGCCTTGGGGAAGAATGGCAGCAGCAGGAGCAGGTCGGTGAAAAGCGAGTACGCCGCCACTGCCACGACCGTCCGCACCAGGAAGCGCCGCCCGCCCAGGAAGCGCCAGCCCAACAGGAACAGCGGCAGGTTGCCGATAAAAACCATCAGGCCGATCGGCCAGTTGGTGTAGTGATGGATCAGTTGCGAGATACCGGTGATCCCGCCCGAAGCCAGGTTCGCCGGGACGAGGAACAGGCGCAGTCCCACCGCCTGGAGCAGCGCCCCGGCCAGGATGAGGCCAAAATCGCGTACGCTCCCCCATGAGAGATGGATCTTATGCATAATTGTTCCACCTTTCCAACCAACCCTGTACCAGAATCATGAAGGTAGGGGCGAGGGGTTAAGGGATAGGGGATACGGTAGAGCTTCAAATTTTCAATCGGTATTTAGCTTCACCCCTGCCAGCGCCTCGATCATCCCGATCACGGCCGAATTATCCAGCTCGCCCATGCCGTTCTGGAGCATGGCGTTGAAAAGCTGCGCGTCCACGGCCGCCGAGGGCAGCGGGATGCCGTACTCACGTGCAGTCTCCAGGACGATGTTCAGGTCCTTGGCCTGCATGTGCGCCTTGAAGCCGGGTGTGCGGTTGCCGGCAAAGAGACGCGCCGGCTTGACATCCAGCGTCCAGCACTGCGCCGCGCCACCCCGGATGGCCTCGACCACTTTCTGCGGGTCGGCACCGGCTTTCTGTGAAAAGATCAGCAACTCCCCCATCGCCACCATCTGCGCCGCCACCATGATCTGGTTGGCGGCCTTGGCCACCTGCCCGGCGCCGGCTTCGCCGACGTGCGTGACCGTCTTGCCGATCGCCTGGAAGACCGGGCGGACTTTCTCCAGCGCCTCGGCCGGGCCGCCGACCATGATGGCCAGCGTGCCGTTGCGCGCCCCGATGTCGCCGCCCGAGACCGGCGCATCCAGGCTGAGCAGTCCCTTTTCGGCAAGGTGCCCGGCCAGGGCCCGCGCGGCGACCGGCCGGATGGTCGAGTTGTCGACCCAGATCAAACCTTCCCGCCCGCCTGCCAGGATGCCATGCTCGCTCAGCACCACCTGCTCCACATCCGGCGTATCCGGCAGGTTGGTGAAAACGACCTGCACTTTTTCGGCCACTTCAGCCGGAGAGAACGCCGCCACCGCTCCCTCGGCGACCAGTTCATCCACCGCGGCGCGCGAGCGGTTGTGGGCTACCAGCGGGAATCCCGCTTTGAGAATGTTCCGGGCAATCGATTTACCCATCAGGCCGAGACCGATGTATCCGACTGTCAGCATGGCAGACTCCTCTAATCAAAGGATAGGAGAGATTATAACCGTTCGATTTTTAAGGTGCACAGCATGATTGGATTTTTTGGAAAAAAAACGAAAGAGGAACGAATAATTTACTCCCATATCTGGCGAAACATTGCGGAATTGAGCAATAGCGCATAACTTACTACAGGATTGATAGAAATAGGTTCTCATGGCAAACTGACCCCTTGCTGAGAGAGGAGAGCGCCATGAGGACCCAAGGGATATTTTACTCGGGAAAAGGGACGGTATACGTTTGTGAATTGGATAGGTGCCCAAGCTGTAATGAGCCAATGCGGGTTGCCTACACCAGTAAATACAAAACTGTGCAAGGGATGAAGGAAGTAATGATGATTGCGCAACGGACGAAGCGTTGCGTGAATCTCAGTTGTGAGGCTTCCCCAAGGATATTGGGTTCGGTGGAATGGGGGCAGGTAGCGCCGGTTTCGTGCACCTATGGATATGATGTGATTGCGCAGATTGGTTGGCAGCGACAAAGCATGCAGCAACCCTTTGCAACCATCCACACCGAGTTGAGACAGCGACTAAAGATCAGCGAGTCGCAAGTGAGAGGGTTGTATCACTATCGATATTTGCCCTTGTTGGCGTGTCACGAACGGGAGCAACTGAAGCATCTAAAAACAGTAGCTGACCAAGTGGGTCTGTTATTGAGTCTGGATGGATTGGCACCTGAAGGAGGCGAGCCGCAGTTGTGGCTGGTACGGGAATTGGTAAGTGGAGTGACATTGCGGTGTGGTTGGATGAGTCAGCAAGATCAAGCGGCATTCGTTCACTTTCTGCGGCCCATTGCCGATCTGGGTTTGCGGGTGACTGCTGTTATGAGCGACAAACAGAGTGGTCTGTTATCAGCTGTGGCTGAAGTCTTTCCACAGGCCAGGCATGCTTTTTGCCAAAGCCACTATCTGCGCAATATCGCAGTTCCTGTGGCAGAAGCAGATGAAGCCATGAAAATGCTCTTGCGACAGGATGTCAGAGCAGCCATTGGTCAATACATCCGCCAGGAAGACGTTGAGTCAGAGGGTATTTTGACCATTACCGGGGTATTGCCTTCGCCGGTGGAAGAACCCCCCATGCTTTCTAACCCCATATTGCCAAAAGATGGTGAGCAAGTTCGCGATGCCATTACCCGAGATATATGTCGTCGTATTCGTTATCTGTTGACCCTCAAAGGTCGCCCGCCTTTGCACCTGGCTGGAATTGAGATGTTTGTGGGTTTATCCGAAGTCAAGGAATGCCTGGACCGCTTGATCGTTCATCATTCCACTCCTCAATTACTGGCATTACAGCACGGACTGCAAACAGCACTTCAGTCTGCCCAGGCAACTTATTCCATTGTGCGTGAGGCTGCCAATTGGTTGGAACACATTGCCACTCTCTTGGATCCTGAACAAACCCCCACCCGCTCCGGCATCCAAGTACGCCAGGGCCTGTTCGCCTACCTTGTCAAAATCCAAGCCAATCGCTTTCGCGATCCGATGCTGCGAAATTCCTTTCACATCATCCTAAAAACCACCCGTAGCTATGCCCCCGGTTTATTCCATTGTTATGATGTACCTGGCCTGCCCCGCACCAATAATGATCGAGAAAGCGATTTCCGAGCCCTTGGCCGTCGTTTACTTCGCACCACTGGACAAAAGGGTCTCACACTGCGCATTATTCAGCGTCAGGGCGCCTGGGAATTGCTTCCCCACCCTGATACACTGCATGAAACCATTCAGATTGTGTCCCAGATTGCCCCAAACAAATTTCAGGATGAACGGCTTCGCATGCGCCAGCATCGCAACCGTTTCAGACTCCATGCGCGCTCCCCAAAACTAGCCAATCATCAACTCGTACGCATGGAGCAACTCTGGGTCTCTATCCCGGATGATAGCTCATAGTAACTTATGCGCTATTGCGGAATCGAATGAAGGAATGACATATCTGGGAGGGAAAAAGGAGATTCGCTCTTGAGGAACGAATGCAGACCGATGACAGGAAAAGGGATACAGGGGATAAGGGATAAAGGGATAAGGGCGCCAAGGGGGAACAGGCGAGGCAAATGAATAAAAGTGCCTTTTTAATAATTTTTTCCGAAACGAATGGGAGACAGGAACCGTTAAGGACGGCCGGAGGATGGAGAGGCGGAAAAGGCAGGCACAAAGGGTCATGCTTATATTTTAGAACAAATATTCTGTTTTTGAAAGTGGTGTAATTAACCGGAGATGAACAGGCATTTTCAGCCGGACGGGGGCATTCCCGTGGGATAGATATGCCGGATCCGATGAAGCCGCGACTCTGGAGAGCGCTGCGCTTGACTCGCCGGGGGAAATCCTTATAATGATTAACAGAGGCTGGTGATTTTAGAGGTAGGGATCAAAGGTTTTTATTCCATCTGTAAATCAGATCAGGATAAAAGGATGGTTTTCATGAATATTTCAATGGAATCCAGCCAACCGGCTACATGCGGCCATCGACACCCCTCAACTTGTCTGGATACCGCTCTTCCTGGCAGTGGACGAAACCAAGATGAACCTAGCCTGCCTGATCGCCTTCGGGGTGCCGGCGCCGCTGATCGTCATCCTGACGCGCGGCCGGCTTGGCTACCGGCCAGGCCAGGAACAGTCAGTGGGGGCAGGAGAGGGTGAGGCGCGGCTTGCAAACGGAGGAGTCAATGATGCCTGCCAATAACAATCCGAACCCGAATCCATGCGCGGATCGTCCCGCGCACCGGAACCCAGAAACGACCCTCGGGACACGCATAAAATCCTTTCTCACGCAGCCCCGCCTCATTCTCAATTCGTTATTATTGGTTGTTTTTTCCGCCGCCTGGATGCGCGATTGCATCTATTGGCTCCCCAAAGACGCCTTTGGGACCAGCCTGAACTATTGGGCGTATACCGATTGGTTGATCGATTATTCCCAGGGATTCATCCGGCGCGGGCTGTCGGGTGAAATCTGGCGGCTGGTCCCGGCCGGGATCGCGCCGCTGGCATTCGTGGCGGTGTTTTCCTGGATCCTGATCCTGGCCGTAGCATTCGGTTACGTGCGGCTGCTGGCGCGCTCCTGGAAAACTTTTCATCCATTGATCTTATTCGGGCTGCTGTTCCTGCCTGCTCTGTTCTTTTTCTACCTGCATGACCACGACACGATCGCCCGGAAGGAAATCCTGGGGTATGCCAGCGTGCTCCTGCACCTGCTGGTCGTCAAGAAAGCGTTTCCGCTCGGGGGCGGCCCGGCGCGCCCGGAAGGGAACCTGCGGCGCTATGTGGGGTGGCTGATACCCATCGCCGCGATTCTCCTCCCGGCGATCATCCTGGTCCACGAAGGAAATTTTCTTCTATTCGTCCCGCTGCACGGGATGGTCACGCTAACAGTCCTGCGGATGAAAGGCCGGCGCACCTTCAGGCAGGCGGCGTTGTGGAGCGGGCTGGTGTATCTCCCGGCGGCGCTGGCATTCGGCGCGGTGTACCTGGCCGGCACACCGGGCTACCAGACGCTGCTCGGTATCTGCAGCAAATGGGCGGCCGCCGGCGCGCTGCAGGAAAAATCCTGTATTTTGCCCCCCGAACAACTCAGCGGATCGACCCTGCCCGGCTCCTTCATCCCCATGCAGTGGTCGTTGGCGAAAGCCGCCACCACTACGCAGGAAATTATTTCCATGAATTGGAGCGCCTGGATCCTGATCCTGCCGATACTGGGAATTTCGCTCTGGTATCTCGTCCGACAGGCAGTATATGCGATCCTGCGTTCCCGGTCAGCGCAAGCCTTCGCCTCGCAGCCGGCGCGGCGGTATTCGGGCTTATTCTTTCGCAAGTATTTCTTGATCCCGCTCCTGTTTTCCCTGCCGATATACTTCACGGCCTATGATTACGGCCGGTGGTTCACGGTCACCTGCATTAATTTTGCCATGCTGGCGGTCTCGGTAAACCTGCCAACCCTGGAGTTCGCGCTCCGGAAGAAGGGGGTCGATGAAGCAGCCGCTACAGCCAGTTCACCGGAGCACCTGGATCATCGCCTGGTCTTTTATGGCGTTTCGATCATTATTTGTATCCTGGCATTGGTGCTATGGCTGCCGCATTATTGCATTTTCAGTTGCACGATCATCAGAAGCCCGCTGTTGTTCTTTTCCCATAACTATATTGTCCACTAGCCAGATGCCGGAGAGAACTGTTTTGTGTTGTAAAATGCATTCTTAACCGCGAAGAAAGGAAGAACGCGAAGTTTTTTATGGGTTTTCTTTAAGAAAACTCTCACCATGTCCCCGCGGTGCCATTCCGCGGGATTGGGATCTTTAGAGTGAAAGATTTCGGTGGATTTCAAGAAAGTCCCGATCCGGAAGCGCTGCGCTTGACGCGCCGGGGGAAATCCTTATAATGATTAACAGAGGCTGGTGATTTTAGTGGTAGGGGCGAAAGGGGCTTAATCCCTGGCAGAGACAGGTTCGGAGCGCCTAAAAGCAGTTAATTGCGTTGCGCAGCAGTATGCAATCCGCTTATGCATGAGTTGGGTAGCTAATTGATACGCCTACGAATTATCTGCCATAGGAATTCTCCCTCATATTCATTTTTTTAGCACCTCGTCACTCGCAGCATCGATTACGAATGCGAATTTCCAAATTATTGCAAATGAAAACTTGTCTGTTCACCCAACCACTGAGTGTTTTATTGTGGCCAGAAAGAAATAGAGAAAATGGCAATTTGTCCATGAAAACCTTGATCGCCGCCATGTTCATTTTTGTTTTGGCTGGTTGTTCTCCTGCGAAAAATTCGGCAAGCCAACCAACCGACGCAATAAATCAAATTCGCAAATCGTTGGAAATCCCTGCATCGCCTATAAAGTTTGTGGAGAATACAGGAATGGTTAATTCCCCGAGCGGCGGCTTGGAAGTCGCAAATTATCAAGATGGCGAAGGACGAATTTACTCTGTTGATCCAAAAACAAACCAGGTTGTCGAAATTGACGCACGCGCGATTTTGTCTAAAATTTCCGCTGACGCGCCGGCTCTGTCACAAGATGCGATCAAAGCCAAAGCGATGAGGTTTGCCAAAACTGTTATTCCTACCTTTGATTCTCTCCAATCTTCGCTGCAATATGAAGAAGGGGGAAAGGTGGATAATTATTTTTTCACATGGTACAGTGAAATGAGTCCTGGTTCCATGAATCGCCCATTTCTGCAATTCGCCTTTCACAAAAGCGGCGTTTTGTTTGCGTACTATGATACGCTATCTGTTGAAAAATAAAGTTGCGTAAAATCTTGTCATGTTGGCAAAAGTATGAAATGAAAAAGGGGCTGCCTCAAAACGAGACAGCCCCTCGGCGCACCTTACCTGGCGATGCCGGTTATTTCAATGCGTAAACAATCGTCACGGTCGTTGTGATCTGCATCGAGCCGGCCTGCACCGGCACAACCGGCGCAGCGGCGGGGGCCAGCGTGGCCGTCCGGGCATACTGGACGGTGATCGGGACGGTCGTGTCCATGTAGGAGATCGTCTGCACGTCACCCAGGACGGTATTGGTGGCCGAGGTCAGTTCATCGGCCTGTTTCTTGGCGTCCGCCACGGCTGCCAGGCGGGCTTGCGAGAGGGCGGCCGTCTTGTCGGCCACGTCGAACTGGATGCTGCTGATGTTGTTCGCACCCGCGCTGACCGCGGAGTCCAGCAGGTCGCCCAGCTTGCTCAGGTCGCGCACGGTGACGTAGACCGTGTTATCCACCACGTAATTGATGCCGGTCACTTTGCCGGTCGTATCGGTCTGCTGCTGCGCGTAGATGCTGAAATTGGTGGTCTGGATGTCCTTGTCGGCAACGCCGAAACTCTTGATGGCGGTTATCACGGCCTGCGCCTGGGTATTGTTGCTGGCCACGGCATTCTTGGCACTCGGGTCCTCGGTATGGACGCCGATGGAAATGTAGGCAATATCGGGCGTCAGGGTGACCTTGCCGGACCCGGTGACGGTGATGGTGCGTTGGGGCGGCGGGGTCGTTACGGCAATGTTGGCAGGACCACAGGCGGTTATGAGCACGGCGCCAAGCGCCAGTATGGTGATCAGGAAAAGGATTTTTGTTTTCATAAGATGCTCCTTATCATATTATGGTATTGTACATGCAGACGGCGGATACGCCGGAAAGTTCCCGGCGGAGGCAGTGGCGATAAAAAAATTACTTGAGCGCGTAGGTCACGCTGACCGTCACGGAGATCTGCGTCTGCCCAGGCTGGATCGGCACGGAGGCATTCGGCGCCGAAGCGTTGCCGCCGCCGCCCATTCCGTAATAGGGCATGGGGGAATTATCGGAGTAGCTGATGTTCTGGATGCCGCCCAACGTGACGCCGGCGGTCTTGGCCAGTTCGGACGCCAGGCTGCTGGCATTCGCCACGGCCTTCTGGCGGGCCTGGGCCATCGCAGCCGTCTTATCGGCCACGTCGAAGGAGATGCTGTTTATGTTGTTGGCGCCCGAGCTGACCGCCGTGTTGAGTATCTTGCCCATCTTTGTCAGGTCGCGCATCGTCACGTAGACGGTATTATCGACGGCATAATAGCCGCCGGTGATCGGCAGGCCGGTGGTCTTGTCGAATCCCTGGTTGTTGCTATTGTTATACACACTGAAATTGCTGGTCTGGATATCCTTCGCAGCAATGCCTGCGTTTCTCAGGGCGTCCACCAAGCCCTGGGCCTGCGTGTTGTTCTTGCTGACGCCTGTCGCCAGGTCCGGGTCTTCGGTATGCACGCCGAAGTAAATATAGGCAATATCGGGGGTCAGGTAGACCGTGCCGGAGCCGGTCACGTTCAATGTCCGGGGCTGTGGCGCCGCCGTCCCGCAGGCGCTCAGCACCAATGCGGCCACCAAGATGGGAACAAACAGAAAATATTTTTTAAGCATGGCGTCCTCCTTGTGAGTTAATGGTATAACATTTCTGAAGACGATCCGCAAGAGCAGAATGTTCCCGATCAGGCTTGTTTTTTGCGGGGTTTGCCTGTAGAATTGAGACAAATGTTCTATGAAACAGCGTGAATGAAAACAGGAATCGCGCCATGGCACTGAACTTTCAGCAAGTCTTCGAGAAGATCCGTGAGATCGGCCTGGGGGCGCGCGCCCGCCAGGAATCGCAGGACGCCAGGCGGGAACAGGCCCGTTCCCTGCTGGAGGCCTGGGCGGATAAGGCGCCCGAACTACGCAACAAGTTGGAACGCGCCCGCCAGGCCGACCCGTCCCTGCGCTGTGCCATCCCGCTGGACGAACCACTCAATTTTCACTCACTGCCGGGGCCTGCCTCGACCGGGCAGGTCACGCTGATCGCCGCGGATGGCTCCCAGATCGTGCCGGACCGTCACGCTGCCGTGCTCTTCGGGCTGATCAACGTGGGAGCGATCGTACTTTCTGGGGGGCCCGCCGAAGCCCCACAGGTGACCACCGACAGCCAGCTTTCCTTTGACGATGAAGTGGTCAACTGGACCGACGGCTTGGTGGCCCTACGGCGGGACCTGGCGGAACGCAAGAAATTGCTGGCCCTTTCGAAAGAATATTCTTCGCCTCTTGTCACCCTGACCGATGGCCCGTTGCAACTCTGGGAAGCTCGCGAGAGCAACGAGGTGCTCGGCTACGAGAAGGCCCTGGAGGAATACCTGGTAGTCTTATCGCAATTGCAGGAACACGGCGCCATCACGGCCGGTTATGTCGACAAGCCCAGTTCGAACCTGCTGGTGCGACTCCTGGAAGTGGCGGATCACTCCCGAAAAGGAACTGACCAACCTCCACGACCGGCACCCCTTGCCCGGAGTCACCGATCTCTGGCTGTTCGACCAATTGCTCCAACCCGGGGAACGGTCGGCAATATTTGCCTTGCAGGCCCGTTCCAAAGCAGTTTACGAAGGCTCGCTGGCATTGCATTTCTTTTACCTCAATGTCGGCCAGGCCGGCCATCCGAAATCGGCCAGGATCGAAATACCGGCCTGGGTGTCCCAAGATGAAGCGGGAATCGACCTGCTCCATGCGGCGTTGTTGGAACAATGCGCCATCCTGGGCGTAAAGCCTTACCCATACATCCTCCATCGCGCCCATGAGGCGGCGGTCGTCACAATTCAAGAAAAACAACAAATCGAGCAATTGCTCGCGATCGAACTCCGCAAGTCCGGGGGCGAACTAGGAGAAATTTCAGGCAAGCAGTCAACCAAGGATTCTGGCAATGCAGGAAGAAAGAGGTACAAATAATGGCGTCGATCCAGATTGGTCACCTACTGCGTTCCGGGACGACCGGTTTTGTGGCCGGGTGTTCCGTTTCACAACTGGAGACTCCCTCCTTTGGCGCTCTCGTGCGTGCCCCGGTCGGGGAAAATTACAGCGTCTATGGCCTGATCTACGACATCCACATCGACGACGATGGCCTGGTTCGCCAATTGGTCACCGCCGCGGAGGTCCGCGAAAAAGTCATCGCGGATAGCCGCGTTAACCGCATCGTCCCGGTCGAAATGTCCGTGCTGACGGTGGGTTACGAGTTGGAAGGGAAGATTTCGCAGCTCCTGCCGCCGCGTCCACCCCTCAGCCTGGACGTGATCTATCTCTGCTCGGGTGCCGAGCTGGCCAAATTCACCGGCGCAGGGGCCAGCCCTGAGCCTCGTCGCAGGGATTTTGGCTATTTCCGCCATATCCTGCAGGCCAAGGACATCCCGGTTGGTGAAGTGCTGGCCGCCCATATTTTGCAGGTGAAACAGCAGACAAAAAACGACAAATGGGTTGAACAGGCCTCCCAGGAACTGATCACCCTGCTGCGGGACGATTACCCCACGCTCATGTCCGTTCTGGGTGCGTTGAGCGAAGTGGTTTAACCACGACGGACACAAAGGACACGACGTCATGTTAAGGACACCGAAGAGTACCTTCCACAAACCTGTGCCTCCCGAAGTCGAATTGGTCGGAAAGAATGTACTCGATGCAGCATTTAAAGTCCATACGAATTTAGGGGCAGGACTGCTGGAATCGGTTTACGAGGCTTGCCTTGCGTATGAAATCCGTAAAGGTGGCCTGACGGTCGAGACCCAGGTAGCCCTTCCGGTGATTTATGATAACGTCCGGGTAGATGCAGGATTAAGAATGAATATGTCAGTAGAAAAGTGTGTGATAGTTGAACTCAAATCGGTCGATAGCATGAACCCAGTTTATGAGGTGCAACTTCTTACTTATCTCAAACTCACCAATTATCGTCTTGGGTATCTTATCAACTTCAACGTTCCCCATCTGCGGGACGGATTTAAGCGGATGGTCATTTAACCGTTGTGTCCTTCGTGCCCTTCGTGGTGAAAAATGCCTTCAAAACGTAAAACAACTAGAACCAGTGCATTCGGTTCCCCCGGTCGGGCCGGCCACGATTCCTCGGCTTTCTATGCCGGCAAACTCTATGCCGGCCAACTCCAGGAACAGGAGGTCGCTTACGTCGAAAATCCCATTCCGCCGGAAGCCCTCGACCAAATCTATCTGCAAGTCCGCCGAGACGATGAACGAACTGCCGGACTGCTCGGTGCACCTGATGGTCACCTCGCCGCCCTACAATGTCGGCAAGGAATATGATGAGGATTTGTCGCTGGATGATTACCTGGCCTTCCTCCAGCGCGTCTGGAAGGAGACCTGGCGCGTGCTCGTCCCGGGCGGACGGATGTGCATCAACGTGGCCAACCTGGGCCGCAAACCCTATATCCCCCTGCACGCTTTCATTACGGAACAGGCCATCGCATTGGGCTTCCTGATGCGCGGCGAGATCATCTGGAACAAGGCCGCCAGCGCCTCCCCGTCCACCGCCTGGGGCTCGTGGAAGTCCGCCAGCAACCCCATCCTGCGGGATGTGCACGAATACATCCTGGTCTTCTGCAAGCAGACCTTCAAACGCCAGAACCCGTCCAAACGCCTCAGCACCATCACGCGCGATGAATTCCTGGAATACAACAAATCCATCTGGAATTTCTCCGCCGAATCGGCCCGCAAGGTCGGGCATCCCGCCCCCTTCCCGGTCGAACTGCCGCGCCGCTTGATCCAGCTTTACACCTTCGAGGACGAAATCGTTTTGGACCCATTCATGGGTTCCGGGCAGACCGCCATTGCCGCCGTGAAATCCAATCGGCATTATGTCGGTTATGAGATTGACCAGAAGTACGTTGATCTGGCAACCCTGCGAATTCAGGAGAACCGCCATGCCCATCCCGAAGTTGAATGACCGGCAATATCTCGAAAAGCAATACAAGGATTCTTCGAACCTGGATGCACGTTTCCGGCTTCACCAGCTTTTCAGCGTCAATCAATCTGGCTGGCATCCCTGGGTGTTCGACCATTTCGACCTGCCTTCCCGTTGCCGGATATTGGAGTTGGGTTGCGGCCCGGGTTACCTGTGGCTGGAGAACCTTGACCCGCATTCCAACAGGTTGGGAGATCGTCCTGTCGGATTTTTCCAGCCGGGATGCTGGAGGAGACCAGGCGAAATCTTGAAAAACAGCGCTCATTCCGGTTCAAAGTCATCGACGCCCAATCCATCCCCTTCCGGGACGGATACTTCGATGCCGTCATTGCCAACCACATGCTCTATCACGTACCCGACCGGCCGGCTGCCCTTGCGGAGATCCGGCGCGTTCTGAAACCCACCGGACATTTCTATGCTTCCACGGTTGGGGATCGACACCTGGTCGAGATGGCCAACCTGGTTGGCAAATTCGATGCCGGGTTGGCTTCCTGGGGCAAGAAGGCAACCGATTCGTTCACACTCGAGAATGGGGTGGCGCAACTTTCACAATGGTTTGCCGAAATCAAGTTGTACCGCTACGAAGATGCCCTGGAAGTAACCGAAGCCGCCCCACTGGTGGATTACATTTTATCCGGGCGGGCTGCACATCCCTGTAGAAAGACAAGCCGTATTCAGAGAGTTCGTAGCCCGCGAAATGGAAGCCCACGGTGGTGTCTTTCACATCACCAAGGATTCCGGCCTGTTCGTCGTCAGTCCGGGAAGGAGAATAAAAATGAAAACAAATACTCTTGTCCAATGTCTTGATTTCCCCTGCCTCGATACCCGCCGGGCCGGTTATCTCGTCCCGAATGTGGACATTGACCCGGCCAAAGTCTCCATCCTGCTCATCTCCGAGGCCGCCCCGGAGAACCCCGCCGATTATTACTACGCCGGGCCAGATGCCCTCTTCGCCCGCACCACCCTGCTGGCTTTCCAGGATGCCGGGGCGAAGGTCGCCTCCATGCAGGATATTCTCGACCTGGGCGTCTACCTGACCACGGCGGTCAAGTGCGGCAAGACCGGCTCCGGCCTTGCCGCACCGACCATCGAGCACTGTTCGTACCTGCTCGAAAAAGAGCTCGCCCTGTTCCCGCATGTCAAAGTCTACCTGCTGATGGGCGACGTGGCCATCAAGGCTGTCAACATAATCGCCAAACGCAACGGCGAGCCGCGCGTCATCCCCGCCGGTTCCACTTACAAGATCCGCGGCGGCGATTTCACCTTCCGCGGCGCCCGCGCCCTGCCCTCCTACGTCCAGGCTGGCCCGGCCTTCTTTGTTGAGAAAGTCAAGCGCAAGATGATCGCAGAAGACATTAGAAAAGCATTATTGATTGCTGATTGAAGATTGATGATTAGCTGATCGATTTCGGAGTCTTCTTATGGATGCGGATGAATTGAAGCGTAGAACAAAGAGATTTGGGTTGGATGTGATCAAACTGGTTGAATCTCTGCCATCGACCCAGGCCGCCAGGGTGATTGGCAACCAGTTACTGCGCCCGGCCCTCTCGGTCGGGGCAAACTACCGCGCGGCCTGTCGGGGCCGCTCAAAAGCCGATTTCATCTCGAAGGTGGGCGTCACCATCGAAGAAGCCGACGAGTCTCAGCACTGGCTGGAGATGCTGGCCGAAGCCGGGATTGTCGCAACCGACAAGCTCAAAGCGCTTATGCAGGAATCCGACGAACTGGTCGCCATCCTGACCGCTTCCGTCAAAACCGCCCGAGCCAACCTCAACCCGCAGTCGCAGGCGAAATAAGCAAGTCAAAAAGGCGCAGGGATTCATTCCGCAAATCGATATTTTTCAATAATCAAAAATCACCAATCCTCAATCAAAGATAGGGAAGGCAGTATGACCGATCAACAATCTAAAATCGAAAATCAAAAATCTGCAATTGGCTACATCGTAGGGGGTGGACTCAAAGAATCCTTCCGCGCCCGCTTAACCGTCCCCGCGCAAGCAGTGCAGGAGGGTGCCTTCGTCGTTATCCCCAGCGGGGGTTGGCAATTCTACGGCCTGGTCACAGACCTGCAGCTTGGCGCGACCGACCCGCGCTTCGCCGACGAACAGACCGAGACGCGCCTGCCGCCCGCCCTGGCCCAGGCCCTGCACGACCAGACCCTCTACACGACCCTCGAGATCCTGCCGGCCCTGATGCTGGAGCGCGGCCCCGAACCCGGCTCGCCGGAGTACAATTCCTGGATAAAGGAACATCCCGAAAAGCCGCCACTGCTGCCGGTCAAGACCGTGCCGCCGCACCATGCCGAGGTCCGCCTGGCCTCCGGCGGCGACATCGCCGAGGTCTTCGGCGACCCGTCCGAGAAAGGCAACTTTGTCATCGGCACCACGCGCGAGCAGGGCCATCCCGTTTCCATCGACCTGGACAGGTTCGTCCAGCGCTCGGCCGGCGTCTTTGGTGCCACCGGCACCGGCAAATCCTTCCTGACCCGCATTGTATTGGCCGGGTTGATGCACCACAACCGCGCCTCGGTGCTGGTCTTCGACATGCACAACGAGTACGGCTTCGACGACACCGCCTCCGACACCGGCCTGCGCGTCACCGGGCTGAAGACCAAGTTCGCCAGCCGGGTGCGCGTGGTCGGGCTGGGCGCCGGGACGACTATCCGCGGCGCCGCGCCGGATTTCAACCTGGAGATCGGCATGCCCGACATCACACCCGCCGACATCGAGTTGCTCACCCGGGAACTGAACCTCAAGGAGACCACCCCCACCACCCTGCACGCCCTGACGACATCCTTCGGGCGGGATTGGTTCCGGCGCTTCAAGGCCATGAACCGCGATGAGGTCGAAGTGGAGGACGAGAAGACCGGCAAGGTCAGGAAGGTCCCGCACCCCGGCAGCGTGGCCGCCTGGGCGGACGAGGCTGGTGTCAACGTCATGGCCGCCGAGGCCCTGCACGATAAGCTGCGCCGCCTGTTCGACAAGGAGTACATCGTTGAGAAGCCCGCCGCCGATTCCATCGGCGATATCATCCAGTCGCTCGAGGCCGGTAAGCACGTCATCCTGTCCTTCGGGCAGGCCTACGAGACCGACCTGGATTACCTGCTGGTCTCGAACCTGCTGACCCGCAAGATCAAGCAGGTCTGGGAGAACAAGACCAATAATTTTCGTTCGCAAGGTAAGGACGAACCCCGCCAACTGGTCATCGTGGTCGAGGAAGCCCACAAGTTGCTCAACCGCGAGATGGCCGGGCAGACCACCTTCGCCAGCATCGCCCGGGAAATGCGCAAATACTACGTCACCCTGCTGATTATCGACCAGCGTCCCTCCCAGATCTACGACGAGGTGCTCTCGCAGCTTGGCACGCGCATCTCCGGCTGGCTGGGCGACGAGGACGACGTCCATGCCGTGCTCTCGGGCCTTTCGGGGCGCGAGTCCCTGCGCGGCATGCTGGCCCGCTTGCAGCCCAAGGAAGAAGTGCTCCTGCTGGGTTGGGGTGTCCCCATGCCGCTGCCGGTGCGCTCGCGCCGCTATGACGATAATTTCTGGCGTGAACTCTTCGGCGCCGGCGGCAAGAAGGGTGAGGCCCAGATCATGAAGGAGTTGGGATTCTAAAATATGTGCCCGGCACCTTGAAGGCGGCCGGTACATCCACGCTCGGTGTAACGCAAATCATGCAGGGGATAAGATATTAGTTTTGTATGCTGAATCTGGAAAATAATGAGCAAATCAGGAGAATAAGTGAATCTCCCGAACAGTAGCCTTTTTCCAACTTCCAGGAATGGATTGGAACACGTACCGGGACATTATGCGATCTTGATCTCGTCCGCATAAATTTGGCACCCTCATCGAATTGTAGATTTTCACGAGCTATTTGTTGCCTAGTTAAAGTACCTCCCAACAGAGCAAGTAAGTTGACAAAAAGACCTTCGAAAGATACAATGAAAGTGCTTTCATCCCTCTTTCATTCAAGGATCTTATGCCACCCCAAAAAACATCCACCATCTATGATGTTGCCAAACAAGCAGGGGTAAGTATCGCCACAGTCTCGCGGATGCTAAATGCACCCGGCAAGGTCAATGGCGAAACGCGCGAACGCATCCTGGCTGCCATCGATGCCCTTGGTTTCGTGCCGAAAGCGGAAGCCCGCGCCCGCGCCATGCATGGAACCGGGCGGATTGGAGTTATCTCGCCATTCTTCACAGCCCCATCTTTTGTCCAACGATTGCGAGGAATTGCCGAAGCGTTATCTGCCAAAAAATTTGAACTGGTCATTTACACTGTTGATTCCGCAGACCATCTGAAAGGTTTTCTTTCCTCCCTGCCGTTGACCGGCAATTTGGATGGTCTCATCATACTTTCCCTGCCGGTTGATGACGCCGATGCGCGCCGTCTTGTGGATCATGGCCTTCCTACCGTATTGGTTGAGTTTCCGCACCCCAGCCTGAGCAGCGTGGAAATCGATGATGTTCATGGGAGGGCGCATGGCAGCACAATATTTGCTCGGAAAAGGCCACCGCCGCATTGCATTTTTGGGTGATACCGATTTGCCTGAATATTCCATCCATCCTGTCAGTCTGCGCCTGGTCGGGTTTCGTCAGGCGTCTGCAGGAGGCCGGGATCGAACTCCCGGAAGCGTTTGTCAGGCTCGCCCCTTATTCACAAGAACAAACCCGCAAGGTTGCGGCGGAATTGCTCAGTCTGCCCGAACCACCGACCGCCATATTTGCTGCAACGGATTTCCAAGCACTGGGTGTGCTGAAAGCTGCCCGCCAGTTGAAAGTCCAGGTGCCCGAACAATTGGCAGTGATAGGTTTTGATGATCTTGATATGGCCGAATATGCCGACCTGACCACCATCCGCCAGCACCTGGATGAGTCGGGAAGGTTGGCGGTGGAAATATTACTTGCACAGATAGAATTGCCTTCCAGACCACCAAGGCATGTCAAGCTTCCCCTCACTTTAATCGAACGTCAAACTGCATAAAAACTGGATATTGACTCTCATATTGAAAAGTTGTATACTCGTTATGAAAGTGCTTTCAGGATACCACTAACATAAGTGACATTCATATCCTTCCCATATTCAAAGTTCAGGAGGTTTAGCTTATTGAGAATTCAAAAACACCAAAATCCCGAACCTCATATCAAATCTATATTCAAGCTGATAAAGGAGAACGAGAAATGAACAAGAAATCTGTGTTATATTCATTGGTAAGCCTGCTGGTTCTGGCGTCCATGCTGCTTTCTGCCTGCGGGGCGGCAGCAACAACTGCTGCCCCTGTCGCAACACAGGCGCCGGCACACTGCCGCCCCTGTCGCAACACAGGCTCCCGCCACAGCGGCTGCTACCGCAGCGCCGACGGCGGCTCCGGCAGCCGCGGTCCCGACCTGCGGGACGGCTCCTGTCGTGCTCAACGCCTACTTCGAGACCGGCTTCGATCTCCCCTTCAAGCTCGCCGACGAGTTCACGAAGCAGTTCCCGAACGTTACCTGGAACATCAGCCAGGACCAGTTCGCGAATCTCATCAACGCGACGCCGCGCCTGCTCGCGAGTGACAACCCGCCCGACCTGCATCCGGCTGCCGACGATGGTCTCGTTCGCCAAGGACGGCCTGCTGAAGAACCTGGACAACTACGCCACGGCGTTCGGCTGGGACAAGTGGCCGGTGCCGCAGCTCAACCAGAACCGGCGTCGCGGCGGACGGCACCCGCGGTTCCGGCACGCTCTATGCCATGGGCCTCAACTACAGCCTGACCGGCGTCTTCTACAACAAGAAGCTGGCCGCCCAGATCGGCATGACCCAGCCGCCCACAGACGCTCGCCGAGTTCGAGAGCCTGCTCGCGAAGGCCAAGGCCGCCGGGCTCCTGCCGATCATGGAGTGGGGCAGCGCCAAGAGCGGCATGGGGCTCGCGTTCCCGCTCCAGAACCTGATGGCCGTCCTTCGGCCCGGTCGGCCCGATCAACGACTGGATCTTCCAGAAGAAGGGCGCCACGATCGACACGCCGATCGAACCTGATCGCCGCCCAGCACCTCGAGCAGTGGATCAAGAACGGCTACTTCCCGCCTGACATCAACGCCATCGAGTACACGGACGCCGCCGCCCGCTTCGTGAAGGGCGAAGGCGTCTTCACCTTCAACGGCGACTGGGAGAACGCCGGCTACGACAAGAACATGCCCGGCAACGTCGGGTTCTTCCTGATGCCGCCCGCTGCGGCCGGTGGTAGCCCGGCGGCCATGTCCGCTCCGCTGACCTATGGCATCGCCGCCAAGGCGAAGAACGCGGATTGCGCCGCGTTCTTCCTCAACTGGGTCGCCACGAACGACACGGCCCGCCAGATCGACGTCACCATCGGTGGCTCGAACCCCGGTGGGCCGGCGGATGCCACGATGCCGGCCGTTGCTGCCGGCTCGGTCACGAACGAGACGCTCGCTGCCGGAGCCGTGATCGACAAGGCCGGCAACGCGATGGACTTCATCGCCAACTCGACCAGCTCGATCTTCGCCCAGGGCTGGACGCCCGAGCTCCAGAAGATGGTCGGCGGCAAGCAGGACGCTGCCGGGCTGCTCAAAGCCGTCCAGGCCGAGTACCTGCGGGAACTGGCTCAACAGTAGTGGTGACGGCCGCGTGACGATGCCTGCGCCTTCCAAATCAACGGTGACATCTTCAATGACGTCAGACAACCGTCCCGTGGCTCCCGCGCTCTCCCGGCGGACCTTCCTGCACAGGATGGTCCGCCGGGAGACCATTATTGGCTGGCTGTTCGTCCTGCCCGCCTTGTCGATGTATGCGGTGTTCGTGCTCGCTGCCCCTCGTGCTGACCATCCAGTACTCGTTCTATCAAGTGGAACGGCGTCGGTCCTGCGACCTGGGTCGGATTGAAGAACTACGTGACTATCTTCCAGGTTCCCAACCTGATCGGGACGATCTACAACGCGTTCTGGCTGGTCGTGTGGTTCAGCTTCATTCCGGTGGGCCTCGGTCTCGTCGTCGCGAGCGTGATCCACCGCGTGGCGACCGGGCGGCTCGGAGCGATAGCCCGGACCGTTCTGTTCCTGCCCCAGGTCATACCGCTCGTCGCGGCCGGCATCATCTGGGGCTGGCTGCTGGCCCTCCCGGGCTTGATCAACCAGATCCTCAAGGCCGTCGGGCTCGGCGCGATCACCCGTGCCTGGCTCGGCGACTTCGACTGGGCACTCCCGGCCGTCGGGGTCATCGGGATCTGGGTGCTGCTGGGATTCTGCACCGTCCTGCTGTTGACCGGCATGACGAAGATCGACCCGGCCCTCTATGAGTCCGCGAGGATCGATGGCGCCGGCTGGTTCAGGGAGTTCGTCGCGATCACCGTCCCGCTTCTCAGATACGAGATCGGCGTGTGCCTGACCGTCACGGTGATCGCCGCACTCGCCGCGTTCGACATCGTCTACGTCTCGACGGCCGGCGGGCCCGGCAACGCGACGGCGGTCCCCGGGATCCAGATCTACATCCTTGCGTTCACCCAGCGAGCTGTGGGCCTGGCGTCTGCTCTGGCCGTCATGCTCATGGTCCTCGTCGTCGTGGTCATCCTCCCGATCCAGTGGCTGAGCCGGGAGAGTGCGCGATGAGGGTTGCTCGCGGCGAGCTCTGGGCGGGCCGGGCCCTGCTCCTGGCGCTGATGGCGTTCACGATCCTGCCCTTCATCAGCATCTTCATGACCGCGCTGCATCCGTCGGGGACTGTGCCCAGCGGGCTCGAATGGCCCGCGCACCCGCAGTGGGGCAACTTCGTCGAGGCGTTCAAAGTGGCGAACATGCCCACGCTGCTCGCGTCGAGCACGTTCATCGTCCTCGCCGTCGTGCCCGTGTCCCTTGTCATCTCGACGATGGCCGGGTTCGCCATCGGCCTCCTGCGGATCCCCGGCGCGCGCGTGCTCCTCTTCCTGTTTGTGTTCGGGCTGACGCTCCCGTTCCCGGGGATCATCATCCCGATCTACTTCCTGGAGCGGGCGATGGGGATCTACAACACCCGGCTCGCGATCGTGCTGCCGCTGATCGGCTTGTACATGCCCTTTGCCGTCTTCTGGATGCGCGCCCACTTCGTCAACATGCCGACCGAGATCTCGGAGGCGGCCCGCGTCGATGGCGCGACCACCTGGGACCTGTTCTGGCAAATCCACGTCCCGCTCGCGCGGGCGCCGATCGCGTCGCTCGGGATCCTCATGTCCATCTGGACGTGGAACCAGTTTCTCCTTGCGCTGGTGCTCGTCGAGGACCCGACGCAGCGAACGATGGCCGGTGCGCTGGGAGCGTTCCAGGGCCACTACGCCACCGATGTCCCCCTGCTGTGCGCCGGCACGATCCTGATCCTGGTGCCCACCCTCGTCATCTTCGTGCTGTTCCAGCGCCAGATCATCACGGCGCTGCTCCAAGGCTCGGTCAAGGGATGAGCAGCGGAGCCCGGAGCAGCAGTGTGCCGAGTGTGCCGATCGAGCCTGCGATGGTCAGTGTATCCAGGGTTTCGTCGGCGAGGGTACAGGCCGGTCATAGACTCGTTCCGTGCATACTTCATGTAGCGTCGTGATTGGGGATTGCCTCTTCCGTATATGTGGCTGGTCGGCGGGACGGACCAGTTCAAAACCGTTATCAAACGGCAGGTGGAAGCGGGATCCACACCCAATGTGGCTTTGTTCCGCAGCCCGGATTGCTCGCCAGGCTCGCGCAGAAGGACATGTCGGTGCCTGTACGGGATGACATCGCGGCGCTGTACGACACAAACATCTCCCCAGCTTGGAAAACGCTGGACATCATCAATTGAAGGTAAACCTCCAGATTTCTCATAACGAAGCAGGAGCCCAAAATGCCGTTGACGTTTGATCTGCCCATCGAACAGCTAAAATCATATCGGGGAAAAAATCCGTGCCCATACGATTTCGATCCATTTTGGGACAAGAGCCTGGCTGAAATGCGATCTCTCGATTCGCAAATCGAATTAACCCCGGCTGAATTTCAGGCGCCCAATGTTGAGTGTTTTCATCTGTTTTTTACAGGGATCGGAGGGGCGCGCATCCACGCCAAATTGCTGCGCCCTGCGAATGCTCCAGCCCCACATCCTGCCATGTTGTTGTTCCACGGATACACAGGTGATTCTGGAGATTGGTATGACAAGCTCGGTTATGTTGCAGCAGGTTTCACTGTCGCTGCGTTGGACTGTCGCGGGCAGGCAGGATTATCGGAAGACCGGGGCGGTGTCACCGGCAACACGCTCCACGGACATATCATCCGTGGACTGGAGGATGCTTTGAAGGGTTCGCCGGAAAAGATGCTCTTCCGGCAGGTATTTCTCGATACAGCCCAACTTGCCAGGATTGTCATGGAAATGCCTGATGTGGATGCGAATCGAGTTGGTGCAATGGGCGGCAGTCAGGGAGGCGCCTTGACCATAGCCTGTGCTGCCCTGGAACCTCGCATAAAACGTGCTGCTCCAGTGTATCCTTTCCTAAGCGATTACATTCGGGTATGGGAGATGGACCAGGCAAAAGATGCCTACAAGGAGTTACAGGAATATTTTCGCCATTCGGATCCCATGCATAAGCTCGAAGGTAAGATCTTTGAGAAGTTGGGCTACATCGATATTCAATTCCTGGCCCCCCGCATCCAGGCGGAGGTATTGTGGGGAATTGGGTTGATGGATACCATATGCCCGCCATCCACCCAGTTTGCCGTATACAACAAGATCATTTCACCCAAGACCATGGCAGTATACCCGGATTTCGCGCATGAACCGCTGCCGGGTTTCAATGACCAGGCTTTCCAATTTATGAAGGGTTTATAGTGGATTGCCGGTGTTGGCAGCCGAACCGTTACCGCAGAGATAGACAGTATGAAAAACAATGTTCAACTCATCACGTATGCCGATCGTCTGGGAGGAGGCGATATAAGAACGCTGCATCGATTGCTGAAGGGACCACTGGCCGGGCTTTTCGGTGGTGTTCATATCCTCCCTTTCTATTATCCAATTCACGGGGCGGATGCCGGCTTTGATCCGATCGATCACACCAAGATCGATCCCTGCCTGGGGGGCTGGGCAGATATCAAGGAACTGGGGCAGGATGTGGATCTGATGGCCGACCTGATTGTCAATCATGTCTCCTCATCCTCCCCGCAATTCCTGGATTATTCCGAAAAGGGCGACGCGTCCGTGTATAAAGACATGTTCCTCACCATGGCAAGCATCTTCCCAAATGGTGCCACCGAAGACGATCTGCTGACCATCTACCGCCCGCGGCCAGGCCTGCCTTTTTCTTATGTCACACTGAAGAATGACCAAAAGCGCCTGTTATGGACTACCTTTTCGAAGCAGCAAATCGACATAAATGTATCGGATCCGCAGGGGAAAGCATACCTGCAATCCGTGTTGCAAACACTGCACAACAACGGCATCCGCATGGTGCGGCTGGATGCCGTTGGGTATGCCGTCAAAAAACCGGGCAGCACTTGTTTCATGATCCCGGAAACGTTCACTTTTATCAAATACCTTACAAGGCAAGCGGCGAACCTGGACATTGAAGTGCTCGTTGAGATCCATTCCCACTTCCTCAGGCAAATCGAAATCGCCCGCCAGGTGGACCGTGTCTATGATTTCGCGCTGCCTCCCCTGGTATTACATGCTATATTCAACCATACTGCTCGTTACCTGAAACAGTGGCTGGAAATCAGCCCGCGCAACGCCGTCACCGTGCTGGATACTCACGATGGCATCGGCATGATTGATATCGGCGCGGACGACTCCGATCATCAAGACTGCCCTGGTATTATTCCTTCAGAAGAACTGGATGCCTTGGTGGAAAAAATTCACTCCAACAGCAACGGACAGAGCCGCCTGGCGAGTGGCGCGGCGGCATCCAACCTCGATCTGTACCAAGTGAATTGTACATTCTACGATGCCCTTGGGCGTAATGATCGTGAATATATGTTGGCACGTGCGATCCAATTCTTTGCTCCTGGCGTGCCACAAGTATATTATGTAGGCTTATTGGCAGGTGAGAATGATATGACCTTGCTTGCCAAAAGCGGCGTCGGGCGCGATATCAACCGACATTATTACACACCTGAAGAGATAGACCTGGCTATTCAACGCCCGGTTGTTCAATCGCTATTTGAATTAATCCGCTTTCGTAATCGCCATCCTGCTTTTAATGGATCGTTTAGTATGCCGGAAACCCCCGACTCCGGAATTGCGTTGCGCTGGGACAACGGTGTTGATTGGGCAATGCTGGAGGTGGATTTTGCTTCTGGTTCGTATTCCATTTCCAATAGTCCATTTGAGTTGTTGGCGTCCACATAACAAGATATTGAACGTACGTCTTTACGAATCATATGACAGGGTGAGGCTTTCCGGTTACTCCTTGTCTATTTGGCGTAAACCATGAATCATCTGGGTAAAGAGATTGCTCCGCTGGATTGATTATCCTCCCACCCAAATGGCGGTTGCGTTAATCAGATTTAGCAAATCAAGATTTCCATAAGCTATTCTTGCGGGCATAATTCGAAAATTAAGAAATAACCTACTTACCTGACTTTCTTCCTGTTCTTAACCGATGGGATCGTAGGGGAATAAATCCCCCGGCTCCTTGCTCAAGGACGCTGAAGCGCCCTCGCCTCCAGCCCCTCAGGGGACTTATGCATGGAATGTTTGGACATATGCAGTTTCCGCCGCGGCTGGCAGTTGCCGCCACCATTGAGTGCCTCTGCCATTCCATATCCATGCAATGGTAATTTCACCCTCCAGAGGTTTGAATTCTTTGTCCCCTGTAACCAACTCCGCCTTGCGATTCTTCGTCAGCGCCGCCGCATAACAATCCGCGTACGAGATATTCCCATTGGCTTTGAATGCCGCAGCTTGGCGGGTCAACAGCCAGTCTGCATCCACAATATCAATTGCCATCCCCTGGATTTCCTGGATGTATTGATCCGCGGTTTCAGGGGAATTCGTACGTGCGATCGAATGCCAGACCTCACCCAGGTTTACAACGCTGATGAGTAGTTTTAAATTGCCATCCTCCGCTTTGAGAAGCAAGTTTCGAACAACGTCCGCGCCCGGCTCGTCTTCAAAGAAGGCCATCAGTGCATAAGCGTCGAGTACTTTGCTGGCCATGCTTACTCCTTCGCCTCGTCTTTGCGGCGTTCCTCAAGCAGCACCTGCATGCCCCCTTTGCCTTTCAATGAGCCTTGCAGTTTTTGGAGATACTGGTCGGTGATTGGCTTCAGGACGATTAACTCGCCATTGTCCAGGATAATGATCTTTGTGCCGTTCTTGATGCCGTATTTTCTCCGCAGGGAGGCCGGGATGACAATCTGACCTTTGATGGTTGCGTAAGTCTCCATATTTATTATCTCCTTTCTATAACAATAGAATACCATAATGTAAGTCAATAGTTAATATGTATTACGCAAAATGAGATTTACAACATAGCCTTCTGGTTTCTTGTCCGCCGGTATTGATAACCGCCAGGGCTACCGCGGCTGCTGTTCGGTATCGTTTTGGTCTAATAATAAATCCGCACAAATCCGCTGCATCCTTCCAATCCGCGTGCTATTCATGGACCAGCAGGTAACTCTTTTTCGTTCATTGTCAGATTATCCATTCAGAATATAATCATTGCAGCGGCAGGTATTATCTCGACATTTTTAGATTAGTTTTTTTAGCACAACTGACACGAAGGAATACGAAGAAAATGCTCTTTTTCTTTCCTTTGCCTGCACTGGGCCGCAGGCACACGTGTGCTCCCTCGTGACCTTCGTGGTGAGAGCTTTTAATGTTCCAAATGAAATGGTACATTGTCGAGGTTGTGACCAATGAAAACCCCGCAGCTTCTCCGCCTGCGTCTTCAAAACCAATCCATCGCTGGGACGGGCTCTGAAAACCCGGCTGACGCGCTCGCCCGCCTGGGCGCCCTCCAGGCCCAGGATTACCCGAGCGTCCTCTGGGCGGTCGGGCTGCGCACCCGCAACTCCACCGAAAAAGACATCGAGCGGGCCATCCAAGAACGGGCCATTGTGCACACCTGGATGCAGCGCGGCACGCTGCATATCGTCGCTGCCTCCGACCTGCGCTGGATGCTTGGCTTGCTCGGCCCGCGCTTGCTGGCAGGCGCCCGGGGGCGTCACGGACAGCTTGGCCTGGATGACACTACCTTCAAGACTGCCCGGGATATATTGGTGCTCGCCCTGCAAGGCGGCAAAACGCTGCCGCGCGACGAAATTTTTGCCCTGCTGGAAGCTGCGGCCATTTCAACGGCCGGCCAGCGCGGCATCCACATCCTGTGGCAGCTTGCCGTCGAAGGGCTCCTGTGTTTCGGCGCCCGCCGCGGCAAGCAGCCCACCTTCGTCCTGCTCGATGAATGGGTGCCGACGGCAAAAACGATCGAGCGTGACCAGGCCTTGGCAAAGCTCGCCCTGCGCTACTTCACCAGCCGCGGCCCCGCCACGCTGCCGGACTTCGTCTGGTGGTCGGGCCTGACCGGCACGCAAGCCAGGGCCGGTCTCGATATGGCTGGAGCGAACCTGGAGAATGAAATCATCGACGGGCAAACATACTGGTTCCCCGCATCACAACCCGCCGGGGAAGAACCCTCGCCGGCGCTTCATTTACTCCCGGCGTTCGACGAGTACATCCTGGCCTATCAGGACCGCGTTCCCGTCCTCGAAGCGTCCCAGGTCAAACAGGCCATCTCCTCGAACGGCATCTTCTACCCGACCCTGGTCATCAACGGCCGGGTGAGGGGCACCTGGAAAAGGACCGTGAAAAAAGGTTCGCTCACCATCACGCCGAACCTGTTTGCTCCTTTGACCGCCGCAGAAGAGCAAGCCCTTCAGTTGGAAGCCGGCCGGTATGCGGCATTTCTGGGCTTATCCCTTGCCTCGGATTTTGTTCTTCTTCCCCATCCCCATTGACAAATGCGCGCATTCCAGGCCATCCGGCCTGGGATTGCAGCACGCAGCCTGTATGCCCTGCGGGATGCGGCTGGGTTGGCTGCCGCTGCCAGCACGCTCGCGCCGCTCTAGCGAATTCGTCTGCGCGCTTGGTCTCAGTTTTTAGTAGCTGTCGTACAGCGAACGGACCCGCAGCGCCGCCCTGGCCTGTTCGAGCGTCCAGCCCGCCGGCAGCGGGCAGGTAACGGTCACTGTCTGCCCGGCCGGCAGGTCGAAGTAGTTGTCGCTGAAGACCACATCCGCTCCGTCCAGTTCCAACGCCACAAAGCGCGCCAGGGAGTTTGCTTTCAATCTGGACGGTCAGTTGCTCGCCTGCGATGGAAGCTTTCGTCTCGATCTGCGGTTCGACCAATTCCAGGTGCTTGTTGGGGGCAAAGGTCGCCACCTGGCGTGCCAGGAAGCTCTTGCCCTTCCAAAGTTCGGCGATGAACACCACCTGGCGGCGGTTCTCATCGTTGATGTGCCCGCTGAAATCCAGCCTGCGGACGGGGGTCGCTGCCAGCGCCGCGGCGGATACATTTTCGCTGCCCTGGTCGAGCCGCTCGCCTGCCAGCGTTTCCAGCGACCAGCGCACCTCGCCGGTCCAGGCCTTGGTGGTGTCGTTGGTGACGAACAATCCCATCTGCTCGGCCTTGTCTTCCACCGAAAGCAGGATGGGAGCATAGAACTTGCGCGCGGCATAATGCAGCGCCTTCCAGCGCCCGAAATAATCGATGCTCGACCAGGAGGCCACCGGCCAGCAGTCGTTCAACTGCCAGATCAGCGTGCCGCTGACCCGTTCGCGGTTGCGGCGCCAGTGTTCCACCCCGTAGCGGATGCCTTCGGCTTGCAGCACCATGCTCAGGTAGACCAGCGCTCTGGAAATCTTTCGGCATCCGGAAGGTATCGGTCATCTGGCTGACCATCAGGCCGTTGCCTGAGCCGGAGCGCTGGTGATGCTCCATGACGTAAGAGGTCATATTCTGGTCCTGGGGCGCGGCATACGTCTGGATGGTCTTGTAGGGCGGCAGGGCCTGGAAGCCAAACTCGCTCATGAAGCGCGGGAACTGCTCGCGGTAGGCGCTGAACGGTTTGCGCCCGTGCCAGACATCCCAGTAATGCGTGTCGCCGCGCTGCTGGCTGTTCGGGTTGGCAAACGGGATCCCCGAGGAGGCCGAACTGGGCCAGTAAGGCCGGTCAGGGTCTTCTGCGGCAACCACATCCGGGAGCAGGTGGTGGAACATGCGGTCATAACCGGCCTTCAGGCGCTGGACGACCGGGTGCGTCCGGGTCGTTCCACTTCCAGTCCACCCAGCCCTGCTCCATCTCGTTGTTGCCGCACCACAGCGCCAGGCTGGCGCGGTGCCGCAGGCGGCGCACATTCTCGACCGCCTCCACGCGCACGTTCTCGGCAAAGGCATCGTCTTCCGGGTAAATGCCGCAGGCGAAGATGAAATCCTGCCAGATCAGCAGGCCGTACCGGTCGCACAGGTCGTAGAAGCGCTCTTCCTCGTAGAACCCGCCGCCCCACACCCGCAGCATGTTCATGTGGGCTGCTGCGGCATCCCGGATCAAGCGTTCCATATAGGCATCGCTGATGCGGGTGGGGAAGGAATCGGCCGGGATCCAGTCCGCGCCTTTGACGAAGATCGGCACCCCGTTGACCACGAATGTGAAGGACTCGCCCCACTCGTCCGGTTCGCGGCGCAGCTCCACCGTGCGCAACCCAACCTGGTAACTGCGTCTGGTCCAGAACGGTCTTCCCGGATTCCAGGGTCACTTCCACCTGGTAAAGCGGCTGCTTTCCAAAACCATTCGGCCACCACAAATGAGGATTGCTGATTGCTGATTGGAGATTGCAGATTGAAATGCCGTTGGCGGGTCGGCTTGCTTCGGCATTCGTTGTCAGGGCCTGGCCATCGGGTGAGGTTACCTTCAGGGTGGTCTGCAGGTCGGCATCCATCCATTGTTCGATTTCACATTCTGCACGTACGGTTACTTTCCCATCCGCATGGCTCTGGCGGATGTGGACATCTTCGAACTTTGCTGCGCGGTAGCCTTCCAGGCGGATATCTTTCCAGATCCCGATCGGCGGCAGCTTGGGGCCCCAATCCCAGCCCCACTGGCAGGGAGCCTTGCGCAGGTGCGGTCCGCCGGGGATGTCCCCGCCCCCCAGCAGGGGTTTCTCGGCCTGTCTGGCTTTGATGTACGTCACCGGGGCGCGAAAAACGATGCGCAGTTCGTTCTCGTCTGCCTTCAGGAGACTGCTCACTTCCCAGGCCCAGCGCCGGAACATGTTATCGGTTTTGCCGAGCAGCTTGCCGTTCAGGGAGACTTCGGCCAGCGTATCCAGCCCGTCGCAGACCAGCGTCTTGTGCTCTTCGCTAGTCAGGGCTTTGTCCACAGTGAAGCTGCGCCGGTATTCCCAGTCGCTTTCAGCCACCCACTGGACTTTTTTCTCATTGTCGGCCACGAACGGGTCAGGGATGCGCCCGAGCGCCAGCAGATCGGTATGCACGCCGCCCGGGACAGTCGCCGACAGCCACTCCCTGCTTCCAGATTGACGGAATTGCCAGGTGCCGCTTAATGATTGTTTGAACATATCTAATCCTATTCATGAATTTACTCGCATGGAATTATACATTGTCATCTCAATAAACCGGGGCAAAAGGCAGGCCAGTACACAGAGGATACCTCTGGCCGGTTGAGGGGGCAGGCGGGGTATCCCCTACGGGGACAAGTTTCGATACGCGTATCGAAAAAAAAAACGAATAGTCTCCGATAAAAAGTTCCCGGTAATAGCGGGGAATCCTGCAAAAGGCACCCCGACCAAAACCGTCGGGACCCCATATAAATCTCCATGCTTGTGCAACGGACGGGAAAGCAGCGGGAAACCACTGAAACCTGTTCCAAAATTACTCCTGTGGTAATCATAGGCAGAGTGGCTGAAAGGTATACCATTGGGTAGCACACGTATTCCTGCAATGCCAAGAAAGCCATTCCAACGGCCTTGATGTCTTGATTATAGAACTAACGTTCTGTTTTTACAAGAGGGAAAATCACAGAAAGAATTCTGCGCTCTAAAACAACAACCGATCTGCTAATTTGCAATGTGGCGTTTTTTTATCTGCTCAAACAAAAAACAAACATCGTTCGATGTATGCGATAATTTGGGAATTTAATGGCAGATAGATTTGATGAGCGTTTCAATTTGTACCCAACCAAAATACCTTTCAACAGAAGAACGCCCAACGCGTGCAATATATAGTTCAATCGTCCCTTCTGGTAATATGATTTACACCTTATACTGCCCATCATCTCCTGGCATTGATGAATCAAATTTATCTTTGAAATCAGCAATAAGGAATAAAAATGTGTAACAAACGCGGCTAAACTTCCATAGTTCTACTAACCTTTGGGGTAGCAGGCTTGAGCGGATGTTTTGGAGAGAACGAGACCAATTTGCGTTTGCTCCTGTGTTCTTTGGCTTTCAAATCGCGGTAGATGGCATCCAGATCGTAATTAAACCGGGCCGCGTAAGCATCACGGTAATGGCGGACTTCTTCAACAATTTCATCTTCCGGCGTTGCTTGCCTTTTCGAATTCATCAAAATGATTATAGCACGGGATAAATCCCGCCGAATACGGATTCCGTTGTATACTTTGAGCAATGGCCCTATCCCCCTGTCCCCTTTCCCTTATCCCCTTTACATACCTGGAAGGGAAACCAGGGTAGTGAAGGGCTATGGTAGGCCGTAGGAAAATATGTCCAGAACGAAAACCCACACCCGTTACGTCTGCCAGCAGTGCGGACGCGTTTCCGCCGGCTTCATGGGCAAGTGCCCGCAGTGCGGCTCATTCAACAGCATGGTTGAAGAGATTGTCGCCGAGGAAACCGGCGTGGCGAAGACCGCCCCGCGCGGCCTGAGTGGGCGTTCCACCCCGCGCCGCCTGTCCGAAGTGAGCAACCATGCCGAGGAGCGCATCCCCGTCCCGATCGGTGAGTTTGCCCGCGTGCTGGGCGGCGGCCTGGTGCCCGGCTCGATCGTGCTGGTGGGCGGCGACCCCGGCATCGGGAAGTCCACGCTGATGCTGCAGATGGCACTGGCCATGGCAACCCGGCTCAGGGTCCTGTACGTTTCGGGGGAAGAGTCCGAGCGGCAGATCAAAATGCGGGCGGCCCGCCTCACCTCCGAATCGAAATTCCCGGCGGACTTGTTCCTCGTTACCGAGACCAGCCTCGACACGATCTTCGAACACGTCGCAGCGATCAAACCGGACCTGTTGATCGTCGACTCCATTCAAACCGTCTATATCCCCGAAATGGACTCGGCCGCCGGTTCGGTCTCGCAGGTGCGCGAGAGCGCCTCCCGCTTGCGGGAACTGGCCAAGTCTTCGGGCGAGTCGGTCTTTGTCATCGGGCACGTCACCAAAGAGGGGACGATTGCCGGGCCGCGCGTGCTGGAGCACATTGTAGACACAGTGCTCTACCTGGAGGGCGATCGCTTCCAGGCCTACCGCCTGCTGCGCTCGGTCAAGAACCGCTTCGGGGCCACGGCGGAAGTGGGTGTCTTCGAGATGCTCGAGAGCGGGCTGTCCGAAGTGACCAACCCATCCGAGGCATTCTTGGCGGAACGCATGGTCAACGCGGCCGGTTCAGCCATCGCCGTCACCATGGAGGGCACGCGTCCGCTGCTTGTGGAGGTGCAGGGCCTGACCAGCGCGGCGCAGTTCGGCAACGCCCGCCGCACTCCCAACGGTGTGGACTACAACCGTCTGCTGATGATTGCGGCCGTACTGACCCGGCGCCTCCGGCTGAATCTTTCGGAGGCGGATATCTTTGTCAATGTGGTGGGCGGTTTGAAGATCGACGAACCGGCCGCGGACCTGGCAATTGCCGCGGCAGTGGCTTCCTCGATGCGGGACCTGCCCGTGCGCGCCGATACGGTGTTGATCGGCGAAATCGGCCTGGCCGGAGAACTGCGCATGCCCGGGCAGATGCCGGTACGGTTGCGGGAAGCCGCCAAGCTGGGCTTCAAGACCGCCATCGTGCCGAAACGGCTGCGCAAGGGCGAGCCCTGGCCGGCGGATATCGAAGTGGTGGAAGCGCGTTCGGTCCAGCAGGCGCTGGAGCTGGCCTTCGGTATCCAGCCGGAGCTTCCAAAAGGAAGGAAAGTTGCTTTATGACCATTCTGGATATCCCCGTACTATCCCGTATCCGCCGCAACCACGGGCTGGAACATGCCACCCTCACCCTGCTCTCGCAGCGTTTCCCGTACCGCCGCCTGGCCGGATATTCGTTCCCCGGCGGGTTCTTCCTGCTGGGCGACGTGCCCACCGAACATGTGCGCGAGATGGTCATCCAGGCGCTTTCCCGCATGAACAACGGCGAACGCTACCTGGCCGTCCACCCCAACTGCGGGACGAATTATGCCGTTTCCGGCTTCGTGGTCGGGATGCTGGCTTGGCTGGGGATGGCCGGGGCAAAGACGAAGCGTGACAAGGTCGAGCGCCTGCCGCTGGTGATCACCCTGGCAACGTTGGGATTCATTCTCAGCGCAGCCGCTGGGCCCAAAAGTCCAGGAACACATCACCACCTCCGGCGACCCGCAAGGGCTGTCGGTGGTGGATATTTTCCCGGTCCGCTTCGGGAAGTTTTCGCTGCACCGTGTGATGACACAAGGGTAGGCAACTCGCTCAAGGCGGCCATACCCAGGAAACCGGACAGATGCCAGATACTCCATCGATCCTCATCCTGCATGGCAACGACGAATTTGCCATCGCCGCGCACATCGAAAAGCTGTGCGCCGGTCTGGGCGACCCTTCCACTGCGGATATGAATATTGCCCGCTTCGACGGACGCCTCGGCCTGGATTTCGAAGCGCTCAACACCGCCGTCAACGCGGCTCCGTTCCTGGCGCCGCGCCGGGTGATGGTGCTGGCACATCCGAGCGCGGCCTTTCCGTCCGCCGACGGCCCGGAAAAAATTCATCGACCTGCTGGAAAAGGCCCAGCCAACCACGACCATTGTCCTGGTGGAGTATGATGAACTCAAGCGTGACCACTGGCTGCTGAAATGGGCGGCGTCCATGCCCCTGCCGGAACCGGGACTTCGCAGGCCGGGCCGCGCTCGAGGTGCATGTCTACAACATGCCCAAACACTGGGAAATGCCGCGCTGGATCGAGGCCGAGGCGAAAAAGCAGGGCGGCAGGATCGAACCGGATGCAGCCGCGCGCCTCTCCGAGATGGTTGGGGAGGACACGCGCATCGCCGCCCAGGAACTCACCAAGCTGCTGACCTACGTCAATTTCGAGCGGCCCATCCGCCTGCTGGATGTGGAGAAAGTCAGCATCGTCAGCGCCCAGGGCAGCGTCTTCGAACTGGTGGATGCGCTCGGTCAAAATGACGGGAAAAAGGCCCAGCGCGTCCTGCACCAGTTGTTGGAAGATGAAGAAGCCTTCGAATTGTGGGGCATGGTCATCCGCCAGTTCCGGCTGCTGCTCCAGGCGCGCGAAATGCTGGATGAACACGCCACCGTCCCGGAGATCCAGAAAGCGCTCGGATTGCACGAGTTCGTGGCGCAGAAGGTCTGCAGCCAGGCCGGGCGTTTCTCGATGTCCGCGCTGGAGTCCATTTATCACAAATTGCTGGAGATTGACGAGGGGGCAAAAACGAGCCAGGTCCCGCTCGACCTGGCGCTGGATACGCTGATCGTGGAATTGAATGCAAAAGTAGGAAGAAATTCTTTGTCCGCTAATGCCACTTCGTGGTACACGTCTTCGCTAATGTTTAGGCAATGATCGGGGTGATCGCTTTTGATTAGCGCGGAATCCAACTTCTGGGGGATAGTGAAATATGGATAATTAAAGGGGATTTGTTACAATATTGCTCCTACTGGTAATAGTAGCAATGTTTATGAAAATATTCGTTTCTAATGGAGATGAATCTATGGATGAGCCTTTGATTCCCGAATATCTGATGGAATATCTTGACAGCCTGGTGCCCGCCGCGTCCGCCGGAAATGCAGGCCATGGAAGCCTACGCGGAGAAAACCGATTTTCCCATCATCGGACCCGCCTCCGGCTACCTGTGCTACCAGGTGGCACGCATGATCGGTGCAAGGCGCATCTTCGAACTGGGTTCCGGTTACGGCTACTCGACCGCCTGGTTTGCCAAAGCCGTGGCCGAGAACGGCGGCGGAGAGGTCTTCCACGTGGTCTGGGATGAAGAGCTGTCGCAGCAGGCCCGCCAGCATCTGGCCGTGCTGGGCTACACAGGCATGATCCGCTACCACGTCGGCGAGGCGGTCCAGACCCTGCGCGAAACCGCCGGACCATTCGACCTGATCTTCAACGACATCAACAAGGACGGCTACGCCGCTTCGCTCCCGGTCATCGCCGAAAAACTGCGTCCCGGCGGAGTGTTGATCGTGGACAACATGCTTTGGCCCGGGCGTATTTTTGACCCCAAGGATAAAACCCCGGCGACCGTCAGCATCCGCAAGCTGACGGAGCTGCTCACCCACAGCCCGGACTGGATCGTCTCGCTGGTGCCGGTGCGGGATGGCGTGGTGGTGGCGTATAAAAAGTAACGGGGATTCCGGCCAGGCCTGCTTTAAAATTCTAACAATATGGTTAGATTATAAACTGGATTTTTATGGTATGATTTTCACACTATGGACGACAAAATCACCATTATCGAAGGTCCACCCCCCGTATTCGAACCCGTCCAGGATGGCTGGGCGCTTGGTCTCGGCGAAGGACCGCGCCTGCCGTTGACCCTGCTCACCCGCCTGCGGACGTTCAACGGCCCGGCGCTGGTGGAACGCTGTTACCGGCGCTGGCGCGCCAACCAGCCCATCCACCTGGAATACCGCAACGACCTGGGCCTGGAGGAACAGGCTCCCATCGTGGCGGCGCGCTCGGTCGAAACAGACGACGGGCACGTGCTCCTGCTGTGGGTGCAGCTGGACCCGCAAAAGGTGCGGCATTGAACTTGACTCCGGAGAGGATGAAGAGCCGGGAGATGAGGATAATCCATTATGAGAGAGGATAATGGCCCGGATTCCCGGGCCATTATTATTTGATTGGCAAGCCTGCAACAAGCAGGGAAGGCAGGGGTTTCCCCCTTCCTGGTTTATTGAGACGGTATTCGTATTGTGAGTTATTGTCACACAGTAATCATTGCGTAAGTGTGGTTTTTGTCATATTGACTTTGGATGCTTAATCGTGTACCTTTAAGTTGTTAGACAACCAAAAGGAATTGCCTATGCAGAAATTATTCTCCATAGAAGAAACGATCTAAAGCGGGCCACCCTCCGGTGTGCCCGCTTATATTTTCGCTGCATTTCCAATCCTAAAAGGAGATAAATATGTCTGGAGTAAATGAGTTTGAAATGGCACAGAAGCAGTTCGACCAGGTAGCCGGACTGCTCAACCTGGACCCGCAAATCGCCGAGGTGCTGCGCTGGCCGCTGCGTGAATTCACCTTCCGCATCCCGGTGCGCATGGACGATGGAACGCTGAGGGTCTTCACCGGCTTCCGCGTCCAACATAACGATGCGCGCGGCCCCAACAAGGGCGGCCTGCGCTTCCATCCCGCCGAAACACTGGATACCGTGCGCGGCCTGTCCATGTGGATGACCTGGAAGTGCGCCGTAGCCGATATCCCGCTGGGCGGCGGCAAGGGCGGCGTCATCGTGGACCCGGCCACGCTCTCCACCGATGAGAAGGAACGCCTGTGCCGCGGCTGGGTCAAACAGATGTGGAGGAACATCGGCCCGCGCCAGGATGTGCCGGCTCCGGACGTTTACACCACCCCGCAGATGATGGGCTGGATGATGGATGAGTATTCCAGGCTGGTCGGCCAGTACACCCCCGGTGTGGTCACCGGCAAGCCGATCGAAGGCGGCGGCTCAGAAGGGCGCACCGAAGCCACCGGCTACGGCGTCATCTATACTGTCCGCGAGGCCATGAAACACCTGGGCATGGATCCGAAGAAATGCGTGGCCGCATTGCAGGGCTTTGGCAACGTGTCCCAGTATGCTGCCATCGGCTTCATCGAAATGCTGGGAGGCAAGGTGGCCTGTGTCTCCTGCTGGGACCACATCGACAAGAAAGCCTACACCTACAGCCACCCGAACGGCGTGGACCCGCACTTCCTGATGACCATCATCAACGAATACAGCGAAATCAACCGCGAAAAGGCCATCAAAGCCGGTTATGTCGTCGAAGATGGCGATGCCTGGATCACCAAGGATGTGGATGTGTTGATCCCGGCTGCGCTCGAGCGGGCAGATCAACGCAGAAAACGTCGGGAAGATCTCCAAGCGCGTCAAGATCGTCGCCGAGGGCGCCAATGGCCCGACCACTCCGGAAGCCGACGAGTATTTCAAGCAGCACAACATCTTTGATATCCCGGATTTCCTGTGCAATGCCGGCGGCGTGACCTGCTCCTACTTCGAAAGCGTCCAGAACGACATGAACTTCTACTGGACGAAGAAGGAAGTGCTGGAAAAACTCGATACCAAGATGACCCAGGCCTTCCACGGCGTATTGGACATGTCGCTCAAGCAGAAAGTGTACATGCGCGACGCAGCCTACATGGTGGCGATTGACCGGGTGGTCAAGGCCATGCAAGTGCGCGGCTGGGTATAAACCCTGCTCAAGACTGCAGGCAAGAACAGAGACGCCAGGATACGCCTGGCGTCCCTGTTGTTGTATAATAAGCTTGTGAAAACGAGAGCGAGGATGCAATCATGAGTTTTCCAGAAGAAGAACCGCCCAAGCCAGAAGAGCCGGCCACTTCAGAAGAACAGCCCAAGCCAGCCGAGCCAACCTCTTCGGAAGAAACAGCCTCCGAGGAAGTGGTCTTCCCGGAAGAACCCATCCTGCCCGAAGATTTCACTCCGCTTGGCGGAGCGGGCCGCCTGCCGCGCGCCCGCCGCAGGCGGGCTCATCGCATGCTGGTCATGCCTGGTGCAGATGAGCGGGCCGCCATTCTGGATAGCCTGGCCCGGCGTGCTTTTCCATCCTTCGAATTTTTCCTGTTTGCCCTGCTTTGCGGAGCCGTGCTGGGCGCCGCCTATCTGATGGATTCCCCGGCTTTGCTCCTGCTGGGGATCTTGCTCGCTCCGCTGTTGACACCCTGGGTGGGCATGACGCTGGCCATCCAGACCGGCTCCTGGCGTTTCTTCTTCCTGACTCTGGGGGGAGTACTGGTGGCCAGCCTGCTGGTCTTTCTGACCGGGGCACTGGCCGGGTTGGCCGGGCATCTCTGGCTGCCCTTGCCGCTTTCCCAGGCCAGTTTCCATTCGCATCTGTGGTGGCCGGATCTATTCCTGGTGGTGTTGGGAGCAGTCCTGCTGACAATCTCGTTCGTCCGTTCTGAACAGAAACCGGTCCTGCCAAGTATCATGCTTGCATACGGACTATTCCTGCCGCTCAGCGCAGGCGGGGTAGGGTTGGGGATTGGCGCGGCGTCCATCTGGCCGAACGGGGTGTTGGTCTTCCTGGTTCATCTGGCGTTGGCCACGCTGGTGGCAGGCATCACCCTGGCCGCCCTGCGCTTCAAACCAGCAAAAGCCAGCGGTATCATTCTTCCCATTATCATTGGCTTGCTCTGCCTGGCGCCCTGGTCTATTTTACCGGATTGACAAGGCTCATCCGGGATGAAATCATCGCCACCCGCCGGACCGTGCCGACTCCCACTGTCGTTGTCCTGCCATCTGCCACTCCGACCGCATCGGCCGACGCCAACCTCGACTTCCACGCTCACTCCGAGTGACACACCTCAGCCTACTGCCACTGCCCAGCCCACGCCTGCCTACGCAGTCATCCGGCTCACCTACCGGCGGCGGGGCACATGTCCGCTCCAGACCCGGGTGGCGGGACAGCGCATTGCCGTTTTAATCAACGGTACCCTGGTTCAGGTGCTGCCAGAAATCCAGAGCGTCGACGGCAGAAACTGGGTCCATGTCCGTTGGAATAATATGGATGGCTGGGTCCTGACAACCGTTCTCGTGGCAACCACGGCGACGCCTCCAGCCGCCCACGCTGACACTCACACCAACCCCCTGATATCCTGGTCATTGGGAATTGCCGTGAACAGGGGAAGGTTTGGGCGGGTACCGCACACCCCGATTCCTTGCCCGGCAATTCCCAGAGCCAATCTTTTCAACTGGAGTTTCTCATGACCATTCATTTTGGCACAGACGGCTGGCGCGCCGTTATCTCGGATACATTCACTTTCACCAACCTGCGCATGCTCAGCCAGGCCATTGCAGATGCGGTGGCATCCGAATCCTGGGACAAATCCGGCTAATGGCGGCCACGCTCCGGACCCGAAGAAATTTGTGGTTGGCTTCGATACACGCTTCCTCTCCGATCGTTACGCCGGGGATGTGGCACGTGTCCTGGCTGCCAATGGCTTTATCGTCTATCTGGCGCAGTCAGACGCGCCCACACCCGCCATCTCCTATGCGGTAAAAAATCTCAATGCCATCGCAGGGGTGATGATCACCGCATCCCATAATGCCCCACGTTACAACGGCGTCAAGCTCAAGGCGGCTTATGGCGGCTCGGCCTTGAACGAACAGTGCCACCGGGTGGAAGTTTATCTTAACGATAATGAAGAACGTGCGCGCGGCCCGAACCTGATGGATTTCGACGTGGCGCGCGAAAAAGGCCTCATCCAAAAGTTCAATCCCCTGCCGGCTTATTTCGACCATTTGCGGACGTTGATCAACTGCGACGTGATCGCCGAAAACCCGCAATGTTTCGTGGTGGATTCCATGTACGGTTCCGGGCGCGGCGTCATCAAATCCTTTTTGCAGGGGACGGGCTGTGAGATCACCGAGATCCGCGGCGAGATGAACCCGGGCTTCGGCAACATCCACCCCGAACCGATTGCCAAATACCTGGGCGCGCTGGCCGGCGCGATCGGCGCAGGGATGGGCAATTTTGGCGTGACCACCGATGGGGATGCCGACCGCATCGGCGCCATGGACGAGCACAGCAACTTCGTAGATCCGCACAAAATCATGGCTCTGGCCTTGCGCTACCTGGTGGAGAAACGCGGCTGGAGCGGCGCGGTGGTGCGGACGGTCTCCACCACGCGCATGATCGACCGTTTATGCCAGCGCTACGGCTTGAAGCTTTACGAGACGCCGGTGGGCTTCAACCACATCGCCGACTATATGATGACCCAGGATGTACTGATCGGCGGCGAGGAATCGGGCGGTATTTCATTCAAGGGACATATCCCCGAAGGGGATGGCCCGATCATGGGATTATTATTGGTCGAAATCATCGCAGCGGCGCACAAATCCCTGCACGACCTGGTGGAGGAATTACTGGCAGATGTTGGCCCGGCCTTCTACGAACGGACCGACTTGCGCCTGCACCATCCGGTTGCCAAATCGGAGATGACCGATTTCCTGATCAAGCAGGCCCCGGCGGAGATTGGCGAGCAGAAGGTGGCCGAGATCAGCAATGTCGATGGCGTCAAGTACATCATGGCCGACAATTCCTGGCTGCTTATCCGGCCTTCCGGCACCGAACCGGTGCTGCGCGTCTATGCCGAAGGCCGCAGCCGGGAAATGGTCAAATCTTTGCTCGGATACGGGGAAACGGTAGCCGCCAGCGTAACGTAACGCCAATTCAGAATAATTAAAAAGCGTGAACCCGCGCAAGCGGGTTCACGCGAATACAACCGGTAGGGATACGAAATGTATCCCTACAACAATGGTATTCTGGTTATTTGGTTGGGGCGTTGCGCAAGCGGCGCGCCAGGAAAATGACCACTATCAGCGCCAGGGTCAGGATGAGCAAACCGGGCAAGCCCACCTGGTCAAAGAAGCCGGTCCTGGGCATGGCATCCATGGGCGTTCCAGCGCAACAGGTGTTCCATTGCGCGGACGACGAGCGTGGAGGTCATTTGCTGCGCCAGTTGAGTTTGCATGGCAACCAGGGTGGCCGGATTGATAGTAGGGGTCATCGTCGGGGTGGCTGTGCTGATGGCGATCACTGCCGTTGGGCTGTTGGCAGGCATATTCGTGGGCACAGAGGTATTCGTGGGAGTATCAGTGGGCAGCGAGGTAGGCGTCCACAGGGCAGCCTGAGCGGTGGAAGTCATCTGCGCGACGACCTGCGCATTTCCCGCCTGGATGGCCGCCTGGGTGGCTTTTTGCTGCAGCAGTGTGACTCGGCAGGTACCAGAGTGCGTAAACTGCGCCACAGACCAGCGTCAGAAAAATCAGGGCCGCAAAAATTCCGCCCACGATCAAGAAAGTACGGTTATTCGACTCCTCCGGTGGTGGAGCCTCGGGGGTTTCCAGGTTGGGGTTATTACCTTCATCTAACATCGCTGCTTCCTCCTCGTTTGAATTATCTTACCCTAGGACTTCCAAATTGGCAAGCGGAATGAGAACTTGCTCTCCAGAACTCCAGTCTCACATCCGCTGCAGCCACCCTTAATCCGCTGGGCATGGTGGTCAACCCGGGCCGTAAACTTATCAAGGTTCCGACCATTCCGGCATGAGGCGCGCGCGTCAGGCGTACCGTCTGATCAGGAGCAAACGTTTCCACTTCGCGCGGTGCAGGCGGTTCCTGTGTCACCGGCAAAGGGATGAAAATTTCGGGCCGCATGCCGGTCTGCCGGTCAAACGGTTCGGCATTGAGGGTTGTTTCCCGCTTGGCATTGGTGGTCAGTAATTTATAGGCGGCCCCATTCATCGGCCTCTGGATAAAGCCATCCACTACAACGATCGGGTATTGCACCTGCAATGCCAGATGGAATGAGGGCAGGAGACATGCTGCCCAGGATGATGCCGCGCACGGGCAGGTCGCCGGCCGCCTGCAGGGCAGCCGGGTCACTGCAAATCCCCGCCAACAATACCGAGCCGCGCAGGCTGACATCCAACTGCCTGGCAGTCAACGATTCTTCCGGGGAGGAAAGTACCGGCAACATCAAGCCGATATTCATTTGCCCATTCCCCCAGACACCCTGGACGAGCGCTCCATTGAACTTGATTTCCACGCCACGGTCGGAAATCAGGCGAGTGATCATCCCCGGGATACCAGCGCGCAATTCAAAGGTGGTATCGCCAATTTCCATCAGGACCTGCCCGGCTCCGGCCAATATTACCCGCCCATTGCTCGGGGCGTGGACAATCTGCAGGCCAAACCCCATCCGCCGGGCAATGACATCGCCCTGGGAGACCACATCTCCCGCTTTGACCTGGATCAGGTTCTGGGCTGCCTCCGGCCGGAGACCGAGCATACGGGCCACATCAATCAGCAGGTGTTCTGCTCCAAAATTGGCCTCGGCCACCACATCCAGCGGATTGACTTTCTGGTCCATGCGAACAGTAATGCGACCCGGCACGGGCAACAGACGTTCGCGCCGGATAGTGGTCAGTGGGAGGATATGAGCAACAGGAGCCAGCATCGGTGTGTCTAGCCTCCTAAAATCCACAGCCATTTTTTGACAATATCACGCCGGCGTGCAGCATCTGCCGGTAAACGCAACGGACGACCGCGTGCATCGATCACCAAACCCAACGCCGTTCCGGTAACGGGAATTCCACCTTCGCTGGTACGCCCGGGGCCAAAGCCTATATCGGTATGATGAAATGGTTGGAGGTACAAACGGCCGGATTGTCCAACCGGGAGGGGAAATACTTCCAACGCACCCTGCTTGATATCCACGCGGCTTTCATTCCCATTCTGGTATACCAGGCGGCCGTTCAGGATGGGCGTTCCTGGCCGGGCGTTGGTATATGGTGCGACCACCGTTGCCAATCCAAGGAAAGCACCCGATTCCAATATCTGGATGGGAAGAATGGAATTACGACTGGCAGCCGCACCCAAGGCAGGCAGCAGGTTGTTCTGGTCCAAAATCATAGTGGTAATTCCCACCGGTTGGATGCCGTCCAGCAGGATGAGCAGACTCTGTCCGAGGGTAGGGGCACGCGTGATGACACTCCCACATGCCAGGATGGGCTCGAAATAGGGAGCCAGTGCAGGAGAGGCGCGGCGGGCCTGGCGAGGAAAATCCTTGGCAAGGCTGTTCAAAGCCAGGTACAAGGCCTGGCGTGCCAATGCCTGCTCAATCGCCAGATCTTCGGGAGTGGCAGGCAGGGTGCCTGGATAGATGGATTTCTGGTAAAGGTAATCCCTGTACCGTGTCGGCAGGGATGTCAAGCGAAATCCATTTCATGATTTCATTCAGACTGGTAAAGCGGAGAAGGTTGGCGAGGCCTTCGCCGAGGCCCAGTTGTGGATAGACGCCCAGGGTCAATTCGCCGCCGAAAGCCGCGGCCACGGTAGCGGCGGATGCGCCCAGGTCCACGCCAAGGATGCCTTTGGCTAGAATCGTACACCTGGCTGAGGAAGCGGATAATGCGTCCCTCGGCATAGGCGGTCGGCATCAATGTATTTCCCGCCCAGGCATTGAGTTCATCCACACCGCTCATCTGGCTGCGCCGGACCTGGGTATAAAGCTTGGCCAGGGCATTTTGGGCGGGCTGAAGATCTTCCGTTTCAAGGTCAGGGCGTATATTGGGGCTGATGCTCAAGGAGGAGGTCAGGTTCTGCAAGCCGGTCTTGATTTCCTCGGCCATATTCTTGTTCCCTGCGAAGAGCAAGGCGGGGCGATTTTCGGCAGGCAGAATGTAACATGCCAGGCCGATTGTTTCGATCAAGTGCCGGACGGAATGCGTGGCCCCGTTATCCGTACCACCGGCGACCAGTATCAGGTCCGGGCGAAGGCGCAATAACGTGTCAATTTGCTGTTCGGGTTTACGCTTGTCGTTCAATCCGATGGTATCCACCACACGGGCATAGGTCGTACGCGCCAGCCGCTGGGCACTTTCCACCGAAACATCGTTCAAGCAGACCAACCACCACAGTTTTCAGGGCCGGCCCGGCGGAAAAAGTGGCGGCGAAGGTATCCACACCCCTGCCTTCGTCGGCAGGCATGATCAAACGCTGGTCTTCACCCAGGAACTTGCGCCCGGTGATCGCTTGAAGATTTTCGATGGCATGGTGGACGCCCTCACTGAGATCCTTAAAAGGCGCAGCAGCCGTAGTGGGGGCATGGCCGGAGGCGATAAACCGGTAGTACCCTTCCACCACGTCAAATAAAGCCGCACGTGTGGTCACGGTACCGACGTCAACCGCCAGGAGGGAATCAGCATCAACCAGGGATCCAGGCATAAGCGTTTAGAGGATGGAAGTCAGAAAAGTACCAGATGAAATTCAAGCGTTCAATCAGCGCCGTCATGGCAGCGGCAAAGACACCTGCGAACAAGACACCCAGGGTTATTGCGATGAAAACCTGCCCGATCCAACCCAGCCATATCACCAGCTTGCTGCGCTGCGGCCCGCCAGGCGGTGGACTTGGCTCCAAAATGGAAATAGACCAGTGTTGTTATCGTACCGACCAGCATGATCGTTCCAAAGAACAAGCGCTCCAGCCAGGATTGTCCGGCATTCGACAGGTCGAAAACATTGAATGGACGCCTGGGTCTGCGGAATGAGCGTCCCCATTACCGCCCCTCCAACAGCCACCGCTGCGCCCACCCCCACCAGGAAAGCCATGGATGGGATTACCCAGCCAGGCCGTGCGCGGGGAAAGTTTCATCAGGAGCAAAACGCCCAGAACAAGTGCGAACCAGCGGCAACAAACGCTCGATAAAGCTGGCCGTGAGCCAAGGGGACCAGGAGGTTTCGGATAGAGCACCTGCCACCAGGCCACCGCCGCAACGTACCCGGCAGAAACACCGACAAAGATATAGACCGCCACCCGAAAAGCCGGGTTGTCTCCGATCAGATAGCTCAGAATCATCAGCGTGAGCAGGAAACTGAAAATCCCGGTAACCAGGTCATGGGAAAAGGTCACAGGCATGATCAGGCCTCTTCTCCGGAACTCTTTGTGGCGGGCACGCCAATCGGTCACAACGCCCAACACTACACCGGCGGCGATCAACAGCTCGGCAACCAGCATCCCGACGCTGAACGAATCCCAATATTGATTGTCCAGGCCATGTGACGGTCATATGGTTTGTTCATAAATCTTGGCATCTGACAACCCGGAGACCAGTCCTTTGAGCTGGCCCGAATCGAAATACGGTCGGATCATCGGCTCTGCCTGCGCGCTGATAATCATCACCATCGGCGTGCTGCCAAGGCGCGGCCCAGCCTGTTCAATCCAATTACGGCCGGTATCGGCATTATCGGTCAGGATAATGACCGCCGCAAAGTCGCTCAAATTTTGGATGCCCTGCAAGGGACCCGTTCCCCAGGCAGGCTGGCCATCCATGGTAACCGTCACGGCTTCTGTCGGTGCATCCGCGAAATACAAAATACCTGCCGGACCTCCGGCCAGATAGCCCAGATTGAGTGTATTGCATTCCGCTCTGGTATTGATAATCGTTCACCAATGGGGTGGTTTGCAGGAAATGTTCCGCCAGGGCCGGGCCGGTCGGTGAGGTGGAGATCAGTGCCAGGGGCACTCCTTTGGAGAGCAACTGGTCCATGAGGGGAGCGGCCACGGCTTCCAATTCACCGGAGAGGGCCGGCTCATAATCAAAAGCCACCAACACAGGAACGTTTCCCGTAAGCCCAGCGATTATGTTGGCTGAGGCGCCCTTATCGGATGATTCAAGCGATGTCGCCGGCGCAATCTGTGCACCTTTTGCATTTGCGCCAATCACAAATGGCAATCCGACCGCCAGCAACAGGAGCACGGTGATCAACCAGCGCAACAACTGGTTCGAGGCCAGGCGCTTCGTTTCGGGTGTACGGGGACGGGTTTCGCCAGCAACCAACCGGTCGAGGTAGGAGGCATAGCGATGTCTGCCCATCGGACACCTGAAGTTTCGTGGAATACACCGGGGGCTTGCGCAATAGTCCCAGCCCCGGTCCAGCCGGAAGCACCCCGCGCAGTCCTGCCAATGGACCGCTTTGTTCGGCTGACCTGGCTTTCATCCAACTGCGCTGTTTTCGTTTCCACCACGGATTCCACCGGGCGCATGGCCTGCACCCAGGAAGGCAGTTCGGCGGCTTCAAGGTTTCCTGAATCTGCCTGGCTTTCATTAGCTGGCGGCAGCTTTTTCCGTAGCCTGCTCCGGATTCAATTTGGAAAGCCAGTCGGGTGTTTCCATCGAAAAAGCCGTTTCGCCCTGTTCGCCGGGAGGATTGTCCTTATTATCCACGATCAATGCCGGCGTACTGCTCGAAGATGGCGCCGGTACGTTCGATTCCGGCTCAACCATTCGGGAAGTGGTCCGGTTTCCTTTTGGGAGGCTGGCGCTTCGGAGACGACCTCGAAGTCGTCCTTGTGCTGTTTCTGCTTCCTGCGCAGCATTTACGTCTGCCTGCAATTGGGACAACCAGCTGGGTGTTTCTGCCGGCGGATTGCCTGCGGTCTGGGGCTCGCTGCTGAATACATTCGCAGGCGTCCCGGAGCCTCGGCGCGGATTTTTCTTCCAGATTCGACAGCCATTCCGGAACATTTTCCGCCGGAGGCCGAGGCGGGTGTCTCCGGTGTAGACCCCAAACTGGACAGCCAGTCAGGGACGGATTCGGCTCCACCGGCCGGTGTGCCAGGTTCCGGTGGAATAGATTTCTGTTTAAGTTGATCCAACCAATCCGGCATGCTTTCTGTCGGAGCAGGTTCTCCCGTTTCGCTCAGGGCAGGGCTGCTTTGTGCAGATATGCTCCGGCAGGCCGGAAAGCCATTCGGGCAAATTGTCTCCGCCATGCGGGGCGGCAGGCGGTTCCTGCGCACCGGATTGCGGAGATTGCAGGGATTTAACCAGTCCGGCATATCGTCCCCGGCAGCGGGTTCGGGAGATGCTTCAAATGCAGGCTGTTCCGCATGGCAGGTGTTTGCGCTGCGGTGGCTGGCTCGGCTGCTGCCTCCTGTGGTCCACCGCCCAGGCGTGCCATCCAGTCTGCGTTATCCAATCCGGGGGCCAATTCCTCTTCTGCGGCCGGGGCCGGTGCGGATTCGACCGACTTGCCGCTGCGCAGGCCGGCCAGCCAATCGGGGACTTCTTCGTCTTCAGAGGCGGCCTGGCTGAGACCCGAGAGCCAGTCTGGCAAGCCTCCGGAGGAGTCTGGGCCAGGTGTTGCCTGGGAAGCGGCCGGCAGGCTCTCATCTGCGGATGGTTCCGCCAGGGATTCGCCTGCCGCGGGACGTTTCCCATCGCGCAGGGAACGCAGCCAGGAGGGCAGCGCCCGGTTCCAGGTCGGCGGTATTTTTCTTGGTGGGAGCTTCGCCGGGGTGGATGGGGGCTTCCCCGGTGAGTTTGGTTTTTTCCAATTCGGAAGTATCTCTTCTTGGTCGGCTCTTCCCCGGGCTTGATGGGCTGAGAATCACCGGGTGGGGCAAGACCGGCTTAGGCGCGCCCGCAGAACTGGCATTCCTCCAGTTCCTCGGGGTTGGGCTTCCCGCACATCGGGCAGCGCACATCAGCCATTCTTTCCCCCATAAGGACGATCAGAGCCGAAGAGGATGCGCAGGCCGGTGGTCAGCGTGCCGAGAGCCACACCGAGCAGGATGCCACGGGCGCCGGCCGCGGCCGGGACCTGGGCGATGATTGGGCGGACAGTATCACTCAGGATGGGCACATCTCCCAGGAAAGGCCAGGGAGCCGTGCCAACCAGGATGAGGAAAGCGGTTATGAGGAAAATGACCGAGAGCAGGTTCAGTCGCCGGCGCAGCAGGCGGATGCTGGCATAGGTCAGCGTGACGACCAGCAGGGCCATCAGGCTGGTCTCGATGGGCAATTGTATGGATAGAAATGCATCATTGAATAAGGATTTAGCTACCGGGATGGTGATAATGAGCCAGCAGGCCAAGCAGGAAAGTAACCACCAACGCAATGATCAGAATGGCGCTGTAGACCGGCGCCTTTCTGCTTGTGGCGAATTTTGTCGGTGTGGACGATCAGCAAATTGGAAATCCCGACCAGCACTGCAAACCCTGCCAGGATGACGGCCACATTCAGGATGAGCAATTGCAATTCGCCCAACAGGGAGAGCGTACCGCCTGCATAACCCCAAAGAGGTAACCCGCCAGTACCAGCAAACCAAAGGCAATGGCAATAACCGTGGAGAAAACGCCCTTAAATTTCACAGGATACCTGCCGATTTGAGCAATTGGAACAACGCCCCCACCAGGATGGCAACGATGATCAGCCAGCGCAGGATATCCTGTACCGTCAGGCTGGCCGAATGGATCGGCCCGGCATCCATGTAAGCGCCGGCTGCATAAAGTTCTTCGCCGATAAGCGGTTCCTGGGCACTGGCATATAACACAGCCTGCGCCGCCAGGTTATCGCTGGCAGCCAGGGTGAAGGTATTGGCCCGTTCAGCCGCTTCAGCCAGCAAAGCAGCTTCGACCCCAAAATTGCCCATCAGCACATTGGCAGAGATGTTTTCATCGCGGATGGCCGGCATCGCACCGGCAGCATAAGAGAAAGGCGTCAGGCCGGTCAATCGTCCGGCAGTGGGATCGTAGACACCCTGCGCAGAGGCCTGGGAAGCAGTTTGTAATGTATCCTGGGAAAGGATGGCCAGGGCGGCATCACCGGAGGTGGCGATGGGCGGCTGGTCTCCGGCAGAGGTCAACTCGGCCAGACGGCGCAGGAGCGTGAGACCCGCCATGGCTGAGGCAGACTGGGGAGTGATCAGCGCGCCGCGCCCGAGCGAGACGTGCAGCCGGGTGCCATCTTCCACCACGCGGCCAATGGCCTGGCGCAGGCGGGTGAAAGCAGGGATTTCGCGAAAAGCCGGGGGAGACTTGCGCCGCAGCGCAGCCAATCCCCCCATCAGGGCTGCGCTGAGAAAGATAATACCAAAACCAACCAGCCCAAGCAGAATGTCGGTCACAGGGATATTTCCTCCCGCAGAAAGGCAGTAAAGGCCAGAGCTTCGTCGCGGTCTTCGAGCAGACCAGCCAGGGCATCCCGCTGCATATCTGTCAATGCCGGACGCAGTAGCGGGCCACCAGATATAAAGCGCCTGCGCCCCGAGCACCGTCAGCGGACCGGCAGCCTCCAGCGCCCAAGCAACCAAGTTCTCCAACCCATGACGGTGGAGAAATTCGGCCCAGCCGGGCCAGGCGGAACGCGCTTCGGGGACAGAATCCATCTGCATGTGACCATGTACCAGTATAGCACAAGTTGTGAGTCGGCAGAACAGATGAGCGTCGAGTATGATTGTACTGCTTTTCAATCAAAACTGGGTACCATAATTAGTCGCCAATCCGGGGGTACATTTTTAGGATAAAGGTTAATCCAGCATTCATGTCCAAATAAATTTTGGGTGTATGATTAGGCTGATGACGACCTTCGCAAGTGTTCTGGACCGGATGACCGTCGCAGGCGAATTGACCGAAAGCCCTGCCCGACGGTTCCATCCGCTGCACTGCCTGCGGACACCGCTGCCTGATCCGGGAGGGGCGGCGCGGCATCTGCCAGGTGCGTTTCAACCAGGGCGGAGAATTGCGCGTACCGTGGGGCTATGTGGCTGCGCTCAACGCCGACCCGGTGGAAAAAAAACCCTTTTACCATCTCCTGCCCGGCTCCACCGCCCTGACCTTTGGCATGCTCGGCTGTGACTTTCACTGCGGTTACTGCCAGAACTGGCTGACCTCCCAGGTCCTGCGCGACCCGGCTGCGGACGAGTTCGACCAGTTTCGTCCGGCGCATTTCCCCGGAGCAGATCGTGGAAACGGCACGGCGTGTTGGAGCGAAGGTAATTGCCTCATCCTACAACGAGCCGCTCATCACCAGCGAATGGGCCGTGGCGGTCTTCAGACAGGCTATGCAAGCCGGGATGAAGTGTGTCTACGTCTCGAACGGCAATGCCACGCCCGAAGTGCTGGAATATCTGCGGCCCTTATCTTACCGGAATGAAAATCGACCTGAAGTCCATGCAGGACAAGAACTACCGGCAACTGGGCGGGGTGCTGAAAAACGTACTGGATACGATCAAACGGGTCAAGGAGATGGGACTCTGGCTGGAGGTGGTGACGCTGGTCGTCCCGGGCTTCAACGACAGCAATGCCGAATTGTGGGAGGCGGCCCGCTTCCTGTCGGGCGTCTCGGCAGACATCCCCTGGCATGTGACGGCCTTCCACTCGGACTATAAAATGAGTGACACCGACAACACTCCGGCGCGCACGCTGCTGCGGGCGGCCGAAATCGGCCGCGAGGCCGGGCTGCATTATGTCTACGCCGGAAACCTGCCGGGGCGGGTGGATGAGTATGAGACGACCTTCTGCCCAAAATGCAACACCGCACTGGTGAAGCGGACCGGCTATTTCATTAACAAGGTAAGTGTCACGCCCCAGGGAACCTGCCCGCAGTGCGGCACGGCGATTGCCGGGGTCTGGTCCAACGCCACTGCGCCAGATCTGACGGATGCGCCCGCAAGCAATTCGTAGATCGGTTTGCCGGGGATCGCCTTGATCCGGTGGGAAATAACAGGGCCGGTAAATCTGTCTCAAAACAAGTGTAAAACGCACGGGGCATTTCAGAATGTTCAGACATTAGTCCGATAACATCTTGTATCGCGGCGCCAAATATTGTACAATTTTATTGAGAATCGTGCCCCTCTCACTGATCGTTCGTTCAAGGGAGAAATGCTATGGATATAATCAAAGTGTCCGCAACCTCCCGTACATCCGCAGTAGCCGGGGCAATCGCGGGCGTTATCCGCGAACACAAACGGGCGGAAGTACAGGCAATTGGAGCAGGGGCGGTCAACCAGGCCGTCAAGGCACTCGTTCTGGCAACCGGCTACCTCAAGGGTGACGAGATTTTCGTGGTGTGTGTGCCGGAATTCGTGGACGTTGAAATCGAGGACAAAGTCCGCACGGCCATTAAACTGGTGGTTGAGCCCCGTTAGCCTCCGGTAACCTTAGAATCAATACTCGCAAGGGCGTAACGCGTTGCGTTTGTCCCGGGTATTATCGATGCCGGGATGCCATCATTTCGGGTATGTTACGCGACAAAAATTTCTTCCTGTGTTTCTTGGCAACTGTGCTTCTGGCTGGCAGCCTGTTTGGTGTGGCGGTGGTGGGCCGCGTGCACGCCGCGCCAGCGAAGGTTCAGTCACAGGAAGAAGTGCCAACCAATACGCCCATTACTCCGACGATCACCTTGACGCCGACAGATACCTTGACACCCACCGATACGCCGACGCTCACGGCATCGCCGACTATCACAACCACCCCCACCGATACTCCCACCATCACGAGCACGCCCCGCGCGCCGGATTCCATCGTCATCAGCGAATTTCGCACGCTCGGTCCATCCGGAGCGGAAGATGAATTCGTCGAACTCTATAACCCCACCGGCGCGGCGGTCAATATTGGGGGATGGCAGATCAATAAATCGAGCGGATGTGGTACCAGCATTCAGACGCTCGTGACGATCTCCTCCGGGACCGTCCTCCAACCCGGCCAGCATTACCTGGTCGCCGCCAGCGGCTCCAACTCCAGCATCACCAACGCGGACCAGACCTTCTCGCCGGGCATTGCTGATAGTGGCGGCCTTGCCCTGGTTTCGTCCGGCACGGTAATAGACCAGGTCGGTATGTGCGCCGGAACATATTATCACGAAGGAAATTTCCTACAGCCTCTCCAGGCGACCTCCGACCAAAGTTACGAGCGCAAGCCCGGCGGCGATAGCGCCTGTTATGATACCAACGATAATGCCGGTGATTTTGCACTCATATCCCCGGCCAATCCGCAGAATCTGGGCAGCACCATTATGATGTGCACCGGCGTAGTATTGTCCAGTCCGACGCGCACGCCTACGATTACACCTACAATCACCTCCACACCCACACGCACGGCCACATATACACGCACAACCACCTCCACCCGCACGCCCACGCTCACACGCACAATCACCTCCACCCGCACGCCCACACTCACGCACACCTCCACGCCCACGCACGCCCCAACTGTGATCCCAGGTAATGTGGTGCTGAACGAATTCCTGCCGCACCCACGCACCGACTGGAACGGCGATGGTACGGCTGACACGGGCGACGAGTACATCGAGATCATCAACCTGGACTCGATCGCCATTAACGTGAAGAATTGGAGACTGGATACCGGCATTGGCAGCAAAGCTTTTACCCTGCCAGATATGGTTTTGGAGCCGCGGCAGATCGCCTTCTTCTTTGGCTCCCAGACCGGCATTTCCATAAGGGATGGCGGCGGCACCGTCCGCTTGCTGAAACCGGATGGGTATATCGAGGACGCGTATACTTATCCAGTGGTGGAGGCGGTCGACCAGACCTGGTGCCGTCTCCCGGATGGGAGCGGGGTATGGGGATTTGCCTGCCGTCCCAGCCCGGGCCGGCCGAATATTTCCCTCGATACCAACACACCCGGCGCCTTGGCCGGCTCAGTTACAGAGGGCACGTCCATCTGCCGGCAGGTAAATACCGTCCCGCAACCGATGCTCCTGGCTGAATGTGGAAGCTTTGGCTCGAGCATTGTGAACGATCCAGGAGAAAAGGTGTTCTGGCTGCCAAGCCGCTGGAAGTGGGACGTATTTGTGAAATAAAAAATTCCCCGCTCACCGGGGGATTTTATTATTAGTCACAGGCCGCCCGGGCCACTTCCTCCGGGTCAAAGACGACCTCTTCCTTGCCGGTCAGTTTTTCCTCCACTTTACTCACAATCAATTCAAGATGGCCCGGGTGAGCCACGTAATCGACATCGTCAGCCGGAACGGTCAGCACAGGGCAGAGGGTGAAATCTGAAATCCAGGATTCGTACAGGTTATTCAGGCTGGCCAGATAATCCGCCGGGATGGTGCGTTCGTAGTCGCGCCCACGCTTACCAATGCGCTGGACCAGGGTCGGCACGGAGGCATGCAGGTAAATGACCAGGTCGGGTGGAGGCAGGAACTCAATCAGGGTCAGATAGAGCTCACGGTACGTCTGATAATCACGCGGGCGGATATGCCCCTGCAGGAACAGGTTATGGGCAAAAATTTCCGCATCTTCATAAACCGAACGATCCTGGATGGCAGAGGAAGGATATTGCGCCAGTTGATGATGGGCGCGCAGGCGGTGGGTCAGGAAGAAGATCTGCGAATGGAAAGCCCAGGTCTGCATATCCCGGTAGAAATCGGCCAGGTAGGGATTTTCTGCCACCGGTTCGAAAAACGGTGTCCACTCTAATTTTGCGCACAACATTTCGACCAGCGTGGATTTACCAACACCAATGTTCCCTGCAATGGCAATAAATTTTTTCATATATACCCTCGTAAGAGTGCCCTGTCGGATATTTTAAAGGATTAGGGCTTTGCGGCCAGTTCTTCGTCAATGACTGCTTTAAAATCTGACAAAGGAAGAGCCCCGATTAGAATCCTGCCATTGATTACAAAAGATGGCGTGCCGCTCAAGCCGATGCTGGCGGCGTCATTGGCATTGGCCTTTACCTTGCTCAGGTAGCGCTGGCTATCGAGACAGGCAGCAAAGGCGTTACTATCCAGCCCCAGATCAGCAGCATAATGTTCATAAGCCGCACGGTTCAAGCCGTATTGTTGCTCGAAAAGAGCATCATGGTATTTCCAATACGCACCCTGTTCACCGGCACAGTCGGCTGCCTCAGCAGCGGGGATTGCCTCAGGATGCATCGGCAACGGCAAATCTCGATAAACAAAACGGATCTCGTTTGGATAACTCGCAATCAATTGCTGGTAGACTTGTTTATACCAGACCTGGCAATAAGGACATTGGTAATCGCTGAACTCGACAATAGTGACCGGAGCATTGCTTGGCCCAATCGACGGATAGCCATCCGTCGAAACGGTCACACGGCTGACCGGAGTAGCGCTGGCTGCGCTGGATGGCGGCGTGCTGCCCCAAAGCAGGTACCCGCCTCCCAACCCAAGAAAAAATGCAACCGGGATGAGCATATATACGAGCGGGGAAACCCGCGCACGCCTGGAATGAGGTGTCTGGCTAAGCATGGCGGCATTATACTGCTTCTTCGTTCAATCCGGAAACCCGGTTCGGCGTTTGCGCAGTACCCGTACTGCTTCTTCGTTCAATCCGGAAACCCGGTTCGGCGTTTGCGCAGTGTCCTGAAATGCTTAATCTTAAAATTCTCCACGAGCATGGGCCTTTTCTCCGCCTCTTGCAAGGAAGATATCCCTTAACGTGGGGGATATTCGTTCTGCGGGACGAATAGCTTTTATCACTCCTCGGCCATTTCCCCTTCCCCGCCCAGGTCCGGTAATTCCTTTTCGATATCCTCCGGGCTCTGGCCCTTCTCCAGCCGGTCCACCACCTCGTTAAATTCGGGCGGGACCTCCTCGCCCATTTCTTTTCCCATCTTGCGCATCATCCGTCCCATCGCCTGCGGGTCGTTTTCCAACCCGGCCAGGGCCGACGGGTCGGAAAAATCATCCGAAAGTGTCTCCATCCGGCTTTCTTCCGATTTTGCCACTCGCACGCGCGGGATGCCCCGGCGCACATTCTGGCTCTTGCAGTGCGGGCAGGTGACAGGGCGTTTGCCGTATTCCGAGAACGGCATGAATACGTCGAAACGCTGGTGACAGTCCAGGCAGGTATAGTCGTAGAGAGGCATGCCCCTATTTTAACGCTTTTTTTGACGCCTGGCTTTCGGTTACAATAGAACCATGTCTGAATCCGAATTCAATCTCCACAAACCCCAACCTTTGCTCATCGTCATCTCCGGGCCTTCGGGCGTGGGCAAGGACAGCGTTCTGCATACCATGAAGGCGCGCGGCCTGCCCTTCCATTTTGTTGTAACTACCACCACCCGCCCACCCCGTCCCGATGAAGTCCATGGCCGGGATTACTTCTTTGTCTCGAAGGAAGAGTTCGCCCGGATGATCGAGAACGATGAATTGTTTGAGTATGCGATCGTTTACAAGGACTATAAGGGCAACTCCAAAAAACAGGTCCGGGATGCGTTGGAGTATGGACAGGATGTCATCATGCGCCTGGATGTGCAGGGCGCTGCCACGGTCCGCAAACTGGCGCCGGAGGCGGTACTGGTATTCCTGACCACACAGAACGAACAGGAACTGGTGGAGCGGCTGAAAGGTCGCAAAACCGATACCGCCGAAGATTTGAGCCTGCGCATTGCCACCGCGCAGCAGGAGCTCAAGCGTGCCGCCGAGTTTGACTACGTCATTGTCAATGCGGATGGTTGCCTGGAAGAGACGGTCGATACCGTCATCGCCATAATCCGGGCGGAGCACCATCGCGTAAATCATCGCAAAGTGAGTTTGTAGCTGCATAGAAAATAAATTAAGGTTAACCATGAATCAAAATCCGAACCCCGGCCAGTATCCGCAATCTCCGCAGCCGCGCACCGTCCAGGTGGCTGTGCCGAATGTCAAACCGTACGTGACCTACTCCATCTTGGGTTTTACCGTTTTCGTCTACCTCTTACAGCTTGCCGGTGAGTACCTGCTCCCTGCCAGTCTGGTTAATTCATTGACCGCTCCTTTCTCGCGCCTTTTGGTTTGTCGGCCGCCCTATTTGGCACAACGGATATTGCTGCGATCCTCGGCGAGAAGGTTAATGACCTGATCCGGGCCGGCCAGATCTGGCGTCTCATCACGCCGGTTTTTTTGCACGATTTCAGTCCTTCCTTACGGTCTCCTGCACATCGGCTTCAATATGTACGCCCTGTTTCTTTTTGGGCGCGGCGTGGAAGCCCGCTTCGGGCATTGGCGTTTTACCCTGCTCTACTTCCTATCGGCCTATACCGGGAACGTGCTATCGTTCCTGTTGACGCCGAGTGCCTCGCTGGGCGCTTCCACCGCCATCTTCGGCCTGCTGGCCGCGGAAGGGATATTTATTATCCAGAACCGTAAACTGCTCGGCAACCGGGCGAACCGTGCCCTGATGAATGTTCTATACATTGCAGGCATTAACCTGCTGATCGGTTTCAGCACCACCGGCGTGGACAATTTTGGACACCTGGGCGGGATGTTGGGCGGGATACTTTTCACCTGGTTCGGAGGCCCGCGCTGGAAGATGGAGGGATTATTTCCATCCATCCGGCTGGTCGACGAACGGGAAGGGCACGGCGCGCTTGCCGGCACGCTGGCCCTGCTCCTCTTCTTCATTCCCCTGACCGCCTTGGGCTGGTTCTGGATCGTGCGGTGAAAACCCAATCAATGGATGGGAACCCCGGTTCACCTCGCAGGAAGCAGGCGCTGCGCAACATCCTCGCTGCGCTTGCAATTATCCTTTTACTGGCCGTCTTGGCCTTTACGTTTCGTTCCCAGATCCTGACCGGCGTTGCCGACTATCTCATCGTGAATGACAAGCTCCAGCCGGCGGATGTCATCTTCCTGCTCAATAGCGAAGTCAACACCCGCCCATTCCGGGCCAGCGAATTGTACAAGCAGGGCCTGGCTCCCGTGATCGTCATTGCCCGGTCGGAAAACACCCCGACCGTCGACCTGGGGTTGGTGCCCAATGACACCGACCTTTCTGTCGGCGTGATGGAGAAGCTGGGTGTGCCGGCCGAAAAGATCATCGTTCTGCCGTTCCCTGGGGGCGTGACCAGCACATTTGACGAAGCCTCCGCTTTAAGGCAATATATCCAAACCCACCCGATCCATAGGATCATCCTGGTTACTTCCGCCTTCCATACCCGGCGCGCCAGGTGGACTTTTGAAAAAGTGCTGGCAGGGCTGCCGGTCACACTGGAAATGGCGGCAGTTCCATATGACGGCTTTGACCAGACCAACTGGTGAAAAAATGAGACCGGGCTCATCACACTCAACAATGAATATATCAAGCTGTTCTATTATCTTTTCAAGTATCATTAGTTAAGGCAGTAGTAACGACTTTAGTCGTTCCTATACCGCCACATATTGTGCCTGAAATTCCACGTAACCATCATGTACAGCGCTTGCAAATCGGATTGTAAAATTGGCGAAGGCATTGACTGGAAGAGAAAAGTAAATGAACACTCGTTATCGAAATGTCTGGATGGTTCTTGGTCTGGCTATCGCTTTCGCCGGCTTGGGGGTTTATGTTTTTTCTCAAGCCCCTTATATAACTAACTTTCCCTTTCCTGTCACGTGGTCCGAATCCGGACGGATTTTCAATGCTTATCAAATTTATGCAGGGCTCCTGACGGGCCAACACCTCCCCTGGCCCTGGCTGGATCCAGGTCGGTCGATCCTGGACGGGTTGGTTTTGCTCCTTCCTCTCAAACAGATCTGGTTATACCGTTTCTGGGTCGTTTTCTTATTCACCTTTTTTGCTTTTATAACGTCATTCTTCGTGGTCAGAAAAGCGATCGCCTGCTCGCCTTTGCACAAAGCGACGTCAAATAAAGGGTTCACGTGGTTATTGGTTCTCTGGGGCATGCTTTTTCTTCTTCAAGCGCCGGTTTATTATCATGTGTTGCTGGGGGTATTCGCGATAATCTGGGCATATGATGCCAAAAAAACCGTCCGGGTGCTCGCGCTTGTTATTTTAGGTTCCGCCTGGGAGGGACTCTGCCGTGTGAACTGGTTCCTCATGCCAGCTTTCGTGGCCATCCTGCTTTATGTTCTCAATGAGTCATATGCAGGAAAAGGATTATGGGAATACATGCGCTGGCCTCTGGGATATCTGGCCGCGGGTGGGGTGGCGAGCTTTCTAACCTATTTTATTTTCATAAAGGTCAGTGGTTACGTAATTCCATTCCTGGATCCACGCATGCATTATGCATATTTTTTGTACAAGCTATGGCCGAACGCCGGTTTTATCGGATTGATTCCCGGTATTGTTCTGATAAGTATTTTATTATCCGGGGTTGTCCTTTATGCAATCTGGAAACACAGGAATCATATCCACTGGTTAAGGGTCTTGACCATTGTCGGAATTTTGGCAGTTTTTTTCGCAGGCAGCACCTTTGTCAGCATCCGGGCGGGCGGAGGCTACGATTTACATAATTATGATTCCTTCCTGTTGCTTTTGTTCATATGCGGCTGTTTCTTGGGACTGGATGCGGTAGTACTTGATAGAACGGTCCCTTTGGAAAGGATCCCATTGACCAATTTCGCCGCCTTGCTTGGATTAATAATCATCCCGGTATTTTTTTTGTATCATCCATTTCAACCGGTCTCACCAGCCAAAATCGATCAAAGTAGTGCAGCCATTCAACAGGTTGGTTCGATCATTGAGTTGCGTGGACAGGGCGACCAGCCGGTCTTGTTTATAGATGATCGGCAGTTGCTGATTTACCGGATGATCCCCCAGGTGCAAATGTTTGTACCCTATGACAAAATTGAGCTCATGGAAATGGCAATGGCCAGGAATACGGAATATAGTAAGAAATTTGCGACGGATATTAAGGATCAGAAGTTTTCTTTGATTATCAGTGAAGTGCTGCAACCATGGCCCAAACCGTTTGACAAGGCAAATATTATCCGGGACTGGTACGAAAACAATGTCTGGGTGGAGGTTGTTTCAACTCCCATCCTTGCCTACTACAATCCGATCTATACTGATACAGATTTTGGATTTGCCATCTATGCCCCAAAATGACGCAACGTCGTTGTGATTGCCCCGGTTTTATTCGTTGACTCCCTTCCCCATCGCTCCTATAATGCGTCCAGATGTCGCGTTACGACCTGTGCCTGGCCTGGAACTGGGAGTATGACGCCGACTTCGTCCATCTGATCGAAGCCGCCTGTGCTGCGCGCGGGGTGTCGCTCCTGCAGGCCACGCCGGAATCCCTGGATCAGGTGTTGGCTGGATTGGAAAACGGGGAAATCTCTTACAAGACCCTCTTCGACCGCGCTTCCGAATCTGACCCGCGCTTCCAGCCCCTGGTGGATTGGGCAGCCCGGCATAGATCATTTTGTTTGAATCCACAGAAACGCACTGTCTGGTCATGTGATAAAGCCACCATGCACATGGAATTCATCAGCCATGGCCTTTACACTCCCCACACGATCATCCTTTCCCCTTATTCCAAGCGTTCCTTTATCCATCCATCTGACCTGGGGCCGTTGGGCGGGAGTTTTGCCATTAAACCGGCCTGCGAGGGCGGCGGGGATGGCGTAATCCTCGAAGCCACCTCCTGGGAGCAGGTGCTGGATGCACGCCAGCAGTATCCTCATGAAAAATATCTTCTGCAGGCACACGTGACCACACGAATCCTGGACGGACGCCCGGCCTGGTTCCGTGTCCTGTTCTGCGATGGAGCCGTCTATCCGTGCTGGTGGGACCAGCAGACACACGTCTATGCGCGTGTCACGGCAGAGGAAAAGGCTCGCTTCGGTTTACGCAGCCTGCGCGAGATGCCGGCCCGGATCGCCCAGATTTGCGGCCTGCACCTGTTCTCGACCGAGATCGCCCTGACGGAAGACGGTCATTTCCTGGTGGTGGATTATGTCAATGACCCGGTTGATCTGCGGCTGCAGTCCAAGGCCGTTGACGGGGTGCCGGATGTGTACGTGGAAAGCATTGCCGCCCGGCTGGTGCGGCTGGCAGATGCACATCGGGTCAACTTGTAATGGGGATCGACGGGGCCGATCAACGCAAAGATTGTATAATCGAAACTATGCAAACACCCTCATCAGAAACTTCCAGGCTGGCCAGTTGGTTCAAGAAGAACACGGAAGGCACCCTGCTCATGCAGTGGATCAGTTACTTCATGATCTTTTCCGTGCTGGTTATTTTTATCCTTGAATACCCGACCCAGGGAAAGCTGGATTGGCGGTTTTTTGGCACCGTGCTGGCCCTGGGGGTGCTGCTGGTAATCAATATCCTCTGGTTCCAATACCACGAACAGCAATTTTTTCGTCAGCACGTACTCTTTTATCATTGGGCCTTTAATATCGTTACCACCTTGTTGGTCTTGGTAGCCTTTGCGTTCACCGGGCGCAGCGAAATTGATTTTCCTGTTGTTAATGCAGGATGCCCAATTTTCCAGCATATTCGGGGTTTGGCCGAACGGGGCGATCTATTCGCATGATCACCCTGGGCATGGCCCTGGGGATCATAAAAGCTTATGGCGAATCGAATGGCGGGTTGATCCAGATCAGCCTCGCAATTCATGGCAGGCATCATCTTTATGCTGGTGTTCGTCCTGCTGGAGAGCCGTTCCGCCCAGCAGACCCACCGGGCGGAGAGCCTGTTGAAGGACCTGCAGGCGGCCAATACCGCCCTGAAAGCGGCCCATCAAAAAGAAAAGGAACTGGCAATTGCCGAGGAACGCATGCGCCTGGCGCGCGATATCCATGATGGGCTGGGCCATCACCTGACCGTCCTGAGCATCCAGTTGCAGGCCGCCGAAAAACTGGTGGAACGCAACCCACAGGCTGCCGCGGAAGCCATCCGGGTCTCCCGGAGCGAAGCCCAGGCAGCCTTGGAGGAGGTCCGCCGCAGCGTGGGGGTGATGCGCCAGCCTCCGGCGGAAAGCCAGCCTCTGGTGGAGATGATCGCCAGCCTGGTGCATGATTTCGACGAGCACACCGGGTTGCAGTCCATTTCGAACATACCGGGACTCCCATCGAACTTTCAGCCTTTGCCGGGCAGACTCTTTTCCGGACTGTGCAGGAAAGCCTGACGAACATTCAAAAACATGCCAGAGGGGTCAAGCATATCCAGGTGAAGCTGGCGTATTCGGCCGAAGCCGTCCGTTTGGTGGTCAGTGACGACGGGAAGCTGCCGGAGGCTGATTCCTCCGGGCAGAGCGGGTATGGGCTGAAAGGTCTGCGCGAGCGTGTGGAGCAGCTCGGCGGCGAATTTCGCTGCGGCCCGGACTCCTCGAACGGATTCCAGGTCGACGTGAGCATCCCTTTCCGGAGGTCGCCGTGATCAAAGTCCTGCTCGTGGATGACCAGACTCTCATCCGCCAGGGCATCCGGCTCCTGCTCGAGATCGAGCCGGATATCCAGGTAGTGGGTCAGGCCGCCAATGGGCTTGAAGCGCTGCAACAGGTGGAACGCCTGCACTCCTGACGTGGTCCTGATGGATGTGCGCATGCCGGAGATGGACGGGGTGGCCGCCACGCGCGCGCTCAGTGCAGCGCTTCCCCGAGGTCAAGGTCATCATCCTGACCACCTTCGAGGATGATGAGACGGTCTTCGAAGGCCTGAAGGCTGGGGCACGCGGCTATCTGCTCAAAGATATCAGCAGTGAAGAGATGGCGCAGGCAGTCCGCAAGGTGGCCGCCGGGGAGGCACTTATCCAGTCTCGTATCACCAGCAAGGTGCTGGCCGAGTTTTCACGCCTGGCCACGGCAACTGACCGGAAATCATCTTCGAAAACCGGAGCGGCTACGGAGGCTTTGCCCGTGCCGCTGACCGAGCGCGAACTGGAGGTGCTGCAGGCCCTGGCCCATGGACTTTCGAACCGGGAGATTGCCGGCCAACTGGTCATTACCGAGGGGACCGTCAAGAACCATGTCTCAAGCCTGATCGAAAAACTGGGGGTGCGTGACCGGACGCAGGCGGTATTGAAGGCCCAGGAATTGGGCATGCTTTCCTGACCTTTCATTCGAGATAGTAACTTCTCAGAAGTTCGATATCCTGCCCAGTCAATCCCAGTCCACGGTGAACATACTTTTCGAAGGAGCCAAACTCACGATCGACGGCCTCAAACGCCGCGGAAAGATAAACAGGCCGTACTTCCAAAAACCCTTTCACGGCGGTGGAAAATCTTTTCCCTTTTATCAAGCGCAGCACAAATAGACTCCGTGCGTAAGCAGACAAATAATACTGGTTTGAGAGGAGATAATCATCCATCACCACTTCCGGCAGCACTCCCAGTATCCGCAAGATGATCGCTGCCGCGTACCCCGTCCGATCTTTCCCGGCCGCGCAATGGAACAGGACCGGACGACCGTTTGCCGAAAACAGTTCATAAATAAACTGTCTCACTTGTGGCGTGAAACGCGTGGCCAATTCGATATTTGTTTCAATCAAGAATTTTGCAGGGTCGATATTCCGCAAGTTGTCTTTTATGAACTTTTGGCGAGAATCACGCCAGATCTCAGTAGTGCTATCCAGGATTGGGATCGCAACAACACGAATTTCAGGATTGATCGGCAAGCGATCAGGCTTCTCCTTTTCATATTCTGCTCTAAAGTCGATGATCCGATCGAGCTTGAGAGCGGCCAAATGCTCGCGGTCGGCATCTGTCAACTTGTTTAACTGATCGGAACGGTAGAGCATCCCCCAACGAACAACCTTGCCATCCACCGTTCGATAGCCGCCAAGGTCACGGAAGTTCTTTGCCCCCGAGAATTCCAAACGACGTTTCTTTTCTTCGAAAGATTGTCCTACCATTACCCATTCAAGATCAATTTGATCGACCATTTTGATGTGCTCCTGTCTTTTACAACCACAGAAGTATATTCGCCATTTCCTAAAATTTCATTAACAGCATGTTATTTTAGGGTAATATTCCTCTTAATGCCTCTCAATGCGAAAAGACATAGATAACAGCTCCCTGCTATCCCCCTAAAGGCACAGTAATAAATCTATCCTTTTTAGTGCCGGTTTCTATCCCCCGGCACTGTCAGTTTATACCTGTAAAGTGTATCCTTGCCGCCAGTGAAATACACCTGGAGGTTCCTATGGATACCAATCTCGAAAAGAAGCCCCGTTCTCATCATCACCGCGGCGTCGCCAGCGGGATCATCCTGATCCTGATCGGGTCTGCCATCCTGCTGCAGCGCTGGCTGGGCGTTGAGAATTATATTGTCCTGTTGCTTGGCCTGACAATGCTGGTCTGGGGTTCGGTCTCCCATAAGGGCGGCTTGATCATCCCGGGCGGCGTCCTGACCGGGATCGGCCTGGGCATCCTGGCCATGCAAGGCCCCTGGCAGTTCCCCCCTGCGGACCAGAACGGCGTCTTCCTGCTTTGTTTTGCCCTGGGCTGGTTCCTGATCACCGCCCTGACCGCACTGTTCACCTGCACGAGTGGTGGCCGCTCATCCCGGGAGGGATCATGGCCCTGATCGGTGGCGGCATCCTGGTCACGAATGGAGCTTTTCCCTGGATAGATCTCAACCTGGTCTATGCTGTCATCCTTATCGTGATAGGTCTGGTCCTGCTGGTTTACTGGGGCCGGGCAAAGAAAAGCGATTAACTCATTTGTTCAGAAAACTGCCAGCACCGTAGGTTAGCGTGGAGACTCTTGGAAAGACAAAATTCATCCGCGAATTCACGCTAATCTTCACCAATCAAAATGCGAACTCCTCCTGAATTTTTGGGTGGGTTCTAAGCTAAAAGATTAGCTAAAATTCGTGAAGATTAGCGGATAAAAAGACAGACCACGTTTAAGTGTAGTGATGCCGGAAAACAATCATCATCCATCCTCAGGAGGCTTTATGAAGGCCATACTCGAAGTAAAAGAGCTTGTAAAGAAATACGGCGATTTCACCGCCGTGAAGGGGATTTCGTTCGATATCAAAGAAGGTGAAATCTTCAGCCTGCTCGGTCCGAACGGAGCCGGGAAGACCACCACCATCTCCATGCTTTCCACGCTCTATGCCCCCACCAGCGGCGAAGCGACCATCGGCGGACATTCGGTCACGAAGGAACCCATGGCCGTGCGCAACCTGATCGGCGTGGTGCCGCAGGAACTGGCCCTCTACGATGACCTGAGTGCGCGTGAGAACCTGGTCTTCTGGGGCCAGATGTACGGCCTCTCGGGCAAGGCCCTGAAAATCCGCGTGGACGAGGTGCTCGAGCAGATCGGCCTGGCCGATAAGGCCAAAAACCGGGTCAAGACCTATTCCGGCGGGATGAAGCGGCGCGTCAACATCGGCGTAGGCCTGCTGCACAAGCCCAGCCTGCTCTTCATGGACGAACCCACCGTCGGCATCGACCCGCAGTCCCGGCGTGCCATCCTGGACTCGGTCAAGGCGCTCAACCAGCAGGGCATGACCGTCCTGTACACCACCCATTACATGGAAGAGGCCGAGGAACTCTCCGACCGGGTCGGCATCATCGACCACGGCGAGTTGATCGCCCTGGGCACCCAGGCCGAACTGAACCGCCAGGTCGGCGAGAACGATACGCTCATCCTGCACATCGATGAGAGCCAGAACGGCGAGGCCCTGGCCGCGGCCGTCCGCAAGATCCACGGCGTATTGAAGGCGGATATCACCGACCACACCGTGGCGGTCATCGCCCCGGAAGCCGAGGAGATCATGGCCCCGGTCATCACCAAGGCCAACGAACTGGGCATCAAGATCCGCTCGGTGGATATCAAAGAGCCCAACCTGGAAGCGGTCTTTCTGCACCTGACGGGAAGGGCTTTAAGGGATTAGGTGAACAGGGATCAGGTAATCAGGTTTCCTAATCGCCTAATCGCCTAATTCCTAATTACCTTCCAAGGAGACTCTTATGAAAAAACTATTTCTCATTGGCCTCAAAGATGTCAAACTTGCCTTCCGCGACCGGGCCGCCCTGATCCTGATGCTGCTGGCGCCTTTCCTGCTGACCCTCGGCCTGGGCGTCGTCACCGGGCGCTTCTCGGGCGGTTCCTCGAACGGCATCAGCCACATCCCGGTGGTACTGGTCAACCAGGATGGCAAACAACTTGGCAATGCCCTGGTGGAGGTCTTTCAATCCAAAGATCTGAATGAACTGATCGACCCGACCGTCTAGCAACGATCCGTCCGCCGCCTACAAACAGGTGGATGACAACCAGGCCGTCGCGGTGATCGTCATCCCGGCCGGGTTTACCGACAGCATCATCTCCGTCCGGACTTTCCCCAAGGGCAGACCACCCCCGGCAAAGTCGTCCAGATCGAGCTGTACTCCAATCCCACCGCGCCCACCAGCGTCGGCGTGGTCAAAACCATCCTGGACCAGTTCATCAGCCAGGTGGAGGTCGGGCGGGTCGGCGGCCAGGTGGCGGTCACCCAGTTGGTTGCCAGCGGCCGCATCCAGGTTCAGGATGCCCAGGCAGTCGGCACGGCGATGGGCGTCAACCAGGCCAGCGTCTCCAGCCAGAGCACATCCATCACGCTGAAGAACGTCACCCCCAGCGGCGAAGCCGTCAAGTTCGATGTGCTGGCCCTGCTGGCTCCCGGCATGGCACTGATGTTCCTGATGTACACCGTCAGCTACGGCGGGCGGACGCTCCTGACCGAGCGCAACCAGGGCACCCTGCCGCGCCTGCTGGTCTCCCCCACCACCGCCGCCCAGGTGCTGGGCGGCAAGATGATCGGGATCTTCCTGACCGGCGCGGCCCAGATGCTCATCCTGATCCTGGGCACGACCGTCCTGTTCCAATTGCAGTGGGGCGACCCGCTGGCTGTGCTGGCGCTGGTGCTGGCGGCCGTCTTCGGCGCGGTCGGCTGGGGCATGCTCCTCACCGCCGTCGCCAAAACCCCCGGCCAGGTGAGCGCGATCGGTTCGGCCCTCATGCTGACCTTCGGCATCCTGGGCGGCACTTTCATCAACATGGACAACATGCCGGTCTGGTTCCGCTATCATGACCAAGATCACCCCGAATGCCTGGGGCGTGGACGGGTTCACCACCCTGGCCCTGGGCGGCGGGCTGCACGATATCCTGACCCCCATCCTGGCCCTGCTGGTCATGGGTTTGCTCCTGTTCGCCATCGCCGTGATCCTCTTCAGCCGGCGCGGGTTGACGGAGAGATAGGAGACTGCCTATGAAAAAAATCTTTGCAATTGCCTGGAAAGACACCCTGCTGCGTTTCACGGGCTGGTCCGAATGGCTCTTCTTCCTCATCCTGCCGATCGTCTTTACACTCGTCCTGGCCGGCGGGACCGGTGGCAGCACGCGATAGCCGTGTCCGGCTGGTGGTGGTGGACCAGGCCAACTCGCCCCTTTCCGCGGACCTGGTGGCGGCGCTGGAAAATTCCCAGGCTGTCCGCCCCGACCTGCTGACGCTCGCCCAGGCCGAAACCCAGTTCTCCCAGCGCAGCGCCTCGGCAGTGCTGATCATCCCGGCCGAGTTCGACCTGGCCCACCTCGAGCAGGGCAGCATTCCAGCTCGAACTGCGCCAGCAGCCCAATAACATGGATGCCATGGTCGCCCAGCGGGCCGTCATGTCGGTCATCAGCCGGGTCAGCAGCGCAGCCGATATCGCCAACCAAAGCGTGGCCAAGGCAGAACAGATCCGGCCCTTTGCTTCCGCGGCGGACAGGCAGGCCTATTTCAATGATGCGCTGAAACAGGCCCAGATCCCTGCTCTCCGCGGCGCCCAGCCGGGTGACGGAATCGCAAGGGCAACACGGTCGACCCGGTCGACTATGACCCGCGCACCAACTCTTCGGCCGGGCAGTTGATCACCTGGGTGTTCATCCCGTTGATCGGCATCTCGGGCATGTTCGCCTACGAACGCCAGAAGGGCACCCTGCGCCGCCTGCTGACCACCCCCACCCGGAAAAGCACCTACCTGCTCGGCACGATCTTTGGACAGGTGGCTGACCGCCCTGGTGCAGATGCTGCTGTTGATCGCTTTTGGCATCTTCGTGATGAAACTGAACTGGGGCAGCCAGCCGCTTGCGCTGGCCGTGATGATGGTCAGCGCAGCGCTGGCGGCGGCTGCCCTGGGCACCACGCTGGGCACCTTCGTCAAGACCGAAAGCCAGGCCAGCGGCCTGAGCATCATGACCGGCATGGTCATGGCCCTGCTGGGCGGGTGCTGGTATCCGCTGGAAATGTTCCCGCAGGCCGTACAGAATATCGTCAAGATCCTGCCGACCACCTGGGCCATGCGCGGCCTGCTGGATATCGTCCTGCGCGGCCAGGGGTTGACAGCCATCCTGCCGGATGCGGGCATCCTGCTCGGGTTTGCCGCTGTCTTCTTCGGGATTGGTATCTGGCGGTTCCGGTACGAGTAGAAATTTATGACAAATGGAGGGGGTGAACGAATAATGCGATTGGATTAGGAACAGCCCCGCCGCGGAAAATTTCCGGGCGGGGCCCTTCGACTTCGCCAAGTGCGCTCCCCCCTCATCCGGGGGCAGGCTGCTCAGGACGAGGGTGGAAGATAGCAGAGAACGGAGAACAGAGAGCAGTTGGGGAGGCGAAAATACCAAAACAATGAGGATCAATTATTGGGTAGGAGGAGAGCAGAGAACAGAGAGCAGTGGGGGCAAGTGGTCAGCATGTGACTACCGGTGGGCAAGCCTTAAAGCAGTGCTACAATCAGACGGAGAGGAGATGCCATGAACAAGCTTATCTTTGGTGAAGCTCGTCCTTTTACCGCGCCTGAAGTGACCTCTGATGAAAAAATTGTCGAGGCCCTCTCGGAAGTAGAGGTTGACGATCCTTATTTCAAAGAACTTGAGCCGATAACCAATGAGGACGATATGGCTGAAATGGCGGCGCTAGGAGCTTGTCGAAGAGCAGCGTTTCGTAATGTCAAATGCCAGTTTAAACCGCGCAGGGCGCGAAGAATACGAAGTTTTAAAGGTTTTCTTGGCGTTCTTAGCGAGCTTTGCGGTAAAAAATGGCTTCGGATGGAGTTCTCCGACAGACTGCTGGCTGAAGCAAAGGCCAAAGCCACCATAGAGGTAAGTTCCGATCCGCTGGTTAAAAATGGACTCAAGGATTTGGGCGATAGAATCGCCCAAGGGATAACAGATATTCTATCCACTCCTATTTCACGGAGAGGTTTCCTGAAAAAATCAGTGCTTGCCGCTCTGCCGCTTGCGCTCGTCGCCTGTGGCATCAATCCTGGTTCCCTCACGCCCATAGTCGGGCCGGACGGAACCGCAACGCCAAAAGCAAACTCAACCGAAACGGCAATCCCGCCAACGGCCACATCAACGGAAACCCCAATCGCTATACCAACTTCCACTGAAACCCCAGAGCCTTCTCCGACCTTGACTGCAACTGACTATCAGGTGGCGGGCAAAGATTATCTGGTTTCTTTTGGAAATAATAAAAATATTCCAGAGTATCAGTTTACAGAAGGGCAGGGATGGCAAAAGGTGGAGCAGTTAAGCATGGTGGATGCATTCGGCAATACTGTGCCGGGTTGGGTGGTGGAAAAATCGGCGGTGTGGGATGGGGAAGTGAGTGATATTTCTATTTTGTTGAAGAAGGGGACATATTATCCAACTTCTGGATTATCAGGTGCGTCAATTGACAATGCGACCTTAAAACAATGGGAGTTGAGAGAATTTATCAGCAATGGGATAAAAATGGAAAGACTAATTACCACTTGGAGTTTTAAGAATGATCAAGGCAAGATAATAACCGTTAAACTGGGTATGCCTGAATTAAATTCAGAAGCACTGTTTGAGAAATTTACCCCAAGAGAGCTTCTTGATTCACTAAAAGTTGGCGACCGAACGAGTCGTTTAAATATTTCTTGGGTTGATGTAAAGTCGACAACGACACCCCAGAGATCGGCGGCGTTGTCAAACGCTTATGCGTTAAATGGAGAATTATGTAAACAGAGTGTCCAAGCCTGCGGTTTGTCAATCGCAAGGCTGGGAGATGTAAAACATCCGACGAATTGGTTTAGTGATCAGGTATTCACTGGCCAACTGGGATATAATTTGGATCTTTCAGAGGAGACATGGGCCCAACGTTGGAATCCAAGATAATAGCTAATAGGTGATGGTGTGGCGAAGTTGTTAGGAATTTGATAGACTGAAAATGTAATGCGCAAAATAAGCTTATTAGTAATATTTATCGGTATTTTTTAAGGCTTGTTTTTTGGTAGTGTTACATCTGTGGGGGCACAATATTGCTCTGGTCACTATGTCTGGAATTGTGTAGATGCAGAATCCTCAGACTAACGCATGTATTACATGGGGTTGGACTTGTCGAAATGATAATTCTGGATGGGGTTATAATTGTTCTGCCAGTTATTATGCTTGTAGTATCGGCTGTTGTCCGATCGGTACCTCAGACCCAGGTGGCGGTGGGACGGATGGTGTGTGTTCACCGGCGTGCGGCGCCGGTTATTACTGTTGCGGCGGCAACTGTTCAGAAAACCTTTGCAGTCCTACCCCTCCTGGTCCCAAACCTACTAAATGCAAGGGAATAAATGTCGGAGGGGTAACTCCAAATTCGGATGGGACATACATATTAAACCAATATCAGGAATATACTCTTGGTGTTGCTTATTATTGGCCGCCAAGCTGGGATCCTAACGCTTACTTTTACGGCGCGCTAGTTTATAATCCATTAGTTTGCGAACCTGTAAATAAGTCAACCAGGAATAACCGTGATGCTTCAAATAGGGTGGTGATCGGTGAAAGTGATAGTTCCACTTTAGTTCAGGGGTGGAACTACCTTACGTATAACTGGACGCCCACAATAACAGGAAACAACATTAATGTAACGTGAGTTATGGATAAGGGCGGGGGATACCCGGGTATTCCTTTATTTGGCGGGGCAACAAGCTTAACGCAAGCAAATGTTTCAGTAAAAGGATGGTTGGCTCTCTGCAGGTCACGAAGGCACAACATCATTCAAGGACAAATTCAATGCTTTTGCGATGGCACTTAGAACTTCAGTGGACCCCTTCCGCTTACCCGACTCAAGTTGAGATAAGTATGGAACACTTATGCCTGCGGCTTGGGCCAACTGTACTTGCGCCAAACCACGATATTTCCTCCAAACCTTGACCGGATTCTGACCATCCAGGAGTGCATAGACCACTTCGCTCGGGATGAGTTCTTCGTCCCCGCGTTCCAGCGCGGCTTTTGTGGAATCATAATCGCGCATATCCTGCAAAGTCTCAGCCTGTTCGACCAGTTGTAGGTAAGTATCATAGGGCACAACAGCCCATTCGGGCTTACCATTACGCTCAATAACTTGAATGCTCATCGGTACACTTCTCCACGGGAGACAACTTTTAGCACCATGATCACCAATTGTTCTTTTTGAATCTCGTAAATTACACGCCAGTCGCTAACTCGGAATCGGTATCCCGTGCGGTTCTGGAGCTTGGCGGCATTGAGGGACCTGGCGAAAGGGTCGGCAGCCAGTTGTGCCAATTTCTTGCGGATCAAATCCGAGCTATCGCGCAGGATTCTTTGGAGCGTTTTTGCAGCTTGTTTGGTGAAGACGATTCTATACACGACCCAATATTAGCACATCGCTAATTATATTGCAAGTATAATTTTGCACCTTGCATCCTGTTGCATAATTGGTTTTATCGCGTTTATCAATGGACTTTCCGGGGTTGGAAATCCTGTTTATCCGCGTTTGTCCCTGGTGAATGCAAGTTTCAAAACACTTTCCAACAGGTTACGCAGGCCTTTGATTTAAAGGTAATATCGTCAAACTGGGGAGAGGAGAGCACAGAGAGTGGAGAACAGAGAGCGGTAGGGGGAGGCGAAAATGCCAAAACGACTAGGAACGATGCCAAGGAGAGGGCCCTTATGTAGTTGTTTTGGGCAAAAAGCAGTTTGTTTTTGGAGCCAGTTCATTGTGGGATCGGAGAGGATGCCCGCCAGCCCCAGCCGGCTATATCCGCTGCAAACAATAGCGGATCCGGCAAAGCCAATGGCGATGGCCTCGGTTTGGATACGGCACTGCAATGCATCCAGAAATGGCAAAGGATATAATATTTACACAATTACGGTAGATTTTGCAAGGAATTTCTCAGGTTCATCTCATTTTCTTCTGAGAAAATGAGGGAGTAGAGGTGTCTGGTTTTTTAGGAGTTGGCCTTTTTCGCAGGTGCCCAATGGCGACTCAGGCCAAGTCCTTTGAGTAAAAATGGATAAACCACCTATTTCAAGATCAGAACTGTGGCGGCAACGCCTCTCCGTAAAGTCATGCGGAGCGGGAGCCTGTTTGTCTTGGGTGTGGCAGCGGCTCTCACCGGCGTGCTGGTATACAATCTTCTAACCCCCAGCCCGCACCCGTTAACGACCAACGATGTCAGTACCGCGGTGAACCAGGTGCTTGCCTCCGCCACGCCGCCTGCCCCTTTCTCTGAGGGTGTATATCAGATCATCCAGCCATCCCTCGTTCTGATCCAATCCAAGATTCCAGGAACAGATGGAAAGACGGATGACAGCCTGGGAACCGGCACCATCGTTGATGCGAACGGGGATATCCTGACCAGCCTGCATGTGGTCGCAAATGCGACCGATATCCAGGTCACATTTGCGGACGGCACGACCTCGACCGCAACCGTGGCGACCCAACAGCCGGAGAATGACATTGCCGTTTTGAAGGCGGACAAGCTTCCGGCCCAGGTCATCCCGGCCGTCTTGGGAAATCCGAACGCCATGCACGTGGGCGATGAGGCTTATGTTGTCGGCAATCCATTTGGCTTGTACAGCTCCATGAGCGCAGGCGTCATCTCCGGATTCAACCGGACATTCCAACCCACCAACACCAATTTAAACCTGAAAGGTCTGATCCAGATCGACGCGGCCGTAAATCCCGGCAACTCGGGCGGTCCGCTGCTAAACCGCAACGGTGAAGTAATCGGCATAGTCGAAGGACTGGTAAATCCGACCGATCAGAATTTCTTTGTCGGCATTGGGTTTGCCATACCGATCAATGTTGCCGGCGGAGCCGCCGGATTGCCGCCGGATTGAATTGCGCGGTGATCGAAATCACTGATCATAGTGCAACTTTGAATAAAAAGGAGATGGCTGATGGATCAAAATTTAAACTCCGAGAATGGCCTGCCGATGGAACGGGTGTTGTACGAGGTAAAAAAGGTGATCGTCGGGCAGGACCATCTGTTGGAACGGTTGGTGGTTGCCCTGCTGGCGCGTGGGCATATCCTGGTCGAGGGCGTGCCGGGACTGGCCAAGACGATGGCCATCAAAACGCTGGCGGAAGCGATCGGCGGCGAGTTCAAGCGCATCCAATTCACCCCTGACCTGGTCCCGGCCGATTTGATCGGCACGCGCATCTACAACCAGAAGACCGGCGAATTCAACACCTCGCTCGGGCCGGTCTTTACCAACCTGCTGCTGGCAGATGAAATCAACCGCGCACCCGCCAAGGTGCAGAGCGCCCTGCTCGAAGTGATGCAGGAGCACCAGGTCACCATCGGGCGGGAGACATTCAAGGTGCCCGAACCCTTCCTGGTGCTTGCCACCCAGAACCCCATCGAAACCGAAGGGACCTATGCCCTGCCGGAAGCGCAGGTGGACCGTTTTATGCTCAAGGTGCTGGTCGGTTATCCCAGTTCGACCGAAGAGTTCGTCATCGTCGAGCGCATGACCGGCATGCTGCAGGCCATGCAGAAGGTGCTGACCACCCAACAGTTGCTGGATTTGCAGAGCGAAACTGACCGTGTGTTCGTGGACCCGGCCCTGATCGAGTATGCGGTGAAGCTGGTGACCGCCACCCGCAGTCCAAAAGAGGTCGGCTTGAAGGAACTGGAGCATTACATCATGTTCGGCGCCAGCCCGCGCGCCTCGATCAACCTGATCCTCACCGGCCGGGCGCTGGCCTTCGTGCGGGGGCGGGATTATGTCCTGCCGCAGGATGTTTCCGATATGGCGCTGGATGTGATGCGCCATCGTCTCGTATTGACCTACGAGGCGCTTTCCGATAATGTGACCAGCGACGACATTTTGAAGAAGATCCTCGACCGCATTCCGATCCCCGTGGTGCCGCTCCATGAGCATGCCAACGACCGCGTCAACGCCTGAACGTATCCTGCAGCGCCTCGACTGGCAGGTCATCCGCCGCCTGGATGGGCTTCTGCAGGGCGATTATCGCACCCTGTTCTATGGATATGGGGTGGATTTTGCCGACCTGCGGGAATATCAGCCCCAGGACGATATTCGCTACATCGATTGGAATGTGACCGCGCGGATGAATACGCCCTACGTGCGCCAATATGTCGAAGACCGCGAAATCACAGCCTGGTTCTTGCTCGACCTCAGCCCGTCGGTGGATTTTGGCACGGTCCAGAGCCTGAAACGGACCGTGCTGATCGATTTCGTGACCACGCTGGCCCGGCTGTTGACCCGCCACGGCAACCGGGTGGGTGCGATATTCTATGATAGCCGCATCGAGCGGATCATCCCGGCCCGCGGCGGTCGCATCCAGGTGCTGCGCCTGGTCAATGACCTGCTCAAACAGCCTCAATTGCCACGCGCCCCGTTCACAAACCTGACCCCCCTGCTCGAAGGTGGGTTGTACTCATTCAAAAAACGCTCGCCTGGTGTTCGTGATCTCGGATTTCATCTGTGCGCCGGGCTGGGAACGCACATTGAATTTGCTCAACCAGCGGCATGAAGTCCTCACCGTCCGCCTGTGGGACCCGCGCGAAATCGAGCTTCCGGATATCGGCATGGTCGTGATGGAAGATGCAGAGACGGGTGACCAGATGTTCGTGGATACCCACGACCGCAAGTTCCGCCAGCGATTTGAAGAAGCCGCCCGGCAGCGTGAAGCTGAACTGGCGCAGGCGTTCAAGCGTGCCGGGGTGGATGCTTTGGCGCTCTCAACCGAAGAAGACCTGGTGCAAGCGATTGTACGCTTTGCCACCCTGCGCCGGCAGACGAAGAAAGTAGCCCTGGTTTTCCCTATGACATTCATCTGGCCTGCAATGCTTTTTTCTCTGGTGTTAGTCCCACTGTTCATCGGGGTATATCTCCTGATGCAGCGGCGACGGAGGCAATTAACCGCCAATTATGGCAGCCTTGGTTTCGCGCCGGGCGCCAAAGGACGCCAGCCCGGCTTGCGCCGCCATATTCCTGTGGTGTTTTTCCTGCTGGGTCTCACGATCCTGGCAATTGCACTGGCGCGCCCGCAGGCAGTGGTCGCCCTGCCCAAGCAGGAAGGAACCGTCATCCTGGCATTTGATGTATCCGGCAGCATGGCGGCCGACGATATAAAACCGACCCGCATGGAAGCCGCCAAAGTCGCTGCGACGCGACTTCGTGAAACACCAGCCGCTCTTTGTGCAGACGGGCGTGGTCGCCTTCAGCGATACCGGATTGTCCGTGCAGGTCCCGACCAATGATCCGAGCGCCGTCCTGGCTGCCATCAACCGCCTGGCTCCGCAAACGCGGCACTTCGGTGGGACAGGGCATCCTTGCCTCGCTCAATGCAATTGCCGCTGGCAGCAGCGGCGGGCCACCTGCGGAGATCTACAGCAACCTCCTGCTCACGCCTACCCCCACGCCCACACCCGTGCCACACGGAACCTATACTCCGGCAGTCATCATCCTGCTTTCCGATGGCGAAAACAACGAAAACCCCGACCCGCTGGCAGCCGCCCAGACGGCCGCTGACCGGGGCGTACGCATCTATACCGTTGGCATCGGCAGCCCAACCGGCACCACCGTGCATATCAATGGTTTTTCCCTGCATACGCAACTTGATGAGGCAACCCTGCAACAAATATCCCAGATCACCGGCGGCACCTATTACAATGCCCAGAGCGCACAAGATTTGCTCAAGATATATGACTCACCTCGACACGCAATTGATGAGCAAACCGGAAAAGACCGAGCTCACCGCACTTTTTGCCGGGGCGAGCATCTTCTTCATGTTGATCGGAGGCCTGTTTTCACTCCTGTGGTTCAGCCGCCTTCCGTGACCACGCAATGGAATTGTGTATGGATAGGAGATAACAGATGGAATTCCTCTGGCCTGGATTTCTTTTCCTGCTGGTATTAATCCCTGTGCTGGTCGGGCTGTATATCTGGATGCTGCGGCGGCGGCGATTCGCGGTGCGCTATTCCAGCCTGGAACTGGTGCGCGCCGCCTTACCCCAAAAATCAAACTGGCGCCGCCATCTCCCGGTCGCCCTGTTTCTGCTTGGCCTCACCAGCCTGGTATTTGCCCTGGGACGCCCGGTGGCCATCCTGAACGTGCCCACCAACCAGACCACGATCATCCTGACCATGGATGTTTCGGGGAGCATGCGCTCGCGCGATATTCAGCCCAGCCGCCTCCAGGCAGCCGAGGAAGCTGCCTTTTCCTTTATTCAACACCAGAAAGCCAACACACAAATTGGGCTGGTGGCGTTTTCCAGTTTTGCCGAAATCATCCAGCCGGCTACCACCGACCAGGCAGCACTGCAAGCTGCACTGGATAGCCTGACCGTAGGGCGCAGGACAGCCATCGGAAGTGGAATCCTGGTGGCCCTGGATGCCATCTCCCAGGTGGATAAGAATGTCGCCCGAAGCATTACCGATACCCAGCCGGGCGTGGAGCCTGCGCCGGTACCCAAAGGCGATTATGCCCCGGATATCATCGTCCTGCTTACCGATGGAGACAGCAATGCCGGCCCCGACCCATTGGCTGCAGCCAAGCAGGCGGCCGACCGTGGGGTGCGTGTCTATACCATCGGGTTTGGCACGGTCAATGGGCCGAATGCCTCCCAAAGCCCGTTCGGGAATCGGCGGTTTTCCAGGCGGCGGGGGTGGTTTTTTTGGTGGAGGCGGTTTCCGCATGGGGCTCAATGAAACCATGCTGAAGCAAATTGCCTCCATGACCGGCGGAACGTATCACCTGGCTTCCAGCGCCAGCGAGCTCGAGAGCGTTTTCGCCGGCCTGCCAACCTACCTGATCATCAAGCACGAAATCCTTGAAATCAGCGTCGTTTTTACGGCCTTCGGCGCGCTCCTGGCCGGAATTGCCATCCTGCTGTCATTGATCTGGCGCCCCTTGCCCTAAACAGGATTTTTGGCGAACCAACCTATAAGATTCTTGCTCGACCGGTAACCAGACGGTAAAGATTGCGCCATGGCCTTCTGCAACATTTTCCATATCGAGCCGGCCATGATGCTTCTCAACCATTTGTTTTACAATCGCCAAGCCAAGACCGGCACCAGGCCAGCTTGTTGTATCCCTGGGATCTGCCTGATATCCATCCCCATGGCACACGACCTGGAATCTCCAACCGGAAGCCCAATGATCTTTTCCAATTGAGGATTCTCGTACTGTATCCTAAATGGTTTTCTCGCTAAATAGCGAGAAAACCACTAAATAATTATCTTAATGCCTATAGTGTATAATGTTCAAGGCGCTGGTACAATATTCAAAACGTTGAGCGCTGGATTTGCTTGTCTTCTCCAGGCTGGCAAAGTGCGTCCCCTAACCGCCCGGCATGCGCATCCTGCAGTTGACGGCGGAGGATGCTGATTCGTATTCCATGCGCCTGCTGCTAGAAGGTTCAGCCGTTCCAAACCAGACCCAGCGACGGGTCGGAGGGTTGGCGCGGCTGGAAGACGAGATGAAAAGGAGATTGATGTGTCAACCGAACCATTCCAGAAAATGGCCCAGAGCATCATAGACGGCGATTCGGACGCGGCGGTCGCCTTGGCGAACCAGGCAAGTGTGCAGGGCATGGACCCTCTCGAAGCCATCACCCAAGGGTTCGTCATCGGCGTCAATAAGGTCGGTGAGAGCTTTTCCTCCGGCCAGGCTTTCCTGCCGGAACTGGTGATGGCCGGCGAGGCGATGAAAGCAGCAGTAGCTGCGCTCGAACCGGAAATGAAGAAACGCGGCACGCAGCGCAAAATGCTGGGCAAGGTTGTCCTGGCGACGGTCGAGGGGGATATTCATGAGATCGGCAAGTCGCTGGTCGGGACGATGCTCTCCGCCTCCGGTTTTGAGGTGTTCGACCTCGGCGTGGATGTCCCCGCGGCGAAGATCATCGCCAAGGTCAAGGAAGCGGATGCCGATATCATCGGCTTGAGCGCCCTGCTGACCACAACCATGGTCAAGCAGAAGGAAGTCATCGACGAACTCGATAAACTGGGCCTGCGGAAAAAGGTCAGGGTGATAGTGGGGGGAGCCCCGGTGACACGCGACTGGGTCCAAAAGATTGAAGCCGATGGTTATTCCGAGGATGCCATCGGAGCGGTCAAAGTCGCCAAAGAGTTGGTCGGCGCTTAGATGATAATAAACCGGGGTAGGGATCCGGGGATCCGGCATATCATCGCCCGTCCTGACCGCCGGGCTTATGGCATGGGCCTGGGCATCCTTCTCCTGGACGACGTCTACCCGGGTTTCCCGGGCGACGTGCGCAACCCCAGTGCCTATCCCTTCCCGATCCAGTACGAGGTCGTGCAAGGGGTGGATATCCACGCTCTGGTAGTGGAGCAGGACAAGTCCCCGTGCTTGGAACCGATCTTGAAGGCTGCCCGGAAGTTGGAATGGATGGGTTGCCGGGCGGTTGCCGCAGAATGCGGTTATTTTGCCTACTTCCAGCGCGAGGTGGCCTCCAGCCTGAAGGTCCCGGTCTTCATGTCCAGCCTGCTGCAAGTGCCGTTCGCCCAGAGACTGGTCGGACCGCAGCGAACGGTGGGCATCCTCATGGCGCACGAGAAATACCTGACCAGCCATCACCTGACCTCGGTCGGGGTCGAGCTTGGCTCGAATTACATCGTCGGCGGTGCGATGGACGACCTGCGCTGCCAGGAGTTTGATCACCTGTGGACGGAGGGCTTGCGCACGGATCCGCCGTCGGCCGATTATGGGAAAGCCGAAGCCGAATTCGTGGAAGTCGGGAGCGAGTTCTTCCGGAGCCATCCCTCGATGGGCGCCATGGTGCTTGAGTGCACAGGGATGCCGCCGTTTGCCCGGGCACTGCAGCAGGTGATCGACATCCCGGTCTTTAGCTGGGGCACACTGCTCGATTATGCGTATTCCGTGGTCGTCCACCGCGACTACTACGGCCACGTTTGAGAGGCGAATTTGATCACAACCGCCCAACGTCCAAGAAAGACGAAGTCGGGGAAGCGTAACTTTCCTACAGATGGCTTTCCCAATCGATACGGTACAGCAGACCGAACTCGGCTTCGGTGACGTAAAGGGCCTTCCCCGGCGGGCTATATTTGACGCTGGTCGGCTTCCTGCCGCGCGGCAGGGGAACTGACTGGAGCATGGTTCCCTGCGGGCTCGATCAGAAGCAGTTTCCCGCCGCCATAATGAGCGACCCACAGGCATCCTGTTTGGTCCAGGCCCATCCCGTCCGGGCCGAGCTCATAGGCCAGACCGGGGTCGAGCAGACTCAGGCTGTCCAGAGTGCACAGGACCTCCTTACCGGACACTCTGCCTCCGGAGAGGAGCCTGTATTTCAAGATGCAATTCTTTCGATGCTCGTTCACGAACAAGCTTTGCCCATCCAGAGAAACGGCGATCCCGTTGGGGTAACACAGGCCTTGATCCAGCCTGCTCAGGGCACCATCAGAAGGATTGAGATAATAGAGGGCGCCGGCCGGCCGGCCGGAAACCCAATCCCCGGCAAAATCCCCACCGTCGGTGAAGTAGATTCCGCCGGAGGCGTCCATGGCAATGTCGTTCGGTCCCCGGAAGGGTACTCCCTGAAAGGAATCAAACACCTGCAGCACGGCACCCGAGGGACTGAATTGGGCCAGCTTCAGGCCAGAGTACAGGCAGACCCAGAAATTGCCATCCCTGTCCTGGCATAATCCGCTCGGGCCGCCGCCCTGCTCGGTCGTGAAAAGGACCTGCGTCCGGTCCCCGCGCAGCACCCCTACGCGGTCCCCGTTCCATTCGACGAAATAGAGACAGTTATCCCGGGTCGACCAATATGGCGCCTCTGGGAAAGACAACCCCTCGGCAAGGATCTGGATCATGCCTGCCTCCGGCCTCCCTGAATTTACCTGCACTATTTAGCTGTAAGGGATACTAACGACCGGCTTCCGCCAGGAGCACCTGGATGCGCTCCTTCTTCTCTGGAGCGAGGGGCGGGACCTGGTGTTCTGCCAGGATTTTCTTCACACGCGCATTCAGGCGCTGCCCAAGGGTGGTGCCACCTTCCTCCAGCCATTTCTGACGGCGGTCGCGATCGAGCAAGCCCGGAAACCAGAATTCGCGGTAATGGTCGCGGGTCGTCTTCGATTTCAGGTAACTGCCTCCCGGGCCGACTTTGTGGATCTCGTCCACCAGCAAGGTCTTTTCGTTGACCTCGATACCTTTAATGAGGTTGTCGGCCATACCGACGAGTTCATCGGTCAGGACGATCATCTCATAGGAAGTGGTCAGTCCACTCTCCATGTAACCCACATCATGGATCAGATTGGCTCCCGAGAGTTTTGCCATGAAAACCGAAAGTGTGGCCTCCACGGCCGCCTGCTCATCCAGCACCTTGGCATCCGAACAACCGGCGTAGCCCCAGGTCGGCAGGCCGTACCAACGCCCCAATTCGGCGATGGCAGCCTTGGTAAGCTGGAATTCAGGAGAAGCATAGCAGATCTGCATGGAGCTCATGTCCATGTGGTGGATACCGGCGCCAAAGACGAACGGCGCGCCGGGCCGCTGCAACTGGTGCACAACCAGGCTGCTCAGGATCTCGGCCAGCGCCAACACCAACCCTCCGGCCATGGTGATTGGTACTACGGCACCCATCTGCGGACCCGGGGAGTGCACAACCGGCAATTCATATTCCGCCATCAACAACAGCTTATCCACCGCAGTCTCGGATTGCTGGAGGGGTGAACTGGGTTCTGAATACAGGAGAATATGCTGCTGCTCGCGCAGTGCCTCGTAACCACCGGCAACCGCCGCCGCCATGTCAATGGCCCGTTGGCAACTGGCCTTGTCGTTGGTCACGAAGACAATTGGTTTTGTTGTATCCTCCAGCATATGTGCCATCTGAACATCGTAGGTCAGAGCCCCATCGACGTCGGACGGGATCCCAACCGACATGACAAAATGGATATTGGGAAGAGCATCGCACAGATGATAGGCATCTGGCAGGTCTGCCTCGACAAAGGAACGGTGCTGACCGGTTTTCGGATCCAGCAGATAAATGCAGTCTGAGCCAGTCCCGAAATGCACTTGGTTACCCTCCAGGGGCATGGTTGGTTTTCCTTCTCGATCGCACATGATGACCCGTCCGGGAGCGGAGGCCAGCGCCTCTTGGACCAAATGGGATGGGAACTTGACCAAGTCACCGTCCGAGATGAAGGCGCCCGCCTTCTTAAGCATTTCCAGGGCTCCCTTATGATGGAAACGCAGGCCGGTCCGCCGCAAGACTTCCAAAGCCGCCTCATGGATGTCTCGGAGCTGACTTTCTGACAAAACGGAAAATTGGGGGGATTGATAGGCGAAGGAGTTCGCAGTTTTCATGATGGTTTCTTTCCTTTCAAGGATTTAAAAAATGGTTTGACAATTTGATACAGGCCATTCAATCCCGCTGGGTAAAAGATCATGATCACGATCAGGGTCAGACCGTAGATGACATCCTTGTATTGCATCAGGCTTGCCAGCGAATCGAAGACCGGGATGAACAGGAAGGCTGCGAAGACGCCCCCGAGCAGGCTGCCCGACCCGCCGATGAAGGACAGCGCCAACACCTCCATGGTATGGCTCATATCCAGCAATTCGGGGGTTACGATTCCGATGAAATGGGCATAATAACCGCCGATCAGGCCTGCGCAGGCGCAGGACAGGGTGAAGTTGATCAGCTTGTATTTGACCGGGTTGACTCCCGAGGCACGCGCCACCTCATAATTCTGGCCGATTGCCTGGAAGGCCAGCCCGACGCGTGAACGGATGATCAGACGCAGGATCACATACAGGAGGATCATCCCACCCAGGAAGACGTATAGATGAGAAACAACCGTCATCGAGTCGTTCATGGGGGGAACGACGATGCCGCGCGCCCCGCGCGTGATATTGACCATCGCAGTGGCCAACGCTTCCAAGGTCATGCCAACAAACCAGGACATCAAGGAAATATAAATACCGCGCAGTCGCAGAGTTAAAAGTCCAGTCAAGAATCCGATCAGGCCGGTGACGAGCAAAGCCACGATCAACCCAAGCCAGGAGTTGAGGTGGGTGTACAGGGAGAGCATGGCCGCAATATAGGCTCCCAAGCCAACAAAGGCGGCGAAGCCAAAGTTCACCGCGTTAATGAACCCACCGGCGAAATCAAAGATCATGGCCAGGGTGCCGAAGTACAGGCTGAGCACCAGGAGGCGCAGGATGTACGCCTGCTGGATGAATAGTGGTGTGAGAGCCAGGAACAGAACGCAGGCCAGGAACGGCAGGGATAGACCCAGCGCGCCTAACCAGGCATTGAGTACTGAAAACGGGTTCACCCGGCTTTTAGCTTGCGCGAGTTTGGTTTCTTGCATCCTATGGTTACTCCCAGACGCTCTTGATCCCGGTCCCGAACAGGCCGGCTGGTTTGAAGAGCAGCAGTAGGATCAACAAGGCCAGGCTGGCGACCTGCTGCCAGCCCTGTCCCAGGAAGAAATAGGATATGCTTTCAAACATGCCTACCAGCAATCCCCCCACGATCGCTCCCTCCACATTGCCCAGTCCTGCCACTGTGACTACGAACCAGGATGATATGAGTGGTTGGCTCCCTGCAAAAGGATAGGCCGGGTTTAACGACAGCAGGCTGGCGCCCCCCAGGCCTGCCAGCATGCTTCCCAGTGCAAAGGTCAGTGTCTGGATCCAGTCCAGGTTGATCCCGGCCAACTGGGCGCCGCGCTCGTCCTGGGAGACGGCGCGGATGGCCCGCCCGGTGCGCGTCTTATGCAGGAAGACCCACATCCCGGCAATTGCCACCAGGGCGATTCCAAAGGCAACCAGGCGGTCAGCGGCAATGTTCATCCCAAAGATCTTGACATTCACGTTCCAATAATTGATGATGCCCAGGTATTTCATGCCAAAGGTCAGGTGAAAACCGCTCTGCAGGACAGTTGACAGGCCGGCCGTCAACAGGAAGGCGTTCATGACCCATTCCCCTTTCGAAAACTTCCGCAAGGGATAAAAAAGGGCTTTCTCGGTGATGACACCTGCCACGAAGCTGATCGCGGCCGCGATCAGGATGGCCAGGATCGGATTCAACCCCCAAACGGCAAAGGCAAAATAGGCGGCGTAAGCACCGATCGCATAATATTCCCCGTGCGCAAAATGACAGATGTTCATCACGCCGAAGACCAACGCCAGGCCAATGGCCATCAGGGCATACAACCCGCCCCGCAAAAGGCCCGTGACGAGTAGGTTTTGAACAGTGCTTAGACTCATATACCTCTTTTCAACGCCTGCCGAGATAAGTATCTTTTAAATAGGCGTTTTCGAGCAGTTCCTTGCTCGGACCTTGCAGGACAACCCGGCCATGTTCCAGAACGTACGCTTTATCGGCGAGATGCAGCGTATTATTGACGTTCTGCTCCACGAGCAGAATGGTCACCCCTTGTTCGTGCAGTAATTTAAGCGCCTCGAAGACGGTCACAACCATTTTGGGCGCCAGGCCAAGCGAGGGCTCATCCACCATAAGTACGCGCGGGTCCGACATCAACCCGCGTCCCAAGGCAAGCATGCGCCGTTCACCACCGCTCAAGGTGCCTGCCAGTTGGTTGTGACGTTCCACCAGGATTGGGAAAAGAGAGAATACGTAATCCAGGGTCGCAGAGACCTTCTTCGCCTCCCGCCGGCTGTACGCGCCCAGCAGCAGGTTCTCGCGCACGGTCATTGCCTCGAAAAGGTTGAGTTCTTCTGTGATCAGGCTCAACCCGAGCCGGCTGATGGTATAGGCCGGATCGCCGGTGATAGCCTTCCCTCGGAAGAGGATTTCACCGCCTTTTGGTTTGAGCAGTCCGGCAATCGAACGCAGGGTGGTCGTCTTCCCGGCGCCGTTCGCCCCAATCAGCGCCACGAACTCCCCCTCACCCACGCTCAGAGTCACGTCCCATAATACCTGGAGCCGGTCGTATCCGGCTTGGAGGTTCTCTACTTCAAGCAATCCGGTTCTCCTCTCCTCAAGCACGCGAGCTACGCCAGGAGGTATTTTTCTCCCAGGTAGGCGCTGGTTACGGTTTCGTCCGCGACAATTTGGCTCGGCGTGCCTTCGGCAATCTTCTGGCCGTAATGCAGGACCAGGATTCGGTCGCACAACTCCATGATCAAACGCATCAAGTGTTCGATGATCAGGATCGTCACTCCCTGCCCTCGTATCTTTAGGATAAGTTTCTGCAGATCGGCCAATTCCGATGGGGTCAGACCGGCGGCCGATTCGTCCAGCAGTAGTAGCTTCGGGTGGCTGGCCAGGGCTCTGGCCAGGTCAAGCCTGCGCAATTGGGCGGTGTTCAGGCTGTCCGCTACTGTGCTTTCCGGGAGAGGGAAGTTTACATATTCCAGCATTTCACGTGCCTGCGCCGTGGCATTCTCGGATCGACCCGGGTCGCCAAATGTTGCCGCCACGAGTACGTTTTGCAGGGCGGTCATCTTGGGGAAAGGCCGGCAGATTTGGAACGTCCGGCCAATTCCTTTCTGGCATATTCTATCGGGGGTCAGTCCGCTGATCTTTTCGCCTTGGAAATGCACGGTCCCGGCGCTCGGCTTGTGGACCCCCGCGATGACATTGAGGAGGGTACTCTTGCCGGCGCCATTGGGACCAATGATGCCAACAATTTCGCCCTCCTCAACATTCAGGTTCACGCGGTCCAATGCGGTCAAACCGCCAAATTTCTTGGATAATCCTTCGGTCTGGAGGATCATTCCCATTTACTTTGGGGCTTGGAAATCCTGTTGCTTCATCTCGGTTGGCCAGATTGTCTTGCCAACCCCATTGAAGTACTGGATGACCGGGAAGGCAAACTCGCCCTGTCCCACGACCATATCAGGAAGTGAATCGGTGGTAAATTTGTAATCCGTCATCAGAAGGCCGTCGGTATAGGTCAGTTGGCCGGTAAACAATTTTGCTTTCCCTTCCTGGTACAGGCTGTCGCTGGTCAACTTACCGGTATCCTGATAAGTTGCCTGCAGGATCTTGATAAAGAAGTTGGTCTCGTCATACGCCAATCCACCTGCGGACGGGCTTGGGTCGATGCCCCAGCGCTTGTTGAAGGCTGCTTCGAAATCGAGGGCCTTCTGGGTGGTCCAGCCGGGAATTTGGTCGATGACATAATCGGAAGCGGGCCCGGTCATCTTATACCACTCCCCTACCCAGCCCAAGCCATCGGCTACGATCACGCTGTTCACGCCTACTTCACGGGCCTGTTTGATCAGCGCCGGGAAGCCGGCCGCATCATCCATCGTGCCGGCCATCAGGGGAGCATTATCGGACTTGATCTTGGTCAGCATCGGATAGAAGTCCGTCTCGCCAACCGGTACGTACTCTTCATCCACGATCTTCCAACCGGCTGTCGTGAGCTGGCCTCCGATGGCTTTGGTGAAGCCCCGGCTCCACTCGTCGTCGTTGCCATAAAGCACCACATCTTTGGAAGCTGGTTTCCAAAGGCCGGCTGTGATCGCATCCTCAAGGGTCCGGACGTAGTTGATGGTCAGCTTGGAGGGGGAAGGCCAGCCCTTGCCCATCCAGTAGGAATATTTTGGGTCCGATTTCCAGTGCGCGTCGATGTCTTCGCTGGTGCCCATGGCGAAGAAATGCGGGATCTTGTATTTCGCCGCCAAGTCCATCAAGGGGATCACTTCCGAGGCGTCCCAGTTGAGCAGTCCGACGTCGATCTTTTCGCCGGTGATGGCGGCTTCATAATTTTGAGTGGCCGTGTTGGGGTCGGAGGCTCCGTCGATCCAGACTGGAACAATCTTATAACCGCCGACCGTCCAGTTGATCGCATCGAAGGCCATCGTGACGGCATCCTTGAATTCCTCCCCGACGCGCGAGCTCGGTCCGGTATAGGGCCCCTCGACGCCAACCTTTAGGGTCTTGCCGCCGGCACTCGAGGCTGATCCGCAGCCTCCCAGGGCAGTCGTAAGCAGCAGGACGATCAGAGTAAGAGCGAGCAGCTTAATTTTCATCAGGGCCTCCATTCTCCTTCCAAAGATGGACCGTGCAACGGTTTGAATTAACAAAATACCGGGGGCCATATCGACCCACGGTATTCTTTCACCTTATAGGACATGCCTACGCTGATGGAGTGATGAGATTCGCATTTTAAAAACCTTTGTTCAATTTCTAGCCACCTGACAGTTTCGTAAAAAGGTGTTGATCGGCACGCAAAACCGAGTAAATTAGGTTTCTACCAAGAAACCGAAATACTGGAGCTGCCGAATGCCGATCAACGAACTCTATCATACTTGGATGCAACAAATTTGTGAACTGCGGCCAAACCAAAGAATTACCCAGCAACGGAACTTTGTCTGGCTGATGATAGGGATCTATCAAAGTCATTCGGTCTACTTGAGCAAGATTGCCGGAAAGATCCCTGGCCCGGCGAAGTTGGTGAGCATCACCCGGCGGTTGAGCCGTTTCTGGATAACCCGGCAGTCAATGTTCGAGAATGGTATGAGCCGATTGCACACCAATGGCTGGAAGCCCAATGGCGTTGTTTGGGAGAGATCCGTCTGATCGTGGATGGTACGAAAGTTGGTTTTGGACATCAGTTGCTCATGGTCAGTCTGGCATATCGAAAACGGGCGATCCCAATTGCCTGGACCTGGGTCAAGCATGTTCGTGGTCACAGCAGTGCATTCAAGCAATTGGCCTTGCTGAACTATGTCAGGAAGCTCTTACCTGTCGGTGCAGCCGTTTTTCTGGTCGGTGACTGCGAATTTGGCTCGGTGGAAGTCCTGAAATGGCTCGATCAATGGCATTGGTTCTATGTTTTACGTCAAAAATCAGATACCTGTGTCTGGTTGAACCAATACAACGAGTGGAAACCGTTCGGCAGCTTTGTTCACAAGGCCGGTGAAAGCTACTGGCTCGGTGCATGGCTACCTGACTGCCAGCGAAATCTATCCAACCAACTTGCTGATCCACTGGCAAACCGGCGAAGAAGAACCCTGGTGTTTGGCCACCAACCTGCCCGACCGCAAGATGGCTTTGAAGTATTACCGGCTCAGGATGTGGTGCGAAGAAATGCACGGCGACTTCAAAAAACATGGCTTCGATTTGGAAAGTACGATGTTACGTGATTTCTTGCGTCTCTCTCGCCTGACACTCGCGGTGGCCTTCTTGTATGTCTGGTTGATCTCTGTCGGCGGACGTACCATTCATCAAGGCTTGCGACACCTGGTCGATCGCAATGACCGCCGCGATTTAAGCATTTTCCAGATCGGCTTGCGCTATATCCAAAGGAGATTGACCAATGCCTTTTCTATCTCTGTTCCGCTTTGTACCTACCTATGACATCAAACTGTCAGGTGGCTAGTTCAATTTATCATTATTATTTTCTTTTGTCAATTGTAAAACTAAATTTGTTGGTAAGAGAAGTCAACCGGTGGAACTAATCATCCGGATGGTTGCGTAATGACTATTTTCCCTTTCATACCATCCCCATCCGTTGAAACCAGGTGCACCTTGTCGATTTGATTCCACCTTGCCTCCGGCGCAACTGCCGTGACGCGGATGTAGTTGTCCGTCAATCCTTCCAATGTCCAGCCGGCGTCGGTCAACGTGCTTGAAGCCTCCCACAGTACGGGTAACGTATGGCCGATGAAGCGTGACCGGTATGCATGGGCCGACTCTTCCAGCACAGCCCGCAGTGCAGCATTCCGTTCCTTTCGGAGCTCGTGCCGGACTTGCGAGTTCATGCGCGCGGCCGGAGTGCCCGGGCGGGCTGAATAGGTAAAGACGTGCCCTCCGGCAAAATTCATGCTCTTGACGAACTCCAGTGTCTCGGAGAACTCAGCCTCCGTCTCGCCCGGGAAGCCGGCGATGATATCTGTGGTGATGGCGACCTCCGGTATGGCTGCCCGCGCCGACTGTACCAGCGCGGCGAAAGAGCCGGGCGTGGTCTTGCGCCGCATGCGTTTCAGCACCGTTTCGCTCCCGGATTGCAGGGGCAGGTGCAGGTGGCGGCACAAGCGTTCATCCCGCCAGAGCGAAAAGAAATCCGCCTCCAGGTCCCAGGGTTCGAGCGAGGACAGGCGCAGGCGCGGGACGGAAGTCCGGGCGAGCAGAGTGGATACCAGGTCTCCGAGACGCTGCGGAGTTGGAAAGTCGAGTCCCCAGGAGCCAAGGTGGACGCCCGTCAGTACGATCTCCTTCGCCCCGCCTTCCAGCGCCGATCGCACATCCGCGAGGACATCCTCCACCGAACGGGAGCGGCTGGCGCCACGCGCCATGGTCGTGATGCAGAAAGTGCAGGCATTGTCGCAGCCATCCTGTACTTTGATAAAGGCGCGTGTCCGGGCATGCAGGCCGGGCAGGGGCTGGCGGGCCAGCGGTTCGAGGTCAAAAAATTCCTGCGGCAAACCGAGCAGGTCAGCCGCCAGCGTGTCTTTTTGCGGGTTGGAAACGATCCTGCGCACACCGGGAAGTCCGGCAGCCTTGTCCGGTTCCAGGGTGGCCCAGCAGCCGGTGACAACCACCTCGCCTGCACCCAGTCGCCTGGCCCGGCGGATGGCGGCGCGTGAATCCGAGGCCGCCTCCGATGTGACCGTACAGGTATTAACCACTGCCAGGTCTGCCTCCGTTGCAGTGGCAACAATTTCGTGCCCGGCCGCCCGGAACTGGCGGGCCAGGGTTTCGATCTCCGCCTGGTTCAGGCGGCAGCCGATGGTATCAAGGAAGATTTTCATGATCGATTGAGGTAGGAGTATTTCATGGAAAATACTGCTCCAGCAGGCGTTTTGCCTGCCAACCAATTGGACCGTCAGGATCGAAGGCTTTCGCCTGGTTAAGGTAGGAATAAGCCGCAGCGCTGTCGCCGGTCTGCAGATAGAGCAGTCCCAGGTGCAGGAACGGGGCGGCCTGGGTTGGGTCCAGTTCAATGGCTTTCTTCAACAGTGCCTCTGCGCCCGACCATGTCACCGGTCTCCAGCAGGATTTGCCCGGCGATGTCGTCCGACTGCCAATCGTTATTGGCCAGTTCGACCAGCCTGCGGGCGGCCGGCAGGCCGGTACCCGTCAGGTCCACGTTGTTGCGCAGGCTGAATTCTGCCAGCGCCCGCCAGAAGGTTGCCTCGTTTGGAGACAGTTCAACTGCAAGCTGGTAGTATTCGAGGGCGGCCACCAGGTCGCCGGTCTGTTCGTATGCCTCACCCAGGGCCATCTGCCAGCCGGGATTTTCCGGTTCCAGCGCCGCGGCTTTCTGGAAGGCTGCCAGGGCTTGCTCGGGTTGTTTCTGGCGCTGGAGATAAAGACCGTAAAGACTCTGCACCATGGCCGAATCGGGATTGAATGCCAGCGCCTGTTCAATCTCGACTTGAACCATCCTGACCTTGCTGTTGTTTTGCCTCGCCCAGCCAGGCCCAGGCCTCCGCGTAATCAGCCCGCACGGCGATGGCATTGCGGAAGGCTTCGGCAGCCAGGTCCCAATTCCCCAATGCCCCCAGCGCCCGCCCGGAGACCAGAAACTGGTAGGCGCGGTCATCCGAAAGGAGGCAGTGTTCAAGGCACTCCGCAGACTTTCGACGGAGGCATCCAGCGATGGGTCGAGCCGGGCAGCCTGCATCAATTCGGGCAGGGCATCAGCCGGAGAAGTGGCAGCAACAAGAAGGCCCAGCCTGTAATGGGCAGCGGCATCGCCTGGCTGATATACCAGGTATTTTTGCCATGCCTGCATTTCATCAGAATAAAGCGCCAGCGCCTGGTAGCCATGTGCGATACGAGGCAGGAGAACGGATGGATCACCTCCCTTATCCAGCAGTTCATTCCAAAGGTCAACAGCAAAGCTCGGATTCCCGAGGGCAAACGCAGTGTCACCCCAGCCCATGATACCCGCCTGGTGAAAGGGCATGTCGCTGCGATTGGCAATTTCATAAGCAATATTCTGCATGGGAATAATCTTTCCCGTTCAAATAAGCATCGCCGGCCTTTTCCCACAAGGATGGCTCCCATGGCAGGCGCTCCGCCGCCGTTGCGTAGGCGGAAGCGGCAGCGGCATAGTTCCCGGCTGCATCGAAACGGCGCGCCTGCCGTATGTCCAGATAGCCTGCGGCAGGTCGCGGAGCCAGGATCAGTACCAGCAGGATTATTAAAATCAGGGCATTGCGGACAAATGCCTGCAGGAAGGTCGGTTTCTTCACAGGATGGATTATAAATCAGTCGCTGGTCAAAAATGATGCTTCTCTTTATTGTGAAAATGCTATATGCCCTGCGTGTAAAATCGGTTAAACTTATAAGAAGTACAGTACTATAATAGCGCAGGCGGTCTACTATGAGTCAGTTTCTGGGACAAATCCTTACGCTGCTTACCACCCCACCGGGTAATCTCATCTATCATATTGTACTGGTATTTTCTATTGCCGGTGCATTGCAAGGGGCTATCCAATCCCTGCGCTCCAGCAATTTCCCGCAAGCCCGGCGGACGGTCATTGGCCTCGGCATTATGTTGGGCCTGCAACTGGTGCTGTTCGTCATCAGCGGACTGACCTGGCAGGGACTGCTCAATTCTCAAATGGTATTCCCGCCGCTCGACCGGGCAGTGACCCTGCTCACACTGGTCTGGATCGCCTGGCTATGGGCCTTCCCGGAGCCGGTGCGCCTGGCAGATGCCGCCACGCTCCTGCTTAACTTGCTGGGCATTACCGTGTTCGGCCTGACGCTGGTCTTTTGGGCACAGAAACCGGCGAGTTCCTTCAACCTGTCCGGGTATGAAACCGTCTGGCAGGTTTTCAGTATTGCGGTCATCCTGCTCGGCACCTTGGGGCTTGTTCTGCGCAAACCGAATGGCTGGAGCAATGGCCTGGCCATGCTTATCCTGGGCTTTTTTGGACATCTCGCCAGCCTGGTTTACCCCATGGACGGTAATTTCCCGGGTTTTGTCCGGTTGGCGCAACTTGCCATGTTCCCCATCCTGCTGACTCTTTCGCAACGGTTCCCGGTTCCGACTCAGGTGCGCCCGCCTGTCACTAAATCCAGAAAACCCTGATGAGCCCATCCAGGAACGCCGGCGCTACAGCACGGATCCCAAAACATTCCATGCCCTGATGACACTGGCTGCTGAGACGGAACCCGGCAAAATTGGCCAGGCCATGGCACGCGGGATTGCCCAGGCCATGTTGGCTGATTTATGCTTCCTGATCACCCTGGGCGAAGATAAAGGCCTGGCCATTAGCTGTGGATATGATCTGATCCGGGAGGAAAATCTGGGCGGCACTACTATAGACCGGGAGGCCATCCCTCTGCTTGCCAATGCCATCCAGCGCGGGCGTCCACTGCGCCTGCCGGCCAGCAGTACCTCCTCGGACCTCAAGGGTCTGGGACAAATCCTCAGCTTGAGCAACCCCGGCAATCTGCTCAGCGTTCCCGTCACTTCGCCTGAGCGTGGACCTCTGGGCAGCATCCTGATCCTTTCTCCATATTCCAACCGCCTGTGGAGTGCTGAAGACCAGACTTTCCTTTCCAATGTCTCCACCCTGTTCATCCCCATCCTCGAGCGCGGTCAGCGCATTGCCGCCCTGGAAATCGAGCGTGACCAGTCTGTTCAGGAAGCCCATAATGTAATGGAACAGGCTGCCGAAGCAAAGAAAAAATACGAACAAATGGCAGACCGAACTGGAAGGCCAGCGCGAAAAAATTTCCCAGTCGCAATTACAGGCTGAGAACATGGCTGCCTTGCTGATCATGCAGGAAGAAGCGCAAAAGACCATTGAGCAATTGAAAGCCGAGAATGAGCAATTGCGCAATGCCGGCGGTGCGCCCAGCGCAGCCGATGACCAGATGGAACATGAACTGCGCCAGACCCTCGAAGAGATGGCTCACATGCAAAATGCTCTGGCCGACGCGAACATCAAGATCCTCGAGCTGGAAAAACGCCCGGCTGCCCCCATCACCACCGAACAGGTGGAAGTGATCGCTTCCATATCCCAGGAACTGCGCCAGCCCATGTCCTCCATCATCGGTTACACTGACCTGCTGATGGGCGAGTCGGTTGGCATCCTGGGTGCGCTCCAGCGCAAGTTCGTCGAGCGTATCAAAGCCTCCACCGAACGCATCGGCGGCCTGGTGGATGACCTGATCCAGATCACCAATCTGGAGACCGGCAAGATGGAATTCAAACCAGAGCCGATCGACCTGAACCTCATCATCGATAATGCCATGGCTTATACCAGCACGCAGATTCGCGAGAAGAATATCACCCTGCGGCTGGACCTCACCGGGACTGCACCGCACATCCAGACCGATCGCGATGCTCTCCAGCAAATCCTGATCCACTTGCTCCAGAATGCCACCGCCGCCACACATGCTGAGGGAAATATCACCCTGCGTGTCCAGATGCAGAGATGAGGAAGACAACCATTTCATCTCCATCCAGGTGACCGATAACGGCGGTGGAATTGCCTCGGAAGATATCCCGCGTGTCTTTGCCCGCCGCTACCGGGCCGAACATTCTCTCATCCAGGGACTGGGCGATACCGGGGTTGGGCTGTCCATTGCCAAGGCGCTGGTCGAGGCGCAGAATGGTCGCATCTGGGTCGAAACAGAAGCAGGTGTAGGTTCCACTTTCAGTGTCCTGATGCCGGTCCTGGTAGAGTTGCCTGAAGAGAACTAGCAATGAAGAATTTACGGCAGGTGTTCCTGGGAATTATCATTGCCCTGGCCTCGATTGGCTTGCTCCTTGGAGGCTTTTCGCTCTCGCTGGCCGAAGGGAAACATTGCACTGCCACTCTGACTCCCACTCATACCCTGACGCCAACTTCTTCTCCTACATTTCCTCCATCGCAGCCATTCACGCCCCCGACAGCATTCTCCCACGCCGATTCTCCTACCCTGACTTCCCACCTGACTCCCACCTGACTCCCACTCTGCCTCCGCCGCCAACCAATTGTCCGCCGCCGGTGGGTTGGTTGCCCTATGTTGTCCAACCTGGCGAAACACTCGACAATATTGCAGCACGCTATCGGATCAGCAGTGCCGAACTCCAACAGGCCAACTGTCTGGCTAACGACGGAGTTGATTCCCGGGGTAATTATTTATCGTTCCTCCTATGCCCACCCAGACTCCGGTGCCGTGCGGCTCGCCTTACAGCTGGATCATCTATATCGTTCAACCCGGCGATACGCTCTACCATCTGAGCCAGGCCTATGGGGTCACTGTTGCCGAACTCCAACGTGCCAATTGCCTGGGCAGTTCCACGCTCCTGCACACCGGGCAGATACTCTATGTACCGCCATGGGCCCCCCTTACCACCTTGCCAGCCACTCTTATTGTGATTCCACCAATCCACGCACGGACCGATACATCGGTACCCTGCCTGCCTTCCGATACTCCCACGGAACCCTCCATCAGTACGCCAACGGATACCCTCATACCCGCTGCGTCCGACACTCCTGTGGAGGTTCCAACTGATACGGCGATTCCACCCACTCAATGACCCATCCAGGTTTGCGGGAGCATCCCAACGTATCCACATCGCTAAACCCATGCAGGTAATCCTCCAGCAAGCAGCAGGAACGGTATGAAACGAATATTTCTGACAGTTATCCTCATCATCTTTATGACAGGCTGCGCAGCTCCTCGGGGATTACCACTGCCTTGATCCTGCCGCCACGCCTACAAACCTGTTCCTGGTCACCGCGCCGGCAAATGCGACACCCACCCTGACCCCTTTCCAGCCTTTTTCTGAAGGCGAGACCCCCACCCCAATTCCTCTGATCACCGATACGCCATTACCGAATGGCCCTACCGCCACCTTTGACCCGAATGCGATCCTTCCCACCGCCTCCACGCAGCAGTCGTTCTACGCTCCGCCATATGCTCCCAAACCCGTCCCCGTTCTGACCGACAACCAGACGGTCACCTTCCTGCTGCTTGGCTCCGATAAACGTCCCGGCCAGACCTATTTCCGGACGGATACCATCATCATCGCGGCAGTCCGCCCGGCGGCCGGGCAGGTGACGCTTATTTCCGTCCCGCGCGACCTGTACGTCTACATCCCCACCATCGGCATGGACCGCATCAACACTGCTTATGAGTATGGGGAGATGCATCATTACCCCGGCGGCGGTGCGGCCCTGCTCAAAGCCACCTTTCTGTACAACCTGGGCATCCGCATAGACCACCTGGCAATTGTGGATTTCACCGTTTTCACCCGCATCGTGGATACCCTGGGCGGCGTGGATGTGCCGGTCTACTGTGCCTACACCGACTGGCATTTGATCAATCCCAACCTATGACCCTAATAATGCGAACAACTGGTCGCTCTTCACGGTTGGTCCGGGCGTCGTCCATATGGATGGCGACCTGGCGCTGTGGTATGCCCGCTCCCGCGAGAAGTCCAGCGATTTTGACCGTGGCCGCCGCTCGCAGGAGGTATTGCGTGCCCTGTATGCACAGGCTTTGAAAACCGATGCCATCAGCAAAATCCCGCAGCTTTACAACGATTTCAGTTCCTCGGTCATTACCGACCTTGGGCTGAATGATCTTTTGAAACTGGCTCCCCTGGCCCTGCATTTGAATAATGCCGACATACGCAGTTATTACATTGGGCGCAACGATGTCACCGCCTGGATGACGCCCGGCGGCGCCTCCGTGCAGCTCCCCAACGGACCGGCCATCCAGTCCATGCTCCAGCAGGCCCTCTCGCCCTCGCCCCAGGCTGCCGCAGCAGACTGCACTGACGGTCGAAGTCCGCAATGGGACGGCCAACCCCGCCTGGGATGCGCTGGCTGCCGAGCGCCTTAACTATGCCGGCTACAATACCCGCCTCGCTCCGGCTGACCGGCAGAACTATGCCAATTCGCTGCTGTATGACCTGTCAGCAACTCCGGACCTCAACCGCGCCAATTCTCTCCTGACCATCCTCGGATTACCTTCTTCGGCTTTTGTCACCGCCCCAACCCAGGCCGACATAAATTACGTTCTCATCGTCGGGGCGGATTATAAGCCTTGCTTTAACCCGAACGGGTTGGCTCCATAGAAGTCAGGGCATGGCCAGGAAGCAGTCGTGGTCAATTTCGTTTGACTTTTCCATTCCAATTTGCTAAACTATACGCAGTGAATAGGTGTGCCACTGCACTCTTAATCAGTGCATGGCACTTCAGGAACACTCAAAAAGGAGATTCCCATGTCCGAATCGTCCACTGCCCATCTTACCCCCCAGACCGGTCTCATCCCGGCGCTCAATGCCTGGGAGATGTATCTCAATGATCAGGGCCGCTCCCTCAACACCGTCAAAGCCTTTCTGTCCGATGTCCGCCTGCTGACCCAGGTGCTGCCTCCCGACCGGACGCTGGGCGCCATCACCACCAGCGACCTGAACAACTTCCTGCACTGGCTGGAACACGAGCGCGACGTCCCCTGCTCGCCCAAAAGCCTGGCACGGCGTGTCACCGCCGTCAAATCGTTTTTCCGCTGGCTGCACCGGGGCGGGGCCATCCTGGTGGACCCGGCTGAGAAGGTTGTCCAGCATTCGGTGCTCAGCCCCCTTCCCGAGGTCCTGACCGAGGCGGAGATCGAGACGGTGCTGTTGGCTGCGGACCGCTACCGCCGCCAGACCAAACCGGATGCCCGTCCGTATACATTGCTGGCGCTGCTGCTCGCCACCGGCATCAAGAAGTCCGAATGCCTTGGCATCCACCTCAATCACGTGGATTTGCAGGCCCCCGATGGGCCGGTCATCTTCATCCGCTATGCCAGCCCGGCCAACCGATATAAGGAACGCAACCTGACCCTGCCTGAGGAATGGATCCCTGCTTATGAGGAATACCTGAACCAGTACAACCCGGTGGACCGGCTGCTGCCCTGGTCGCCGCGCCGGTTGGAATACCTGCTCGAAGATATCGGCAAGGATGCCGGTCTGCCCAAGCACCTGTCCTTCGATATGTGCCGCTGGACTTGCGCCTTGCAGGATTACCTGAACAATGTCGAGCCGGAGAAAATCCGCCAGAAACTGGGCATCTCGAAAATCCAGTGGCGGGAGATCCATTTGAAGTTGAGGCAACTGGCAGGAGGCGAGTAAAAGCTAAGAAGGTAGGCGTATAAAAACTCCCGGACCTTTCAAGCCTCCGGGAGTTTTTTGATTTCCAGATGCAATATATGTTTGGTTCTTTCGGTGATGCGGAACGGGTGCGCAATCCGGTATCCCGCCACCCAGACGATCTGCTCCCCCGCGCAGACCAGCGGCCAGTGCAGGCGTGCCCGCCGGGGAATTTTAACATTGATATAGAAATCCTTTACTTTGATGGTTTGCCCGCCCATGCCAAGCGGAGAGAAAACATCCCCGGCGCGGCGCGGGCGGATTACCAGGCTGTCAGCCGGCAGCCGGTCAGCATCCAGCCAGGCCGACCAGTTGTCAGTGTTTTTCTGACCAGTCATCAGTTGTCAGGGTGCTGTATTCGGCCGACAACACCCAGCCGTTCCCCAATTCCAACTGCTGGCCACCTGCCGCTGATTGCCGACGGCTGATCGCTGGTAGCCTGCTCCACCTGCGGCCATTGCGCAAAAGGTAAATCCGCCTCATAGGCAGCCAGGTAGATTTTCCCGTTTTCGGCGAATAAATACAACCCGTTGACAAAATCAATTTGCCTGCCTGCCGGAGCCTCGGCGAAGGCGGCTGCCCGCTCCAGCGCCGCGAACCCGAAATCGCGGCTGTCCGGTCGCAGGGACTCGGCTGCCCGGCGGATAAGGTTCCGCCGCATGCCGGTGGAGAGCCTGGCCAGCCCGGCCTGGTCAAACGCCACCCAATCCTTCCCCGTCTCAACGACGACGCTCTTTCCAGGCCGCTTCCAGTACTTCCTGCAAAGCCGAATAGTCGCCCTGCAAGGCTTGCGCGGTGTGCAACAGGGATTCTTTGAAGCGCGGGTTGTATTTTTCCAGTTCGGGGATGAGCGCATGCCGCAGGCGGTTGCGGAAGTAAGGCCTGGTCGGCGTTGGAGGCGTCATAATGCGGCTCCAGGGCATGCTCGCGGCAGTAAGATTCGGTATCGGCGCGCCAGAGCGAGAGCAGCGGGCGGACGAGCGGGATCTGCGGGTCGAAGACCGGCAGGAGCGATCCGATATTCCATCCCTTTCAAGCCCGACAATCCGGCCCCGCGCAAAAAGTGCATCAGGACCGTCTCGACCTGGTCGTCCGCGGTATGGCCGACGGCCACGGCCTGCGCAGCGTGCTGCCTGGCCGCCGCAAACAGGAATCGGTAGCGCAGCATCCGGGCGGCTTCTTCCAGCGAGAGGCCGTGCTCCTCGGCATAGGCGCGCACATCCGCGGAATCGCTGACGAAAGGCAGGCCGAGACTGCGCGCCCGGTCGGAAACGGAGGCGGCCTCCTGGTCCGCTTCGGGGCGCAGTTGGTGGTTGAAATGCGCCACGATGACCCGGTAACCGGCCGTGTGCAGAATATCCAGCAGGCACAGGCTGTCCGGTCCGCCGGAAACGCCCGCCAGGACCGGCCTGGCCGGGTCAAGCCCGCATTGATCCAGCAAGATCGTTTCGAGCATCAGGCCTCGATCTCGATCACGTAATCTGGTCTTCTTCTGCCCGGCCAGCCCGGCAATGAGATGATACATGGCGAAGAGTTCGAGCGCGAAGGGCAGGTAACCGCCGTAGCCCAGCAAGGGCATCTCAAAAACATGCAGCCAGTTGCCCCAGGGAACATGATAGACCCACTTTGGGTAGGAGAGATAATTCCACATCTCCCAGAAAAAGGCGGTCAGGAGTACACCCAGCCAGAGCGCAACCACCGGGCGCCAGTTGCCGTCCTTGGTCCACTCCACCAGCGAACGGTGGCCCAGCCAGATGTTGATCGGCTCCAGGATGAAATAGAAGGAAATCCAGACAAAGGGGAAGAAGATCTTCGGCCAGGCCACCATCACGGCCAGCATCGCCCAGCCTGCCAGGAAAAAACCGAGCGTGGTCGCTTTCGTTGGCCGGATGACCGGTCCCTTGACCGGTTTCTTGATGAAGCTGCGCATCAACTCGGCGCTGCCGAATACTGCCGGGATGACGGTGGTGAAGTTGAGCGTGGCCCAGACCCAGAACATGAATACCGAGAAGCTTTCGGCGCCGTTGTAATGCCAGTTTTGCAAACGCCAGTTGGCCAGTTCGAACAGCCACCAGACCGGCGACGGAGGCCAGGAACAGGCCGATATATTTCCTCCAGCTGCGGGTCAGCAGCGATGTGCCGGTGCGCCAGAGCACCAGGCCGTCAATCGTCAGGCAGTAGCCCAGCCAGAGCGGGAAAAAGGCCCACTGGGTGCGCAGCCCGCTCAGGCCCCAGTTGAGTGTCCAGAAGATGGCCACCAGCACCAGCCCAAGCCAGCCGTGCAGAGGAAACTTCTTTGCAGGTTTGATCATAGCCCAATTAAACCACAATGTCCCCTCGGATTTTAAAGCGATCACCAGGCACAAGGCCTGGTGATCTAAGGGGGAGGGGACACCACCGATCTCGGTCGGCATGGGGGGGACACGCAGACCTTCGATGGTAGACACCTGTTGTTATACCAGTAAAAGGAGACAGATGTCTTGTATATATATTACACCGATATTTATCTTAATTGTATTAATTTTAGATTAGAAGTCCGGCGATGACCTGGCTGCCGGATTGTCTCGATTCATTTCGTATACAGGATGAGTTTTCCGTCGGGCGTTTGTTCGACCCGCAGCTTTTTTAGCGGCGCGGCGGCGGGACCCTTGACCGGGTACCCGTTACTGTTGAAGCGTGATCCGTGGCAGGGACAGGCAAATCCATCAGCTTGAACCTTGACGGTGCAACCAAGGTGGGTGCAGACCAGGCTCAAGGCTGTGAACCCGCTGTCGTTATGGATGAGCACCGCCGGGACTTCGGGTAAGGTCGTCATAGAGTCGAGTTGGTAATTTGCCTGCCAATCCAAGGTCGAACTCGGTCGGCTGGGGCGGTTCGGTCTTGTAGCTCAGGAAGCGGATCAGGCCTGCCAGCCCCAGCAGCCCGCCAAAGGCCAGCAGACTGTCGAGGGTCAGTTTAAGGAAATCACGTCGTGGGATGGATGGTTTATTCATTTCAAAGCCCATCTTTTCTCCTATCATCGGAATTCCCAACCCTCTGCTTATCCGGGCGCCGGAAGGATCGCCCAGATGGTCAGCCCGATCAGGAGCAGTGTGAGCATGGCGATGAGGATCTGCACCATGCGCCCCCTTTCGGGAACCAGCGGCCCAATTCGGAGTCGGCCGGCTTCGGGAAGATATACGGGATGAGGATCAGGATTGCCAGGATGATCAAGCGGAACCACAATGCCCAGGAGGAAAGGGTCGCCGAATTTGAGCAACTGTTGCACCCATAGAAAGAACCAGGGTGCGCGCGCGTTGGTAAGGTCAACTGTGGTGTTGGTCAGGGGAGGTGTAATCGGTGCAGGCCAGAAGATGGACAGGAGCACCAGGACAATGGCTGCGACTGTCATCAGCAACATCTCGCGCCGCACCAGTTCGAAGCGGGAAATACGTTCTTCGCTCTGCCGGAGCGCCGGAGGCGGGACAGCAATACCGCCATCCCGGCGGATGCGGAAGATATGCCAGACGACGCCGACGATCATTGCCAGCGTCAGGCCAAAAGTGTGCCAGGAGTAGAAACGGATCAACGCAGCAGAACCGAGTTGTACACCGCCGATGACAAACTCATACAGCTGGGTTCCCAATGCCCGGGATCGTCTTAATGAGATTGGTTCCCACCACCAGCGCCCAGCTTGTTCCCTGGTCCCAGCGCAGGATATAGCCAGTGAAATCCAGGGCCAGCGTCAGCACCAGCAAAGCCAGCCCGAGCAAGTAGTTGAAGCGGCGCGGCTTCTTATATGCGCCGGTCAATGTGATGCGCAGCAAATGGATGAAAAGCACGAGGACGAGCGCCTGTGCGCCCCAGTAATGCAGGTTGCGGATCAATCCGCCGTATGGCACCAAATGGGCAATGGTTTGTATCGAGATGGTTGCCTGATCCGGCCTGGGGAATGTAATAGAACATCTCCAGGATTCCCGTCACCAGGAGTACCAGGAATAGGAATATCGCCAACCCGCCGGTTCCGAGGGTGTAACGCCAGCGCGCTTGCTCTGCAGGGATGGTGGGCGGGTGCAGGTGGTGCAGGAAGTTCGGGCGTGAACGGGCCGGCGCTGGTGCATCGACCGGAGATTGCCTCACCGGAAAGAGCCAGGGCAGCTTTACGTCTGGCAAATGTTTGCAGGAGCATTACACAAAGCAACCAGCACGAGCAGCGCGGCCAGGACAATTTCTCCGATCTGGTCATTCTGGCTGGCGGCCACCAGGTGGTGCACCGGAATGGCCGAGGCATCGGTGGCATCGAGCACAACCCCCTGCGGCAGGGTCCCGTTCAGCTTGAGGATGTAAGCGGTAACCGCCCAGGCTTTATCCGGTGTGAGCGAGCCGGGTTTCCACCAGGGCATGGTAACAACGATGTAATCATAGAGTTCCTGGGCGGTGGTATAATTGGTCAGGTTCCCGGGCCCGGTCACAGCGGGAGGCAGGTTATCGCGTGGAATGATAAATCCATCCGGAGGATGATTGGCAGCATGGCACCTGGAGGCCCAGCAATTCTGATCCTCGCCGTAGACTGCACGCCACTCGTTGGTAAGGCCTTGTCCGCGATCGCCATGGCAGGCCATGCAAATACCCCAGTAAACCAGGGCACCCTGGTCAAGCTGGGTTGGGTTCTGGGGTGAGCTCAGGATGGGCCTGGCCAGCCGGGCCAGCATTGGTGGCTGGCGTTGGGGCAGCGGTGTCGGTGTGGCCTGGGGAGAAGATGCTGTAGTTTCAATAACGCCATATGACCACCAGCCTACCAGAAGAAGCATTCCAGCCAGGCAGGCGAAAAACAGGCCGCGTGCCAGGCCGGATTGGGAGAAGCGATGGCTTTGGAGCGTTGGAAGAGGGGGTTTGCATGTGCTGCGGATTTTACCTGAAAACTTTACCTGTAAAACAAGTGGGATTATATCAAACCCTCCATTGATGTTGAAGAAAAAGGCAAGAAGGGGTTGCCGAATGGCTCCATGCGTGATAAAGGCTCTCCGGGGTATCCGAAGAGCCTTTTATGTAAGAATAGTAAGACCAGGAGATTTCAACGATCAGGCCGCACTGCCGGCTTTTTCACTTTCTGTGATAACGGTCTTGGGTTCCTTGAGGAAGAAACTGAGCACCAGACCGAGCACCATCAACCCGATCAGGACGACCAGGGAGAGCGTCATCGAACCGGTTATGGGGATTTGAAGCTGTCCATCCCGAAGATGAAAAGAATCCCGGAGATCTGCCCCATCAGGATAAGCAGGCCGTTCGAGGTGCCTTCCGGCGTCGGGTAGGTGATTTCGGCTCCATACTGGAATCCGATCGGGCCGGCGCTGAGCAGGAAGAAGCCCATGACAAAGGCCGCCACGAGCAGGAGCCAGTAACTTGTGGCAAAAGCGATGCCGGCCAGCCCCAGCGTGGCGCCGACCAGCGCCACTATGATAAAAGGCGTCCGCTTGCGATAGTGGTCGGAAAGAGACGGGATGACCAGGGCGCCCAGGATGCCGCCCACGATCATCAATCCGCCGATGATGCCCGCCTGTGTGCTGGTGATGCCATTTGGCCGCACAATATCCTCGATCCAGGTGGTGACTGCATTGAAAGTGCCCAGGCCGATGAAGAAGATGACCAGGAGCAGGATGAAACTCCTTTTGACGCAGCATTTGTTTGAAACCGTCAAAGACCAGGGAGCGCACTTCCATTCCGGGCGGGCAGGGAGGGGTTGCCGGGCGTTCCCTGGCGAATACGATGAAGACCAGCGCGGCGACCACGGAAGCGATCCCATAAGCCAGCAACATCCCGCCGATCTGGAAGTGGATGGTCAGGTAGGGGGTCAACGCCAGAGCCAAGGAAGATGCCCAGGTACATTGCCAGCGAACCAAGCCCGGAGGCGGTGGCCCGTTCACGCACCGGGAACCAGCGGGCTGCCACGGTGGTCACCGCGTTCAGGACGAAGGGTTGTCCGATGGCAATCCCGATCTGTGCAATCAGCACAAGGGTATAGTTTGACGCCCAGACACCGCGCAGCAGGCCAAAGACAGCCGTCAGTACCGCGCCGATGCCCACGCCCACCCGGATGCCGTAGGTGTCGATCACCCAGGAAGCCGGGATGGAGACGATGATGTAGACGATCATAAAACTCATGGACAGGAGACCGATGCTCAGGTCCGAGACGCCATAGAATTTGGTTGCGTCGCTGGTGATGGGGGCAAAGGTGATCCAGAGCAACTGGGTGACGGCAACGATGAACATGAACACGACCAGAACGATCCAGCGATAACCGTAGACTTTGAAGTTGTCTTGTTTCATTGGGACAGGCCTCCTGGCAATTTTGGGGTACGATGGATGGTTTTGCAAACAATAATTTATCAACAAACCCCCAACCAGGAGAAGAAGTTGCTTCCGTTTACCAACCAATCTGTGTCAGCAAGGCTGCTTTACAAGATGAGTTCATTTTACCTCAACATCCCCCTTGTCATCACGGACGGTGGATATGGTTTCTCCCCTTCAAAAAGTCGGCAGGGTAATGCCTGCGAGAACCGCCTCGACCCGATTCCTGCCGTCAGCTTTGGCTTTATAAAGGCCCATGTCTGCCCTTCTGATCAACGTTTCGGGTGAATCGCCCTTCTGGTACGTCGTGACGCCAAAACTTGCAGTGACTTTGCCCACCGTGCTGAAGTGGTAGCTGCTGCAGGGCATCCCGCAGCCGTTCGGCCAGTTCAACGGCCTGCTTCCCATCGGTATTGGTGGCCAGGCACAGGAACTCGTCGCCTCCCCAGCGCCCGAACGGATCGGAGGTACGGATGGCTTGCCGCAGCTGTTGGGCAACTTCCTGCAAGACTTCATCACCGGTATTATGCCCGAAGGAATCATTGATGCTTTTAAACCGATCCAGGTCGAACAGTAATATGGAGAGGGGCAGGTTATGCCTCTCGGCACGAGTTACTTCTTCCTGAAGTAATTGGTTGAGCAGGCGGCGGTTATCCACCTGTGTGAGCGAGTCGGTCATGGCAAGCTTTGACATATCGTCGGCGAGCCATACGTTCCGAGATATACTGTTCTTTCATCCGGGCAACCAGGTAAAGAACAGCAATATAAAATGCGCTGGCAAAGTACACCTGCACCAGAAGAGTGATATTCGGGAAAGCCAGGCCATTCAGCAGGAAATACAGGCAGCCGGCCAGCCCGAGTATCAGCGTAGCCAGAAAAAAGAATGCGGAAAGCAGCAGGGCCCGGTTTGTGCTCAGAACCAGAAAACTCAGGATATAGACAAAAGGAAGCCAGAGCGTAAAGTTCGGGTTGAAGGAACCATTCGTGAGGATGATCGTTATGATGATCGAGACAAATTCACAAAGTCGCATAGAGCCAATACCAATGCGTAAAGGATCAATTCAAAAGTGTGCAAATGGAATGATACGGCGCCAGAGCAGGATGACCAGTATCAGGAATAGAATAGCGAGGCAGTGGCAGGATAAGAATATTCGGAACAGTGTATATTGTTCTGCTCCAGGCCAATTCCCCACACCAGCCAGCATGCTCAGGATGCCGACAGGTGTTCCAACCAGGAATATTTTGCGTTTGGCGGCTTCAAAGGGATCGTCTTGTGGTTTCCCGCCATCCAGAATCTTGTTGATAGCCATATACTGATGAATGTTATTTCCCTATATTCAATATTCACCTTGGTAGATTGGACGGACCGTTCCTCTGTTTTTTCCAATTCCTCCTTTGCTTAAGTCCCAGTATACAACGAATAGCTTCCGGGCACAACCTATTTCTTCTCCACATCCACCCACATCCCAACCCCATCCGTCGAGACCTCGATCCAGCCGTTCCGGTCGGTCCGCAGCAGGGTGGTGCCGGTCAATTCATCCAGCACGGACTGATCGGGCAGGCCATCCGGGTCACCCGCCGCCACGGACAGGATGGCGAGGCGCGGGTGCAGGGCCGCAATCCACTCGGGCGGGTTGACCTGGGCAAAGCCTGAATCGGCCAGCAGGAGCATCGTCACCGTGCCGATCTTTTTCCCATTCTCCAATTCGGCCAGCGTATCGAAGTTCATGCCGACCGGCAGCAGCGCCCGGAAGCCCTGCCATTCCACCAGCAGCACCGCCCCGCGCGGCGAAACTGGCAGACCTTCAGCCTGGCACCCTGGCCCAGGTCCAGCACGGCACCGGTAAAGGCCAGCGTGACCGGGGTGGCATTGTCGGTCAGCCACTGGGTGACCTGCTCGGCGGAATAGGAGGCATCCGGGTTGCCCGCCCACAGCACGTTATCGACCGGGAACCGGTCGAGGTTGCGCGGCAGGGCAGCCAGCTGCTGCTCCTGCGGCGAGGCCACCACCAGCCAGTCCAGGTGGTGGTCGAAGGGCGAGAGGCGCCGTCCCAGCGCGTCTGGCAAGCGTGGAGGGACTTCTCCCGCCGTTCACCAGCAGGCTGCGTCCGCCGGGTGTCTGGATGAGGATGGCGTCGGCGGAGCCCACATCGAAGAAGGTCAGGTGCAAGCGTCCATCCGGGGCGAGCGAAGACGGCCGACCAGACCAGGATATGTGGATATGCCCAGGGCGGCGATGATAACGGAGGGGGCCAGGACGAGCGCGCAGGCGCCTGTTTCAAGCGCGGCCGGGCAAAGGTCATGCGAGAGCAGCACTGCGTAAAACAGGACCACGAACAGCAAGGAGAATTCCCCCAGTACGATGACGCCATGCGGGAAACGGTTGAAGAATTCCACGGCCCGGTTGGTGTAGGCCGCGAACGGCCAGGCAATCCAACCGGCCAGTTTGCCAAGCGGCAGGTAGATAAAACTGAGCAGGAGCGCCAGCCCGGCCAGGATCATCACCGCCGGTTGGGCAGGCAGGATAAAGGGGTTGGCGACCACCGCAACCAGCGAAATACGCCCGAACTGGTAGGCCATGATCGGGCAGGGTGGTCAGTTGGGCGGCCAGGGTGAAAAGCACGTACACGCCGACCGGCCCGGCAACTTTGCGGGCGGTCTCGGCCGGCAGGCGGCGGGCCAGCAGCCCGGTGAACCAGTCCTGGAAGGGTCCGGCATACAGGATCATGCCGAGGGTGGCGGCAAAGGAAAGCTGGAAACCAACATCCCAGAGCGTGTTCGGGTTGATGACGGCCATCACGCGCGCCGGTGAAGGCCAGCGTGATTCAGGCCGTTCTGGCGGCGGCCGACCTGCCGGGCGAAAATCGCCAGCCCGCCCATGATGGCGGCACGCACCACCGAAGCAGTGGCCCCCACCAGCACCGTGTAGAGCGTGATGCCGATAACGGCTGCAATGGCACCCTTGCGCTCTCCCAGCAGGCGGCTGAAGAGCGGCACGAACAGCCCGGCGAGGATGGCAATGTTGAAGCCGGAGATGGCGATGATGTGGGCCGTGCCGGTGTTCTTGTAGGCCTGCTGGAGGCTGGCCGGCAGGCCGTTATCGTCGCCGAGCAGGATGCCGGCCAGCAGGGAGGCTTCCGGGTCGGGGAAGATGCGATAGACCTGCTCGACCGCATGGGCTTTGAAGGCATAGACCAGGCGCAGGACAGGGTTCCCGCCGGTGAAGGGCAGAAGCGTGGCTTCGGCATCCGGCATATAGGCAAGGATGCCCTGGTGCGCCAGGTAATCCTGGTAGGAAAAGTCCTCGTTGGCGGGCGGGGTCTGCAGGTGCCCGCGCAGGCGCACCACATCCCCGTACTGCCAGTCCCCGCCTGGTGCAATGCGCGCCAGGATCAGCCCGTGGACCGGCAGGCTTTCGTCCCCGGTATTCACGCCGGTCACATCCACGCGCAGATTGGTGTAGGTGTCACGCACATCCGGCGGGTCCGTCAGCGTGCCGGTGACCAGGACGCTCATAGTCCCGGTCGTTGTACCAGGCAATGTAATGGGAATCCACGGCAGGAATGGTGCACTGGTAGCGTGCAGCGCCGAAGAAAAAGGCGGCCAGGGATAAGGTGACCAGGAACAGGGTTGCAGGCGGCAGGTGGAAGACCTGCACCTGCCGGCGCGGCAGGAGCAACCCGAACAGCGAGGCTGACCCCAGGGCCAGGCCTGCCAGGAGCAGCCAGAGCAGCGTGGGCGCATGGACTGCCTGCGCGAACCAGATGCCGGCCAGGAAAGCCAGTGAAAGCCAGAAGAGCGGCAGGAAGGCGCTTAACTTTTCAAGAGGGTTTGGGCCGGGTTGGTCGGAGGTCTGCATGGGTACCTGCCCCTTGGGTCGATTTTACAGGCTCAGGCGGGAATGGACAAGGGAGGAGGATTTTTGATTGGTGATTTGAGATTGAGGATTGAAGGATGTGTCATGGACTTTATCTTGACTACAATACTATACACAGTTCCTACTTCCACAGGGCTGACAGGAATTTAATCTTTTCTAGAATATGGAAATTTCCCCCGCCCTCATGGCCATTATACGAATAAGTCTTGATTTCCTTCGGTCCACCCCAATAATTGTAGGCGGCATAGACAGTGGAGGGCGGGCAGATCATATCCATCAAACCGGTGGAGAATAGGGCCTTGGCTTTTGCTCTCCTTGCGAAATTGACCCCGTCGAAATAGGAGAGGGTGCGGAAGACTGTTTCGATCTTGTCCCGGTGCGAGTTACAGAAATCGGTGATTTCTTTGTAAGGCGATGTATCGACCAGTTCGGTAGCTCGCCGGTAATGGCAAAGGAATGGGACATCAGGTATGGCTGCCTGCACGTCTGGGACCAGGCCAGCAGTGGCGATGGTGATTCCACCGCCTTGGGAGGTGCCAGCAATGGCAATGCGAGTTGCATTCACTTCAGGGTGGGAGCGGGCAGCTTCAATTGCGCGGACAGCATCAGTAAATACTCGGCGGTAAAAATAGTGCCGTGGATCCAGGATGCCCCGAGTCATAAAGCCTGGCACGGAAGGGCTTCCTCCCTCAGCGTAAAGGTCGGGCGTTTCGCCATGTCTCCAAATCGAGGCACCTTGGCCGCGTGTATCCATCACCAGGTGTGCAAACCCGACACAAGGCCATAACAGCCAATCAGTGGGAAAGCCACGACCACTGGTGTAACCCATATACTCGACGACGCAGGGTAGCGAGCCGGACCTCTGGTGAGGCAGTGAAAGCCAGGCTTTTATAGGCTGTCCTCCAAAGCCATTGAAGGTCACGTCGAAGCAATCTAAGATTTGAAGGCCATAGTCGACGCGTTCGAATCGAGCATCCAGAGGGTATTGGCTGGCTTCTTTCAAGGTGGCCTTCCAGAAAGCATCGAAATCAGGCTCTTCGCTACGTTTTGGTTTGTAGGTTTTTAGTTCATCCAACGAAAGATCAAAAAAAGCCATATATTTCTCCAGAGAAAAGAGGTGAACACTTTCTCTGACCAAAAACGGTCGAGCTGCAGATGACCACGGGCCAGGAAGGTCGGGCTGTTCTGGAAGTTCTTGCCCGGACGTTCAGTAAACATTAATGATGCGCACTAATAGTGATCTTTTAGCTATCAGGGCAAATGAATATGGGACACTACATTTTGCGTAACATATGGAATTTGGGCAATCGTTAGGCGACCAACTGGCGGGCGACGCGCGTGGCGCTGGAGGCATCGGGCGCGAAGGCATCCGCGCCGATTCTGTTGGCGTATTCCTGGGTAACCGGCGCGCCGCCGATCATTACCTTGACCTTGTCACGTAGCCCGGCCGCCTTTAGTGCCTGGATGGTACCTTCCATGCTGGACATGGTGGTGGTGAGCAGGGCAGACATGCCGATGATCTGGGCCCCGTTGTTGATGGCATCCACAAAGGCTTCAGGCTTAACGTCTACACCCAGGTCGACGACTTCAAATCCGGACCCTTCCAACATCATGGCAACCAGGTTCTTCCCAATATCGTGCAGGTCGCCCTTGACTGTTCCGATGGCCACTTTCCCAGCGGCCTTGACATCGGCTTTTACCAAATACGGTCTCAGGTATTTTAAACCGGCCTGCATGGCGCGCGCCGCGATCAACATCTCGGGCACGAACAGATCGCCGGCCTCGAAGCGTTGCCCGATCTCGTTCATGGCCGCTATGAGGCCGTTGGTAAGAATATCTTCCGCACCGATTCCGTCTGCAAGTGCAGCTTTAACCCCGACCTCAACTTCAAGCGCTTGGCCATCAATTACGTTTTCGTAAATATCTTTTATGTTCATATCGCTTCCTTCTCTACTCCATGGGATTCATCTGGCTTGATGGGGAGAGGGGCATTCTGTCCCAAAGTGTTTCGCGTAATTTTTTTATCAACCTACCGGCCAGATTTTAGATTCTTCTTGTGCTCGACGTGCGATTTGATAAATTACAATTTTGTTACGCTTGCGTAAAATTTTGTCGATAACACCTCTTTAGGTCCAAGCTGGTGAAATTTTCCAGCCCTAACTGCCCCTTCCAGATTCGAGCAAGTAGTCCACGGTTCCATGCCCACTCCATAGCTGCCTGCCCAAGGTGGCATGTCCAACCCCCCAAATGGCTGCCACATCACGAGGCACCCAAAAATGGTGGCATCCCACTTAAGGGTAAAAACTAGCCCAAGACGAGGGTTTGTGATTGCAGCTCTTCCCTGCTCCAAATCAGTTAAAAAGACATCATCGTGACTATGGCTATCTGGCCCAGGTATGATTCTGAGATCAATAGGGGTTTCAGAGGAACGGGCGAGCGCCCATGGCCAAGGTTGTCTCTGGCCTGGAGCAAGACGTGCATATCTGGCCTCTTTTGGTTGGTCGGGAACAAAAATCGTTCGAGCAGTTGCCTGATACTGACAGCCATTTTCCAGGAATGTTCCACCTAAAACTAGATGGTGTCCCCAAACAAAATCTAGATTAGTATTCGATAGATTAGTCACCTTCTCCTCAATGGCTAGGACAGGCTCTCCCCTTCGAAGTTTCATCCACCTTTCAACACGAAACGGGAATATTCGAGTACAAACTGTGAGAAGAATTATTGTCTCGCTTGGGTCGTCCCTTATGACAGTGAGATCCCAAGGTAAAATAGCTACCTCACCATGAGTAGGGATGATCTTCCCCTTGTGTTGGCAGGTATCCCCCGTATTAGGGAAGAGCTCCTGCCAACCACCTTCATAGTTTTCAATGGCATCTTTGGGAGGGTGACTGCCAGGCGGTTGCAATCCTGGGCTGGTCTTATACAGGAAATCGATACCGCTAGGCTTAAAAATGAAATCGAAGATATCCGCTCCCTTTTCAGGTAACACACTGATCTTGAGATATTCATTTTCCAACCAAACGGCTGGATGGCCAAGTATATAGCCGGTTGAAAGCATATTTAAATCCTATTAATCTGTAAACCCTTCATCAAGGGTTCCACTTGTCTTTAATTTGCCGCACGATTTCACGCAGCACGTCTTCGACGCTTCCCCCGGCTAAATGGAACGACGTATCGTTAATTGCCAGCGGAGCACCAATCACCACCAATGGAGCGCCCCGTTTGGGCATTTCAATGGCTTGTTGCAAGCTCAGCCCTCCCACCGCCTGAACGGGAATGTCCACTGCCTGGACGATAGCGTCCAAATTATCTAGAGGACTAAGACCGAGGATCTCATGTCGTTCATCAAAACCAGTGTGTACAATAATATAATCCACGCCATTCGCCTCCAGCATCTTCGCACAGGCTACCTTATCGGGGGCGGCAAGGATGTCACCCATCACCCGGATATGGTAATCTCGGGCAGCACGCACCACTGCCCGAATGGTAGCAGGATGAGCTACACCCATGACCACAACCATATCCGCACCGGCTTTTGCCATCATTTCTGCTTCCAAGTATCCGCCGTCCATTGTTTTCAGGTCAGCTACCAATTGCTTGTCCGGAAATCGTTTTTTCAAACCTTTGATCGCATGCAAGCCCTCTCCCAGGATCAGGGGTGTGCCAGCTTCCAACCAATCTACTCCCGCTCGCACTGCAATCTCGGCCAGTGCCAAGGCCTCTTCAAGCGTTTCTACATCCAATGAAACCTGAACAATTGGATCCATTTCAAAACCTCCACGAAAAGATAAACTATCTTCTACTGTCCCTTAATCCGGAAAGTAGCGTGCGCGCAGAGTTTGCAAGAAACGGGCAGAAGCGCGCATTTCATCGAGTCCATTCATCCCATCCTCAATCGAGACCCACCCATTAAAACCTTCTCCAGCCAGAATTTGAAAGATGCGATCATAATCGTTTAAGCCTTTTCCGATTACCCCGTGAACAAGATGGGGGGCATACCCCATTGTGTCTCGAGCTTGATCAAGTTGTTCCTGAGTAACCCCCTTCTTAAAATAACGGTCGCTGGCATGCATACTAACCACACGGTCGCTCACAGCGTTTAAAAGTTCAATAGGGTCATCCCCGGCAACAATAGCATTGGATGGGTCATACTGCACGCCGAAATAACTCCGTTCATCGATTCCCTTGACGATTTCCAAAAACACATCCATCTTCATGGCAAATTCAGGAAATTTCCACTGGCTATCTTTGTAATGATTTTCCATTCCCAATATCACCCCATATGAACGAGCTACGGGGACCAATTGTTGGATTGCTTCGATGACCCAGCTAATTCCTTGTTCCCGGCTTACCCCTGGATACTGCTGCCCTGAAAGGATGCGACATACTGCTCCTCGTCCCCCAAATAGATGAGCTACTTCCACCATTTTGGCTTCGTAATCCAAGGCCTGCTTACGTTGGTTCAGATCAGGGTTGGTAAAGTCGGGCGAGCAAATGAACATCGGAATGACAAAACCAGCCTCATGCACAGCGTCTGCTACCTGCAAGAGATAATCCCGATCTAAGCTGGTCAAAAATCGGTCATACAACTCCAGCCCCTCTACTTCTATATTTCCACGAGCCATCGCGATCCAGTCAAAGACCGACATCGTGTGATGTAGGCCAATGTCATACTCGAAACACTTAGGGTAAACCGCGATTTTTATGCCCATTTTGCCATTTCCTTCCGGAACAGATTCTGCTAATTTCCACTAAAAGTACATCTAAACTGCAAAAACGAAAAAAACTGCGTTAAAACATGAGGCAAATCCTACACTGCCTGACAACTAAAATTAAAATAGAACTGTCCGCAAGAAACAAAGATAGGGAACCGAAGCGGTCCTCCAGGCAGTTCTAGTTTTTATTTCACCTTCTATTATACGTTCCCTTTCCAGACAGCAAAGCTTAAGGCAGGCGTCCTGTCCATTTAGCACTTGCTAAAGTACAGCTTTATGTCCAAGAGTTTTTTTAAGAACAGGATATTTCCCATATTGCTCCACCATTTCGGTTACCCGTTCCAGGCGTTCGAACTTTGCTTCAGGCATAACGTTATCGGCTACGCCCAGGATAAATGCATTTCCTGGAGCAATGGCATCGAATAGATTGTGCAGGTAGTTATCAAATTCATCCTCACCAAATTGGTCACAGAGTATAATCGAGGGAATTCCACCCCAGATAATGACATCCTTCCCCCAAGCTAGACGTGCTTGATCAATCGTGACCGGAACCATCGGCGCCGTCACAAAACACTCTGCCATATCAAAACCGGCCTGTTTGATCAAGTCTAGAAGCAAGGTTAAATCAGCATCTGCATGACAAGCCAGGTATTTGCCGCGAGCGTGCAGCCGGTCAGCGAAGGATCTGAAATGGGGCAGCATATGTTTTATAAAAATAGAGGCAGGCGTCATTTGAGAGTCAAAGTGCTCACCATATAAGATCAGCTTAGCTGGAGAGTCTAAAACGACCAGTTGCATCTCCATCGCTTTGGCTTGCAACACCTCTAATAAATGGGATACCAAGTCGGGATAATCATGTAGATGGTAGTAGGCCGCGTTGTACCCAATAAGTTCCTGTAAAACTCTATTCATCGGGTCCTGGCCAATCGGGACAATTGGATAGCCAGTCTCTCCAATCTCATTCTCATATGCCAGATACGATTCATAAGTAGGGATTATTTGCGTGTGTTCAATCAGATATTCGACAGCAGGGTAATCCTCTGGCTTTTTAATAAGATGTTCGACTTCCTGACCGATAATCCCGACCCGATCCAGATCCGCCGAACGCCGCTGCACGGTAGAAATGGTACCGTGTGGCGTGTGATATTCGGTGAGAGTTTCATATCCTTGCTCCTGTGAGACGATCTCTACATCGACGATTTCTGTTTGAAACACCCGGCCATCTCGTGCAGGGGTACCGACTCCCAAATCCCGCTCAATTTCCCGCAAACTCCATCCCTGATACTTTTTCGGAAGGGTGCCCAATCGACGGCGGGCTTCGTACCAGATTTGCAGGCGAGGAATCCATGGAATGCGATCCGGATTCCGGCCGGTCAGAACTGCCTCGAAACGCTCTCGTTGATTCACGTCAATGCCTCAATAGGGTAAGTACCATACTCACGGGCAGCTTCAACCATAGTTAGGATGTTTTGCGGCGGGACGTTAGGCTGAATGTTATGTACCGCTGCCAGTACGTAACCCCCACCAGGAGCCAGATCGTGGATGCGCTGCTTCACTTCAGCCTGTACCTGTTCTGGTGTGCCGAAAGGCAAAACTCGCATTGTATCGATCGCACCCCAAAAACCGATCTTGTCGCCGTATTCTTTCTTCAGATGAAAAGTATCCATATTGGCTGCGCTGACCTGCACAGGATTGATAAAATCGATCCCTTGATCGATAAAATCAGGGATCAACGAGAAAACTGAGCCGCAGGAATGATATAGTATTTTGGCCTTGGTATGTGCTCGTAGGGCTTCAAAATAATGCTTATGGCGTGGCTTGATAAACTGGCGATACATCTTAGGTGAGATCATTGGACCACGCTGGTCAGCTATATCGTCAGATGAGCTGACAACATCGATTAAATCACCCACTTCTCGCAAGGCAGCAATAGCCAACTCGGTGCGAATTTCAAGCAGAATATCTAACAATGCCTCCATCAACTTGGGCTCCAGCAAGAAATCCATATACCAGCGCTCAAAGCCGCGCAAGTATTGGCTGGGATGGATGATGATATCTTGTAGATGTAGAACCAGGGCATAATCAGTGGTTTGATGTAGCGCCGTGGCCTCACTCCGCAAACCACGGATATAGCCGGGGTCCGTAGGATCAGGCCAGTTCAGGTTGCTTAGATCAGAGATGCTCATCTCACGATCCAGGGGAAAATGAACGATATCATAATAATAAGAATCTGGTGGACGTTTCCTGATCACGCCCAATTCGTCTTGGTGGGAGCCATCGGGCAGCATCTTTTCCAGAGGTTGGTCAGGCTTACCCAGGAATAAACCACGTAAGTCAATATCCAGCCGCTGGAGAATATCTTCACTTGGCTTAGCGATCCTGGCAATCTTGGACTGGCCGAAATCTTCCTGTTTGAGCTCTTGGGAACCAGGGTTTAAGTATTCGAGCAATCCTTGGTAAGCTTCGATAAGAATGCCAGTGTTGCGCGTCGAGCCCAAGTCAACCGGGACACGGTCGGGTTCTTGATGGTCGAGAGCAGCTAAGACACGTTGGCGATGATTCATCGACATATGTATTCCCAATTCTTAGTTCGTCCAATCTTGGAAGTCGTCCAGCGGATACAAAGGGCGATGAACATGCTGGAATGGAAACGTACGGAGGTTCGGGCTGCACACACCGGGTGCGTCCAGAACCAGCACCTCCGCTGCAAAAGGCTCGTAGTTGGCCCGGAAGGCGGTTGGCGACTTGACGACGACGATTTGCGCGTCGCGCGGTTCCAGACCCACCGAACGATACAACTCAGGATCCCACTGAAAAACAGGTCGCTCCATAACTACCAGGTCAATAGAGCCGCTTCGTAGAACGGCAGTCCTCCCGCGATAGAAAGTGACGCCCTGATAACCTAGTCCCTTATGGACGAACTCACCATCAGAGATCAGCTTCACAATCCCGGTGATTTTAATCGGACGATATAAGTTGGGGGAATCTCTACCTCCCACCTGGATAATAACTTGCTTTCCCACGCCTGCTTCGATCATCTGGCCCACCGCAGAGGCGTCAACGATATTTAATAAGCACGGCCTGAACGGCTCGGCTTTCAGTAAGGCCTCCAGAATTGCCGGGCTGTCACCAGGTGCTCCAGAACTGGGCGCATCGGCCGAATCGGAAAAGATGAAAGGATGGTGGTCGCTTTCCAAAGCGCGCTGGATAGCTTCAGTTGTGGACGTGCATTGAACTGCAAATTCTTGGCGGCGCTGCCAAAACGCCCCAGCTATGCGGGTTGCCTCAGCCTCGGCCAGATGATGATCATTGTCGGCGATTGCAACAACACTACAACCGACCTCGTAGACATCGAGCCACGGCTGAACTGAAAACGCGGATGCATCCAAGATGCCTGGGTGGTTCCCTAGCGCTTCAACCATGGACATTACCTCGGCATAAGGGCCACGGGTTGTAAACCCATTTTCACCTGGCAAGATCATGGGGATTTTGCACATGGCCATGGTTGGTTGGACTTGTCCTGTAATGGTCTTGTATAACAGTTGCATTCCACGCCGACCAGTCTCGTAAAGGTCGATATGTGGAAAGGTATGGTAACCGACCAAACAATTGGCCAAATCAGCCATCTGTCGCGTCACATTGGCGTGCAAGTCGAGCGTGGAAATCACAGGTAGTTCACTCCCGATAGCAGCACGCACAGCACGTAAAATCTCTCCACAAGCATCCTCAAAGTCTTCTGCCACCGTTCCGCCATGCATAGCCAGGAAAAAACCATCTAATGATCCGGCATCCACTAGTCGGTTGACCATTTCATCGCGCAGGGCTTGAAAAACTTCTTTACGAATTGGACCAGATGAAGCGGTTGATAATGCGCTGAATAATGGGACCAGTTCAATCTCATGCTCGCGGGCAACATCTATTGCTCCACCGATCTCGGTCTTTGTACCAACGCGCTGCTCAAGCAAATCTACCCCTCGCAATACTTCATGCTCGCCAAAGTGCGCCCATGAACCTGGTACCGGTGAGAAACTATTTGACTCTTGACAAAAACACCCGATTGCCACTCTCATATTTTAATTCCTTGAAGTCATTTTATAAATCGGGCCGGTTTATTGCGAGCCTGGCTAATTGGCCGCCGTCTACATAAATGGTCTGACCAGTGATAAAGTCCGCCTGGGCCGAAGCCATGAATGCCACCATTGCCGCAATGTCTTCAGGGAAACCTACCCGTCCAATAGGAACCTCTTTGGCAGAATCTTCACGCCGGTACCACGGAAAATCCCGGTAGTAGGACTCAACTTCGATCAGTCCAGGCGCAACGCAATTGACGCAAATATGGTTTGGGGCAAGCTCTATTGACATCTGGCGAACAAGAGCTTCAATCCCGCCTTTGGAAGCCGAATAAGGTCCAAATTGGGGAATCGACGCCCGACTATGGACCGAGCTAATAAAAATAATCTTGCCTCCCCCATTGTCTTTCATTGCTCGGGCTGCAGTCTGAGCGCAAAAAAAGCCCGACTTTAAATCGATGTTCAGGACGCGGTCCCAATCAGCCTGGGTAACCTCAAAAATTCGCTTGGTGATGGTCAAACCAGCGTTGTTGACCAAAATATCTACACCGCCCATGATCTGGATGGCCTGCTCAACCATCTGAATGCCTTCACTTGGATGTTCCAAGTTGGCTTTCAGCGCCGTGGCATTGCCGCCCTTTTCTTGGATCAGGCGGACAGTCTCTTCCGCTCCCGCACTACTAGCATTATAGCTCAGGCACACCTGTGCCCCTTCAGCCGCTAGCCGGAGAGCAATCCCTCGACCAATACCGGTGCCCCCTCCGGTGACAATCACACGTTTGTTATTTATTAGTAGACTCATAGTTCTCCTCTCTGACTATCCAGATACAAAGCCCATCTGGCGACAAATTCTCTTTCACAAGCTCAATTTCATGCTCCGAGAGGTCACCATGCAAATGAAGGGCTTTGCCTGCTTGCTGAATCCTTCTTAGATCGGGAATGATCACATCCAAATTCGGGCCAGTGGGATCAATCACGATGTTCACAGCATTAAGCCCGGGGATATCCAGAACCGCTCCCAAGATATGTAAGCTCGCCGAATGCAGATGGATCAGCGAATATTCAAAAGCGGCTGCAATAGCCGCATCGCATTCGAAGAAAATATTTCGATACATTGTAGTTGAAATAAACCCGGCGATGTCCTCCTGATAGACAGCTATTTTATCGGGTGCCCATAAACCACTGGTACCAGCAACATAACCACCATGGTAACGTGGAAAACGTTCAAATTGTTCCTGAAGCACCCGGATCCAGATTTGGGTGCATTGTTGAGCCAGGGTTTTCATTTTTTGTGGATGATCGACCAATTCGACATAAAAGTCCTGGCCCATAAGAGCAGCCAACATATCTGAGGGACCGCGCATGAGTGTCTGGCCAACAGGGCACCGTTGGTCAAAATATCCTACGAGTTCGGTGGTAAATTCATTCATCAGATTCAACCATGGATTGGTAACCAAATCGATGGCTTCTAAGTCGAATGACTGTACTGGCGGGCGAGCAGTGATGGTGTTAGAACTTCTGGACACTTGAACATCGCAACCAATAATAGCTTCCATCCAAGGAATCGCCCTGGGCGGCTTGGCGACCCAAAAAAGATCTCCATCTACTGGATCTCCCGCCAGAGTGTTTTCATAATATGGAATGAAAGACCGGGGTACTGGGACAGTCTGAGGTGTAAGCGGACCATCGCTAACGCCAAGAGCCAGAAAAGGCTGCAGAAAGAAAGATCCTTCTCGTGAAACTCCCATCAACGGCTGTTCGACCGGTTCACCCCCCCAGAAACGGCGATGACGATCAAGTAGATTCATGAGACTATTCTTTCCTGCAGTTTCCATTATGCCTTAACAGCTCCGGCAGTCATGCCTTCCACCAGGTAACGTTGCAGGAATATAAAGATAACCATCAACGGCAAACTCGCAACCAGCGCCAAGGCGCTCATCTGACTCCGATTTAACCGTAAACATACCAAAGAAGCCACCGATTCCTACTGTTATTGGAGCCGCAGCTTGTGAGTGCGTTAAAATCACAGCAAAAGTAAATTCATTCCAAGCACCTAGGAAGGCGAAAATAGCAGTAGCAACAAAACCAGGCAACGTGAGCGGCAGGACAACCCTCAGCATCGCCACAAATCGGCTGGCTCCATCCACCATGGCTGCTTCTTCCAGATCGACGGGAATTGAATCCAGATAACCTTTAAACATCCAGATGCAAAATGGAAGAATGAACGAGGTATCAACCAGGATCAAACCCAAGAGGGTATCTATTAATTTCATTGAGAGTAAGATCTTATAATAAGGGATAATCAGGGAGACCGCGGGAAACATCTGGGAGAAAAGGGTGAACAGCAACAACAACCCGCCACCCCGCAGATGAAATCGTGAGAACCCATAAGCCGCCAAAAAGGACAGGAAAACGCACAAGATTGTCACAGAAATGGCAATGATGTAACTGTTAGCCAACTCTCTTAAATAGGTAGGTTCACCAAGCAAATACTGGAAAGCCAACAAGGTCGGATGTGGTGGTAGTAATGCAGGCGGTGAAGCAAAAAGTTCAACATCGCTCTTAAAAGCTGCTAAGGCCATCCATAAAATCGGCAGAAGCAAGATGCCTACCAAAGCAATCAGTACCAGCAATGATAAGATACGAGTGAGAATCTCTCGCCCACGCCATGTATTCAAGCGGTGCGATATTGAACGCTTGGAAAATGGAAGTGAGATTTCTTTTTTCATTTCATTCGCTCCAAGGCTTAGCTCGAGACGACAAGTATAGATATAGAAGGGCGAAAATTAGGTTTACTAAGAAAACTGCGACGCTAATGGTTGCTCCGTAGCTCCAATTTTGAGTCAAGAACCCGACAATATAAATATAATAACTGACCACTGTGGTCGAATTTATCGGTCCACCACCAGTAATGATGCGAATAAAGTCAAACTGACCCACTCCCCAGACAAACGTGAGGATGGCCAAAGTCAGTAACAATGGCATAATCAATGGAATGGTGATATGCCAGAAAATCTGCCACTTGCTGGCCCCATCGACAGAAGCCGCTTCATTTAGCTCATTAGGAATGGATTTTAACGCTGCCAGGATCATGACCATGATAAAGGGAATTATGCGCCAGGTGAAGATTCCCGACAGGGAATAGAGCGCTGTTTGAGGAGTACCCACAAATACAATCGAATTGTGGATTAAGCCAGCTTGCTTCAACCAGGCGTTAATTAAGCCATCCCGATGCAAGAGCAATCCCCACATTATGGCGGCCACTGCAGAAGAGAACATCCATGGCATGACACTCAGCCCGCGCAGGAAATTCTTGATGGGCGAGGTAAGCCAGGCCATATTGAGGAGTTGTGCCAGGATAAGGCCAAGAATAACCGCGGCGATCATTCCAATGACAGAGAATTTCAAGCTGCGGCCAAATGAAGCTAGAAAATTCTGATCTTGCAAGAGAGCCGGCCAGTTAGTAAAGCCGATCCACTTGCCGATCACGCCTGTTCTCGACACCTTGGTCAGGCTCATCACTAAACCCAGTAAGAGCGGATAGGCGGTGAAAGCCAGCAGGAACAACACTCCCGGCGCGATAAACAAATATCCGATATTTTGGCCACGCCAAAACCGACGCCATGATTTATTATGTCTTTCTAAGATGGCGGAGCTGGATGGACCATTTACGTCAGGTTGTAAAGTATTATTCATCTTGGGCCTGTCGAAGACATATTTTTTATTGTGTGGGCGGTAGAGCCGCCCACACAATAATTGAATATCCTTTAACGCTATGGTCTTTTGATTATTTCGACGAGATTGCCAACCATTGCGTGTTCATATTGACAATCGCCTTGTCCGTGGTTTCCTGGCCAAAGAGCACCTTCTGCCATTCCGTGCCAATCATGGTTTGAATATCATCACCGTTCATGACAGCCGGCAGGAACGAATTGCCTTTTGCCGCCAAGAGTGCCGGTATAACGCCTGTGATTGGGTCATTCTTATAGTCGGCATCGTTGGCCCGGATAGGATTAGCCAAAGAGATAGCGAACGTCTTCGAGAAATCCTCAGAGACAGCATCACTGGTCAGGTAGTCTACGAACTCCATTGCCTGGAGTTTGTGTTTCGAATCATTGGCTACTGTGAAATACCATGGGTAAACTACATTGCCACATGTCTTCGCACCGCAAAGTCCCGGCGCCATCGTGACCGTAAACTTGGCGCCCAGGGATTTACATGTAGAGCCCATCCAAGGACCGTCGATGATCATCAATGTCTTTCCAGAGCAGAAATCGCCGCGGTTCTGCTGCACGTCCGTGGATCCACTGTTCGGATCGACTAGGCCCTGCTTAAACCAGTTATAAAAGAAATTCATGGCCGCGAGACCAGTGGGATTATTGAAAGTAGGCGCGCCATTAGCATCATTTGTGTCACCACCTGCACCCAACAAATACCACTTCCATTGCAGGTAACCGAAATGCGCCCCGGCTTCGTTTGGATTACCCCAGGACATCCCCATCCCATCCAAGCCATCGGCCTTCATCTTGGTCAAAAGCGCCGTTAGATCGTCCCAAGTCTTCGGAACCGTATAGCCATGTTGTTTGAATGCTTCCGCATTATAGAACAGGCCATAAGGTTGCAGCCACCAGACCGCCTCTTCTTGCTTGCCATTGACCATATCAATTTGGGGGTACATCGATCCCTGATCAGCCGCGAATTTGGTTGGGTCCGGTAATTGCGAGACGAGCGGTGCCTCATCCGCCAGGGCTCCATCCTTATCAAGAGCGGGGCTCCATCCGGCATATGTTCCAAAAACATCCGGCATAGTGTTAGATTGGACATAGGTGGTCATCATCGGCCAGAGCTGATCCCAAGGAGCAGAGACACGCTCAACGGTAATGCCAGTCTTGGTCTTGAAATCCGAGGTCACCTTATCAAACCATGTGTTTCCCCATTCTGTGGAGAGGTGCTCAAACCAGACTATGGTTATGCCAGTATCTGGAGCTGCAGTCGGGGCAGCAGTGGCTGGTGCTGTTGTGGGTGCTGTAGTGGCCGGTGCTGTTGTGGGTGCCGCAGTGGCTGGCGCTGTCGTAGGGGGCACAGCAGTGGCAGGGGCCACAGTGGCAGGCGCTGTCGTGGGTGTGGCTGCTGCGCCGCCACACGCAGAGAGGACAAACGCAATTACGAGCAGCAAAACAGTGAATCGAAAGGTTTTGTTCATATCTCCTCATCTTTCCTGAATTCGAACATATTTCATGGTTAGGATACAAAATGTGTTTCTGAGCTCATTTGTTTTACTCGATAGGTTCCTCCTTCCTGAGTTTTACCGATGCATCCGTAGCATCCTTTTAGGAAAATGATTAACTCATCGATCGAGATTTGTTGCGCATCTATCTATACAAAGCCCAACGCATTATTCCATTCTCGAGCATAACTAGGGCTCGCTTCGACTGGATCAGTAATTGCAAATGGGCGTGCACCAGAAGCCCATATTGATAGTCGGCGTTTGGTATGCCAAGTCTTTCCCGAATAACATGGATGAGTGACGGCATGTCCATAGGTTGTTTTTCATGCTCAAGCGAGTCGACTAATATTCTTTCAAACTTCGAGACGAAATCTTGACTTGTATTAAGGAACAAATCGACTGCCTTTCCACCGATCGGTGGGTAATGGGTAGCTAATAAATATTTCGGTTTTAAGTGCCGGGCAATTTCAATAGTTTGGAGATACCAATCAACTTCGAAATAATGAGGTGGCATTACCAATTGTCCATTAATATCTGGAATCCCATCCCCCATGATGGCATCGCCGATGAAAAGTACACAATTTAGCGGATCAAAAACCATCAAATGGCCAGGGGTATGTCCGGGAGCATGTAGCACCCTGGTTCGCCAATTATTGCTTAATTCCAATTCCTCACCACCGTGAACCACCCAATCGACAGGCGTTTCTGGGCCATGCAGGGAGAGGAAATCTTGACTATCGGATTTTATATCGGGAACCGGGACGCCTTCGACGCCCAAGGCTGTGATATGTTCAGCAAGGAATACGGAATGGTTCGCAATGGCAGGGGCATCAAGCGCATGAGCAATAATGATCGTCTGTGGAGAATAACGTTTTACGGCAGCGTTGCCTCCAAAATGGTCGCCGGATGCGTGGGTCACAACCAACCAACTGATCTTCGTGACCGGAATAGACAGTTTCTCTAGATAGGGCAGGATAATATCCTCTGGCGTATTGGCAAAGCCGCTATCAATCAATAAAGCTTGCTCTCCGGTTAAGAGATAGGATGTGAGTAACCGCCCATCAAATTGACTATGAATCCGATGAATATTTCGCAAAATTTCGCTCATCTTTTATCCTTACAATAACCTAGCCCTCACCGTCTGCGGTATTATCAGCGCCACAATTATGCGAACTCAATTGATAAAAACGAACGCTATCTATCTCATCTGCCGAAGTTCACCAATAATATCAACCACAAATTTCCGGAAAACCTTGCCTGACTTCAGCCAGCACCCCTTCGATTACTTCTAATACAAAATCGAGATCGGATTCTGTATGAGCCGCAGAGAAGCCATGGTGGGGCGAGACGTGAAAATAGACACCACGTTGAATGCATCCGGCAATGAATTTAAGCTGCATCGCGTGATTCTGCTGGGCCGCCTTACGATAATTGGTTACTTCTTCGGTAAGGCCGAAATACATTCCAAAACGCGGACCAACATATTGCAACCGCATTGGGACACCACTGCGGTCGATGATGGTTTGAAAACCATTGTAAAAGCGTTGGCCGAGTAACCCCAAGTGTGTGTAAAAGCCTGGTTGAGAATACTCTTCCAAGGCTGCTGAGGCACTCAATATGGCTGTAAGATGGGCCAGATAAGTCCCGCTCATTTCGCTCTGACCCTTTGGTCGTAGGTGCAGCATGATTTCACGTTTGCCTGCAAGGGCGCTAACAGGCATGCCAGCCCCAATGGCTTTACCCAAAACACACAAATCGGGCACTACACCAAAATACTCCTGAGCGCCCCCCAAGGCGATTCGAAAGGCGGTCAGGACTTCATCAAAGAAAAGTAGAACACCATAGCGATCGCAAAGCTGCCGACAGAGTTGGATAAATCCGGTTTGCGGGATAATGCAACCCGAGTCGTAATTAATGGGTTCAAGGACCAGGGTAGCCGTCTCATGGCCATATTTCTGGAAGGCCACTTCGAGGGCGTTTGGGTCATTGAATGGAACGATAATAATGCTATCGCTGGCATGGCGTGGTATACCCGCGGATTGGGGATAAGCAAGCGGTGTGGAAGGTGGGCCAGCCTGATCGATAGGCGGGGCAGAGCTAAAATACAGATCATCCGAATAACCATGGAAATGGCCTTCAAATTTTATGATCTTTTCGCGGCCGGTGGCCGTCCGGGCCAACCGCAAAGCGTGCATGATAGTTTCTGTACCAGATTCGGCGAACCGTGCCATTTCTGCACATGGAACAAGCTCGCTGATTTTCTTAGCCAGCAATGAATGATACGGAGTTTCATAGGAGCAGATAATCCCAAGTCCTAAAGCCTGGGTAACAGCTTCGCGAATCTTTGGGTGGTTGTGTCCCAAGAGCGACGCCCCATGCGATATACACATGTCGATGAACTGACGCCCGTCCAGATCATAAACATACGCTCCATCTCCATGAGATATGAAGAATGGGCGGCCCAGCGCAGCGTTTGTGCGGGCTGAAGCGCAAACCCCCCCAGGCAGGTATTTCTGTGAAAATTCGTACTGCTCATTGGCATTCGAAATCATTGTAAAAGCCCTAGGTTTACTCAGGAGACTGGCTGTCGAAGTTATAGTCATCTTCGACCATCAAATCTAAGAACTCTTCTGTGCTGGAGAGATGGCTGCGCATCACATCACGGGCTTTCTTTTCATCCTTACTCCGAATACACACCAAAATAGTCTGGTGGAAACTGGTGGCTCTTTCTGGAGCGCCAGGGAACGAAGATGCTCTTCGGCTGAATTCCAGCAACAAATCGGTAATAGGAGACAAGAGGGTCGGCAACAGAAAATTATGGCTGGCCTTCGCAAGGTTTTGATGGAAACACAGGTCGGCTTTAACGAATTCTTCCATCTTGTCCTTCGAGCTACAAATATCGGGAAGTACGGCTTGCATTTCATTAACCATCACTTCAAGTTGGTGGATATCGTCCTCATTCGCCCGATCAGCCGCCAGACCGGCAATCTCGACCTCTAGCATTCTCCGAATCTCTAACAAGTCACGGAAGGATGGTTTGTTCCCGCGGACAAATAAGCCAATCGATTGCGACACTACCTGTGGCTCAACACGGGTCACGTAAGTACCGCTGCCCGTTAAGACTTTTACCAACCCTCTTTCCTGAAGTACTTTAGTCGCCTCGCGGATCACCACCCGGCTAACGCCAAATTTTTCAGCCAAGTCACGCTCGGGGGGCAAGCGATCACCCTCTTTGAGCTTGTCCTGGATAATGCGTTGGATCTGTTCGGCAACTTGCTCAGAAAGTCGCTCTCTCCGTACTTGTATAGTATCCAAATCGGTTGTTATCATATTATCCATGGTCTTATCCTTCCAATTCAGCCGTCTGAACGGCCATTAAGCTGGCACGGTATATCTGATCCTGATAATTGGTATGATGGCTCTACCTATATGCCATCATACCAAATTATTATGTCATTGTCAATCGTTTTTTGAACTTGTGCAGTTGCGAATATTTCCAATCCCGACTATTGACAAATTGCCTATACGGCATATAATCGCTCTCAATACGCTGAAAGACTTTGAAGAGGACGAGTAGGCCTCGTACGGCGGTCAGAGAACAGGATGCAATCGGTGGAAGTCCTGTCCGCACGATGGAGCCGAATGGACCTCGGAGTTGCAGAGCGAAACGACCAGCGGTCCCCAAACCGTTGCAAGGAATAGCTCAAGCCGGGATACTCCCGTTACAGGGTTAGGGTATCACTCCAGCGCTAGCCTATGGCGGTTGGAACGTACCTGAAACGAGTGAGGCTGGCTTCGGTCCCTGTGCATCACCACAGGGATTTTTTATTTACAGCGGCCTAATTCGGGTGGCACCACGGACTACGCGTTCGTCCCGTTCTACGGACGAACGCGTAGTTTTAATTTCATCAACCCGGCCCTCTCCCGGCCATCACCTGCCCCTCACCCCGGCCCTCTCCCGGTGGGAGAGGGGGTAGGAGGCGAGATTGTATAAAGGAGCAAAAAATGAACATACAGGGCATACCCAAGCCCGGTTTTTCGGACCGGATAAAGCCTGAGGCGGACTCGCTGCCGGAACGGGTGAAAGCGGCCTGTTTGCAGGAGCAGTTCACCGGCCCGGTTCCGAGACGGAACGAGCGGCGGATGGCCGAGATCCTGATCGAGCGCATGGCTGAGACCACTCCCGCTTGTCCATCCCCGGCATTCATTCCATGAACTGGAGGAAATGACATGTTTCCGCTCTCTTTTCATCCACCCTGAAGGTCTTTACCTTGTCCACGAACGCTGGCCTTCTTACCATTGCCTGTTCACTAATCCCTAATCCCTATTCTCTATCTCTAAAGGAGTAAACTCATGTCTGACCAAACCCGTTTTATGCTCAACGAAACCGACCTGCCAAAAACCTGGTACAACATCAATGCCGACAGCCCGGTCCCGCCGACGCCTGTACTGAACCCGATGACGAAGGAACCGGTCACACCGGATTTCCTTTCCGTGCTCTTCCCGATGGAACTCATCATGCAGGAAGTCAGCACCGAGCGCTTTATCGATATCCCGGAGGAAGTGCGGGAGATCTATAAGCTGTACCGTCCCACGCCGCTCGTACGGGCACGCCGCCTGGAGAAGATGCTCGATACCCCCGCCCACATCTATTTCAAGAACGAGTCCGTTTCCCCGGTGGGCAGCCACAAGCCGAATACTGCCATCCCGCAGGCTTTTTATAATAAAGTCGCCGGGACGAAAGCCATCACCACCGAGACCGGGGCCGGCCAGTGGGGCACCGCGCTGGCGATGGCCTGCAATTTCTTTGGCATGGACCTGGAAGTCTACATGGTCAAGATTTCGTACAACCAGAAGCCGTACCGGCGCATTTACATGCAGACTTTCGGCGCACAGGTTTTTGCCAGCCCGACCGACCGCACCGAGTTTGGCCGTTCTCTGCTGGCCAAAGACCCGGAGAACAACGGCTCGCTGGGCATCGCCATCTCGGAGGCGGTGGAAGTGGCTGCCACTTCCGGCGGTGTAAAGAAATACAGTCTCGGCTCGGTGCTGAACCATGTGCTGCTGCACCAGACCGTCATTGGCGAGGAAGCCCTCAAGCAGATGGACCTGGCCGGTGAGTATCCGGATGTGGTCATCGGCTGCGTGGGCGGCGGCTCGAACTTTGCCGGTATCGCCTACCCGTTCCTGCGCCAGAACCTGAAAGACGGACAGCGCACCCGCCTGGTGGCGGTGGAACCGACCGCGACCCCGTCCATCACCAAGGGCGCGTACACTTTCGACTACGGCGATACGGCCCAGATGGCCCCCATCGTCAAGATGTACACGCTCGGCCACACCTTCATGCCGGCCGGCATCCACGCGGGCGGGCTGCGCTACCATGGCATGGCCCCGAGCCTTTCGGCATTATGCAATGCCGGCTACATCGACGCCGTGGCCGTCCCGCAGATCGGGACCTTCCAGGCGGCGGTGATGTTCACCAAAGCCGAGGGCATCATCCCGGCGCCCGAGTCGGCCCACGCCATCCGCGTGGCGATCGACGAGGCCCTGGATGCCAAGGCCAAGGGCGAGAAGCGCGTCATCCTGTTCAACCTGTCGGGCCACGGGCATTTCGATATGATGGCCTACCAGGCCTACCTGAACGGCGAACTGCAGGATTACGAATATCCCGCCGAAGCGGTGCAGGAAGCCATGCAGCACCTGCCGCAGGTGGAGCTGGCGGAGGCGTAACAGAAAAAACTGCCCGGCACGTTCACTGTGCCGGGCAGTTGCTTTAAGTTTGCTTATAGACGGGAAGTTATGCCATTTGCGGCATGGGAATGCCGAGCTGGGCCAGCACGCCGGCTACCCCGCCGCCCGGCACTTTTGCGGCTTCCAGCCGGGAGATTTTGCCATCCTTCAAGGTGATGGTGATGGACTCCTTCGGCAGGGTAACGTGCTTGCCGGAGGCTGGGAACTTCGGGAAACCCGGCATGGGCAGGCTCAGTTCGCCCGTGTGCGTCCCAGTGATCTGGAACGTGGCAGTCACCCGGTCGCCATTCTGTTTGAAGTCGGTCGGGTTGAATTTCCAGTCCGGCATGGCTTTTACCAGGGCGGTCTGCAGCCCGATGAATTCGCGCTTGCCGACCGGCTCGGGCACAGGCCCGGCGAAGACCATGTCGTCTGACAGGATATCAGCCAGCTTTCCGGGCTGCCCCATTTCCATCCCGGCCAATCCAGATTTGATCATATCTATTGAGTTCATACTTTAAGCTCCTTTGGATACCAATAATATAAATCAAAGATGGAGGATTCCATCTTCGAGATGTTGATTATACTATCAATTCGGACAATTTGTGTCTTATTATCTGGTTTACCCATCCACCAAAAGTACTGCCCATCCCGGCAATTCCCAGAGAGCCGATTAAAGAACATCTGTGCGAAGATGTCCGTGTGGTAGAATCAAATTCTATGGAAACTGAACAAGTTAAACTACCGCCTCCTCCGGGGCTGATCGCCTCCCTGATACGGGGCTTCGATTCTGTTGCAAACCACGTCCTGGTGATCCTGCCGCCGGTGCTGCTCGACCTGTTCCTGTGGCTCGGGCCGCACCTGCGCTTGAAGAGCTTTTTTCAGCCGTTCATCGACCAGCTCCCTGCGCTGGCAAAGGCATTCCCGTCCAGCTTTCCGGACGTGGCCACGCTCCAGCAGGCCTGGACGAGCGCCATTACCCAGTTCAACCTTTTCATTATTTTGCGGACTTTCCCGATCGGAGCCACGAGCCTGTTGAGCCTGCAGATGCCCGGGCGGACCCCGCTGGGCAGCCCGTTAAACCTGGACGCCGGTTCGTTCCTCGGGATCATAAGCTGGGTGCTGGCCCTGGTCCTGCTGGGCTGGTTGGTCGGCGCGATCTACTACTTCTGGATCTCCGGCGTGGCGCTCAAGCCGGAGGGACGCTCGGTCTGGAAAGCCATCAAACAAACCGTGCTCCTTTCGATCATCTGGCTGGGCATCCTGCTGGTCTTGGGGCTGCCGGTCTTATTGGTGATATCCCTGATCACATACATCAGCGCGCTGTTCGGCCAGATTATGTTCTTCATAGCGGCCCTGCTGGTGATATGGATGCTGATGCCGGTCTTTTTCTCGGTGCACGGCATTTTCACCCTGCAACTGGATGCTTTCCGCTCCATCCTGGGCAGCTTGCGCATGGTGCGGTTTACCCTGCCCAACACCGGCCTGTTCCTGCTGGTATTCCTACTGATCAACACCGGCATGAACTTCTTATGGAGTACCCCTTCGGAAAATTCATGGTGGATGCTGGTGGGCATTGCCGGGCATGCTTTCGTCTCGACCGCGCTGCTGGCGGCCAGCTTCATATACTATCGTGATATCAACGCCTGGCTGGCGGTGGTCTTCGAGCAGCTCCAGAAACGGGCCGCTTCGGCAAAGGCGAATTAGGAACCTATCCGAAAATTATTAAAGAACCGAATTTTTAGTATGTGCGGCTTCGCCGCACATACTAAAAATTCGACCTCTCTTGAATTATCGGATAGATATTAAAGGAAACTATGGCTACCAACGGAAGTTATAACGCAAAGGATATCCAGGTCCTGGAAGGACTGGAAGCGGTCCGCCGCCGCCCGGGCATGTACGTGGGCGGCACGGACATCAAGGCCCTGCACCACCTGGTCTATGAAGTGGTGGACAACTCGATCGACGAGGCCCTGGCGGGGGTCTGCGATCGCATCGAAATTATCATCCACCCCGATTCATCCGTCACCGTGACCGACAACGGGCGCGGCATCCCGGTGGACATGCACCCGACCGAGAAGAAATCCGCTCTGGAAGTGGTCATGACCAAGCTGCACGCCGGAGGCAAATTTGGCGGCGGCGGCTACAAGGTCTCGGGCGGGCTGCACGGGGTGGGCGTCAGCGCGGTCAATGCGCTTTCGGAATGGTGCGAGGTGGAGGTCAAACGCGACGGCCAACTCTACTTCCAGCGTTTCGTGCGGGGGAAACCCCAGGAGCCGGTCAAGGTGATCGGGAAGGTCAAAAAACCCGGGGATACCGGCACCAAGACCACCTTCAAATACGACCCGCTGATCTTCACGGAAGCGCTCGAATACCGTTTCGACACGCTGGTCCAACGTTTCCGCGAGATGGCCTTCGTCACGCGCGGCACCACCATCTATTTCCTGGACGAGCGCAGCAACCGCGAGCTGACCTTCTACTTCGAGGGCGGCATCACCTCCTTCGTGCGTTACCTGGACCGCAACCGCGAGGTGCTGCACCCGGTAGTCTACGTCGAAAAGGAGATCGAAGGCATCGGCATCGAGTGCGCTGTGCAGTACACGGACGCCTATACCGAGTCGGTCTATTCCTTTGCCAACACCATCAACACGGTGGACGGCGGCACGCACCTGACCGGCATGCGCTCGGCCCTGACGCGCGTGGTCAACGATTACGCCCGCAAGAGCGGGTTGCTCAAGGAAGCCGACCCGAACTTCTCCGGCGACGATACGCGCGAGGGCCTGACCGCCATCATCAGCATCAAGCACCCGGACCCGCAGTTCGAGAGCCAGACCAAGGTGAAATTGATGAACCCGGAAGTGCAGACCTATGTCACCCAGGTGCTGGGCGAGGCCTTCGGGACCTTCCTGGAGGAGAACCCGCCGGCGGCCAAGGCCATCATCGCCAAGTGTCTCACCTCGGCGCGTGCCCGCGACGCCGCCCGCAAGGCGCGCGACCTGGTCATCCGCAAATCCGCGCTGGAGAGCCTGACCCTGCCAGGCAAACTGGCAGACTGCTCCGGGCGGGACGCCACCAAGACCGAGCTGTACATCGTGGAAGGCGACTCGGCCGGCGGATCGGCCAAGCAGGGCCGCGACCGGCACTTCCAGGCCATCCTGCCCCTGCGCGGCAAGATCCTGAATACCGAGCGCGCCCGGCTGGATAAGATCCTGGGCAACAACGAGGTGCGGGCGCTCATCTCGGCCCTGGGCACCGGCATCGGCGACAACTTCGACCTGGCCGGCCTGCGCTACGGGCGCATCATCATCATGACGGATGCCGATGTGGACGGCAGCCATATCCGCACGCTCCTGCTGACCTTCTTCTTCCGCTACATGCCGGCGCTGATCGACGACGGCCATCTCTACATCGCCCAGCCGCCGCTCTACCGCCTGGCGTACAAGAACCAGGTCCATTACGCTTACAACGACGCCGACAAGGACAAGCTGATCAAGAGCCTGGGCGTCAGCGCCGACAAGGTGGGCCTGAGCCGTTACAAGGGCCTGGGCGAGATGAACCCGACCCAGCTCTGGGAGACCACCATGAACCCGGCCAACCGGACCCTGCTGCTGGTGACGGTGGACGACGCCGCCGAAGCCGACCGGACCTTCGACATGCTGATGGGCGACGCCGTGGATCCAAGGAAGCGGTTCATCCAGACGCATGCCAAGGCGGTCAGGAATTTGGATATATAAGCTTATTACAGATTTTCACCGCATGATATAACTGCCGGACAATAGGTGCGCCCTCCGCCTTGTCCCCGGCATTTTTATAGTTTTGATATTACTTTTCTACAGCGTGAAATCGAAAATACAATTTAAGCAATCAGTGTAGAAAGGGACGCAATAGTTGTTCCTTCAATTTTGATTTAGAATTATATTAAAATTTTTATAATTCTTCTAGCCACCCGACAGTTTGATGTCATAGGTAGGTACAAAGCGGAACAGAGATAGAAAAGGCATTGGTCAATCTCCTTTGGATATAGCGCAGGCCGATCTGGAAAATGCTTAAATCGCGGCGGTCATTCCGATCGACCAGGTGTCGCAAGCCTTGATGAATGGTACGTCCGCCGACAGAAATCAACCAGACATACAAGATGGCCACCGCGAGTGTCAGGCGAGAGAGACGCAAGAAATCACGTAACATCGTACTTTCCAAATCGAAGCCATGTTTTTTGAAGTCGGCGTGCATTTCTTCGCACCACATCCTGAGCCGGTAATACTTCAAAGCCATCTTGTGGTCGGGCAGGTTAGTGGCTAAACACCAGGGTTCTTCTTCACCGGTTTTCCAGTAGATCAGCAAGTTGGTTGGATAGATTTCGCTGGAGGTCAGGTAGCCAGCACCGAGCCAGTAGCTTTCACCGGCCTCGTGAACGAATCTGCCGAACGGCTTCCACTCGTTGTATTGGTCCAACCAGACACAGGTATCTGATTTTTGGCGTAAAACATAGAACCAGGGCCATTGATCGAGCCATTTCAGGACTTCCACCGAGCCAAATTCGCAGTCACCGACCAGAAAAACGGCTGCACCGACAGGTAAGAGCTTCCTGATATAGTTCAGCAAGGCCAATTGCTTGAAGGCACTGCTGTGTCCACGAACATGGCTGACCCAAGTCCATGCAATCGGGATCGCCCGTTTTCGATATGCCAGACTGACCATGAGCAACTGATGCCCAAAACCAACTTTCGTACCATCCACGATCAGATGGATCTCTCTCAAACAACGCCATTGCGCTTCCAGCCATTGGTGTGCAATCGGCTCATACCATTCTCGAACATTGACTGCCGGGTTGTCCAAGAAACGGCTCAGGCGACGAGCAATGCTCACCAACTTCGCCGGCCCAGGGATCTTTCCGGCTATTCTGCTCAAATAGACCGAGTGACTTTGGTAGATCCCTACAATCAGCCAGACAAAGTTCCGTTGCTGGGTAATTCTTTGGTTTGGCCGCAATTCACAAATTCGTCGCATCCAAGTATGATAGAGTTCGTTGATCGGCATTCCGCATCTCCAAGTATTCGGTTTCGTGGTAGGAACCTAATTTACTCGGTTTTGCTTGCCGATCAACATCTTTTTACAAAACTGTCAGGTGGCTAGTAATTCTTTCAACGCTTTAATTGCGGCACGGCTAGCCAAACTATATGCTTTTTTCCCTTCCATTTTTTCTTTTAAATTACTTTTAAGCTCGTCACATGGTTCATTACCTATAACGATTTGTAACGCTAATTGCGCCGTGTTTTGATAGACCTGCCTTCTTCCATCAATCAACTGTTCTCTAATGTTCAACCCGAACACTTCAATACATATTTCTCCTCGTTCGGTAAGTGGGCTAATGATGCCTAACTTATCTATAGATAAGTGAAGTTCAGGATCATCCATTGGATCATCACTAGTAGGATTAATTAATAACGGGTGCTCATCTGCTATTTCGGTAGGGTTTTGTGCATGTTTCCCTTTTACCGGAAATCTATAATGTTTGCCTATTTTTTTATTTCCTATATCTGTTGGTTGATTGCATACCGTACATGTTGGCAATAAATTTTTCCAGTCGTATGCAAGCCAATAGTACCCAGGATGTTTCACTGTATTGCCGTTTTCATCGATTATGAGTTCTCCATTGGCATCTCTTAAAAAAATTGGAGCGCCGTTTTCGTCAGTTACTCCTCCTTTGGGTCGAAAATGATCTATGTCACCATGTTGAAAATCAGGAATATAAAATTCACAGTAAGCACATTTACCATAGAAAGGAGCGTTCTTATTAAGAAAATACTCTTTTTTGATGCTTCTACGACCATATAGTTTCTGCTTAAAAGTGAGCTTTTCACCCCTAGCTACTTTTTTTAGACATTCTTGAGTTTCCTTTATGCAATCACTACACCAACGCACCCATTTTGTCGAATTACTAGGAGGAATTAGATTGATTTTTATCATCTTCAATCCCCTTGGTCAGATATGCTACTAAGTAGTTGTTGTATTTTTAATTCAAGCACTTCAGGCGGTATTTCCTAAATCTTCGTTTTTAAGAAATTAAGAAACTCTCTATTTATCGTCTCGTCAAGTTTATTTTCACTAATGGTTAGGGAGTTTTGTAATCTTCCTCTAATCTGATTAAGCTCATGAGTTTCTGCTCTTGTTCTTTTGAATTTGCCTAATAATTCTGCATACCGATCAATCTCTTCTTGACTTCCAGGATTTCTGGTCGTATACAATCCAAACGCTTCAGAAGTAAGGATTTGATCCGCTCGCTTTCCATCAATCATGTCTCTCTCAATTATTTGCACCTTAATCGATTTGGTTTCAGTTAAATCGAGTTTCATAAGAATGCCGTCGTCGATGTCCGCCATGCCTGAAGCAACTAATGGAGTATGCGTAGTTGAAATAATTTGTGTATCAGGAAATTGCTTTCTCAGCCGCTGGGCAATAAATCTTTGCCAACGTGGGTGTAGATGTTGTTCAATTTCATCAATAAGGAGAATACCGCCAATACTTGCTTGATCTCTTAGTCTATCAGCATATATTGACCAGCTGAGAAAATCCAATGTCCATTGAATGGTGCTTCGATAGTCATCGCTTAGGGCAGATATCGGAGAAAAACCCCAAGGACCAAAAATCCCGAGGCCATTTTGCGCAGATGAAAATTCATTAGATTGTTCATCAAGCATTAAAATATTAAGAACAATTTGTTCCAGTTTTTGTCTAATTTCTCTTTCTTGCCTTAAAAAAATCACCTCGGGATTCTGCAAAGGTGCTTGATAGTTAAAAAGTGATCGTACTGCATCAGAAGCTTGATACAATTCATAGCTGGTATATGCTTGAGTAGATCTGTTAGGGCCATAACCGCAAACAAAGATATCTTTCCAAGAAAACCCTTCTATGGGGGTTATTTCTTGGCGAATTACATCAAATGAGGCATCTGATGCCCTTGTTAGTTTGGTCGTAACAGTAAAAGTACCATCATTTTTATTTCTTAAAGTTAGGCGAATATAAGCTTCCTTGGCACCATTACGAATAAATCCACCTGGGGTCTCTTTTAATTAATGCAATTGCATCACTTTCATTGCAAAGTCCAAGTGCAATACTCCTTAGTAGGGTAGTTTTCCCAGAAGCATTATCTCCTAAAACCATAATCCATTTTTTAGAAACGTCATTAGAATCTAATCTTAATCGAAACCTGCGAAAACATCTGATATTTTCTAATTGAATACTTTGAAGAACTAAACTTGTATCTTCTCTTATAGGGGACATATTTTTGCGATGACGAGATATTCTTTTGAGGCTAATTAATAAACGCTCCAATCCCCCACTCTCGTATAGATAAACCCCTTGTATCATTCGTAATTGGTCTGGTATTTCGCAAGATTCTAGCAAAACTGGAATGAGAAAAATATCACCTTGGGGCTTTTCTTCCATCAAATCAAGTGCAAATATCATCTCCGATTGAAAAACTCCACTCTTATTTTTAGATTTGTTCGACAAACATACAAGAATTACGTCGCTTTGACGAATTGCTTTTTCTATCCCCAGTTTCCAATCCTCCCCAGGCAATAAGTCTTTTTGATCTATCCATGGTGAATAACCATTTTGAAGCAATGAGTTATATAAGTTAAAGACACTTTTTCTGTCTTCTCTCGCATAACTTAGAAAAATATTGAGTGATTTATTATCCATGATAAACTCTCTATCCGAATTGATTTATCGATCTTTCATTAAGTATAATTTGCAATAAACATAATAAATGATCCCTATATTAAGATGTAAGATGCAGGAATCATTTACTACTTGCTATCACAAATATTTTTAATAAGCTGTATAGCCAAAAAAATTGACCAGCCCCAAAAAATAGCTATCAAAATAAAAATCAATATAAATGCTGTGCGCAGGATATCAAAATCCCATATATGGAAAGATGAGGTCGATATTACCTGAAAGAATAGATGTAAGAATAGATATAGTGGAATTCCGTATAGAATGATCAGTGGTAAGACTTTTTGCAAAATGAAACTAGTCAACTCTTTTCGATAAAAAATCCTCTCAGCCTTCAGGGATTTATCTGGGATATCCTTATCAAGCTCCTTTTGTATCTGGGGATATCTAATATCAAAAAGCACAAATATAAATACAAGTACAAGGCTAATTACATCGAATGAATTTTTTATTAAAAGATTAACATCTTGCATTTTTATTTTTTCACCTTCGCTTTAGCTTTTTCTACTTTTGGTTCGATTTGTAAGTTATTACAGATCACCATATAAGAGTTGGGCGAAATTGAATACATGTTGCTCTCATTGCGATTCTTTGTCAATTTCTTATATTTTATTCCAGCCCTTTGAATAATTTGATCCAATTCTTCTACCATATTTTGCGATCCGATATATACATGATATTCACCGGTACCACGGTCTAATTCCGCTTCAAGTGCGATCTGTTTGAGGGTGTTAAGTATCTCGTCCTTTAAGTCATATCTAAATCTTGTTAAGACATATAAAATGAGGTTTTTACTTCTAGACTCTGGGAGTTGAAACATTGATGATACATCTAGTTCATCAGGGATACGACCCCGAAAGAAATACTTGATTAAATGATAAAGACGGTATTCTCTTATTTCGCTTGCTCGAGAAGGCATCCCCATTCCTAAGAACATCTCTCTATATTCTTCTAGTGCAGCAAGAATTACACGGCCTAGCGCGTCTGAAAACTGTGCATCATCGGTGACACCAAACAGGGCCATTAGTTTTGTCTTTTGGTCATCATTGAAAAAATCATCTGGAATTACTATATTGATTGGCATATTTCCTCCTAAAAACCACTAAGCATTATTATATTAGCACAAATAATTTATAAGTCAACCACAAAAAATACGAAAAACATCTTGTCTATGGCATAATTAAAAGGTTCACCCCCGATAATGCAAGTTTTCTTCAATAAATCTAAGATATCGTGCTCCCTTTGAAAGATAAAAGATTTAGCTTGAACCCTGAAAAGTAACGATCAAACAAAGTATCCCCTTTGAGATATAACTAATCCACATATAACTACCAACTATATAATGGACATCCTGCTCACCCGGGCTGCCAGTGCCGGTAGAATAACTTCGTCCCGACCACGACAATGCTCAACCCGATCGACAGCACCAGCAGATTCAAGGCCACCCAAGGCAGGTCCGCCCGCGTGATGGAGCGCCAGCGCAGCGCCCCCAGTTCAGACAAAAGCATATCCAGGAAGTTGGCAACCGGAAAGGCCGCAGTAAACAACCCCAGGATGACTCCGCTTAGGCCGTTAACTTAGTGAATCACGTTACTCGATAAAAATAAATCATGGGTGAGCAACAACAGCTTGAGCGATCCGTTCTCCTTCGAACACGGCCAAATCCCGCTTCAGCGGCTTGAGGTATTTTTCTTGGTACTCTGCATTCCCAACGTCTGCAACCAGGTCCAGGTGGAATGGCTGCAAGTACACCCGGATATCGGATGGTTCCAGGCCGAAGACCCAGGGGGCATATTTTCCAACCACATCCAGCATTTTATTAGCATCCGGAATATCCGAACGCCGTTCGATGATGCTTTTCAAAATGTAAGTGAACAGGATCAGGCTGCCGGGCGCACACCTTCCAACAAAGGCGAGCGACTGTCCGACGGCTTCGGCTGAAATATACTGGGTCACCCCTTCCCATATAAAGGCAGCAGGTTGGGAAGGGTCAAAAGCCGTTCCGACAAAAACGCTTTCCAGGGACTGCGTACCGAAATCGATTGGGGCGAAGGTGACATTTTCAGGCAGGCGCCCGGAATGTTTTTGGATCTTCTTCTTTTTGTCGGCCTGTAACTGCGGGAGATCAACTTCGAACACCTTCACACGTTCCAGGCCGGGGAGGCGGTAGGGCCGGGTATCGTACCCGGCGCCCAGGATCACCAGTTGTTTGATGCCCTGGGATAAGGAGTCTTGGAGGACCTCATCGATATACCGGGTGCGGCAAATTTGAGCGCCGTAAATCCCTTTCGTAACCGCCTCTGTCTGTTGTAATGTTAAATTCCGCATGCCGGCAAACTGCAAAAGAAACCGGATGGGTGCGCCGACCAGCTCTTTGGCCACCGGATCATTGAACAGGCGGGTTTCCCCAGGCTGGTATTGTTCGATCAACCGGCAGGTGGCTGCCCCCAACGCCGTTCTGCCCACATTTTGTTTTGCCATCTCGAATCTCCTTATCATCTTTATGAACTAAACCCATAGGATGAGTACATTTTAATTCCGGGGGCTTTATCTGTCAATCATTTTGAACTATAATTATATCTGGAGTTCATTATTCTTTATGCTCCTGGCGGAAATGCTCTACTATTGGCATGCCCGGCGCGCCGGATGGATTGGATGGGAGTGAATGCTTATGAACGGCCATGACAAACGGAGACAACGAATTATCGACCGGATCAAAACAACCGCACTGGAGTTATTTTCCGCCTACGGGGTGGATAAGGTCAGTGTAGATGAGGTAGCCGCCAAGGCCGAAGTATCCAAGGTAACGATCTATAAATACTTTCACAGTAAGGAAGAACTGCACCGGGATGTCTTCAAACAATACTTCAATGAGGTCCTGGCGGCCGCCGAAAAGATCCTCGACAGCGACCTGGATTTCATCGAGAAGTTCAAGATAGTCCTGGGGACCAAGGCAATTTTTCCAAAAGTAGCCGACAACCCAACTTTTTTTGAGCTGTTGGAAAAGGAGAATCAAAACGAAGCTGCCGGCAAAGAAAGTCCCAAAAACAGGATCAGAGCGATCATGTACCGTTTCTTCGAGCAAGGGAAAAAGGAAGGCTATATCGAGGCAGGCCTCTCTTTCGAGATGCTCTACTTATATTACGAAATCGTCCAGGCCGGGTACAAGGCCAAGTCCATTGATTTCGACATGGTCCTCGCCGACCCACGTGCCCTGGACCAACTGCTGGATTTATTCTATTTTGGGTTTATCCTCAGAAAGTGAACAGTTGCCCTATCTCGTCGAAAAGCCGCCAACCATTAGGCCAACGACTGGCGGCTATCAGGCTCGTCCTAAATCTTAAGCCGGACAGGAGTGCTATAATCGCGATGCAGCCTCTCTTACTAATTTTCACTTGGTGCCCCTTGGTGATCCTTCGTGTTCCTTTGTGTTAAGAGGCCTTAACCCATGTCCTTCGCCCACCTGCACGTCCACACCGAATACTCCCTGCTGGATGGCTTCTCGAACATCAAGAAGCTGGTCAAGCGCGCCAAGGAAATGGATATGCCCGCCCTGGCCATCACCGACCATGGCACCATGTTCGGCGTGATCGAGTTCTACCACGCCTGCAAGGATGCCGGCATCAAGCCCATCATCGGCCTGGAAGCCTACCTGGCCGCCCGCACGATGAAGGAGCATGATGCCAAGGAGGACCGCCGCTCCTCGCACCTGCTGCTGCTGGCGCAGAACGAGACCGGTTACAAGAACCTGCTCCAGATCGCCTCGGCGGCCCAGTTGGAAGGCTTCTATTACTATCCCCGCATCGACAAGGAATTCCTCGCCAAACACACCGAGGGCCTGATCTGCACCTCCGGCTGCATGTCGGCCGAAGTGCCGCGCCTGATCCGCCAGGGCCAGGTGGAGGCCGCCCGCCGCAGCCTGGACTGGTACTACGAGCTGTTCGGCAAGGATAACTTCTTCTTCGAACTCCAGCAGCACGACGTGCCCGACCTGGAGAAGGTCAACCGCACCCTGCTGGAACTGGGTCCGCATTACCAGGCCCGCTACGTTGCCACCAACGACGCCCATTACATCAACCCCGAAGACGCCAAATACCAGGATATCCTGCTGGCCATCCAGACCGGGGCGCTGCTCTCCGACCCCGACCGGATGCGCATGACCGATCCGTCCTACTACCTGCGCTCCCCCGAGGAGATGGCACCGCCTGTTCGCCGAGGTGCCCGAGTCGCTCTCGAACACCTTGCTGATTGCCGAACGCTGCAATGTGAACCTGGATGTCAAGGACTACCGCCTGCCCCTGTTCGAGGTCCCGGAAGGGCAGACCGCCGAGACCTACCTGCGCATGCTGTGCGACGAGGGCGCCAAACGCCGTTACGGCGAGCGCGCCGGCAGCGACAGATGTCCAGACCCGCCTCGACTACGAGCTGGGCGTCATCCACAAGATGGGCTTCGACGCCTACTTCCTGATCGTCTGGGACCTGTGCCGCTACGCCCGCCAGCAGGACATCTGGTACAACGCGCGTGGCTCGGCGAACGGTTCGATCGTCGCTTACACGCTGGATATCACCATGGTGGACCCGATCCGGCATGAACTGCTCTTCGAGCGCTTCCTCAACCCGGGCCGCATCTCCATGCCCGATATCGACCTGGACTTCCGCGACGACTGCCGGGCGGAAGTGCTCGAATATACCGTCAAGAAGTACGGGCAGGACAAGGTCGCCCAGATCATCACCTTCGGCACCCTGGGAGCACGCGCCGCCCTGCGGGATGTGGGCCGGGTGATGGATATCCCGCTCCCCGAGGTGGACCGGGTGGCCAAGACCGTGCCGAACATCCCCTCCAAAGCCGTCCCGCTGCGCGACATCATTGCCGGCGACTTCGAAGGCCTGCCGGACCTGAAGGAAGCCTACCAGTCTGAGGACCACCTGCGCGAGCTGATCGACACCGCCGCCAAGATGGAAGGCGTGGTCCGCAACGCCGGGACGCATGCCGCCGGGGTGGTCATCTCGGACCGGCCGCTGGTCGAATACCTGCCGCTGCACCGTCCCACCAGCAATTCCGAAGAGACACCCATCAAGACCGTCACCCAGTTCGAGATGGGCATTCTCGAAAAGCTCAAGATGCTCAAGGTGGATTTCCTTGGCCTGGCCACCCTGACGATCATGGCACGCGCCTGCGACCTGATCGAGCAGCGCCACGGCGTGAAATACACCCTCGGGAACATCCCGACCGACGACCCGGACACCTATAAATTCCTGGGCGAGGGCAATACCCTGGGCGTCTTCCAGTTGGAAGGTTCGGGCATGACCAAGTGGCTGGTGCAGATGAAGCCCCAGACGCTCGACAACATCATCGCCATGGTGGCGCTCTTCCGCCCGGGCCCGATGGACTTCATCCCCGATTACATCAGCCGCATGCACGGCGAGACGGAAGTGGAATACCGCCACCCTGCCATGCAGCCGATCTTCAGCGACACCTACGGCATCCCGATCTACCAGGAACAGATCATGCGCGCGGCCGTCGAGCTGGCCGGTTACACCCCTTCCGAAGCGGATGACCTGCGCAAGGCCATCTCCAAGAAGAAGAAGGAAGAGATCGAAAAGCACCACCACAAGTTCGTGAAAGGGGCGGCCGCCAAGGGCATCCCACGCGAGACCGGCGAGGCCATTTTCACCGACTGGGAAGAGTTCGCCCGCTACGGTTTCAACAAATCCCATGCTGCCGACTACGGCGTGCTGGCCGTCCAGACCGGTTTCCTGAAGCTGCATTACCCGGCCGAATACATGACCGCCCTGCTCTCGGTCACCAAGCACGAGACCGACAAGCTGGCGCTTTACATCACCGACGCCCGCAGCATGGGCGTGGAGGTCCTGCCGCCGGACGTGAATGCCAGCGCCTGGGACTTTACCATCGAGGACCGCCCGATCAGAAACCCGCCCTGAGCGGAGCTTCCGCAGGAAGCGTAGTCGAACGGGCCGCCATCCGCTTTGGGCTGGGCGCCATTAAGAACGTCGGCCAGGGACCGGTGGAGATCATCTGCCAGGCGCGTGCGAAAGGTGGCCCCTTCGAGAACCTGAACGAATTTGCGGCGCGCGTGGACCTGCGCTCGGCCGGCAAGCGCGCCCTGGAAAGCCTGATCAAGGTGGGCGCGATGGACAAGTTCGGTTCACGCGCCGCCATGCTGGAAGCCCTGGACCGCCTGGTGGCGGTCAGTTCCTCCCACTTCCGCGCCGCCGAGGCCGGGCAGTTGTCGCTCTTTGGGGCGCACACTGGCGTCACCGAGAGCGTCAGCCTGCCGCTTGTCCCGGATGCCGACCGGCGCGAGACCCTGGCCTGGGAACGCGAACTGATCGGCATGTATATGGGCGAGCACCCGCTGGCGGCCTACATGAAAGAGATCCGCCAGGTGGTCAGTTACTATTCCAGCACCCTGGGCGAGGCCGCCCACGAAGAGAAGGTGCGCGTGGCCGGCATGGTGACCGGCATCCGCCCGCACCAGACCAAGACCGGCAAGATGATGGCCTGGGTCACGCTCGAAGACCTGAGCCGGCACGATCGAGCTGGTGGTCTTCCCGCGCACCTGGGAGAAATACCAGTTTGCCCTGGAAGTCGGTGGGGTGATCCTGGCCGAAGGAAAAGTGGATGCCCAGTCCACCCCTCCAAGGTGCTGGTGGACAACATCCGCACCGAGATCAAGCTGACCGAGCCGGCCCAGAATGGAGCATTGCAACCCCAGGGTCTTCCTCCGGATCGCAAGCCGGCTGCTGAAAACACACCGCCTGTCCCAAGCCCGAAACGCGTTTCCGAAGGAAGCGCCCCGGCCTACCGGAAGTCTCCACGCCAGGTCCTGTATCCGGGTTCGACGAAGAACCCTCCACCTGAAGACCCGCCCGACTGGGAAAATGATCTGCCTGGCGAGGCTTCCTTTGCCGCCCAAGATCTGGTCATGCACGCACCCGACCTGCCGGAAGAGCAGCCTTTAGCTGTTAGCGATCAGCCGTTAGCGAAAGAGCCCATTCCGGCACAAGAGCAATCCTCAATCCACAATCCTCAATCATCAATACGCTCCGGGTACGATGTTGGAATGGTCCCGCCGGTCATTTTCCCTGCACCAAAACTTCCCGTCGCGGTGGTGCGGGCCAGGCTGGACGATGACCACCCGCCCCAGATGATTACGGTCATCCTGCGCCCTAGCGGAGATTCGCAGCGCGATATCCGCCGCATCAGCCGGTTGCATGGCACTTTCATCTCCTATCCCGGCAGGGATCGTTTTGCCTTCCAGATCTTCGAAGAGGGCCGCGGGCACCTGATCGAGTTCCCCAATGACACCACGCACCTGTGTGCCGAACTGCTCATCGCGATCAAGGATGCCGTGGGCGAAGAGAATCTACGCGTCGAGCCGATCTTGTATCAGTGAACCACCTTCATAATGTCCGTCGGCGTGACAAAGCTTTGTTGCACTCTCTCCTCGCTGTACTTCTGGCTCCTTGAATCTGATTAAGAGCCTATCGAAAAAGGAAAACTCAGAATAATTATTCTAGGACTTGTGTGTACTTGTTTAGCGTTCAAAACGAGTTAAGGTGGAGCAGCAACCAAAGAAGGCGGCGTTTCACCGAAGCGTTGTAAGCTGACCATGTAATCCAGGATAGGAACATTGTGTTGACGACAAGTCAGCAATACGCTGGCCAAAATCTCGTGAGTCTCCGCTCCCTCATTCGCCCGATTACAGCCATTCGTTTTTCGGATAATCACCGCTGGCCGTATCTGGCGTTCCGCATGGTTATTGGTGGCATCCAAACCTTCCACATACAGAAAACGCAGCAAATGTGGGCGATGTTTACGCAAACGGCGGGCAAAACGGAGATTGTCCCGGTCTTTCAGATTGCGTTGCCTGGAGATCAAGGTATCCAGTTGGGTTTCCAGGGTCTGGGCACGTTGGGCGAAGCTGGCTGGATCCAGGCTGGCTTTTTCTGCTTTCAAAGCCAGGGCTGCCCGCAATACAACGGTCAATTGCTGGGCAAAACGCACCGCCCGACCAGTTTTACTCTCTTCCATCTCGTTCAGATCCTTCAGCAAATGGGACAGGCATTTCTGTTTGAGCCAGTCTGCCAGCCTTTTATCATCATAGGCCACAAAGCAGTCCGAAGCCAGGATGCCTTTGAATTTCTCCCCCAGGATACTCGATCACCACATCACTGCTGCGATTATCCCGGATAGCATAGACTGTGATCTCTTTGTTAGTGAAGACCCACAACCAGGCCGACAAGATGCCGATCCGCCAACCCGTTTCATCCGCATGCACCACACTGCTGCGCCGTATCGCTTCAATCAATGCTTGATAGACCGGCCGGGCGGTTTTGGCCAAACGCTGGTCGGCCTGACACCAGCCACTCCGGCTCACTTGCATCCCAAAGGCATCGTTGAGCAATTCGCTCACTTTGCCGTACGAACATCCCAAACGATGTTTCGCATCTGCGGCCAGAGCCTTGGCCCTCGGCCCCACCAGCACCCCCGCTGCTCCCGTGGCCTGCGATGTCTGCTCTGGGTGCAGCGAGCGCACCCGCTTGCAACACTTGACGCAGTAGCCACTGTAGGTCACATAGCGAGTGGTGACCAGACGAATGGTTTTCGGAATATCCGTCACATACTGCTCATGCTTATGCGTGTCCCGCAACTTGCTCCCACACTGCGGACAGCCATGCAGTTTGGCCACTTTCGTCGCATTGCCCTGCTTCAGCGCAGGCTTTTCTCGCCGGGAAAACTTCCCCTGCCCGGCTTTGCGCCCAGGCTTCTTCGGATGCTCCACCCGTTTCCGGCGCGCAAACGGCGCTGCCTGACGTTTCCCTGCCCGCTGCAATTCCTCCTTCTCCGCTTGCAAGCGCTCCACCAGTTTCTGCAATCTCAGCGTGTTGATCTGCAGCCTCTGGAGGTTGGCGCGCTCCCGCACCAGTTCCAGTTCCAATTCGGCGATCCGCTGATCTTTCGTACTCGGTTGAGGGTTCTGATTCCGTTTGCAACTCATCCTGCCAAGTTTACTGCTTTCCATTTCCTTCGCTCAGAGTCATTTGACCTCCATTTTTCTGAGGTTTGACCCTACTCAAATTTCGTCTTTGACGCTAAACATGTACACTTGTGTTACAATAAACACATACGATTTAATAAACCTAATATTCTTTAGACGTAATATTAGATTTAATATTAGGGATGGATACATATGAGCGATTTATCATCTGTTTCAACTAATAATAGCTTAAAAGAGCTATTAGAAGATTTGAATGGATTTGAAGCACCATTAGACCCTGTTGTAACTACAGAGTTGGACGCTCTTTTTGCAGAAGGAACAACTGGGTTGGGGTATAGCCAATTCAATGAGTTACAGCTATCCTTTGGATATAATCGTGTCAATCAACCTTTTTTTCAATATCTAGTTAATAATACAATAATTTATAAACCAGGAACTGCGTTTAAATCGCTTGAAGATTTAATAAAGGGTCTTGATCGATTTAGAACCCATGCTTTACTACTTTTCGGTAGTATTCGTCATGCATTTGAAAGATTATCTAATGATCTTGATGAATTGGATTATTGGATGACAGTTTTGGAACCCTACGAAAAAGTGGAATACACGGAAAGACATGAAGCCATTCATCCCATTGTGCCTATTGCAGGGAATGATACTTATTATCTTGGTCACTTGGTTCAAGATGCAATATCAGATCGCTTGAAAGTTAATCCTAATGATCAGGATGCTATTAATGAAAATATGAGGTGTGAGAAAATAACAGAAGTGGGGATAAGGAATTACAATTCATATCTCGCATCAGATCACCTTGATGTATATATAGCAACATCGATGCGTGAAAAAGAAGAATATTTTTTAATAAATAGATGGGTGAAAGAAATATTTGGTAATATAAAACTAAAAGAATTAAAACTTCGCTGGTTTGATCCAACCCAAGCCTTTTGTGCCAATCGAGTTGATAAAGGCATATTTGAAGGTTTGATGTTAAAACGAGCGAAGTGTACACTTTATTTTGTTCAAGAGACTGATACCATAGGGAAAGACTCGGAATTAGCCTCAACATTAGCGCAAGGTAAGACTGTTATTGCATTTGTGCCAAGAGGGGATAAAGAATATGTTGATAATCTACTACAAAATATTAAGGCGCTTTATCCTGAAAAGGATGACTCTAAAATAATGCTCGACTTATTAAGGGTATTTAAACCAAATCTTGCATGGGAAGATAAACTCGTCCAGCAATGGGTGTCAGAACCTAGTACTTTTGTCTATGAGAAGGCTAAGGAAAAGCTTTATAATACTGTTAGCGAGCGCTATGATGAACGTGCCTCTACGTTGAGCGAGAGGCATCCTTTAGGGATTCAAGTTAATCTCCAAACTGGAGTAGCGAATGGTGTGTTAGTGGTTCGAGATTTAAAGTCATGTGTTGAATTAATTTATAGGGTAATAACTAAAACCTTACAATTTAGTATAGTTGAGGTGCTTGACAATCAACAAAAATATTTGTATCTAAAAGAAAAGGTCTCTGGGTGCATTTACCGAATTGCAACTGGAGACCAAAGGTTAACAAATACATTTTGGAATTTTTATACTTATTCTTCAGAATAACTTAAAGAAAAGAGATTTTTATGTGCAAAAATAAAGCTGTAGTTCGTCACATTAATCCTTATGATCTTGGCTCAGTATCAAATGCCGACAAGAAAAAACCCAATCATACTAATCCTCATCGGGAAAATCCATATACCCTCGATCGAAATCGAAGTCCACGCGTGAGTAACAATATCTCTAAAAGCGAAACATAAACTCTGCTTTTTTCGTTTTAATTTAAATACTGTTTCGCTACTCTATTTTATGAGTAGATTTTCAAGTAGATAAAAGCTGTCGATTAGCAGAAGAACAGTTTTATTTCAGTAATGATACCTGGCCTGTAAAAAATCAATCCGCTCGTCGCGGACCAGATAGACAACCCGGTGTTCCTGCGTTAACCGGCGGGACCAAGCCCCGCCTGCTAAATAACGCAAGGGTTCTGGCTTGCCGACTCCCTGGAACGGGTCGCGCAGGATGGCTTCCACCATATCAAAGAGGCGCAAGGCCACTTTGCGGTTCGTTTCGACCCAGTAATGCAAGTCTTCCAGGAATTCAGGCTGGAAGACCGCCTCACGCTTTTTCGGACTCAATCCCCACCTCATGGCGCAATTCATCCGTTGTCAACGACCGGCCTTCGTTTTTTAAGGCGCGGCCTAATGCAGCCAGCAGCCGCTCGGCATTCCGGGGGGAGCGCAGCAGGTAAGCCGTTTCCGTCAGGCTGGAGAGTTCGCTTGCAGAGATCATGGCCACATCCTCCGCGCCTCGGCGCTGGATGACCACAATTTCACGATCACGCGTCACCTTATCCAGGAGCTTTGCAAACCCGGCGCGGGCCTGTGTATAGGTAGTGTGAAGAGTCATTTTCTGCCTCCAGTATGTACAGACTTACTGTACAACATTAAGGAGTGGATGTCAAGGAAATTGTATCCCAATCAACGCGGCTGTTTCCCCAATTCCTGATCTCCCCACATCTCTCACAATCCGCCTGCTGGCACAACAACGCCAGCGGGTCTTTTTTTATCCGGGCGATCACCACTCTGAATAACATCCCCAGCGGCACCGCCTGCACGGTTGCCGCGCCGATCTGCACCTTGCGGGTGAACTTCTCCATCTCCGGCGCAATGGCCTGGAAGCCGGCCGAACAACCCGGGAAACCCGGGCATTCCACCACGCCTTTTGGCGTCAGCGCCCAGCGCAGGAACTGCCGGCGCCCGGCCAGTTTTTCGGCATAGTGGATGCTGGTGTTGACGGTGTGGTCCACGCCCAGCAGCACCGCCCAGCCGCCCTGTTTTTCCAGCGCGCCGAGCGGGCCCAGCGGGTCGGCCATCGTTTGCGCCTTCAGGAGTTCCCCCGCATTTACCCCGCTGAACGACTGGATGGGATGGATCGAGCGTTCGGCGCGCGGGTGTTTGCGGAAAGTTTCCGGGATGATGCCCATCAGCGGGTCGGCGGGCATCCGGGGAGTGAAGAACTCGGCCATGCGGTTCTGGCTTTCACCGGAGCCATAGGTGATGGCGTTGTGTGCGGGTCCGACCAGCGGCGTGAGCATGGTTTTGTACGTAAACGTTGGCACGAGCACGCTCTGGAAGACGGTCAGCAGCGCATTGACCACCGTCTGCGCTCCGCCTTCCACCTCCCCGAAAGACTTCAGCGACGAATGGACGATGACCGGCGCATCCTCCCAGGTGTAGCTCACGCAAGCCCAGCAGCAGGTCCCGCAGGCGCACCGCCATCTCAGCCGCACAACTCCAGGATATGCCTGACCACGTCGCCCGTCTCTTCCGGCTGGACGTGGTAGACACGGATGCCGGCTTCGGACAACTCGTAGGCTGCCAGGGCGGATAACGCCGCCAGCCCGGCCTTGCTGGTAAAGTAGGCTGCGCGTCTTTCCGGGCCTTTGGGCCGCTCGCCCACATGCACGATCACTCCGCCGCCTTTTTCTTTCATGATCCGCCCGGCCGACTGGGTCAGCAGGAAGGCTCCGTTCAGGTTCACGTCCAGGGTGCGCTGCCAGTCCCACTCGTCCATCTCGAGCACGCTCTTCTGCGGCTCCACCTCGGCGCAGTTGACCAGGATGTCGATCCGCCCGAAATCATCCAGCACGGCGTTGAGCAGGGTCTGGACCGGCATCTTCTTGGCAATGTCTTCCACGTAGGCTTTGACCTGCCCACCCGCCGCCAGGATATGCGCCACGGTCTCGTCCAGGTTGACCGGCGAAATGTCGTTGGCGGCCACCATTGCCCCCTGCCCGGCGAAGGCTTCTGCCACGCCGCGGCCCGTCCCTTTTCCCGCGCCGGTCACCAGGATGACTTTATTCTCAAAATTGCCCATGCAGTGATTATAACTCCCCTTTTCATCAAGGCTTTTATGCACAGTGCCAAGAAGTACCCTGCCGGGGTGTCCCTTCCCCCTTGCCCCTTTCCCCTGTTCTCTAATACAAAATCTACCTTCCTTTTTCATGTTTCTTATACATGCCCGGTATCATAAGCACAATTCAATAGATCACCAATTTCCGAAAGGAGTTCGAAATGACATACTTTATTGCCCCCAATCCGTATACCATGGCCCGCCGCTGGGCCCGCATGGCTGGTTATGAACCTGCCCGTGATTTCAGCCTGGCCGTGGATGTTCGTGAAGAAGACGATGCTTACATTCTCAGTGCCCTGGTCCCCGGCCTGAAAGCCGATGACCTGAATATCCAGGTTCTGGAGGATGTGGTGACCATCGCAGGCGAGTTCAAGGCCGACGAGTCCGAGTACCTGATGCGTGAATTACCGCACGGTTCCTTCAGCCGCACCCTGCGCCTGCCGGTCACCCTGGACGCCGGCAAGGCCGAAGCCAAGATCACCGATGGCGTGTTGACCCTGCGCCTGGCCAAGGCCGAATCGGCCCGTCCCAAGACCATCAAGGTCGCGGTCAAATAAAGACAATTCATGGTCACGTTTTCCTCCTCCTGTCAGAGCGCCGAAAGGCGCTCTGAAACTTTAATATCAGGTAAAATACTTGCATCCTTCTCTGGAGAAATCCTGTGCGAACGAAACTCGTCTTTTTGCTGATCATCTCTGACCCTGCTGGCTGCCTGTGGCGGCCGCGCTACGCTGACACCCACACCCGGAGCCTCCCACACGCCACTCCCGAACCCGACCGCCAGCCCGACCGCCTACCATGCCGCTTGCCATCCTGGTCCTGCCGGCCGACATGGCGCAGAAAGACAAGGATAGTTACCAGACTCTCATCTACGACCTGGCCCAGGCGAACGGGATGCGTTTCCAGGTGCTGAATACCCTCACCGCCGATGACCTGGCGCTGGCAGGCCCGGCCTTGAAAGTGGTCATCGCCTTCCCGCCGGACCCGGGCCTGGCCGCGCTGACGGCTGCCGCTCCGGATGTTCAGTTCCTGGCCGTTGGCATCCCGGACCTGGCATCCGCCCCCAACCTGTCATCCATCGGAGCCGACTGGCTTCCCGGTGGACCAGCAGGCCTTCCTGGCCGGTTACATCGCCGGGTTGGTTGCCCCGGAGTGGAAGGTGGCATCCTCTCCCAGAAGGATACTCCCGGCGGTGACGCCGCCGTGACCGCCTTCACAAACGGGTTCGTTTATTATTGCGGTTCCTGCCGTAACCCGCTTTTCCCCCAGCCAGCCGGGATTTACCCGGTTATCGTGCGCATCCCCACCGATGCCAAGCCCGGCGAATACACGGCCTATGCCGATCTTTTGATCCAGAATGTGGTCAAGGTGGCCTATGTATATCCGGATGTGGCCACCTCGGATCTCTTGGATTACATGAGCCAGAAGAACCTGCTGCTCATTGGCCAGGCCCTGCCCGATGAGACTGTGCGTTCCCAGTGGGTTGCCAGCATCCAGCCGGATGAGATCGCTGCCATCAAGAACATCTTCCCGGACCTGGTCGCCGGCAAGGGTGGGCAGGTTGTCCCCACCCCGCTCGTCCTGGCCGATGTCAACTCCGCCCTGCTCAGCGCGGGGAAACTGCGCCTGGTGCAGGAAGTGTTGGACGGCCTGCAAAATGGCACCATCGGGACGGGTGTGACTCCCTGATTGATTGCCAGATTCTCCAATTGCGGCTATAATACCGCCTTGCCTGACGGGGCGTGGCGCAGTCCGGCTAGCGCGCTTGCATGGGGTGCAAGAGGTCCCGGGTTCAATTCCCGGCGCCCCGACTGGAGACCGCTTACATACCACATTCTGGGATGTAAGCGGTCTGTAGTCGAGGGGAAAGCACTTTTGGCTCAAACTGCGGACCACTAATATTAGCCAGTAATCGAGTAACCTTCGAAACTCTTCTTCTGTCAAAGCGTCAGGCTGATCCAAAGCTGGTTGAGGGAGTTCTATTTGCTCAGTTATAAGTCTATCGATATATTCATTAGTGTTCATCCAGCGTACAAAGGTGCGGACAACACTGTAATACTTTTCATTAACGAATGGGGTGAATAGGAAGTGTCAAAGCGCATAGTGGGGAGTGGTTTGAGGCAGGGCTTTTCCCGCATGAATCTCTCAGCCACAACTTCCCAGACCGCCCCAATCGAGAAACAGGATGAGTGGATTCTGAAGGCCTTGGGTATGCTAATTACTCAGTGCGCTAATAGGAACCGGGTTCGTGTCATTTTCAAACAGTCGATATAGAGATACTTGTTTCTCGGGCAATTCATAATCGGCCTTACCCAATACGAAAAAAGGACAACCTAATCAATCCTTCCCCACGCATCCCGTAGAGAGTGAGATGGGTAGTGCCGTATAAGAAAGAGGCAAAAAATTCAACTGCCAGCATCCCAAACTGACACCAACGGGTATCCAGCCGTTTTCCCCGTTTTGGAGGTGTACCAGGCATCATTTGACGGAAAATAGTACGCAATACCACAATAAGTCTATAACCAGGAAACCTTTGATCCAGAGCCGGATTTTCAGTAACTGCTCGGCTGACCAGCAGGCTTTTTGTCCAAGGACGTTCATCGAGACATTCCGGTGAACGGATGTTGCCTAAAATAAACCTGATTTCGTCGAGAAAGGGAGGAAATGGATTCATGGCAGGAGATGGCTGGTTCCATCCTTACTGCTCGTTGAGATCGTTGGAGGCTTTCTTTGCCTTTCCGCGTTTTTCCTCTTTCTCGGAGTAATAGTTGTACCCTTCCCTATAAGATGAGTAGTATCCTCCATAATACGAGGAACCTTCGCGCGGAATTCTATTCATCACGACCCCGATGACCTTCGCCCCAGCACGCCTTAATTGCGCTATTGTCGCCTTGAGGGCTTCCCGATGTGTATGTCCGGGATAAACGACGATCAAGACGCCATCTACTTTCGCCGACAGAACCTGCAAATCGGCCACGAGCAAGGGCGGGCTGTCTAGGATTACAAAATCCGCCTCGCTTTTTACATCATCAAGGATTTGCTTCATCTTTGCAGAGTTGAGCAATTCGGTCGGATTCGGAGGCAGGTTGCCGCTGGTAATCACATCCAGACCCGGGACGTTCTCCTGGGCATGTTTCACATCCTTGATGGTAAGATGGCCTCGGAACAAATCGCTTAACCCTCCACGATTGGATTTGATGCCCATATAACGGTGGACACGCGGCCTGCGCAAGTCTGTATCTATGATCACGACTTTTTTGCCCCCTTGAGCGATGCTTGTAGCAAGGTTACTGGCAATCATGGATTTCCCTTCGCTCAAACCCGGACTGGTAACAAGAATGGTCTTCATTGGAGAATCCACAGCCGCAAATTCAAGGTTGGTGCGCAGCGAACGAAAGGCCTCTGACACATGCGAAAGGGGTTGTTTGGCGACATACAGGCTATCAGGGCTGTTCTCATCCAAATGCATCTCGGTGATATAACCGATGACAGATAAGCCGGCAATCCTCTCCACATCCCAAGGTGCCTTCAAGGTATCATCAAAGTATTCTTTAAGGACTATCCCCGCGCCCACGATGAGCAACCCTGCTAAGCCAGCCAGGGCAGTGTTGAGCAATTTGCGTGGCCGCACCGGTGTCTCTGGTGCGGTTGCGACCTCGATCTGGACAACGTTAGATGTATTGTTCATTGCCGCCAGGCGAACCAATTCCAGATTATTCAAAACCGAAGAGTAGATCTGTTGATAGAGCGATTGGGTAGTCCGCAGTAAAGTCAATTGAGAATCAGCCGTGGTCGAAGCACCCTGCACCGGCTTCCCATTTACGACCAAGTCGGTATAACTTTGTTGGTAGACCGGCAACAAAGCATGGATCTGCTCCAGCCGGGCTTGTTTGACATCCAGATCTGTGCTTTGTCCTGATTTGGCACCAGCTGCCTGGAGCGTGACAATATTCTGCTGCAGGGCGACCTGTTCAGTCTGCAAGGCGGTGATCTGGTCTTAAATCCAGGTCGTTTGTTCAGCCACGCTCTGGACCGATGCTTGGTCAATCTGGCTCTGCAGGCTGGCAATCTGAGTCTCAAGCTGGCCTTTTTGGGCATTCAGGCTTGCTTCCATCGAAGTGTAGCGGCTCATCTGGATCGTATCGTTCTGCTCAATCAAGACCGAGACGAGCGTATTGGCAATCAAAGCCGCCCGCTTTGGATCAGTATCTTCCACGGTGATCGCAATGATCTGGGTGTTAGTGATCAATTCTGCATTAATGGCTTTGGGGTCTACTTTTATCCCTAAACGCTGCAAGGTGATATCCAAAACCGATTTTGTTTTTAATAATTGGACATACGTTTCCGTAAGTTGCTGCGCGTTTAAAGACGCAGTGACATCGGAAGACTGGTCTTGGGGGGCACGCGAAATCATGGCTTTGGTTTCTGCCTGATACACCGGGGTCATGTAGTGGCTTACCAGGAATCCTGCCGCCGCACCCACCACCAAGCACAGGATCAGCAGCCAAGCCCAGTGCCGAAGCACGGCGATATATTGTTTTAGATCATTAGTCGTGCTTTCCATTAATAATTCCTTCTGACCTGAGTTTGTCGAATTTTTATGAAAGTGCCAATTTTCCAATCTTACCGCATTAATATGCATTATTTTGTAACAAAACCGTACTGACTTCTCACATAAACCGTCGAACATTTAACGGAAATAACCCAGGGAGATTATCGAATTGTTTTTAGAAACTGGTCCGTAATTTCTTCGATCTTAAAATTTTGTTCCGCATACCGCCGGGCATTTTGTGCATATTGCCCGCGCAGGTGAGCGTTTTTATGCAGTTCGTGAGCCGCGGCGGCAAATTCTTCATCTTTCCCTGGAGGAATTACCATTCCCAACAGGTTTTCTTTCACCAGCCTAGCAGCCAGGTTCTCGGGAGGCACGGAGAGAAGCAGCGGGCGTTGAGAACACATATAGGTGAGGATCTTGGAAGGGACAGAAAACCTGCCCGCATCTGCCTCCAAGATTGCCACCAATACATCGCCCGAAGCCAATACATCTGACATAACTTCAAAGGGTTGATAGTTCAGGATTTCGAGATTATCAAGATGTTCTGCCTCCTTTTGCTGTTTCAGCCACTCGGCGCCGATTGTCTCAGAAATGACATACACTACAACATCCTGATTGTTTAAGAAACTCCCTGCCAATCTGCTTAGAACCGCCGGATTATGTTTCATCCCCAACGTTCCTGTATAGAGAAAAACGAACCGGTTCTGCAGGTTGCCATGCGCCTGCGCCCAGGGGTTATCCTTCGGCGCTGGACGAACAGACTCCAGCGGTGCCCAATTCTGGATGACACTGATCCTGTTTTCAGCCACCCCCATTTTTAACAGTAGGGGTACAAAATCGTCACTGATTGCCACAACATGATCGCTGTCCCTTAATAGCTTCTTTTCGAGCTGGATATAATATTCTCCAACCACATGCCCCAGCCCGGGCATTTTTTTGCGCAGGATCAGATAAGAGGCTGTGCCAATAATATCCTGCAGCCAGAAGACAAATTTCGCCTTTATCTTTCTGCTTATCCGGATGGCACGCGCCTGGGCATCTAAGGGGGTATTGGCCGAAATGACGGCCTCCGGGCAGAACGCTTCAATTTCCTTCTCCAATAACATGCCATACTCTTGTTCCTGAAGCCAACGCTTGATGAAAGAGTTCTTTTGGAGCGGCTTGCGGATAAAAATTCCTTTTACTTTCAGGGTATCGGGATCGCCCGTTTGCCGGGATAACAGACCTCTTGGCGTTGTGTTATTGCCGGCATAAAGATGCAGCACGTGGTGACCCTGCTGCGCCAGACGCCGGCTCAGTTGGATAGTAAAAGGGTTTCCGGCATAATCATGCACGATAATGTGCATAATATATTACCTTGCCTTCTTTAAACACAATTTGAGCAAAGGAGGATAAATAAGGGTTAGGATGTTGAAGCAAAAACTTTGAGTAGGGTTGATGCAATCTCCTTAAGACTGGAACTCATTAAAATAAACATTCCCGATCAGAGAATTATATTCCACAATCTCAAATCCGGTTCATGTTTTATTCCACTACCATGTTTATATTTCTTTTCCATGCTCTTGTGCCAACAGATGGTCATACACTTGCATTAACGCTGCATGAACACTGCTGCGTAAAAAAATCTTACCGAATTCCTGGTTGGTTTGCGCGACCTGCAATGCCCAGGCCTCATTTACAAGTAAAAATTCAATGGCTCGTGCCAATCCGTCAATATCTCCTGGCGTTACCAGTAACCCTTGCACATCGTTCTGAATGTAGTCAGGCAAAACGCCAACTGGGGTAGTGATAACGGGGACACCGCAAGCAATGGCTTCTTCCATGATGATCGGCAGGCTTTCTCCATGCGAAGGCAGTACAACCACACGGGAACGTGCGATTTGTCCAAAAACAGGCCCCCATTCGATCAGTTCAATCTTATCCTTGGAACGGCAGGCTTCATAAGCTCGTTGAAATGCGAGCCTTTCGCGCAGAGATGGCGCGGTTCCCTGGATGATGAATTTCACATCTGATAATTGAATCCGGTCTATGGCTTTGAGCAGATCAAATACACCTTTGCGCTCAACGAACAGCCCGGCAAAGAAAATAATATTGGCGCGTTGACTGTAATCGGTGCGTGCGTTTGCCACTTGCTCGTCATCTACGGGGTTGGGAATGACTGCCACGAATGGGTGGGTGCACAACCCGGCAAGAAATTCTGCATAACTCCTGCCAAGCGCGATCAGGGCATCGCACTTCGATAAGACATGGCGGGTAAATCTCTTATGCCAACCGGGCATTTCATGATATTCATTGACCAGAGAATTTCCGGGATGGAAAGTCATGACCACTTTTTTCCCCAACATTTTCGCCAGTAAGGCCATGATGCCATCTTTAAGAAATCCATACCGATAAGGGGTATGGATGTGGACAATGTCGGGATGAAATTGCCAGCAGTTCCATAAAATCAGGAAGATCCCTCGGGGCAGTTTTAGAACCTTTAGCAGGGGATTTTCATTCCAGACTCCGGAAAAGGACTGATCCTGTACCCGTACGTCGTAATGGTCATGAATGACCGAGTCATTCATGAAATGCTGAGTAACAATCGAGATCCCCCTCTTACCCGCCAGTTACCGACCCATAAAATACGAGGCTTTGTCGTTTTCACGAAACCACCTGCTTGAAGATCGCTTCAAGCCCAGCAACATAAGCCGCCGGAGAATAGCGGGCCTGGACACGTGCCAGGGCTACTTCTCCCATTTGGCGTAGACGTTCAGGCCTGGCAAGAGAATTTTGAAGCCCCCAGCGTAGTTCATTGGCATCATTCGGGGAGAACAAAAAGCCAGTCTGCCCATCCTCCATAAACTCTGGTACAGCGCCAATGCGCGCGCCCGCCACTGGTACGGCGTTGGCAAAAGCCTCCAGCAAAACCAATGGGCCATTTTCATACCAGCGGGATGGAAGGACCAGCATCAATGCAGTCTGGTATAAATCATTAAGTTTCTGACCGTTCTGAAATCCCAAAAACCGTACATTGTCCACTCCAAGGTTTTGCGCTAATCTCTGTAGGTTTTCACGCTCTGGGCCATCCCCGGCAATGTTAATTATTTCATTCAGCCCTTTTGCAGCGAATATAAGCAGATCAACGCCTTTTTCCGGACTCAAGCGCCCTGCATATAAAATATGCCGGCGCGGGGATTGTTTTGCTTCAACAACATTTCCAAAATACGCATTGGGCAGCGTGATAAGCTTATCTGGAGAGTAGCCGAATTCAATCATCTTTTGGCGCATGAATTCACTCGGCGTTACATAAGCCGATATGAGGGTATCGTACCGGTAGATATAATCACTCATATAAGAACCCAACATCGCCACACTGCTTTTCAACCAATTGCCCTTGCGGCAGCGTTTCATGGCGCACCGGTAGTATTTTCTCCCTTTGCAGGCTTCACACACCTGGCCATGGGAGAGAAAGTGCATGGCAGGGCATATCAGGCGGTAATCATGGAGGGTTTGCACAATCGGAATGCCCGCCCTTTTTAAAGGCAACAATACGGAAGGAGATAAATGTCCCTGGATGGAATGAACGTGAACGATATCCGGTTTAAATTCCTGGACGGCTCTTTCCGCCAAAGCATATGCACTCCGGTTATAGAGGTGCCCCATCGCCAGACCGGTTTGCTTTTGAAAAATACTGCTCTCGCGAAATTCCGGCTGGCAAAATGCAGGCTGTTTGAGTTCCCTAGCAACAGGGGCATCACCTATCGTAAGCCAGGCAATCAAATGCCCCTGCTCTGCCAAGAGTCGGTTACCTTGAAGGTAAACGACATCTGCGCCGCCGGTAATTGTTCCTCTTGCGTGAATGGTTAATATTTTCATACGCTGGTTAGGTTGGTGGGAAAGTACAGACGCTGCTCCTTACCATCAAAAAGAACGCCTGCCCGTTTTTCGATGGTCCACTTCTTGACGTATCAACATCCTCTCCAGCGGCTTATAAACCAAATTCCGATATAGTCGATTGGTAAACAAATACAGGGGACGGTAATTTTGGTTTTTGAAAGGAAATGATTGCGGTAACGGCATGTTTGTCTTTTCAGTGTATAGAAGAACATACTGGGGATAAAGCTTATCTTTCACCCATCGATAAAGTTTGATGTCCTCGCTTACGGCATCGTCGATCAGATTGCGGGTTCTCCTGTCGGAGAGCAAGCGGGTTGCCAGGGCGTTATCGCGCGCCTGGTTTCGCAAGGAATAACCAGGATATATATCAGGTCTGACGAATTGTTTGAACAGGAAAACACTCTCGTCGAATCGTTCGGTCAATCCTGTAAAAATACTCTTCTCGGTAATCATGACAATTGCCTTTTGGGCATTGGCTTCCCCGCATAAGCGCTTGGTCTGCATATTTCGGGGCCATTCGCTATTAATCCACTCGTCGAATATGGCAACTGGATATCTTTTCAGCGACACCAAGTATTGAAAATAAGATGCACATTGTTTTGCCGGCTCCCGTAAAAAAGTAAAGTATTGGATAGGTCGCCATGCTGTATCCAGATCCGTATAAGGCGTTATGGGGTGCCCTGCAATGCTTTGCAGGGATGGGTATATTTTTTCTATTTTGGCGAGCTGGTCAGGTAGCAAGGGCTTAAATACTTCGCTCGGTGAAATGTCACAATGGGATATCCCAAAAGAACTTCGTAATACCCATTTTATTGTTTCGCCGGCGGTCTTTTCAATGTGGATAAATGCCAACAGGCTTTCCACTCCTGAAAAACCAAAAGGAGCAGCTTCCATCATGTATTCTTATTCTTCTCTAGAGAAGTAATATTTGCCAGTGCAATCGTACACGCCATTAAAAACCACGTCATCTTGTCAAGATGGACACTGAGCCCCATGCCCTGGGCCCAACCAGTCATTATGGCAACCAGGAGGATATTCGCGAATACTTGCAGCGAAGGGCGTCCGGCCAACCGGCGGCGGAGATTCCATAACAGGAGAAAGACCGCACCGAGCATTGCCAGATACAAGACCAACCCTGGCAGTCCTATATCCACTCCTACCGAAAGTAATATATTATGGGGCACGACCAGAACGCCTGCGGCATACCATTGCTGAATGAACCAGCTCTGGATATATAACATCATGGCCGACCTGCGCGCCGGGTCCAAACCGATGCCAAATACCGGGTGGTCCAGGATAGTATGATACCCGGCACTCCAGAGTTCGCCGCGATTGCTTCCCCAACTTTCATCCAACGTTGTCAGATTGAGCATTTGCAGGCGTTGAGAAAGGGGGCCACTGAAGATCAAAAAGGTGACTAAACCAGCCAGAACCAGCAGACGTAGCCGCGCCGTCACCCCGGGCTGCAACCAGACAATCATGGCAAACATCACGACTAAGCCAATCGCCACGCCAATGGATAGCGTTGCCACCGCTCCAGCGAGCATGCCACCGCCCGCCAGCAGAAGCCAGAAGCGTTTGCGCGGCTCATTTTTATAATATCCATATAAGTAATAGACAAATGGAAGTCCCAGGGTCAACCACATACCGGCGGTATTTCTGTCCCCGATGACAAGGGGAGCCAGGTGAAGCTTTTCCAGGTCGATCTCCTGAGAGGTCAGGAAAACCGATATTCTGTCCAAAAATACATACGCGCCGAGGATTCCAAGAGGCAGTAGGAAACACCAGGCCGCCCGCAGAAGATGTTCCAGGCGCGTGAGCAGGTTGGGGACGAGAAATAGAAGGATGATGACCAGCCAGTATGGGCGCGACTCGGAGAGGCTGCCCACCCAGGCAGTTGCAATGGATGCCCAAATCCCCAGCAGAACAGCGAACAATAAGATCGGGGATCTGACAAAAACCTTACTGCGCCGCAGGAAGATGGCTGCAAGCAGGCTGATAATTGCCAACCCGCCTGGCAGGATGAGCAAGGTGGATGGAATGATATCCACCTTAAGGAGTTCAGCCAGGGCAAGCATGGAGATCAACAAATACATGGGGAAACGTTCATTGCGGATGGAGAGAAAAAGCGCAGCCGCGCCGATCAAAACTGCCAGCACAACCTCGAAGGCTAGCAGACTGAATCCGCCAACGGCCGCCCCGCCGACCGTCGCGGCGAGAACAATGACGACGGTGCTCAGCCAGCGGTCAGGTTTATTGCTGGGTGCCAAAATGGTCTTGATTGCATTCATTTTCTGAACGCTCAATATGCTCCGTCACGGCTCAAAACAACCCATATGGTCCGCAAGAGAATGTACAAGTCCAGCCAGATAGACCAGTTATGAACGTAGTACAGGTCGAAACGCACGCGCTCGTCATAGGTGGTGTTGTTACGCCCCGAAACCTGCCATAGCCCGGTCAGGCCGGGTCTCGCGCTCGTATAGACATCAAAGCGCTTGCCATAATGATGCACTTCGCTTTCCACGATCGGACGCGCTCCCACCAGGCTGAGTTCTCCTTTCAGGACATTGAATAGTTGCGGTAATTCATCCAGGCTGAATTTACGCAGCCACTTGCCAGAACGCGTGATACGCGGGTCATCTTTGAGCTTATGACCCTGTTCCCAGGCTTGCTGCGCTGCCGGGTTGGCTTGCAGGTATGCCTGCAGGGTTATATCGGCATCTTTCACCATGGTGCGGAACTTGATGATTTTTATTTCCCGCCTGTTTTTACCGATTCGTCCCTGTAGATAAAAGATGGGGCCTGGAGAGTCGAGCTTGATGATCAGTGCAATCAGCAGAAAAAGAGGCAGGAGGAAAACAAGAGCAATTAAAAGAAAGCAAGAAATCCATGCCATATTTTAGGCTGAGTTCAAACAAGTTCAACTCGTTCTTGCGGGTTTCCACACCCAGGAGACCCTCAAAATCATGGATGTCCAATGAAACCCCTTCGAGCCAGTCCAGATCCGATACGAAAATGAGATGGGGCAGTGTTTGTGAGAGCAGTGGAGCGGTCCCGGCCCCAAACATGTCCCCCGCAACGGAAAGATCAATCACTGCGCTTTCGACTCCCAGATCAGATATCCTGGTCAAGTTTGCGAATGATAGCAAATCTCGTAGATTGATGACCGGTTCATCCTCATACGAGACATAGGATTTTACGCCGGCATCATCCGAGGCGACCATGACCGGCCAGAAACCCAGTCTGAGCCGTTTGCGAAAATAACGTACCAGATAGGCGGCCCGTTCCCCCCCAGCAATCACGAGCACTGGCTCTTTCCACACTCTCAGGCGTGCTGCCGTGATGCGGGCGGCCCAACGAAAAACCAGCACGAAAAAAATATATAACGCCCATATCAGTACGAGGGTGTAGAAAAGGGCGGGTATTGCCGGCCCCAGCAAGATTTTGAAGATTACACTAATAGCCAGGGCAGTAAAAGTGTTTTGTACCACTAACCGGATTTCATCCGCCGGGTTGATACCAACGCCCGGGTATAACTTGCTCACCATGAACAAAGCGATACAGACGAGCAGAAAAATAATATGCTCTATTTCACTGCCAGCCAGAGGAGAATAATTAAAGAAACCGTTGAATAGATAATTTCCCAAAAACGTTGCCAAAAGAAGGGCCGTCAAATCGGCACAAAGCATCAAACCCGCCATGCGCAGGCGGTATAAGTTAAGCGGCTTTGTTCTCGTGCTTTTCTTCTGTTTCATCGCTGGCAGTCTTATGTTTCAGTTTTTGTAAAATTCGAGGTTTTATTTTCCCAGGGAAACTCTTTGTCAATGCAGGGTTTGCCGAGAAAAGCGCATAACTCGCGATATGCCCCCGGCTCCGCAATGTTTAGAACGAGCAAATCCTGTGGCCTGTGACGAAAATATTCCCTGACGGTGCTATTGTGGGTATTGTAATGGGCAATGAACATTTGTTTGTTGAATGGGTCATCAAGTGGAGTATTATGGATCAGCCTGTTCGCATCATAAGCCCAACCCGGGCGGACGTACGATGAAGCCTTCAGATCTTCGAGAGTGGTGGGGCGTCCATTCGAAAAAACAGCAGAATTAAAATTCATTCGTGAACTATACCATTGTTCAGCGGAATCACGGACAGTCAAAATGAATTTATTATGGGGAAAATGTTGGTCCAATGCTTGAAATGTGAATGGCAGGCTGAAAGGCACATCTTGAAAAGCCTGCGCGCTGATGGCAATAAAAAAACAATCGACGAAAATCTCGACGTGACCAATCGTACAATAAAAGTTCTGCCAGGTGTTGTTCACCGACCGTGAAGCCAAGTTCCTGGAGCGCCATGGCCAGCGACGTTGTGCCTGTCTTATTAAGACCGATGCAAAATATTTTTGGCTTGCTCCATGCCCGTATCGCGCTAGTGGTGAGCCGAAGCAAATGAAGCACCTTTTGGGTATAAACGGATTTCATTACTTGCATCCTTAATTCTTAGTTCCTGGTGAAAGAAGCCGACAAACGATTGCCAAGCGCAAAGACTTCTAGCAACGGATCGGTCCGCGCGAGCAGATTGAGCAAGAAATACAAGATAAGGCCTACCATACCCTGCACCAGCAGGGTGATGAAATCGCCTGCTGAAAGAAAATGCCCAACCAACCACATTCCCCCCCCCATCAACAAGCAGAAAGCCAGGCTCTGTAATACATCTTGGACCTGGGCGATCATAGAATAGCCGATCAATTTTTCTGAATAAAAACTGTTTAGAAAGTAGGCAATAACCGCCAGGACGATTTGTCCAACCAATAACATATTGATACCCCAGGGAAAAGTAATAAAAATAGCAATCACTGTGAGGGAGCGTTTTATCAGGGTCAGTCTAAGAAACAGGTCTGAGCGTCCTTTGACTTTTAGGATGTCTAGATTGACGATTTGAAGTGGGTACAGCAATCCAGCGCAGCACATTAACTGAAACAGGGGAACCGTTTCCTGCCATTTTGCAGAAAGAAGCAAGAAAATCAACGGTTTTGCTACCACAATCAGGCCAGCCATCAAAGGGAAATGCACAAAGGCGGACATCTGAAGGGATTTTTTGTAGGCCCGTTTTAATCGCTCGGAATCATCCTGGATGGTTGCTAAGGCGGGAAATAAGATATTGCCAAAGGCATCAGAAGTGGTGTTGATCGCAATGGTTCTCAAGGAATCGCCGCGGATGTAATACCCTAATTCATTTGCCGAGAAAACTTTGCCAATGATGACCCCATAAATATTATCGAAAAACGTGCCGACCAAATTAGTAAGAAGCATGCGCGATCCAAAGCCAAACATCCCCTTGAGCGAATTGAGGCTGAGGAGGAGCGCCGGGCGCCAGTCGCAAACGATCCACAGGGTGCCCGTGCTGATGAGGTCATCGGCGATGCTTTGAATGGCCAGGCTCCAGACGCCCAAACCCAGGTATGCAGCAACTATTCCAAGCGCACCGGAGGCCAATGATCCCAAAATAGTTGTCTTGAATTGAGTTTTGAAGTCGAGCGCACGCGTCAAACGCGTAGTCTGGATAATGTCAAACGCTGAAATCAAAATACCGAAGGATAAGACACGCGTCAGCCCGGTTAGAGTGGGTTGATGATAAAAAGCCGCGATCAGCGGCGCAGCTAGGAATAGCGCCAGGGTCAGGACCGCGCCGACGAGAATGTTGAAGTAGAACATCGAACACTCGTCAAGATAGCTGGCGTTTTTCTTCTGGATCAAGGCCAGGCTGAAGCCGCTGTCGAGAAAGGTGGCAGCCAGCGCGATGAACAGGGTCAGCATCCCGATCAGCCCAAATTCTGCTGGCGTGAGCAGGCGCGCCAAGATAATGGTGGGCATGAATTGAATAAGGCGGAGTCCCATCCGCTGGGCTAAATTCCAAGCCAGTGCGGAGAAAGTCTTATTTTTAAGGTTATCCATTACCTACAATATGCCGGTGAATTTGATTGGCGCAAGCGAGCGCGGCCCGCAGTATATCACAGACCCGTTTGATATCCTGCTCGCTGACCGCCGAGCCGGTCGGCAGCACCAGGATCCGTTCAGCTACTTCCTCTGTCCTGGGGAGATTCAAGGACGCGCCGCGAAGTTGCGAAAGATACGGTTCCATGCGGTGGCAGCCGGGCCAGAAATAGCGGCGGACCAGCACATTCTCTGCGTGGAGTGTCTTCAACAGATCATCACGGTGGATGCCAGTGATGTGTGAGTCCACTTCCACTACGACATATTGGAAATTGCACTTCTCTTTTTCGTTATATTGAATCAGGGAAATACCAGGAATGGTAACGAGTTCCTGCCTGTATTTGCAATAGTTGCGATAATTGCAGCCCACAAACTCATCCAGCGATTTCAGGTTGGTCAGCCCCATAGCGGCAGAGGCTTCACTCATTTTTCCATTGGTGCCGATGGAGATAACATCGTCATACCCGGCAAAGCCGAAATTTTCCATCAGGCGGATGCGGGCAGTCAGGGCATCATCGTTGGTGGTGATGGCCCCGCCCTCGAAGGTGTTAAAGAACTTGGTGGCGTGGAAACTGAACACTTCGGCCTCCCCAAAATTGCCAACCATCCTGCCTTGAAAACTGCACCCGAAGGCATGCGCGGCATCAAAGAGCAGCTTGAGCTTGTGAGAGGCGGCAATTTCCTGTAAACTCTCTATGCCGCAAGGCCGTCCCCACAGATGGACCCCGATAATGCCAGTGGTGCGCGGCGTGATGAGCTTCTCGACGGAACGCGGATCAATGTTATGGGTCTGGGGGTCAATATCCGCAAAGACCGGGGTGATGCCCTGCCACTGCAGGGCATGGGCGGTGGCGATGAAGGTGAAGGCTGGGACGATGACTTCACCCTGCAGGCCCAAGGCACGAATGGCAATTTCCAGGCCGACGGTGGCATTGCAGACCGTGATGCAGTGTTTCACTCCCAGGAATTGGCCCAGTTCCTGCTCGAACTGCTTCACCAGCGGGCCATGATTGCTCAGCCAGCGACTATCAAACATCTGGTCGGCGTATTCCATGAACTGCTGACGCACGCCAATATTGGGCCGACCGACATGCAGAGGCTCTGCAAATGCTGGGCTTCCACCCAAAATCGCCAGTTGTTTCGCCATCATGATGACGCCTCGTATTAAAAAGCAGGTTGAAAGCGCTGTAGATTAATGGTTGATTGCATCTTTTAATATTACCATCGTTAATTGTTCTGCAGTTCTACCACAAAACCTTGGTAACCGCGCTGCCTTCTAACTTCAGCCGGCTGGCGGTAATCGTAGCATAGTCCTGCTTCCATGGGGCTTTTGTACCACATAGAGTATCATTGCTGGGCGGACAATGGCGGGCGGTTCCATCAACCTGGATTCTGGCGAAATGTATCCAGGTAATGTTTGATCTGTTCGGGCGAATTCCACATCATCACGTCAAGGATGGACAGGTTTGGCTCAAACTGGAACCTGCCGCAAGTGTAAGTTATTGGTCTAAAAACCTGGATGGTTAGTTTGATGCCGTACTTTGCAAATCCTTCGACGGAATACAAGCCAATTCCTCCCGGCGGGTTGATGTATTCGCTGGCGCCGGTGGCGCGGCAGATCGCCAGGGCCAGTTCTTCTGGACCCTTGGCGGAGCCGGTGGAAATAACCATTTCTGAAAACATGTGGATGGGTGTTGGTATTTCCAGCCTGGCAGCTGTCAGGCAGAAAAGGGCTACATTTAATTTTGCCAACTGGGTTTCTTTTACTGAAAGAGCATCCTCCAGGAAGTGGATGACTGGTTTGTAGAACGGCGCATCCATGTGGTAATGTTCGAGTTGTTTGAAGACCTGTTTTTTCCAAGCCTCGCCGGCAATTTCAATCTCCTGGATGGAGGCGGTATAGGAATGCTTTTTCAGCGGCACCGTGATGTATTGCCAGCCGGATTCGGCGTGCAGCACGCGGTTGCGGTTCACCCAACCGTGACGGATATATTGGGCCGAGTCATAGGCAACCCACATATCCACCTGGTTGAGCAGGTCGAAATGGCCCAGGTAAGGGAAAAAGTAGGGCTGCATGGCAGCAAGCTTCATGCTGGTCTCTCAACAACAGAAGAACTAATCTAAATTCCCACGATATTTGATGGACCGATATCTCTGGATGGCCCCTTTATACTCACGCAGGCGCCTCAGGATTTGGGCGGGATGGGTCAGGTAATAGGCTTTCAGGTTCTGGTTGCGGCGATAGCGCTCCTGGACCCGCTTGACCTGGGCCTGGAGCGCAACGGTATGCAGGTAATTGGTATCGCGGTCCAACTGTTTATACAGGAACACTTCCTCTTCAGAAGTTTTTCTTTTATTTTCCTGCCGGGAATTTCTGGCGACTGCCCCTCCCGGATGGACGCGATATACCGACATCACCTTGTCCAGGTAACCCAGGTTGCCGTGGTGAGCGCACCACAGGCGGAAAACGACATCACCGCACCAGATTTTCAGCCGCCAGTCCGGCAAGGTCGCCAGGATGCTGCTACGTGCCATTACGCTGGCAGTGGGGGTTTTAATTTGGCACACGGCCTCAAAGTCCAGGGTTTCTCCTGGTGGTGTCTCAAAAAACAGACGTACGGCTGCGTGGAATTCATCCAACGTGAAGGCATTGTGGAAGCAAAGCGAAATATCCGGATGCGCTTCCATAAAGTCCACCTGCTTTTGCAGTTTCAGCGGGTCAATCCAGTAATCATCCCCTTCACACATGGCGTGATATTTCCCCTGGCAGGCTTGCTGGACCTGCAAGTTGTTATGCCCCCCGCCCAGGTTTTGCGGTTGAAGAAGCGCCTTGATCTTTTCAGGATATTTTTGCTGGTATGCCACTACGATCGCGCGTGTCCGGTCGGTGCTGCAATCTTCGCCGATGATGATTTCGAACGGGAAATCCGTTCGCTGCATCAAAATGCCTTCGAGGCATTGGGCAAGGTACTTTTCCTGGTTGTATGTGACAACGCGCACGCTCACCAATGGTTGCATGTCGTTTCTCCCATTCTCAAGAAATACCTTTCTGCTCCAGGAAACTCGCAATCGCGTTGATCGAATCCAGGTTTTCGGGCGTCAGGTCGTCGCCATCCAGGGTCACTTTGTAATGCTCCTCCAGGAAGACAACCAGTTCGGCGATCGCAAGGGAATCCAGTATCTTGGTGACCAGGAGCGAGTCGTCGTCTCCGAAGGGGGTGTCTCTTTTTGCCAGCGTGGTCAGGAAATCGCGGATGACTTGCCTGTCAAGCATGGCTTCGTCCCTTAAACACGAGGTTTGCCAGCTTATCACTGGGCAACGGCAGGAGAGTGGGCGGATTGACCCGGTAGACCCCCTTTTCCTGCGTATTCACGTTAATGACGGCTCCCGCGCCGATGACACACTCGCGTGCCACGGTGACGGTGTCGAGAATGGTGGCATTCGCCCCTATCGTGCAATACGGCTCGATGGTGACCCCTCCCAGGATGGCTGCCCGGGGTGCAATGAAACAATGCTCCTTGATGACCGAGTAATGCCCAAGCATCGCCCCGGTCATCACGAAGACATCATTTCCGATCTCGAGAAAGGGCCTGCAAATGACGCCTTCACTAATGAAGCAATTGTCGCCGATGACCAGGCCCGGCCAGGTGATGGCCTTCGAACTGACAAAGGTGATCAACTCATACCCTTTTGCCTTGGCCTGCACATATTTCTCCGCTCGCGTCCGGTTCACCCGGCTGGAGTAAATGGCCACCAGCATATTAGCAAGACCAAACTGAACGAAGTGCCAACAGTACATA